>NZ_LMUJ01000054.1:329164-349019 GCF_009765975.1 Acidisphaera sp. S103 | reverse complement strand
CGTTCGGTGATGTCGGCAAAGGTGATGACGACCCCTTCCATGCTGTCGTCCTGCGTCCGGTATGGCAGGATACGGCGGATAAAGCAGAAGCCCGCCTGTGTTTCGATCTCCCGCTCCGTCGGCTCCAGGGTCCGCAGCACCAACCGGATATCGGCCAGCAGGTTGCCATCCTCGGCCAGCGAGTTCAAATCCGACAGCGGGCGTCCGATATCGCCGGGAAGGATGCTGAACAGCGCCTTCGTGGCCGGCGTGAAGAAGCGGATGTTCAGGTCTTTGTCGAGGAACAGTGTCGCGACATCGGTGCTGTAAAGGACGTTCTGCAAATCGTTGGAAGTCGTGCGTTGCCGTTCCAGCGTTTCCTGCAACTGGCTGTTCAGCGCGGTCAGTTCCTCGTTCAGCGATTGTAGTTCTTCTTTCGAGGTCAGCAATTCCTCATTGGTGGATTGATATTCCTCCTGCACGGATAACGCTTCTTCATTGATCGCCTTCTGTTCCTCACCCGAAATTTCCAGATTGTGGATGGCGCCCTGAAGTTCGGTTCGCGTCGCTTCCAATTCATGCTCCAGTTCTGTAACCCGCGGACCGTCCTGGGAGGCACCCGATCTGTCGCGGACCAGCTTGGCTTTCGGGTCGTTAACGAAACAGATCAGCAGCAGATCCTCGCCGTCGTTGCGTACTGGTTGCACGGCGATGCTGAACGTGCCGGCGTGACTGTCTTCGTTGATCCGGCCGCCGGCGATGACGATGCGGACGTTTTCCTGGCTGGCCTGCTGGATCGCCGAACGAAGCTTGGTCCGTACGCCTTGCCGAGCCATCGCCAGCAGATCGTGGGACGGGTGCCCAGGTACGACGCGCAGGAACCGGTCCGTCGGACCCAGGGAGAACAGGCATTCGTGCTTTCGGTTGATCAGTACGGCCGCCGGTGCGTATGTCTCCATCACCATGCGCCGGCACAGTTCCGCCAGAACCGCCTGGCGTGACGGGTGCGTCGGCTGGCCCGGCCGGGTCGGCGCGCGCATGCCGTCGCCTGGCCCCCGGATAAAACCGAATTCCCCGGGCCGGCTGCGTCCGATGTGCCGGTATATCCGGCTTGCCTTCGATATGACCTCGAACTTGCCGTCGTCAGCGCCGGTGGTTTCCGATGTTCCCAGTAGCAGGATGCCACCTTCGCTCAGGGCAAAATGGAACAGCGCCACGACCTTCGCCTGTGCCTCCGGGCGCAGGTAGATCAGTAGATTCCGGCACGAAACAAAATCGAGACGCGAGAACGGCGGATCGGCCAGTACATCCTGCACCGTGAATACCACGGCGGAACGAAGCTCTGGCGAAACCCGGTAACTGTGTTCTTCCTTCGAAAAGAAACGCGCGATCCGTTCGGCGGCAACGTCCGCTTTCATACTGGCGGGATAAAGGCCCTCTCGAGCGCTGGCTATGGCGTCGGGATCGACGTCGGAGGCGAAGACCTGGAGCTTGATGCCCAGATTGGCGGCGGAAATTTCTTCGCGGAACAGCATGGCGAGAGAGTACGTTTCTTCGCCCGTGCTGCATCCGGCGACCCAGATCCGCATCGGCTTGTCGGGTGCATGGCTGCGCACCAGATCCGGAATGATTTTCTTCGCCAGCAGATCGAAGACCGCTGGGTCACGGAAGAAGCCGGTGACGTTGATAAGCAAATCCTTGGCAAGCAGGTTGAGTTCGTTTGGGTCGTTTTGCAGGATTTTTATATACCGATCCGAATCCCGGATATCGACCGCTGCCATCACCATGCGCCGCTCGATCCGGCGCTGCAGCGTGCCCGGCTTGTAGAGCGTGAAATCGTGAGCTGTCCTGGCACGGAGAAGATCGATGATCGTTGGCAGCCAGTCGCTGGCGGTATCCTGATCGAATATGCCGTTCCCGCCGGGCACGCTTGCGTGCCGGTGGTCGCGCTGCGTGAGTGCCCCCGGAATGCGTTCCACCGGCAAAACAAGGTCCACGCCGCCGGTTGAGATGGCGTTTCGCGGCATTCCGCCATACTCGGCTTCGTCGGGGTCCTGCGCGACGACAAAGCCGCCTCTTGCCTTTATAGCCTGCAAGCCCAGGCTGCCATCGGTCCCGGTGCCCGACAGCACCACACACAGCGCCCATGCGCCCCGGTCGGCGGCCAATGAGTGCAGCAAAAAATCGAATGGAAGCCGCGCACCATGGCGCGCCTGGGGCTGTGAGAGGCGCAGCGTCCCGTCGATGACCGACAAATAGGTGCCCGGCGGGATGATGTAGAGATGATCGGGTTCGACCGGCATTCCCTCGGTTGCCTGGAGAACGGTCATCGGTGTGAAGCCGGCCAACAACTCGACCATCATGCTTTCGTGCGTTGGATCGAGATGCTGTACGAGGATAAAGGCCATGCCGTTATTGGCTGGCAGTGCGGCGAGAAATTTCCTGCATGCATCCAGCCCACCCGCCGAGGCGCCAATCCCGACGATTGGGAAATCAGCGATGCCAGGAGGCGGGTCGCGGGCGAGGGGGCGACGGCCCGATTTAGCCCGGTCCGGCTGGCTGTCTGGCATGATTGCTGTCTTTCGCGTGTTCCCGCAGCCGCTTGTAAGCCGAAAGATGTACCTTAGCACACTCTCGGTATCACGGCGAACCTTGTCTTTCACGATTCTGGCGCGGTGCGGGCTATGAGTACTTTCCGAGGCTATATCGACCGGCCGATCATCGGCTAAAGGCTCTGGTGTGACGCTATCGATTGGCCGTGCCGTGAAACCTTGGAGAGCGCAATGCTTTTGGAGAACCGATCGCGGCAGGCCGTGCCGGTGGAGCGAAGCCATCGGCCGAACAGGGGCGCCGGCGATGTCCAGGCGAAGCAATCGTCTGGACAGGCATGCGTTGAAAAGGACTTAGCGGTTGTCCGGCCGGCACGTGAGCAATCACGATGAGCGCGCTCAAGGTCCTGGTTGTCGAGGACGACGCGATGATCGGCTTGCTGCTAGCGGAAATGCTGGGTGATATGGGCTATGACGTCTGCCCGGTCGCCACCACCGAGGAAGATGCGGTCGCCGCGGCAGCCCGTTGCAGGCCCGGTCTGATGATCGTGGACGAGCAATTGCTGGAGGGGAGTGGTCTGTCAGCGGTAGACCGCATCCTTCGGACCCGAACCGTTCCCTGTGTCTTCACCAGCGGTGCGCCGATGCAACGGAAGCGGCCGGGCGCGACGACGTTGCAAAAACCGTTTCTTGAAGCCGACCTTATACGGGCGATCCAGCATGTGATTGGCGTCGCGGAGGCTCCGCTACCGCCATCGTCCAGCCCTGAACATGTTGTCCGGAGCTAGCATTTCCAGGCCGCCTAGGAATTGCCGTGGTGGACGAGGCGTATCCTACAGCTTTGCCGCGTCGATATAGACGCCGTAAACGATGCCTCTGTTCGTCATCTCACATCGTCGTGCTGCATAGGGGATCGGAAGCTGCATGGGCTTGGCATCCGCTCCGCTGATCTCCGGGGCGAACAACTTCAACACCATGTCGATAGTATCGATGCCGGCGATAAGCGTCTCGATCTCGGTCTGAGCGATCCTGAGGCGAGCGGCCAAGTCACGGCTCTCCTCCATCAGTCCAGCAACGGTGTTTGGCCTTTCCCAAATCACATATTGTAGCCTGTCGCCCGCCCCATCGCCACTGTAGTGGCTGGTGCCACATAATACTGGAGAACTCACATCGGCCGACGCGACGACGAGAGCAGCAGATGCAACGGTTCGAATCGTCCCGGCAAGCCAAGGACTTCGTCTCCGCCCGCTCTTCAATTTACAGCCACTTCCGTCCCCGTCGACATCCACGGGCAGCCGCCAGATCCGGACACAGGCCTTTAATGTCTGGTGCCAGGAAATGAGCACCCAAAACACCGTATAACCGGCTCGGTAAGATGATCCACACCGTTACGCCGTCCACCCTCAGATTAGCGTGATAATGCCCTCGGATGGCAGAGGCCGGGAAGGCGCGGAGGATCATTCTGTCGCCGGTCGTCTGGCGGAAGCTGGCGCAGAAGGAGCAGCGAGCGCTGCGTAGGTAGAAGTACCACCTTGGCATAAGGAGGCCGATTCAATTAATCGAATTGTCTATGGAATGGCATGTCCAATGTCGAATTGCTGGATTTGAGCAGGTCACCACGCACCCGACGCCAGCGACGGCCATTGAAGCCGCGCGTCGCGTGATACACGAGGGGGGCAGCGTAATCGGGATCGGGGTTGGGCCGCTTGAAGAGTCGCTACAGTGGGAAGCGAGCGCACGCGCTTACGCGATTTGGATCAGGGGGAAGCAGCCCCCGTCAACCATACCCAGTGGTGCTGTGCGGTCATGATGAGACTCTCGCTTTTCCGGTCAGTCAATGATCCAAGAGAGTACGGCTTCACCGCCGATGCTGCCGGCAACAATCTGCCAGGGGAGTATGCGCCCTGGGAACATTTCGATGATGCGGCTCTAGCGGTCGACGGCATATTGGCACCCCTAATCTCGTCCGAGCATGTAGCTCAGGCGGTGCAGCGCGACGGCTTCTATATCATGCGGATTGCCGCAGTTGCCGACGGTGCGAAGACTTACATATTCACATCCGAAACGCACACGGCGGTGAGCGGCTTTACCTCCGACCCCGCCGGGAACAACCTTCCGGCGGATTATGCCCCATGGCGACCAATGGGCGGCAGGCGTGTAAAGCCAATAGCTCGCAAAACTGACGCAATCGCTGAGGTTGTCAAGCGAGACGGCTTTTTCCTGCTGAGCGGCAAGACCACGAGAAACCGGTGATGTCCAAAGGCCCCGATGCCCCGCAACCAGTAGTTGGACTAACCCGCTACGCGGGACTCTTGTGATATAGACTATCGTTTTCCAATATCGTGGGATCCGTTTGCGGCAACTGTCCGGCGCTCCCCTGGCCTAACGACTCAACTGAGAGACGATGCGGCGGCGCCATGTGGCGCTGTTTATCTCACAGAGGAGTTGGTCATGACCCCACTTCGCCAACGCATGATCGAGGACATGCAGATTCGGAACCTCGCGCCTCGGACTCAGGTCTGCTACGTCGAACAGGTCGACAGGTTCGCTCGTCATTTTCACAGGTCGCCGGAACTTCTCGGGACGGCCGAGATCCGGGCTTGGCAGATTTTCCTGGCCCGTGACAAGCGCCTGGCGGCCAGTTCGATCTCGGTCGCGGTGGCGGCGCTTCGGTTCCTCTATACCGTCACCCTGCGGCGGGCATGGAACATCAAGGACGATATCCCCACCTGCCGGCAGCCGCACCAGCTTCCCGAAGTGCTGAGCCCGGCGGAGGTCGCCACTTTCCTGGACGCGATGAAAAGCCTGAAGCAGCGCGTGATCCTGACAGTCTGCTACGCGGCGGGGTTGCGCGTTTCCGAGGCGGTCCGATTGAGACCAGCGGCAATCGACAGCCGGCGCATGGTCATTCGTGTGGAGGCGGGCAAAGGGCGCAAAGATCGTGGCTCTGCTTCACTCTCTGTGGAATCTTTAGTTTAACGGCATCATTCTGGCGCGAAGCAACTCAACACTCGCGCGACCGTACATGGCCCGCTTCAGCGTCTTCAATCGATTGATCTGGCCTTCGACTTGGCCATTGCTCCAGGGTTCAAGGATGGCGTTCCGAACCGCGTCGATATCCTGGCGCAATTTTCTGACGAAACTTCGTATGGCGTGAAGCCCGCAATGTCGCGCGTCGCGCAACCATACGTCCAGCTTTCCGATGTCGCTGCCTCGAAGCAGTCCGGCGAACCGCATCGCCAGTCCGCGCATCGTGGCGAACTCCGCTGACGTCGCCTTGAGCAAATCAACATTGACGATTTGCCGGGGCGTCATCTCGCCGCGCGGCTTGACACAAAGCGCTGCCGCAGTAAGCGACGAGATCCGCCGACCGGTCATCGGGTCCTGGGCCGCCATCTGCGGCGGTATTCTAGCCTCCGTCTGGAGCTGGCAAGAAGGGTCGGCAGGCATCGTGGTGATCGCCATTCGCCATGGCGCAAGAAAGCGCGCCAGATGACTATGGGATCCGGTGTAGCCGCGCTGGCTGATTTCCGCCAACAGCACCTTCACCGCAGTGACACCTTCCGCCCAGCGCGCCTCCAGATACGCGCCATAATATGCCGGCGTGCACGGCTTCGGCGCCATAGCGTTTCGGGCGGGAAGCTCAATCAGGCGGACCCACCGCTGAACGCGCCGCAGACCGAGTCCCAGCTGCTTGGCAATATCCTTGATCGTCACATCAGCGTCGTACAAGGCCCTGATCTGGTCGAACAGGACCTGGCGATCAGCATCGCGGCCTTGCCGCGTTAAAGCCTGCCGCTCGGCCTCTGACACGCGGGGCTGGTCACCGGTGAGCGTCACCGTCGGGTCGACGTCGTCGTTCGCGAGCGAAGGTGGCCCTCGCCGGATCGGCGGACCCAACCCTCCCAGCTGTCGCTCGACGGCTTCCCGAAAGTTCAGGAGCAGGTGAAACCGATCCGCGATTTGGCGTGCCTGTGGCGCTCCCTGCCGTGCACCATCGGCGTAGAGTCCGGCCCGGTCCCGGCTGACTATTTCGACCTCTGGGTGCCCGCGGAGCCACTCGGCGATCGAATCCGCCGAGCGATCCGCCAACACGTCGACCACCTGCCGCCGCTCGAGATCCACGATCATCGTCCCGTAGGTCGTGCCCTTCTTCCAGGCCCAATCATCGATTCCAGCCACTCGCAGCGTCGCTGACCCGCCAGAGGCGCCGCACTTCACATGTCGCAATATGGTGGTGTGGCCGAGCGCCATGCCCAGGCGGGCCAGCAGCCGTTCGGCCGGGCGCCCACCGACGGCATGACCGAACAGCCGTACGATGCCGGCCATGCGCGTGGTGCGTCGTGCCCGCGGGGTTGCGAGATCCGGTCGACGCTCGGCGAAAGTGCGACGTTCACACTGATCATTCCGGCAAAGCCATCGGGACACTCGGGCGCGGATCAAGACCGCCGTCCCTTGTGCCGGCAAGTCCTGAAGAGATCGGATATACGACCCATGCCGGGATTTCGACCGCGTCCCGCAGATCGGACAGTCTGCGTCACCATGGCTGTCCACAGAGACCGTCCACCCGCGACCGCCGCGCTCTACAAGCGAGACACTCTGCTTTGCCACGGGCGCCCACAATGCTGATGTTTCCATCCTTCCTGATGCCGTCTCGCGACGGCACGTGCAACATCGCCCGGGTTCCACAGCGAGTGAAGCAGAGCCGATTTAGATGCTGTGCGACATTAGGCGGGTCTGTCTGATCTTGTCGACGACAATTGGCCTTGATGTGGATCAAGGGGAGCGGAAGCGAGTGCAGGCGGGTAGGTCTGACAGGCTGTTAAGAAGTCTTCTGTTTGATCGGATTTTCCCAGTTTCTGGCTTGATGTAGGTAACAGCCGGCCGATTTCGAGGCGGTTCTCATTGTATGCTGGGGTTCAAATCTTTCGGGTCAGCCTCCGTAACGCTTGCCGGGGTCGACTCATGCACATGATCCGGAAAGGACAGTTACGAATGACAGGCGAAATTTGCCCGGCACGCTCCTGGGCATGTGCTTTGGCGAATGGTCGGGACATTCCTATCTTTGGAGTGTGGCGCCGAGATGCCCCAAGCGCGGCGTCGTACGGACGTGTATGCACTGAGGGCGGACAAAGATCTTGCAACTTGTTCTATCGCAAGGACAGCCAGCGGAGCCGGTCGCATATTGCTCGCGATGAAGGAAGCGAAGCGTGGAGTGCTGATTTTCGCCTGCGTCGGGGTGGGACCACCGAGGAAGTCATATCCGGACCACCAACAGAGTTGACGCTTGAGACCAATCGAAATGGAGCTCGGTTTTCTGGGAAGACCGGTGCGGACGTCAAGGAAGAGTCCCGACGAGCACAGTGCCCGGCGTGTATAAACGAACATGGAGTTTTGAGATGCGTTTGACCCAACAATTGATTATGGCCGCTGCCATCGCTGTATCAGGAGCGGCTGCGGCAAATGCAGCTGATTTCACTGTCAATACATTGAACATGACCCCACACGGCATGTTTCAGTTTGATCCGGCGTTGCTCAAGATTCAGCCGGGTGACACGGTGCATTTCATTGCAAAGGATAAAGGCCATGACGTTCGGTCAATCGACGGAATGATTCCGGATGGCGCGGAAGCCTTCAAGGGTGAGATGAACAAGGATCTTACCATTACCCTGACCAAGCCCGGCGTCTATGGCGCGGAATGTACGCCCCACTATGGCATGGGGATGGTCGCCCTGATCGTCGTTGGCGACCCGTCGGTCAACCTTGCGAAAGCAGAAGCCGTTCCGCAGCCAGGGAAGGCGAAGCCGGCATTCGCGAAGCTGTTCGCGGCAGCCACCGCACCTAAATGATGGTGCGAAAAGAATGCGGACCGCACCCGCGGCCCGCACTCTTTTCAGGCCGTACCCAATTCCGTGCGCTGTCCATCCGGCTTGACCAGATAGAGACGCAGACCCAGTTGCGACACGATCGGCTGCATCATCTCGATAGGCAGAAGCGAAAAAGCCGTGGACAAAGCATCCGCGGTTGCCGCCGTGCCTGCTACCACCGAAACGGAGGCATAGCGCCAGCTCGTGCCGCCCGTGGCAGGGTTGAAGATGTGGTTAAAGCGCCCCGCCGGGTCGAGCAGCGTGCCATATCCGCCGGAGGTGGCGACGGCTCGATTGTCGATTGTGATCCTCTGCGTCACATGGCCAGGCGCTGCCGGGTCCTCAAGCCCGACGATCCAGGGACTGCCGTCCGGGCGGCTGCCGATCGCGCGGGTTTCGCCCATGTCCACCAGTGACCGGTCTATGCCTTCCTCGCGCAGCAAGTCGACGATACAATCGGTGATATAGCCCTGGGCGATACCATTCAGCGTAATCGCCATGCGTGGGTGCACGAATCGGATCCGTCGCGTGTCCACCTCCACAGCGGCATGACCGACCCGTTGCAGCGCCGCTTCAATCGCCGCATGAGACGGCCCGTTCGGGTCCGGGTTCACCCCAGTGAAATGCTCGGCATATAAATCCCACAGCGGCTGCACGGTCGCATCGAACGCCCCCGCCGTCAGTTGGCTGAACTGCTCGCTCTGTCCGAGCAGCATCACCAGTTCGGCCGGAGGATCATCCAAAACCCCAACCCGATTGAGGCGGCTGATCGCCGACTGATCGTCATAGAGGCTGAACACCCGTTCCAGCCGGGAAACTTCCACGATCGCCCGGGCGATAAGGCGGTGCGCCACCTGCGCATCCGGATGATGCAACTGGATCATGGCATCCGCGCCCAGGGCCGCCCCGCGCCAGACATGGAGATGTTCGTCGGCATCATCCGCCGCGCGTTCCTCGGCATGCCCATGAACTGCCGGTAGCGCAAACCCGGGAGCGGCGGCCAGAATTCGAATAAATCGACGGCGCGCGAGTTTGGTGGCTGTCACGATCGTGCCTTTCAGGATTTCCCCGGTGCAGTGCCGCCGTCGGCATTTGGTAGAATATAGTCCGTCGGCATCTCTTTGAAGCGAACCATGCGCCCGCCATTCTGCCCGATAAATGCCCGGGCGGCGGCGGTGTCGCTGAACGGCACTGCCTCGTCCTCATCCATGCCGCCGTGTCTGCGGCTGTCAATGACGAAGAAGGCCTTGTGCGCTTCGACCCAAACGCCTGGCTCGGGGTGGTCCCAGTTGCGTGCATGGCCCATGTCGTTGACATAAATCGCGACGATGGCTCGCGGCTCTTCCGGCAGCAGCGTGAAGGCAAACATGTCATGGACGGATGCAAACCAATAGGGCGCGACGCGATCCTTGACGAAGATCTGAGCTTTCGGGCCGTTATGTTCCTGTAGCGACATGCCGCAGAACTCGGCGACCTGTCCCTGCCCAAACTCCTGCGCTGGCGGCGCTTTATCGGACGACGAATCATGAAGGCACGCCGTCGTCGCGAGCACCGACAGAAGGACGAGCCACCGGAGCCACATCATATTTGCCTCCGCGCGAAGATCAGGCCCGCGGCCGAGAGCGGCACCACGATCCAGGCAACGAGCGCGATGACCAGCGTGGCTCCGCCAAACATCACCTGTGCCGACAACCCCGCCATGCCGGACAGCGTGCTGATATTGGAGAATCCAGTAAGGTTGAGCAGCCGGAAGATATCCGCGGGATTGGCGAGCAGCATTACGCTCAGCACGGTTGGCGTGATGCTCTTGCCCTGATCGGCAATGAGCAGACCAAGCAATGCCATATCGTAGAGCACGACAAAGAAAAGCCAGACACCGATGGCAACGCCCGCGGCCGTTCGCGGGTCCCACACCACTACGCTAATGACATAGCCGAGCGCGATGAACGTCGCTCCGAGCAACACGCTGCTCCCTAGCATCATCACGAAAGATGCGGCGGCGCCTTGCTCGGCAGCACCGTTGGCGATGCCCACGGCCACACCGGCCGCGCCGTAACCGAGAATGGTTGCGAGCGTAAGGATACAGACATGGCCGATGAATTTGCCCGCAAGAATCTGCCAGCGCGTCACAGGGTAAGATAGCAACAGCAGCATGGTGCCACGATCCACCTCCCCAGCGATCGCGTCATATGAAATCAGCAGTGCAATCAGCGGTACTAGGAAAATCGTCAGGCTGGACAAACTTACAACGGTGACTGACAGAGCACTGGCCCCCACCGTCCCGGTGGGCGCACTTCCGAGCAGGGCCAAGGTCAAGGACAGCGCCGCCATCAGCAATGTTGTGCCGACGACACGGCGGTTGCGAATGCCGTCGCGAAATTCACGGCCAGCCATGATCAGAACGGGTCTCATTCCGCGGCCGTCCGTCGCAGAATATCGACATAGACATCATCAAGCGATGGTGGCGCGATTTCGATGCCAGCGAGCGGAACAGACGCGTTCAGCAGGCACCGCAGGACATCAAGGCTGCGCGCGTTGGAGCACAGGATCTCCACGGTCCGTTCATCAATATCCCGGCATTCGGCCATGCCTGCCAGAAGCGCCGGATGAAGCCGCACGCCCGTCGCCAGACCGACCCTGATGCGTGTCGGAAATCCCGATAGGCGGCGCAAATCAGACAGCGTCCCGTCGGCGACCTTGCGACCGTGGTCCAGCATGATCACGCGGTCCACCTGATGCTCGATCTCGGCCAGCACGTGGGTGGATAGCAACACGGTCGTGCCTCTCTGGCCCAACTCAGTGACGATCTCGTAGAAACTCTGGCGCGATTCGGGGTCGAGACCGGTCGTCGGTTCGTCCAGCAGCAGGACGCGCGGTTCTCCAATCAGTGCCTGTGCCAAACCCAGGCGTTGTCGCATGCCCTTGGAGTAGGTGCGAACCGAACGGCCCGCCGCTTCGGCGATGCCGACGCGCTCCAGAAGTGCTCGATTGCGTGAAACCGGCTGGTGCTTCAGCCGCGAATAGAAAGAAAGCACTTCCGCACCGGTCATCGATGGCGGGAACACCACGTTCTCCGGCAGGAAGCCCATCGCCATCCGCACGGCCGCGAAGCCACGATGAGCAGGCTCGACCCCCAATACTTCGATATGTCCCTCGGTCGGCCGGATCACGCCAAGCATCAGCTTGATCAACGTACTCTTGCCCGCACCATTATGACCCACCAGGGCGACACGCTCGGCCTCGTGCAGTTCAAGATTCAGCCCGGCGACAGCATGCAGGGGGCCATACTGCTTTGAGACGCTGCTGAGCCTTACCGATGCGCTCATCATGGACCAAGTCTCGCTGCTAGGACGGGACGTGGCGAAGGGTCGCGATAATGCGCGGCGGGCACGTAGGGCGGCCGCATCAGCGGCGCACTGTCGATCACGCCGCCCGGATGTAGGTTCGGAAAGGCCGACTGCGCCCAGCGGACGAGTTGTACGGCTGGGCTGTTCAGCAGCAGCTTTGCCGCCGGATAGCGCCAGACCACCTGGTCTACCAAATCATTCGGATGATAGGCGGTATCGGCGATGCCATCGCCATTTAGATCGAACGCCGGATTGTCGCTCCAGTAATTGCCCCGGCCGTGCTCCGACCAGTCCAGATCGCGGGTGCCTACATACATAACCTGGGTTTTGTTGCCCACGAAGGCATTCCCGGTCATGACATTGCCTTCCGACCCGGCGGTGAAGTGAATGCCGATGCGGCACCCCTCGAACCAGTTACCAACGAAACGATTCTTGTTGGCGTTATAAATGAAGACACACTGGTCCCCGCCATGCAGCACCGCGTTGCCCTCGATCAGCGATCCGTTGGCGAAGTTGAAGAGCATGCCGTGGTCGCGATCGCCGTCGGAGATATTGTTGCGCACCGTCAGGTGTGGGGAATACATGATGACGAAACCAGCGTGATTGCCGACCGAGACATTGTCGCTTATCTCACTGTCCTGCGTGTACATGTAATGGACCGCAAAGCGGACGCCATGTATCCGGTTGCCGCGAAAGACGTTGTTGCGGCTGGCGTTGGTGAAAATACCGTCGCGCCCACCGGTAATATCGTTGTCGATGATCTGCGCGCCCGGCGCGTTCCAGACATAGATGCCGTTGCCGCTGTCGTTCAGGTTCCGCGCGGCCCATCCCGCGATCCGATTCGCCCGTACGATCGCTCCTGACGCACCATGCACCCAGACCCCCACGAGGTTGTCCGTGAGTTCGTTGTCTTCCACCACCGCGTCGGTGGCAACCTGGCTCAGAAATACGCCGGCATCCATCTGGGCCAAGCTTCGCCCGGAATTCCGTATGCTCAGATGCCTGATGCTGACATTCGGTGCCGCTATCTCGATTGTGCTTGCCTGACTGTGACCGTCGATGATGGCGCCGGGGTTACCTTCGAGTGACAATGCACGGTCAATCACCACCGGACCGTCATGCACCCCGGATTCGAGTATCAGAACATCGCCTGCCGCCGCCGCTGCCACCGCTGTCCGGATATGATCACCCGCCGGTACGTCGATCCTCGCCGCGTATGCTGACGCGGTGAGGACAACGCAACAAACGGCGCACGTGGCGGGGACCAATCCCAGCCGATACCTCATACTTTGCGCGGTGCAACGAGAAGGCGCCCCGCCATCTCCATGTGCAGCGCATGGCAGAACCACTGGCAATAATACCAATGCACGCCCGGCCGATCCGCGATGAAGGTAACGGATGACGTCTCCTGGGGCGAGATTTCCATCATCACGCCGTAGCGGACGATCGTGAACCCGTGCGTCAGATCCTCCACTTCGTCCAGGTTGGTAATGGTGATCGTTACCTCATCGCCCTGGTTTACCTCGATCTTTTCGAGGCTATAAGCGGGCGCAACCGAGGTCATATAGACCCGCACCTTGTTTCCATCGCGAATGATGTTGGCCGCTTCCTCGAGTTTGACGTTATCCTTCGCAGCTTGTCGGCGCGCATCTTCCCACATCGGGTCATCGCGCTTCCAGATCGCCATCGGCTGCACCTTGGAACGATGCACAATGCAAATATCGTGCGGCTCCGCAAAGCTCGGGCCATCATGCACGAGCTTCATTTGGTCGCTGGAAATATCGATCAATTGGTCGTTTTCGGGATGCAATGGACCCACCGACAGGAAGCGGTCCTTGGAAAACTTATTCAGTGATATCAGCCACTTCCCGTCGGCTTCCTTGGTTTCTCCCATGGAGGAATGATTGTGCCCCGGCTGGTAATGAACATCGATCTTCTGCAGGATCGGGTCGATCTTCTCACCTTTGAAGGCACGCCGTGCCTTATCGATATTCCACTTCACCACCTGACTGTCGATAAACGTCGTGGTGAAGGCGTTGCCCTTGCCATCGAACGCGGTGTGCAACGGACCCAGGCCGACTTCTGGCTCCGCCACCACGACATCGCGTGGCTTGATCTTGTCGTCAAACAGATCGTCGAACAGGCGTACGTCCAACACCGTCGCGGTTGGCGAGAGCTTGCCGGCGACGACGACGTGAATGCCGTCCGGCGCGGTATTTATGCCATGCGGATTGTTGGAAATAGGCACATAACGCGTGTAGCGTGAGCCGTGACGACCGTCGACGACCGGCACGCCGGCCATCGTCTTGTAGTCGCCACTCTTGACCGCATCCTCAATCCGCTTGAGATTGAAGATGACCGCCCAATCTTGTTCTGCCGAAGTCATGTCGGCGAGGTTGAAGCCCTTCTCCGAATTGTAGCAGGTGGAAAACGAATACTTGCCCTGATAGTCCGCGTCCGTATTGTCCAGGTTACCATCCACCAGCACTTGCCAGGCCACTTTCATGGTATCGCCATCAATCGCGGTATAGACGGACCAGTATTTGGTCTTGTCGTCGTTCAGTACGGACCCATCGTTTGGGATCGGGATAATGTGCTCACTGTTGGCGAAGACATAGCCGGTGCGGGGAAATTTCTGCGGCCTCAAACCGTGGATGTCGGATGCGTTCGGAATCTCGATGATTTTGTCACACTTCATGACATCGCAACGAACCCGAGCGACCCGGCAGTTGGCTTTGTCGTTGACGAATATATAGCGCCCGTCATACGTGCCGTCCGTAAAGGACATGTGAGGATGGTGCGCGTCGCCGTTCACGAAGCTGCCACCGCGTGTTTCCAGGAATTTGCGCGTTTCCGGCAACAATCCCTCGGTCAGAATCTTGCGGCTCTCGTTGGTCAGGCCCCAGCCGGTCGCACTGTCGCGATTGAACACCGGGATGCGCATGAACTCGCGCATCGAAGGGATGCCCATGATGCGCACCTCTCCCGTCTGGCCGCTGCTGTTGAAGCCGTAATATTCGTCGAGATCACCCGGCTTTACCTCGATGCTCTGAGCGGCGGCGCGCGATTGGGCCATCGCAGCGCGCGATAGTGCCAAAAATCCACCTACGCCGGCGCCGGCAAATCCGGCGATCGTCGCGGTTCCTGCAAGCAAGCCTCGCCTCCGTACGCTGCTTGCCTGAGTGTCCTTGGCCTCATCAGAATCCTGGACCGGACGGGGCACGGGGCGGTGTGGTTCTTCGGATGACATGATCAGGTCCTCTCTGTGGTGCACGCGGCAATGGATTTTTAGTCGAGGCAGCAGCGTGTCCAGGCTATGCCCGTGAAAACGTTAAGTGTCCGACTCTCCGTGGGAGGCAGGCTTCATGCCTCACAATCGGCTTTGCAGTGTCCAAAGAGCATCGATGCCCGACGGCTCCGCCTTTCGCCTTCGGCCGGGACGCGAACTCACCCGCCAGGCTGTTGGCCAGCGTCGGACTCCTCTTTATGCTTCGCGATTGAAGGCACGGAATCGGGTAGACAAATAGGGCCGGAAACTACTCAGTTCGGCGGCAAATCCGGCAGTCCGGCGATGACCGACACGGCGGCTCAGAATCCGTCCGATAGGCAGGAATGAACACCGCCTCAAAATCACAAGTGGGCCAATAGGACACAAAAATCTTCCTCTCGCGACGCTGGGTCTCAAGAGTTGCGATACGGGGTAACCTGCCTGGTGTCTTTGCGCTGGATCAAATAGCGCAGTTTTGGGCTAGCGCGTCGGGACGGGTAAAGGTGGTTTGCTATTTGGCGCCACCTTTCCGGCCGGTGGTGGCGGACTGCCGATCACCGCCGTACGGCGCTCGCTCTTCAGCCGGCGCTGGATCATGACCGGGCAGCGATGGTCGTCATGATACAGTTCCTGACAGTGGAGGCACTGGATGCATTCGTTCGGATTGATATGACCCTCGGGATGGATGGCCTGCACCGGACATTCGTTGGCACAGCGTTGGCACGGACTGCCGCATTCGCGGTAGCGCCGCAGCCAGTCGAACATGCGCAGCTTGGCGGGAATCGCCAGCGCAGCGCCCAGTGGACACAGATAGCGGCAGAAGAAACGCTCGACGAACAGACCGGCGGACAGCAGCACAACCGCATACAGCACGAACGGCCATTCCCGCATAAAATGCAAGATAATCACTGTCTTGAATGGCTCAACCTCTGCGACTTCCTCGCTCAGCGACAGATAGTACAATGACAGGCCGAATATAATCAGGAAGATAATGTACTTGATCGGCCACAAGCGCTGGTGAATGCCGAACGGCACGGTAAGCTGCGGAATCCGAAGCCTTTTGGCAACCGCACTCAAGAGTTCCTGTAATGCCCCGAAAGGACATAGCCAACCGCAATAGGCCCCGCGGCCCCAGAACAGCAGGGCAGCGGCGACCGAGAACCAGAGGATGAAAATAAGTGGGTCCATCAGGAAATAATCCCACCGGAAATCCGTACGCAATGCATTGGCGAAGGCAAGGATATTCACCACCGACAATTGTGCGTCGGCATACCAGCCGATCCACAGTAGGGTGAAGGTGAGGAATGCCAGCCGCAGACGGTGATAGAGTACAGGCCTCCGGACCAATATATCCTGGAAAAAGAAGATCGCGGTCAATGCCAGCAGAGCCACCGATAGAACGAGAACCTGGCCGATCTTCACCTGCCAGATACGAATCCATAGTGGCTCCCCTGGGACTGCCGAGAACATCATCCGCCACGTAAGCGTTGGCGCGCCGGTTTCTGTATTTGCCACCGCCGCTGGCACTGGCGACGGTAAGGCCGCTGCCGGTTTCTCTACGATCACATACTTGGAGGGTAGTGTATAAGTGACGTCGAATGTCAGAAACGCCTTGTCGCGGGCGCCGATCTCGCGTTGGGCCAGCAGAATCAGGCGCCAAGGGGCGGTGGGATCGAACTTTTCGCCTGGGGGAATGGTGAACAAGCCAATTTCTGGAAAGCCGGGGGCTCCGTCCGCGGCAATATCCCCGATCCGCTGATGGTCTCGGTCGTGGAAGCGGATGATGTTGTCGCCCTGCACCAACTGAATGCGATCGAAAATGCCGCCACGCACATATCCCGACCCTTTGAAGGAATACCGGCCGCTGCCGGCGATCAGGATGGTCTGCTGACCGGGCTGAATGCGGTCTTTAAGCCGCTGAAACCCAGCCTCGCCCAGCAGGCTTCGGCCAATGCCGGGTACGCTTGCTTCCGCGACATACAGGTCGATGAAATCGTCACTGTCCGGGCCTTCTTCCGGATGCTGCGCGGCAAGCGGATTAGCGGATTTCGCGAAGGCCGCGTTCACATCCGCTATGGTCAGCAGCAGCCGTCGTACCGAACCGTCGCCCAGCAGCGCCCGCCAAGCCTCGACCGGCACGTTGGCTGTGTCCAGCCGCTTTACGGTCGCGGCTGGCGCGAGCATCGCCTGCGGGGTTCCCAGACCTCGCGACTGAGCAACCAGGATCGCCGATCGAGTAATGCTATCGCCGATCACCATCGTGGTAACCGTGGCGCCGCTGATAATATCCACCGGCAGGCCATTCAACGCTGTCTCTGGCGATTTGCCGATGTCCAGGCCAACGTAGCCGTGTATGAAGGCCGTCAGTTTGGCTGCGGGAATACCGATGAGCACGATGGGTTCATGGTGTTCGACCAGTTTCGCGCCGACAATACGGCCGTTGATGTTGATTCCCACCAGTATGCGGATCGGCTTGCCGGAATAACCGGTTGAGCTGACGACATCGGAATTCAGGTAGACAAATCCCACGGCCTGATCGCCCCGATACGCAGCGGCGGCAGGCGGATTGCCTTCTACGGGGCCAACCTTGTCAGCACCCGGGAACACATCGGAAAGTTGTGTTTGTTTCAGAAAATCGCCGAGATGGATGCCCGACTGCGCCCGTGCCGATAGCGGCCCAAGCAGCAGCATCGCGATCAGAATCGAAAAAACAAGGATCGCACGAACCACCGAACGGCACGGGAAAGTGGTGGATCCAAAGGTCACCAAGTTGTTACACGTTTGGGCAGGCTATTTGCTCCAAGTGGTATTGCCGCGAAGATTCGCGCTGCTGAACACATCCATAGAACGGTCTGGTGCGCAGGCCCAGATTCCGGGCCATGGCATCGACGTAGATAGGGTTGGCAAGGCACGTGCGAAATGCCTCGTTCGCAGCTAAACTGCAAATACGCCGGATGGCGGAAGAGACAGCCAATGCTACCTCCAATGAAGACCGCACTACCAGGAGTAGTCTCCTCGGCCGAACAACTGATCGCGATCGCTCACGCGATGGAGCGTGAAGCTGCCCGCCGCTACCGCGAACTGGCGGTGCGCATGCGCATACAAAGCGAAGACGTGCTTGCCACGCTGTTTATCTTTCTGGCGGAAATCGAGGACAAGCATGCAATGGAGGTTGAAGCGCGCGCGGAGGGGATCACGGGCCACCCGCCAGACCTGACCAGCATGCCTTGGGACGTGCCCGAGAACTTCGACGAAGAGGAAGCGCGTAGCGCTGGGCTCTCCCCCTATCGCGCATTGGCCATCGCTGTGCGCAACGAGGAACGCGCCTTCGTCTTTTATACCTATGTAGCCGCATCAGCAGCGACCCCCATGCTGGCACGTCTCGCCGAGCAATTCGCTGTCGATGAACTAGGGCATGCCGGTCTATTGCGGCGCGAACGGCGCAAAGCGTGGCGGCGACAGACACCCGCATTGCCTCCCCCAACCGACACACGGCCCGAATCCGTCGACGAATTGCTGGCGCTGGCGATACCGATGGAGCGTGCAGCCGCTGCGGCGCATCGTGCGCTGGCCTTACGCCTGGCGACGCGGCAGGAACCCGAGGTGGCGGCGTTGTTCGATCATGCCGCTGATGAGGAAGGCGATCTCAGCGGCGCGCTCGCGGTGCGGTTGCCATCTGTCAATGCGTCGCCGCCGCAGAGCATGCGCGCCGGGTCTGTGCGCGACGGGCTCAGGATTTTGGAAGACGCGTTCGAGCGCTATACGGATATCGCGGAGAAGGCGATCGACGAAGCGACTTTGTTGGAGGCCCAGGCGCTGGCCCAGCATGCGCTCCGCCGGCTGGCCTATGTTCACGGCACGCTGGCGCGGCGCGCGAGTTCTGGCGCTCCGGTGTCCCCGGAGGACATCGGCGCGTGATATTGTAGCCATCTCGGAGCACGTCCCCTGACCGCGATTGCAGGAACAAGATCGCGCCCTCGATCCCGACCAGGAAGGTAATGCCGAAGCAGAGCGAAATGTCGCACCGCGTCCGCGACAACCGGATGTGCGATGCTCTTACCGGGCGCGGCGCGGCAAAAGCAGCATCGGGCCGTAGCTGAGCGCGAAGCCTGCGAAAGCGGCGATCCAGAGACCGGCCGAAATGATGAGAAGCGGCATGATCCAAATCGCGGCGAACGCGGCCGCGACACGCATGATTGCCGCAAGGGTGACAAGACCGTAGATCAGAATGGTGCGACGATCGGCTGAAAGCGCGCGCCCGACGTGGCCACGGGTGGCTCGTGTCATCACCGCAAGTATCATCGTGCCGATTGCCCCCGCCGTCAGCGTGTGGATGGCCGCATTGAGCGGCACATCGGCGCCCACCAGGGCCGCGCCGAGCAAAGCGACACCAAGCACGAGCCAGGCATAGCCAACGTGGAGAATCAGGAGCAGAGGCTCCGCGGCGGTCGCAAATCCGCGCCAACGCAGCAGGCGCCAGAGATTGATCGCCGCGCCAAGCAGAAGCAGCAGGCCGACTGGCCAGAACGCCGGCAGGAATGCCCAGCCAATGAGGCCCGCATGCAGGATACCAAGCGCAAGTTTGTCGACCCAGCCATGGCTGCCCGGCAATTTCGACCCAGGGCGCTTTGCCAGCCAATTGCGCGTGAAGCTCGGCACGATCCGGCCCGCCATCACCGAGATCAGCACGATGACTGTGGTCAGCCCCAGCCGCCACCCCAGCCCAGATGGCACGGCGACGCCATCGGCCTCCAAGTGCATCAGCAGATTGGCGATCCCGAGAACACCCACCGGCACCACCATTGGCAGATTGCGCCAGTTCCGCCCGACAAGGATTTCCCGCGC
>NZ_LMUJ01000054.1:293500-329154 GCF_009765975.1 Acidisphaera sp. S103 | reverse complement strand
CGATCCGGCCCGCCATCACCGAGATCAGCACGATGACTGTGGTCAGCCCCAGCCGCCACCCCAGCCCAGATGGCACGGCGACGCCATCGGCCTCCAGGTGCATCAGCAGATTGGCGATCCCGAGAACACCCACCGGCACCACCATTGGCAGATTGCGCCAGTTCCGCCCGACAAGGATTTCCCGCGCGGCGACACCGACCAGCACTACCGGAAAGGATAGGTCCGCCGCGATGACGATCCATGCGGGAACCAGCGCCGAAAACAGGCACGCAATGCGACCCAGCAGCCATAATCCGGCCAACAGTGCGAGCGGGCTGCCGCTGACCGGAAGCCGCCCTGTCCAGTTCGGGATGGCCGTCAGCAGAAAGCCGGCAATCGCCGCCATCACGAAGCCGAACAGCATTTCATGGATATGCCAGGCAAGCGGATCGAACCGGCTCGGAATAGTACTGCCTGTCGTGAACATGACGATCCAGACCGCAATCGCCATCGCTGACCAGAGACCCGTTGCCAGAAAGAACGGCCGGAAGCCCTGGGAAAGAAATGCGGGCACAGTGTGAGCGCTTTTCAGGTTCGTCGTCATGGTCTTTCACTCTCGGAAGGGAGCCACCGCCTTGAACCGCCGTGTCAGAACAACGACCATCCCTGACTACCCGCGACCGCGCCGAAGATGGTGATCAGGCTGAGCGCGAGCAGAACCCAATGCACCCGATGCAGCCATCTGAACGCGACCTGTGGTGCTGATGTCGCCCATTTGCGGAAGCGGCAGGCCACGACGAACGGCTCCGCCACGAACAGGACAACAGTGAACAACAACCACAGGCAGACCATCGCGTGCATCCACCAGAACTGTGCCGACTGGAACCGGTCCCACAGTTCAAGCCGCGTCGCCATGTAGAAGCCGGTCAGGCCGACGACGACAACGGCTATGCGCGCCTGCCATGCGAAACGGCGTTCGATCGCGCCCAAGGCCTGAAGCCAGTCGCTGCCAAGATCGCCGCGACGAATGGCTGGTAAGGCAACGGTGGTCACCATCGACACACCACCAATCCAGATGACCACGGCGAGGACATGCAAGGCCCGGGCGATCACAACGTCATCCATGACGATTCCCCATCGAAGATAGCGCCGTTCGCGTCGAAGCCATCTCAGTATCGCCGCGGCGAAAACGGCAGGATCGGTTCGGGCCCGTCGATCTGCGGGTCGAGGCGAAATCGCGCACGCAACGGGGGCGCGTCCGGGACCTCGACCACATCGCCGGAGATGTGCAAACCGTATCGTTCCATCCCTGTGAGAACCCGCGAAAACGTCTCACGGGCCATCCCCAACTGCCATGCAATGAAGCGTTTCTCCATTGGCAGCCGTACCGGAACGCCAGGGGCCGCCTCCTGCACGAGCCCCAGCAGGTAGCAGCCGACGCGCTCCTCCGCCGAACGAAGCTTCAGGGTCTTCGCCAGCTTGATCTGGCGGCGGAACTGCGTCGCCAAACACCCGAGAACGGCGAGGCACAGCGCATGATCGGTAGCGAGGGCGTCGCGGAACACCTCCGCCTGAATAAGAACCAGATGCGCTTCCTCCAAAACACGGGCGCGCGCCAGGAACGGCTGTCGATTGAGGACTGCCGCCGGAAGCAGCAGATCGATCGGCCGTACCAGTTCGATCAGGGTTTCAGCGGTGCCGCTGACGCCGAGAAGTGCGACGCTGCCCGACACCAGAAGCTGCGCGAAGGAAGGTATTTCGGCTTGCTCAAACAGCGTACTGCCCGATGGCACCCGATGCAGGACCGCGAGGTCCGCCAGACGGTCGAGCGTCGCGGCAGGTACCCTATCAAGCCAGGGGGTCCCGCCCAGTGCCGAACGGGCCGAAGGTAGCGGGAAATTCGCCGTAGAACCTGCCGCCGATGGGCCATCTGGGGCTTCAGTGAACGCGTTTGCTTCCATCAGACTTGGCTGCCCCATTCAGACCGGCCGGGATACGCGGCGCGCACCGATGCATGATCTACATCACGGATAAAATCATTCCCATGCGGACCCAGCATTGATCCAGATCAAGGTCGATGGCGGCAGGACCGTCATTGTGGTGACCGGACCAAAGACCGGAGCAAGCCAGAATGGAAAGTTCGCTGCCGCCAGCGCCCTGCGCCAGGGAAACCGAACCATGCACGCGATAGGGCTGCGGGGTGTTCAGGCAGAGACGACTGTCGCGATCACACGGGGCGGGGTGTTGGGCAACCCGCGCCAGGGCCTCATCATGGGCACCTGGGGGTTCTTCATCGGATTTGCCGCGGTCGCGCTTTATGGGCCGGCCGCCCATGCATTCCAGCAGTCGATGCAGCTTTCGCCGCTGATGGTTGGACTGCTCGTGGCCGCCCCCCAGCTTACCGGCTCGCTGCTGCGTATTCCTTTCGGTGCCTGGGTGGACAAGGTCGGCGGCCGCCTGCCGATGCTGGTCCTGTTCGGCATGTCCATCGTCGGCATGTGGGGGCTGGTGTTCATCCTGGTCACCGTGCCGCACGTCACAGCCGCACTTTACCCGGTTATCCTGCTGTTCGGCTTCATGAGCGGCTGCGGCGTCGCCACGTTCTCGGTCGGCATTCCACAGGTTTCCTACTGGTTTCCACGCAACCGGCAGGGCACCGCCCTGGGTATCTATGGTGGCGTCGGCAACCTGGCACCCGGCCTGTTCACGATGATCCTGCCCTTCGCCATCGCCGCGTTTGGTCTTGCCGGGTCGTATCTGGCGTGGCTCGCCTTCCTGCTGATCGGCACCGGCATCTATGGCTGGCTGGCTCGCGACGCTTACTACTTCCAGCTTCGTGCCCGCGGCACCGGTGCCGACGATGCGCGCAGTGTGGCTCAGAGCTGTGGTCAGGAACTGTTCCCCGGCAACTCGGTCTGGGGTGCCTTGCTGACGGCGGCCGACGAAACACGCACCTGGGGCCTGACCTTCCTGTACTTTGTCTCCTTTGGCGGCTTCCTGGCCCTTACCGCCTGGTTCCCGACCTACTGGACCAACCTGCACCATCTCAGCCTGACCGATGCTGGCATCCTTGGCGGCGTTGGCTTCTCCCTGCTGGCGGCCGTGGCGCGCGTGGGCGGAGGCTCGCTCGCCGAACGGTTCGGCGGCGAATACATGGCAACGATCGCCTTCATCATCGTGCTGGTCGGCGCGGCGCTGCTGACCGCGGTGATCGATTTCCCGATCAACGTCGCGGGCGAACTGCTGATTGGCCTCGGCATGGGCCTGGGCAACGCCGCGGTGTTCAAGATGGTGCCGAAATACGTGCCGCACGCGGTCGGCGGTGCTTCGGGCCTGGTGGGCGGGCTTGGTGCCCTCGGCGGTTTCGTGATCCCGCCGACCCTCGGCCTGTTCGCCGGTGCAATGGGTGATGCCGGCTATTCCGGCGGATTCTTCGTCTATGTCGTGTTGGCCGTGGCGGCGATCATGGTTTCAGTCGGTTTCATCCGTACCCGCAATAACGGTGTGCCGGCATGACACGGATGAACGGGGTCGCAACCGGCACGATCAGGAAGGCAGCAAGATGAGTCACTTTCTCGACCGCCTCACTTTCTTTCGCAAGACTGTCGGCACATTCTCCAACGGCCACGGCATCACGACGAACGAGCCGCGCGACTGGGAGGACGGTTACCGCAAACGCTGGCAGCACGACAAGATCGTGCGCTCCACCCATGGCGTGAACTGCACCGGCTCCTGCTCCTGGAAAATCTACGTCAAGGGCGGCATCGTGACGTGGGAAACCCAGCAGACCGACTATCCGCGGACACGGCCGGATCTGCCCAACCATGAGCCCCGAGGATGCGCACGCGGCGCCAGCTATTCCTGGTATCTGTACTCGGCCAATCGCGTGAAGCATCCCATGGTACGCGGTCGCCTGCTCAAGCTGTGGCGAGAGGCGCGCGCGACGCTTTCCCCCGTCGCGGCCTGGTCCTCCATCATGGAAAGTGCGGAGAAGCGCGACAGCTATACCAGCAAACGCGGCCTGGGCGGCCTGGTCCGCGCGGGGTGGGACGAGGTCAACGAGATTATCGCCGCCGCCAACGCCTACACGGTCAAGAAATACGGCCCTGACCGCGTGGTCGGCTTTTCGCCGATCCCCGCGATGTCGATGGTGTCGTTCGCCGCCGGTGCGCGCTACCTCTCGCTGCTGGGCGGCGTCTGCCTGTCCTTCTACGATTGGTATTGCGACCTGCCGCCGGCCAGCCCGATGACCTGGGGCGAGCAGACGGACGTGCCGGAAAGTGCCGATTGGTACAATGCCGGCTATCTGCTGATCTGGGGTTCCAACGTGCCGCAGACCCGCACGCCCGATGCGCACTTTTACACGGAGGTCCGCTACAAGGGGACCAAAAACGCTGTCATATCGCCTGACTATGCTGAGGCGACCAAATTCGCCGATCTCTGGCTGCATCCCAAGCAGGGCACCGATGCGGCGTTGGCAATGGCGATGGGCCATGTAATCCTGCGCGAATTCCACCTCGACCGGACGGTGCCATACTTTCAGGATTACATCCGTAAATACTCCGATCTGCCTATGCTGGTGCGGCTGGTGTCTAAAGACGGCCGCTACGTCCCCGATCGGTTGGTCCGAGCCGACGACTTCGTGGACGCGCTGGACGAAACGAACAATCCCGCCTGGAAGACCGTCGCATTCGACGCCGACGGCAATCCGGTCGTCCCCTTGGGTTCGATCGGCTTCCGCTGGGGCGAGCAAGGCAAGTGGAACTTGGAACAGCGGCGAAGCGACGGCGCGGAAACGTCGCTGCGGCTCAGCCTGATCGATGACGGCGCGACGGCAGAGGTGGCGTTTCCCTATTTCGGCGGCGCAGCGACCAATGGTTTCGTCGCGACCCAGCACCCCGATATCGTGACACGGAACGTTCCGGTGCGTACGCTCGTGCTGAAGGATGGTAACACACCGGTCGCAACGGCTTTTGATCTGCTCTGTGCCAATTACGGCCTGGACCGTGGCCTCGGCGGCGAGGGTGTTGCATCCGACTACGACCAGGATGAACCCTACACCCCCGCCTGGGCCGAACGTGTCACCGGCGTGCCACGCGCGCACATCATCCATGTCGCGCGCGAATTCGCCACTAACGCTGAGACGACGAACGGCCGCTCCATGGTGATCCTCGGCGCCGGGGTGAACCACTGGTACCACATGGACATGACGTATCGCGGCATCATCAATCTGCTGGTGCTGTGCGGCTGCGTCGGTCGATCCGGCGGCGGCTGGTCGCATTACGTGGGGCAGGAGAAGCTGCGCCCGCAGACCGGTTGGGTGCCCGTCACCTTCGGCCTCGACTGGTGCCGCCCGCCGCGTCACATGAACGGCACGTCGTTCTTCTACGCGCACACCAACCAGTGGCGGTACGAAACGATGAAGGTTTCTGACATTCTGTCCCCGACCGCACCCGACGGCGACTGGTCCGGATCGATGATCGACTACAACGTGCGCGCCGAACGCATGGGATGGCTGCCCTCGGCGCCGCAACTGAAACAGAACCCGCTGACCATCGCCGCCCGCGCCAAGGAAGCGGGCCTGGACCCCAAAGACTACGTGCCGAAGGCGTTGCGGTCGGGTGAGCTGGAAATGTCCTGCCACGATCCGGACGACCCGGCGAACTGGCCGCGCAATATGTTCGTGTGGCGCTCCAACCTGCTTGGATCCTCCGGCAAGGGTCACGAGTATTTCCTCAAGCATCTGCTTGGTACCAGCAACGGCGTACTGGGCAAGGATCTGGGCGTCGAGGGCCGCGAGAAGCCGCAAGACGTGGCCTGGCACGACAAGGCCCCCGAGGGAAAACTGGACCTGCTGGTCACGCTGGATTTCCGCATGTCCACCACCTGCGTCTATTCCGACATCGTGCTGCCGACAGCCACCTGGTACGAAAAGAACGACCTCAACACGTCCGACATGCACCCGTTCATTCACCCGCTGACCGCCGCGGTTGACCCGGCCTGGGAATCCCGCACCGACTGGGACATCTACAAAGGCCTCGCCCGGACGTTTTCGGAGATCTGTCCGGAGGTGCTGGGCCGCGAAACCGACGTCGTGCTGACGCCAATGCAGCACGACACACCGGGCGAACTCGCGCAGCCATACGGCGTGAGCGACTGGAAACGCGACGGCACCGAACCGGTGCCCGGCCGCACCATGCCGTCAGTCGCGGTGGTCGAGCGCGACTACCCCAACCTGTACGCCAAATTCACCGCCCTCGGACCGTTGCTGAAAGCATCAGGCAACGGTGGCAAGGGAATCACCTGGGACACCGGTCACGAAATCGACTTCCTGGCCGCCCTGAACGGCACGGTGCGATCCGGCTCGGCGGCAGGCCAGCCCCAGCTTGAAACCGATATCGATGCCATCGAAACCATCCTGAGTCTCGCCCCCGAAACAAACGGTGAAGTCGCCATAAAGGCCTGGGAAGCGCTCGGCCAGAAGACCGGCCGCGACCACACTCACCTGGCGCGTGCGAAAGAGGACGAGAAAATCCGCTTCCGCGACATCGTCGCGCAGCCCCGCAAAATCATCTCGTCACCGACGTGGTCCGGAATCGAAAGCGAAAAGGTCTGCTACAACGCCGGCTACACCAACGTCCATGAACTCATTCCTTGGCGAACGCTGACCGGGCGCCAGCAACTCTACCAGGATCATCTCTGGATGCTGGCGTTCGGTGAGGCGCTGGTCACCTGGCGGCCACCGGTGGACACCAGGGGGACAGCGGCGATCAAAGGCAAGTACGGCAACGGCAACCCCGAGATCGTGCTGAACTTCATCACCCCGCATCAGAAATGGGGCATCCACAGCACCTATACCGACAATCTGCTGATGCTCACGCTCAGCCGCGGCGGACCGTGCATCTGGATCAGCGAGACGGACGCGCGACAGGTCGGCATCGCGGACAACGACTGGGTGGAGGCCTACAACACCAACGGCGCGCTGGTCGCTCGCGCGGTGGTCTCGCAACGGGTCAATCCCGGCATGGTGATGATGTACCATGCGCAGGAGAAGATCGTGAATATGCCTGGCAGCGAAGTGACCGGCCAGCGCGGCGGCATCCACAACTCGGTTACCCGCGTGGTGCTGAAACCCACGCACATGATCGGCGGCTACGCACAGCAAAGCTATGGCCTGAACTACTACGGCACGGTCGGTTCCAACCGCGACGAATTCATCATCATCCGCCGCATGGACAAGGTGGACTGGTTGGACGGCACAGCGGCCACCCGCCAGAAGGAGACCGTGTCATGAAAGTCCGGGCACAGATCGCGATGGTGCTGAACCTGGATAAATGCATCGGCTGCCACACCTGTTCGGTCACCTGCAAAAACGTGTGGACCAGCCGCGAAGGCATGGAATACGCGTGGTTCAACAACGTCGAGACCAAGCCCGGCGTTGGCTATCCGAAGGACTGGGAAAATCAGAAGCGTTGGAAAGGCGGCTGGACGCGCCGGAAGAACGGCAAGATCGAACCGCGCATCGGTGGCAAATGGCGCATCTTGTCCAACATCTTCGCCAACCCGGACTTGCCTGAAATCGACGACTACTACGAACCATTCACCTTCGACTACGGACATTTGCAGACGGCGCCCGAGGGCAAGGTCATGCCGACCGCCCGGCCGCGTTCGCTGATCACCGGCAAGCGGATGGAGAAGATCGAATGGGGGCCGAACTGGGAAGAAATCCTCGGCGGGGAATTCGCCAATCGTTCCAAGGACAGCAATTTCGAGGGCGTGCAGAAGGAAATCTACGGCGCCTTCGAGAACACGTTCATGATGTATCTGCCGCGCCTTTGCGAACACTGCCTCAATCCGGCTTGTGCGGCCGTGTGTCCCTCTGGCGCCATCTACAAGCGCGAGGAGGATGGTATCGTCCTGATCGATCAGGACAAATGCCGCGGCTGGCGCATGTGCGTTTCGGGGTGCCCCTACAAAAAGATTTACTACAACTGGTCGTCCGGCAAATCGGAGAAATGCATCTTCTGCTATCCGCGCATCGAAGCGGGGCAGCCGACCGTGTGTTCGGAGACCTGCGTCGGCCGCATCCGCTATCTGGGTGTCATTCTCTACGATGCCGACCGCATCGAGGAGGCCGCCTCCGTCCCGGACGAAGGCGATCTCTACAAGGCACAACTCAAAGTCTTCCTCGATCCGCACGACCCCGCCGTACAGGCGCAGGCTCGGCTTGACGGCATCCCGGAGGCCTGGCTGGAGGGTGCGCGGAAATCGCCGATCTGGAAAATGGCGATGGAATGGAAGATTGCCTTCCCGCTGCATCCCGAGTACCGCACCCTGCCGATGGTCTGGTATGTACCGCCGCTTTCGCCGATCCAGGCCGCCGCCGCGAAAGGCGATCTCGGCACCATCGGCGGGATGCCGGACGTGAAGTCGCTGCGTATTCCGGTCGAATACCTGGCCAACCTGCTGACCGCCGGCCGCACCGAACCGGTCACCGCCGCCCTGGAGCGAATGCTGGCGATGCGCGCCTACATGCGTGCCAAGACAGTGGACGGCGTGATCATCGACTCGATCGCCGAGCGTGTGGGGCTGTCCGGGCAGGACATCGAGGACATGTACCAGCTCATGGCCATCGCCAACTACGAGGACCGGTTCGTCATCCCGACCGCCCATCGCGAGACCGGCGAGGACACTTTCCAGATGCGTGGTTCCTGCGGCTTCTCCTTCGGCGAGGGCTGTTCCGGAAAGACCGGCTTCGGCCTGTTCGATGCGAAGAAGTCGAAGACCCCGATGGAGGTGGTGTGATGGCCCGCACCTACCGCGCCCTCGCGGCCCTCATCGCCTATCCTACCGAGGCACTGCAAGCCGCGACGGACGAGATCGCCTTGGTGTTGGCCGAGGAGGGCCTGGTGCCGGCACCACGTCGCGCCGCCATCGATCTTCTGCTGGCAGAACTGGCCGGCCGCGACATCTATGATTTGCAGGAGCGGTATTTCGCGCTGTTCGATCGCAGCCGCACACTGTCGCTGCATCTGTTCGAGCACGTGCATGGCGAAAGCCGTGATCGCGGGCAGGCGATGGCGGACCTGATCGCGCTTTATCGCGATCATGGATTCGAACCAACCGCCAGCGAATTGCCCGACTTCCTGCCATTGTTCCTCGAGTTCCTCTCGTTGCTTCCAGGGCATGAGGCACAGGCGCTGCTGGCCGAACCGGCGGGCATTCTTCAGGTCCTCGCGGACCGGCTTGTCACACGCAAAAGCGCCTATGCGGCGGTGTTCCAGGCGCTTGCCACGTTGGCCGACGCCCCCGCGATCGACGGGCCGGATACCTGCGCCGAAGACCCCAACGATCTCGTGGCACTGGATGCGGCGTGGGAGGAAGCGGCGGTGCATTTTGGACCTGGTGAACAAATGGACAGGTGCGGAACCGATCGTCTGCGGACCCGGCTTCGTGCTGCCACCCGTGACGCCGCGACCGCCTGAGGAGATGGGCCGATGAGCGATTATCTCAACAGCGCTCTGTATGGTTGGTACCCGTACGTGTGTCTTACCGTGTTCGCGCTTGGCAGCCTCATACGCTTCGACACCGCGCAATACACGTGGCGTAGCGGGTCGAGTCAGTTGCTGCGGAAGCGGCAGTTCCGCTGGGGCTCCAATTTGTTTCACGTCGGTATCCTGGTCGTCATCGCCGGTCATTTCGCCGGCTTCCTGATACCTGACTGGGCGGTGGACTGGCTGATCAGCCCCGCCCAGCATGAGTTGCTCGCCATGGTGGTGGGCGGCCTCGCCGGACTGATCGCGATCATCGGCCTGTCGTTGCTGATCCATCGCCGATTGACCGACCCGCGCATTCGCGCCACCAGCCGGCGATGGGATATCGCGATTATCCTGATGCTCTGGGCGCAGCTTGCCCTCGGCCTGCTGACCGTTCCGGTCTCCGCGATGCATATGGACGGCGCGCTGTTCGTAACGCTGGTCGCCTACATCAAGGGGATCGTGCTGCTGCATCCTGGCGTGGCCGATCTCCTCCTCGGCACGCCATTGATCTACAGGGTGCATATCCTGCTGGGCTTCACCGTCTTCCTGGTCTCTCCGTTCACCCGCCTCGTGCATGTATGGAGCGCACCGGTTTGGTATCTCGGCCGCCCGGGCTTCCAGGTCGTGCGCAGCCGGCAGAGCGTGGGACATCAGGCCCGGAATCAATCGCTGACGGTGGCCGATCTGGTGACAAGAACCCGACCGGCAAAGCCCGCTGGCGCGAAGTTTCGGCAACCCGTTACGGGGGATTGAATCATGCAAATCGTAACGGTTAACGATGTCACCATACCGCATGCGGCCATTGCCAGGGAGGTGCAAAATCACCAGGCCGGATCGCCTGCCATCGCGTGGGAACAAGCAACCCGTGCCCTGGTCATTCGCGAACTGCTGCTCCAACGCGCATGTGCGCTGGACCTCGTGCCCGAACCGCGCACGGAAGACGGCGCGCGTGAGACGGACGAGGAATCCCTGATCCGTTTGCTGCTGGAACGCGAGGTCGTCACGCCAAAGGCCGATGACAGCGTCTGCCGCCGCTACTACGACAGTAATAAGGCGCGTTTTCGCGGCCCGGATCTGTTCGAACCGGCGCACATTCTGTTCAAGGCCCGCCGCGACGATGCCGATGCTTACGCCAAAGCCGAGGCCCAGGCTGCCGCGGTGCTCGCCGACCTCCAGCGTCATCCGGACAGGTTCGACAGCCTGGCGCGCAGCCTGTCCGACTGCCCGTCCGCGACCGAAGGCGGGCGGCTGGGACAGATCGTGCGGGGCGAGACAACCCCGGAGTTCGAGACTTTTCTTGTGGTCATGGAGCCCGGCCAGATCTGCCCAACACCGGTGCGCACGCGCTACGGCGTCCACGTTCTTCGTCTGGACCGCGGGATCGCGGGCGAGACTTTACCGTTCGAAGCCGTCCGTGCCCGCATCGCCAGCTATCTGGAAGAACGCACGTGGCGCCGCGCGGTCGCCCAATATATCACACTGATGGCTGGGCAGGCGCGGATCGCCGGGTTCGATCTGCCCGCTGCCGCCTCGCCGCTCGTGCAATAGGAGGCACGCATACTTGGCAACATCCTGGGCGCCCTGACGGATGCCGCCTCAGCCGAGGAAGCCCTGGCCGCCATCGGCAACCCGGGCGTCGTCGAGCGTGTCCGGCGAGGCGCCGCGGCCGAAGGTGTCGGTGTCGGTGCATTCGTGGCCAGTACGGTCCGCCAAATGCTGGATTACGCAGAGGAAGATATGTGGCTGGATCTTCTCGGCCGCATGTCCGGCTCGCCGCGACCCGGCATCGCCGCATTGGAGGCTATGCTGGCCCGCGCCTTTCCCGCACAGCCCGCGGCCGGCGCCGCGCGGCGTCGATCATAAACGCGATCGTTCCCGCACTCGGCTATTCTAGGATACTCTGGCGTGTTGCCGGCGGTTCACGTATGCGAAAATCTTTTTGAACTGATCTGCATGGTCGTTCCTTTTGCCAGCGTGGCACGACCTAAGTGATCTTAAGGCGTTGGAATGTGGGCACCTTCACCAAATCCAGGAGGAGGGCGAAGATTACGGCGGCAGCCAGCGTGCCGGCCACGACCCACGCCGGCAGTGGTGTCATTGCAATGCCTGCCACGGCCAAGGTGGAGGCGATCAGGAGATCGGCGACGGACGAGAGGAGGAGCCAGATGCTGGGACGTGAAGACCACAGGTGGCGGCGCTCACGATTGGTGTAGGTCGTGGCTTGGTTGCCGAACACGATGACGACGAAGGCCAGGGTCTGCAGGGCGCCGATCGTAAACCCCATCCGATAGGCGCCGAAGGCGAAGATGGCCGTGCAGAACAACAACTCGCCGATGCCCATGATGACGCCGGCGATCGTCAGGTTGCCGATCTGCCAGCCGTTCGGCGCAGCCGACGGCCGGACATTGTCGGTCGTCAGCGACATGCCGAGAAAGTCACCGGTGATCATGATCAGGACCATCAGCAGCGGCGTCAGGATCGCATGGCCGGTCATGAGCAGGCCGATCGCCAGAAACAGTACCTGTACGGTTTTCTTGGTAATCGAATTCAGTGTGTAGCTGAGGATACGCTGGAACGTAATGCGTCCCTCCTTGACCGCGGCGACGATGCCGGCAAGTCCAGGCTCGGTCAGAACCATACCAGCAGCCGATTTGGCGACGTCAGTCGCGGTCGAGACCGCGATGCCCATCTGAGCCTGGCGCAGTGCCGGCGCATCATTGGCGCCGTCGCCGCACATGCCGACGGTGTGGCCGCCTCTCTGAAACGCCTTGACGAGCTTGTATTTGTCCTCCGGCAAGACGCCGGCGAAGACCGCGAATTGCTCGGGATGGACGGCATCGGGGATCGGGCCGGGCGGGCAGATGGCGCCATCGAGGCCTACCGCCCTCGCGACGATGGCTGCGGTTGCCGGCGCATCACCCGTCACCATGACGGTGCGGACGCCCAAGCCGTGCAATTCCCTGATCAACGCTGCCGAATCTCTGCGGGGCGGGTCGCTAAGTGCAACGAGTCCCGCGAGCTTCATCCCCGTCGGAGGCCCGGCGGCGACCGCCAGCACCCGGAAACCCTTGTCCTCGAGTTCCTTGGCCGCGGTGGCCGCGGTCGGCGACGCCTGGGCAAGGCCAATGACCACGGCGTAAGCGCCTTTCACGATACGCAGCAGGTTTCCCGCCACATCCGTTGCGCTCGCCTCGGACATCTTCTTGGACGGATCAAAGGCGGCGAATTTGACCAGCTTCGGCGCGTCCGAGACCGCCTTTCTTGCGGCGGCTGCCCGCACGGCGCCATCGACCGGGTCTTGCCCCCCATCCGAGCTGGCGAGAGCGGCCAGAGCGAGGACATGCGCCTCGTCGAACCCCGGCATCGGCCGAACCGTTGTGACCATCAGCGCGTTTTGGGTCAGCGTGCCGGTCTTGTCGGCGCAGAGGACAACCATCGATGCCGCTTCATCCACGGCCGAGAGACGGGTCGGAAGGACGCCCAGCTTCGCCAGAGCCCGTGCGCCGAGGGCGGACGCGAGGGTAAAGGTCGCTGGAAGAGCGACGGGTATCGATGCCAGGATCGCTGTCAGGACGAGGGGGATGATGTCGGCGACCGGCATCCGGAGATGCCAGGAGTAGGCCACGAGCAGCATGATGACGACGCCGTTGAAGGCGGCGAGATTGCGCACCACGCGCAGAACCGCCCTCTGCTGGGTACTCACGACATGGGCGGTACGAACGAGTTCGGCGGTGCGACCGAATTTGGTCCGTACGCCGGTTGCCATAACCTCCGCCTCCGCCTCTCCGCGCCGTACCAAGGCTCCCGCATAGGTCTGATGACCGGCGCCGGCCTCGATAGGCACCGATTCGCCTGTAAGCATGGACTGATCGAGAAGAACTTCGCCGCCAACAAGTTTCACATCCGCCGCGACAACGCCGCCCAGCGAGAGTTTGACCAGATCACCCGGCACTAGCTCCAGGGCTGCTACGGTCTTCCACACGCCGTCGCGTTTGACCGAAGCGGTCAGCGCGAGACGCGACTTCAGCGCCGCAAGCGTCGCCTGGGCACGGCTTTCCTGAAAGAGTCCGAGAGCCGCGTTGAATACCAGGAGAAGGGCAATGATCGCGGCCTCGAGATATTTGCCGAGCACCAGCTCGAGCGCGATGGCGGCTTCGAGCATCCACGGCACGGGCGCCCAGAACTTCTCCAGCGCCATGCACAGCGGTTGCACGCTCGTGTCCGGCATCGCGTTGGAACCGGATTTTGCGAGACGGCGACGAGCCTCGTCACTCGTCAAGCCACCTGAAATGGCGTTCTGAGCGTCCGTGGAGACGGCAGGCGCGGCGCCTGTCGTGGGCGGAGAACTCTGCGCCAGGGTGTGCTGCGCGACACTCGCTGGCGAATTCACATCTGACGCCCATTCCGGCGCAGGTGCGGGGCTCGGGGAACTCTTCGCCTTCGCTTCCGATCCCGCGCTCGAATCCGTTGCGGTGAGCGGGTCGACATTGGCCTTCATTGCGAGTGGTCTGTGTTGGTGGACGTAATTGAGTCCGGACCCTAATGGCCGATAGACCCCCTACATTCTGGACGGTCTCGTGTTCATTCGTTCGCAGCGGTGGCATGCGCCGCCCGGCCTGCGCCCTGTGGCCGCGGCCGTTGTTGCTCCTCCGGCACCTCCGATCTCTATGACATCAGCGCCACGATGCCAGCGCTCAATGCGACACGAAGGCGCATCTGTCCGCCCGCAGCAACAGGTCCTTGGTGACGCCACCGAGTGCCCATTCGCGCAGCCGGCTGTGCCCATAGGCGCCGGCGACGATGATATCGGCTGCCCGATCACTGGCGACCACGTCCAGACCCGCCGCATCGTCCCCCGTCGACAGCGCCGCCATGGGCTCCGCCGTGATTCCATCCCGCTTCAGCCAGCCCACGACGTCCGTGAGGTGTTGCCGGGCCGCGGTCATTTCCTCCTTCGAAGCGATTTCACAAACAACAACATGGTTTGCCTTCCGCAGCAGGGGCAGCGCGTCTAGAACAGCCCGGCGGCTTTCCCGCGTCTCCTTCCAGGCGACGAGAATGCACTCAAGGATGATCTTTTCGACGTCTGTCGGGACGATGAGAACGGGACGTCCGAGTTGTATGACCAAATCGCCGATATCCACATGACGCGACGTGTCGAAAATCGACTCGCTTTGGTGGACGCCGGTAACCATGATGTCCGCGCACCGGGCCTGATCCGCCAGATAGTCCGAGAGCGGCCCGAACGTCACCGTCGAGCGCCATTCGAGGTTGCTACCGCGTTTTCCCATGACAGCACGAAATTCGGTTTCAGCGTCGCTTATGTCTTTCTCAAGCGCCTCACGGTCTTTCTGAATGAGGTCGTCCGGAACGTACCCGTCGCTATAGATAACCCGGAGCGGTTGGCAGGCGGCGATACCCACTACGTCGGCACTGAGCTGACCGGCAAGATCGCTGGCGGCCAGCAGCAAGCTAGTGTTGCTGTCCCCCAGTTCCAAATGCACCATCAACGTCGTCATGGCTTCATACCCCTTATGTTTTGTTCGATGATGAACAGTAGAGCCGCAATCAATCCGCCGAATTGATTTGCCTCAATCAAACACGAACCACCCATCGGATCGTCTCTCATTCCGCATCATTCGCGGACGCACGCAGGCTCAAGCCCACACCGACCAACGCGGCACCCCCGATAACCAGATCGATGCCGACAATCAGTCCCACGGCGAAGACACTGGCGACCGGGTTCAGTAAAAGGATCATCGTGGCCGGCAGCCAATCCACGACCGCGGAGACGATCAGCCAGCCCCATGACGGCCGGCCGGAGCGTCACAAATCGAGCGCGATCATCAGCAGAGTCTGCAATATAGGCTGCCCGCTCCACCCGGGCTGAAGCTGTCGGGGCCAATCCGCGCTCTGACAGCGTCAGATCGACAGCCCTTGAATACGGCGGATGACAGGTCAAGCCCCGGATTCAACGAGGCTGACCGGTCGCTCTGATGTCCGAATTCAAGGGGACGGCGCATGTTTTCGCTCCACCATTTGCGGGTGACCGAACTGGTAAGACGCGCAAGGGCGGAGGCGGGACTTGTAAATGTCGGTGATCAAGCTCTGATACGCGGGTTGGCCACCGCAGTTCCGAATATGCGTCCGAGGTATTCCCTGTCTTACTGCGGGCGTCGGTGAAGACCGGCCACAAAGCGTCCGACGGGCATTCCTCTCCCGTTGCCCCGCCCCCACCAATGTGCGCCAATGGGTTCTGTCGCAAATTTCCTGATCGGGCACGTTGGCGGTCAACAGGAAGTCCACTGTGGCGCCGGCCTTGTCGACGACGCGATACCGATACTTCCAAGCGCCCTGACCCTCACATAGGTCTCGTCCATTCGCTGACTGGCTCCCACCGGCCGCTTGTGGGCGCGGAATTGCTGGTCCAGCAGTGGGACATACTTGAGCACCCAACGATTGAGCGTGGAGTGATCAACTTCCACGCCACCTCCTGCATTATCTCCTCGAGCTGACGATAGCTGATCGGATACGCCACGTACCAGCGCAGACCCCATAGGATCATCTCCCGCTCAAAGTGGCCATCGGGGGCACTGACACGACCCCGGATTCAGTTGGCCACTGAAGTGGCCGTCAGCGCCAGAGGTTCATCTGTTCCAAACGCCGATCCTCCTCCTGGTTCCTGATGTCCTTCCGAATCACCTCTTCGTCACGCCGGCAGAAAGGCAAAGTTTACGACAGAACCGTGGCCGCGCTTGCGGATCTCCGTCTCTGAGCAAACGGGCGAGACCAACGGGCCTGCACCGACAATCGAGCTAATCACTGTGGCTGGTTTGCGTAATATTGTGCCGCCGCCTCAATTTCGGCTGATGACATGCCACGAGCGATATTGCGCATCTGTTCGCTGATGTCGTTGTGGCGTGCGCCGGAGGCAAAGGCCTTGAGTTGGGCTTGAAGATAGACGGAGGATTCGCCTTCCAGCCAGGCACTGCCGGTTTTGTAATACAGGGTGCCGTGGCAGGTCGCACAGGGTGCGATATTGCGCATCGGCGCACCGCTTTCGACGATTTGCGGCGCCGGTCCAGCAGTGGCTGGATGGTAGGGGGGCAGGCGCGGGAGATAGGCATAGTAGGCAGCGAGATCGCGCATGTCCCGGTCGGTCAGGTCGGCGACCCGTGGGGTCATGACCGCGTTGGTTCGCGCGCCTGACTTATAGTCCTGAAGCTGCTTGAAGATCACCATGATGTATTGGCCGGCGAGATTCGGCGAGTCGGCCTCGCTTACACCTCGGGTGCCGTGACACATGGTGCACCGCATCGCCAGCGTCGCGCCGCGGCCGATCGAGATCGCACTTGAACCGTCCAGCGTCGAGGATGAAAGGATGACGTCCGTGGTCTTGTAGTTGGCCTGGACCACCGGCTGTCCCGCCGGGGCGGCACGCACGAGGCCAGCGGCGCTGCATATCGCGTCCCATATACCCGTGAACCGGGTATTGGTCTGCAATGATGGCAACACCACGAAGCCCATGGCCGCGGACGTCGCGGCGATCAGGGCGGTGACCACGACAGCGATGGTGAACCAGCGGTTCCGGTGGGAGAAACGAGGTTCGGTGCTCACCTGCCGGCAGCTCCGATCGTGACGACGGGAACCGAGGTGTTCGACAGCGAGAGCAGGTGGACGATGGGAAAGCCGTAATTGATGACCGTCAAAGCCACCATAAGGCTGACCCAAAGACCAAATCCATTGAGCGCCACCGGCACACGGTGCGGCTGGTGGACCGCGATGCTGAACCGGTATTCGCCGGGCTCAACCCTGGCCGCGAGGTGGCCGCGGACCAGCACGGCGATGAAGAGTGCTCCGGACACCACCAGGATCGCGCCGCCGATGACGGACGCGATAACAGAGAGCGCCTGCGGCGCGATCGCCGGGTCGGTGTAGTCGTAGAATGCCATCCGCCGGGGCATGCCCAGGATGCCCACGTAGTGCCATGGGAAAGTCAGCACGATCATACCGATGAACCACGACCACAACTGCATCCGCATCATTTCGAAACTATCCAGCGCTCGGCCTGTCAGATGCGGCCAGAGGTCATAGGCGATGGCGAAATACATGATCACGATCGCGCCGCCAAAGATCAGGTGGAAATGGCCGGTGATCCACTGCGTGTTGTGAATACTGGCGTCGAGTTGGTAGCTCATGTTGATCAACCCGCCCGCACCGCCGAAACCGAGCATGACGAAGGAGAACGTTACCGCGAGCATCATGGGATTGCGCCATGGCAGGGCAGTGAGCCAGCCGAGTACACCCTTGCCACCGCGCAGGCGGCCGGCGATCTCCACTGAGGCGCAGATGGTGAACACGGTGAGAAGCGTCGGCACGGCGACGAAGGCGGTGAACACCGAGTGCATGAACTTGAACCCGGCGCCGACTTCTGGATCGGCAAACAAATGATGCACGCCGATGGGCATTGCGACCACCAGGAACAGCGCGAAGGAGATGCGGGCCATCGGGTCGCTGAACAGGCGGCCGCCGATCGCTCTTGGGATGATGGTATAGTATGCGATGTAAGTCGGCATCAGCCAGAAATAGACGATGGCGTGCAGAGTCCAGGAGAAGAAGACCCGTGCCAAACCGGCATCGATCGTCGTGGTCAGGCCGAGCGCGGCGGGGATTATCTGGAACAGCAGTTCGATCGCCGCGCCGACCGCGGTCCATGCCCAGAGATAGGAACCGGCAACATTCGCGAACATCGCCAGCGGCACCGGGACGTCGGGATTGGCTCGCTTCCACGCGTAGAGATTGACTGACATCAGAGCGACCCAGATCCACGAGCCGACCACAACCAACACGATGCCAATGTAGTAGAACGGGCTGCCGATCAGTGGCGGATAGAAGGTATAGAGGACGGAGGCCAATCCAAGCGAAACGGGGATCACGGCGGTGACGGTGCCGACCGCCACCAGCGCGAACCCGGCCCAGGCCCATTTGCCGCCGATCAGCGGCCGTTTCAGCGCGGCTTCGGTGATCGCGTAGCCAAAACCCATCGCGACGAGTGTCGGGAACACGTACGCCATGGCCGTGCCATGCGCGGTGACGGAGCGATAGTACACCTCGGGGTCGCCGATCCAAGCATGCAGTGGGCTGCGGATGAACATTTGCCATTCGCCCAGCAGCAGCGCGACCCCGAAGCCCGCGAAAGCCAGCCAAAAATGCGAGAGAATGAGGCGTTTACTGTGCAACACAGGTCATTCTCCGCTGGTCCGCCGCCAGTTTCGCAAACGCAGCCTTGTTGATCACCTTGATGCGGCCCCACATGCCTTCGTGGCCGGCGCCGCAGAATTCATGGCAAGGCATGAGGCGTTCGGACGGTGCCGGAAATCGTGTCACGATCGTCGAGATGTATCCGGGAACGAGCATCGTGTTGACGTTGCTGTGCTCGATCAGGAAGCCATGAATGACGTCCGCGCTGGTTGCCCGGATGGTGACTTGGGTATCCGCCGGCACGACGATGCACTGCGGCGTGAATGAGTATTGCTGACCGATGGCCCGCACCGTTACCGAACCGTCTGGTTCCGCGGCCGTTCCAAGATTGCTCTCGATGAACTCCCCCGCGATGTGGAGTGTCCGCGGGTCCACCGTCTCGACCCGGGGCTGTGGCATGACACCCTGGTGGACGCCGATATAGGCGGCCATGAAGACCAGCGCGAGAATGATACCGATGGAGACCGTTCCCCATCGGCGTTCCATGCGCGCGGCGACAGTGGCACTGTCGGCGTGTTCGGTCATGGCGTGGGTCCGCGGGGCAGGAAGACCAAAAGGTAGAAGGCGATCCAAAGGCCAATCACGATCGCCGAAGCAATGCTGGCGAGCACAATGGCGCCGCGCGCACCCGACCGGACGATATTGTCCACGGCCTCGTCCCGCGATGCGTCGAATTCCACCGTCTCGGGTTCCGAGTTGATCATGATCCACTCAATTCAGCAGCGCCGAACGCAATTGATTTGCCCGCCGTGCGGAGATTGCCGTTCCTTGGTTGCCCCAAGCCGACCGGATGTAGGAAACCACCGCCGCGATCTGGTCGTCGGACAGGAATTGTGCGAACGGCGGCATGCCGTAAGGCATCGGATTGGTGGCCGTGCCCGGCGGATAGCCACCGTTCAGCACCATCCTGATAGGGTTTACCGCCGACTCCATCTGGATCGACTGGTTGCCGGCCAGCGGTGGATATCGCGACGGCTCGCCCTGCCCTTGCGCGCCATGGCAACTCGCACATCGCGCGTCGTACACAGTCTTGCCGAGGCTTATAAGCAAACTGCTCTCGTCAACCGGCATGGCGGAAGCCGCTGCATCGGGCAGACTGCCTTCCACCAGGCTCTTGAGGTAAACCGCCATGGCGCGTGTGTCGGCTTCCGTCAAATACTGCAGGCTATTGTAAACCACCTCGGCCATTGGCCCGTAAACCGCACCGCGATCGGACACGCCGTTACGCAGATAGCCGGAGATTTCGTCAATGCTCCAGTCGCCCAGACCGACCTCCTTGTTGGAGGTCAGTGAAGGGGCGTACCAGTTCTGCATCGGGATCAAGCCGCCTTGAAACGCCTTCGATTCTGAACTGCCGCCCAGCGCGTTGATGGCGCTGTGGCACATAGCACAATGGCCCAGTCCTTGTACAAGATAGGCACCGCGGTTCCATTCGGTGGATTTCGTTGCGTCTGGCCTATACGCGCCTTCGGTGAAGAACAGCGTCCGCCAGCCAAGGATCAGCGAACGGTTGTCGTAGGGAAACCGAAGGTCCTGCGACTTCTTGGCGGCCTGCACCGGGGAAACTGATCGCAGGTAGGCGAAGATCGCATCGGAGTCTTCGCGCGTGACTTTCGTGTAAGCCCCGAAGGGCATCGCCGGGTACAGCAGGCCACCGTCCCGCGACCGCCCGGTGTGCATCGTGGCGTAGAAATCGTCGGCTGACCACTTGCCAATGCCGGTGTCGGGACTGGGGGTAATGTTCGACGAATAGAGCGTGCCGAACGGCGTCGGCATCGGACGGCCCCCGGCGAACAGCTTGCCGCCAGGCGCTGTGTGGCAAGCGATGCAGTCGCCGGCCCGAGCGAGATACTCGCCTTGTTGGACGACGGAGGCGGTTTGCGCCTTGGCGGGATGGCAGAGAATTGCCGATAGGATCAGGCAGCAGGCCAGTTTGAGGAGACTGCTCGGTTTCACGGCTTTTCCTCCTCAGTTCGGTTCGCTGCCGCAGTCAAGCGGCGTGACGAGCGTCCCGCGTGGCAATGGAGTCGCATCGTCGGGAGCAGGAAGTGTCGAGAGCCACGCGGCCACCGCCGTCACATCGGTTTCCGTCAAATGTCCGGCCACGATCTGCATGCAGTCGGGCCCGGTGGCCGTGCGCGTGCCGTATCGCCATGCACCGAGTTGCGCGCTGATGTAGCTGGCTTTCAAACCCAACAGGCCGGGGATGGCCGGTTCCATGCCCGTGAACGCGGGGCCGTGGCAGCGTACACAGGCCGGAATGCCTCGGCTTGAATCGCCCTGCGTAACCAGGGACTGGCCCAATGCGAGCAGATCCTTGCTGACCACAGGAATGACATTAGGCGGCAATGGAGGCCGCTGGGCGGCGAAGTAATCAGCCATCGCGTGGAGATATGAGTCTGGCAAGAACTCCAGAAGGTAATTCATCGGGGGGTAGTGGCGGCGCCCGACCCGGAAGGCGACGAGTTGATTGAATAAATAACCCGCGGGCTTGCCGGCGAGGCGCGGGAAATAATCGTTGTCCGTGCCCTGTCCTTGCAGACCGTGACACGATGCGCAGGGTTGGACGCGTGCCTTCATGTCTTCGAGGGCGCGGTCGCCGGAGGGTTGTGCATGGCCTGATCGCATCGGAAAAAAAATTGACAGGAGAAGCATCCAAAACCGCATACTGTCCGCCGCGGAGCACTTTGACGCCGAGTGCGGTACAGCCATCGGTGTGCTAGTGGCCGACCCGCCGATCCGCTGCCGAAAGCGACAACCCAGCCGGATCCGCCCAATCACACATTCCCTCCCGAGGCTTTTGGCTCTATCTCACTAAGGCCTCCTCAGGCTGCCGGATCATCGTGTCGTGAGATACCCTCGGAAACTACTCACGGCCGAGTGAGACTGTCGTTCTTGCCCCCTTTGGCTGACGGAGTGTTCATCGGGACTGACGTAGCGCCCTGGCCGGGAGCCGACCAACACATTCACCCATTGGACCGAAACAGACAGCCTGCTGGGGTTCCTGATCGGCGCCGATCGGAACCCCACCCCCAACGATCACCGGGATGGGATTCCCGCCTAGGTGCTGATTCATAGCGCTGGCGGGCAATCCGCAGGGCGACAACCCGATCTACGAAACGGGTTACAGGGGTTTTCGAGCAATTGTGACCTCATCCATTGGGCAACACGACGGTTGAGGAGGCTTTCATGGCTGTGCTGCCGGAGGTGCTGCGCCACGGCCACATAACGCTCAATATTCAACCGCGTCCTGCCACCAACGCCGCGCCGGTGATCGTCGCGCGCGATCTGACCGTCCGGTTCGGCGACTTCACGTCCGTCGACCGCGTCAGCTTCAACATTCAGCGCGGCAAGATCTTCGGCTTCCTCGGCTTCCTCGGCTTCCTCGGCTTCCTCGGCTTCAACGGCTGCGGCAAAACCACCATCATGACGGCGCTGATCAGCCTGCTGCCCGCCACCAGCGGTTCGGTGCTGCTGTTCGGCAAGCCGGCGATAGGCTCGGGTATCCGCTATCTCGCACTTGTCTCGGTCGAGTTTTGGTTGGACACGAGAGTATGATCGCGTACGCTGCGGATAGCACGGCGATATTATGAAAAGCGGAAATGAGTACTTTCCGATCCTGTCCTCGCTGGGCGGCGGCTGCCTAGGATCGAACTGGCGGGACAGCGCACCCAACGGACTATCAGCACGACGCGCCCGGGCAATCCAACAACATTTCTCCGTCATCCGTGTTCCCGGTCAACACACTGGCGCGAAAGCAGACACGTTCATCGCGCGAACGTGCCGCAAAACAAAACAAGGTGCAGGTAATGACTGTCAGCGAACGAGCGGCACGGCGATCCGTTCAGTCCAAAGCACTCAAAGCAGCAATTTTTGACGTTGACGGCGTGCTACTCGCCTCACCGCATGAACGCGCCTGGCGCGAAGCACTGCGTGGATTTGCCGATCCTGATCTTCTCACCACCGCGATGTATCAGGCCCAGGTCGCGGGAAAGCCGCGCCTGACCGGAGCCCGGGCGGCCCTCGAAGCGCTTGGCGTGGCGAACCCCGAACGGCAGGCCGTCCCGTATGCCGAGCGGAAGCAGAAACGCCTTGAAGAGTTGATCGAGGAAGGCAGTGTCGCGGCCTTCCCTGATGCACTCCGGTTCGTTCAAGCGGTGGCGGCCCTGGGGTGGCCTATGGCGGTCGCATCGTCGTCTAAGAATGCGAACGGAATGCTGCGGTTGATCCGCCTCGACTCTGGCCAAAGCCTGCTCGACGTGTTCGCCGCCAATGTCTGCGGACGCGACCTGCCGAGAGGCAAGCCGGACCCGGCGATTTTCCTGTTGGCCGCCAAGGAACTGCACATGGACCCCGCCCATTGCTTCGTCGCCGAGGATGCCCCAGCCGGCATCCAGGCGGCCCGCGGCGGAGGCATGAAGGCGCTGGGCGTTGCCCGTCACGACGACGCGGCGGGGCTGCGAACAGCCGGTGCGGACCTGGTGGTGACCAGTCTGGATGACGTGGCGATCGAGGACCTGGCTGGCAGCCGGATGTGCAGACGGCCGGCATGACCGATTCCGCAACGATGGACCAGGTGTTTGTACCAACCGCCGATCCTGATTGGGTCATCCTGGCGGATGGTTATGATTCGTTGCGCGAAGTCAGTGTTGAGTCGCGTTTCTCGATCAGCAACGGCTTCCTTGGTGTAAGGGGTGTCCGATCGACGACCAGGGGCGACCGTTGGGTGGTTCCCGCACGAACCTACGTGGCGGGTCTGTTCGACACCTCCGGTTCGAACCAAGCCACACAAGCTCTTGTCCCGGCTGCTGACTGGTTGCGGGTGCGCATCTTGCTGCCGGGCGGTCCGTTGCTGCATCATCCCGGCGATGTGTCGTCCCATCGCATGACACTTGATTTGCGGCGGGGCACTCTGCGCAGTGAAGGGCGTCATCTCAAGGCGCCGGACCTGGGGTTGCATGTGCATACCAGCCGTCTCGTATCGCTGAGCGACCGCGCGATCGGGTTGCAGTTGATCCGTATGGAGATCGAAGACGGTGAGCTCGATGTGACACTCGAGGCATCGTTCGAAGGGACGGAACTCGGGCTCGTCACCGACCAGCTTCGTCAGGACCTTGGTCTTTGGCACACCTCGCATTCCAGGAAGTACCTCGCGATGGCGAGCATGGCGGCGTTGCAGGTCAACGATCGGGATATTCCGCCCAGCGCCCTCGGACCGCTGAAATCGTCGTGGGCCTGGAAATCCCGTCCCGGCCAGGTCATTTGCTTTCAGCGGTTCGTTGCCATCGTGCGTGGTGACACCAAGGATATCGATCCCGCCAAGGAAGTCCGGGACAAACTAAACCAAGCGAAAGGCCTGGGTTGGCGGGGGGTGGTCGCGGCGCACGAGGCGGCCTGGCTCAGCCGCTGGCGCAGCAGCGATGTGGAGGTCGACGGCGATGCCGGCGCGCAACTTGCCCTACGGTTCGCCCTGTACCACTTGAACAGCGCCGCTAATCCGGAGGATGAGCGTGTATCCGTCGGTGCCCGCGCGCTGACCGGCGACGACTATCACGGGCACGTCTTCTGGGACACCGAGATCTTCCTGCTGCCGTTTTATATCCTGACCTGGCCGGAAGCCGCCCGAGCGCTACTGATGTATCGTTTTCATACGTTGGATGGCGCGCGCGCGAAAGCGGCTGGGATGGGGTGGCGCGGCGCATTGTACGCCTGGGAGTCCGCCGATACCGGTGCCGAAATGACGCCGGAGCGGGTTATCGGCCCGGATCATCAGGTCATCGACGTGTTGTGCGGCAAGCAGGAGCAGCACATCAGCGCGGATGTCGCCTACGCGGTCTGGCAATACTGGCAGGTGACAAGGGACGAAAGCTTTCTGCTCGACGCAGGCGCTGAAATCCTGCTTGAGACAGCTCGATTTTGGTCCAGCCGCGCAGTGCCGGAAGCAGATGGTCGTTGCCATATCCGCGGTGTGATCGGACCAGACGAGTATCACGAGCACATCGATGATAACGCCTATACGAACGTTATGGCACGCTGGAACATCCAACGCGCGCTGGACGTGGTGGCATTGTTGCGGACGCGTTGGCCTGCGCGATGGACCGGTCTCGCCGCCCGCCTGGACCTGAAGGACGGGGAATTGACGGCGTGGCTGCATGTCGAAGACACGATGGCGACAGGTCTCGATCCTACAACCGGACTCTTCGAGCAATTCAATGGTTATTTTGCGCTTGAAGACATCGATCTGGCTAACTACGCCGGTCGCACCGTCCCCATGGACGTGGTGCTCGGGCGCGAGCGAGTGCAAAAGTCCCAGGTCGTCAAACAGGCCGATGTCGTGGCATTGCTTGGTTTGCTGCCGGAGGAATTCGTTGGCGATATGAAATCGGCGAACTTCCGCTATTACGAACCGCGCTGTAGCCATGGCAGTTCCCTGAGCCCCGCCATGCATGGGCTGGTTGCCGCCAGGCTTGGCGATACCGACATGGCGCTGCGGTTCTTTCGCCAGGCGGCGGCGATCGATCTCGCGGACACCCATGCGGCCACCGACGGCGGTGTTCATATCGCGGCCCTCGGTGGGCTCTGGATGCTCGCGGTGTTCGGTTTCGCGGGATTGTCGTGGCGTGACGACGGGCTGGCGATCGACCCGCAACTTCCGAAAGAGTGGCGCAGCCTGAAGTTCAGGGTTCAATGGCGCCAGCGCAGTCTGGTGCTGAGCATCGACCCCGGTCAGCAGACCGTCGAAGCGATCGTGGAATCAGGCGACCCGATGGCCCTGTTCGTAGGCGGCCAACCGAACCAAATTAGTTCCGGCGCAACAGCCGTGATCCCAATCGTAAGCCTGTCATGAGCGGGAGTGATGATACCGACCCGGCATGGTCATTGGTGTTCGACGGGTTCGACCCAGCGGCCGAGGGAATACGTGAAGCCCTATGCACCCTGGGAAATGGCTACTTTGCTACCCGGGCAGCCGCCCCCTGGGCGAAGGCGGACGGCGTTCACTACCCCGGGACCTACCTTGCGGGCGGTTATAACCGGCTGCAAACCGATATTGCCGGGCGGATGGTCGAGAACGAGGATCTGGTCAATTTCCCCAACTGGTTGCCGCTTAGTTTTCATATCGCCGACGACGGCTGGTTCGACGCCGGAACTGCAACGATCCTGTCGTATCGCCAGGAACTCGATTTGCAGCATGGCATCCTGCTGCGGATCATCCAGTTCGAGGACCAACAGGGACGACGAACCCAGTTGCGGGAGCAACGTCTAGTTTCGATGGCCGACATGCATGTGGGTGCCATGGCGCTGTCGCTGACGGCTGAGAACTGGTCAGCGTCGGTCACGATCCGTTCGGCGGTCGACGGGCGTGTCATCAATGCCGGTGCGAAGCTGTATCATAGTTTCAACGGCAAGCATCTGGAGCTGCTGGAAAGCGAAGTCGTTGGAGATGATGGCGTCTGCATGGTGGTGCGCACATCCCAGTCGCATGTCCATGTTGCCCAGGTGGCACGCGCGCGATGCTTTCTCGATGGACGGGTTATTGATGTGCAGCGCCAGGTCATCCAGGAACCAGGATATATTGGCCAGGAACTGACGATCGACGTCAAACAAGGTGAGACGCTGGCGGTGGAGAAGCTGGTTTCGCTATATACCTCCCGCGACAGGGCAATCTCCGAGTGCGGGTTGGAGGCGCGCAAGGCCATGGTGCGGGCCGGCCGTTTCGACGCAGTGAAAGCGGATCATGTGCTGGCTTGGGCACATTTGTGGCGGCGTTTCGACGTGCGTATCGAGCCTGCCGATCCCGGATTCAAATTGAACGTTCCGATGTTGCTTCGCTTGAACATGTTTCACCTGTTGCAAACCGTTTCGCTCCACTCCATCGGTCTCGACATTGGCGTACCACCGCGCGGCTGGACCGGAGAGGCGTATCAAGGCCATATTTTTTGGGATGAGCTGTTTATCTTTCCGTTTTTCAATTTTCGCGTCCCCGAGATTACCCGAGCGCTGCTGACCTACCGGTACCGGCGTCTGGGTGAGGCCCGAGCGGCCGCCAAGGGCGCCGGCTACAAGGGGGCGATGTTTCCCTGGCAAAGTGGCAGCGACGGACAGGAGGAGACGGATATACTCAACCTGAATCCGCGTTCGCAGCGGTGGGTTCCCGATAACTCCTATCTGGAGCGTCATGTCGGAAGTGCTGTCGCGTACAACGTGTGGCAGTACTTCCAGGTTACCCATGATATCGAGTTTCTACAGTTCTATGGCGCCGAGCTGATCCTGGACATCGCACTTTTCTGGTCGAGTATGGCGACGTTGAATAGAGAGCGGGGCCGCTACGAAATTCGTGGTGTGATGGGGCCTGATGAATTCCATGACGGCTATCCGGACACGGCGACATCTGGCCTTGATAACAACGCCTATACGAATGTTATGGCGGTGTGGGTGCTTTGCAGGGCGATGGAGGTGCTAGACCGGCTGTCCGACATACGTCGAACCGAGCTGATGACGCTGCTGGGGATTTCGGCGGAAGAGATTGCGCGATGGAATGACATCAGTCGAAGGATGTATGTGCCCTTTCATGACGAAGGCATCATCAGCCAGTTCGAGGGCTACGCGTTGCTACGTGAGTTGGACTGGGAGGTATATCGCAAGCGATACGACGACATCCAGCGCCTCGATCTTATTCTGGAGGCGGAGAATGACAGCCCCAACCGGTACAAACTGTCGAAGCAGGCAGATGTGGTCATGTTATTCTATCTGTTTTCATCGGAGGAACTTGGAGGACTGTTCGCGCGGCTGGGATACCCGATGGACAGGGATACGATCCCGAAGAACATCGACTATTATGTTGCACGCACATCTCATGGGTCGACATTGTGCCGGGTGGTTTATTCCTGGGTCCTGGCGCGTTCGGACCGGCCACGCGCGATGACGTTTTTTGCCGAGGCGCTGCAAAGCGACGTGTCTGACAGCCAGCATGGCACCGCGGTGGAAGGGGTACACCTGGGTGCCATGGCGGGAACCGTAGACCAGGTTATTCGTGTTTCAACCGGGATTGAGATGAAGGGGGATGTTCTATGGCTCAACCCGGAACTGGCGCCCGAGATGAAGTCCCTTGACCTGCGAATCCGCTATCGTGGGCATTCGATCGACTTGCATCTTACGCACGGGGCTCTCACGGTGCGTGGAGAAGATCTCGATGTGGCGCCGATTTCATTATCTGTGGCGGGCAAGATCTATGAGTTCCTGAGCGGCACCACGCGGGTGTTCCAGTTGGATGGCGCGGTGCCGGAACACGCTGTTCTCAAACGCGGATAAATGTATTGAGCCAACATCCATGGTGCCCGCCATTGGCCTTCGCACCTCGGCTGGCACTCACTGGCATGAGTATTTTCCGAGTCTGTCCCCGGCCCCCACCGATATCCTATGGTCCAATCAGTTGACCCCGCAGGCGTCACGTTTTCGTCGAACGAGCCATCTTCTGGTGCAGCACCGGGTGCGGCGCCCGCCTTACCGAACGACGAATAACCATTCATTCAGCTAATCCTCAGCATATTCGGAAAATCATCCGAAGGCCTACGCGAGACCGCCAAGGAGCAATTCAAAATGAACTCCCCTACCGTTCCCTCAGAATCTTCGAAGCGCGTTGACCAGCATGGATATCCTCATGAGAAACCGACACTAGACGCCGATGAGCTGCGCCGGATGGACGCCTACTGGCGAGCCTCCAACTATCTGTCGGTTGGGCAGATATACCTTTACGACAATCCGCTGCTGCGCGAGCCCCTGAAACTGGGGCATGTCAAGCCGCTGGTTGTCGGGCACTGGGGCACGACGCCGGGCCAGAACTTCATCTATGTGCATCTAAACCGCGCCATCAAGAAATATGACCTGGACATGTTCTACGTCGCGGGGCCCGGTCACGGCGGCCCGGCGATTGTCGGCCAGACCTACCTGGAAGGCACCTGGAGCGAGGTCTATCCCAACGTTACGCAGGACGAAGCGGGGTTGAAGAAACTGTTCACGCAGTTCTCGTTCCCCGGTGGCATCTCCAGCCATGTAGCGCCAACGACACCGGGGTCGATTCACGAAGGTGGCGAGCTGGGTTATTCGCTCAGTCATGCCTTCGGAGCCGCGTTCGACAATCCCGGCCTGATCGTTGCCTGTGTGATCGGCGACGGCGAAGCGGAGACCGGCCCGCTGGCGACGGCGTGGCAGTCCAACAAGTTTCTCAGCGCGGTCACCGACGGGGCCGTGCTGCCAATACTGCACCTGAATGGCTTCAAAATCAGCAACCCCACGGTCTTGTCGCGGATCGAGCATCAGGAACTGGAACAATATTTCCAAGGCTGTGGCTGGAGTCCCTATTTCGTCGAAGGCGATGACCCGGACACGATGCACCAGCTTATGGCGACCACCGTGGAAAAAGCCATCAACGACATCCAAACGATTCAGCGCAATGCCCGGGACCGCAACGATACCGCTCGGCCACGTTGGCCGATGATCGTTCTGCGGTCGCCGAAGGGCTGGACGGGACCGAAAGTGGTCGATGGTCTACAGGTCGAGGGCACGTTTCGCGCCCATCAGGTGCCGCTTTTGGTCGACCCCGACCATCCTGAACACGTTGCACAACTCGAAACCTGGATGAAGAGCTACAAAGCGGAGGAACTGTTCGACGAAAATGGCCGCCTGATCCCGGAATTGGCTGATCTGGCCCCAAAGGGTGATCGGCGCATGGGGGCCAATCCGCACACCAACGGCGGGACGCTGCTGCATGATCTGCGGATGCCCGATTTTCATCTGCACGCGGTCACCGTGCCTGCGCCGGGTGCCGTCAACGCTCAGGATACCATGGTGCTGGGTCAGTTCCTGCGTGATGTGGCCAAGCTCAACGTTGCGGAACGGAATTTCCGTATATTCGGCCCCGATGAGACGCTCTCCAATCTTCTGGGTGCAGTCTTTGAGGTGACCAACCGTCAGTGGGACGCACGTGAGGCGCCGAATGACGAATTCCTGGCGCCTACCGGGCAGGTGCTAGACGCGATGCTCAGCGAGCACCAGTGCGAGGGCTGGCTGGAAGGCTATCTGCTGACGGGACGACACGGGCTGTTCAACAGTTACGAAGCGTTCATCCGAATCGTGGACTCGATGTTCAGCCAGCACGCGAAGTGGCTGAAGGTCACGCGGGAACTTCCCTGGCGCCGGCCGATTTCGTCGCTGAACTACCTGTTGGCATCGCATGTCTGGCAGCAGGATCATAACGGATTCACCCATCAGGATCCCGGGTTCCTCGATCATGTGATCAACAAGAAGGCCGACGTCGTGCGGGTTTACCTGCCGCCCGATGCCAACTGTCTGCTGTCCGTGTTCGACCACTGCCTGCGGAGCCGCAATTATGTGAATGTGGTGGTGGCCGGTAAGCATGCGCTGCCACAATGGTTGGACATGGACGCCGCGGTCATCCACTGCACGGAAGGGCTTGGCATCTGGCAATGGGCCAGCAACGATCAGGGCAGCGAGCCGGACGTCGTCATGGCATGCTGCGGCGACACGCCAACGCTGGAGATTCTGGCGGCGGTTTCCATTCTGCGCCAGCATCTGCCCGACCTGAAAATCCGTGTGATCAACGTGGTCGATCTGATGCGGCTGCAATCCGCGAGCGAACACCCGCACGGGTTGAGCGACCAGGATTACGACTCACTTTTCACCAAGGATAAGCACATCATCTTTGGCTTCCATGGATACCCGTGGCTGGTTCACCGGCTGACCTACCGCCGCACCAACCGCAATCTTCATGTCCGGGGCTACAAAGAAGAAGGTACTATCACGACGGCCTTTGATATGCGGGTGCAGAACGACCTGGACCGCTTCCATTTGGTGCAGGACGTGGTGGATCGTGTGCCGGGGCTGGGCGGCAAGGGCGACTACCTGAAGCAGATGGTGCGCGACAAGTTGATAGAGCATAAGCTTTATATCGACAAGCACGGACAGGACCTGCCGGAAATCCGGAACTGGAAATGGGGTGTTCCGGCGTGATGTAGCGCCGGCGGCGCCACGTAACGAGTATTCTTCCACAATGGAACAGATATGCTGGTTCGACTCTACCTTATTCGGCACGGCGAAACCGAATGGTCCCTGTCCGGTCAGCACACGGGGCGTACGGATCTTCCGCTGACCGCGCACGGTGAAGATGAAGCACGCAAGCTGGAACCATGGCTTCGGCCTATCCCGTTTGCCTGCGTGCTCACCAGCCCGCTACAACGCGCGCGGCAGACCTGTGAGTTGGCCGGACTGGGGGCGGCAGCTTCGGTCGAACCGGACCTGGCCGAGTGGAACTACGGCGATTACGAAGGTCGGTTGTCCCGTGACATCCGCAAGGCGCGGCCGGATTGGAATGTCTTTCGGGACGGCTGCCCAAACGGCGAAATGCCCGGACAGGTATCCCTCCGCGCCGATCGGGTTGTTGCTCGGCTGCTCGCGCTGGATGGTAACGTCGCGCTGTTCTCGCATGGCCAGTTCTCACGTGCCCTGGCGACGCGATGGATCGAATTATCCGTCGCAGAGTCGCAGCATCTTTCGCTGGGCACGGCGTCGCTCAGCATTCTCGGTTTCGATCCTAACCACCCCAAAGTGCGGGTCATCGAATTGTGGAACGCCGCCCCGGCGATGCTGGTGGGCCTTTCGTAAAACGACGCGTTCGTTGATGTCAGCAAAACAGACGATGCGCGATCCATCCGATCCCGCCGATCAACGCCAACGCACCAAAGGCCGCGAACAGGCTTCCGCCCGTCAGCAAAAGCATCAGCAGGAACCCTACGACGGCGGCACCTGCCATATAATTGCTCTCGATCGGATGCAGCCTGTCGTTTGGCTGATCCTTCACAAGACGCGTCCGAGGAGCATGGGTATGGTCGCTTCCGACGAAGGGGGCTCACTGTCCTGATGCGAGGAGCAACGCTGGTGGTTGTCTATTGTGACCGTGAAACCCACCCATTCAACCAGTAAGTTGCTGACGAATCGAAAGCAGTTCCCGGTGCCGCTCAGGAGTGGTTTTCGGATAACGCATGTCCAGCCCTTCGAGGGTATCGACGAGAATTTGCGATACAATCAACCGAGCATTTTGCTTATCGTCGGCGGGAACGACATACCAGGGCGCATCTGTCGTGCTGGTTGCACTGACGCATTCCTCATAAGCTGTCATGTAGTGTTTCCAGAACTTCCGTTCCTCAATGTCCGCCATGCTGAATTTCCAGTTCTTTTCCAGTTCGTCGATGCGGTCGAGGAAGCGCTTTCGCTGCTCGTCCTTCGACAGATGCAGGTAGAATTTGACGATACGGGTACCATTGCGATGAAGGTGCGCCTCCAAATCCAGGATCGAGCGATATCGGCCTTGCCAAACGGCGGCTTCAATAAGCGACGTATCCGAAAGTCCTTCGTTACGAAGAATCTCGGGATGCACGCGCGCAATCAGCACCTCCTCGTAGTAGGATCGGTTGAAGATGCCGATTCGCCCCCGTTCCGGAAGCTCGCGCGTGGTGCGCCAAAGAAAATCATGGAGCAGTTCGGTGGCACTGGGATGCTTGAAGCTGAACACCTGGCATCCTTGCGGATTGACGCCTGACATTACATGCCTGATCGCACCATCTTACCCGGCCGCATCCATCGCCTGAAAGATCAGCAAGACGGCGTAACGGTTGGATGCATAATGCAGTCGTTGCAACTCGCTTAGCTTCTTGACGTGCTCTTCCAACATTTCCTTGTAGTGCTTGTTCGATTTGTATACGGGATCGACATTTGTCGGCCACTTGCGGAGGTCTACCCTGTCCCCCTCCCGCGCACGGAAGTCCTTCGAGTTAATTTTCATTTCGACCCATTCAGCTCGGGTTAGTTCTGGGGTATCTTGGCGGCCGCAATTTTCGCCTCGGTCGCGGCAATACCGTCGGCTAAGATACGCCCGGCGTCCTCCGGATTTTTGCGAAGCCCGGCGACGAGAAGATCACCGAGGGTTGTATTAAACAGCGTCGCGACACTGGCATCGGACTCGGGTTCGGTTGCCTCGACTTCACCGTGGCGTCGAGCGGCGGTCCCACCGCGGTATCGGATTTGGTTTCCTAAGGTTTTGCCGACGGCTTCGGCTCGGTATCGGGCTGCGGGGCAGTTTTGGCATTCGCCCCGGGCTCGGCCGTGGCAACGGGTTTGGGTGCGTCGGCTTTAGTCGGCGGCCTTGGCTCGGCCTCGGATTGCGGAGCGGCTTTCGCGCCGGACCGCGGCTGGACCTTAGACTGTAGGGCGGGTGCGGCTTTGGTGGCGTCGAGCACGCGGTAAGCGAGCAGCTTCACTGGATCCGTCAGCAGGAACCATACCAAAGCATAGGCCCAGACCATCGCGGCCCAACCCCACCAGAGGGGGGTCACAAGGAACCCAAAGAGGCAGATCATTGTGGCCACCACCTGGGTGCCGATGACCGCAATAAGGAGAATTGGCGCGGGGCGTGTGGACCACCAAGGGCCACGCGTGCGGGTCTGGAAAATCGTCAGATGTCCGGCCACGGAAAGCAGAAGATACATCATTGTCTGGATCTGCGGACGGTCGATGTGAAGGACGCGGTCCCCAAGGTAAAACAGCCCAAACGCGGCTATCGGACCGACCAGGCCCAGCACCGTGGCGATTCCCAGAACCACGCGCATGTTCCAGGCTTCGGGCTGATTCCGGTAGATGACATTGTCGTAGGCGATCGACAAGATCGCGCCGTCGTTCAATAACGCCAGCATTACGATCATGATCGCGGTCAGCGGGTAGAAGTTGAAGACCACAATCGCCAGTGTCATGAACAGTAGCACGCGCAACGTCTCGGCGATGCGGTACATCGCGTAGCTGTTCATCCGCTGGAAGATCTTCCGGCTTTCCTTGATCGCATCGATAAGCACCGATAGCCCCGGTGCCACCAGCACGATGGAGGCCGCGGCGCGGGCTGCATCTGTCGCACCGGAAACAGCAAACCCGCAGTCGGCCTGTTTCAACGCGGGCGCGTCGTTCACGCCGTCACCCGTCATGCCGACGATATGGCCGTGCTTTTGCAGCACGTCCACGATGTGGAATTTGTGTTCCGGAAATACCTGGGCGAAACCGTCGGCGTCCTCGATGGACTTGGTCATCGCCGCCGTCTCTTCATTCTTGGAGTCACCCAAGGTGGCACCGTCGAGGATGTTGGCGCCCATTCCCAACGTTTTGGCGGTTTCCCGAGCGATCGCCAGGGTGTCGCCCGTTACCATCTTGATTTTCACACCCATCCGGGCCGCGGTCGCAACGGTTTCTTTGGCGTCTTCGCGAGGTGGATCGAACAACGGCAACACACCCAGAAGCTGCCATTGGCCGTCGCCGTCGGCACGGGCGACACCGAGCGCGCGGAAGCCACGGGCGGCGAAATCGTTGACCGCCTTGTCGACGGTGGCTTGGACGGAGGCGGCATTGGCGGATAGTTTCAAGATGACCTGAGGTGCGCCCTTCGTCACTTTGAAGGTCTTTCCGTCGGCGTCCTTTACGGTGGCTTCGGTACGCTTATGCACCGGGTCGAATGGCATGAAATGCGTGATTTCGAACGGCTTCAGCGCGTTCTTGTCCTTCAGGCCGCCCAGGACGGCGAGATCGATGGTATCGTCGTTCTCGGCCCGCGATGCCAATGCTCCGGCAAGAATGAGTTGGTCTGCCGCGATCTTGTCCAAACAGAATGGGTCACCCAACGTCAGCTTGTTCTGCGTCAGGGTGCCGGTCTTGTCGGCACACAGCACGTCCACCCCGGCAAGTTCCTCGATGGCGACAAGCTTGCTGACGATCGCCTGCTTTTTCGCGAGCAGGCGGGCACCAACCGCCATCGTCACCGACAGAACCGTGGGCATCGCCACGGGGATCGCCGCTACGGTCAAAACGAGGGCGAACTGTAACGTCGTCAGGATCGGGTTGCCTCGATAGATTCCGATGGCAATGATCACGGACACCAGAGCCACTGCTAGCATGATCAGATAATTGCCGATCGTCAGAACGGCCTTCTGAAAATGGCTGACCGTAACAGCGGTCTCCACCAGTTCCGCGGTCTTGCCGAAATAGGTCCTTCCTCCGGTCGCGTAGACCAGCGCGCCGATCTCGCCACGACGAACGATCGAGCCCGAGAAGACCGCGTCGCCGGGGTTGCGCGTGGCGGGCAACGACTCACCGGTCAGTGCCGACTGGTCCAGGGATACCTCGTCACCGTCCAGCAGGCGAGCGTCCGCTGGAACGATGTCGCCGAGGCGCAGGCGAACGACGTCACCTGGCACCAGTTCCCGCGCTGGTGGCTTGGCCCATTTTCCATCCCGTTTTACCCGGGCCTTGATTGCCAGTCTGGCCTTCAGAGCCTTGATCGCGTCGCCCGCCTGACGTTCTTCAAAGAAGCCCACCGCGGCATTCGAAACAAGCAGGACCAGGATGATGAAAAAATCCGGCCAATGCCGGACCACGGCCGACAGGACGACCGCCACTTCGATCATCCACGGAATGGGTCCCCAGAAATATGACAGTATCTTCAGGAGAACGTTCTGCTTCTTCTCCTCAAGCTCGTTCGGCCCATACTGGGTCAAGCGTTTCGCCGCCTCCGCATGACTGAGGCCGTCCGGAGACGATCCCAGTCTCTTCTCTACCTCTGCCATAGGCAGGGATTTCAAATCGCCGTTGGCGGCGGCCCTGGTCTCCGGTTTGGCGGCGGAGGGCTTTGACGGGGCGATGTTGGCACTCATGAGAAGTGTTGCTTTCCTTGCCTGATTTTTGTGGCGGCGGGTTACTTCCGCGAAGTCAGTCAGGTGAGTGGCGCGGGACATCGCAGTCCCGCGCTCTCTCAGAACCGGACGTGAA
>NZ_LMUJ01000054.1:123455-293490 GCF_009765975.1 Acidisphaera sp. S103 | reverse complement strand
GTGCGGGGCTCGGGGAACTCTTCGCCTTCGCTTCCGATCCCGCGCTCGAATCCGTTGCGGTGAGCGGGTCGACATTGGCCTTCATTGCGAGTGGTCCCTTCCGTAATGCGCCCGAACAACAGCGAGGCGCTCCCGAACCTCGCCGCAGTGGCGTCCGGAAGCGGTCCTCAAGTCAGTGGCCTGTCCCGCGATCTGTCCGCGCGAAGCCGACGTCAAGGCCATCAACATGGCCGACAAACTGCCGACGCTGGCGGATGAGCGCGCCAACATCAAATTCTTCGAGAGCCTGGCAGTAAACGATCGTTCTCGGGTTGATTTCGCCGACGTCCGAGGCGTGCAGTTCCTGGAGCCGCTGTTTGAGTTTTCCGGTGCCTGCGGTGGTTGCGGAGAAACGCCTTACCTGAAGCTTCTAAGTCAGTTGTTTGGCGATCGGCTGCAAATCGCCAACGCAACGGGCTGCTCGTCCATCTATGGCGGTAACCTTCCGGTGACGCCGTGGACCAAGAACGCCGAAGGCCGCGGACCGGCATGGTCGAATTCATTGTTCGAGGATAACGCTGAGTTCGGGCTCGGCTTCCGGCTTGCCGCGGACAAGCATCTGTCACTGGCTTTGTCCCTGTTGGCCAGCCTCGCCAGTAAGGTCGGACCGGATCTCGCGGCGGCGATTGCCAAGGCGCCCCAAATTCAGGAGTCCGATATCCGCACGCAACGGATCCGTGTCGCGCAACTGAAGACACGGCTGCTGACCTTCAAGGAACCGGCGGCGCTCGATCTTTTGTCGGTCGTGGATCATCTGGTCCGCCGCAGCATTTGGATCGTTGGCGGTGACGGGTGGGCCTATGATATCGGTTATGGTGGGCTGGACCACGTTCTTGCTACGGCGCGCGACGTGAACGTGCTGGTCCTCGACACCGAGGTCTATTCCAACACCGGCGGTCAGGCTTCGAAGGCAACGCCGCTTGGTGCGGTCGCCAAGTTCGCCGCCGCGGGCAAACGAACGGCACGCAAGGACCTTGCGCTCCAGGCGATCGCCTACGGCAACGTTTACGTTGCCCAGGTGGCCATGGGCGCGAACCCGCAACACACGTTGCAGGCCTTCCGGGAAGCCGAGGCCTACGCGGGGCCGTCACTCATCCTTGCGTACAGTCATTGCATCGCCCACGGCATCGACATGCGCTTCGGCATGAAGCAGCAGGACCTGGCTACGGCCAGCGGATACTGGCCGCTGTTCCGCTTCAATCCGATGATGCGAAGTGTTGGCGAGAACCCGTTCCGTCTCGACTCGCTACGTCCGCGGATTCCGTTGAAGACATATGCCTACAACGAGCTTCGTTACAGTTCGCTTGCCAGTACGCGTCCGGCAGAGGCGGATACGCTACTGGAACTCGCGCAGACGGCCGTTACGGAGAAATACCGCCAATATGAGGAACTCGCCACCCGCGATGGCAGCCGGTTCCATCAGGCATAAGGAGCGTATCATGTCGTTGAGCACCCAATATCTCGGCCTCACGCTGAAAAACCCAATGATTGCGTCGGCGTCTCCCTTGAACAGCAAAGTCGATAACCTGCGCCACCTGGAGGACGCAGGCGCCGCCGCCATCGTGTTGCCGTCGCTGTTCCAGGAACAGATCGAGGCCGAAACGGAGAACCAAATCTCCCGCGTGGAGGCCTTCGCCAATAGTTCCCCGGAGGCGCTGTCCTATTTTCCTGCGGCGGCCAACGGACCTTACGGAATGTATCCGGAACGGTATCTCGACCTGGTCCGGCGCGGAAAGGAATCTGTCGACATCCCAATCATCGCCAGCCTGAACGGGTCATCGCGGGCTGGTTGGGTTGAACACGCCAAGCTTATGGAGCAGGCCGGGGCGTCAGCGCTTGAGCTGAATATGTATCAGGTATCGACCAATTTACTGGAAACCGGCCGCGACATCGAAGCGCATTATCGCGACATCGTGCAAGCCGTGTGCGGCTCCGTCGGATTGCCGGTCTCGGTCAAGCTGACGCCTTATCTTAGCGCCATCGGGAATTTCGCGACGACCCTGGTGGGGCACGGCGCCAAGGGCCTGGTGCTTTTCAACCGCCTGATGGAGCCGGATATCGACCTTCTGCTGATGAAAATGACGGACACGCTTGAATTCAGCGACGCGGCGGAATTGCGCCTGCCACTTCTTTGGACGGCCATTCTTGCTGGCCGTATCAAGGCTTCCCTGGCAATATCGACGGGCGTAAGGACTGTCGATGATGTCGTGAAGGCGTTGCTTGCCGGCGCCGATGCCGTCATGACGACCTCGGCTCTATTGCGTGACGGCATCGGTTACATGTCGACGCTGACCAAAGGCTTGCATCAATGGATGGAGGTGCGGGAAATCGCATCTCTTAAAGATGTGCGTGGAATGATGAGTTGGCAGCGTAGTCGTGATCGCAGTGTTTACACGCGGGCAAACTATCTCCGGATTCTGGAGCATTATTCGGCCTCGCCGGAAGATAAATTCCCCTGGCCGCGACTCGACTGACCTTACGCCGGGGGCATTTGATGGCGGCGTTACACCACGCTGAGTAATTTCCGAACCTGCCGGTCTAAGCGCGCTCGCCATATGATCAACGCATTCACCAAGCCGCCGAAATCCGGCCGCTGATTCTCGGCGTAACAAGTTCGCCTACTGGCATACACCTTATCCAGAAAGAGTATCCCATGGATTATACCAATGCAGTCGTTGCCGTTTTCCCAGATCATCCCGCCGCGGAGGCGGCCGTGAAGAAGCTGACCGACGCCGGATTTGAAATGAAACATCTCAGCGTGGTGGGCAAGGGATATCATACCGACGAGAAGGTGGTCGGTTTCTACAACACCGGCGACCGGATCAAATTCTGGGGCACACGCGGGGCCTTCTGGGGCGGTTTCTGGGGTTTGTTCTTCGGCGGACTGTTCATGACCATTCCCCTTGTGGGGCATGTCGTCGTACTGGGATATCTCGCCACCGTGGCTATCGCGGGTATCGAGAATGCTGTCCTGGTTGGCGGATTAAGCGCACTCGGTGCCGCGATCTACAGCATCGGCGTGCCGAAGGACAGCGTGCTACAATACGAGACGGCGCTGAAGGCCGACAATTTTCTGGTTATGGCCCACGGTAGTTCAGACGAAGCCGCTCGCGCCAAGGCGATCCTGGGGACAGCCAATGCCTCGCGCGTCGATATCTACGCGGGCGGCAAAGTGCCAGAACTCGAAGGTCATGCCGCCCCCGTGAGTGACTGAGCACGACATCATTCCGGCTGAACGGTGTGCTGCCCAAAGCCGCCGGTCAGCCGGCCACGGTCGCGGGCCGGACATCAGACTCAGATAGGCGCTGCTTGCTTGCCGCCACGTCCGGCAACCAAGTGCTCGAAGGACAGAAGTCATGTTTGATGAAACCGCGGATCTGTTCATCGAAAATCGAACATTCGAGGAGATGGCTGTCGGCGAGACTGCCTGCCTATCGCACACGGTAACCCAGCGCGACATCGACCTGTTCGCAACCGTAACCGGCGATCTCAACCCCACGCATGTCGACCCTGCCTACGCGGCTACGGACATGTTCCATCGCATCATTATCCAGGGGATGTGGGGCACCGGCCTGATTTCCGCCGCGCTTGGTACGAAGCTGCCGGGTCCCGGAACGATCTATCTGGGCCAGGATCTGCGCTTTGCCCATCCCGCCAGCATTGGCGATACGATTACCGCGACCGTCCGTGAAAAAAACCTGCCAAGGGTGATGCGGTCCTTGACAGCGTCTGCAGCAACCAAATGGGTCAGACCGTGATCACCGGCAGCGCCTTCGTTCGCGCCCCGGCCGAAAAGATACGCCTGAAACGTGTGACGCTGCCTGATGTACGCGTCTTTCGTCACGACCGGATGCGGGCAATGCTCACTCGGGCCGCCGCCGGAGGCCCGATCAACACCGCGGTTGATTATCCAGTCAATACCGCCGCCCTGCGTGCCGCCGTGGACGCGGCAAGCGCCGGCCTGATCGTTCCGATCCTGATCGGGCCTGCCAGCCACATCCAGGCGGTCGCAAAGGACGCCCACCTGGACATCGCGGGCCTGACGCTGATCGATGTGCAGGATGCCGCCCAGGCCGCTTCCCGAGCAGTGGCTCTTGCCCGTTCGGGCGAAGTAGCCCTGCTGATGAAGGGGGATCTGCACACCTCTGACCTGATGCACGCGGTGATGGCGGCCGACATCGGCCTGCGCACCGTCAAACGGATCAGCCATGTTTATCTGATGGATGTTCCGGGCTATCCTCGACCGCAGCTGATAACGGACGGCGCCATCAACATCGCGCCGAACCTGATGGACAAGGCCGGTATTCTCCAGAACGCGATAGACTTGGCGCATGCCATCGGCATCGAGCAGCCACGGGTGGCGATCCTCGCTGCGGCGGAAACGATCAAGCAACGAATACAATCGACGCTCGATGCGGCCGCGCTCTGCAAGATGGGCGATCGCGGGCAGATCACGGGTGCCTTGCTGGATGGCCCACTTGCATTCGACAACGCGATCAACGAAGCCGCCGCGGTAGAGAAGGGTATCGTTTCGCCGGTGGCTGGACGCGCCGACATCCTGTTGGTGCCTGACCTCGAAGCCGGCAACATGCTCGCCAAACAGTTGACCTTTATGGCCGGGGTGGAAGCCGCCGGCCTCGTGCTGGGCGCTCGTGTCCCAATCATCCTGACCAGCCGAGCGGATAGTGCGGCGGCGCGCCTGGCTTCGTCCGCGTTGGGCGTATTGATGGCACGGGTCGGGACAGAGTCGCATCGCACGTGAGTCCAGCACACTGATCAGTGCGCTGGATGGGCTTGACGGACTGGTTTCCACCGCGGGCATTGGCGAGCACGCGCCGGCGATCCCACACGAGGGTTTAGTCCGAGCCTAATAAGTAGTTTCCGAATCTACCTTGGTAGCGGTGAAGGGATCATATTCCCCATTCGAAGCCGTCAATAGTCCCATACGACCGGCTTCCGGCGGTTTTAACGGCGAGCGGATCGTCTGAGGGGCGCTGCTTTAGCTCCTTCAACCGCGAGGGGAGCTGCTTCTATGGTCTCGAAAGGCAGAGGGCTATGTACTTCTCAACTTTTTACGTCATCACCCCGATCATCGTGATCGTTGCCTTCATCCTTGTCACAGCCAGCGCAAAAGTCCTACGTGAATACGAGCGTGCGGTAGTCTTTACGCTCGGACGGTTCCAGAAGGTAAAAGGGCCCGGCTTGGTACTGATGATCCCATTCGTCCAGGAACTGGTGCGTGTTGATTTACGCATCCAGGTCATCGAGATACCGACCCAAGACGTGATTTCGCGCGATAACGTCTCCATGAAGGTTGACGCGGTGCTCTACTTCAACGTCGTCAACCCCGAGCGGGCTATCATACAGGTACAGAATTACCTGCCGGCCACCAACATGCTGGCGCAAACCACGTTGCGGGCGGTGCTGGGACAGCACGAACTGGACGAGATGCTCTCCGAACGAAAGAAGCTGAGTGCCGACGTTCAGAGCATTCTGGACACCCAGACTGAAACCTGGGGGATCAAAGTTACCAATGTCGAGATCAGGACGGTCGAACTCACGGAAAACATGGTGAAGGCCATTGCCAAACAGGCGGAGGCGGAGCGCGACCGGCGCGCCAAGATCATCCACGCGGAAGCCGAGTTTCAGGCCTCGCAAACCCTGGTCAACGCCGCCAAGATTCTCTCGAGCATTCCCGCCGCCATGCAGTTGCGGTACCTCCAGACACTGACGGAGATCGGTGCCGAACAGAATTCGACCATCATCTTTCCGATGCCGATCGACATCATCAAGCCGTTCATCGAGCTTCTTGACAAAGCCGGCAAGGCGCCTGCGCCAAATGGCCTGATCCACGGTGCCACCGTGCAGGAAGTGCCGCCGGTTCACTGAAACTCGTGAAGTTACGGCTTCGACGCCCCGATGCCGAACATGGTGGCTCGCTACCACCACGTTCATCCTCCGAGGTGTAAAAGTGCGAGATGTCTGTGTGCTGTGAACGTTTCGCCTCGGCTTGAGACGAAGCGGAGCTTTACCGGAGATGGGGGTCGGCCCCCGAAGTCGGCCTGCAGGGGCAGGCTTCAAACCGCCACAAGCTGCGAGGGTAAAGAGCCTTCGTGGTGAGCGTTGCTGGAAAAGGCGGAAGCTATTCCGTCAGGTGGGTCTTGAGGAGACGAACGCGAGTGAACCGCTGATGACGTGTCGTAACGTACTCAACCGACGTCAAAACCGGGATCTGGACGTCTATCCCGCGAGCAAGGGTTGGGCGATACCTGCTGACGGCCCAACCGGCGTCCGGCATGAAGGCGGCGTGACCTCAAGACAGGCTTCGGTAAGGAACGCAGGAACCTGTCGTCCCGATGCGAAGGGAGAAACCCAAGCGGTTAGTCGCCGCGAGGGTCCGAGTACCGATGCGGGGCACAGGGGCGGAGGCGCCCGTAGTAGGGTTGATGGTTCTGTAATGGAATCGGACCGAAGGGGCGTCGTCATTCAGCTTTATCCCAGTGGCAACCCGCAAGGGGATGACCGCTATGGATAGAGCGAAGCCGTTTTGTATTGCTAAACGCGAGGTGTGGGAAGCGTACAAGCAAGTGAAGGCCAACCGAGGGGCGGCTGGTGTAGACGGACAGTCCATCGAGGACTTCGATAGGGATCTGGGTAAGAACCTCTATCGGATCTGGAACAGGATGTCGTCCGGAAGCTACTTTCCGCCACCCGTGCGCCGAGTTGACATACCGAAAGGCGATACCGGAGCAACGCGGCCGCTCGGGATTCCGACGGTCGCCGACAGGATCGCCCAGATGGTTGTCAAGCGGCACCTGGAGCCGATCCTGGAACCGGTGTTTCACCGGGATTCCTATGGATATCGGCCCGGGAAGTCAGCACACGATGCTCTCGTCAAAGCCCGGCAGCGTTGCTGGGCGCGCGACTGGGTGCTCGACCTCGACATCAAGAGCTTCTTCGATGATATCGACTGGGGCCTCTTGATGAGAGCGGTGCGGCGGCACACGGACTGTCCATGGGTTCTGCTCTACCTTGAACGGTGGCTGCGGGCGCCTGTGAGCATGCCGAATGGGGCCTTGGTTGACCGGGAGAGCGGGACGCCGCAGGGGGCTGTTGTCAGTCCCGTGCTGGCCAACCTCTTTCTTCACTATGCGTTCGATCTCTGGATGCAACGGGAATATCCGACCATCCCGTTCGAACGCTACGCCGACGACGCGATCTGCCATTGCGCGAGCGAGGCGCAGGCGCTTGAGCTACATCAGGCGCTGGACAAAAGGTTTGCGGAATGTCGGTTACAGCTACACCCGCAAAAGACCAAGATCGTTTACTGCAAAGATGCCAATCGTCCCGGGGAATACCCGGAGCGATCATTCGACTTTCTCGGCTACACGTTTCGGTCGAGATCGGCGGTTGGCCGAGACCAAAAGCGCTTTGTCAGTTTCATCCCCGCGGTCAGCGATAAGGCCGCCAAAAGGATACGGCTGGAGGTGCGGCGGTGGCGACTACATCTGCGCAGCGATCTTGAGCTGGACGAAATCGCCCGATGGACCCGGCCCTTCCTCTCCGGATGGGTGCGCTACTATGGGCGGTTTTACCCCTCGAAGCTTCGCGAGGAACTCCGCACGATCGATGCTTTCATCGTGCGATGGGTGTCTCGCAAATACAAACGGTTCCGGGGACACACGTTGGCGGCATGGGATTGGCTGCGTTCGCTCAAGCGGCGCAGCCCGAACCTGTTCGCCCACTGGGCCCTGGGACCAGCGGCCGGATGATGGGAGCCGGATGAATCGAGAGGGTTTGCGAACGCCACTCTTCTCCTCGTTAACCTGGAGCCGCATCCGCTTTTCCAGGAAACCACGGATCGATGTCATGACGCGCTGTCCGGCCCGCTCGCTGCGCACGAAGATGTTGGCATCGTCGGCGTAGCGGACGAAGCGGTGGCCACGCCTGGCCAATTCCTGATCCAACTCGTCGAGCACGATGTTGGAAAGCATTGGCGAAAGCGGGCCGCCTTGCGGTGTGCCTTCCTCGACGGGAACCCTCGTTCCGTCCGGCATCACCACCGAAGCTGTCAGCATCCGGCGCACCAGGGTGATCATCCGTTGGTCCGTCACGCGCTGTGCGATCCGGGCTAACAGGCGTTGATGGTGAACCCGGTCAAAAAATTTGGCCAAGTCAAAATCAACCACCGTTTGATAACCAGCCTCAAGGTATCCTTTTGCTTCGGCGATGGCGGTGTGAGCACCGCGGTTGGGGCGGAACCCGTGACTGCTGGTGTGGAAGGTCGGCTCAAAGATCGGTTCCAGTATCTGGAGGGCCGCCTGCTGAACCACCCTGTCCACCACGTTTGGGATACCTAGCCCCCGTTGCCCGCCTCCGGGCTTCGGCAGCCAGACCCGGCGAACGCCGCCGGTCCGGTAGCATCCCGCCAGCAGATCGCGGCGCAGATCGGCGATGATCGACGGGGCTTGCGCTTCCGCCATCTCCACCGTCTGCCCGTCTACTCCCGGTGCTCCCTTGTTGCGTATTACTTTCAGCAGCGCCGTCGCCAAATTGGCTTCGGACGCCACGTCTTCGAGCAGCCGACTGGTGTCGGCCACGCTGGTGCCGGGGCCTCTCGTCTTCTTGCTTCTCGCTTTAAGCAGCAGGAAGCTTCGCCGGTCGGATGCGTCCGATGGCTCACTCTCCCCGCCCCCCGAAGGGTTTTCGGCGAACGCGATGGTCAATTGTCGTGGTCCCGTCTCTTTCAATCCATCCCCTCCTTGGCTCCGCTGGCTTTCACCAACTTCGTTGCTACTATGAAGGAATCCGACTTCTGCGTGGACGTCGTCCCGTCGTCGTTGCCTCCTTCGGGTCTACCGCTTGCGCGGACCCACGCAGATCTCCCTGGGTAAGAACACTGGATGTCCCGCCGCTCCCGCCCCCATTACCGCCCCGGCCTCGGTTGGATTTTGGGCGTCGCGTTTGGAGACACGCTGACCCGGCCGGTCCGGCTTGCACAGGGGTTCACTTGCGTTCGGTGCTGCGGTTCGCCTCGGGCTTCTTCTCCACACGGCCTCACGGCGCCAGCTCTGGCGTCTCACGACGGCAGTCACTGCGTGCAGTTGCCTCCAGCTCGCGGTTGCTACCAACTCGCCCCGCAAAGGACTTTCACCTCCAATCCAGTGCCCATGCCAGGCACACCTCCCTGCGCGACGACCCGAATGCCGCACGTTATGCAACCAACCGGCAGGGGATCCACTTAACGGAAGCAAAACGCTGTAGCGAACAAGCCGACCACCTCTAACTGCCCCGCGTCACTCGACCCTATATCAAGGTCCACGGACATTGGCGCTACCTCTACCGCGCGATTGATCGCTCCGGTGCGCTGGTCGACGTGATGTTCAGCGAGCACCGCGACATGGCGTGCAGATTCCAATCCATCGCGGCCACCTGTTACGATTTGATCGCGGCCAGGCTACCGATTTGATGGCGGCCACCATTCCAATCTGATCCCGGCCACCCTCCGAAGCAGAAAGGAGGGCATCCGGGAAAGGAGATCGTTTCGCGGGTCAGTGTTCACCTGGGTCCAGTGTTGTCCCATCGCAATTGATGGAGGGGACACGGATGCCGACGGAGAGACTCCATGCGGCGGATACGGCAGGTTCTACAGCTGCATTTTGGGTCGCGAGCCAGCGGTCGGATGATCGCCGGGACGGTCGGCATCGGGCGGAGCACGGTGCAGGATTATCTGGCGCGTACGGCTGCGGCCGGACTGGTCTGGCCGTTGCCGACGGAGCAGACGGACGAAGCGCTGGAGCAGCTTCTGTTCCCCGATCCTCGGAGTAATCCCGGCGCACGCCGTTATGTCGAACCCGACTGGTCGTTGCTGGTGCGCGAGATGAAGCGTCCCGGGGTCAATCTGTCGGTCTTGTTCGAGGAATAGCGCTTGGCAGGGCGCGCAGAATCTCCGGCGCCGACACGCCGTTGGGGTTGCGCCGCACGGCATCTTCGATCGCTAGCAGTGCTTCTTCTGGTATCTTGTTTGCCAAAACGGCCTTTCCTGCGCGTAGAATCTAGGCGCAAGAATCGCGGACGTAGGCGCAAGAATCAAGGCTAGGCGCAGGAATGGCATATAAGCGCAATGATAGTTGCGCCTATACCCGGTTAGGGGCCCTTGGGTGATGCGGAGGCGGGTAGATGAGGCGGCACGTCCTGATCGGGCGCTTCGGCGCCGACGATAAAACCCGCGTGCCCAAAGCGCGTGATGAGGTCGCTTCAACCCTTCAACTGGTCGCCGGCAAGCGCTTAGACCATGGAATCGGGCGGGCCTTGGACGACCTGAAGGCGCTCTCTCTGTCGCCAAGCGAGATCGGCGCGGACCTGCTTGTCGTCGCCGCGCATAAGCATTTTAAGGAGAAGATATTGATCATGCCAGCAACTGCGTCGGCACGCCGAGCACCGGTCCAGCTTCCGCGAGCCGACGGTCGAGTGTGTGTACCGTCGCGCCATGCTCCGAGGCCGTGGCGAGGTGCAGGGCGTCGCCGGCGCGAAGCCCAAGCGTGTGCTGGTCGACGAATTTCGCCGCCGCCCGGAAATGCCCGCCCGTCACCGCCAGCACGGTGAAGCTCTCGGCGACCAGCTTGTTGAACATGGCGAGTGCCGCCGCGCGCTGCTCCAGGCTGATCTGCCCGGTTCGCAGCTTGAGCGCCATGGCGGAGGACATCTCGGTGATGGTCCACTCGCTGAGCAGAAGCTGTGCCGGATCCTGCTGTGCCAACCAGCTCTGAACGTGCGGGGTCATTGTTTCGTTGGAAAGGGCTGCGACGATCAGCGACGTGTCGAGGTAGAGCATCAGTAGCGGTCGGCATCCCGCATTGACCGCACCAGATCGGAGGCGCACTGAGTCTGCGGAGGCATGACAGCCGTCAGGGACTGGAGCAGCGCTTCGTCGATCCGCTTGCGCGGCCTGACAGCGGCAGTGAGCCGGGCGACCGGCTTGCCACGCCGGGATCGATTATTCGTGAACGGGTCGGTCGGTGCGCCTCGAACGGTAGTCCAATATATTGAGGTCGCCACACACCCCGTCGCCGCTGTTCGCAGGACCACGATGCTTGCTGATGAAATCCTAGCCGCCGCCAACTCTCCCGCCGACCGAATTTATATGGGTGCACTATCGGCACTTGGGATCGCCATACGCCAAGCCAAGCGATTCGATCTGACGCCCGGAATTATCGTCACCGCGAACACGATCAGCGCCAGCTCATTCGCGGCGCAGCTCCGCGCCCTGCCTCTCTGCCGTTTTCCGTTCGAATTCACCTGGATGGAGTGGCCAGGGGCCGATCCCGTTTACGACGACGCCTACCGGGTGGATAACGCGACCGCTGCTGCGCCAGCGCCCCATCGCATGGGTGTCCTTATCCACGCCGACGAAAGCCGGCAGAAAGGCAGTATGACCTTCGCCTGGTCCCATCGTCGGGACGGCATCAACGCCTGCCCGCTGGCCTGTTTCTTCGATTGGCGCGCCGAGGCTCCGGAAGTGGATGACGTATCGCGCAGCTTCTTCCGGCAATCCGGGCGGAGTGAGGACGAACTGCGCCAGCAAATCGTCGCCCAGAGCCAGGGGCTGCCGCAGGTGAAGGGTTCTTCGGAGGCTGACCTTGTCGATGAGCGGTCGAGGTTCGGCTTCAACATTTCCCCCGCATTCAAATTTTGGGCGGAGGCCCTCGTTCGGCGCCATGGAGCGCTACCGGGGCCGGGCAGTCCGGAATGGCAGATGTGGACCTCTGACATTCGCGGTGAGCCGGGGGTCGCGCGCAGCATTCTTTTGCTGCTCAACAGCAAGAACCTAACCCATAGCGAGGAGTCTCCGGCCCCGGAGCGCTTGAACCGGCAACGGACCAAAGCGGGAAAGCTGCCTCTCCTCGGCCACACGAAGATCCGGATAAAGCTGTCGCGCGCCCTTCAGCGGCGAGCCGGTGAGGAAGGGCAGAGAGGGGCAGCGCGTCTTCATGCCGTCCGCGGTCATTTCAAGATCAGGGCGTCCGGCGTGTACTGGTGGTCGGATTTTATGCGTGGAGATCCGGCGCGCGGGGCTGTCCACGGGACGTATAAAATCGACGACTGAGTTTTTACCGGACCATCCCCATAAGCGCCGAAATCGTCTTTGGAACAGCATGGCTGGCGCAGAGTCGTCCCGCATCCATTGTTTCTTACAGACAACCGCAGGTGGCATCTTCCGGCTCGGTGTTAACCCGTACAGAAGCGTTGTTTAGCTGACAACCGATGCTCTGCTCTCTGACTGAACCAACGGATGGAACGGTGGACTCGGCGAGGCTTGGGGGCCGAGGTGCAGGGATTGGGGCGTTCGACCAGCGAAATAATCCGGTTTCAAGGTTCGGAAGAGGGCAAGGAGTCATGACCACCAATACGATTACGCGCGCGGGTACATTGTCGACATCCGCCTATGTTCTCTCCGGGACCGGTGTGACGGCCATCAACGCCGGCACGCTCAACGTCAGTTCAACTGATGCGGTAACCATCAAAGGCACGACTAACGTTCTGTCCAACACGGGATCGATCCTTTCGTCAGCGGTGTCTGGTGGGGCGGTCGAGGTGTACTCGGGATCCAGCGGCGCCATCATCATCAATCACCTCAGTGCGGTGATTGAGGGCGTTGTCAAGAGTACCAACGAAATTGATGGGGTCTTCGCCGAGGCGACAGCCACAGTCGTGAATTATGGCTTTATCATCGGTAACAGCGCCGTTAGCACCAATGGGATCGTTTTCAACGCCGGCACCGGCTTCGTCACGAATTTCAGTACCGGGACGGTATCGGGTGGCGGCATCTGGATGGGCACCTCCGGCACGGTGGTCAACCAGGGGCAGATCATCGGCGATAGCATCTACGGCGGCGTCTACCTGGAGGACGCGGGGCAGGTCACCAACCTGTCTGGCGGTATCATTTCAGCGAACGGCGGTGGATATGGCGTCAAGATCAACAGTGGCGCCGGCACGATCACCAACGCCGGGACGATCAACAGCGGCAGTACAAATGGTCCGGCTGTCATCTTGGCAACCGGGGCCGCCAACCGGGTCATCGTGGATACGACCGGGGTTTTCATTGGAACGGTGAATGGGGGCACCGCCGCGGACGCAACGCTGGAATTGGCTACCGGGACGAGCACCGGGACGATATCGCTGGCCGGCTTCACCAATTTCGGCTCGCTGACGTTTGATACGGGTGCGGATTGGCTGGTTTCCGGGGCGTCGACCGGCCTGTTGGCCTCGGCAACGATCGCCGGCTTCGGGACAGGCGACACGCTGGCGATCACTGGTACCGAAACGATTAGCCACACCGCGAGCAGCGGTGGACTGACCAAGGTCACCCTGGCTGGCAGCAGCAACATGACGCTGACCTTCACCGGCCCGATCAGCGGTTTTCATACCAGTACCTCGGGTGGTGTAACCGATCTAACAACTGTTTGTTTCTGTATCGGCACCATGATCCGCACGCCGAACGGAGAGGTCGCCATCGAAGACCTCAAGTTCGGCGACCGAGTTGTGACGCTGGGCAACGACAACACACGGATCATAACCTGGATCGGCAAAGGCAAGGTGCTGGCCACCAGCGGCCAACGCAGCGCAGCCACGCCGGTGATCGTGCGCAAGCATGCGCTGGCCGACAACGTGCCGAACCAGGACTTACACGTAACAAAAGCGCACTCGCTGTTCATCGATGGCGTGCTGATCCCGGTGGAGTTCCTGGTCAACCACAGGAGCATCGTGTGGGACGACCGGGCACAGGAAGTCGAAATCTACCATGTGGAACTGGACCAGCACCATATCCTGATCGCCAATGGCGCCCCCGCCGAGAGCTACCGCGACGACGGCAACCGCTGGTTGTTCCAGAACGCCAACTCAGGTTGGGACCTGCCACCGCAGGAGCCGTACGCCCCGGTGCTGACCGGCGGCCCGGTGGTTGATGAGGTGTGGCACCGGCTGCTCGATCGAGCCGGTCCAACCGAGCTACCGTCGCTGACTGACGATGCGGATCTACACCTGATCGTCGATGGAATGCGGGTGGATGCCCGGGAGCAGACGGATGGGACCCACATGTTCCGCCTGCGTTCCCAGCCGAAGAGCGTCATCATCGGGTCCCGCGCCGCCGCGCCGGCGGAACTCGGATTTGCCCGCGACCCGCGCTGCCTGGGCGCGGCGCTGCGGCGTGTCACCATTCGGCAGGGCGCCAAGTTCATGCTGATCGATGCGGATGACGAACGGCTGACCGATGGGTTCCACGACTACGAGCCAGCGGAGAATATCCGTTGGACCAACGGCTACGCGGCACTGCCGATCGAGGCGTTTGCCCGGTTCGACCAAGGCGCCGAGGTGGCGGTCCACCTGGGTGGTTCAACGCGTTATCCGGATTACCGCGACGAGGCCGAGACACAAGCAACCCATGCCGGCATTTCACCATCTCGCCTGGGTACGGCTGACGATCGCAACATTTCATCGGCCGCATAGCGCACGTGGAAATCGCCGAATGCGCGGGGCGGCGCAGGTCTGCCTAAAGGCAATCGCCCTGCTTGCTCGCCGGCTCGCCAGGCGGATGCCGTAGGCACGCCTCCGGGCGCTCTTTCACCGCCGCCAACCGTAAGCGCTCGGGGGCACGTACAGCGACGGCCGGCAAGCCCGACCGGCGCTCCGGCGTTCGTTCATGCCGCTATTTCAAGCTTTCGGCGCCAGGAATTGCTTGTTGACGCAGTTCTCCAGCCGTCCGTCGCGCAGGAAACGCGCCGCGGTGCGGGCCGCGAACGCGCGGTTATCCCGCAGGCTCTCGGGCGTGTAGAAGGCCGAATGCGGCGTCAGCAGCAGGCGGTGGCGGATTCCAGTCTTCGTTGTTTTGCCACGCCGCGATCAGCCGTCGTTGCGCATTCGCCGGTTCCTCCGGCAGCACGTCGAGCCCGGCGGCCAGCACTGTGTTGTCTTTCATCGCGTCGTACAGCGCGTCGATGTCCGCCACTGGGCCGCGCGCGGTGTTGATCAGGATCATGCCCTTCTTCGCGGCCGCGAACGCCTCGGCGCCGACCAGGCCGCGCGTCTCGGCGGTCAGCGGCGTGTGGATGCTGACGAAGTCGCATTGCCCCATCAGTTCGGCCAGCGAGTCGGCGCGGCGCACGCCGAATCGCGAACTGATAGCCGTTCGGTTGGTAAGGGTCGTAGAACACCACGTCCATGTCGAAGGCCTTGGCACGCAGGGCCGCGGCGGTTCCGATCCGGCCCATGCCGACGACACCATAGGTGCACACCAACAGGCGGCGTCCAAACGGGTTATGCGCCGGGCGCCAGTTGCCCTTCAGGTCGGCATGCAATTCCTGATCGTGATAGGCGATGCTCTTCGCCAGGGTCATCATCAGGGCGATCGCGTGATCCGCGACCTCCCGCGTGCCGTAATCCGCCACGTAACGTTACGCCATGGGCGCCTTCTCATGACTGAGGAGACGCTTGGCCCCTAGAGGCGCCGGTTGGGCATCGATCGCAGGTTCCTTGCGAACGGGGGGCGACTATGACTCGCGTCAGGCGGGGCGGCAACTCTGGCCACCTGACATGACATGTCGGCATAACATCGATTTACGGTAAATTCGCGTGCGGGCCAGGGGGCAAACCAATGTCGGAGGGGATGCGGCGTGTCTGGCGCATGTCGCTAATCGTCCCCAACTGCTCGCAGTCTCTCGGACGGATCCTCGCTTGGGATGTTGATACCGCCGCCGCGACGGGCTGTGATGGCGTTGGGTGTGCCGTCGCTCGCGACGACCGAACGGCCGTAGGCGGGAATGGGCGGAATCGCATCCGGCGCGAGCGGACGCATCCACTTCTTTCGCTTCAGCGCCGCTTCGATGTAGGGCGCCAATTCCGCCTGTTTCCGCGCATCGCGTGCAGCCTGATCGGCTTTCATCGCCGGCATCACCTCAGCGGCAAACAGTTGGAGCGAGGCAATGATATCTGCGTGCGTGTTGCGTCCCGCCTGCTGGATGAAGATCACCTGATCGACGCCGGCGTCCTGATACTGCCTCATCCGGTCAATAAGTTGCACGGGTGTACCAATGCCGTTGCCAACCACGGGCGGCATCGCGTCGCGCCCCCGTTGGAACCGCTCCCACACATTTGTCACGCCGGGGATGTGCTCTCCGTAAACGTAGTGGTGGCCGAGCGCGAAGCCAAAAAACTGGAAGCCCTCCCCGCCGCGTCGGATCGCCTCCGCCTCATCATGATGCACGGAAAAGCCGGTCGCCATCGCGATATTGGCATTCACCGCATGGCCGATCGGCACGCATTCTTCGGACTTGATGATCTCGTAGTATTCGCCGGCCCATTTCGCTGCCTCGACGGGATCGACGAAGGCGAAGGCGAGCGCGCCCACTCCGTTACGAGCGGCGACGTGGATCGTCTCCTTGTTCGAGCATGCGAGCCAGATCGGCGGGTGTGGCTTTTGCAACGACTTGGGAATGACGTTGCGCGCCGGCATCGAGAAGAATTCGCCCTTGAAGCCGGGATAGGGTACCATCGCCATCATGTTGGCGGTCTGCTCGGTTGCCTCGGCCCACATCAGCTTCTTCTGCGCCTGATCGACGTTGAAGCCTTCCAGTTCCGCGCGGGACGCCGAGGATCCGGTGCCCCATTCGGCGCGGCCAGAGGAGACTAGGTCGAGCATAGCGATCCGCTCGGCCACCCGCGCGGGCGGGTTGTAGCCGGGCGGAGAGAGCACCACGGCGTGGCCAACATGGATCTGCCTGGTGCGCCCAGCGGCAGCGGCGAGGAACACCTCGGGAGCGGAATTGTGTGAATATTCCTCGAGAAAATGGTGCTCATTGGCCCAGACGTAGTCAAAGCCGAGGCGGTCGGCGACCTCCACCTCGGCGAGCGCGTGCTGGACCATCCGGTGCTCGGACTCTGCATCCCATGGGCGTGGCAATTGCAGCTCGTAGATCAGGCCGAACCTCATGGCGTTCGTCTCCCCTGCGCTTCATCTGGTTGTCCTACTACCCAGTAGCGAAAGCTGGATGGGACGTCCAGCGCCACTCCGATGTCAGAGCCTCTAAGGTCGCTCCGACCCAATTCCGTCGCCAGACCGGCGGTTTGCTGGTTGCCAGTGCTTCACAACGTGCGCGCGCCACCACGTCCCCTCCCCTGCGCGGGAGAAGACGCGCTCCTCAGTAGCCGAGAGTGATGCCTCCCCAAGGCAGCGCTGTAGGTCCTCTAGCTGACAGCTGTAGCGATCGTAGTCATCGGTGATGGGCGACCGAGACACGCGAGAGAGGGTGCGCTCGCACAAGGATCACCGTCGGACGACCGAGGTCGGCGTCTCCGTTCTTGTCCTGAACCGGATGCTGGAGTTGGGACGCCCGGACTCCGTCCGCGTCGGATGAACGTAGATGGGGTTGGGGGATTTCGCGACCCACCCGTCGATTCATGCAACAACGCCATGTGAGCCCCACTTAAGGGGATTGTACGCCTCAGGCCCGGTCATCGTTGGACCGAGTGCTTGCCGTTGTCTCACGTGATATCTTAATGTGTCTCACCTGATGACAAGACAGGGAGTAAGATGAGTACGCAAGAGACGGCCGAGTTGCTGGGCATCGTAGGACCGACGGGAACGGCACAATCAATCCTGTGGCTCCCGCGACAGGTCACCTTGGGGTTGCCGCTTTCGTCCCTTGAGCGCGTGGCTGACAAGGTCGCCCCGGACGACAAAGGGTTTGTCTACCGGATCGTATCGAAGGCGACCTGGGCGCGGCGACGCAAGGGGCTCCAAGTCGCGGGCCGTGAGTTAACTCAAGTGCCCCATCATGCGGGTAAGGGGGCGCTCTCATCTGACGAGAGTGCAAAAGTCGCCCGGCTGGCGGAAGTCTGGACTCTGGCACGGCAGGTGTGGGGTAGCGACGAGGCGGCGAGGGCCTTTCTGTTCCGCCCCCATCCCATGTTGGAAGGCCAACGCCCGATGGACGTGGTGCTCTCAAACGAATTTGGGAGGCCACTGGTTGAAGGAATACTCGGACGGCTCCAATACGGCTCCGCCGCGTGATTCTTGACCGCGTGCTGACGGGATACCGGATCGGAGATCCAAAAGGCGCTCACCCCATCTTCGATGCCACTGGTTCTAAGCTTTACCCCGGTCGCTGGAACACCCCGGTCAACCCCGTAATCTACGCATCCGCGCATTACTCGACCGCTATGCTCGAAAAGCTGGCACACGGAAGCGGAGTCCTGCCGCCAAATCAGCACTGGATTGATACCACTATCCCGAATGGAATTACCTACGAGACGTTCGGCGTCGCCCACATGCCAATGTGGGCAGCCCCGGCCTGCATGGATGCTAAAGGCATACGGCGCAGATTGGCAGACAAGCAAGCGGCCGTTACTTCTGATCCAGGGCTATCGCATTTGACCGAGGACCGATCGGGCGAACTCGTCGGACCATCCGGAGCGCTTGCGTTTGCGCCTGATTGAGATGTCCGGCCGTGCGGTACGGAGAACGTTGAGTGCGAGGTTCCTCAGTGTTGTGAGGTTTTCCGGTCCATGATCTCGCCGGTTTCGCGCGCGATCCTCGTCGAAGCTAACATCCAGAACCCAATGCAGGCAGTTTTCGATCCGCCAGTGCGCCCTGACCGCAGCCGCGAACCTGGCGGCGTCCATCGCCACCGAAGACAGGTAATGCCGACGCACCGTCGTGGTCTTGCCATCGCGCGTGACTGTCGCCTCAACCATGCCGAGCATGGCGAGACCCGGCATCGGCGCCTCATCTGGATGGCGGCGATCCGACAGCATCCAGCTCACATCATGGCTGACCGCGTGGCGGCGGACCTCGATCCGGCCATTGTCGGCATCGGTGGTCGTATGCTCGCTGTCGGGCCGGCTGACCGGATCGGCGAACCAGCCCCGGACCTCGGCGTGTTGCAGCGGACGGTTCGCCTTCAGTGTGAACAACCAGTCTCCACCACGATCTTTGATCAGCCGAGCGGTTTCACCTTGACAGTGCAACGCATCGCCCGTCACCAGCGCGCCGGTCAGATCGATTAGGCCAAGCAACGTGCGCGCCGCGGTGATCTCGCTCTCTTTGTCGCCGGCCGCAACCTGACCGATCACCATCCGCGCGTCCGCCGCGAAGGCGGTGACGACGTGCAATGGTGAACGCCCGGCTGCTCTGTCGAACGAACGACGCATCGTCTTGCCATCGATGGCGATCACGCCGGTGCCTTCCTCACCCAAACCATCAAGGAACCGGGCGAAGCAACCGGCGAAGGCGGACGGATCGAGCAGCCGAAACAGACGAGAGAACGTGTCGTGACTGGGCAAACCACCCGGTAATTTGAGAAACTCACGGAACAGGGCTTCGCGGTCGCGCGCGAAATCGGCGAAATCAACACAACTTTCCGCGCCACATATCGACGCGGTCAGCGCGATCGTCAGGACATCCAGAAGGTTATGTCGCCGTGCATTGCCGTTCCGGGGGTCCGGGAGATCCGCGAGGCTCGACCAGATCGACAGCATCCAGGCTCCTCCAAATCAGAGAGGAGACACTCGAATCCATCCCTTCGAGCCGTGTCCAGCCAGATTATTCCTTATGCGATTCGCCTGACTTCTGATCGTGCCGAGCGTGATGGCGCGGATGGAAAACAACTATCTCCTGAATCCGGATCACCCCGAATTCTCTAAAGTCACATGTGGCCTGGCCAAGCCGTGCTGGTGGGATAAACGGCTGTTTCCATAATGCGATTTTCGCCGGACTTCGCCACGTTCCGAAATGCTTGGAGGGCAAAGAGGCCGGTCGGCACGGCGAGGAACCGGAAATTTTCATCGTGGCTCTGTTGGCGACGGGATTCTCGAAAAAGGCCGAGTGGTAAGCCGCTTGAACTATTGGAGTGTGAATCGGCTCCGAACTGGGACCTCGGGCAAAAGCGTCAGAACGCGCTGATTGAATTTGAAGAGTTCGTTCGGGGGGGTCCCGATCGGCGCCAATCGGGACCCCACCACGATCGCCATTCCTACCGTAATATCAATAATTTGAGCCTCGCTGGCCAGGGGGGCCACTTCAGTGCCGCTTCACGCTCCCGGCTTGTGCACATCCGGACGAAGCCACAGTATGACGGCATTGACGCAAGGAGGCGGGCTGGCAGATGGGCGCAGGGACAATCGACGGTAGCCTCCGAGCCGGGATCGAGGCTGTTCTTCCAGAAATCGTCGCGATCCGCCATGACATCCACGCCCACCCTGAACTCGGGCGCGAGGAGTTCCAGACGTCAGCCCTGGTTGCGCAGAAGCTTCGGGCATGGGGCATCGAGGTCGCGGAACACGTCGGCGGCTTCGGGGTGGTTGGCACCTTGCGGGGCAAGCGGCCCGGCCAGGGGGCAATTGGGTTGCGCGCTGACATGGACGCACTCGCCCTGTTCGAGCAAACGTCGCTGCCGTATGCGTCGTCCAATTCGGGTCGCATGCACGCCTGCGGGCACGACGGGCACACAGCGATGCTACTGGGCGCGGCCAAGGTCCTGGCGGAGGACCGGGACTTCGCGGGGACCGTGCAACTCATCTTCCAGCCCGCCGAGGAAGGGCTAGGCGGCGCGCAGGCCATGCTCCAGGATGGCCTCTTCGAGCGATTTCCCTGCGACGCCGTCTACGGCATGCACAACATGCCCGGTATCCCTGTCGGCCGAATCGCTCTCCGCAAAGGTCCGTTCATGGCGGGGTCGGGCCGCTGGAAGGTCTGTTTCTCCGGCACCGGTGGGCACGGCGGTAATTCGGCGCATCTCGCCTCCGACCTGTCGGTCGTGCTCGCCACATTCGTCACCCTCTTGCAGACGGTTGTGAGCCGAAACGTGCCCGCGATCGACACGGCGGTGGTCAGCGTGGGACACGTCCAGGGTGGGTCGCCCGAATCCCTAAACGTGATGCCAGCAGAGCTTGTCGTCGGCGGGACCATGCGTGCCTTCACCCCGCCAATCCAGAGCCTCCTCGAGACCCGCATCAGCGAGCTCGCCGCACGGAGCCAGGGTGCCAGCGCGAGCGTGAAGACGTGGTGGAACGCCATCCCGCTCGTGAACCCCGGGCCGCAAGTACAAACCGTGGCGATGGCTGCCAGAACCGCCGTCGGACCCGAACAGGTGGACGAGGAGGCCGCCCCGGTCACGGGTGGCGAGGACTTCGCATTTATGATGCAGGCCAAGCCCGGGGCCTTCGTGTTCCTTGGGAACGGCGCCGCGGCGGATGGCTCCGTCCACGCGTTGCACACGCCCCACTATGACTTCAACGACGCCGCCCTGCCGCACGGCATCGCCTACTGGATCTCGCTAGTTCGCCAGGAACTGACGACCTAAGCAGCGTCGTAAACGAGGTTCGAGACCGTCTCAAACCTGGGGGTTATGCCACGCGACGAAAAGGACGCCAGGCGCGGCCTTCGGCGACGGCGTGGTCGTAATCGAGGATACCATTCATCACCGCGCATCGAACCTTGAGCATCAAATGCGCACCGCGTGGCGTCCACCGCATCTGCTGGGCGTTCATCCGGCGATGCAGCAGCCATTGTACTGTGCTTTCTGTGACCGCCGTGAAGATTGGCTCCTCGCGCTGCCTGGCAGTCGCATAATCAATGATGATAACTGACTGCCCGCATAGCGGTGCTGGTCGACGAATTTCGCCGCCGCCCGGAAATGCCCGCCCGTCGCCGCCAGCACGGTGAAGCTCTCGGCGACCAGCCTGTTGAACATGGCGAGTGCCGCCCCGCGCTGCGCCAGGCTGATCTGCCCGGTTCGCAGCTTGATCGCCATGGCGGAGGACTGGGATTGGTTAGGTGGACGCCCATGTTTGATCGCTATTAGCAACGTCACCGCGGTTCTCAGGAGAACACGTATTTCCGCCGTTTTGCGCGGAGTCGTGCGTCACCAGGGTCCTCATAAGCCGCCGCCAAAGTACCCGGGACATTCCGTAGTCGGTGTGAATTTCCCTAAGGTTCCCATTTTTATTTCGACTCGGGTGCCTCGATCGCGGCGGCAGAGGCACCCGGATATCAGTGCAGGCGGCCGACCGGGTACCCAAAAAGCAGTCGGTCGATAGCGTCGGTAATGTCATCCCGATCCGAGAGTGCAGATGCGACAGTTTCCCCGAGTTGGGCGGTGGAAACCGGGCTCGTGTCGAGCAGCCGCACCCTGTATTCGGAACCGTCTACAACCAGGCGCGGCGATACCACTCCAGCGTCCCCCTGGGGCCTCCATAAGGGGGCCACCAAGCGGGTAGCCGCGGGTATGTCGTGGTGCTGAAGGACGAGAAGGAAGGGGGCGCGGACTCCTCGAATGCGATGCGTCACAACGTCAAGCCAGCGCGGATTACTCACCATCGGCCTCAGCATTGGCCCGAAGGATGTCACCCAAAGAGCCGTGCTCCTTCAGATATTCCTCGTGCGCTTTGCAGTCTTGCGCGACCAGCGCATCCCACTTCGCGCGGTGCCGTCGTGCCATCTCAGCGGCAATTGCGTCCTCCGCCAGAGCGGAGAGATTCAGACCTTCCTCCCGCGCTCGCGCGACCAGATCGGTGTTCAGGGTCAGGTTGACGGGACGCTTTGTCGCCCCAGTGTCGTAGACAAGCGTGCTCATAGGCTCCTCGCTGACAGTGCGCATACATACCACGCATTTCATGTGCGTAAATGGGCCTGCCAATTGCATGAGAGCTCGCTCGCAAGCTTGTAAGCATGCTTGTCAATCTCCCTATTCCGCTTCAGTCCATCCCTTTAGATCTCATGTCCGTTTCCTGCCCTGGGTACCCCCGTGAAGAAGAAAGGAAGGCCAGGGCTCTGGCCCGCCCTCGAGCTGCTTCGGCGCGATCCCGACAGCGCCGCATTTCGACCGGCGACGCGGTGCCGGCGCGTGCATCGCGATTGCCCGCTTGATTGCTGCGATGATCGGCGCGGCGACAAGCACGACGCAATGGATATCGGTCTCTCACCGTCACCTTGCAGATGGATTTCGTCAACATTCCCCGGACGTCGGGCCGGCACGACAATGCGAACAAAACGGACACGAGGTTGCTGGATTAAAGAGGGTCGTTCGGCACGCAAGCGGAGCATTCAATGCGACTTGAAGACCCACTTGAACATTGGTCAAAACGTTGGTCAAATATCGTCGCAAATTAGCTCATAACATGTTGATATATAACGATTTATGGAAGATGGCGTCCCGTAGGGGATTCGAACCCCTGTTGGTGCCGTGAGAGGGCACTGTCCTGGGCCTCTAGACGAACGGGACATCGGCCAAGGCGGGCCTTCTAGCCTGGAACCCTCGGAACCTCAAGCATCGGAATCCGGCCGGCCCCAGAATCTTAGCGAACCAGGGAAATCCGACCGGTCACCGCCCCCGTCGCGGGGTCGATCAGCACCACCCGGTCGGCTCCGCCGCCTTGCAGTTGGATGGCCAGCCGGTCCCGCACCGCCGCGATCCCGGCGATCCGCGTTCCCGCCGGCTCATCCAGCACCGCGGCCAGAGATGCCGGCAGTGTCACCACGAGTGACGGTGGCGACGTCAGCCGGTGAACCACCACCACGATCAACGCCGTCGTGCCGACCACGATCAGCGCACCCATGACAATCACGGCGATCTTCAACGCCCGCATACTGTTTCCCATTCGAAGCCGATCCGGGTTATCCCACATCCACATGCCAGCCAACAGCGAACCATCGCCCCATGGACCGATCCGCATTACCGCCACGGCCGACCATGCCGGCCAGCGCATCGACCGGTTTCTCGCCGACCATCTCGGCACGCTCTCGCGGTCCCGGGTCAAGACGCTGATCGATGAGGGGCGGCTGCGTGGTGCCTCTGGTCCGGTCACCCAACCAGCCGAACCGGTGAAGGCGGGCGTCACCTACATCCTGGACCTGCCGGCGCCGATCCCGGCGACTCCGCTGCCACAGGCGATTCCCTTCCCCATCCTGTATGAGGACGACGACCTGATCGTCCTGGACAAGCCGGCCGGTCTGGTCGTCCACCCCGCGCCGGGCAATCTCGACGGCACCCTGGTGAACGCGCTGCTGGCCCATTGCGGGCCGGGTTTCACCGGCATCGGCGCGGAACGCCGGCCCGGCATCGTGCATCGGCTGGACAAAGACACCTCCGGCGTGATGGTGGTGGCCAAGACCCAACTCGCCAACGATGCGCTGACCACGGCTTTCGCCACGCGGGACCTCGACCGGTCCTACCAGGCGTTGGTCTGGGGGCTGCCGCAGCCGCTGGCCGGTGAGATCGAAGGTGCCATCGGCCGCGACCCGCGTGAGCGCAAGCGGATGGCGGTGGTGGACCGTGGCGGCAAGCTGGCGCTGACCCGTTACCGCACGATGCGCGCCTGGCAGACCAGCCTCGCGCTGCTGGAATGCCGCCTGGCCACCGGGCGCACGCATCAAATACGGGTGCATCTCGCAACCAAGGGGTACCCGATCGTTGGCGATCCGTTATACCTGCGTCGCGTCCCAACCGCCGCAAAGGCCATAAATCAGCCACTTCGCGGCCATCTTCTCGACTTCCCGAGGCAAGCCCTGCATGCCGCCAGCCTGGGCTTCAAACACCCCCGGACCGGCCGGGTCATCAGCTTCGAAGCACCGTTGCCATTCGATATGCAGGCACTTTTACACGATGTCGAAACTAATCTGTCCGGCTGTTAACCGTTCGTTAATATTGACAGGACTAAAACGGTCCTGTATGAATTGCCCATCAAGCGGGGGGATGCCCTTCTTTGATGGGGACGTCTGGAAATGCCGCCGCCAACTTGGGGTGGGTCACCGGGACGTGAAGCCCCAACCTGCATCCAGACTGGTCTCAGTCACATTCATGCCGTGATCTTGCGCCACGTTGGGCAAGTCAATCCGGCCTGACGAAAGGAGCCTAAACCGTGGCCTCTGCCGTCCTTAACATCGCCCCCGAGGGCAACCTGTCGCGGTATCTTCAAGAGATCCGCAAATATCCGATGCTCACGCCGGAGGAAGAACTGTCGCTCGCCCATCGCTGGCGGGACTCCGAAGATATGGAGGCGGCACACAAACTTGTCACCTCCCATTTGCGGCTCGTTGCGAAAATCGCCATGGGTTACCGCGGCTATGGCCTGCCGGTCGGTGAACTGATCAGCGAAGGCAATGTCGGGATGATGCAGGCAGTCAAACGCTTCGATCCCGATCGCGGCTTCCGTTTGGCCACCTATGCCATGTGGTGGATCCGGGCGGCGATCCAGGAATACATCCTGCACTCCTGGTCGCTGGTGAAGATGGGCACCACCGCCGCGCAGAAGAAGCTGTTTTTCAACCTGCGCCGCCTCAAGGGCCAAATGCAGGCGATCGACGATGGCGACCTGCAACCCGAACAAGTGGCGAAAATCGCCCGTGTGCTGGATGTCCCGGAACAGGACGTGGTCAGCATGAACCGCCGTCTCGCGGCACCCGATCACAGCCTGAACGCCCCGGTGCGCCAGGATAGCGAGGGGGAATGGCAGGATTGGCTGGTGGACGAATCCGACAGTCAAGAAACCTCGATCGCAGATCGGGAGGAACTGACGGGCCGGAAAGCCCTGCTCACCGGTGCGCTGAAGGCGCTGAACGAACGCGAACGCCACATTCTGATCGAGCGGCGGCTGAAGGATAACCCGACCACGCTGGAGGATCTGTCCCAGCAGTACAACATCTCTCGCGAGCGGGTGCGCCAGATCGAGGTGCGGGCTTTTGAGAAGCTGCAAAAGGGGATGAAGGCGCAGATCGCCGAACGGCGATTGAACGCCGGGAACCGTCCGGCTGCGATTGCCGGGGAGCACGTTTAGGAACGGTTCCTGTCTTGTTACGTTATTTGGAACGATTTCGCTTTCAGTCCGTCTCCTTCAAGGTTCGTCTGATGCCGAACCGTGAGGGGGCTCGACGTTACCGCGGCTGATTGTCTTCCAGTCCCCACTCTGCCGCGAGTGATTCTCGCCGGTCCATCAGGACCGAACGACGGTAACGTAGCCGGTAGTCATCCAGTACCTTCAGTCCCAGCGGCAAGGTTTGAACGGCGACCCACGCCGCCGCCGCCGCCAGCCAGACCTTCAGCACGGTGGGCCACCCCGCCAGGTACCCCATGCAGCCGTCGATCCCGGCGCATCGGTACCACGCATCCATGACGGGATGCACACAAGCCGCCGCTTGAAACAACAGGATCGCCCGAGCGACCCCACAGCCCGGGGTTTGGTCGATGATCAGCGCGAGCAGCCCCGGCAGCAGCAACACCACCAGCGGCAGGGCGATATCCGGCGACAGCGCGACCAACCCGCCGCCAGCCAGCCCCAACAGCAGAACGAGCAGCCCCGTCATGCCACGGCCGAGTTTCGATCCGATGCTCATCACAGCAAGACCGACATGACCATCAGGATGAGTGCGGACAGTCCGATTCCACCCGCGATCACCTGGCCGAATCGTTCCGCATCCGCGAAACGGGCCTTGTCGTTGCTATCGATGGAGGCCACTTCCGCATCGATTCTGGCCACCTCATGCGCCGCGCGATACGCCCCGGCGATATCCAACGCCAGGGCGGTCGTGTCGCCGGTCAACTCCAGCAGCCGAGCCACAAATCCGGCTTGCGCCAATGTGTCGAGTCGCGTTTGCATGGCGTCGCGCCGCAGTTTGTTGCGCCACCGCTCCAGATTCGGCCGCAGCCGGAGCGCCACCCATTTCGCCAGGCACGGCATCGGCGCGGGATGGTATCGAGCCTGCAGATCCTGCAGCAGCACGAGTTCGGCCAATCGGAACGTCCCGGCGTCCTTGCTGCCGAACAATCCGTTGACCATCATCTCCACCTTGCGGTCGGAACGGGCCGCGATGAACGCCGAAATATGCAGGTCGATCAGGGTGTCGCCCGCATTCCCCGCCGCGGTTTCAAAGAAGTCCATCAGATCCGCCATGCTGGCGATCCACCCGGTCGCCATCGCCGACACGCGGCACGGCAGGATCGGGTTCGAGGCATAGAACAGGCGCAACAGCCCGCTGGGGCCGCCGCCTTGCAAAAGGTGCCGCTGTTGCATCAGGTCGGGGTGATCGGACGATGCCAGTCGCGGTTCGACCTCGGACCATGCGCCGGCGATATCGTTGACCAGCAATTCCTCGACCGTGGTCAGAAGGCCGTTTTTCGCGGCGATGCCCTCGGCCAGGACCGATGGCAGGGCATCGGGAAACAGCGCGACCCCGCGCCAGCACAACGGCATGCGCGGGTTGAGCGCGCTGACGGTGTGCATCACCAGCAGCGCGTCGGCGCGGGGGCCAGACTTCGTGTCGGCCATGCGGCCCCTGACGAGGTCCTCGATCTGCGTCGCCAGCCCGGCATCGCCCAAGGCTCGGCGTAGCCATTGGGTCACCAGCCCGTTGCGCAGGAACTGGATGGCCTTCTTTTCATCATTGAACAGCGCATAGGCCAGGCTGCGCGCGTCGAACACGGCGATATCGTTCAGCACCAGCGCGGTTTGGCTGCGCCGCGCCGGGCGGGCGGCAAGCCGGCGGCCACGGGTGCTGGCCAGGTCCAGCAGCAGGCCGGGCAGCGGCCGGTGTTCCGGGTCCTCCGCCAGCATTCCGCGCAGCAGGTCGGCGAGTGCCCCGGACACCGGCATGTCCCGGGTCAGCGCCGCGAAACTGCCCATGTCGAGCTTCAGGCGAACAACTGTCGCGGCATCCAGGTTGGCCATCGGCAACCGGCCCGTCGCCAGGGTCAGCAACAGCACGCCCAGCGCATAAACATCGTCCGCGATCGAGCCGTCCCCGCGGCCGGACGGCAGGCACATTGCACTATAAGGCGACTCGAATGCGACCGGCTGGTGCATGGCCGGGGGGGCCGCCCATGCCGCGCCCAGGGTAACCGGCTGGCCCGGCGCCGACTGGAACACGTTGTTCGGCCGGATCGCTCGGTGGGTCAATCTGCGGCCGTGCAAGTATTCCAACACCCGTGCCGCAGGCCGCAGAACCAGATCGATCAGCACCTTTTCCGGCCATGGATTCAGCGCTGCCGACACCGGGGGACCTGGTGCGGGCATGCAGATAACGAAGTAACCCACGCCCTTTCCCGCCTGCAGCGGCGCGACGCCATAGCCAAGCGGCACCATCAGGTTGTCGACAAGCTCATTAAGAATCTTCAGGTGCCGGATGCGCGGCGAGGCATCCCGGGACACCGCCAGGGCGACTCGCCGCCCATCGGCGGCCATCCGGTCGCGCGCCAAGAAAGCCGGCAGCCCACCACCCGCATCAAGCAGCACCTGGGTGGGGTCAACCGCGAAGCGGCCGGCGATCAGCGTGCTGGACAGTGCGAGAAACGAATCATCAGCCATGTGGGCGAACCGTTTTGGTCAGGCCGGCGCAGTTTACCGGGGGAAAGGTTGACCAATGGTTAACGGGGCCGGGGCCGATTTTGGGATAGGACGGTTCGAGTGTCTTCCGACAGACACCATTTTACGGCATTGCTTTCATTTCGGTCTAATGATTCTGAATAAGTAACCAGTTGGGCTATTCGAAGAGACCAACCATCGGTGGTTAATACCGGCGGTCGTTGACGTCGACACATCAGCCTCGTCTTGGGACAGCGAAGTCCGGGTCATCTGAGCGACCTGGTTCGCGCTCTATCCCTCGAACGGATCCCGCACCATGATCGTGTCATCCCGTTCGGGACTCGTGGACAGCAAGGTGACCGGCGCTTCCACCAGTTCCTCGATCCGCCGGACGTATTTCACCGCCTGAGCCGGCAGATCAGCCCACGACCGAGCACCGTAGGAAGATCCCGACCACCCCTCCATGGTCTCGTATTCGGGCACGGCGGCCGCCTGCGCACCCGGTGCGGCCGGCAGATGGCGGACGAATTCGCCGTTGACCCGGTAGCCGGTGCAGATCTTCAACTCGGAAAACCCGTCCAGAATGTCCAGCTTGGTCAGCGCGATACCCTGGATGCCACCCACCTTCACCGCGTGGCGTACCAGCGCCGCATCGAACCAGCCGCAACGCCGGCGCCGGCCGGTCACCGTCCCAAATTCCCGCCCGCGATCACCCAGCAACTGGCCGATGTCGTCATGCAGTTCGGTCGGGAACGGACCGGAGCCAACCCTTGTCGTATAGGCCTTGGCAATCCCCAGCACGAAACCCACCGCACTCGGACCCAACCCGCTGCCCGAAGCCGCCGTGGCAGCGACGGTGTTGGAGGAGGTCACATACGGATAAGTCCCGTGATCCACGTCCAGCATCACCGCCTGCGCACCTTCGAACAGGATGCGCTTGCCGCCACGCCGCAGTTCATCCAGCCGCTCCCACACCGGTTCGGCGTAGGGCAGGATCTGCGGCGCCAGCTTCAGCAACCCATCCAGCAGGCTCTCCTTGCTGAACGGCGCCACGCCCAACCCCTGAAGCAGCACATTGTAGTGCAACAACAGCTCATCCAGCTTCGCCGACAACGTCTCCGGCTCCGCCAGATCAGCGACCCGGATCGCGCGGCGGGCGACTTTGTCCTCATACGCCGGGCCGATGCCGCGGCCGGTGGTGCCGATCTTGCGGTCGCCGCGGGCTTCCTCGCGGGCTTTGTCGATTGCCGGGTGGACCGGCAGGATCAGTGCGGCATTGTCGGCGATTCGCAGGGTTTCGGGGGTGACCGTCAGTCCCTGGCCGCGCACACGAGCGATCTCGGACAGCAGGGCATCGGGATCGATCACCACGCCGTTGCCGATGATGCACAGTTTCTCGCGCACCAGCCCGGACGGCAGCAGCGACAACTTATAGGTCTGGTTGCCGACGACCAGCGTATGCCCCGCGTTATGGCCGCCCTGGAACCGCACCACCACGTCGGCTCGGCTTGCCAGCCAGTCCACGACCTTACCCTTGCCCTCGTCGCCCCATTGGGCGCCGATCACGGCGACATTGGCCATTATGTTCAGCCCTCAGTGTGAAGAAGTTCGGCTTTTTCGGCACGTAGTATATGGGAGCAACCCAGGCGGTTTGCCTCGGCCGTGTCGTCGGGGACCGGCGCCAGCGCCGCGACGGTGGCAAAACCGTCAACCCGCAGACCCGCCACGATGCCACGATCGGCGCCGAACGGCACGAAAATACGCGGACGCGCCTGGCGGGACGGTGCCACACGCAGGATCGCGTCCGGATACAGCGTCAGGCCGGTGGCCGGCTCACTGTCGCCGCAAATATAGCGTCCGCCGCGCCCGAGCTCCTCGTGCCGGCCGGGCGCGTATACTGTGACCGAGACGCCGGTTTCATAGCGGAAGCCGCGGAATTCCACAGGATCCACGGTCAGCCGCAACGCCGGCGCCACCGCCTGGATCGCCGCTACCGTCTCCGCCACTCGTTCGGCCAGCGCGCCGGCGAGGTTTTGCAACTTCGCCTCGGCCAGCGCCGCCAAAGCGCGGTCGGCCGGGCCGGCGGCCATCAGCAATTCGGTCAGCACCGGCGCCAGCGCTCCGCCATGCCGGGACACCGCCGCCGCATCCTTCCGATCCAGTGCCCGAGCCAGAGCCGCGCGATCCGGCCCGGTCATCCCGGCATCGTCCAGCAATGACGGCACCAGCATCGGCAAGGTCAGGTCGAAGCTGACCCGGGTCAGGCCAACAGCCGCCAGCGCCTCGGCCGCGACCAGCACGGTTTCGGCGTCGGCGTCCGGACTGTCGTGGCCGATCAGCTCGATCCCCGCTTGTGCCACCTGCCGATCCGGCGCGAGCTGGTTGCCACGCACCCGCAAGCACTGCCCGGCGTAGGACAGGCGCAACGGCCGGGGCGCGCCGGCCAACCGGGTCGTGGCGATCCGTCCAACCTGGGGGGTCGTGTCCGCCCGCAACCCCATCATGCGTTGGCTGTCGGGGTCCATCAGGCGGAATGTCTGGTCCGCCACGGCGATGCCGGAGCCGGCGAGCAGGCTGTCCTCAAACTCCAGCAGCGGCGGCTTCACACGCTGATAGCCGTGTGAAGCGAACACCGTCATCAGCGCCTCGACGGCGGAGGCTTCCGTCTCCGCGTCGGGCGGCAGCAGGTCGCGCAGCCCGGCGGGTAGAAGGGCCGGATTGGGGGGAAGATCGTCGGTCATTTCCGGCGTCAGCTACCAGCAAATGGCCGGCCGGGAAACACCTGTTCAGCTGGCGATCTTCCGCCGCACGATCCGCAGCCCGACAAGGCCGACCGCAAGCACGGCCAGACCGGCCGGTTCGGGGGCGTCGATGGTCAGGATCGTCGCATCCAGATGCTCGACCGGCGACATGAACGTGATGCCGCCCTTCACCAGTCCCGAACCGCCGCCAATGCTGTCCAGGCTGTCGATCGCGGCCGCCGGGTCGCCACCGCCATAGGCCGAGAACAGCGTCGCATCGTCGAACAGCACGCCGATCGACTCCTGCACCATCCCGTCCGGACTGGCCGCGCCCACCGCCAGATAGTTGTCGCCGCCATCGGCCGGGTCGCAGATCGACACCAGGCCGCCCGAGCTGTTGCCGAAATACCCCAGTGTGCCAGTCGAGACGACCGTGGACGTGATTCCGTTCAGCGTGAAGCTGACCGACACCGCACCGGCGCCGAAATCGCCGTAGCAGGCCCCGCTCGCACCGCATTGCTGGGTCAAGGGCGCGGGATCGATGGAAACCGAACCGGTGATGACCTGCCCCGAGAGGTTCGCCCCGTAGCCCTCCGCGAATATGTCTTCGGTGTCGATGTTGTTGCCGGACCCGACCATGGCGGTGAACGCGATGGTGGGATTGGCCCGCGCCATGGACGACAGGGTCAGCAACAAGACACAGACCGGCAAGAGGAAGCGAGACGCTGCGAGGATCACGGGAAACCCCTTCTATGGTCGCCAATCGTACGGCCTGGATAGAACGAGTGACGAACAGCAAGTATCATGCCAGGGCTATATCCGATTGTAATTCAATCAGTTAGCCTTACATACACAGATATTCTGTAAATAATGCCGACACGCTGTCGTTAACCTTTCATTATCTGTTTCGGCGTACATTGGCGCTCACACGCCATGTTGTTTCATACCACCGCGTTCATTTTTGGTTTCCTCCCAGTCTGCCTGGTGGGATTCTTCACGCTCGGTCGTTTCTTTAAGGCAAAATGGGCGCTGTGCTGGCTGGTGGCATGCAGCCTGTTCTTCTACGCCTGGTGGAACCCGGAGCATCTGCCGCTGCTGGCTGGCTCCGTCGGGCTTAACTATGCCATTGCCCGGATGGTGCGGCGGACCCACGCACACCGGGCATGGCTGGCGACAGGGGTCGCGCTGAATCTGGCGATCCTCGGCTGGTTCAAATATGCCGATTTCCTGCTGCACATCGTCGCCCCGCATGTCCCGGCGCTGCACATCACCCTGCCCCTGGCGATCAGCTTCTTCACCTTTCAGCAGATCATGTTCCTGGTGGATACCAGCCGCGGCCACGCTCGTCGTGCCCAGGTCTTAGGACGGACCCAATGCGCTTCCTGCGTCAAAGGCCCGCCGCCTGCGCTTTCCGATACCGATCTCGGCGCAGGCGTGGATGGCGGGCCTTCGCCCGCCATGACGATCCCCGTGCCCCCCTCTTTTCTGACCTACGCCGCGTTCGTCACTTTCTTTCCCCACCTCATCGCCGGTCCGATCGTCCGGCCGTCGGAGATCATTCCGCAACTCACCGCCCACGATCTGGCCCGCCTCCGTATCGAGAATTTCAGCGACGGTCTGCTGATCTTCCTCCTCGGTCTCGGTAAGAAGCTGGTGCTGGCCGATATGTTCGGCGGTTTCGCCGATATCGGCTTCGACGCCGCCGCCCGCGGCGCCAGCCTGACGTTCTTCGAGGCCTGGTACGCCACCCTCGCCTACGCCCTGCAAATCTATTTCGACTTCTCCGGCTACTCCGACATGGCCATCGGCCTCGCCCGGATGCTGAACATCCGCTTTCCGATGAACTTCGACAGCCCCTACCAGGCCGCCAACATCGCCGAGTTCTGGCGCCGCTGGCACATCACCCTGGGCGGCTTCCTGCGCGACTACCTGTATATCCCGCTGGGCGGCAACCGGACCGGACCGATCCGCCAGATCCGAAACCTGATGGTGACCATGTTGCTGTGCGGGCTGTGGCACGGGGCGGCGTGGAATTTCGTCATCTGGGGCGGATTGCACGGGCTGCTGATCGTCATCCACAAGCAATACCGCCGTGTATTCCCCCCCTTGCCGGCGCCGTTCGCCCAGGCGCTGACCCTGCTCGCGGTCATTGTCGCCTGGGTGCCATTCCGAGCCGCGTCGTTCGGCAGCACAATGACGATGCTGCGTGGCATGGCCGGCCTCAATGGCATCGCCCTGCCGCGGATGATCGTTTCCGCGCTGCCCGGCTTCGCCTCGTTCGCCGATCCGGTCACGGTGCTGCCCTACCTCGGCGACGCCCGGACCCTCAGTTTCCCCGAACTGTCCGCCTGCCTGCTGCTGGGCTGGCTGATCGTCCTGACCCTGCCGAACGTCCACCGCATGACGCGGCGAACCCGGCACTGGAGCCTGACCGGCAGCTTCGCGCTTTCGGTGCAGGCGCTGTTCTTCGCGCCGCACGTGGCACCATTCCTGTACTTCCAGTTCTGATGCGCCGTATCCTGCTGGCCTGCATCGCTTCGCTGATCGTCTATATAAGCGCGTTCGCCTGCCTGCTGGACCGGCCGCTGACCCTGGGTGCCCTGCGAACCCGCATCGAGGCCACCGTCGCCCTGGCGCGCACCATCCATCAACCCAAACTGGTCATCCTGGCCGGATCGAACGGTCCCTATTCCCACCGCTGCGAGATCATCGGGCCGATCGTCGGGCGTCCCTGCATCAATGCCGGCGTCGCGGTCGGTATCGGCCTCGACTATCTGTTCACCCGCTGGAAGCCACTGCTGCATGCCGGCGACATCGTTTATCTGCCGATGGAGGAAACCCAGTACGCGCGTCCTCGCGCCACATCCGACCTGGGGCCGGACGCCAGCATCATGCTGCGGTACGACCGCGCCACGCTGCGGACCCTGCCGCTGCGGCGCCAGGTCGCGGCGCTGTTCGCAGGCGACCTGCGCGCCGCGATCATGAGCCTGATCGAAACCGTGCTGGTCGAAGGCGGCTTCCACGACCCGCGCGTTGCCGTCGATGGCGGCTTCAACGTGTGGGGCGATCACATCGGCCATACCGCCGCGCTGGCCGCCGTCAACCGGTCCACGCTGGCGGTGATCGTGCCGGTGCATCACACCGCGGCCGAGGTCCGCGACGGCTATGGCGCCGTCGAGATCACCGAATTCCTCCGCTGGACCCGGCGGCATGGGGTGCGGGCGGTCGGCGGCCTGCCGACCGGCTTCATCGACTCGCCGATCGCCGCGGACAGCATCGCGGCGATCCGGACGATCTACCGCGACCAGGGGGCGGACTTCCTGGAACTGCCGAACCACAGCGACTATCCGCGCACCGACTTCTTCGACACCCAGGATCACCTGAACGAGGAAGCGCAGATCGCGCACTCCAAGGCGATCGGCGAGGCCTTGGTCCCGCTTATGGACCGGGAATGGGCACGGTCGCGGTGACCGGGCAACTGTGCTGCTGTTTCTCCTGGCAGCGGGCCTGGGCCTGGGCGACAGCTTCCTTGGGCGAATTGCCGCAGCCGACATCGCACACCGACAGCTTGCCGGACATCCAGCAGGCCACGCCGATATCGGAAAACTTGTCGGAGGAGCAGCGTGATGCGATCTCCGATGTGTTGTTGATGTTCGGTTCGCGCTCGAAGCCGCGGGCCATGTCCGCGAACACGCATTGTTTCGGATCGCCGGCCCGCGACTGACAGGCATCCATGGCCCGATCGCCAACCCGCGGCGGCATATTGGCTGGACAGGGCATGCGGTTGTTGACCGGTGAGTCCGTTTCCGCCGAGGCGATCCGCATGCGTGCGGCGAACACGTCGTTGTTGGCGGTATCGTCGATCAGATAGGTCACGGTGCATCCCGCCGGCGCCTTGCTGTCCGCGACGATAGGCGGGACGTTCAGATGCAGGTCGAACGCCTGCGGACCGGCGATCGCCGCACCGCCAGGCAGCAACAGGCCCGCGGTCAGCAAGGCCAGGGCCGCGATCAGCCAGGACGGCCGCATCAGTTGCTGACCTGGCGCCAGCGGACGGACGCCATGTACGCGACGGTCGGATCGGTCACGTCCACCACCTGGGCGTTTCCGGTTCGATAGCGCGCACTCATGACCACGGCCTGGGTGATCGGCACGAACCGGGCAAAAATCGACTGCGCCGCTTCATTGGTGTCGGTGCAGCTTTTGTCGGCGATCAGCCGATAGGACAGGCGGAACAGACCCTTGTCGGTGAACAGAAGGACAAGATAGCTGGTCCCGCCGGTGCAGCCTGTGGGATTCATCCGCAGCGCCCCGGCCCGGTCGAGCGGCACGCCGAAATACCGCACTTCACCGGGATACTCGTTCGCCAAAGGCAGGTCGGTCCAGGACAGGCCGGGGTAGGGATCGGGCAGGCTCGCATTCACCTGGGCGGCCGACATGCCAAAGGCGAGGCCGCCGGTCAGGTTCGCGAAATCCGTCGCGGTCTGCTGCAATGCCGACCTGAAATTCAGCATCGCATTGTCCCATTGGACCGGCGGCGGCAGGAAAATACGCTTGACCGGTCCGGAAGACGGCGCGGGAGCCGCGGGCGTAGGGGCCGGCTGCGCATACGCCTGACTGGCTGCCAGCATCAGCAGCATCGCGGTTCGGCGCGCATCCATACGTCAGTTACTCCACGGCGGCAGGCGCACGCATCCTATCCGGAGCCAACCGGCGATGGAAGATTCCTGCTCACCGGGGAAACCGCCGCCCGATGGTCCTCGCGAGGCGCAAAGCGACGCGGCAATCCCCATGTCAGTGGCCGCCATCGCTTGGTCGCCGCCCTGCGATGACAACCGGGGTGGTGAAGATGCGGCGACGTATTGAAATCGCCCGCCGCCGACCGCATATGGCGCGGCGCAAGGAGGTTACGCATGAACGACACTGTTTTGGAACAACATTCATTTGGTGCCGAGGTCGGGCGCCTGCTCGATCTGGTGGTTCACTCGCTCTATTCCGAGCGCGAGATATTTCTGCGCGAGCTGGTAGCCAATGCGGCGGACGCGGTGGATCGCCGCCGGTTCGAGGCGCTGACCAATTCCACCCTGGCGCCGCCTGCCGACGCGAAAATCCGCATCGTGCCGGACAAGGAGGGCAGCACCCTGCTGATCTCGGACGACGGCATCGGCATGACGCGGCAGGAGCTGATCGACAATCTGGGCACTATCGCCCGTTCCGGCACCCGAGCCTTCGCGCAGAACCTGGCATCCGCCAAGCCCGAGGACCGGCCCAACCTGATCGGCCAGTTCGGCGTCGGTTTCTACTCCGCCTTCATGGTGGCCGATCGCGTCGAGGTCACGTCCCGCAAGGCCGGCAGTGACGAAGCCTTCACCTGGGCATCCGAAGGCGCCGGCCAGTTCACCCTTGCCCCGGCGACGCGCGAACAGCCCGGCACCGACATCGTGCTGCACATGAAATCCGACGCGTCGGAGTATCTGGAGCCGATGCGGCTGGAGACCGTGATCCGCAAATGGGCCGATCACATCACCCTGCCGATCACCGTCACCCAGGACGGCAAGGACCAGCCGGCGAACGAAGGCACGGCGCTGTGGCGCAAGGCGAAGTCAGAGACGACCGAACAGTCCTATAAGGAATTCTACCGCCACCTCGGCCACTACTTCGACGAACCCTGGGCCACGCTGCATTGGCGCGCCGAAGGAACGCTGGAATATTTTTGTCTATTGTTCATTCCCGGCATGAAGCCGTTCGATCCCGTCGAAGGGGATCGCGACGCCCATATCCGCCTGCATGTCCGGCGCATGTTCATCACCGACAAGGCTGAATTGCTGCCGCACTGGCTGCGCTTCGTCAGCGGCGTCGTGGACACCGAGGACCTGCCGCTGAACGTCTCACGCGAGATGCTGCAATCGACGCCGGTGCTCGCCCGCATCCGCAAGGCCCTGATCAGCCGTGTGCTGTCGGAACTGAAGTCCCGCACCAAGGAGGCCGACGATTACAACAAGTTCTACGAGAATTTCGGTCCCATCCTGAAGGAAGGCGTGTGGGAGGATAACGACCATCGCGCCGACATCGCACCGCTGCTGCGCTTCCACTCCTCCGCGCAGGACGGCTGGACCTCCCTGCCCGACTACGTGTCGCGCATGAAAGAGGGCCAGGACACGATCTACTACCTGGCCGGCGACCAGGCCGACGCGCTGAAGACCTCACCGCAACTGGAAGGCTTCCGTGCCAAGGGCTTCGAAGTGCTGCTGATGGCGGATTCGATCGATTCGTTCTGGCCGGAACGGCTGGATAGTTTCGAAGGCAAGAAGCTGCGCAGCGTCACCCAGGCGGCCGAGGACCTGGGTAAGGAGGACGACCAGCCGGATATCTCGCCGCTGCTGGCGGCCATGAAGACCGCCCTGGGCACCCGCATCGCCGACGTCCGCGCCACCGCCCGGCTGACCGACAGTGCGGTGGTGCTGGCGTCCGATGGCAAGGGACCGGATTTGGCGATGCAACGGCTGATGCGGCGCTCGGGGCGGGCGATGATGCCGACCAAGCCGGTGCTGGAGGTCAATCCGCGACACAAGCTGATCGAGGCGCTGTCCGCCAAGCTGGACGACACCGCGTTGATCGCGGACGCGGCGGAGACCCTGCTCGACCTGGCCCAAGTTCAGGAAGGCGACCTTCCCGCCGACGCTACCGCGTTCGCCCGGCGTGTCACCACCCTGCTGGCCGGCAGCCTGGGATAGGCTATGCCGGTCGGGTGACAAAACCCGATCGGCTGCCCATCTGTTCCGGGGCGCGTGATCGTTTCGAGATGAAGCGATCACGCCGCGGCTGGTTTGTTTGGGGGGGCGAATCAGGTCCAAGGTTGGCGCCGCCTTCGACAATCACCCCAAACCGCGGGATTGCACCCATGCTGGACCAGACCATCGATTGCATTGTTGATTCGCCGGACGGGACACGCCCGGTCCACGTCGTCCGGCCGGACGGGCTGGCGCAGTTCCTCGATACGCTGCCGGTCGCGCAGGCGGCCTTTCTGCGCGACACGACGTTCGGCGCGAAGGCCGGCGAGATTCGTTTCCTGCCCGGCCCGGACGGCGTAACCGGCGCGGTACTGGGCGCCGGCTCCGATCGGTCGCCCTTTATTTTCGGCAACCTTCCATTGCAATTGCCTGAAACATTTTCCTGGCGTCTCGAACCGAGCGAATACGACTCCCAGGCCGCAACTCTTGGTTATTGTCTCGGGGCATATCGTTACAACCGTTTTCGCTCAAACGAACGCAACCCCGCGAAACTTTTCGTATCATCCGGACATGAAACAAGCCTGGCCCAGGCTTCCGCCACCTGGATGGTACGGGATTTGATCAATACACCCGCCAATATCCTCGGGCCGGTTGAGCTGGCGGATTTTTCCGTATCGCTGGCGGATCGCTATGGTGCCGTGTCGCAGGTATCCGCCGGCGCGGCGCTGGAGGAAGCCTACCCGACGATCGCCGCTGTCGGTTGCGGGTCCGTCCGGCCGCCGCGTGTCGTGACGTTCCACTGGCGCGGCAGCGCGGCGACGGACGCCTCACCGCTGCTGTCGCTGTGCGGGAAGGGCGTCTGTTTCGACACCGGCGGCTACGACCTGAAGCCGTCGGCGGGCATGCTGCGGATGAAGAAGGACATGGGGGGCGCCGCGACCGTTCTGGGCCTGGCACGTATCGTCATGCAGGCCGATCTGCCGATCCGGCTGGCGGTACGCGTCGGCTGCGTTGAAAATTCCGTGTCCGGTACAGCGATGCGGCCGTCCGACGTAATACGGACGCGATCCGGCCTGACCGTCGAGGTCGGCAACACCGACGCCGAGGGCAGGCTTGTCCTGTGTGACCTGCTGCATGAGGCATCGGCGGAAAACCCGTCTTTGCTGGTGGATTGCGCCACGCTGACGGGAGCTGCCCGCGTCGCCCTGGGTCCCGACCTGCCCGCACTGTTCTGTAATGACGACGGTATCGCGGATGCGGTTCTGCGCCGCGGCTCCATGGTGCATGACCCGCTTTGGCGCCTGCCGTTATGGCCGGGATACGATGACTGGTTGAAAAGCCCTATCGCCGATGTGAATAATGTTTCATCCAAGCCGCTTGCCGGTGCCATCGTCGCTGCGCTTTATCTGCAACGGTTTGTCGCTCCAGGTATACCTTGGATGCACATCGACCTCTATGCCTGGAACGATCAGACACGGCCGAGTCGGCCTGAAGGGGGTGAAGCCATGGGCATGCGCGCACTTTTCGCGCTGGCCAGCAACGAACTTTTGGCTTAACCAGACTAAGGCAATTGGCTGATAGCGGTTGTTGTGATAGATCAGTGAATCGCCAAATGTAATAAGGTTGACTCCGATCTATATTTTGTTTATGTGGCAAAAGGGTGGTCGGCAATTTGCGCGCCCACTTAAGAAAGGACACTAAAGTGGCATCTCCTCCCAACCCGGTTTCGGATGCCCAAGTCGGCCTCCTCCGTGACACGGTTGTCGCGCTGGTTCGCCGGGATGGCGCCGATCTGTCGGCTCGTCAGCTTGGGGTCTTCCTGACTTGCTATCTGAATGACGGTGGACACACGGTTCGTGGTCTCGCCGCCGAATTGAATGTATCGAAGCCGGCGATCACACGCGCCCTGGATCGTCTGGGCGAACTGGATCTCGCGCGGCGCAAGGTCGATCCGCTGGATCGCCGCAGCGTGCTGGTGCAACGCACGACGAAGGGTTCCGCCTTCCTGCGCGATTTGCGGAACATCATGACCGAAGCGTCCGGCGGCGGCAAAAAGGGCTCAAAGAAGGCCGCGGCCTGATCTGACCGACTCGATTGGCCTGCCCTGAAGGGGGGTTATCCCCCCTTCACGCCGCCTGCGGTCAGGCCGGCGACGATTTCTTTCTGCATGACCAGGGTCAGCAACAGAACCGGTGCCGTGACGATCAGCGCCGCCGCCGCCAGCGGGCCCCAGCTTATCTGCTCGAACGTCAGCACGTTGTAGACGGCAACCGGCAAGGTGCGGGTTGAACGACCGGCCAGAACGACGCCGAAAATGAAGTTGTTCCAACTGAAAATGAATGACAGGATCATCGCGACCATGATTCCCGGCCGCGCTAGAGGCATCGCCACGTAGCGGAATGCCTGCCAGATCGTCGCGCCATCCACCAGCGCCGCTTCCTCCAACTCGCCCGGCAGGCCCTCGAAGAAGCCGATCATGATCCACACCACGATCGGCACCGTGATCACCAGGTGCGTGATCACCAGCGGCACCAGCGTGCCGATCAGGCCAAGCCATTGGAACAGCAGGAACAGTGGGATCAGATATGACAGGCCAGGGGTGACCCGGGCGATCAGGATCAGGACGGCGGCCTTGCTGGCCTTCGCCTTGGCGATGCCATAACCGGCCGGCACCCCCAGCAGCAGCGCCAGGCCGGTGGCGCTGAACGACACGATCACGGAGTTGATGGTGTATGTCAGGAAGTCGTTCTTCGCGAACACGTCGATGAAATTGTCGAACGTCGGCGGATTGGGAATGAACACCGGCGGAAAGGCAGTGTTGTCGGCCTCATTCTTGAAGGCCAGCGACAGCATCCACAGGAAAAACAAAATCGCTGGCGAAATCAGCATCAGAACGGAGAAATACAGCCCCACGCGCCCCAGGAGGCGCCTCAGACGGTGCCGTGTCATCGCTCGGGTCATTGCCATGCCTGCTTTTGCCGGACATGAAGCAGCAGCATGCTGATCAGCAGTATCAGCACGAAGAACACCACGACCATCGCCGATCCGTAGCCCAGGTCGTAATAGGCGAACGCCGTCTGGTACAGCAGGATGTTCAGTGTTTCGCTCGACGTGCCCGGGCCACCCAAAGTGATTACATAAATGGTATCGAAAGCCTTAAGCGCATCGATCATTCGGATGACGCCAGCGACAATGATGAACGGCCAGGCCAGCGGCAAGGTGATGTGGCGAAACATTTGCCACGGATTGGCACCGTCCAGGACCGCGGCTTCATACGGGTCCCGCGGCAGGCTGGCGATCCCGCCAAGCACGATCAGCATCACCAGCGGCGTCCATTGCCAGGTCTCGACCATGACAAGGGTGGGGATGACGGTCGTGCTGCTGTACACCCAGGCCGATGGCGGCAGGCCCATCAGGCTCAATAGGTAGTTGAGAACGCCCAGTTGCGGGTGAAACATCATCGTCCAGACCAGCGCGACCGCGACCGGGGTGGCCATCATCGGCAGCACGAAAATCGTCCGCGCCACGCCGCGCAGCCGGAAATTGGCGGCAAAGCAGACGGCGGCCCATACGCCCAGGATCACGGGAGCCACGACCGAAGCCGCGGTGAACACCAAGGTGCGCACGATCGCCCACTGGAACCGGTCATCGACCAGCATCTTGGCGTAGTTCGCCATACCGACGAATGGCGTCGCCCCCGATACCTTCCAGTCGTGCACCGACATGTACAGGGTAAATATCCACGGGAACACGATGACAATCGCAACGACAATCGCGGCAGGCAGGGCGAAAACCCAATAACGGCGCGCATAGTTGCGGCCACGTCCCGATCGTTTGCGTTCGGGCGGGCCGACCGTTATTGGACCGGCCGATGAAATGGAAGCGCTCATGCGGGTGGGACGTCTCTCGTTGCGAGGTCCGTTGCATCGGCCTCTTGCACGCTTCAATAGCTTAATAGACCTTGTCGCACCACCGTGATGGAGGCCATGCGCGATGTCCGGAACCGAAATCACCGCCTGGCTGGGCTCGCAGCAGGACGCGATGGTCGCGCTGCTGCGGGACATGGTCGATATCGACAGTGGTAGCTACAACAAGGCCGGCATCGACGCGGTCGGCGCCGTGGTCCGGCAGTTCCTGGAAGGTCATGGGCTGACGGTCGAGACCTTGCCGCAAAGCCGCCACGGCGACTGCCTGCGTGCGACCATTCCCGGCGAGGCGTCCGGCAACACCGGCGGCAACATCGTGCTGATGGGCCATCGCGACACCGTCTTTCCGGACGGCGAAGCGGGCCGCCGTCCGTTCACCATCCGCGACGGCATCGCCTACGGGCCGGGGGTCGCGGACATGAAGGCGGGCCTGACGATGAACTGCTTCATCCTCGCCGCCTTTGCCCGCTTCGGCGGCGCTCCGGCCCCGCTGGTCGGCCTGTTCACCGGCGACGAGGAAATCGGGTCCCCGGAAGGCCGTCCGGTGATCGAGGCGGAAGCCCGTCGCGCCCGCGCGGTGTTCAACAGCGAACCAGGCCGGGTGTCGGGCAATGTCGTGACCGGCCGCAAGGGCGGCGTGTTCATGGCGTTCCGCATCACCGGCAAGGCGGCGCATTCCGGCGGGAATTTCTCCGAGGGCATCAGCGCGATCGAGGAACTGGCGCGCAAAATCCAGGCGATCCACGCGCTGACCGACCTGGATCGCGGCATCACCCTGAATGTCGGCCTGGTCGGCGGCGGGCAAAGCGTGAACACGGTCGCTCCCTGGGCCGAGGGCCAGATCGATTTCCGCTATATCGATCCCGACGACAAAAGCGACATCCTGGCCCGCATCGGGGCCATCATCGAGCGCAGCTTCGTTCCCGGCACGCGCGCCGAACTGACCGTAAGGGGCGAATTCCTGCCGTTGACGCAAAGCCGGCCGGCGAAACGCCTGTTCGAACTATACGTGGACGCGGCAAACGCCTCGGGCTTCCGCACCGATGGGGAGTTCACCGGCGGATGCGCCGATTCGGGGTTCACCGCGGCGGTTGGCGCGCCGACGATCTGTGCGGTCGGTCCGGTCGGCGGCAACGCCCATAGCCCGGACGAATTTATGCGGATCGACAGCCTGGTGCCGCGCGCCCAGGCATGCGCCCGAGCGATTTTGGGGCTGGATGGGGTGGGTTTGTAGCGAATTAGCGGCGCCAGCCGCCGTCATAGCCGTGCCCGTATCCGCCGTAATAGCCACCATAGTACCCACCGGCATAGACCGGTGCGGTATAGCCGTAGCCATATGCGGGATAGGCCGCATAACCCGGATAGGCGGGGTAGGCCACACAGCCGCCAAGAAGCGCCGCCAATCCTAATGCGGCCACTGGTAGCATCGAACGAAACCGAAGCATCGTGTCGCTCCTTTCCCTGCTGACAGGTTTGGATATGGTGACCCTTCGCGGCGCTTTCACGGCGAAGACGCGTCGATCCCGTGTCATGTCGACGGCCGTTGACGTTGACGTTGACACGTCAGCCTTGTCTTGGGCCAGCGACGTCCGGGCCTTCTGCTCCAGTACCTTGACTGGGCCGGATGGCCCGGACTGACGCCAGGCCGTATCCAGAGACGCCGGGCCGTGGCGGTCCGGTCTGTCGCTGCTACCTCAGGCGGCGCAGCGCACGTAGCGGCGTGCTCAGCCGCCAGGATAACGGCTTACGCATGGCGGCGAGCGCCGACAGATAATTCCCGTGCATCTTGTCTAGATCGATCAACGCCGCACGCACCGCATCGAAGGCGGCTCGCGCCGCTGGTTCGTCCCCGGCGAGTCCGTGTTCGACCGCCGCCCAGGTTGCCGTCGAAAACCGCGGCATGGTCGCCTCGAACGGCTCCGATGCGACACCGTGGCATAGGTGCGGTTTCAGCAGCGGGCCGATTTCGTCGATCGCCTCGTGCCGCTCCATCGGCCATTTTAGCGCCAGCCCATCGGTGATCCGGCGCATGGCATCCGGCCAATCGGTCATGATCTCTCCCATGCTGGTCCATACACGCCGGCAGCCTCGACTCTGAACCTCCGCCTCCGACACGGATCGCAACCAGAGGAATTCCGCCAGGCCCGGTTGCATGCCGTCGCGATCGCCCAGCGACCGCACCACCTCGGCGACCGGACGCATTTGCAGGATCACCAGCGGTTCGATGTCCAGCACGTCGAGTGCCTCGAGATACAGCGGCAGCAACCGGCAAAGCCGCGGGTCCTTGATCACCAAGATCGGTGCGTCGCCATAGCTCTGACGGATTTGGCCGATGATGCGCCGCATGAACCGATATGCTTGCCGGGAGCGGAACCAACGGGCCGGGATCGGCCTTGGATCGTCCCAGCGGCGGCCGAGACTTTCCAGGATGCGATCGTTCAGCGCGACCAATGCCTTGGGTTCGAAATGCCCCAGCGGATTACCGTGTCCCGCCCCCATCAAGTCATTCGGCAGCGTCGCGCCCAGAGCGTGCAGCACATGCGCCAGCAAGGATGTCCCGCTTCGACTCATGCCAAGCACAAGAAGCGCCTTGCGTGCCGGCCTGCGTAAAGGAACGAGCGGCGCTGAGGTCTCAACGCGCGTCAGATCTTGACAAAAGTCCATCCTGATCGTAGTCCCCGGCTGCTCGTTCGATCGTGCTTATCGCCGGGGTCTTTGCGTTTCGATTGCGCTGTGATGCTGACCTGTAACTAAGCGTCACTGTGCGATACGGGACGAGTGAGCCACAGACGATTTTCCAAACGGGCCGGCCGCCTCGGACGCTGCACCTTCACAGGCTGGAACGGCGCCGGCGTTGGCCTACCGCTCCAGCGGTGAACGTCAGTCTATGACGATCCGCGGGCCGCTGCCGCGCGCCGCCGTGGTGCCGGACACCTTCTCCCACACCCGAACGGCCAGGGCGGCGTAGGCTTTTGCCGCATCGCTGTCCGGCGCCGAGGCCGCGATCGGCGTGCCGGCGTCCGAGGCCACGCGGATATCCAGCAGCAGCGGGATCTCGCCCAGGAATTCCGCGCCCAGCCGGGTTGCTTCGGTCTTCGCGCCGCCATGGCCGAAGATGTCTGCCCGGTGTCCGCACGCAGGACAGCAATAGAAGCTCATGTTCTCTACCAGGCCCAACACCGGCACCTTGGTTTTCTCGAACATGCGGACGCCGCGCCGGGCGTCGATCAGGGCGATGTCCTGCGGCGTGGAGACGATCACCGCCCCGGTCAGCGCCACCCGTTGCGCCATGGTCAATTGCGCGTCGCCGGTGCCCGGCGGCATGTCCACCACCAGGATGTCCAGCGCGCCCCACGCGACCTGGCCCATCATCTGCTCCAGCGCGCCCATGACCATCGGGCCGCGCCAGATCATCGGGGTTTCCTCATCCACCAGGAAGCCGATGGACATGCACGACAGGCCCCAGGCCTGCAGCGGGATCATCTTGTCGTTCTTCACCTCCGGCTTCCGGCTCAGCCCGATCATCCGCGGCAGGCTGGGTCCGTAGATATCGGCGTCGAGCAACCCGACCTTGTGACCCAGGCGCGCCAGCGAAACCGCCAGATTGACCGCGACGGTAGATTTGCCGACGCCGCCCTTGCCCGATGCGACCGCGACGATGGCCTTCACATCCGGCAACAGCAGGGCTTTCCCGCCTGGCGCCGCATGACCATGGCCATGGGTCGGCGCCGGAGCAGCCGGCGGCTTGTGCGCGGTCAGGATCGTGGTGGCGTTGGTCACGCCCGGCTGGCGCATCAGCAGCGCCTCGGCTTCCCGCCGCACCGGTTCCATCGCCGCGGCATGGGCCCGGTCGGTCAGCAGAGTCGCCTGCACGAGGCCGCCACGCACCTCGATTCCCTCGACCAGGCCGGCGGTGACGATATCGCGTCCGGAGACCGGATCCTTGATCGCACGCAATGCGGCCCGCAGGGCATCCGAAGTTGTGTCGACCATGGTACCTGAACCCTCACCTTGCAAACCGGCCACGACCGGCGGATAAGCACCGCGCCGCGTGCGCCTGTCCAGACCGATATGGCGCATGGTACCGTTTCCGCCAACGGCCCGCGCATCCGGCGATTCGACAGGAGCCATCCTTATATGCCTTGGAACAACGGCGGTCCCGGACCCTGGGGCAACCCGCCAGGCTCATCGGGCGGAGACAGCGACAAGAAGCCGACCCAGGGGCCATGGGGCAACAAGGGCGCGAACGACGGTGGTTCGGAACGGCCGAACGGCGACGGCAAGCCAAGCGGCCAGCGTCCCGGCGGCCCGTTCGGCGGTGGCGGCGGTCCTTTCGGCGGCGGCCCGTTCCGCGGCGGCAACGCGCCTGACCTGGATAAGCTGATCGCCCAGGCTCAGGGTTACATTCGCGGCCTGATGGGCGGCGGTGGCGGCGGGTCAGGTAGCGGTGGTGGCCTTGGCGGTCTCGCCAACGGCCGCGGCCTGATTTTCCTGCTGCTGCTGGTGGTCGTGCTGTGGGTCGGCAGCGGCTTCTACCGTGTGCAGCCAGACGAGCAGGGCGTGGTGCTGCGCTTCGGCGCCTACACATATTGGACTCCGCCGGGCCTGCATTGGCATGTGCCGTGGCCGGTGGAATCGGTGGAGCTTCCGACCGTCACCCGCATCAACCGCACCGAGATCGGCTATCGCTCCGCGCCCGGCGGCAACGTCGAAACGGGCCAGGATGCCGCCGGCCGTGACGTCCAGGCCGAAAGCCTGATGCTGACCGGCGACGAGAACATCATCGACATCGACGTCGCCATATTCTGGCGCGTCAACGACGCCGCGGCATTCCTGTTCAACACCGCCAATCCGGAAACGCTGGTCCGCGCGGTGGCTGAAAGCTCCATGCGCGAAGTCATCGGCCGCACGCCGATTCAGCCCGCATTGGGCCCGTTGCGTGCCCAGATCGAGGCCGATGTCTTCAAGCAGACCCAGGAAATCCTGGACCGCTACAAGGCGGGCGTGGAGATCACTGAAGTGCAGCTTCAGAAGGTCGATGTCCCGGCCGCCGTGACCGAAAGCTTTGTGGACGTGCGGCGCGCCAACACGGATGCCGAACGCATGCGGAACGAGGCTGACTCGTACCGCAACGACATCGTCCCGCGCGCCCGTGGTGACGCGGCCCGCATCGTCGCCGAGGGACAAGGCGCCAAGGCTGCCGCCATCGCCCAGGCAAACGGCCAGGCGCAGCAATTCGACAGCGTGTTGAAGGCCTATCAGACGGCCAAGGATGTCACGCTACGCCGGATGTATCTGGACACGATGGAGGATGTGCTGGCGCATTCCCAGCCGCTGATCGTGGACGACAAGCTGAAGGGCCTGGTGCCGTTCCTGCCGCTGAACGTGCCGCCGCCGGCACCTAAAGCGCCCGTCGCCCCAGCGTCTTCCGCCGGCGTAGGAGCAGGCCGATGAACCGGATCATGATCGCCGGCGCCGCCTTGCTGGTGGTGCTCGTCCTTATCGCCAACGGCAGCCTGTTCACCGTGTCGCAGACCGAACAGGCGCTCGTCGTCCAGTTCGGCAAGGTCGTGCGGGTGATCGAGACCCCTGGCCTACATGCCAAGTGGCCTATTGCGCAGAACGTCATCACCCTGGACAAACGCCTGCTGGCCGTCGACCTGCCGGGCGAAGAGGTGATCCTGGGCGACCAGACCCGCATGAGCATCGACACGTTCACCGTGTTCCGCATCAGCGATCCGCTGCGTTTCTACCAGGCCATCGGGCCGATCCCGGAGAACATTCGCGGCCGGCTGAACTCGGTTGTCACCGGCAGCCTGCGACGCGTTCTTGGCAACGACAAGCTCCTGGACGTTCTCTCGGCCGATCGGGATCGCATCATGTCCACGATCGACGGCCAGGTGAACACCGAGATGCAGCCCTTCGGCGTTTCCATCGTGGACGTGCGCATCCGCCGCGCCGACCTGCCGCAGGAGAACACGGATGCTATCTTGTCGCGGATGAAATCGGAACGTCAGCGGATCGCCGCCCAGGCCCGAGCGGAGGGGGCCGAGGCGTCGCAGAAGATCAAGGCCGATGCCGAACGCGAACGCACGGTGCTGGTCGCCGACGCCAAAGCCACGGCGGACAAGCTGCGCGGCGAAGGCGAGGCCGGGGCGACCACGATCTACGCCAAGGCGTTCGGCCAGGATCCTGCGTTCTTCTCGATCTGGCGGACATTGCAGGGTTATCACGACATTTTCGACAGCGGCGCGGCGCGTCTGGTCGTCAGCCCGGACAACGACTACCTGAAATATCTCCAGGCCCCGCCGCCACCGCCGGATTCACCGCAACCGGCCCCATCACGATAAGGAATCGCGCGATAACCGGCGTGTGTTTCGCTGGATAAGTTGCTAGCCTGTGGACTTCAAACCATCCGCGGTCAATTCGCCAGGAAGATCGATCATGCGCTTGTTTCGCTCCACCGTAGCCCGCGCCGCCCTGCTCGGTGTGTCTTTTGCGCTGGTGACCCCGGCGCTGCCACTGATACAACCGGCCGCCGCACGCTCCGCCCCCGAGAGTTTCGCGGACCTGGCCGCCAAACTGCTGCCCGCCGTCGTCAACGTGTCGTCGACGCAGACCATTTCCGCCAAGAACGGCAATGTCGGCCCGGAAATGCCGCTGTTCCCACCCGGATCGCCGTTCGAGCAGTTCTTCAAGGACTTCCTGAACCGCAACCACCAGGGCCAGGGCCAGGGCGGCAACGGTGGCGGTGACGACAGCCAGCCGGCGCCCGTGCGGCGGGCGCAAAGCCTCGGGTCGGGCTTCATCATCGATCCGGCGGGCTATGTGGTCACCAACAACCATGTCATCGAGGGCGCCGATGAGGTTTCCGTTACCCTGCAGGACGGCACTGTCCTGAAGGCCACGATCGTCGGCAAAGACGAAAGCGGCGACCTGGCGTTGCTGAAGGTGAAATCCGACAAACCCCTGCCGACGGTGGAGTTCGGCGATTCGAGCGCATCCCGTGTCGGCGACTGGGTGCTGGCGATCGGCAACCCGTTCGGATTGGGCGGCACGGTCACCGCCGGCATCGTCTCAGCCCGTGGCCGGGATATCCATCAGGGCCAGTACGACGACTTCATCCAGACCGACGCAGCCATCAACCGCGGCAATTCGGGCGGTCCGCTGTTCAACATGGACGGCCAGGTGATCGGCATCAACACCGCGATCTTCTCGCCGTCGGGCGGGTCGATCGGCATCGGCTTCTCCATCCCGTCCAACATGGCGAAGCTCACCATTGCGCAGTTGAAGCAGTACGGACATGCCCGCCGCGGCTGGCTGGGCGTGAAAATCCAGCAGGTGACGCCGGATATCGCCGAAAGCCTGGGACTGAAGGACGCCTCCGGCGCGATGGTCGCCGGCCTGACCAACGGCGGCCCGGCCGAGAAGGCGAAAATCCACAACGGCGACATCATCCTGAAGTTCGACGGCCAGGACGTGAAGGAGATGCACAACCTGCCGCGTATCGTGGCGGACACCGATGTGGGCAAGGAAGTGCCGGTAGTCCTATGGCGTGACGGTAAGGAAGTCACTGTCCAGACCACGCTGGCGGAGCGGCCGCCCGACGCGCAGCTCGCTTCCACCGACGCCACCAAACCGGTGGATGCCACCAAGCCGACCGACATCGCTGGACTGGGGCTGAAGGTCGCGCCGGTCAGCCAGGACCTGAAGGACAAATATCAGCTTCAGGACGGCCAGAAGGGCGTCGTCATCACCGATGTATCCCCGAACACGCCGGCCTCGGACCGCGGCCTGAAGCCGGGCGACGTCATCATGGAAGTGCAACAGGGCGAGGTTGCCTCGCCTGGCGACGTGGAAAAGCAGGTCGACGCCGCACGCAAGGCCGACCGCAAGTTCGTGCTGATGCTGATCCAGCGCGAGGGCGGCGAGCAATACGTCCCGCTGTCGTTGTCCAAGGACAGCAAGGACAAGCAACCCGGATAGCACGGCTGGTCCGGTCGAAAGGCCGGACCAATGACGCCACGAAAGCGGGACACACCGTCGGAAAACCAGGGGTGGGGAAACCATAGCTACGATCGATGCTCAGGTTCACGCATACGAACGCAACCATCCTGGTCGCCCCTGGGCCGGCTTTCTCCACGGTCCCGCCGAGGTAACAGGCGATGACATGGTCGCCGCCATGGACGAAGTCGGTGTCGATGGCGCACTGCTGGTTTCGCCGTTCTCTATGTATCGGTACGATGCCAGTTACGCGCTTGATGTGCATGCTGCCCATCCCGGGCGGTTCGGGCTGATCAAGCCGGTGGACCCGGCCGATCCCGCCGTGGCCGATACGATCGCCGATTGGGCGTCGATCAAAGGCACTGTCGCGATCCGCATCATGATGCGCGATGGCGTTGCCACCGATGCCGCCGATCCCGGGCTGAACCGCGTCCTGGCCGCCGCCGCCCGGCATTCATTGCCGGTCAACTTGCTGTGCTGGGGGCGCCTGGAGCAAGCCGGACATCTCGCCGCCCGCAACCCCGACACGCAACTGGTCATCGACCACCTCGGACTGCAACAGCCGTTCGAACCGCCGGCACCGGCCGCTCCGTTCGCCAATCTGCCGCGGGTGCTGGCCCTGGCGGCGCACGACAACATCGCGATCAAGATCTCCGGCGCCTGCACCCTGTCGCACGAACCCTTCCCCTACAACGACATCTGGGACCCGCTCGGCCGTATCTTCGAGGCTTTCGGTTTCGACCGCTGCATGTGGGGCACCGACTGGACAGCCGTCGGATTGCTGACGTACCAGCAGGGGGTCGAGTCGTTCCGCGTCACCGACCGGCTGTCCGACTCCGATCGGGCCGCGCTGATGGGTGATACGCTGGCGCGCGTCTATAAGTGGTCGCCGTCGAAAGCCTGATCATAGGTGCGTTTGGATTTTCGTTTCTGACCAAACCAAGACGTTTGGTGTCTCGCATAATCCCCTCGGCTACTGAAGTGCTCCACTGATTGAAGCGGCGGCTACCACGAACCGTGATGTTCCGGTATGCGCGCGATCAAGGGAGTGGCAGCAACGAGTAGCACAGCCGCCCCAACATAAATCCAGACCTGGATGCTGCCGGGGTCATCGGAACTGGCAAGGATTGTGGTGGCTATCGAGATTGTCGTGATGGATCCGATTTGAAGGCACATTGACCGTAAGGCGGCAATGGTCGAGGAACGCTCTGGTGCCAGTTGGAGACCGGCGTTGCGGCAGGCCGGGTTAATCATGCCACTGCCGGCACCAATAAGGAAAGCGGCGCCAGCCAGCCACATATACGGCGAAATACCAGCCACCGGGTGACTGGCTAGCAGCAGGATTCCGATGGTAATTGTTCCGACGCCAACATATATTGGCGGCCGATGGCCGGTGCGTCGCAGCGCAAACGCAGCCGCGATCGATATTCCGAATGCGGCGATGCCCTGGGCGATAAGCAATGTGCCGGAGCCAAGCGCGTCAATGCCGTAACGATTGGTCGCGTAGAGCGGGATCAACGCCACCACGCCGAACGTAACGCCGCCGAACAGTCCGTTGACCAGGTTGACCGGACCGAAACCTGACCCATAGATCAGGTTTGGCGCGATGAACGGATGTGCCGATTGTTTGATGTGGCGAATGAACATCCACAGAGCGACCAGCGTGACGGCCAACAGCGCCACAAACTCGAGCGACCGTGCATGCGCATCCTTTTCACCCAGATAGCTGGCCGCGAGCATGCCAGCGAACAGGCCGGTGCCGAGCAGCGCCATGCCCCAGGCGTCCATTTTCGGGGGTGCTGTTCCGCGGTCTCGCGGTTTATCCGGCGGAATGTAGTGCAGTGCCAGCACGATGATCGCCAGGCCGATTGGCACGTTGACCAAAAACACGCCCCTCCAGGTCCAGTACGTCACGAACACGCCACCGAATATGGGGCCGATCATCGCACCGATCGGGAAGATACTGCCGAACAGGCTGACCGCGCGATCGCGTGCGCCACCGAAATGATCCACGATGATTCCGGTCGCTGAGGGGGTGAAGCCGGCTCCGCCAGCCGCCTGTACCGCGCGCAAGGCGATCAGCACATAGATATTGTCGGTGAACCCGCAGAGCAGCGACGCGACGGTGAAGGCAACGACCGAACCGAGAAACGTTCTTCGGCGGCCGTATTGCTCGCTGAGCTTGCCGCTGACCGGCAGCATCAGCACAAACCCGAACGAGTAGGCCGTGATGGTCCATCCTGCCCAATTGATCGACGTTCGCAGCCCGTGCTGCAAGGCATGCAGTGCCGTCGCAACGATTGTCGTATCGACCGACATCATAAACAATGTGAGAGCGACCGTCGCAAAGATCATTACGCGATTTGCGCGCGGCCGCTTCCCGGCAAGAGCCAACAATTCGTCGGCCCCACCAGCATCATGCCGGTCGTTCATTTTCCGTTATCCTAAAAGTGGGCGGGGACGGCATCGTACGCCAAGACTCCAGCCAGCGATATTGGGTGCGCCGCATGATTTCCCAGAAATCGCCCGCTCAGCGAAAACGTAAGATACGCACATCAAAATCCGCCCGCTGATTTTGCGAGGCTTTTCCGATGCAAGTTTCTGAGGCAAAAATCCGGCCCAGCCCCGTGCGCGCAGTCGCGTAGGCTGGAAGTGCTACGATGGAACCGGGAAGCAAAAGGAGGATGCGATGGAGGAAGGCGCGCGCGGCATACAGCTCGCGATTGCCGCTTACGATCGGGTGATGGAGGGGGCGGACATGCGCGCCTCCGTGCTCACGCTCGCGGCGGGTCAGTGCGTGCCCTGGCACTATCACTCCACCATCACCGACAGCTTCGTCTGCCTGGAAGGACCCATGGAAGTGGAGACGCGTGCGCCACGCGCCGTGCATCGCCTTATCCCCGGGCAGCGTTGCGAGGTGGCACCGAAGACCGCACACACCGTCCACGGGGTGGATGGCGGGCCCTGCAAGTTTCTGCTGATGCAAGGGGTGGGGGTGTACGACAACGTGGCGGTCGGCTAGGTGCGAAACGCGCCCGCGTCGAAACCTGGCCCATCGGCGCTTATCCGACTGGGTGGTCATGGGTTCTACCGGTGATGGTGGAAGCTCTCCCCATTCACTCAGCGACGAACGCAGATGCCGGGTACCCTTGAGCGAACAGCAACGCCCGCAGATTGGCATGATCGACCCTGGCCCGAGCCTCTTTCGCCACAATCGGCTTGGCATGGAACGCCACGCCCAACCCGGCTGCGCGCAGCATGTCCAGGTCGTTCGCACCGTCACCCACCGCCAGGGTCGCATGCAGCTTGACCCCGCGTTGGGCGGCCAACTCGTTCAACGCCGTCAGCTTGCTGTCGCGATCCAGGATCGGCTCCGCCACCTGCCCGGTCAGGGCCGCGCCGTCATCTAGCAGCACGTTCGACCGATGCACGTCGAACCCCAGTTCGGCCGCCACCTTGCCGGTGAAGAAGGTGAACCCACCCGAGACCAGCGCAGTCAACGCTCCCTTCGCCCGCATCGTCGCCACCAGTTCGCGCGCACCCGGGGTCAGCCGTATCTGCTCCCAGGTTTTCTCCAGCGCGCCAACGTCGAGTCCCTTCAGCATCCCCACGCGTTCGCGTAGCGCGGCCTTGAAATCCAGTTCCCCGTTCATCGCCCGCTTGGTGATGGCGGCGATTTTCTCGCCCAGGCCGGCGAACCCGGCCAGTTCGTCCAACGTCTCGCCAGTGATGATGGTGCTGTCCATGTCCGCGATCAGCACCGCCTTGCGCCGGCCACGCGGCTTGGTCTCGATCGCATCCACGGGCTTATCTCCCAGCGCCGCCCGCAGCGCGGCATGGTCGAGCGGCACTGACAGCGGGATATCCGCCGCCTCTCCGGGTGACAGTACAACCGGCGGCGCACCCCGAACGGCGTTGCGAATCTGGTTGAGCAGGGCAGGAGTCAGACTGGTCGCCTCGCGCTGGGCAACGACGGTGAGTATAGTGGTCATGGTCGGCCGGAACCTGACAGCGCCCGGAGTGCCATGCAAGAGAACGAACACACGAAGACCACTCTGCCCAGGGCGCTGATCGTTGCCGGCCCCACCGCCAGCGGCAAATCCGCCCTAGCCATCGCCATCGCCGAACGCCTGAACGGCACGATCATCAACACCGACTCGATGCAGGTGTATCGGGAGCTGCGGGTCCTGACCGCCCGTCCCACCCAGGATGAGGAAGCCCGGGTTCCCCACCGCCTTTACGGCACCCGCCCCGCCGCCGAGGCCGGTAGCGTCGCCTGGTGGCGCGATCAGGCCCTGTCCGCCATGGACGAAGCCCAAGCGGCCGGCCGCCTGCCGATCCTGACCGGCGGATCCGGGATGTATTTCGCTGCCCTGACCGACGGGCTGGCCGACATTCCAGATCCCGGCCCGGATGCCCGAGCCGAAGCTCGCCGCCTGCTTGCCGAACAAGGCCCGGCTGCCCTGCATGCCAGCCTGACCCATGTCGATCCCGCCACCGCCGCGCGCCTGAAACCCGAGGACAGCCAGCGCATCGCTCGTGCCTGGGAAGTTTGGCGCGGCACCGGCCTCGGCCTGGCCGCCTGGCAGAACCGCCGAAGCAAACCCGCCCCGTGGTGCTTCACCGCCATCCTGCTCGACCCGCCGCGCGATGCCCTGCGCGCCGCCATCGCGACCCGCTTCGAGGCGATGTTGCGCGACGGCGCGTTGGAGGAAGTGCGCAGCTTGCTGACCCTGAACCTGGACCCCAGCCTGCCGGCGATGCGCGCCCACGGCGCCCCCGAACTATCCGCCTACCTGCGAGGAACCCTGTCCCTGCAGGACGCCGGCCGCCGCACCGAACTGATCACCGGCCAGTACACCAAGCGCCAGGCAACCTGGTTTCGCCACCACGAACTCGCACCCCAGACCCGCGTACACACGATAAATGCGCGATTTTCATCTATCACGCAATTTTCGGAAAGAGAATGTGCCGATTTATTCACGTTTATTGAAACCGAGGGTTGACCCCGTCCATCAGGCAGCCTATCCGTCCGCCCCTATTCAGCAACAGGAGCCGGACAAATGTCGGCGGAATGGACTCAGTCGGGAGCAGAAATCCTTCTACGTGCCCTCAAGGATCAGGGCGTAGAGGTTATTTTCGGCTATCCCGGCGGTGCCGTACTGCCGATCTATGACGCCCTGTTCAAACAGAACGCGATCCGCCACGTGCTGGTGCGCCAGGAAGGCGGCGCCGTTCATGCGGCCGAGGGCTATGCTCGCTCCACCGGAAAGGTCGGCGTGGTCCTGGTCACCTCCGGTCCCGGCGCGACCAATGCGGTCACCGGCCTGGTCGATGCGCTAATGGACAGCATCCCGGTGGTTTGCCTGACAGGCCAGGTGCCGACGCACCTGATCGGCAACGACGCTTTCCAGGAAGCCGACACCACCGGAATCACCCGGCCGGCCACCAAGCACAATTATCTGGTCAAGCGCGCCGAGGACCTCGCCCGCGTGGTGCATGAGGCGTTCTATGTCGCCCGCAGCGGCCGCCCCGGCCCGGTGGTGATCGACCTGCCCAAGGACATCGTCATCAACCCGGCCCCGTACGCGGAACCGGCGGTCCAGCATCCCAGCTACCGGCCGCGCACCGAACCCGACCTGGGGCAGATCGCCAAGGCCGTCACGCTGATGAAGCAGGCGAAGCGGCCGATGATCTATGCCGGCGGCGGGGTCATCAACGCCGGCCCCGCGGCCTCGGAAGCATTGACCAAGCTGGCTCGGATCACCGGCTTTCCCATCACCAACACGCTGATGGGCCTCGGCTGCTACCCCGCCAGCGATCCGCAGTTTCTCGGCATGCTGGGGATGCACGGCACCTACGAGGCCAACCTCGCGATGCATGGCTGCGACATGCTGCTGGCCATCGGCGCCCGCTTCGATGATCGGGTGACCGGCCGCCTGAACGCCTTCAGCCAGCACTCGCAGAAAATCCACATCGATATCGACGGCTCGTCGATCAACAAGAACGTGCCGGTGGAGGTGCCGATCATCGCCGACGCCGGCAAGGCGCTGAATGCTCTGCTGGCAGCGTGGCAGGCCAGCGACGAGCCTACCGACAAGCCGGCGCTGGCATCCTGGTGGCGCCAGATCGACGAATGGCGGGGCAAGCAGTCCCTGAAGTTCACCCAGGACATGCAGCGCGGCGGCATCATCAAGCCGCAATACGCCATTCAGCGCCTGTTCGAGATCACCCGAGCACGCGGCAAGGAAGTGTTCATCACGACGGAAGTCGGGCAGCACCAGATGTGGGCCGCTCAGCACTTTCATTTCGAACAACCGAACCACTGGATGACGTCCGGCGGCCTCGGCACTATGGGCTATGGCCTGCCCGCCGCGATGGGGGTGCAGATCGCCCATCCCGATGCCTGCGTGATCGACATCGCCGGCGAAGCCTCGATCCTGATGAACATCCAGGAAATGGGCACGCTGGCGCAGTATCGGCTGCCGGTGAAAGTGTTCATCCTGAACAACCAGTATATGGGCATGGTGCGGCAGTGGCAGGAACTGCTGCACGGCAGCCGTTACTCGGAAACCTACTCCGCCGCGCTGCCTGATTTCGTCAAGCTGGCGGACGCGTTCCACGCCACCGGCATGCGGGCGCACTCAGTGGACGAACTGGATAGCGTCATCAACGCCATGCTGGATTGCCCCACCGCCGTTATCGCCGACATCGCCGTGGATCAGGCGGAGAATTGCTTCCCGATGATCCCCAGCGGCGCGGCGCATAACGAGATGCTGCTGGGGCCGGAGCACGAGGCCTCCGGCGCCGGCGTCACCGATGCGGGCATGGCGCTGGTCTGATCGCGCCTGCCTCTTGCGTCTCCGGCCACGGCGGGGCATCACCCCCCGCGCGTGCTGGAAAATCCTTTCCCCCGCACTATGGTTGACGTGATGCCCACCACCACTGACACGACCCAGCGCAGCGCGACGATATCCGTCCTGGTCGACAATGAAGCCGGCATTCTGGCCCGCGTCGTCGGCCTGTTTTCCGGCCGCGGTTACAACATCGACAGCCTGACCGTCGCCCCGGTCGACGCCGGCGGCCTGTACAGCCGCATGAACATCGTCACCTCCGGCACCAGCATGGTGATCGAACAGATCAAGGCGCAGATCGACCGCCTGGTGCCGGTGCATCGCGTCGCCGATCTGACGATGGACGGCCCGCACGTCGCCCGCGAGCTGGCGTTGGTCAAGGTGATCGGTACCGGCGAACAGCGCGTGGAGGCGATGCGGATCGCCGATACGTTTCGTGCCCGTGTCGTCGATACCACGCTGGGCAGTTTCGTTTTCGAGCTGACCGGTAACACCGACAAGATCGATGCCTTCATCGAACTGATGCGCGACCTCGGCCTGGCCGAGGTTTCCCGCAGTGGCATCGCCGCGCTCGCCCGCGGTACCCGCGTTATCTGAAATCGACTTGAACAGAGGAAGAAGTACCATGCGCGTTTACTACGACCGCGATTCCGACGTGAACCTGATCAAGGGGAAGAACGTCGCCATCATCGGCTATGGCAGCCAGGGCCATGCCCATGCGCTGAACCTGAAGGACAGCGGCGTAAAGCAGCTCGCCATCGGCCTGCGCGCCGGTTCGGCTGGCATCGCCAAGGCGGAAGCCGCCGGCCTGAAGGTGATGGATCCGGCCGACGCCGCCAAATGGGCCGACGTGGTCATGGTCCTGACCCCCGACGAGGGCCAGGGCGACCTGTACCGCGACAAGCTGGGTCCCAACATGAAGTCCGGCGCCGCCCTGGCCTTCGCGCACGGACTGAACGTGCACTTCAACCTGCTGGACCCGCGCCCCGACATCGACGTGTTCATGATCGCGCCGAAGGGCCCCGGCCACACGGTGCGCAGCGAATACCAGCGTGGCGGCGGCGTCCCCTGCCTGGTGGCGGTGTCCCAGAACCCGTCCGGCAACGCCCTGGAAGTCGCACTGTCCTACGCCAGCGCCATCGGCGGCGGCCGAGCCGGCGTCATCGAGACGACCTTCAAGGAAGAATGCGAAACCGATCTGTTCGGTGAGCAGGTCGTCCTGTGCGGCGGCTTGGTCGAACTGATCAAGGGCGGCTACGAGACCCTGGTGGAAGCCGGTTACGCACCGGAAATGGCGTATTTCGAGTGCCTGCACGAAGTGAAGCTGATCGTCGACCTGATCTATGAAGGCGGCATCGCCAACATGAACTACTCGATCAGCAACACCGCCGAATATGGCGAGTATGTCTCCGGTCCGCGGATCATCAACGCTGACACCAAGGCCGAGATGAAGCGCGTGCTGGCCGATATCCAGTCCGGCCGTTTCGCCCGCGACTGGATGCTGGAGAACAAGGTGAACCAGACCAGCTTCAAGGCCACTCGCCGCCGGCTGAGCGAGCACCCGATCGAGGAAGTCGGCGCCAAGCTGCGCGCGATGATGCCGTGGATCAGCAAGAACGCGCTGGTGGACAAGACGAAGAACTAACGCTTCGTGCATAAACAAATGCTTCGATGTTGGCACTGTCGCCCAGTCCCGTCATGGCAGGCGTAGGCCTGCCATCCACGCCTTTTCCGAGACCTACACAGCAAGGCGTGGATGGCGGGCCTTCGCCCGCCATGACGATGAGAGGCCGGCGGCGTTCGCCGGACAATTCGCTTATTCCCCGGCGAGCCCTAACGCTTCAAGAGTTGCTGATTGTCATCGTAAGGACCATGACGGCGAAGCCATTTCCTGCCATCTAACACGGCTGGAAATTGGTTTCGTCGCCAGGGCATCCATCCCGGCACCCGAAACCGCTCGGCCATGGAAAAGGTTCGCGATGATCAGTGCATTTGCCTGCGGAAATGGCCGGCTGGACCGCCTGGCCGACACCGGCTCCATCGATGCGCTGCGGCACGCGATCTGGATCGATCTGCGAAGCGCCGGTCCGGACGAAATCGACCGGGTGCAACAGGCGACCGGACTGAATATCCCGTCAGAAGCCGATCTCAGCGAGATCGAGTCGTCCAGCCGCCTGTCCACCCGTAACGGCACGCTGTATCTCAGCATGCCGATGGTTCAAATGGACGACGACGGCCCCCGCGGAGTCGCGGGCGGGTTTGTGCTGTCGCCGGATCGGTTGATCACCATCCGCTTTGCCCCCAGCCAGCTATTCGATACTTACACGGACCATCTTCCCCGCGGCTCCGCATCCGCCAGTTGCAGCGCGGACATCTTCGTCGGCCTGCTGGAGGCGATTGTCGATCGCCAGGCGGATGTGCTGGAGAAGGTGCGGGCCGATCTGGATACCATCTCGCACGCGATCTTTGCCATGGGCGTGAAACAGGAAGGCGGGCGCAAGGGCGAGGACGCCACGCTGCGCCGCACCCTCGGTCAATTGGGCCACATCGGCGACCTGATTTCCCACGTCCGCGATACCCAGGTCGGCGCCGCGAGGATCGTGCCGTATGTCGAGGCCACGGCGGCAGACTGGCTGCCGAAGGCGTTGGCACCCAGGCTGGTGACCTTGCGGCAGGATATTGCCTCGGTCAGCGACTTCGATACGCACCTGAACGACAAGCTGCAGTTCATGCTCGACGCGACGCTGGGCTTCATCAACATCGCCCAGAACAATGTGATGAAGGTGATGGCCATCGCCTCGGTCGTCGGCATCCCGCCGGTGCTGATCGCCGGCATCTACGGCATGAACTTCAAGAATATGCCCGAATACGACTGGGCGTGGGGCTACCAATGGGGCTGGGGGTTGATCATCCTGACCACCCTCATCCCCCTGGCCGTGTTCCGCTGGCGCAAATGGATCTGAGCGCCCGCGGCGTCAGATCACCTCGTCCCGCCGCAACGCCTCCCTGTCCGCCGCCGCGTAACCGAGTTCCGCCAACACCTCGTCCGAATGTTCGCCCAGCCCGGGGGCCGGACGCCGCACCCGGCATGGAAGATCGGAGAATTTGATTGGAAACCCCAACGACCGGACGATCCCATAGCCGGGATGCTCGATATCCATGACCATCTCTTGCGCCAGGATCTGCGGATCCTGGAACACCTCCGGAATGCTGTTGACCGGTCCGCACGGCACGCCCGCCTTGTTCAACACCTCGACCCAATGCGCCGTCGTGTTCCCGGCCAGTTTCCCGCCGACGATCGCATTGATTCGATCGCGGTTCGCCACCCGGACCGATTGAGTCGCGTAAAGCGGATCGTCCTTCAACCCCGGCTCACCCAGGGCATCGGCCAGCCGGCGGAAGAAGGCATCATCCGCCGGTGCCAGTGCGATCTGGCCGTCCCGGGTGGGAAACAATCCGTATGGTGCCGCGATCGGGTGGTCGTTGCCGCTGCGTGGCGGCACCGTACCGGTGGCGAAGTAGTTTGTTGCGATGTAGGACAGCAAACTAACCAGCCCGTTGGTCAGGCTGACCTCGGCCCGTTGCCCCTGGCCGGTGGCACGCGCGTGCGGCACCGCGGCGGCGATGCTCAAAGCCGCGTACAGGCCCGCTATCAGGTCGCTGATCGGCAATCCCGAACGCAACGGCGGATCGTCGGCATGGCCATTCACGCTCATGAAGCCGCTCATCGCCTGGGCAATGAAATCGAACGCCGGCCTGTCCTTGTAAGGTCCGGTGCTGCCGAACCCGTTGATCGAGCACACCACCAGGCTGGGCCGCAACGCCTTCAGGCGCATTTCGGAAAACCCCATCCGATCCAGCACGCCGGGCCGGAAATTCTCCACCAGCACGTCTGACCGTTCGATCAGGCGCGCCAGGATCGCCTTCGCCTCCGGTTTGCGCAGGTCCAGCCGGATCGAACGCTTGTTGCGGTTGAACTGCGCGAAATACCAGGACAGGCCGTCCTTGATCGCGCCCTGGCTGCGGACGGAGTCGCCCTCCGGCGTCTCCACTTTGATGACATCGGCCCCCATGTCGCCCAGCAGGGCGGTGCAGAACGGGCCGGATAGAACGCGTGTCAGGTCCAGGACCTTTACCCCAGTCAGCGGCATCGACATTTCCCATCGTTTGAGCGCCCACTCTCCCACCAAGACGCCGCTCTGCGAAGACGCCGCCACCCCACCTCATTCCCATCCCACCGGTTCGTTTTTTTCAGCAGAAATATGTCACCCCGTCATCGATAGGACGCAGTATGATGCCGATCGGCATCGTGCGTCCGCAAAAGCGGACAGAACAGTGGATCATGGCATCGTCAGCGTCCGAAAGCGCCACCCACGAAACCGTAGCCACGATGGACGCCGGCCGTACGCGCCAACCCGCCGGCGCGCCGCTGAGGGTGCTGCACATTTTCCGCTATTTCCGGCCCGATTTCACGGGCGAAGGCCTGTATCTGGAGAAGCTGGCACCGCTTCTCGACGATCTGAATATCCAGGCGGACGTGGCGGTCGAGTGTACCCGCTCCCCGGCGATGAACCGGCCGCCGGCCGGCATCGGACGCGCATCGTTCTTCGGATTGGGCACCGGCCGGGTGCGGCGGGTTCCGGCGGTAATGACAGGGTGGTTCCTGGTCAATGCCTTCCGCTACGACGTGGTGCATTTCCATGCCTTCGTCGACCGTATCTTCCTGTTCCACCTGATCGCCCGCATGTCCGGCTGCCGCATCGTGCAGTCGGCGACGCTCGACGACGGTCTTGGCTCCGTCCTGCGCGGCTACCGTCCGATCTACCGCCCGCTGCTGCTGCGCCTGTTCCGGTTGATCGACGCGGCCGTCGCCATCAGTCCGCGGCTACACGCGGACACACGGCAGGTGCTGCCGCCGCGGCAGACCTGGTTGATTCCGCAGGGTGTCAACCCTGCCCCCGACACGTCTCCGGCGGACCGGTCGCGTTGGCGCGCCCATTGGGGATTCGCGGCGGACGACGTCGTGCTGCTGTTCGTCGGCGGCATGTGCGCCCGCAAGGACGTCACTTTCCTGGTGGAGAACCACGCTGCCTTGCGGCCGCCCGCATCGGGCCGGGTGAAGCTTTTGCTGGTCGGCCCACAGTTGGAGGACGGCTACCTCGACGCCCTGCGCCGCCTGATCGCCGCGTCGGCCTGCCACGCCGACATCGTGCTGGAAGGCTATATGGACGACCCGTCGCCCGCCTACGGCGCGGCGGACGTGTTCGTCTTCGCCTCACGCGGGGAGGGTTTCGGTAATGTCCTGATCGAGGCGATGTCATGGGGCCTGCCGGTGGTCAGCCGGCGGCTGGAACAAGTCACCGACCACATCATCGACGACGGCGGTACCGGCTTCCTGTTCGATACCGCGGCGGAATATCACGCCGCCGCCACGCGTCTGATCGCCGATCCGTCGCGAAGGCTGGTTATGGGACGGGCCGCGTGCCAGACCGTACGGCAGCGTTTTGATTTACCCGGGATCGCCCATCAATACGCCCAACTCTATCGCCTGCTCACAGGGAAGCCGGACGCGTGACCGATATCTTCATCGTCCAACTGCCCAGCCCGCCACGCAAGAACGTCTTCCGCGAGTGGTCGGGCGGCATGGGCACCGCATTGGACACGGATCGGCCGGAAGCCGGGCACGATCCGGGCTATTACGACATTCCCTATTCGGCGTACCTCTATATCGCCCGCCGCCTTCAGCAGGATGGCGTGGCCTTCCGCTATGCCGACCTACAGGCAAACCCTTGGTTCGACGCCGCGGCGTTCGACGCGATGTTCCAGGCGGAACAGCCCGGTGTCCTGATCACCCAGGTCAACCTGCCCTCGTTCGACCACGACCTGGACCTGATCGCTCGGGCGCGCCGCCTGGTGCCCGGGTTGCGGGTCATCCTGGTGGGCGCCACCGGCAAATGGTTCCGCGAGCGGATTTTGCGGCAGGGCCTGGCGGACGTGGTGATGGAGGAGTCCGAGGAACTCGTGGTCTCCGACAACGCCCAGGCCTTGTTGCGGAACCAGGCCGACCAGTTGCAGGGTTGCAGCATCTGGCGGGACGGCGCCGTGGTCGGCCTGCCGATCCGTACGCCGCTGCAGAACCTCGATTTCGTCGATTTCCCGGCCTATGATCTGCTGGATTTTTCCCGTTACGAATCCAACCTGTATTTCGGACGGCGCCAACGTTACGCGACTGTGTTCACCACCAAGGGTTGTCCGTATCGCTGCGGCTACTGCCCCTATCCGTACGGCTTCGGCCGCCGGCTGATCTACCGATCCCCCGCCGTGGTCGGCGCCGATATCGCGCGCCTGAAGGCCGAGTTCGGTGTGCAACAGATCCTGTTCCGCGACCAGGTCTTCACCATCAATCCCAAACACGCAAGAGCGGTCTGCGAGGAATTGGTCCGGCGCGACCTGGGCGTCGCCTGGCTGTGCGAAACCCGTTACGATCTTGTCGACCAGGATATGATCGACCTGATGTGGCGCGCCGGCTGCCGGGAAATCCATTACGGACTCGAGTCAGCCGACGAAACCATGTTCGCCGCCGTCGCCAAGTCCGACGGACCGAAGTCGCTGGACCTGTTCGAACGCGTCATCGGCTGGACCAAGGCTCGCGGGATGCGGGCGCACGTCCATCTGATCGTCGGCATGCCGGACGAAAGCCACACCTCCGTGCGCAACACCTCGGCATGGCTGCGGCGGGTCAAGCCCGACAGTGTCCAGATCGGCTACTTCATGCCCTATCCGGGCACGCCGATGTTCGAGGAATTGCGGCAAAGCGGCGAACTCGGTGACGTCGAGACGATCGAATGGGGCTCGCTGGGTGCGTTTTCCAATCCGGTGCTGCCGTCGCGACACCTCTCGATCGAGCAGATCCGCAAGGCACGGCATCGCATTTCGGTGGATTGGCAGTACACGCTGGCGGATCGGGTCACCAATCGGTTGCGGCGGATGGCCGGCCTGCGGGTCCGATGACCCGGCGGATCACTTTCCTCAACAATCAGGGCCTGGTCTCGACCGGCGGTGGCGTGACCATCTTGCGGCATCTGGTGCGCGACCTGATGCGCGACCACGCGGTGACCGTCCTGTCATTCGACCAGCCGGCACCGGGATTCGATCCGGTTCGCCAGGTGACCCTGCCGGCGCCGCCTCCGCCGGGCCGTCTCTGGCGTCTCGCCCCTGTGCTGCGGGCGCGGCATCTGCGACGGGTCGTGTCGCGGGCGGACCTGGAAACCGACGTCACGGTGGCGCTGGACTGCCATTTCGGCCCGCTGCTGCGTCATGTCCCGCCGCGGCGGTTGATCTACCTGTCGCTGTCCTGCATTCCGCGGCAGGAGTGGTTCGGGACCGGTGGCCTGCAAGGCGTGATGAATTTTCCCCAATATATCTGGCTGGAACGTTCGCTGGTCCGCCGAGCGGATCGCACTTTGGCGTCCAGCCGGATGCATGCTGATGAACTGCGGCGGTTCGAAGCGCTGTTCGGATCGCGGCCGGTGGTTCTGCACCCGGTGTTTCCAGCCGAGACACCGTCGCACCGCGCCGCCGATGTGCCGAAAATCCTGTCCGCCGGCCGGTTGGAAGCTGTGAAGAACCACGCCGCCATCATTGCCATCACCGAACGGCTGCACGATGTGCCGTGCCAGTTCGTGATCGCCGGGGACGGTCCGCTCGCACCGGCGCTGCGACGGCAGGCCGCACACCTGGACGGCAAGATCGTTTTTCTCGGCGACGTCGCCGATTTGCGCGCCGAACGGGCCGAAGCCAGCCTGTATTTGCATCCATCCCGGTACGAAAGTTTTGGGATTGCGGTGTTCGAGGCCATGCGGGCCGGCATTCCGCCCATCGTGTCGCGAGATGCACCGGCCGGCTATCGTGAAATCCTGCAAGACGGCGTCAGCGCCTGTTGCGTCGATTTCAATCGTCCGGATATGGCGGCGGCGGCGATCCGCCGGTTGCTGAGCAACAAAATCGAGCGGGAGGCGATGGGCGAGGCGGCGAGGGCCGCGGCGATGCGGGTATCGCAACAAGATTATGCCGCCGCGTTCCGTTCCCTGATCGACGCAATACCCGTGTCATGAGAAGCGTTTTCAGCCATGCCCTGATCTTCGGCCTTGCCCCGCTGCTGCGTAAAGGCGTCGGCCTGGTCATGGTGCCGATCTACACGCATTATCTGTCCACCGGCGACTATGGCGAAATCGAACTGCTGACCATGGCGACCGGCCTGTTCGGGCTGGTCCTGGGCCTGGACCTGCGGGCCGGCTATATGCGGGCATGGATCAAGGCGCCGGATGCTTCCGCCCGCGCGGCGTTGCTGGCCGGCACGACCGGCCTGCTGAGCGTATGCGCCACCGCCGGAATGATCCTGTTCCTGATCGTCTGCCGCCCCCTTTCCACCTTTCTGCTCGGGCATTGGATCGGTTGGGGGTATGCCGCCGTGCTCGCGGTCGGGCTGGCGGCGGACGTCGTTTCGCTGGTGTTCAACGCGACCCTGCAGGCGCTACTGCGCTCCTCGCTGATGGTGACGTTGAGTGTGGTGCAGTTCGCGTTGGGCCTCGGCGTGACGGCGTTCTGCGTGGTGTATCTCCGCAGCGGGCCGGTGGGCTTCTTTCTGGGCGGCGCCGCGGCCTCGGTTGTGACCTTGGCGGTGACGGCCTGCGTCTGCTTTGCCCATGCCGGCTGGGCCGCGCCCGACTGGCGTGCGGTCGGCAAACTGATCGGTTATTCCGCGCCTTTGCTGGCCGCCGCACTGATGTTCTTTGTCGTTCGCAATGCGGACCGGTTCATTGTGTCGCGATTCCTTTCAGTCGCCGATCTGGGTCTGTATGTCATGGCCTGGACGCTCGCCGGCATGGTGCTGACGCTGGTGTTCGTGCCCATCCAGACATCGCTGGACGTCTGGCGCTACCGCATGCATGAGATGCCTGATGGCGCCGAACGGCTGGCCGACACGTTCCGCGTGGTGATGGCTCTGACCGGGCTGGCGGCGGTCGGGATCTCGACATTCGGCTGCGACGCGTTCGCGCGGTTGATCAATCCGGCCTTCGTTCCGGCCATGGGCTACGTGCCCTGGCTGTCGGGCGCCGTTATCCTGCAAGCCGGCTATTCGATCGTTGCCTCGGCCTTCTATGTGACCGGGGCGACGCGCCGCTGGACCACGTTGTTCGCCTTCGGCGCGGGCATGCAGGTGGTCGCCAGCTTGGTGCTGGTACCCCTGGCGGGCATCCTGGGCGCCTGCCTCGCGATGATCGCCGCCAACCTGCTGCTGTACGCCGGCGCGGCGCTCTGGGGCGCTCGGTTTTGGGCCGTGCCGTACGCGCATCGCGCGACACTGGCCTCGGTGGCGCTCGCGGTCGCCCTGCCGGCGCTGCGCCACTCGGTTGCGTTGCCCGGTCTTACCGGCGCGGCCCTGGCCGACGGCGCCGCCACCGGCCTGTTCCTGGCGGCCCTGTGTGTGTTCGGCCTGGTGCGGACAAGCGACTTCGCCATGGTGCCGCGGCTGTTCGCGACGGCCCTGCCGCGAGGATCATGACCATGCCGGACCAGCCAGCGGAAAACCCGTTCAATCCCAAACTGTTTGCCTATGACCCCGAGCGAACCTACGCATGGCGTGTGTTCGAAACCATCACCGTCGCCACCGTTACGTGGAACCGGCTGGAACACACCAAACGCTTCATCGACAGCGTGTTCCGTCACTCGCATCTGCCCTACCGCCTGCTGGTCGTGGATAACGGCAGCACCGACGAAACCGTGCCCTTCCTGCGGCAACTGGCCGCAACCCATCTGCATGTCACGGTGATCGAGAACCGCGCCAACCGAGGGTTGATGCGCGGCCTGATGCAAGTCCGCGATCATGTCGCCGATGGTCTGCTGGTCTATTGCGACAACGACATGGAAGTGCTGACCAACTACTGGCTGGTGCTGTTGCAGAAGGCCTTTCACGCCGCGCGGCTGCGGCTGGGGCATGCCGATGTCGCGCTGGGCTGCCGCGTCATCAACCTGGACGAATACGGCTTTCGCTATGCCAGCCGGCGCGAGATCCTGCCGATCCTCGCCGATCGGAACGCCGAACCCCGCACCAGCTATGCCGCCGCCAGCAAGGACGATTCCGACCCGTCGATCCGGCTGGACGAAGCCGTCGTGATCGGCTGGACCGAGTTCCTGATGGGCGGCGCCCAGGCCATACCCGCCTCGGTTTTCCGCCGGATGCGACTGGAGGAAGACTATCCGCGCTATATCGGCGGCACCGACTCGTTCCAGTCGGCGGAATACCGCCGACTGGGCGTGCCGATGGGCTACATCGAGAACGGCCCGGTCCTGCGCCACAACGATTGGCCCTACACCGAAGACAAGATCCGCATGTATGAGGCGTTGACCACGACCCGCGCGGTCACTGACTACAGCTACGTCCGCTGGAAACTGCGCGATCTCTGGCGCCGTCGGCGCTGGTCCCGTTGACGTGTCATGAACGGAATATTGAACGGGCCACGCTGTCGTGGCCCGTTCAGGACTGATGTATGGGTCAGAGCATGATCGCGCTGGGCGGAACGTCCAGAGCGCGTGAATCATGCGATCAAACAAAACGCTCTAGAACGGAATCTCGTCGTCCAGATCGCCGCCCTTCGGCGCATCCCAGGACGGGCCACCCGCCGCGCTGCGCGCCGCGCCACCGGACGGCCTGGAGGCACCCGCCGGGGCACGCTCGCGCGGAGCATATCCGCCACCGCCACCAACCGACCCGCCCTCGGCGTAACCGCCGCCGTCACCGCCGCCGCCCGATCGCGTATCCAGCATGGTCAGGGCGCCGTTGAAACGGCCGATCACCACCTCGGTGGTATAGCGTTCCTGGCCGCCCTGATCCGTCCATTTCCGGGTTTGCAGCGACCCTTCCACATAGATCTTGGCACCCTTCTTCAGGTACTTCTCCGCCACGTCGGCAGTGCGATCGTTGAAGATCACCACCCGGTGCCACTCGGTCTTTTCCTTGCGCTCGCCCGACGCCCGGTCGTTCCACGTCTCGCTCGTCGCCAGCGTGAGGTTTACGATCTTGCTACCATCCTGCATGGAGCGGATTTCCGGGTCCTTCCCCAGATTCCCCACCAGAATCACCTTGTTCACCGAACCTGCCATCGACCCAATCCTTTCCCAAGACTCCAATCCTAGCCCAAACCCCATCTACGGGCCACAAGGTTAAGATTCCCCTTACAAACCGCCGGCAACCGCCGCCGGAACCACCGCTTCCGCCGACAACTTGCGCGGCAGATCATGCGCACAACGGCCGAGTCCCACACAGAAATGGCTGACCACCGGCGCCAGCCGCTCCGCCGCCTGCCGCACGCCAGTGTTCGCCCCGCGCAACCGAACCGCCGCCTCCCGCGCCCGAGCCGCCACGGACGGCCAGTCCAGCCCCGGCAGCACGCCATCGCGCAGCACGAACCGGCCGCCGATCATCACGTCCCGGACGGCGGCCCCGTCCTCGGTATTCACCAGTTGGTTCACTGCGTCGTTCAGCGGCACCAGGTTGACGTGATCCAGGTCGAGAAACACCAGGTCCGCCTTGTAGCCCGGCGCGATCCGTCCGATCAGGCCGCCCATGCCCAGCACCGCCGCGCTGCCCTCCGTCGCCATTCGGAGGGCCTCCGCAGTGCCGATCCAGTCCTCCGGCGGCCGGTCGAAAACGCGGGAAACATAGGCGGCCAGCCGCGTCGCCTCGAACATGTTCTGATTGTCCGACGACGATGAACCGTCCGTTCCCACCCCGACCGTCACCCCGCCGGCGATCGCGCGCCGCATGTCGGCGATGCCGTTGCCCAGCCGCAGATTCGACCCGGGATTGTGCGCCAGGGCACCGCCATGCCGGGCGATCAATTCGATTTCCGAGTCGTCGATCCAGATGGCATGCGCCCCGCTGAACCCAGGCCCCAGCAGCCCTATCCGCTCCAGATGCGCGGTCAGCGTCATGCCATAACGCCGCATCGCCCCGGCCCGCTGCACTGCCGACTCCGCCAGATGAGTCTGCACCGGCAGCCCGAATTCCGCCGCGAGGTCTCGGCAGGCTTGCATGAATTCATCCGAACAATGCAGCGGGATCGTCGGCGCGATCCCCAGGCGGATCTGGTCGTTCGGGTATGGCCAGGTTCGCGCGGCCTCACGGATCGGCGCCAGGATGGTTTCGGCCGAAGCGGACCGCATCGCCTCGGCCACGGGTCGCAGTTCCGGCGGAAACGCGTCCAACAGCCCGGGAATGGCCTGGTAGAACGTGCGATCCGCGATCATCGGGGAAATGACCGCACGCATCCCCACATCGGCGTACGCCCGCGCCACATCGTGCAGTGCCTCGATGCTGGGGACCGGCAGCATTGCCGACAGGTCGTAACACGCGGTGCATCCCTTGCGGATCATCTCCACCGCCGTCAGCAGGGTGGAGAGATAGCGATCGTCGCTGGTCCGTCCGCCGTTGATCCACGGACCGGCGTTCAACAGCAACTCCAGCGACCAGCGGTCGCCGATCCCCTTGGCCAAACCGCCATGGCCATGAGTGTGCGCGTTCACCAGACCGGGAATGATCAGCCGGCCCGTGGCATCGACCACGCGCGGCGCCTCGGCCGCCCCCGCTGGCACGATGGCGCTGATCGTATCACCATCCAGCACGATGTCGGCTGGGCGCGCGGTGGTTTCGCGACCGACGAGCACCAGTCCACCGGAGACGACGACGTGATTGGTCTGCACGGCCTGCTCCATATGTGATCTGGACAGCCTACGCATCCTCGCTTCGACTTCAACGCCTTCAGACAATGACCGCGGCGGCCGGTCGATCGATGCATGAATCCTGCGCTTCAAGCCCTGGTCCAAATCCACATTCGGACCACATAGTCGAGGCCTCTTCCACCATCGCCCGGAACATGGCATACCGGGAACATCCCCAGAACACAAGGGACATCAGGATTCATGGCCGGCAACATCCACGTGCGCGGCGCGCGGGAACATAACCTCAAAAACGTCGACGTCGTCATTCCGCGCGACTCGCTGACGGTCATCACCGGCCTCTCCGGGTCCGGCAAATCCTCCCTCGCGTTCGACACCATCTACGCCGAGGGCCAGCGCCGCTACGTGGAGTCCCTCTCCGCCTACGCCCGCCAGTTCCTCGAACTGATGGGCAAACCCGACGTCGACAGTATCGAGGGCCTGTCCCCGGCGATCTCCATCGAGCAGAAGACCACCTCCAAAAACCCCCGCTCCACCGTCGGCACGGTGACCGAGATCGCCGACTACATGCGGCTGCTGTGGGCTCGGGTCGGCGTGCCCTATTCCCCCGCCACCGGCCTGCCGATCGAGGCACAGACCGTGTCGCAAATGGTCGACCGCGTCATGGCGATGCCGGAGGGCACACGTCTGCTGCTGCTGGCGCCCGTCGTCCGCGACCGCAAGGGCGAATACCGCAAGGAACTCGCCGAACTGCAGCGCCGCGGCTTCACCCGCGTCAAGGTGGACGGCACGCTCTACGAAATCGCCGACGTCCCCGCCCTGAACCGCAAGATCAAGCACGAGATCGAAGCCGTGGTCGACCGCCTCGTGGTCCGTGAAGGCATCGCCTCCCGCCTCGCCGACAGTTTCGAAACCGCCCTCAGCATGTCCGACGGCATCGTCTATGCCGAGAACGCCGACGGTGGCGAACGCACGGTGTTTTCGTCGAAATTCGCCTGCCCGGTCAGCGGCTTCACCATCGAGGAAATCGAGCCAAGGCTGTTCAGCTTCAACTCCCCGCACGGCGCGTGTCCGGTCTGCGACGGCCTGGGCGTGGAAAGCTTCTTCGACCCCGACCTCGTCGTCCCGGACGACCGGGCGGGATTGGCGGAAGGCGCCATCGTCCCGTGGACCGGCGCCCAGTCGCCCTACTACGACCAGACCCTGCAAAGCCTCGCTCGGCACTACAAGCAGACCACCAAGACCCCCTGGCGTGACCTGCCGGAAGACGTGCGGCAAGCCATCCTGTTCGGGTCGGACGAACCGATCGCCTTCACCTACAAAGACGGCGTCCGCGGCTACACCGTGACCAAGCCGTTTGAGGGCGTGCTGAAAAACCTGCAACGCCGCTGGCAGGAAACCGACAGCGTCTGGGTGCGGGAGGAAATGTCGCGCTACCAGGCAGAAAAACCCTGTGTCGTCTGCAACGGCGCCCGTCTGAAGCCGGAAGCCCTGTCCGTCCGCGTCGCCGGCAAGAACATCGCCGAGGCCTCCGAACTCTCGATCCGTCGCGCCAGTGACTGGTTCGGCGCCGTACTCCCGCAACTGACCCCGCAACGCCAGGAAATCGCCGGCCGCATCCTGCGGGAAATCGTCGATCGCCTGCGCTTCCTGGTCGATGTCGGCCTCGACTACCTGACCCTGGCGCGTGGGTCCGCCACGCTGTCCGGTGGCGAATCCCAGCGCATCCGCCTTGCCAGCCAGATCGGCTCCGGCCTCACCGGCGTGCTGTACGTGCTGGACGAACCCTCCATCGGCCTGCACCAGCGCGACAACGAACGCCTGCTGGGCACCCTTCGCCGCCTGCGCGACCTGGGCAACACCGTCCTGGTCGTCGAACACGACGAAGACGCGATCCGCGCCGCCGACCATCTGATCGACATGGGACCCGCCGCCGGTATCAATGGCGGCCACGTCATCGCCGAGGGCACCCCCGCCCAGGTCGCCGCCAACCCGAAATCCCTGACCGGAGACTATTTGTCCGGCCGCCGCCAGATCCCCATCCCCGCGATGCGCCGTCCGACGCAGAAGGATCGCGCCCTGACGGTGATCGGCGCCCGCGGCAACAACCTGAAGAACCTGTCCGCCAGCTTTCCGCTCGGCACTTTCACCTGCGTCACCGGCGTCTCCGGCGGCGGCAAGTCCACCCTGGTTGTGGACACGCTCTACAAGGCCGCGGCACGCCGCCTGATGGGGGCCGGCCTGGTGCCATCAGCGCACGACCGGATCGAGGGCCTGGATCAGCTCGACAAGATCATCGACATCGACCAGTCGCCGATCGGCCGCACGCCGCGATCCAACCCGGCGACTTACACCGACCTGTTCGCCCCGATCCGCGACTGGTTCGCCGAACTGCCGGACTCCCGAGCGCGCGGCTACAAGCCCGGCCGGTTCAGCTTCAACGTCAAGGGTGGCCGCTGCGAGGCCTGCCAGGGCGACGGCCTGCTGAAGATCGAGATGCACTTCCTGCCCGACGTCTACGTCACCTGCGACACCTGCAAGGGAAAACGCTACAATCGCGAAACGCTGGAAATAAAGTTCCGCGATAAATCCATCGCCGAAGTGCTGGAGATGACGGTCGACGAAGCCGTCCCCTACTTCAGCGCGCAGATGCGCATTCACGACCGCCTGAAAATCCTCCAGCAGGTCGGCCTCGGCTACATCGCCCTGGGGCAGCAGGCCACCACCCTGTCCGGCGGTGAGGCCCAGCGCATCAAGCTGTCCAAGGAACTGGCCAGACGAGCCACCGGCCGAACGCTGTACATCCTGGACGAACCCACCACCGGCCTGCACTTCGAGGACGTCCGCAAACTGCTGGAAGTCCTCCACGCCCTCGTCGACCAGGGCAACACCGTCGTGGTGATCGAGCACAATCTGGAGGTCATCAAGACCGCCGACTGGATCCTCGACCTTGGTCCGGAAGGCGGTGACGGCGGCGGCCGCATCGTTGCGGAAGGCACGCCGGAGGACATCGTCGCCAACCCCGAAAGCCACACCGGCCGCTTCCTGGCCCCGCTGCTGCCGGTGGTGGAAGCCCCGAAGGTACGGCGGAAACGGGCATAAGGTAATGGCGGCCGTCGTTTCGCCGCCGCGCTTGAAAAGCGGGGGTCAAGGATTTATCCATGCGGCAACACAACGGGCGAGACGGTCATGTGGGCGGAGCCAGGAAACGGCCTGAATATGAAGACGCTGTGGACCGACACACCCTACGCGGCACAGCGGGTCGCCGGTTTGTTCGAGGCTGGTGAAATCACCGCCGCGGAACGTGACGACCTCGCCCATTTTATCGAGCACGGATGGCTGGTGTGGCGCGCCGCGATCGAGCCTGAGTTGATCGATCGATTCGCTTCCGACATACATAATCATCACAAATATCCGGGCAAATTCCTGATCACGGATCATCGTCGTGGCTTGCCCAACCGGCCGTCGGGCACCACGCCCGACCGGTATGAAAGTCTGTTCGATCTTTACGTCAACTTTGAATCCTCACGGAAGGTTTGCTTCCATCCACGCATCTGCCGCTTCCTGTCGTTGGTGTTCGATACGAAGCCCGTGGCCTGCCAGCAATTGCTGTTCCAAAGAAGTAATGGACACCGTGTTCACCAGGACACCTCGGTTGTCGCCGTCGAGGATCCGATGCTGATGGCCGCGACCTGGATCGCGCTGGAGGACGTCGTGGAAGGCAGCGGCGAACTCGCATTCTACGACAAAAGCCACAGGCTGCCGCACTATCTTTTCAATGACGGGTCGAAACGGATGAATTTCGCGGCCGACGACCAGGACCTGTACATCGCCGAACTGGATGCCGCCTGCCGGCGCGAGGGCATGGCCTACGAACGCTTCCTCGCCAGGAAGGGGGACGTGTTCTTCTGGACCGCCGACCTGGTGCATCGCAGCCACCCGCGCACACTGCCGGAAGATACCAGCCGGCTGTCGTGCGTGACGCATTATCACCCCACCAACACCACGCCGTTCTGGTTTCGTCACCATCCGAACCGGACCCGCGTCATGGCGTTCGACGACCAAGGCTTCTATGTCAGCGCGCATTACCCACTGGATCGAAAGCAGCGCGGCATGTTGGACGTGGATTCGGTGTTCAAGGGATAGGTGTCGGCCGAATTTGACGGTTTCCTGAACGGGACTACGCTGACGGCAGCAATCCCAGGGAAGGCAACGCCGTGATCAGGCAATTCGACAGCACCTACGCGGGCCATATCGATCTGGAGAACGTCGGTTATGCCGGCACCCCGGTCAACGACCGCCGCTACCCGAACGAGCAGCTCGCGACCGCCCTGCACAAGGCGGAAACGACTGCCCAGGCGCTCGATCGCCTTGGTTACGGCACCTTCTGGATGGCGGAGCACCACTTCCAGCCGGAAGGCACCGAGTGCATCCCCAATGTCCTGATGATGGCGCTGCACCTGACGCACCTGACGAAAAACCTGAAGCTCGGTTGCGGCTTCAACATCACCCCGATGTGGCACCCGCTGCGCCTGGCCGAAGACTACGCCATGGCCGACATCCTGTCGCACGGCCGCGTGGTGTTCGGCGTCGGCCGCGGCTACCACACGCGGGAGGTGGAAACCTTCGGCGCCCCGCTGTTGAACCAGGAAGCCAACCGCGAACTGTTCGAAGAGCAGGTCGACATCATCTTCAAATCGTTCAACGAAGAGTCGTGGTCGCATAAGGGCAAGCACTACACGTTGCCGCCGGAAGTCCCCTATCGCGGCTACACCCTGAAGGAACTCACCCTGGTTCCCCGCCCCGAACGCCTGCCGGTGGAATGCTGGCAGCCGATCCAGGGCGGCTCGCAACGTGCGCTGGACTTCATGGCCAAGCACGGCATTCAGGGCGTCATCGGCGGCGGTTCGGCCGAAGGCGGCATCGTCCACAAGGTCATGGTCGATTTCCAGGCGGCGCATGCCCGCATCGGCAAGCACGTGGAACTCGGCGAGCGCCTCGCCATCGGCTTCCAGTTCTTCATCGCCGACAGCGTCGAGGCAGGCATCCGCGAAGCCGGCAAATACTATGAAGAGAACATGAAGATGTTCGGCGAACTGCGCCTGGTCAAAGCGCTGACCGACGAACAGATCGCCGCGATGCGCGACCCAAAGCTGGCGGTGAACACCAAGCTGCCGCGGGTCGAGGACGCGGTGAAAGCCGGTGGCTTCCTGACCGGCACGCCGGCCGACATCATCGAGAGCCTGAAGAAGATCGAGGCCGCCTATCCCGGCCTGTCCCGCGTCACCGTCACCCTGCCCCTGGGCACGCCGTTGTCGGTGTGGCTGGAACAGGTCGAGCGGTTCGCGAAAGAGGTGATGCCGGCCTTCAATGCCGGTCCAGGCGCCACGCGCTGAAGCGCCACCGCCCTTGCGGTCGCCGAAACCTGACCAACATGGGCGGGATGACCAAAACCATCCCGCTCGCCTTGGCCCTGCTGCTGCCCCTGGCCGCCCACGCCGCCAATCGATGGGCCGATCCGGAAAAGATGACCGTCGTGATGGTCGACAACCGCTTCGAGCCCGATCACCTGGTCTTCCACGCCGGCAAAACCTACGACCTGCTGCTGGAAAACCACGGCAAGGAGATGCACGAATTCACCGCCCCGATGTTCCTGAAAGCCGCCACGATCAAGGACAAGCATCTGCTGGCGAATGGTGGTACCGACATCGTGGTGCAGGCCGGCAAATCCGTCCACATCCTGCTGGTCGCCCCGCCCAAGGGGCCCTATGACCTCACCTGCGCCGACCACGACTGGGACGGCATGATCGGCAGTATCACCGTCGATTAACGGCCTTCCCGCACCACGGCCTCTTGCCTCTACCCCTGGCTTGACGCCATAGACAGCGCCTTGCCAACCATCAGGACCCACGCCCATGCCTGCCATCACATTGCCCGACGGCTCCGAACGCCAGTTCGACGTGCCGGTGACGGGCACCACGGTGGCCGAGGCGATCGGTCCCGGCCTCGCCCGCGCCGCCCTGGCGATGAAGCTGGACGGCAAGACCGTCGATCTCAGCACGCTGATCGACCACGACGCCGCCATCGTCTTCATCACCCGCCGCGATCCCGACGCGCTGGAAATGATCCGTCACGACGCCGCCCACGTGCTGGCCGAGGCGGTGCAGACCCTCTATCCCGGCACCCAGGTCACCATCGGCCCGTCGATCGAGAACGGCTTCTACTACGATTTTGCCCGCAATGAGCCGTTCACCCCCGACGACTTCGCCGCCATCGAAGCCAAGATGCGCGAGATCGTCGCCAAGGGCGCTCCGTTCGTCCGGCGGGAGATCGATCGCGACGAAGCCATCGCCTTCTTCCAGGCCAAGGGCGAGAAATACAAAGCCCAACTGATCCAGGACCTGCCGGCGACGGAAACCATCAGCCTCTACAGCCAGGGCGATTGGGTCGACCTGTGCCGCGGCCCGCACATGCGCTCCACCGCCGATGTCGGCGGCGCGTTCAAGCTGATGAAGGTCGCCGGCGCCTATTGGCGGGGCGATCACCGCAACGCCATGCTGTCGCGCATCTACGGCACCGCCTGGCGCGACCAGAAGGAACTCGACGCCTACCTGCACCAGCTCGAAGAAGCCGAACGCCGCGACCACCGCAAGATCGGCAAGGAAATGGACCTGTTCCATATCCAGGAAGAGGCGGTCGGCTCGATCTTCTGGCATCCCAAGGGCTGGAAGCTCTACCGCACGGTGGAGGCCTATCTGCGCCGCCGCCTCGACGCCGCCGGCTACCAGGAGGTCAAAACCCCGCAACTCGTCGACCGCTCGCTGTGGGAGAAATCCGGGCACTGGGACAATTACCGCCAGAACATGTTCATCGCCCAGGTGGAAGAGGAGGACAAATTCCTCGCCCTGAAGCCGATGAACTGCCCCTGCCACGTGCAGATTTTTCGCCACGGTATGCGGTCCTACCGTGAACTGCCCTTGCGCATGGCGGAGTTCGGGTCATGCCACCGCTACGAACCGTCCGGCGCGCTGCATGGCATCATGCGGGTGCGGGCGTTTACCCAAGATGACGCCCACATCTTCTGCACCGAAGACCAGATCGCCGTCGAAACCGCCCGCTTCGTGGAACTGCTCTCCACCGTCTACCGCGACTTCGGCTTTCCGGACTTCCGCATCAAGTTCGCCGATCGCCCGGAAGCGCGCATCGGCAGCGATGCCGATTGGGACCATGCGGAAGGCGCCCTGCGTGAGGCCTGCGCCATTGCCGGCGTCGAATACGAACTGAACCCGGGCGAGGGCGCCTTCTATGGCCCGAAACTGGAATTCGTCCTGCGCGACGCCATCGGCCGCGACTGGCAGTGCGGCACGTTGCAGGTCGATCCGAACCTGCCCGAACGCCTGGACGCCGAATATGTCGGCGAAGACGGCGCCCGCCACCGCCCGATCATGCTGCACCGGGCCATCCTGGGCAGTTTCGAACGGTTCCTGGGTATCCTGATCGAGCAGTACGCCGGCCGCTTCCCGCTGTGGCTGGCGCCGGTGCAGGCCGTCGTGGCGACCATCGTCTCCGACGCCGACGACTATGCCAACGAAGTCGCGGCCGCCTTCGCCCGAGCGGGTCTGTCGGTGAACACCGACCTGACCAACCAGAAGATCAACGCCAAGGTGCGAGAACACAGCCTGGCGCATGTTCCGGTACTCGCGGTCGTCGGCCGGAAAGAGGCGGAAACCCGCACCGTGGCGTTGCGACGACTGGGCAGCCAGGCACAGGAAGTGCTGCCGCTGGATGAAGCGGTCGTTCGGCTTGCATCGGAAGCCACGCCACCCGATCTACAGCCTGGTCGCCAGACGGCGTGAATCATCCGACTAAACACGGGGTTAGACCGTGACCGCACCGGAGCGTTGATCCAAACGCAGGCGATCACGGCCTGATTCCAGGCAAGATGGCTTGATTTTAAGCCCCTCTTTCGCCCACACTGCTAAACGGTCGCCGGCATCCGCGCTTTCGCGGCGGCACCATCGTCGTAACAGAGACAGGAGAGAACGATAGCCAGAGGACCAATGGCCGCCCCGCCAACCCGCGACGGCCCCCGCGTAAATGAGGAAATCCGAATCCCGCAGGTTCGCCTGATCGATCAGGACGGTGAAATGCAGGGCGTGCTGACAGTGCGGGAAGCGATGCAACGCGCCTTCGCCGTTGGCCTCGACTTGGTGGAGATCAGCCCCAACGCCGATCCGCCGGTCTGCAAGATCCTGGACTTCGGCAAATTCAAATACGAACAGCAGAAGAAGAAGAACGAGGCCAAGAAGAAGCAAAAAGTCATCGAAATCAAAGAGATCAAGGTTCGTCCGAACATCGATGAAAACGACTATCAGGTGAAGATGCGCGCCATGAAGTCGTTCATCGAGGAAGGCGACAAGGTCAAGGTGACACTGCGCTTCCGTGGCCGCGAAATGGCGCACCAGGACATCGGCGTGCGCGTGCTGGAACGTATCCGCGCGGAAATGGACACGACCTCCAAGGTCGAGCAAATGCCCCGTATGGAAAACCGCCAAATGGTGATGGTCCTGTCGCCGAGGTAAACACATCCGTCGAGGCGGACCTGTCCGCCATCCACCAAGCACATCCGTCACGGCGGGCCTGTCCGCCATCCACCAAGCACATCCGTCACGGCGGGCCTGTCCGCCATCCACCAAGTCCAACCGTCATGGCGGGCGCAGGCCCGCCATCCACGCCTCCCCGGCGTTCATCACACTCACAGGCGTGGATGCTTGCCGCACGCCGGCATGACCAACGCCGCCAACCGTCAGGCCTCGCCATCATGCCCACCCTCCCGCCCCACGCCCTGAAAGCCGTCACCCACCTGATCGCCCGCCGCATGGGCAGCGAGGAAGGCGAAGCCGCCCAGGTCGCCGACCATCTCGTCCGAGCCAACCTCGCCGGCCACGACAGCCACGGCGTCGGCATGCTGCCGACCTATGTCCGCCTGCTGCACGCCGGCCTCCTGGTCCCCAATCAGACAGCCGAGACGGTTCTCGACGCCGGCGCCCTGCTGGTGATCGACGCCCGCCGCGGCTACGGCCAGCGCATGGCCGCCGATGCCGTCAAACGCGCGATCGCCCGTGCGAAAGAACAAGGCGCCTGCGTGCTGGCGTTCCGCAATTCCTCGCATATCGGCCGCATCGGCACCTACGCGGAACTCGCCGCGTCGCAGGGCTGCGCCTTCACCGCCTTCGTCAACGTCGCCGACCATCACGATGTGCAGGCCACCTGGGGCGCCGCCGAACCGCGCCTCGGCACCAACCCATTCTGTGCCGCGGTGCCCGGAACCGACGGCCCGGCGGTCATGCTCGACATGGCCAGCACCACCATCGCTGCCGGCAAGGCGCGAGTCGCATACAACAAGGGCGTCCCGGTCACCGATGGCTGCATGATCGATGCCGACGGCAACCCCACCAACGACCCCACCGGCTTCATTCGCGACCACACCGGAGCGCTGCGGGCGTTCGGCACCCACAAGGGATCAGGCTTGGCGGTAATGTGCGAAATCATGGCCTCCGCCGTCGCCGGCGGCCAGGGCGCGTTCCACGAGGCCAAGGGCGGCGTGCTGAACTCCATGCTCGCCACGGTCATCGACCTCTCGAAGCTCGGCGATCCGGGGAAAATCGCCGCCGACATTCAGGCGGTGAAATCCCACGTCAAATCCGCCCGCCCCGGCCCCGGCTTCGATGAGGTCCTCACCCCTGGCGAACCGGAAAAGCGTTACGCCGCCAAGCGGACCGAACAGGGCATCGAGGTCGACGACACCACTTGGCGCGACATCCGCGCCGCCGCCGAAACGCTGGGCATCACCGCGGCGGAATTCGACCAGGCCGCCGGCGCCAACCGGGGTTAGGCAACGTCCGACAATAAGCGAGCCGGGCAGGACATCCATTTCTGTCTCCGCCCGGCTCGTCCTTAAAACTATAGGTGCACATCTTCATTACGAATTTCGATCGTTCGTCTGGCGACGTTCCCGGCCGGTGGTCAGTCCAAACCGAACCATGACGAATCAAGAGCCGGCAGCAACGCTAATCCAGCCCTGACATACGTCCATGACCCACCGGATGGACCGTCTACTTCCCGTCCGCCTGCGCGCCATCCCCACCCTTCGGCTTGCGATCAAACACACCGAATATCCCCCGCAAAAACCCGGGAGTCAGGGCACTGACGGGGTTGATCGACACGCTGGGATCGTCGATCTGCCCGTCAAGGCCGAACCGTGCCGCGAAAACGCCGCCGCCTTTCTCAGGGCTGAACAACTTACCGACCAGCGGCAATTGCCCGAGCATCGAATTGAAGAAATAGGCGGGAACGATCGTGCCACTTATCGAAACGCGCCCGGACGACAAGCCAATACGGCCCGTCGCCGTCAGCCCAAGCGAGGAATTGTAGGCATGCGCGTCATCGACGTGCAGATCGTTGCCGTCGTAGTGAAACGGCATGACGATATGGGAAAACCCCATCCCGGGTCCGCGCAGTGCATCAACCAACCCATAAAGCGTGATAGCCTGCAACAGCTTCCCCAATGCAGGCGAATTCCTGACCACCACATTGTCGATCGTCGCCGTTCCGACCAGTGGTTGCAGGCCAAGCGGCTTGTCGAGACTCCCATCGATCGCGAGGTGACCCGATCGCATTCCACGAACGGCATCCACGGCCCGCAGGAAGCTTCCGGCATCCTTCGCATCGACCAAGAGATGCCGTGTGCCTCCCCGTGGCTGAGCCGCGATCGAAAAACCGCCGCTCGTCCCGATCGTGCCAGCCACATCCAGAAGGCGGACCAGTTCACCCCCGCCGGACGCCGTTACGGCGACAGCTCGGGCGTTCTCTCCATTCGCCAGGATCGCATGATCGAAACGAGCGTCCAGCGTCCACCCCGGTGTTGTCACCGGGTTCGAATCAGGCTTGTCGCGACCGGACGTCTTCTCGGTCAGCTTGGCGGACAGATCGATCTGATCGCCCTGCAGCACGACCGAAACCGCCCCGTTCGACGCGAACCGGACCGAACCGTGCCCGCTTGTCTGCCCCAGGCGGATATTGTCCAACGCCACGCTACGAACATGGCCATCGTCGAGATCAGCCGATCCGGTCAGCAGCAGCCCCTCGCCACGCACCGCGATCTTGTCGATCTTCGTCAGCCGGTCATGCGCCATCAGCAAGACCACCGAGGCGTTGGCGATGGTCCCGGATGGCTTGGTCCAGGCCAAGGGGTGCACCGACAGCGTCGCGAGCGTCAGGTCGCCATTGATCGCGACCGAACCGTCGCCGCCGCGACGCTCGATCAGGACGAGGGTCAACGGGATCGGTCCGTCCAGGAAATCCACGACGGGCAAGCCGCCCGCCGCGAGTTGTGCCCCGGTCGGCTGGCCGGTGACCGCGATCTTCTGGACGATCTGGTCGGGTGGCCCCGGATTGAAGTCCATCGTGCCGTCCAGTGTGACCGGCACCTTCGCGACCGATCCCTGTCCCTTCAGGGTCAGGCCATCCTTGTCGATGCTCATGTCGAACACGCCATCATCGAGATTCTGGCCGCCCGCGACATCCAGCAAGCGAACCTGTTCGAGATGCGCGTCGGCGTGAATCCGCACGTCGTCGATCTGCAACTTGTTCTCCAGCGGAAACTGGAAATCCAGCGTCGCGGATACCGTCCCGGTGTCGGTCTTCAGCGCGATCGGATGGGTGGAGAGAAGATGCAGCCGAGGCTCTTTCAGCAATGCCAGCGCGCTGGCAACCGGACCTTCGACCCGGGCGCGGATCACCGCGAGCTGGTCGCGCAGCGACAGGCCGGTAATCCGCATCTGGCCGTCCTTGATCAGCAGGTCGGCCCCCCCGTTCGCGACGTGCTGATGGGCGGATGTGATATGAATATCCAGCGTGTTCGGATCGACCAGATGCAGGTGGACATCCGTTTGCTCGACCGGCGGGATATTGTCGATCCAGGTGAATGTCGCGTTGGTGCCGTCGAGGTCGGCGGTCGCCTTCGTCAGCACGACGTCATGCAGCGCGTCATCCGATTCGATGGCGAACGACACCGTCCCGTGCGTCACCATGCCCGCCGTCACATGTTCGGTGACCCACGGCCGAGCACCGCCCCCGACGCCGAGGGGCCATAGCCGAGGCAGATCGGCGATGTCGATCTGGGTCAACCCGATCGTTCCGGACGCCGACAGCCGATCCGCTTTGTGAACGATCGTTCCGCCGATATCGACGATCTCGGCACTGCCGTCCGGTGTGTGGGCGACGTCGAAATGGCCCTTCGTGATGGTGATCGCATCCGGTGTTCCCGACAGCGCGATGGTGCCGCGGCGTATCGGGACGCTGCCTTGCGCCACCTGGATCTGGCCTTGACCCAGCAGAACATCCGCCTGCATCCGATTGGGCTTGAAGTTCGTGTCCAACCCCACCGTCGCGGTCAGCGATACGGGCACGTCGATACCGGCCACGAAGGCCAGGGCGGGCGACAGCGCGCCCACACCCGACGGGCGGAACGATGTCAGCTTGATATCCAGATCGACTCCCGAACCGATGACCCAATCCGCTCGCGCCGTCAGTCCGGCCTGCTGATCGCCAGCCCGCAGCGCGCCGCGAACCAAACCCCGGACGTGCCCTTTTTCGGCGCGGATCAAATCGAGGTCCATGTCCGCTGTCCGCACCACCAACCCGGTCCCGCGATCCCGCACCATCATCGCGGTATCGCGAAAATGCACGCGGTGGATCTGATCCAGCAAACCCCGGGACCGCCCGTAATCGCTGCTGGCCGGGCGGGAGAGCTGTTCCCGGAGACGGTTCAGTTCAACAGCACCTGGATCGGACGACGCCCCACCAGCCAGGCCGGACCCAAGGTTGATCGCTCCGTCGGCGTCCCTTGTGACCGCGATCTGGGCATGGTCCACTTCGATGGCGCGCGGGACGACGCGGCCTAGCAGCAGTCCGGCCAGCGAGAACGTAAGGTGGGCACGCGGCGCCGCGACAATCCGGTGGCCCGCCGGGTCGGTGATGATGATATCGGAAAGACGGACGTCGAGCGGGTAGTCAACGCCTTTGTGGAACCCTTCCCAGACCAGGAACACGCCGTCGAATGAGACTCGCAAGCGCGCCGAATCATCGATGAACGCTGATTTCAGGCGATCCGACAGCCAGCGCAGGTCGATCGGTCCCTGCGCCAGGCGCCACGCGGTACCCGCCAGCAGGCAACTCGCCACCACCAGGAACCCCATGCCCAGCAGCAACAGCCGATGCACCGCTTTCGAGGTATGGTGGATCGCCCGCCCGGTAGAGCGGACCACCACGTGATGTCTCGATCGATGAAGCCAGCCACCTTCCTTATGCCACGCCATTGGCCCGCTCCCTATGACGAGGCCGCGGCGGATCGGCTCGTCGAGCGCTTCGAGGCGATCGGCGAAGCCGAAAGCCGCCTGCTGAAGGCACCGGGCGTCCTGCCCATGCTGCGGTGCCTAGGGGGCAACAGTCCCTACCTCGCTGCGTTGGCGCTGCGCGAATTCGACTCCATCCACCGTCTGGTGACAACCGGTCCCGAGGCCGCGTTCGCACATGGTCTGTCCTGTCTCGGTCAAGTTTCCTTCGCCGCGAAACGCCCCGACATCGCCGCCGCTCTCCGCCAGGCGAAGCGGGCCACCGCCCTGATCGCCGCGATAGCGGATATTGGTGGAATCTGGCCACTGGAAACCGTGACCGGCACGCTGTCCGACCTGGCCGAGGCCACGCTGCGGCTGGCAATCCGTCATCTGTTGCGCACCGCGCACGACGCAGGCGAAATCCGCCTGCAAGACGCCAACCGCCCCGAGCACAACTGCGGATTCGTCGCACTGGCGATGGGCAAGCTGGGCGCTGCGGAGCTGAATTATTCGTCCGATATCGACCTCATCCTTCTGTATGACAGTACCGCGCCGGTTTACGCGGGCGGGCGAGCGTCCGATAGCATAGGCTCGTTCACATCCCGGTTGGCCCGCGACCTGATCACGCTGATGGAGGCTCGGGACGCCAACGGCTACGTATTCCGCACCGATCTACGGCTGCGCCCCGACCCGGCGGCGACCCCGCCCGCCGTGTCCCTTCACGCCGCGCTGCTTTATTACGAAAGCATGGGCCAGAACTGGGAGCGCGCCGCCATGATCAAGGCCCGTCCCATCGCCGGCGACCTCCCGCTCGGGCATCGCTTCCTGGAGGCCATTCGTCCGTTCGTATGGCGCCGCGGCCTGGATTTCGCCGCCGTCGCCGACATCCATGCGATGAAGCGCCGGATCGATGTCGCCAGGAACACCGCGCTGAACCAAAGCGACGATCCCGCTGCCCGCATCGCCGGTCACAACGTCAAGTTGGGCGAGGGCGGCATTCGGGAGATCGAATTCCTGGTGCAGACCCTGCAAATGGTATGGGGCGGCCGCGACCCGACGCTGCGGATCAAGCCCACACTGCCGGCCATGGCGCGCCTGGTCGAAACCGGCCATCTGGACGAAACCGCCCGCTGCGAACTGGCGGAATCCTACCGGTTCCTGCGGCAGGTCGAGCATCGCATCCAGATGGTGAACGATCGCCAGACCCACGACCTTCCGGAACAGCCTGAGGAGATGAACCGCATCGCCCGGTTCATGGCCTATCCGGATGCCAAGGCATTCGCCCTCGATTTCCTGCGCCACGTGGACATCGTCCGCGCCAACTATCGCGCCGTTTTCGAGCTTGTTCCCGATATGCCCGACACAAAGACGGCGGGACCCGAACTGGATTTCCGCGGCGACGACCCCGAACCGGCGCCAACCGTCGCGGCGCTGCGCGCAATGGGCTACCACGACACGAAGCGCATCGTCTCGGCGGTTCGCCGCTGGCTCGCCGGACACGTACGGGCGTTGCGGTCAAGCCTGGCACGCGACCTGATGACGACGATGGTGCCATCGATCCTGGTCACGCTGGGACGCCAGCCGAACCCCGATGAGGCCTTCAACCGGTTCGACCGCTTCATCAGCGCATTGCCGGCCGGCGTGCAGCCGATGTCGCTGTTCCACCGGAATCCCCGGCAACTGGACCGCGTCGCCGCGGTACTGGGCGCTGCCCCCATGCTGTCGGAACATTTGGTACGGTATCCGAGCGCGCTGGAGGGGCTGCTCACCACGGATGACGTGGTCGATGTGGAGCGCATGTTGCGGTCGCGCCTGACGGATGCCGACCGGCAAGAGGACGTGATTCAGATCGTCCGGAGCGCGGTGAAGGAACGGGATTTCTTCCTGTCCGTCGCGACGTTGGAAGGACGGTTGGACGTCAACGCATCCGGCCGGCAACGAACGGCGCTGGCCGAAGCGGCGCTGTCGGTCCTGGTTCCCCGCGTTCTGGCCGACTTTGCGACGCGCTTCGGACGAGTCCCGGGCGGCGCGCTCGCCGTCGTGGCGATGGGCAAGGCGGGCGGGCGGGAAATGATGGCGGGGTCCGACCTCGACCTGATGTTCATCTACGATCACCCGCAAGATGTCACCGAAAGCCGCGGGCCACGTAACCTGCCGGCCAGCCAATGGTTCGTCCGAGCGGTACAGGCTTGCATCGGGGCACTGACGGCACCCGGGCCGGAGGGGCAGATGTATGCGCTGGACATGCGGTTGCGGCCGTCCGGCAACAAAGGTCCGCTCGCCGTCTCGCTGGAGGGTTTCAAGCACTATCACGAATGGGATGCATGGACCTGGGAGCGGATGGCCCTGACCCGGGCGCGCGTGGTCGCTGGACCGCCCGATATGCGCCGGCGGGTGACCCGGGCGATCGAGGCCGCGATCCGGCGCCAGCAGGAACCGGACCGCATTCGGGCCAACGCTGTGACGATGCGGGAGCGGATGGCGCGCGATCTTCGGCCACACGGTCCCTGGGACGTGAAACTGCGTGCCGGCGGCCTGATCGACATCGAATTCATCGCCCAGACCCTGCAACTGGTCCATGCGCAAGATCCGGGCTTTCGCGGCAGCCAGACGACGCATGTCGCCCTGCAGCGGCTGCGGAATGCCGGTGTGATCGCCAGGCCGGATGCGGCGCTGCTGATCGAGGCCGAACGGCTGTGGCGCACCATCCAGGGCATGCTGCGCATGACCGTCGGCCGGATCGAAGTGGCATCCTTGCCTGACGCGTCGGCCCTGCCATTGTTGCTTGCCGCGGCGAAAGCCGGCGTATCCGCGGTTGACGCCGACGATCTGTTGCATAAGTCCGAAGATATCGCGCAACAGGTTCGAAAACTGTTCGAAAATTATGTGGGGAAACCAGACGGATGAGTCTCGTGGAAGGTGATGCGGCTCCCGATTTCCAGATGCCGGCCACGGGGGGTCGTACGGTCAGCCTGGACGGCTACAAAGGCAAGCCGTTCATTTTGTATTTCTACCCGAAGGCCGATACGCCCGGGTGTACCAAGGAAGCCTGTGCGTTTCAGGAGGCCATGCCTCACCTGGAGCAGATCGGCCTGGATGTGATCGGCGCCTCACCGGACAAGATCAAGCCGATCGAGAAGTTCGCCGCCAAGTATGGGCTGACGTTTCCGTTGGCCTCGGATGAGGGGCACGCGGTGGCGGATCGCTATGGCACATGGGTCGAGAAATCGATGTATGGGCGGAAATACATGGGGATGGAGCGCAGCACGTTCCTGATTGGCGCTGACGGCAAGGTGCTGAAAGTGTGGCGGAAAGTCAGCGTGACCGGCCATGCAGACGCCGTGATGGAAGCGGTGAAGGCGGCGAAACTGGTTTAGTCGTTCGCTGTCGCTGCGGCCGGCAGTGAACGCGCGACGGTGGGTTCATTGTTTACCTGAGAGCCCCCCTCAACCGGCCCACCAGAGCGTCGGCGTCGGCCGTGGCGACGTTGGTAAAACCCAACAGCAACCCCTGCCCAGCGTCATGCGCCATCGTCAGCGACGACAGCGCGGTTGTGGCCAATCCGGCGAGCGCGGCGCGTTTCGCCAGTACGCTGTCGTCGTCCGCCCCGGGAAACCGTGCCAGCAGATGCATCCCGCCCGCTGCCAGTTCGACCGTGACCCGGTCTGCAAACGCCGCTTGCAAGGCGGTTGCCAGGCAGCGGCGGCGTTCGCCGTAGAGTATTCGCATCCGCCGGATATGACGCGCGAAGTGGCCGTTTCGCATGAACGCGGCGACGGCCTTCTGCTCCAGCATCGGCAGCCCCGACGTCAACAGCCTGGATGCCCGCAGGAACACGGTCTGCAACTCAGGCGGAACGATCAGGTAGCCCAGGCGCAACGCCGGAAACAGGACTTTGCTGAAGCTGCCGGCGTATAGCACGCGCTGTCCGCGATCCAGGCTCTTCAGTGACGGCAACGGCCGGCCGACGTAGCGGAATTCGCTGTCGTAATCGTCCTCGACGATCCACGACCCGGCTTCCGCCGCCCAGGTCAGCAACTCCAGCCGCCGCGGCAACGACAACGCCACCCCGGTCGGACACTGATGGGTCGGCGTCACGACCGCGAGCCTCGCCTTGGGCGCTGCGTTAATGCCGGCGGCCACGCGCAACCCTTCGGCGTCCACCCGTACCGGCACGACCCGGGCGCCGGCGGTTTCCAGGGCCATGCGCGTCATGTGATAGCCCGGATCTTCCATCCAGACCGGGTCTCCCGGACGGATCAGCACAGTGCGCACCAGCGCGAACGCGCCCTGATAGCCCGCGGTGATCAGCACCTGATCCGGCTTGCATTTGATACCGCGCGCGACCCCCAGATAGGCGGCGACCGCCTGACGCAGGTCGGGCAAGCCGGCGGGGTCAACGTCCGCCAGGTCCGCCGGCTGCATCGACCGGGCCGCCCGAACCGTCAGATTGGACCAGAGTTTTCGCGGAAAAGCATCCAAAGCCGGCAGTCCCATCTGGAACGGCAGTGGTTCGGCGCAGACGGCGGCCGGTGCGGACGGAAACTCCAGCGGCGATTGCTCCGCCACCTCGATCCGCCGGCCAATCTGTCCCGACACGATCGTTCCGGCCGAACGGCGAGTCTCAATCGCCCCTTCGCCCGCCAGCAGCGCATAGGCGGCATCCACGGTCCCCCGCGCGATGGCAAGTTGCGCGGCCAGTGCTCGGGATGACGGAAGCCGTGCGCCCGGCAGCAAATGACCCGCGGTGATCGCCGAACGCACCCGCGTCGCGATTTGCAGGAACAGCGGGTCTTCCTCGGTCGTATCGAGCGTGATGCTAAGCGTCATGGTCCAGTCGATTCGTCGTTTTCTGGCCCTTCACGCTATGCCACCAAAGATGTCCTCTCGGCGAGCCATAAACGAAGGACTCTCCGTCATGCCTAAATCCCTGCCCGAAATCGTTCCCGATGCCTATCGCGCCATCAGGGAGGTTGAAGCCTACATGCGCGGTTGCGGCCTGGACAAATCGCTGATCGAACTGATCAAGCTGCGCGCGTCGCAAATCAACGGCTGCGCCTTCTGCATCGACATGCACACGAAAGACGCCCGAAAGAACGGCGAAACCGAGCAGCGCCTGTATCTGTTGAACGCGTGGCGGGAGGCTCCTTTCTACACCGAACGCGAACGCGCCGCCCTGGCCTGGACCGAGCATCTGACGCGGCTGCCGATCGATCACGCATCCACCGCAGCCTACGACCGCCTGCACGAACTGTTCTCCGACACCGAAGCTGCCAACATCACGGTGCTGATCGGCCTGATCAATCTGTGGAATCGCGTCGCGATCGGCGGCGGCTTCCATCTGCAGGGCAAGGCCGCATGACTATCGACATCCGTCCGGCCGAGACCCCGGCCGACCTCGCGGCCTGCTTCCCGGTGATGCAGGCCCTGCGGCCCCACCTGACCGGCGCCCCCGAACTGGCCGCCCGCGTCCAGGTCCAGATCGCCCAAGGCTACCGCTTGCTCGCCGCCTGGCGCGATCAGGCGGTGATCGGCGCCGCCGGCTATCGTATGCAGGAAAACCTGATCCGCGGGCGCTTCTGCTACGTCGATGACCTTGTCGTCGCGGAATCGGAACGCCGCAACGGCCTGGGCGCCCGCCTGCTGGACGGGGTGGCGAAAATAGCCAGGGACGAAGGCATCCTTCGCCTCACCCTCGACACCGGATTGGACAATCTGCTCGGGCAACGCTTCTATTTCCGCTACGGAATGCTGCCGTCATCACTGCGCTTCAGCAAGCAATTGGACTGACCGATGCAAACAATCCTCTACATCTCATGCAGTCCACGCGGATCAGCATCCCACAGCCTGGACTTCGCCGAGGAATTCCTGACGCGTCTGCACCAGCATCACCCTACCGCCAGGATCCACAACCGAGACCTGGCCGCCAACCCGCCAACGGTCGTCGACGCCGCATTCAGCAACGCCATTCTCGACCCGGCCAGCCCACCCGAAGCCTTCACCCAGTCCGAAACCCTGATCCGCGAACTGGAAGACGCCGACGCGCTGGTGATCGCAACGCCCATGCATAATTTTACCGTACCCGCCGTTCTGAAGGCCTGGATCGACCAGATCGTGCGCATTCACCGCACCTTCAAAAGCACCCCGGCCGGCAAGGTGGGCACATTGCAGGACCGCCCGGTCTATATCCTCATCGCATCCGGCGGCTGGTTCAGCGGCCCGTCGCCGACCGGCACGCCGGCGCAACCCGACTTCCTGACGCCCTACCTCACCACCATCCTGAACACGATCGGACTCCGCGATATCCACATCATCGCGCTGGAAGGCGTCACCCGAGGTCCCGCCATGCTTGAACGCGCGGTCTCCCTTGCGCGTCAATCGCTCGACCGCATCCTGCCGCCGCGTTGACCCTTTCATCCCGCAACGCTAATCACCCCTGATGGTTCGGCGCCGCCGTCATGCTCGACATGGGCGCCGACAGAACGGGAGCGATGCGTGAGAGACGTACGCGACGCGCTGATGACCGCGCGGAACTCTGAAGGCAAACTGGTGCGACGCCCGCTGTCGCCGCACCTTCAGGTCTATCGTTGGCCGATCAGCATGGCGCTGTCGATCCTGCATCGCGTCACCGGTTGCGCCCTTGGCGTCGGCACGCTGCTGCTGACCTGGTGGCTGGTCTCCGCTGCCGGTCCGGATGAGGCGTTCGACCGCGCCCAGTGGTTCCTGGGATCGGCCGTCGGACTGCTGCTGCTGTTCGGCTGGTCGCTGGCGCTGATCTTCCATTTCTTCAGTGGCATCCGCCATCTGGTCTGGGACAGCGGAATCGGGTTCGAGGCACCGACCTACAACACCTCGGGCTGGGGCGTCGTGATCGCAACCGTGGTCTGCACGGTGCTGGTCTGGGTCGTTGGCCTGGTGGTTTGGTGAGGGGCTGACATGTCTGGAACACCGCATATCGATATGCTGCGCTCGCCGCTGGGCCGCGCGCGCGGCCTGGGATCAGCCCGAGCGGGGTCGCATCATTGGTGGATGCAGCGCCTGACCGCGATTGCGCTGGTGCCGCTGACACTGTGGTTCATCTTCTCGGTGATCCACCTGGCTGGCGCGACCCATCAGGCGGTTATCGAATGGCTGTCATCCCCGCTGACGATGGGCTTGATGCTGGCGCTGATCGTCGCGACATTTCACCATCTGCAACTGGGTGTGCAGGTGGTGATCGAAGACTACGTGCATGACGAACGCGCCAAGCTGACCGCCGTGCTGGTGGTGAAGGCACTCTGCATCCTGCTCGCCCTGGTCTGTATCGTCTCCGTGCTGAAAATCGGGCTGTAAGAGCCCTGAGGAAAACTCGATGAACGCGATCACGATGCCGTCCTCCCGCGCCTACAACATCGTGGACCATACCTACGACGTCGTGGTGGTCGGTGCTGGCGGATCCGGCTTGCGCGCCACTTTCGGCATGGGCGCCGCCGGACTGAAAACCGCCTGCATCACCAAGGTTTTTCCCACCCGCAGCCACACCGTCGCCGCCCAGGGCGGCATCGGCGCCGCGCTCGGCAACATGGGTGAGGACGACTGGCGCTGGCACATGTACGACACCGTCAAGGGGTCCGACTGGCTGGGCGACCAGGACGCCATCGAATACATGTGCCGGGAGGCCATTCCCGCCGTCTACGAACTGGAACATTACGGCGTGCCGTTCAGCCGGACGGAGGACGGCCGTATCTACCAGCGTCCGTTCGGCGGCCACATGAAGGAATACGGCAAGGAACCGGCGATGCGCGCCTGCGCCGCCGCCGACCGCACCGGCCATGCCATCCTGCATACGCTGTATCAGCAAAGCCTGAAGCACGACGCGGAGTTCTTCGTCGAGTATTTCGCCCTCGACCTGATCATGGACGAAGAAGGCGCCTGCCGCGGGGTCATGGCCTGGAACCTGGAAGACGGCACCATCCACCGCTTCCGTGCCCAGACAGTTGTATTGGCGACCGGTGGTTACGGCCGAGCCTATTTGTCCTGCACGTCGGCGCATACCTGCACAGGTGATGGTACCGGCATGGTGCTGCGTGCCGGCCTGCCTGCCCAGGACATGGAATTCGTCCAGTTCCATCCCACCGGCATTTTCCCCGCCGGCTGCCTGATTACCGAGGGTGCGCGTGGCGAAGGCGGCTACCTGACCAACGCCGAGGGCGAACGTTTCATGGAGCGCTACGCCCCCACCGCCAAGGACCTGGCCAGCCGCGACGTCGTGTCCCGCTCCATGACCATGGAAATCAATGAGGGCCGGGGCTGCGGTCCGCAGAAGGACCACATCATGCTCCATCTGGAGCATCTCGGTGCTGCCCTGTTGCACGAGCGCCTGCCCGGCATTTCGGAAACCGCGAAAGTGTTTGCCGGCGTCGACGTGACGAAGGAGCCGATCCCCGTCCTGCCCACCGTGCACTACAACATGGGCGGCGTCCCCACCAACGTGCATACGGAAGTCCTGCGCCCGACCAAGGACAACCCCGACGCGGTGGTCCCCGGCCTGATGGCGGTGGGTGAAGCCGCCTGCGTTTCGGTCCACGGTGCCAACCGCCTGGGCACCAACTCCCTGCTCGATCTGGTGGTGTTCGGCCGCGCCGCCGCCCATCGCGCCACCGAGACGATCAAGCCCGGCGCCCGCCAGGCCCCGCTGCCCGCGAAAGCCGGCGAATCCTCGCTGGACCGTTTCGACCGTGCCCGTCACGCCAAGGGCAGCACCAAGGTCGCCGAACTGCGCCTGACCATGCAGCGCGCCATGCAGGCCCACGCCGCGGTGTTCCGCACCGCCAAGAGCATGGAAGAAGGCGTCGGCAAGATGAAAAACATCTGGAGCGGGATGAGCGACATGTCCGTCTCCGACCGCAGCCTGGTGTGGAACAGCGACCTGATGGAGGCGCTGGAACTGCACAACCTGATGGGCAACGCGATGACCACCATGGTCGGCGCCGAGGCCCGCCTGGAAAGCCGCGGCGCCCACGCGCACGACGATTATCCGGATCGCGACGATCAGAACTGGATGAAGCACACCCTGGCGTGGTGCGGCGACAACGGCGACACGCGGCTCGATTACCGTCCGGTGAAGATGCAAACGATGACCAATGAGGTCTCGGTCTTCCCGCCGAAGAAGCGGGTTTACTAGGTCGGTTTTCTGTCGCCATTCCTTAGGATCACACGACGATGGTTGCTTTCAATCTTCCCCTGAACAGCCGCATCGGCCAGGGCCAGACCTTCAAGGCGCCGGCCGGGACCAAGCGCGTTCGGGATTTCAAGATCTATCGCTGGAACCCCGACGACGGCAAAAACCCCAGCACCGACACGTATGAGATCGACCTCGACGCCTGCGGCCCCATGGTCCTGGACGCCCTGATCAAGATCAAGAACGAGATCGATCCGACCCTGACCTTCCGTCGCTCCTGCCGCGAGGGCATTTGCGGGTCGTGCGCGATGAACATCGACGGCGGCAATACCCTGGCCTGCCTCAAGCCGATCGAGGACGTGAAGGGTGCGGTCAAGATCAGCCCGCTGCCGCACATGCCGGTGGTGAAGGACCTGGTGCCCGACCTGTCCCAGGCCTACGCGCAATATAGCTCGATCAAGCCTTGGATGCAGGCGGATTCGCCGGCGCCACCTGACGGCGAGCGGCTGCAAAGTAAGGAAGAGCGCGCCAAGCTGGATGGCATGTGGGAGTGCATATTGTGCTTCTGCTGCTCGACCTCCTGCCCTAGCTACTGGTGGAACGGCGACCGCTATCTGGGCCCGGCCGTCCTGCTGGCCGCCTATCGCTGGATCGCCGACTCACGCGATGAGGCGACCGGTCAGCGTTTGGATGAACTGGAGGATCCGTTCAAGCTGTACCGCTGCCATACCATCATGAACTGCACCGATACGTGCCCCAAGGGCCTGAACCCGGCCAAGGCGATCGGCACCATCAAGCAGTTGATCGTGGAGCGCCAGGGGTAAGCCCGCCGGCGTCGGTAACCAGCCTGCTACGACCCCGGCGGCGCCGTCACACCCATCGCCCGGCGCATGAACATGCGCTTCATGGGACCCAGGCGATCGACCGCGTTGATGCCCAGATCCCGAACGGCGCGGACCATACGGCGGTCCGTGCTGAATAGGCGGTCAATCCCATCGGTCATCGCGAACATCAGCAGATTGTCGGGTTGCCGCATGCGCTGATACTGCGTCAGCAAGGCTTTGCCGCCGACATCCGCGTTGTTCCGAACGGCCTCGACGATCAAATCAGCCAGCGCGATCCCGTCGCGAAAGCCCAGATTTAGGCCCTGCCCCGCGATCGGGTGAATCCCGTGTGCGGCATCACCGGCCAGCGCCAGCCTCGTATCGGCGTACCGATGCGCGATCATCGCTGACAGATTGTAGCTCCATCGCCGGCCGACCGCGCGGATTGCACCCAGGTGCGGCCCAAGCCGGCGGGCTGCTTCCCGCGCGAACCGCCCGTCGTCCAAAGCCATGAAGGCCGCCGCGTCTTTCGTCCGTTCCGTCCATACGATGGCCGACACGTGCGGCGCACCGCCGGGTTCGGCATCGGCGCTTGGCCCCATCGGCAGAGCGGCGAACGGACCAGCGGGCAGAAAATGCTCCAGCGCGAGGCCGTGATGCGGATACTCATGCGAAACGGCACAGACGATCGCGGTCTGACCGTAAGGAATCCGCGTGACCGGAATGCCCGCCTGTTCCCGCAACGGCGAGTTGCGACCCTCGGCCGCGACAACAAGCTGGCACGCGATCACCGGCCCATCCTCGATGCGAACCAGGGCACCATCATCCGACCGCTCGACGGCGGCCTTGGCCGGCGCGAACAGATGCAATCCCGCTTGCGCAGGGAAACGAGCATTCAGCGCCTTGCGCAGCGACCGGGCCTCGACCATCCATCCGAACGGCCGCGGGTCGCCGCCCGCTTCCCGGTGATCGAAATGCAGATGCAGCCGAGACGGCGGCCGGCCGATCCGCCCATCGCTGACCCGAATATCGAGGATCGGGTTCGGCGGGACATCAAGGACGTCCCACAGTCCCGCGTCTTCCAGCAGCGTCCGCGACCCTGCCGCGATCGCATAGGCTCGGCCGTCGAACGCCGGGTTCTCCATCGGCGGCAGCACCGCCTGGTCGATCAACGCGACGCTGACACCGGCGCTGGCCAGGCGACAGGCCAGCGTACCGCCAACCGGGCCGGCACCCATGATACAGACCTGCACAGACATGGATTGAGTCATGTCACCCGGAAGGCCCGGCGGGTTTCCCCGGCAGGTTCCATGTGGAGGCCGGCGGCGGTGGCCCGGCGGCGGGGTTCCAACGCCCGGACTTCTTCAGCGCGTCGACGACTTCCTTCGGCATGTAAGTCGCATCATGCTTGGCCAGCACCTCCGAGGCACGAAACTCCCCGTTCGGCTGCTCGACTCCCAGTACGACCACGCCTTGGCCCTCGCGGAACAGGTCCGGAAGGATGCCTTTGTAGACAACCTCGACACTGGCGTTGCCATCGGTGACCTTGAACTGGGCGCCAGCGTGGCCGCCCGTCGATTTTTCGACCGTCCCCTGCTCCACCAGACCGCCCAGGCGAACCTGCCGGCCGTTGGGCCCCGATTTGGCCAGATCGGATGGCGACACGAAAAACACCAAATTGTCGCTGAACGCCGACAGGATCAGCGCCGTGGCCGAACACAGGCCGACGCCGCAGACCAGCAGAACCAGCAGGCGCCGCTTCTTGCGGGTCATGCCCTGCCCCGGCCGGAGCGTGTGTCGATCGCCCGCAGCCGGCGGTGAGCCGACCTGACGCGAAACAGCACCTCGACGGAAAGGACCAGCGGCATCCCGACCGCGATAACGTAGGCCGCGGCAATGTAGGGCCAATGGGTCACGACAGAACCTCTTCTCCGCCGGAGGACGATGCCTTGGCCATCAGCAGGGCTCGGATTCGGCGTTCCATCACCGCGGCACGCGTGCGGGCGATGGTGATCCCGGCGAACAGCAGGCTGAATCCTAAGGTGGTGAACAGCAGCGGCCACAACAGGCTTGTCGCGATCGTCGGCGCGCCCATCAGAGTGATCGAGGCCGGCTGGTGCAGGGTATTCCACCAATCGACACTGAACTTGATAATGGGCAGGTTGATAACGCCAACCAGCGCGAGAATGGCGCCGGCCCGATAGCCGCGCGTAGGATCGTCAAACGCCCGGACCAGCGCGATATGGCCGAGATAGAGTAAAAACAGCACGAATACCGAGGTCAGGCGCGCGTCCCACACCCACCACGCACCCCAGGTCGGCCTTCCCCACAGGCTGCCGGTCGCCAGGCAAACGGCCGTGAAGCCGGCGCCGACCGGTCCAATCTCAACCGCCGCGAGGTCGGCCAGCGGATGGCGCCATATCAATGACAACACGCTGCAAATCGCCAACGACAGATATCCGGCTGATGCGAGCCAGGCAAACGGCACATGCACATACATGATGCGAACAGTATCGCCCTGCTGCCAGTCGTCCGGGGAGAAAAACAAGCCCCAGACCACGCCAATGGCAGTCAGCAGCGCGCCGGCCCAAAACAGCCACGGCAGAACCCGTCCGGACAGCCGAAGGAATTGGCCCGGATTGGCGAACCGATGCAGCGTCCTTCCCAAACGGGGCGGCGCGACGGATGAGCGAGCGTCCACTGGTTGTCCTCTACCCGATTGGCCCAAATCGCGAAAGCACACGCCGATCATGCCATGGCGGCCGCGCCATCAGGATGATCTCTGTCACCAAGCCCCAAATATTCCGAACCGGGGCATTGAACAACGTCCGGTCGCGGTGACAAGATCGACCAAGACGCTCCGATCCGAGCGCGCGAACGATGGGGAGAGATGATGACCGGCTATTGGTTGGTGAAATCGGAGCCGGATGCTTTTTCCTGGGATCAACAAGTCGCGAACCGGGTCGAGCCGTGGACCGGCGTGCGCAACCACATGGCGAAGAACAACCTGAAGGCGATGTCCAAGGGGGACCTTGCGTTTTTCTATCACTCGAATGTCGGCAAGCAGATCGTCGGCATCGTGGAGGTCGCGCGGGAAGCCTATCCAGACCCGACGGCGGAAAGCGGAGACTGGGTGTGCGTCGATATGAAGGCGGTTCGTCCGTTGCCGAAACCCGTTACGCTGGTCGATATCAAGGCAGACCCGAGCCTCGCGGACATGGCGCTGGTGCGTCAGTCCAGGCTGTCCGTCATGCCTGTTTCGAAGCCGCATTGGGATAAACTGTGCCGGATGGGTGGATGGAAAATCTGATGCCGACCGGCATGCGGACATTATGCCGGGTCACCGACATCCCCGAGAACGGCGCCAAGGGATTTCCCGGCGCCGACGGGGCGTTCACCGGACTGGTGGCGGTCCGCCAAGGTGACAATGTGTATGTCTACGAAAACGCGTGCCCCCATATCGGCACGCCGCTGGATTGGACACCCGACCGGTTTCTATCGGTGGACGGACGCCATCTGATCTGTGCGACCCACGGTGCCGAGTTCACAATCGCCACCGGGGCGTGTATCTCAGGACCGTGCCGAGGCGACCGATTGACCCCGGTCGATGTGGTGATCCGAGACGGCAGTATCCACGTGCTCGGCGACGGGTGACCTCAGACCGGCGCGGCACGACAGGGAAGCTTGCAAAAAGGCAGGGAAACAATCCGTGGCAGACAACGCTCTCACCCAGGAATCCGTCTTTTCCGTCCCGGCCGCCTTCGCCGCAAAAGCGCGCGTGACCGCCGCCGGATATCAGGAGGCATATCGGCAAGCGGCGGCGAATCCGGATGGCTACTGGGAAAAAGAAGCCAAGCGTGTGGCCTGGATGACGTTTCCCACCAAGATCAAGAACGCCAGCTTCAGCGGAGACGTGTCGATCAAGTGGTTTGAAGACGGGGTTCTCAACGCCTCGGTATCATGCCTCGACCGGCATCTGGCCGAACGCGCGGACGCGACGGCGATCATCTGGGAAGGCGACAATCCGGACTCCAGCCGGCATGTGACGTACCGGGAACTGCACGATCAGGTCTGCCGCCTGGCGAATGCCATGAAGGCGCTGGGCGCCAAGCGCGGCGATCGGATCACGATCTACATGCCGATGGTGCCGGAAGCGGCCGTGGCGATGCTGGCCTGTGCGCGGATCGGTGCGATCCATTCGGTCGTGTTCGGCGGCTTTTCCCCCGACAGCCTGGCCAACCGCATCCAGGATTGTGACTCCACGATGCTGATCACGGCAGATGAAGGCCGGCGTGGCGGCCGGCCGGTGCCGCTGAAGGCGAACGCCGACGCGGCCCTGAAATCCTGCCCGGGCGTCAAGACCGTTATCGTTGCAAAGGTAACCGGCGCTGCGGTCAACCATGTCGCCGGCCGGGATCATGACTATGCCACGCTGCTCGCCGCCGCGTCGCCGGACTGCCCGCCGGAGCCGATGTCGGCGGAGGATCCGCTGTTCATCCTGTACACCTCGGGTAGCACGGGCAAGCCGAAGGGCGTGCTGCATACCACCGGGGGCTATCTGGTCTGGGCCAGCTATACCCATGAAAACGTCTTCGATTACCGCCCGGGCGACGTCTATTGGTGTACCGCGGACGTGGGTTGGGTGACCGGGCACACGTATATCGTGTATGGCCCGCTCGCCAATGGCGCGACCACCCTGATGTTTGAGGGCATTCCCAATTACCCGGACAGCAGCCGCTTCTGGCAGGTGATCGACAAGCACAAGGTCAGCCTTTTCTATACTGCCCCGACCGCCATCCGCGCGCTGATGCGGGAAGGCGTCAAGCCGGTGGAGCGGACGTCCCGCGCATCGCTTCGCCTGATGGGCAGCGTCGGCGAGCCGATCAATCCGGAGGCTTGGCTGTGGTACTACAACGTGGTCGGGGAGAAACGCTGCCCGATCGTCGATACCTGGTGGCAGACCGAAACAGGCGGCATCATGATCAGCCCCCTTCCGGGTGCGACCGCTCTGAAGCCGGGGTCCGCGACCCTGCCGCTGCCCGGCGTCCAGCCGATCCTGGTCGATGGCGACGGCAAGGAGCTGACCGGCGCGGCCGAGGGGAACCTGTGCATCCGCGACCCCTGGCCCGGCATGATGCGCACCGTGTTCGGCGACCACGAACGGTTCATCCAAACCTATTTCTCCACCTTCAAGGGCCTGTACTTCACGGGCGACGGCGCCCGCCGCGATGCCGATGGCTATTACTGGATCACCGGCCGGGTCGATGACGTGATCAACGTTTCGGGCCACCGCATGGGCACCGCCGAGGTGGAAAGCGCGCTGGTCGCCCATCCCAAGGTCGCGGAAGCGGCGGTCGTGGGATTCCCGCACGATCTCAAGGGCCAGGGCATCTACGCCTACGTCACCCTGAACGCCGATGAGGAACCCACCGAGGCGCTGCGCAAGGAACTCGTCACCTGGGTCCGCAAGGAAATAGGCCCGATCGCCTCACCCGATGCGATCCAATGGGCACCGGGCCTGCCGAAGACGCGGAGCGGCAAGATCATGCGCCGGATTCTGCGCAAGATCGCCGCGAATGAGACAGACAGCCTGGGGGACACCTCAACGCTGGCCGATCCGGGCGTGGTGACGGAATTGGTGGCGAACCGCGTCAGGTAACACCAGCCGGGGTGTTGTTGATCCATCGGCAGTAAGGCCTGTCTGCCCCGAAGCCGGTGGTTATCCCGCCCTCTGCAGACGGTCCCCGTTCGCCAGGATCGCCGCCGCCAGCGCCGCCGCTGGTCCCCGCGGGCCGGTTCTGACGCCCAGAACCACGAACTCCACGTCGCCAAGCGTCGGCAGCCCGGCAGAGGCTGGCATTTCCATCAGGCCCTCCGGCATCAAACCCCGCGCATGGACAGTGACGCCGAGACCGGCCAGGCAGGCGGCGCGCAGACCGCTTAAGCTGCCGCTAGTGCAGGCGATGCGCCATGTCAGGCCGGCCCGCTCCATCGCCTCCAGCGCCACCGACCGGGTGATGCTGGGTGCATTGAACAGGATCAGCGGCACGGGTGTCCCGATCTGCGTGCCCGGCGCTGCGACCCAGGCCAGCCGGTCACGCCATACCAACTGGCCCCGGTCGTCGCCGTTCCGGCGCTTCGCCAGCACAAGGTCCAGTTCTCCGGCATCCAGTTCGCCATACAGGACCGCGCTGACCCCGACTTTCAATTCCAGGTCGACCAGCGCGTGCTGGCGGACGAACTCGCGCAGCAATTCCGGCAGACGGGTGCTGACGAAGTCCTCCGACGTGCCGAACCGCACACGCCCGCGCAGCTGTGACCCCGCGAAGTAACGCCGCGCCCGCTGGTTGGTGTCGAGGATGGTCTGCGCGAAGCCGGTCATCGCCTCGCCATCCGCTGTCAGAGTCACGCTGTGGGTGTCGCGCACGAACAGGCGCCGTTCGGCTCGCGCCTCCAGCTTGCGGATGTGCTGGCTGACCGTCGACTGCTGGAGACCGAGGCGCCGGCCCGCCTCGGTGAAGTTGCGGGTCTGCACGACGGCAAGAAAACTTTCCAGATGGATTGGGTCGAACATTGGTTTCCCTCGCCGCGGTAGGATTCACGCGGGCGTGCCATAATTTCGCTTCGGCGGCCTCTCGAAACAGCCGGATATCATAAATCGTCATAACAATAACACCAGTTAGGTTACTTCACAATAACCCACCGTGGGGACATCATTTCCTGCATCGCAGAAGACACAAAGGAACCGGCGATGTCCCCCAAGGCCCTGCTGTCCTGGCTACCGATCGACCCCTACATCGCCGCCATCGTCGGCATGGTCTGTCTGGCGTCCCTTTTGCCCGTGCATGGCGCCGGCACGGGCGTCGCCAACCACCTGACCACGGCCGCCATCGCGTTGCTGTTCTTCCTGCATGGTGCCCGCCTCGCCCCCAGGGCCGCGCTGGCCGGTGCCCGCAATTGGCGGCTGCACGTGATCGTATTGGCCTCCACCTTCATGCTGTTTCCGGTGCTTGTCCTGTCCGCACGGGCCGTGGTCCCGCACCTTCTCAGCGCCCCACTTTGGACCGGTCTGATCCTGCTGTCCGTGTTGCCTTCAACGGTTCAATCGTCGATCGCGTTTACCTCCATCGCCCGCGGCAACGTGCCGGCGGCCCTGTGCGCCGCCACCGCATCCAACCTGCTCGGCATGCTGCTGACGCCGTTGCTGGCGGGGCTGCTGCTGAGCGCCCAGGGCGGGTTCTCGATCAGCGGACTCGGCGACATCCTGGCTCAGCTTCTGCTGCCGTTCGCCGCTGGTCAGCTTTCGCGTCCGCTGATCGGCGCGTGGGCCGAACGCAACCGGACACTGCTTGGCCTGGTCGATCGCGGTTCTATCCTGCTGGTGGTTTACACCGCGTTCAGCGAGGGCGTGACCCAGGGTATCTGGCACCAGCTTGGCCTGACCGATCTGGGCCGGCTGCTGGTGATCGATGCGGTGCTGCTGGGCGCCGTGCTGGCGATCACCACCTATGGCAGCCGGCTGCTGGGCTTCTCGCGCGCCGATGAGGTGACGATCGTGTTCTGCGGGTCGAAGAAAAGCCTTGCGAGCGGGTTGCCGATGGCAACCGTGCTGCTGGCCGGCCAGTCTGTCGGGCTGATCGTGCTGCCGCTGATGCTGTTTCACCAGATCCAGTTGATGGTGTGTGCCTGGCTGGCGAAGCGGTACGCGAAGGCGAGGGTGGATGTCGGGGCGGGCGCGCTGTCACCGTCGTAACGGTGTGTGGTGAGAATCGGCCTCTCCGCACCCCACCCTTTGCACGAACCATTGGGGGACGGATGGCCGGGACAGTCCGGCCATGACGGCGCATGATGCGTTTGGTCTAAAACCGGTAAAGCCGAGCGGGGTTGTCCACCAGGACCTTCCGCCGCACCCCGGCATCCGGTAGCCAGGCGAACAACTGATCCAACAACAGCCCGGCATCCGGCACCGGGTCCATCTGCGGGTGCGGCCAGTCTGTCCCCCACACGCATCGGTCTGGTGCCGCAGACACCAGCGCCTTCACGTTCGCCTCGACATCATCCCACGGCGCACCTGTGGAGGACGCCCGGTAACCGCACACCTTCATCCAGGCCCGCCCGCTGTCCATCAGCCGCAGCAGTGCCTGGAACTGGTTGTGTCCGGTCCCCAGCGCCGCCATCACGCCGCCGCAATGGTCGATCACCGCCTCCACCGGCAAACGCGCCAGCAGCGGCGCGATCGCCAACATTTTTTCGCCATCGGCATAAATCTGGATGTGCCAGCCCAGCGGCGCCACCCGGCGGCCCAACGCCTCCAACTGATCCTCCGGCGTGCCGTTGCCGGAGACCATGTTGAACCGCACGCCGCGGATGCCCTGATCGTGCAGGCGGCGCAGGGCCGCATCGTCGAAGCTGTCGTCGATCACCGCCACGCCACGCGCCCGGTGCAGTCCGAATTGCCGGATCGCGTCCAGCGTCACCGCGTTGTCGGTGCCGGACACGCTGGCCTGCACCACCACCATCCGCTGAAGGCCGAGCGCCTCCGCCATGTCCAGATATTGTGGAACCAGGGCCGGTGGCGGCGAATAGGTACGGCCTTCGCTCAGCGGAAACCGGTCGTACGGGCCAAAGATGTGGAAATGGCAGTCGCAGCTCAGCGCCGGTGCCTTCTGCTTCGGGGGGCGGGTTGTCATCGGCTTCCTCCTGTCTCGGTCGTCGCGGCCACTGTAACGCCGGCGTCGGCGCCGACCAATGCCGGCGGCGGCCGCACCCCCGAGATCGCCCAGATCGCCAACCCGTACGCCAACGCCGAAACCACGAACGGCGCGCCCGGCAGCCAAATGGGCGCAGCCGAGCCGGTGAACGTGGAAAACACCCAACTGGCGATCAACGGCGAAACGATCGCCGTCAGCCCCTGCACCGAAGACAACGCGCCCTGCGTTTCCCCCTGCCGGTCCGCCGCGGCGGAGGCCGAAACCAGACCCTGGATCGCCGGACTGGTAACAGCCCCGATCGATTGCAGCACCAATCCCAACACCACCACCCAGCCGACCGGCGCGAACGCGATGCAAAGATACGCGACGGCCACGATGACCCCGCCGATCATCGCCGCCCGGCGTTCTCCCAGCGCCGGCACCACGCGCCGCACCAGCAACCCCTGCACCACCGCCGATCCCAGCCCGGCGACCGCCAGCGCCAGGCCGTTTTGCCGCGTACCCCAGGCAAACCGAGCCTCGTTGGCCAGCACGAAGGTGCTTTGCAGCGCGCCGAGAGCGAACCAGATGGCGCCCCAAGCGATCGCCAGACGCCCCATGTTGCGGCTCGCCATCACCAGCCGAAGTGAGCCCATCGGATTGGCTCGGCTCCAGTCCATCGGACGCCGTTGTTCCGGCGGCAGGCTCTCCGGCAGCACCAGCAACCCGTACAGAACATTGCAGCCGGCCAACCCCGCCGCGGCCAGGAACGGCAGGCGCAGGCCATAGGTGCCCAGCACGCCGCCCACCGCGGGACCCAGGACGAAACCGATCCCGAACATGGCGCCGACCAGGCCGAACTGGCCGGCCCGCTGCTTCGGCGGCGTCACATCGGCGATATAGGCGGTGGCGGTGGATGCGTTCGCCGCAGTCGCTCCGGCGATCAACCGTCCGAGGAACAGCCACGTCAGCGAGGGCGCCCAGGCCAGCAGCAGATAGTTCGCGCAAATCCCGCTTAACGACAGCAGCAGCACCGGCCGGCGGCCGAACCGGTCGCTCAGGCCGCCCAGGATCGGGGCGCAGACGAACTGCATCAGCGCATAGGCCGTCAGCAGCAATCCCACCCAAACCGAGGCGCCAGAGACGGTCAGGCCGGACAGTTTCACCACCAGGGACGGCACGATCGGCACCACCAGGCCGAATCCCAGCGCATCGATCACCAGGGTGATCAGGATGAACCGGACGGACGCCGACCGGGCGCTCATGGGCCAGCCCGATAAGAGGCGACCGATGCCGCGATGGAGGCGGCGGTGAGCGGGAAGGCGGCGAACAGAGATGTCATGCGGGTAATGTGCATCCGGATCGCCGGTTGCCAAGGCGGGGATAATCGTGTTGGCAGCACGACGATGCACCGCAAATGAGATTCGTGGGATAAAATTCCACGTCGATCCAATGTAGGGCGATATTTCTGCTCCCGGCCGACCCCACCTTGCCAGGAAGAAAGGTTTTGGCCCTTTATGCGCCACCAAATGCCGCCACCGGCCATCGCCGCGGCCCACCGGGAGAAGGACAAGCATCATGGCAACCGAACACAAGCCGCTGGTTTTCGACCGCCCGTTGCGGGGCCGCATCTATGACAGCATCGCCGAAACCATCGGCAACACCCCTCTGGTGCGCATCCCCAAAATTGTCGCCGAGGAAGGAATCACCGCCGACATCGCCCTGAAGCTGGAGTTCTTCAACCCGCTGGCCAGCGTCAAGGACCGCATTGGCGTAAACCTGATCCTGGCACTGGAAGCCTCGGGCACACTGCCGCCGGGCGGCACGATCATCGAGCCGACATCGGGTAACACCGGCATCGGCCTTGCCTTCGTGGCGGCGGCTCGGGGTTACCGGCTGATCCTGACCATGCCGGAATCGGTGTCGATCGAGCGCCGCAAGATGCTGACCTACCTGGGCGCCGAGGTGGAGCTGACGCCGCGCGAGAAAGGCATGAACGGATCGATCGCCCGGGCGAAGGAACTGCTGGCGGCCAATCCCGGTTCGGTGACCGCCAACCAGTTCGGCAATCCGGCCAACCCCGAAATCCACGCCAAGACCACGGCCGAGGAGATCTGGTTCGACACCAACGGTGAGGTCGATGCGATCATCTCCGGCGTCGGCACCGGTGGCACCCTGACCGGCGTGGCGCAGGTGCTGAAGCCACGGCGGCCGGGACTGAAAATGATCGCGGTGGAGCCGGAGGCCAGCGCGGTGCTGTCCGGCGGCAAGCCGGGCCCGCATCCGATCCAGGGCCTAGGCGCCGGCTTCGTGCCGGAGGTCCTGGATACCAAGGCGATCGATGAGGTGATCACGGTCTCCAACGAGGAAACGCTGGTCGCCGCCCGCCGCCTTGCCCGCACCGAAGGCATTCCCGGCGGCATCTCCTCCGGCGCGGCCCTGGCGGCGGCGCTGAAGGTGGGCAAGCGGCCGGAATACGCCGGGAAGCGGATCGTTGCGATCGTCCCGTCGTTCGCCGAACGTTATATCACCACGGTGCTGTTCGAGGGATTGTAGGACCGGCGACCGGAGATTCCGGCCGGCCGGCATCGCTTGCACCGTCATGCCCGCACGGGCCAGCATGACGGTGCGAGTGCCGAACAGGCGATATCCGGGGCCGCTATAAACCCCCCACCGAACATGATAACCTGCGTATCGAGACACGCGGCAGCGAGGTGGCATGAGCGAAGGGTTCACCGTGTGGCACCACGACAAGATCGGGTCCACCAACGACGAAGCACGCCGCCTGGCGCAGGAAGGTGCGCCGCATGGCACCGTCGTGCACGCCGACGAACAGACCGCCGGGCGTGGCCGCATGGCGCACAAATGGTTCAGCCCGGCCGGCAATCTGTATATCTCGATCCTGCTGCGCACCGGCGAACCGGCAAACCGCACCGCTGAACTTAGCTTCCTAGCGGCGCTCGCGGTGGCGGACACGGTGGAGGCGCTGCTGCCACGGCAGACCCGAGCCATGCTGAAATGGCCCAACGACGTGCTGGTCAGCGGTGCCAAGATCGCCGGCATCCTGCTGGAGCAGGTGGACGATGCGGTCATCATGGGCATCGGGCTGAACGTCCTGGAGGCACCGTCGAACGTCGCCTACAAAACCACGACCATCGTGGCCAATGGCGGCATCGCCTCGGTCGACGGGGCACGTGACATCCTGCTGGGGCGGCTGGGGAGTCACCTCGCGGTTTGGCGGATCGATGGCTTCGCGCCGATCCGGGAGCAATGGCTGGGGCGGTCCTATCCGATCGGCGCCGCGATCAGGGCGAACGCGGGGGGCCAGCCTGTCGCCGGCCATTTCGCCGGATTGGATGCCGATGGGGCGTTGCTGCTGGATACGCCGCAGGGCCGCCACCGGATCGTCGCCGGAGACGTGGTGCCGATAGCTGGATAGGCGGTCGCCGCTTCGGACGTGCGCCAGGTTTGACCCGGGCGCCCGCCGGTGGGAACATTCCGCCGGAACGTCCGAGACAAGAGCGCAGACCGAATGGATCAGATGACGCCCAATCCGTCCGCCAGTTGGCAAACGGAGTTGGATGAACTCGCCGAACGCAAGCGGATCGCACGCCAGATGGGTGGGCCCGAACGGATCGCACGCCAGCACGCGGGCGGACGGCTGACGGTTCGAGAGCGGATCGATCAGTGCCTGGATACCGAGTCTTTTTTCGAGATCGGATCGATCGCCGGCAAGGCCACCTACGACGAAACCGGTTCGGTCATGACCGATTTCATGCCGGCGAACGGGGTCTTCGGCCGCGGCACGATCGATGGCCGGCCGGTGGTGATCTATGGCGACGACTTCACCGTGCGCGGCGGGTCGGCCGATGCCTCGATCAAGGGCAAGTATTTCATGCCGGAGAAGATGGCCGGCGAGTACCGCCTGCCGCTGATCCGCATGATCGAAGGGTCCGGCGGCGGCGGGTCGGTGAAAACCATCGAGACGCGTGGGCATGCGAATTTGCCGGGTGGGATCGGGCAGAGCTCCGGTTTGTGGCTGTGTGCGCAGAACATGGGCCGGGTGCCGGTCGTCGCGCTGGGGCTGGGATCGGTCGCGGGGCTGGGGGCGGCGCGTCTGGCCGCCAGTCATTACTCCATCATGGTGCGGGATACGTCGGCGGTCTTTGTCGCCGGTCCGCCGGTGGTGGAACGTTTGGGTGAGATACGCACCAAGCAGGCGCTGGGCGGGCATCACGTACAGGTAGCGGCGGGCACGGTCGACGACGCGGTCGATACCGAACAGGAAGCCTTCGCTCGCACACGGCGATTCCTGTCGTATCTGCCGTCCTCGGTGTGGGAATTGCCGCCCAGAGGGGCGCGTGACGACGATCCGGAGCGGCGCGATCCGCATCTGATTTCGATCGTACCGAAGGACCGGCGCAAAGCATACAGCATGCGCAAGATCATCGAGTCCGTGGTGGACAAAGGCAGTTTCTTCGAGATGGGGAAACATTTCGGCCGCGCCATCATCACCGGGTTTGCCAGATTGGACGGCTGGCCGGTGGCGATCCTGGCCGGCGACCCTCTGTATGGCGGCGGGGCGTGGGGAGCGGCGGCGTCGCGGAAAATCACCCGCTTCGTCGACTTGGCACAGACGTTTCACCTGCCGATGGTACACTTGGTGGATTGTTTCGGGTTCGCAGTCGGGCTGGAAGCGGAGTCGACGGCGACAATGCGGCACGCCGTCACGGCGATCAGCGCCATCCACCAGTCCACCATTCCGTGGTGCGCCATCATCATCCGCAACGTCTTCGGTGTGGGCGGCGGCGGGCATGTGCCGCACACGCTGACGCCGATCCGGTATTCATGGCCGTCGGGCAACTGGGGATCCCTGCCGCTCGAAGGCGGCGTAGAGGCGGCCTATCGGGCGGAGATCGCCGCGGCGGATGATCCGGAGACGAAATTGAAGGAGATCGGTGACCGGTTGGAGCAGATGCGGTCTCCCTTCCGGTCGGCGGAGGCTTTCATTATCGAGGAAATCATCGATCCGCGCGATACGCGGCCGCTGTTGTGCGAGTTCGCCAACATGGCGGCGCCGTTGCGGACTCCGGGGCAATCCATGTTCACGATGCGGCCTTAGACGATGCCCCTGTCTCGTTTCCGCGTGCTGCAGGTCGGGTCCGGTATCGCACTGGATTACTGCGGCAAATTGTTCGCCGATTTCGGGGCGGATGTGGTGAAGCTGGAACCGGTGGGCGGCGACCCGCTGCGGTCGTTTCCACCGATACTTTCGGGCGGAGAAAGTGGTTTGTTCGCCTGGCTGAACACCAACAAGCGAAGCGTGATTGAGACGGCGTTGGGCGAACTACTGCCGGGGGCGGATTTGCTGCTGGACGGGCGTCCCAGTCTCGCCGTCATGGCCGGGACGCGCCCGGCCATGACGGAGGGGGCGGAGTTTATTCGGGCGACAGTTGCCACCACCACCATCTCCTGGTTCGGGGAGTCCGGCCGGTATGCCGGGTTCGCGGCGACCGAGGCGACGGTTCGGGCGCTGGGCGGACTTGTTGCGCTAACGGGCCGAGCGGAGGGGCCGCCGACGCTGGCGACAGATTGCCAGTCGGGGATCATCGCGGGATTGGCGGCGTTCATTGCCTCGGCTGCCGGGCTGTATGACCGCGCGTCCGGCAGCAGGCGTTTTTCCGTCAGTGTCCATGAAACCGCTGTCAATATCGCGGAATACGAAGCCGCGGTTGCCTGGGATATCGGTGTGTCTCGCGCTCGTCCCGGCGTAAATCGCTTCGGACGTAACTATCCGGTCGGCATCTACCAGACGCAGCACGGCATGATCGGTGTCACCATCGTGACCCCCGGCCAATGGCGCGGCATTTGCGCCATGCTGGGGATGCCGGATCTCGCCAAGAATCCTCGTTACGCGGTCAACACCGATCGCCTGGCGCATGCGCAAGAGATCGATGCGCTGTTCCAGCCGGTGTGGGAAACCCGCACCGCGACCGAATGGTTCGAACTGGCTTTGGAATACAAGTTGCCGATGGCGGTCGTTCCGACGATGGCGGAGCTGCTGGAACAGCATGTCCATCGCGTTCGGGGCGCCTTCGTCCCGGTCCGCATTGGCGACGTTGGGTTCGAGGCACCGGTGCTGCCGCAGCACCTGACGCTGACCCCGCCACGCGCCGGCGGCACCGCGCCGCTGGCCGGCGAGGACGCCGCGGTATGGCTGGTTCCGGCAGCGGACCGTCCTGCCGAACCCGCATCGGGCAAGACCCTGCCGCTGCACGGCATGCGCATCATCGACCTGACGATGGGCTGGGCCGGCCCGACCGCCGCGCGCCATCTGGGTGAACTGGGTGCCGAGATCATCAAGGTCGAGGCCTGCCAGTATCCCGACTGGTGGCGCGGCACCGACCTGCGCGCGTCCTTCATCGCGGAACAGAAATACGAGAAAATCCCCTGGTTCCAACTGATGAACCGCAACAAGCTGGACGTGACGCTCGACCTGACCCATCCGGACGGCGTCGCACTGCTGAAGCGGCTGGTCGCCGACGCGGATGCCGTGATCGAGAACTACTCGGCCGAGGTACTGCGCAAACTGGGCCTGGACTACAGCGTGCTGAGCAAGGTCAAGCCCGGCCTTGTCATGCTGTCGATGCCCGCGTTCGGATCGGACAACGCCTGGAGCGCCTGCCGAGGCTACGGTTCCACCTTGGAACAGGCATCCGGCCTGCCCACGATCACCGGCTTCCCCGACGACCCACCCACCATGAACCAGACGGCGTATGGTGACCCTGTCGGCGGGTTCAACGCCGCCGCGGCGCTGATGGTGGCGCTGTTGCACAAGCAGGCGACCGGGCAGGGGCAGAACATCGACCTGTCGCAGGTGGAGTGCATGCTGCCTTTGATCGCGCCAGCCCTGATCGAGCAATCCGCGACCGGCCATACCCCGCCGCGCACCGGCAACCGCCATCCGCTATACGTTCCGCAAGGCTGCTTCCGCTGCACTGGTTCGGATGCCTGGATCGCGGTTTCGGTTACCAGCGACGCGATGTGGCGGGCACTGTGTTCCGTGCTGGGCCGGGACGATCTGGCCGACCTGACCGCCGCTCAACGTCGCGACCGGCAGGACGCGCTGGAAGCCCTGATCACCGACTGGACAGCGGTTCGGTCACCGGACGACGCCATGGCCGTGTTGCAGGCGCGTGGCGTCGCCGCCGGCGTGGTCCGCACGCCGCTGGCGCTGACAGACGACCCGCATCTGGTCGCGCGGGGCTTCTGGCGCCGCCTGGACCGGCCGTTCATCGGGCCGCACTGGCAGTCCTCCGCCGCGTTCCGCGAAGGGCCTGATGCCTATCCAGTTCGCCGCGTTGCCCCTACACTGGGCCAGGACAACGAAACCATCCTGGGCGGCCGGCTCGGCCTCACCCGTTCGGAAATCGACCGCCTGGCTGCTTCTGATGTGATCGGCACTATCCCGAAACCACGACGCGCGCAGAGTGATCAATGAATACACCCCTGCAACGGACCGAGGTTAAATCGCTCGCGCTGATTTGCTCCGCGCACATGGTCAGTCACATCTACTACCTTGTGCTGATCCCGCTGTTTCCTATGCTGAAGGCCCATCTGGGTCTCGGGTTCGTCGAACTTGGGCTGGCGATCACGCTGTTCAACATTGTCGGCGGCCTGGCCCAGGCGCCCATGGGCTATGCGGTCGATCGCTTCGGCGCCAGGCGGATGCTGATCTGCGGCCTGCTGGTGGGCGGTTCAGCCTATATCTCCATCGGATTGTTCCCGTTCTATCCGTGGATGCTGTGTGCGATGGCGCTGGGCGGCGTCGCCAACGCGGTCTATCACCCGGCGGATTATGCCATCCTGGGCGCGGTGATCGAACCGAGCCGGGTGGGTAAGGCGTTTTCCATTCATACGTTCGCGGGCCTCCTCGGCAGCGCCATCACCCCGGTCGTGATGCTGTTCGGTGCCGAGATGTTTGGCTTCCGGATCGCGATCATGGCCGCCGGCGTGCTGGGTCTGGTGGTTGCCATCCCCCTGACGATGGCAGGCTGGTTGGACCGCCATGCCGCATCCCGGATACCGGCCGGTGCAGCGGTGCATATCCCAATGCGGCAGTTGCTGACTCCGACCGTGCTCGGGCTGGTCGGGTTCTTCACGCTGCTGAGCCTGAGCACCGGCGCCCTGACCAACTATTCGGCGGTGGCGCTGATTTCCATTTACGGCTTGTCACTGTCCTGGGCGAACTGGGCGCTGTCGGCATTTCTGTTCGCCTCCGCCATGGGCGTTCTGGCGGGGGGTGAGATCGCCGATCGGACCCTGCGGCACGGTGACGTTGCAGCGGTCGGGTTCGGCAGCGCGGCGGTGCTGATCCTGCTGGTTGGAGCGGTCAACCTGGGCGCGGTCCTGATTGTGGTGGCGATGGGGACGGCCGGATTCCTGGCGGGTATGATCTCTCCCTCTCGCGACATGCTGGTCAGGGCTGCGTCACCGCCCGGTGCGTTTGGCCGCGTGTTCGGGATCGTTACGACGGGCTTCAACATCGGCGGCACGGTCGGGCCGCTGATTGGCGGTTGGATCATGGATCACAATCTGCCGCGATGGGTGTTCTTTTCGTCGGTGCTGTTCATGGTGTTGACGTCGGTGATGGCGTTGGCCAGCGACTGGCGGTCGCGCCGGCGATCGGCGTTGGTACTGTCGTAGAGGGGATTTGAATGGGTTTGCCCGAAGCTGATGCCGCAACGAAAGCCTGGTTCGTCGCCTGGCTGGAAGGGTTTTCCGCCCATGTGCGGGCGGTGGACTACGCGTCGGCCCGTCCGCTGTTTCATCCGGAGATCCTGGCCTTCGGCACACACCAGGACGTCCTACCGAGCCTGGAGGCCTGGGTAAACACGCAGTGGGATAACGTGTGGCCGAAGACGGACGATTTCCGTTTCACCATTCCGGAGACCCATGTTCTGGTCTCGGACGACGGCAGTATGGTGGTGGTTATCGCACCCTGGACCAGCACGGGTTTCCACCCGGACGGGGCACCGTTCGATCGGCCCGGCCGGGCGACGATTGTGTTCCACAAATCGGCCGGCGGCTGGCGGGGTGTGCATTCGCATCTATCGTTGAACCGCGGCGTGCCGCAATCCAGCCATGGCAACCGCCCGGTCAAGGCTCGCTGACCGGGCGCGTATGCCAGCTTAGTGACCGCCGCCGCCGGTGACCGATGTCGCGGCGGCATTGGGATTTGGCACGACCCGGTCTGAACCGGCCATGCTGCTGCCGGAGCCCTGAACCACCGTCTGACCGGTGGCGCCCGGCACGTAGGGGTTGGTCGCGGCCGCTGACGGAGGCGGCGTCGGGGCAGTCTGTGAATCCCCGGACACACCATTTGCGCCGGTATTGACGCCCGGAGTCGTTCCCTGTGCCATCGCGAAGCCCATCGGGGCGGCGATCAGCGTCGCGGCCAACAGCAAAGATCGTGATTTCGAGATCATGGTTATCGCCTTTCGAACAAACCGCCGGAATATCCGCGGCGGTGACGAAGGGTGAACGCGCCGGTGCGCCTATCGCAGCGCGGCATCACGCGGATTCGAACGTCGTCCATACCGCTATCGGACAATGCGCAAACAGCGGTGAAAGCGGAACATCCAGACCGGCGGTCAGGGTTTCACCATCCGCCAGCACCGGGTGAAACACGCGACCGTGCAGTTGTTCCGGTAACAGTAATGTACCGTCCAGCAGACAGTCCGGGTCGAGTGCGAGGCCATCGCCGGGTTGCAGAAAACGATGCACCAGACGGGGCACGGCCACGATCAGCGCCGATCGGCCATGGGTACGGGTAAAAGCGATGATATGCTCTTCAAGCGCACCCTTCACCGGCAGCGGGCTGTAGTCGCCTCGGGCGAACAGGTCCGGTGCCTGACGGCGCAGTGTGAGTATTTTGCGGATCACGTCCTGCTTGATGCGGCCATCGCGCCACGACTGCCCGGTGGCCTCGCGGTGGGCCTGGTAGTCGACGGGCCGGCGGTTGTCCGGGTCGACCAGGCTAAAATCCCAGAATTCCGTACCCTGGAAGAAATCGGGCATGCCCGGAACGGTCATTTTCAGAACGGTTTGTGCCAGGCCGTTCACCGCGCCGGCCGGGGCGATCGTATCGACGAAAGATCGGGCGAGCGGCAGGAAATCACTTTGTTTCGAGAACAGGAAGAACAGGAAATCTCGAGCAGTTGTCTCGTAGATCTGGTTGGGGGTGGTCCAGTCGGTGCGCAATTTGGCTTCGCGCAGTGCCTTTTGCTGCCATACCGCCAGCCGTTCGGCGAACGCCTGGCAGCCGGGCGCGTCGGAGGGATCCAGTTGAGGTGGCCAGGCGCCGACGATCATCTGATACAGCATGATTTCATCGGCGGGGTCGGGTTTTGGCGTATCGATCGCGCCGCATTTTGTGATGAAGGCCGCCCATTCGTTGGGAATTTCGCTGATCACCGCCAGGCGGGCACGCACATCCTCGCCCCGCTTGTGATCGTGGGTCGCGGTGGCCAGCATGGCGTCGGGAAAGCGCGCCAGACGGTCGGCGCAGTCGCGATGGAAATCCGTGATCGAACCGCCCAGACGAGCGGCATCGAAGCCGACATCGTTCCGCGACAGCAAACGGCCGTAGCGGTAGAAGGCGGTATCTTCCACGGCTTTTGCGGCGATGGGGGCGCTGAGTTGCTGGAAACGGGTATTCGCGGCCTTGTGTCCAGGTTCGCCACCCAGCCAGCGGCCCAGTTGATCGAGGGTGACGTGCGCGGATGACGGGGTCGCCTGCTTCGCCGCCGCGAGGGCTTGTGCGAACGCGGCCTGATCGGACGCCGAACGAACCGATCCCGCGTCATAACCGCGATAGACTGGAAAATGCGACAGCAGCGCGACCAAGCCCCGACGGATCGCGGCGGCGGATATGTCGCGTGTGCCGCGATGGGACCGGGCAATGCGGTGCAGGGCTGCCGTTACGGCATTCAGTTGGGCGGCGAAACCATGTTCCAGGATTTCGAGTCGCGCGATGGTTTCCTCGGCGTGAAAATCGGCGGGACGATGGGTCAGATCGTGCCATAACCGGGCGAGACAATCCGCGCCGGCGGCATCATGCTGGACGGCACTGACCTCGTTCATGAAGTCGTACCCGCTGGTGCCATCCACACCCCAATCGGTTGGCAACGCTTCCCCGCTGCCCAGAATTTTCTCGATCACCAAATAGGCTCGGCGATCCGGCGCGAGTTCGTCCAAGCGCCGGCGCAAGTGGCGGCAGTAGCCGGGCGGGTCCGACAGGCCGTCCACGTGATCCACGCGAAAACCGTCGATCAGGCCATCGGCATACAGTCGGAACAGGGTGGCATGGGTCGCCTCGAACACCGCCGAGTCCTCGATCCGCAGGGCAGCGAGGCCGTTGATGTCGAAAAAACGGCGCCAATTTATTTCGTCGCCGGCAACACCCCACCAGGCGAGGCGGTAGTGCTGCCGTTCGAGAAGGCCGTGAAGTCCGTCGGGTCCGTCCAGGGTAGCGGGATCGATCGGGAATTCGCTGTCGAAATAGCGGATGACCGGTTCGCCGTCGTGGTTCTTGGTCAGCCGAATGTCACCGGCGTCGAGGGCTTCACCGTACGGGCGACCCAGGAACGGTGCCAGCACTTTGCCGTGCAAATCCGGATCGTCCGGTTCCCAGTCCACATCGAAGACGTTTGCATAGCGGCTGGACCGTCCATAGCGTAACAAATCGGTCCACCAGGGATTGTCGGCGCCACCCACGGCCATGTGATTTGGCACGATATCGACGATCAGTCCCAGACCCGCTGAACGCGCCGTCGCAACAAGGCCGCGGAAGCCGCGTTCACCGCCCAATTCTGGATTCACCGTGGTGGGATCGACGACATCATAGCCGTGCATCGATCCAGCCCGAGCGGTGAGTATAGGGGAAGAATAGATGTAGCTGATGCCCAGGTCGAGCAGATACGGCACCAGGGCCGCACCATCGGCGAACGTGAATCCCTTATGAAACTGCAACCGCATCGTTGCCCGAGGAGGGGTCACTGGCGCGGTCTTTCCGCGGCGACGAAATCGATTCGGCGGGCGACGGCTTCGTCCTCCAGCACGGCACCGGCCGCAACCGGCAGACGGCGGCGCCAGTTGGGATGTTCGGTCGTGGTTCCAGGCAGGTTCGGCTGTTCGACCTGGCCAAGCAGGTCTTCCAACGGGATCAGCGACAACGGCAGATCCGTCTTGGCGATGAAACGAACGGCGGCGTCCACCACACGGCCGGTTTCTTCCGTATCCGGCACGGGACCTTCCGCGATGTGTTCCCGCACAAAGGCCTCCCACAGTTTCGGCCGATCTTGCTCGCGTTCCGCACGTTCGGCGTCTTCCCCGCGGCGCAGATCGATGTCCCGGCCTTTCCACCAGCCGGCGACCGTCGGTAAATCATGCGTCGAGGTCATTGCCACGCCGCTGCCATTCCAGCCCCGGGATGGCGAGAAGCCGGTTTGCCGGTCGCGTTCGAACCACAAGACCCGCATGCCGTGGATACCCGTCTGTTCCAGCGTGTTATTGAATCCCTCGGGCAGGGTTCCCAGATCCTCTCCAATCACGACGACGTTGTGACGCACCGATTCCAGTGCCATAAACCGCAACAAATCGGCGACCGGGAAGTTCAGATAGGCGCCGTCCGCCGGCGATGCGCCTTCCGGTATCAGCCAAAGCCGAGCGAGACCCATTACGTGATCAATACGGATGCCGCCGACGTGGCGCATCGCCGCACGCAATGTCGCGAGGAAGGAGGTGAATCCGTTCGCCTCCATGGTTCGGGGCGAAAATCCGGTCAGGCCCCAGTTCTGGCCATCCGGGTTGAGCAAGTCCGGCGGTGCCCCGATCGTCAGACCCAGTAGAATGTCGTCCTGGCGGCTCCACGCGTGGCTGCCCGCGGGGTCCATGCCTACGGCCAGGTCGCCGATCAGGCCAATCCGCATGCCGGCCTGTCGCGTCACGTCCTGCGCGGCGGCGACGGAGCGATCGGAAAGCCATTGCAGGAATTGATGAAACAGAATCTCATCCGGCTGCGTATCGGCGAAGAAGCGGACCGCGACGCCACGCGGGTCGCGCAGGTCCGTCGGCCAGTCACGCCATGTCCGTTGCGGCATGCGTTCGGCCTGCAATGCCTCGAAGCACGCGTGATCACGCAACAGTTCCCCGCCATTCGCCCGGTATTGCCCGAAATCGGCCCCCAACGGCCCATTCCAGTCATCCCCGTACCGGAATGCATCGAACCTTAATCGCAACGATGCATATTTTGCGGCCGACGCGACCGGCCAATCGATCAGGCCGTTGGACAGTGGCGCCCCTCGGTCGACGGCGGGGCCGAACACCAGTTCGGGTGCAGCGTGCAATGGATTGAGGAACAGCCGGCTGGACGGCGCGTAGGGGCCGAAGCGAGACGGATCCGCGGCGTACAGTGCGTGCATGGGACTCAGGGAGATGGCATCGGCCCCCTTTGCGCCCGCCACCCGAGCCAGATCGGCGACACCGGCCAGATCGCCGATGCCGCCGTCACCGGGGCGGCTCAAGGCATAAAGCTGCGCCGCGAGGCCCCATAATCGCGCATCCGGAACGACATCCTCGATCGAACGGCACCGGCCCGGCGACACCACCAGAACGATCTCCCGCTCTCCGACACGCAGCCGGTGGTAGCCGGTTTCGGCGACGGCCGGGATGCGCAGCCGCCCGCGTGACGGCATCAGCGCGACCGGCCGCGTGTTCCCCGATTCCAGCACCAGTTCCGCCGGCAGCAAATCGTTGCCCCCCAGGTCAAGGCGTGTGGGGCGGCCAGCCACGGCGGTCACCAATGGCGGCAGATCGGCCAGGCTGCTGCGTTTCGTCAGCAATCGGCGGCTCGCGGCCACGTCTCGGCTGGAATCGGCCGGCAACCCCAGAGCAGCCAGCACGCGGCGCAGAACCGGTGGAGCGACGACATGTGGGCGGCCGGCATAGTCCTGCCATTCGACGGCGATGCCGGCCCGACGGGCAAGGTCTGTAAGAATGTCGTCGCTCATGCGGCAATCTCCAGGTACGCGGCGGTCATCGGCGCGGTGTCACCCGTGGTGAACAGCACACGCCCCGCCGGCGTTGCGAACGCCACCGCATCCGCATCAAGATTCACAACAATTGTCAGGCATGCGCCGTCACCCAGGCGCCATCGCGCCAGGACAGCCTTCGGCCCGATCGGTTCCGCACCAAGGGAAGTCGTTCCGGCCAGCCGCGGGACGATTTCTTTCATCCGCAATGCGATCAGCGCGCGATAGAGGGCGAAACGAACGGGGGACGCCGGCCGGGGGACCGATGCGGCGAACGTCTCGGCGGCATTTGGGTCGGGAATGCGCTCGCGCTTGTCCGGATCGGCGAATGCGGCGAAACCGGCAAATTCCTGGCGGCGGCCTTCCCGTACGGCGTCCGCCAGTTCGGCGTGGTGATCGGTAAAGAACAGAAATGGTGTGGCCGATGCGGTTTCCTCACCCATGAACAGCAGGGGAATCTGCGGGCACAGCATTTGCAGTGCGATCGCGGCTTCCAACGCCGCCGGCGCGGTCAGCGTCGTCAGCCGCTCCCCAAAGGCGCGGTTGCCGATCTGGTCATGGTTCTGCAGGAACAGCACGTGGGCGTAAGGCGGCAGGTCCGCGCTGGGTTCCCCGCGGGGCGCCTTCAGATATGCCGATCGCTCACCCTGATAGGCCCAGCCTTCTGCCAGGACACGGGCCAGCCTGGCCGCGGGATCGGCGGCGTAATCGGCGTAGTAGCCGCCGTCTTCATCCGTGAGCAGCACGTGCAGCACGTTGTGGCCGTCATCGTTCCATTGCGCGGCTGCGATTTTGCGTAACAACGACCCGGCGTTGTGATGTTCCAGCACCAGATGGACGTAACGTTCTGGATTGACGGTGGCGCGAACGATCGCCGCCATCTCCACCACCCAATCCTGCTCCTGGATGGCATGCACGGCGTCGAAGCGCAGGCCGTCGAAACGGTATTCGGTCAGCCACATCAGCACGTTGCCGATGAAGTAATCGCGCACCTCCGGCCGGCGGAAGTCGATCGCCGGTCCCCATGGCGTCATCACGTCGTCGCGAAAGAATTGCGGCGCGTAGGCATGCAGATAGTTACCGTCGGGACCGAAATGATTATACACCACGTCCAGGAACATCATCAGTCCCAGGCCATGGGCGGCATCGACCAGTTCCTTCAGTTCGTCCGGCGATCCATAGGTCGAATCCGGTGCATAAGGCAGCACCCCATCGTAACCCCAGTTGCACTTGCCCGGAAAGTCGTTGACCGGCATCAACTCGATCGCGGTGATCCCAAGGTCCTTCAACCGAGGCAGGTCGTTGCGAATTCCGCGAAATCCACCGGCTGAACCGGGATGCACCTCATACAACACCGTTTCGGTCCAGGGCCGGCCATGCCAATCCGGATGCCGCCACGCGAACGGCTGGGTTCGCACGACACTGGCGTCATGCACGTCGTCCGCCTGTTCGACCGAGGCGGGATCGGGTACCATCATGCCGTCCGCCAGCCGGTACCGGTACCGCGTGCCGTCCGGCACACGCGCCGTCGCTTCAAACCAGCCGCCGGCGTCGCGCCGCATCGGCAGCAGGTCGCCGGATTCGATCGCGACGGACACGGTTTCCTGTGCCGGCGCCCACAGCCGAAACCTGACGGCGCCGTCGTCCAGTCGCTTCGCGCCAAAGACGCGGATTGGATCCGAAACGTTTGTCATGGTCAAATTCCTCGCAAAGCCGCGAGACCAACATCGGCCAGCGACCGGCCGGCATCATTGTCAAAGAACAAAATTCGCTACCGAACCCGTTGCTTTCGGGCCACGCCGACACCGAATGCACGCGACCACGCGGGGCGCGTTACGGCTTCCCACAGAGGTGGGGTGTTCAGGGGTCGGGGGAAAGGAAAACCGTCGATAATGGCGGCAATGTGAGAAACAGCGCCTGCGCCTCTCCGTGCATTTGCGTCGGCACAGTGTCGACGCCACCGGCGTTTCCCATGTTCGATCCGCCATACCGGTCCGCATCGGTGTTCAACACCTCCCGCCAATAGCCGGGCCGCGGCACACCGATGCCGTAGCCGACGCGCGGTACCGGGGTCATGTTGCAGACAGCCAAAATCATCCGGCTGTCTTCGTTCCCATGACGAAAGAAAGCGAATACCGAATTCGTTGAATCATCGCCGACCACCCAACGAAAACCACCCGGCAACGAGTCCCTCTGATGTAGCGCGCCTTGCTGACGGTAAAGCGCGTTCAGGTCCCGCACCAGGGTCTGAATGCCGCGATGACGCGGCTGATCCAACAAATCCCAGTCAATCGCCGAATCGTGATTCCATTCCCGCCACTGGGCGATCTCACCGCCCATGAACAGTAGCTTTTTGCCCGGATGCGCCCACATGAAACCGAAATAGGCCCGCAAGTTGGCAAAGCGTTGCCACAAGTCACCGGGCATTTTTTCGATCAGGGAACCTTTGCCGTACACCACTTCGTCGTGGGACAGCGGCAGCACGAAGTTTTCAGAGAACGCGTAGATCAGGCCAAAGGTGAATTCGTTGTGATGGTAATGCCGATAGACTGGGTCGTATTGCATATAGTGCAGCGTGTCGTGCATCCAGCCCATGTTCCACTTGAAGGAAAATCCCAGGCCGCCATCGCGAATCGGGCGGGATACGCCGGGCCAGGCGGTGGACTCCTCGGCTATTGTCATAGCGCCGGGGCAACGTTCGGCCACAACCGCATTGAAGTGGCGCAGGAAACCGATCGCCTCCAGATTTTCGCGCCCGCCATAGATGTTGGGCACCCATTCGCCTTGCTTGCGGCTGTAGTCGCGATACAGCATGGACGCCACGGCATCGACACGCAGGCCATCGACATGGAAATGTTCCAGCCAGTGGACTCCGCTGGCGATCAGGAAGCCCTGCACTTCCCGGCGGCCGAAATTGTAGATGTAGGTGTTCCAGTCCTGGTGGAATCCCTCCTTCGGGTCGGCATGCTCGAACAGCGGCGTACCGTCGAAATGCATCAGCCCGTGGGCATCACCGGGGAAATGCGCCGGCACCCAATCGATGATCACACCGACGCCGGCACGGTGGCAGGCATCGACGAACCGGCAGAAGCCTTCGGGCGGCCCGAAACGACCGGACGGCGCGAACAAACCCAGCGGCTGATAGCCCCACGACCCGCCGAACGGATGTTCCGCGACCGGCATCAACTCCACATGGGAGAACCCGGTCTCTACCACATACGGAACCAGCCGCTCGGTCAGCGCGTCCCAGTCCGGCGTCAAACCCGGACCCGGACGGAACCACGACGCCGCATGCACCTCGTAAACCGAGATCGCCGCATCCGAACCATGCCGGGCCGCTCGGGATTCCATCCAGGCTTCGTCGTGCCAGACGAAAGACTGCGGATCGACAACGATCGATGCCGTCGCCGGCGCCGCTTCGGCGGCCTTGGCCAACGGGTCCGCCTTGTCGGGCAAGCGAATGCCGTCCGGACCCACGATCGCGAACTTGTAGCGGGCGCCCGGACCGACCTTCGGCACGAACAGTTCCCATACCCCGGACGGATAGCGCAGCCGCATTGGGTGCCGGCGATTGTCCCAGGTATCGAAGTCGCCGATCACCGAAACCGCGCGCGCGTTCGGCGCCCAGACGGCAAACCGCGTGCCGCGCACGCCATCCACGGTCATCGGATTGGCGCCAAGCGTGAAGGCGATCTCGAACAACCGGCCTTCGTTGAACAAATGCAGGTCGGTCTCGCTCAGCAACAGGTCGAAACTGTACGGATCGTCGGTCTCCTGCACCGCGTCGGGCCATTGGATACGGAAGCGGTACGGTTCGTCGCCCGGCACCCGCCCCATGAACAATCCGTCGGGCTGGGTTGGCGCCAGCGTTCCCAGCGGCCGGCCGTCGGCGCGAGCAACAACCTCCACACCAAGCGCGCCGGGCAGATAGGCGCGAACGTAGCCGGGCTCAAATGGCCCCAGAACCGCGAATGGATCCTTCAGGCACCCGGCAGACAGTTGCCATGCCCGTTCAGGAGAGATCGATGGCACGACGACGGCATCATTCATGCGACGGCCTCGACGCCAAGCAGTTGACGCGTGCGGTGTGCCAGCCCGTGCAGCGGGACGTCGATCCAGGTCGGTCGGTTGGCTGCTTCATACACAACTTCATAAGCTGCCTTTTCGATCAAGAACAAATCCAGCAACGCCGCAATAGACGCTTGCTGTCCGGTTGATGCAATCGCCTGACGGTAACCGTCCAGGAAGGCTTCGGTTGCCCGTTCGACAAAGCTGTCCAGGAAAACATCAACCTGCTCATCCGGCAAATGCGCGTGACTGGCCTGGCTGCGCCGCCTAACCACCGCGGCCGCATAATCGAACGATCGGATCATCCCCGCGACATCGCGCAACGGATGGTCCTTCGCTCGGCGCATCGCCACCGGCTTGGCCGGTTCGCCCTCGAAATCGATGATGGCGATGTCGCCGCTGCAAACCAGGATCTGGCCCAGATGCAGGTCGCCGTGGATGCGGGTCAGCGTCGCCCCATTCGCCGCATCCGCGAGGGTCGGAATTGCGGCGAACAGCGCCGACCGGGCGCCCTGCATGAAGACGTGGTCCGGTTCCGCGGCAGCATCCCATTGTTGCACCGCATCCAGTGCGCGACAGGCGGCTTCCAGTTGCACGCGGGTCCGTTCGGCAAAGGCCGCCGCCGTCTCGGCCGTCCCTGTCGCAGGGGCGAAGGCCGCATCGGGTGACGGCCGGGCCAGCACCAGATGCATCTCTCCGAGCCGCTGGCCCAGCAATGCGGCGAAGCGGACGTATTCGGCGTGGGCCTCGATCGCTTCTTCGCCGCCGGTGATGTCGGACAGGCCGCGCAGCAGCAGGTCCAGCGTCCAGGTCCAGGCATCGCCCTGGTTGCGGACGAACGCCTGCGCGATGACCAGGGCGTGACGCGTCCCGTCGGCATCGACGCGCACGATCTCACCCAACAGTGCGGGGGTGCTGGCGAAGCCCTGGTCGGTCAGATGCCGGCTCATTTCCGCCTCGGGATGCGGTCCGTCGGTGACGCGGCGGAACATCTTGACGATCGCGACGTCGCCGACGATGACGGAGGAGTTCGACTGTTCGGCGGCGATCCAGTTCATTTCGACATCTGGCGGTACCGTGATGTCGGCGATGCGCGATGTCGGCTCAAACCGGATCACACCCTGGTCGATGACGATGATGTCTTTCTGTGCCAACCCCGACAGCACCGCCAGGGCAAGCGTCGGCAGCGCGAATGCGTCGGTCAGCAGCCCGACTTTCGCCCCACGGCGGACCCGGGCGAGCGCCAGTTGGGTCGGCAGCGGCGGCGCCGAGGTATCGCCCCAGACGATGCCCAGCGGCAACAGCCAGCGGGCGGTGCCGGTATCCGTTTCGGTCTCGATTTCGAGCAGCACCGCATCGTCGGACGGCACCCGGGTCAGCAGTGCGATCCTGATCGAGCGCAGCGTCTGGTCCTTCATGGCGAACCAGCGGCGTTTCGCCAGGTATTGCGGCAGGATGTCGCGTTCGATCACCGGGCGGGCCGCGGCGACGGCATCGGGCAAGGCGTGACGCATGACGATCGTCTGATATTCGGGCATGGGTTCGGGCGCCGGCGTGTGGGATGAAGGCCAGCCCTCGGCTTCCGACAGCAGGAACCAATAGAAGCCGTACGGCGGCAGCGTCAGCAGGTAGGTCAACTGACCGATCGGCGGAAACAGCGAGTGCCCGTCAAGCTCGATTGGCACACGGCCCTGGAATTCCGACAGATCGAGTTCGACCGCCTGCGGCGTGCGGGACAAGTTGGCGACACACAGGATCGTGGTGTCCTCCTGCTCCCGCAGATAGGCCAGGATCTTGCGATTTTTCGGATACAGCAGGCGGTAGCCGCCGCGGCCGAACACGCTGTACTGGCGGCGCACGGCGATGGCGCGCCGCATCCACATCAGCAACGAATGCGGATCGGCGGCCTGCGATTCGACGTTGACGGTCTGGTAGGCATACAGCGGGTCCATCACCATCGGCAGGACCAGCCTCGACGGATCGGCGACGCGAGAGAACCCGCCGTTGCGATCGGGTGACCACTGCATCGGCGTGCGGACGCCGTTGCGGTCGCCCAGGTGGATGTTGTCGCCCATGCCGATTTCGTCACCGTAATATATTACCGGGGTGCCGGGCATCGACAGCAGCAGGTAATTCATCAGTTCGATACGGCGCCGGTCGCGTTCCAGCAGCGGCGCCAACCGGCGGCGGATGCCCAGGTTGAGCCGAGCGCGACGATCGGTGGCGTAGGTTTCCCAGAGGAAATCCCGTTCGGATTCCGTCACCATCTCCAGCGTCAGCTCATCGTGGTTGCGCAGGAAGATGGCCCATTGGCAGTTGGCGGGGATGTCCGGGGTCTGGCGCAGGATATCGGTGATCGGAAACCGGTCCTCGCGCGCGATGGCCATGTACATGCGCGGCATCAGCGGGAAATGGAACGCCATGTGGCATTCGTCGCCGTCGCCGAAATAATCCTTGGTATCCTCCGGCCATTGATTGGCCTCCGCCAGCAGCATTTTGTCTGGATAGCGTTCCGTCAGTTCGGCGCGAATCCGTTTCAGGACCGCGTGGGTTTCCAACAGGTTCTCATTGTTGGTGCCTTCGCGTTCTACCAGATAGGGAACGGCGTCCAACCGCAGGCCGTCGATGCCCAGATCGGCCCAGTAGCGCAGCACGGACAGGACCTCCCGCAGCACCCTCGGGTTGTCGAAATTCAGGTCGGGCTGGTGATGGTAGAACCGGTGCCAGAAATACGCCTTGGCGGTGTCGTCCCAGGTCCAGTTGGATCGTTCCGAATCCACGAAGATGACACGCGTGTCGGCGTATTTCCGGTCATCGTTCGACCAGACGTAGAAATCCCGGTACATCGATCCGGGTTTGGCCAGGCGCGCTCGCTGGAACCAGGGATGCTGGTCGGAGGTGTGATTGATCACCAGTTCGGCGATCACCCTTATGCCGCGTTCATGCGCCGCGGCGATGAAGCGCTTCACATCGGCCAACGAGCCGTAATCTGGATGAACGCCACGATAGTCGGCGATGTCGTAGCCGTCGTCCAGGCGCGGCGACGGATAGAACGGCAGCAGCCAGACTGTATTGACGCCCAGTTCGGCGATGTAATCCAACCGAGACAGCAGGCCCGCGAAATCGCCGACGCCATCGTTGTTGGCATCGAAGAAGGACTTGACGTGGATCTGATAGATGATCGCGTCTTTGTACCACAGCGGATCGGCGGCAGCCGCTTGCGCGATCACCCGAGACCGGGAAACCCCTACATCCATCTTATCGCACCTCAAGCCGCCAGATACGGAACGGCGACTCCGCCGGATCGAGCCGGATGTGCTGGTTCTTGCCGTGCCACATGAAGTTTTCCCCCATCATCAGGTCGGTCACCGAAATCGTGGCGTGGTCCGCCAGGCCAAATTCCCACAGTGGAATTTCGATCGCTGCTTCCTGCACGATGTGGGGATCGAGGCTGACGGCAACCAGCACCATGCTGCCGTCCAACGGATCACGTTTGCCGTATAGAACGATCTGGTCGTTGAATGCGTTGTAGAATGCCAGGCCCCGGTGCGACTGCAACGCCGGATGCTGGCGACGGATGCGGTTCAGGGCGGCGATCTCCGCCACGATATTGCCGGGTGCCGCGTAATCCCGCACCCTGATTTGATATTTTTCCGAGTCCAGGTACTCCTCGCGTCCCGGCAAGGGCGCCGCCTCGCATAGTTCGAATCCGGAGTAAACGCCCCACAGCCCCGACAGCGTCGCCGCCAGCACCATCCTGATCAAAAACCCGGCGCGGCCCGCCGTCTGCAGATAGACGGGGTTGATGTCGGGCGTGTTGACGAAGAAGTTCGGCCGGAAGAAGTCGACCACCGGCGGCGTGGTCAGTTCCGTCAGATACGCGACGATCTCAGCTTTGGTGTTGCGCCAGGTGAAGTAGGTATAGGACTGCGAAAACCCCATTTTTGCCAGCCGGTACATCGGCTTCGGCCGGGTGAACGCCTCCGCCAGGAACAGCACGTCCGGATGCCGGGCCTGAATATCGGCGATCATCCACTGCCAGAACGGTAAAGGTTTCGTGTGGGGATTATCCACCCGGAAGATGCGCACGCCCTGATCGACCCAGAATTGCACCACATCGCGCAGCGCGGTCCACACGGCGGGGAACGACGCTTCACCGTAGAAATCCGGGTTGACGATATCCTCATATTTCTTCGGCGGATTTTCGGCGTAGCGCATGGATCCGTCGGGCCGCCAGCGGAACCAGTCCCTGTGCTGCGTCACCCACGGGTGATCCGGTGCGCATTGGATGGCAAAATCGACGGCGATCTCCAGATCATTCTCCCGCGCCGCATGAACCAGCGCTCGGAAATCATCCAACGTCCCCAACTCGGGATGAACCGCGTCGTGGCCGCCTTCGGTTCCGCCGATCGCATAGGGACTGCCGACCTCGCCCGGAGCCGCGCGCAGGCTATTGTTGCGGCCCTTGCGGTTGATCCGGCCGATCGGATGGATCGGCGGGAAGTACAGCACGTCGAAGCCCATGCCGCGAATGTCCGGCAGGCGCTCGATCACCGACCGGAATGTGCCATGCACCGCCGGATCATGCGTCGCGGAACGCGGAAACAGTTCATACCAACTGGCGAATTCCGCCGCCGGCCGGTCGACACGCACGGTATGGACAGCACTACGCGCGGCGAATGGCCGCTGGTCCGCTCGGTTCATCGCTGCTCTCAGTTCGTCTGACAGCAGTTCGTCCGCGGTCGTTCCCACGGACGCTCGGGGCAAGGCGGCCGTCACCAATTGCCGCCCTTCCTGGATTTCCAGGGTCACATCCTGGCCGGCGGCAACCTTGGCCCGCAGGTCATGGGTGAACGTGCCCCATTGATCCCACCATCCCTCCACCGCGAACCGATACAGTCCCACCCGATCGGGGCGAAACCGAACCTCCCAGCGGTCGTTGTCCAGCTTGCGCATCGGAATGCGTTGCCAATCCCGAGCATCCGCCGGCTGCCAGAGAAGATCGGCCGCCAGGACGTCGTGGCCATCGCCAAACACATCCGCGCTGACCACGAAATCCCGGCCAACCACTGTTTTGGCGGGAAAATCGCCCTCCGGCTCGACCGATTCCACCGCGATCCGGGTGGCCTCGGCCCAGGGACGGGCCAGCGCCAGTTCCCCGCCTGGGATGTCCTGCGCTTGCCGGCATTGCAGGATGCGAATCTCACCTGGCCGCAGCGGCGTGCCGGGATCCCCCGTGGCGGAAAGCCCCGTGCCGGGCAGCGGCGCGAGTGAAAAGCCGACGGATGCCGGCCGGACGATGTCCGGGTTGATCAGGATCAGGGTGTCCGCTCGCAACCATGCCACCACCTTGCCGGCCGGACTGGTGAGCGGCCGCGGCCCGATGGCGGGCGACAACGCAGCGGTCAGGCGAATCGCGGCGGCGACATCGTCGGACAGGTCCGCCGGCTTGTCTCGCTGAACCGCTTCCATATCGGCGGGGCTGGCCCGTGCCGCATCGAACGGACGGCTGGTCGCGTATTCGAAGCCCATCGGCACGAACAGACCCGCACCGGCCGCGGCCGCGACCCCCAACGCCAGGCGATAGGCGTCGGCGATGTCCGCATCCGCCGGTAGATGCCGTGTCAGGCGATCGAGGAATGACGGTTCAGGCGAAACCAAAACCGGCGCCACGTCGCGCAGAGCCGCTTGCTCGTCCAGCAACAATGACATGTGGCCAGCGACCGAACAGGCCAGATCGAATCCTGTTCCGGCGAAATCGCGCGGATTGATGATCTCCGGCGTCCAGGCCAGGAACAGGGCGTCGGGGAAAGGGGCGATTACCCGCCGCCAGAACGCCGGAGGCACCAGATCGAGGGTCAGGCAGCGGAATCCGGCGACACCCGACCGCGTGAGGCGCGTCAGACGTTCGATCCACCAGTCCGAGACCGCATCCGCGACCACGGTCTGGCCAAATCGCGGGACCGCTACGTCGACACGATGTGGCTTGCGCCTGGGGTCGGCGATCTGGCCGCCGCCGGCGGGACCGAACCAGTCGGGGTGGCGCTGCCGCAGGGGCGAATCGACGGCAATCTGACCGGGCGCGATGTCGAGCATCAGCCGCAGGCCGGCGTCGGCGGCCATACCCACCGCTCGTTCTATCCCCTGTTCGGCGGGTCCATCGAACCGCAGGGCAGGGTGAAGGCGGTCGAAGCCGGCATGGATGAAAATGTCGCCACCGGCACCAGGCTCGAATGGCGGCGCCAGGCATACGTGGCTGAACCCCATCGCGCCGATTCGCGCGAATGTGGCTGGCCAAGTCTCCAACGGACCGGCCGCCAACGGGTGCAGATGATATATGTTGATAGGAGCCCGCGCATCATGCGCCGACGATTCAGGGGCTGGGATGCCGGACCGGAGCAGATTCATCACCTGGGACTAACGCCCGAGAAGACACCTGGGTTCCGTTCGACGCGGGATTAGAATGCCGTCAATCCCGCGTTAATGACGCAAAGCTAAATCCGCGCAGCCGTTTTTATTCGGCGGCGACGGCCATCGGAACAAAGTCGGATTCCACGCTCATCAGGCGTTCGCGGTCGATGGCGCGAATTTCGCGATAAATCGAATCGGTAATCTGCCGCGGGGACAGTGCAAACCACGCCTGGTCGTCGTGACGGCCACGCACCCGGGTGTAGGCATCCTGAAAAATCGCGTCGTTCATAATCCCCTCCGTCCCGTTTTTGTCCTTCTGGCGCCGATTTGGTGCTGAATGACATTGACGTTAACCCAATTGCTAATACAACGTGAAAAAAACGTCAAAGCCTCTTTTCGCCAAGGACCGTGACCAATGACCGACCAGAACCGACACCTCTTGGCGCTCTCCGCCCAGATCGTCTCCGCGCACACCGGCCATAATGAGGTCGGGATTGAGGTACTCACAACTGTCATACGTAACGTTTACAATACACTAGCGGACCTTGATGTGCCTCGCTCGCAAGGAGTGGTTGCAGTCCGGCACACGCATGCGGACGAAAGTCCCACAAATCACGACCATGCCGAGCATACGCACAGCCATGCACACAACGTATACGTGCATCCCGTTTATGGGCAGACTGTCTTCGGCGACCATCTGATCTGCATGGAGGACGGCCTGACCATGAAGATGCTCAAGCGCCATCTGTTGACGGTGCATGGCCTGACGCCGGACGAATACCGGGAGAAATGGGGTCTGCCGACGGACTATCCGATGGTCGCCGCCGACTATGCCAAACTGCGCTCCAGCCTCGCGCTGCAAAGCGGCCTTGGGCTGAAACCCGAGGATCGGCCGACGAAAAAGCGCAAGAATCAAAGAGGTTAGGCCGCCTCCAGTCCAGCGATCACGGCCTGGACGACCCTGGCCTAGGCGCCTCTTTCCGGTTGGCGGAACAGGCGGGCCGTCGGATATCAGCGACTGTCGGGCCGCGCCAGCATCCAGCGCCGATCGGGGTTGAACGGCAGCATCAAATGCACCGGCAACCCCAACGCACCCCCCAGGTGAGCGACGGCCGTGTCGATCGTGACGATCACGTTTATTTGAACGGCCAACGCGGCGGTATCGGCGAAATCGTCCAATCGGTGCACGTGCAGGTTGAACGGCGGACGGGCTGGGTTCAGCCAGATCCGGTCGCTTTCGGCGATTTCCTTTTGCAGACAATGGAACTCGAACCCTGGTAGCGCCAGCAGCGGCGCCAGGGTTTCTGCCGGCATCGCCGCCAGCAGCGGCACCAGGTCGGGGTAGGCCTGCACCAGGACCGTCGCCCCCCGCTCCGCCAGCAGCGGCGCATAGCGGATGCATTGCAGCATGTCGCCGCGGCCCTGTTCGGTGAGGAACAGCACGCGCTTGCCAGCGACCCGGCCGGGTCGTCGGCTTGCGATACCGCCAGGGCTTCAGGGTACCGTTTCACCGTCAGCAGTGCGTTCCTGCAGGGTCAGCACCACACCCAGCAGATGCAGAGCGTCGAAGTGGTGCGGGTCGGCACCGATGATAGTGCGGCAGACGGTTTCCGTTGCCCGGTAGTCGCGGGCGGCATACTGCCGCGCCGCTTGTCCGAGCAGGTCGTTCAACCGCGTTTTTTCTTGGAGGGCGGGACGCGGGACGCCGGCGCGGTGGCCCGCCTGGGTTTGGCGGCGGCTTTGGGGGCCGCCCTGCCCGCCCGCAGATCGGTGATCGTGGCTCGTGTCGTGATCTGTTCGGGGTTGGTGCGCAGTTCTATCAGCGCCGGCTTGCCGCTTTCGACCGCGCGCCGGAAGGCGGGGGCGAATTCCTCGGTGCTGGTGACGACTTCGCCGTGGCCGCCGAACGCCTCGATGTATTTACAGAAGTCGGGATTGGTCAGGGCGGTGCCGGAGACGCGCCAGGGATAGGCTTTTTCCTGGTGCATGCGGATCGTGCCGTACATCTGGTTGTTGAACACCAGGATGATCGGTGCGACCCCGTGATGGAAAGCCGTGGCGATCTCCTGGCCCGTCATCATGAAGCCGCCGTCGCCGACCATGCTGACCACCATGCGATCGGGGAACGCGATCTTGGCGCCGACCGCGGCCGGAACGCTGTAGCCCATCGCGCCGTTGGTCGGCCCGATGTAGCGTTGGCCTTCCTTGAAATTCAGGAACCGCGTGGCCCAGCCGGCAAAATTCCCGGCGTCGGTGGTGACGATGGCATCCGGGGTCAGCATCGTTTCCAGTTCCCGCATCACCGTCCCGAGGTTCAGCGACCCCTGGTAGTTCGGCACCGCCCGCTGGGCTTCCCGCAGCGACCGCAGCTCCTGCGTCCATTTGTTCCATGCCGGCTTCACCGGCTCCAGTTCGGCGGCGGCGATGGCGAAGGTGTTGAGGTCGGAGACGATGCCCAGCGCGGTGCGGAACACCCGGCCGATTTCGCCTCCGTCAGGCAGCACCTGAATGATCGGGACGCTGCCGGCCATGTCGAGTAAAGTGTAACCCTGGGTCACCGCATCGCCGAGGCGGCTGCCGATCGCCAGGATCAGGTCGGCTTCCTTCAGCTTGCCGATCAGGCCTGGATCGGAGCCAACGCCCAGATCGCCGGCGAAATTATCCTGCGTGCCGTCGTAATGCGCCTGGCGGCGGAAGCCGACGGTGACGGGGACATTGTTTTGCGTGAGGAACGCATGCAGCGCCGCTCGGCCCTCCGCGGTCCAGCACGATCCACCAACAACGGCGATGGGCTTTTTCGCCTTCGCCAGCAGGGCGCGCATTTTCGCCAGCGCGGCGGGATCGGGGAAAGCCGGACTGACCGTGGTTCGGGGCAGGTCTGGCACTTCGACCCGGTCTTTCTGCATCTCCTCGGATAACGCAACGACCACCGGGCCGGGACGGCCGCTGGTGGCGACGTCGACGGCGTGGGCGACGACCTCGGGGATGCGCTTGGCGTGGTCAATCTGGGTCACCCATTTCGCCAGGGGGGCGAACATCTGGCGGTAATCGACTTCCTGGAAGGCGTCGCGGCCTGTGTCCATGTGGGGGATCTGGCCGACGAACAGCAGCATCGGCGTGCTGTCCTGGAACGCGACATGGACGCCGATCGCGCCGTGGCAGGCACCCGGGCCGCGGGTCACCATCGCCGCGGCCGGCCGGCCCGTGAGCTTGCCGAACGCATCGGCCATGTTCACCGCACCCGCCTCGAATCGGCATGTCACCAGCTTGATCTTGCCGCCGGCGTCGTAAAGCCCATCGAGCGTGTCCAGGAAGCTTTCGCCCGGAACCTCGAACACATGATCGATGCCCTGGGCGACAAGGGCGTCGGCCAGCACCTTTCCCCCGTGACGCGGCGCCCGTTGCGGCGATGTTGGGCGGGCCTTGCGGGCCTGGGCCAGTTCCATGCGGTATGTCTCCCCTCGGGCGGCGGCGGATCCGGATTGGCCGCGGCGGCTGGCGAGATTAGGCGACCGGGTGCGGCCCGTCACGTGGCTGTGTTTGAATTCGATAACGCATCTGTGTCGGGTTGCCACGAATCGGCCATTTATCGCGCCAATTGCTGCCTTCGATTGGCCTGAACCTCGGTATCGTATTCACACGAATGGAGCGTTCGATGCTGCGAAATCTGGCCTGGCAGGCGACCGACGATCTGACCCGCGCGCAACTCGCGCTGTTTCAGGGGCTGGGCGATGCGATCAGCCTGACCGGGGACGACCGGCGGCGGGCGCTGGGGCTGAATGAGCGTGCATGGACGGCGTGGACGGACTTCCTGTCCGATGGTCCGTTGCCGGCGGAGCCGCCACTGCCGGAAATGCTGCGGCGGCTGGGCGAGTCGGCGTTCCAATTGTCGGCGGCGGGTGACACGCGGGCCTGAGCGGTCGTGTGTTCCGAAGTTGCCGGATCGGGTCTGGCGATTCGGTGCAATCTTTCGTTGTGGGTCCGTGGTTCTGGACCTTGGCGACAGTGTTTCCCGCGCGCGGCGGCTATTCGCCGCACCCGGCGGCACGTTACAGTGCCCCGGCAGACGGTGTTCCGGTGAGCACCCGGGCGGGAGGCGGTGATGCGGGCAATCTTCGTGCAGATCAAATGCGAAATGGGACAGGCATATCGCGTGGCTCGGGAGGCAGCGGACAGGATTTCCGAAATGTCGGAGCTGTTCTCGACGTCCGGGCAATATGACCTGCTGGGGAAGTTCTATCTGGATGCGGATCAGGATATCGGGCTTTTCGTGACCGACCGGATCCAGACGCTGCCGGGGGTGAAGGACACCTATACGCTGATCACGTTCAACGCGTTTGGCGGCGGGACAGGGCAGTAGTTATTTCAGCGGCATCGGGATGGCTGAAGCAGATGGTTTCGTTGGCGGTTGGGTCGCCGATGTCGACGATCCATTTTGCCTCTATGCCACAGTTGGAGTCATGTTTCTGATTTGCTCCGGCAACTCTCATTTTTGACCGGAGAGGCGGTGCCTGGGGCCGAATTGTCATTGCGAGAAGCGTTGCAACGAAGCAATCCCGCCGATCCGAGGGCGAACAGATGAGGATTGCCGCGTCGCTTCGCCCCTCGCAATGACACGGGGTTGAAGTCTTCCGAAGCCGCATGCGGCAAAATAGGAATTGGCGATCCGTTCGGAGTTGTCCAGGCGCAGGCTTTGAGGAAGCCACCAGACACCGTGCATCGGGACTTATTCATCTGCTGCTGGCATGGCTGTTGTTTTGATGTGAATGAATTCGCGTGGGCTTCATGTCGTTGGCGCCGGACCAGTCGTATTTCTCTTTCTTTATCGTAATATATACAATAATTGTCCCGTCGCTGCCCGGATGGGGATTAAAATCGGATCGTTCGTGGAATCATGTTCGGCTGCGACAGTGTCGTCAGATGGCGACACGCTGGGGATCTCGGGTGGACCTGTACGGAACTGGCGGCGGTCTGTCCGCCGGGGACCCTGCCAGCCAGAGTGGCCGAACAATGGCAACGTCCGGCACCCAAACGCGCGGCAGGGTTGAATTCAGCGCGATAGTGAAAAATGCTGCACTGCGATATATCTGCTCCGGACGTTGATGCGCCGGCCCCTGGCAGACGCCGACCGTGATCTGATCAGGAGAATCCGGGATATGCAGCCCGACGGTGATGCCCCACCGCGTTTTACGCACCAGCAAATTCTCCAGGTGCTCAGTGGTATCCTGCTTTGCATCTTCCTGGCGGCGATCGACCAGACAGTTGTCATTCCGGCCGTGCCGGCGATCGCGGCTGACCTCAACGGCTTTCAGCATCTCGCCTGGATCGTTTCGGCATACCTGCTGACCTCGACGGCGATGACGCCGATCTATGGCAAGCTGTCCGACATCTATGGCCGGCGAAAACTGCTCCTGGTTGGGCTGGCGGTCTTCGCCGCGGCGTCGGCGCTGTGCGCCCTGGCCGGAACGCTGGGCCAGCTTGTCGTTGCCCGAGCGTTGCAAGGTGTCGGGGGCGCCGGCCTGATGGCCATGGCACAGGCGGCGATCGCCGATGTGGTCAGCCCGCGGGAACGGGGCCGCTACCAGGGCTACATGGCCTCCACCTGGGGCATCGCCTCGATCGCCGGACCGATCATCGGCGGATGGGTCACCGACACGCTGTCGTGGCGTTGGATCTTCTGGGCCAACCTGCCGATCGCCCTGGTCGCCATGCTGCTGTGTGACCGAGCGTTGCGGTTGCTGCCGATACGGGCGCGTAAAACGCGAATCGACTGGGCCGGCGCCGGCCTGCTGACCGGCGCGATCAGCGCATGGCTGCTGGTGCTGAGCTGGGGCGGGGTAGAGATGCCGTGGACTTCACCGGCGATCCTGGCCCTCGCCGCGGCCGGACTGGTGATGATCGCGTTGCTGGCGATGCAGGAACGGCGTTTCGCCGATCCGCTGCTGCCGCCCAGGCTGTTCGCCAACCCCGTCTTTGTGCGCGGCGTGGGTATCGCCTTCTGCGCCGCCCTGGCCTTATTTGGCGGCAGCTTCCTGTTGCCGCTGTTCTTCCAGTTGGTAATGGGCGTGGACGCCGAGACCTCTGGCGCCCTTGTCGTGCCGTTCCTCGCCGCCAACTGTGTCGGCGCCATTTATGCCGGATGGCTGGCACGCCGGCACGGCAAGATGAAGGCGATCATGATCGCCGGCCTGGTGGGCTGCCTGGTTGGCTTCGTGCTGCTGGCTCTCATCGGCCCGACGACGCCGCGCATCTTGCTGCTGGGCTACCAGGCCGTGCTGGGTTTCGGCATCGGGATGGTGATGCCGAGCAGCCTGGTCTGCGTGCAGAATGCCGCGGACCGGCATGATATCGGCGCGGCCACCGGCTGCTTGCTGTTCCTCCGCTCGATGGGGGGCGCTTTCGGCAGCACGCTGGTCGGCGCCCTGCTGGCCTCGGACTTCGCCTTGCGCCTGAATGAGTTCGGCATCACTGCCCACATCAACCTGGGCGAGGTGCATCAGCATCACGGGACGATCGAGGGTGTGACGCCCGCCATGCTGCCGCATGTGCAGATGGCGTTGGCCGGGGCATTCCATATCGGCTTCCTGGCCTGCGCCGTGGCCATGGTTCCCGCCCTGATCGTCGCCCTGGGACTGCGCGATCTGCCGCTGCGGACCACCTCGGCGAATGAGCCGGTGGCGCTGGCGCACTAGCACTTTGTTTGATTGCATGATTCACGCGCTCTGGACGTTCCGCCCAGCGCGATCATGCTTTAAGGTGCCGCCGTTACGGTTTGCGCTCGCTGTCCAGCATCGCCATTTGCGCCGCGGCGTAACGATCCCCGGCAGCGGCGCCTTTCGGAATGGCCTGCTCGATCGCCGTCAGGTCCGCCGGGGTCAGCTCCACATGCAGCGCACCCAGCGCCTCGTCCAGTTGCGAGCGGCGGCGAGACCCGACCAGGGGGATGATGTCGTCGCCCTGCGCCGCGACCCAGGCGATGGCGATCTGCGCAACGCTGACGCTCTTCACGTTGGCAATGACACGCAGCGCCTCCACCAGTTCCAGGTTCCGGTCGACGTTGTCACCCTGAAACCGAGGATTGTGGACGCGGAAATCGCCCGGGACGGCGGTGTCCCTGCGCCAGTTGCCGCTGATCAGGCCGCGTGACAGCACGCCGTAGGCGGTGATGCCGATCCCCAGTTCGCGGCAGGTGGGCAGGATAGCATCCTCGATGCCGCGGGATATCAGCGAATATTCGATTTGCAGGTCGCAGATCGGATGCACCGCGGCGGCTCGGCGGATGGTGTCCGGACCGACTTCGGACAGCCCGATATGGCGGACATAGCCGGCCTTCACCATGTCGGCGATGGCACCGACGGTGTCCTCGACCGGCACGTCGGGATCCAGCCGCGCCGGGCGATAGATGTCGATATGGTCTAGACCGAGCCGCTGCAGGGTGTAGGCGAGGAAGTTCTTTACCGCGGCGGGCCGGGCGTCGAAGCCACCCCAGCCATTGTTGGCATCGCGCAGCGCGCCGAACTTGACGCTGACCTGTACCCGGTCCCGGGCAGAGCTGCCGCGTAGTACCTGACCGATCAGCATCTCATTGTGGCCCATGCCATAGAAGTCGCCTGTGTCGAGCAGCGTCACGCCGGCATCGAGCGCCGCATGGATGGTGGCGATGCTCTCCGTCCGTTCGGCGGGGCCATACGCGCCGGACATCCCCATACAGCCGAGACCCAGGGCGGAAACGCTGGCACCGGTGGTGCCAAGGGGACGGTGCTTCATCCGGATTCCTTCGTTGCGGCCATGGGACGTTCACCAAGATAAGGTGCATCGTCCGGATCGTGAGGAGAGCTTATCATGCTCTCGATTTCCCCGGCGATATACGCCATGCCTGCCGCACCGCCGAGACAAGGATCGTCCCCGTCCCATGAAGACCGTGTTGATCGTGGCCGTCGTGCTGGCCGCCGGCTTGTATTGCCTGGTGGTGGGACTGCTGACGTGGCAGCAGCGGCGGTTCCTCTACGAGCCGGACACGCATCGCCCTGACCTCTTGGTGGCCGGCGTGCCCGACGCCAGTGCGATGACCGTGCACACGAGGGATGGGCTGGACCTGCTCGCCTGGATGATCCCGCCCACGGACGATACCCAGCCGGTGGTGCTGTTCCTGCATGGCAATGGCGGGAATATTGGTTATCGAGCACACGAATTCGCGGCGCTCCACCGCTTCGGCTGGGGTATCCTGATGCTGGACTATCGCGGTTACGGCGGGAACCCTGGCACACCGACGGAAACCGGCTTGTATGAGGATGCAAGCGCTGCCTACGCCACGCTTCGGACCCTTGGGATACCGGCGGAACGGATCCTGGTGTGGGGCGAGTCGCTCGGCACCGGCGTCGCCGTCCACCTGGCGGCGGAAAACACGGTCGGCGCGGTCCTGCTGGAGGCACCCTATACCAGCATCGCGGCGATCGCTCGGAAACGGTTCCCGTTCGTGCCGATCGATCTGCTGCTGCGCGATCGTTTCGATCTGATCGGCCGTATCGCGGCGGTGCATGCCCCGGTGCTGGTGATGACCGGCGGGCGGGACAATGTCATTCCACCGGCGATGGGCCGCGCGGTGTTCGATGCGGCCAACCAGCCAAAACGGTTCTGGCTGGCGCCGGAAGCAGGGCACAACAACCTGCCCGACGCCGGCGCGTTCGACGTCGCTCGGGCCTTCATCGCGGATCACTGGAAGACGCCGGAATAGAGCCCGGTGTCGGCTCGTGGGCAGCTTGAATGTCTGACGAGGGTGGAAATCGGTCATTCTGGTCATCGGACTGACGATCTCATCAAATTCGCCCAGCTATCGTCGCTCGGGTGGTGAGCCGACATCGTGCCGCAGTTTCTCATGCTGAATGAGAATGGAATCGGAAGACGAGGGTGCGCCAGAAGAAACACAGTCAGCCATATCGAACACCAAGAGAGTCACGAGGAAATCAACGACCGCCGCGCCCGGCGAAAAGCTGTGATTTGAGCGCCACTCACTCTCAGGCGATAGGTGAGCATGTCGTAGCTGACGCCATAGATTGTGGCTGCCGTCGCCTCCATTCGCGATTTTACGATGTGATGGGCTGCCTCATTCGTAATGAGGAGGGAGCCGCCGAGAAAGGCCGCCTCCTCTTCTACACGAGCGTCCCTCGCCCGATCACCGTCCGCAGTCCATAGCGGTGTCACCGAATGCCCAAGAAAACAGTGGGCGAGTTCGTGCGTCAGATTGCTGCGCTGACGAACTGAACTGTGCGAGTCGTTATGCACAATCACTCGTCTACAGCCGTCCGGAATCGTTACCGCGGAAAATGCTTCCCGTTCAATCCGAAGGAAGTGGCGTCCCACTTGGGTTCCGTCGCCATCGCGGAGGTCGCTGAGGCAAATCACCGAAATTTCGAAATGATTGCAGGCTACCCACGGGTCCAGTGGATCCGTTGGCCCGAGTTGAAGGGCAGAACGGACCTTTAAGGCGATTCTATTCGCTTCTGCTTTGAAGCCATGTCGAAAAGGCATTTGCTGCTCACAGACTAAGCAGACGCTCGTAGGTAGCGTGGAGCACCCCCTCGAGAGCCAGTTTGCTGGGTTCACTGAGTTTGGGGTCGGCACGTAAAAGCGCAGTCATTTGCGCCAAGGTTTCTGCTCTGTTCCCCTGATGAGGTCCGAGGAAGTCCTCTGCCTTCAACCCTGACCAGGTCAGCAGCGCCGCCAGTCCATCGATATCCGGTCTTTTGCCCTGCATCATCCTGGTCAACGTCGAAGCACTGACTCCGCTGGCCTCCGCAACTTGCTTCCAGGTCATGAGTTTGGAGAGGCGGTGTGCATTCAGGGCGGCGCAAAATGCCTCGTTCTGAAAGGCGATCTTCATGTCGGTCCTCCGTCGGTTCCCGTTCTTTATCGGGCCGTTTGTACCATGCAATTGTGCTATTGCAATCGGTGTTCGGCTATGCAATCAACATGCGTACGGTTGCGATATAGGAATTCGCGGCCCGATTCGCAACCAGGGCTCGGCCTCTTGGGATCGCGCTCGTGTCTGGGAGATTTCTGGATGAACGATTATCGCCGCATTCCGTTGCGCCCGGCGTATGCAGAGCCGCTATCAAACCCACTCGACGCCCTTCTCGCGGACATCGCCATTAACGTTCAGCTCCCACCGGGATTGCACGCGAAGGCTCTGGCTCGCTTCTCTGCCGTCAGGGAGTACCTGGGGCGATCGGGTAGCCCACTCGAAGGCCAAATCGTCCGATTTTATGCGCAGGGCTCCATGGCGATCGATGCCACGATATCGACCCGAGGCACGGATGACGAATTCGATGCTGATGCGGTCGTAGAGTTGAACGTAGCTCAGGGAGTGACACCTTCGCAGGTTCTGGATGCTCTTTATGAAGCCCTGAAGGACTACCCGGTTCGCAAGGTCTTACGACAAACCCGGTGTGTAACCCTCTTCTACTCCGATGGCATGCACATCGATGTCACACCTTCGAGGCGAACAGGTTTCATGGAGATCGAAAGCAACATCTTCCATGCCAAGCCGGGTGAGACGCAGCGGCAGCACGCCGAGATCCCGATGAACGCTTTCGGTTTTGCCAACTGGTACAATCTTCGTACCCCAGCGGAAGAAACATTTGCCAAAGCGTATGAGGCTCGCATGCACGAGGCTTACGAATCGTTAGCCAAGACAGATCCGATTGTACACCCCATGCCGGACCAGACGCCGTTGCCGATCAAGAGTGTCACAACGGTTGCCCTTCAAATTATTAAGCGATTCAGGAACGTCTGGAGCATTGACCGGCCCGGCCGGTATCCGCCCTCTGTCATGCTGTCGTGCCATGCAGGCCATGCTGCGGCCCCCGGCATGGCGCTTTCGGACATGGTGATCCGACAAGCACGTTGGACCGCAAGGGCTATTGATATTGCGGAGGCTGGCGGGCGCCTGCTCGACGTCCGAAATCCTGAGATGTCCACCGATTGCTTCACTGATCGTTGGCCCGAAAACCGCTCTCAACAGCGGGAGTTTGCGTTAGCCCTACACGATCTAGCGAACGGACTTGAGCAAATCCGGCAGGGAGGTCTCGAACTTGAGGATTTGAAGGATTGGTTGCGCGACCGCTTCGGTCCAAGGGTGGTGTCTCGTTCGATAAACGCGTTGAACGACCGCAATGGGGTGGCACTGCGATCGTGCACCCACCGGTACACTAGCACCGGTGGACTTCTTGTGCCCGCGGCACCTGCCATCATCGGAGCGACCCGGTCGATGGCCGCTAACGTGGCGCCTCGCCCCCACACGAATATGGGCGATCGTTGGCCGTGATGGGCCTCCCTGGGATCGACGAACAAATCGCCCAGATGAGCGCGATTTGGCCGAGATTCAGATTGGTAGCACGAAAAGGCCTCGCTGCCCGTTGGGTGGGCAAGTTACGGCCCCTCCTACAAACATTCGTGGTCAGCATGGAATATCGTGCACCATTGGTGATCGATTACCTCACCGCAAAGCAGATGCAGCCACGGGTTCGCGTTATTGATCCTCCTTTGCGACCCCGCCGGAATGATCCCGAGGGACGGTTGCCTCACGTCTACTATGTGGAAGGCGACCCGCTTGATCCGATACTCTGCATGTTTGACCCCGATGCCAGCGAATGGTCGCCGTCCATGAGTTTGGCGGAGACGACAGTTCCGTGGACCGTGGATTGGCTGGCTTCCTATGAAGGCTGGCGAGCAACTGGAAAGTGGACCGGAACAGGTCGGCATCTTGAGCGATCCGATCTCAGTGAGGCAACGCCATGAATTATGTTCCACCCAAACGGTCCGACGGGACCATTCAGCGTCGGCGTAAACCGCTGCCGTGGCCTCCGGATCGCCCATTCAAAATCCTGGCCATCGACGGAGGCGGCATTCGCGGCATACTGCCAGCATCCGTGCTCGCCGAATTGGAGAATAGGTTTTTGAACGGGCGAACGGTCGCCGACCACTTCGACATGATCGCAGGCACCTCCACTGGTGGCATCATCGCCCTCGCCCTCGCCCATGGATTGACCGCGCGCGAAATTCAAAAATTCTACGTCGAAAGGGGTGGGTTGGTCTTCCCACCGTCAAATGTACTTGGGCGCATGTGGAGGTGGCTCCGTCGCTTACACCGTTACGCGTACGACAGCGGTGTACTTGAGCAAGAACTTCTGGGTATTTTCGGAGACACACCTCTTGGCGACGCGAGAACTCGCCTGTGCATTCCGAGCTTTGAGGGGGTCCATGGCGAGCCCTGGATCTACAAAACGCCGCACCATCCTGACTATCGGAAGGACCGCGTCGAGCGAATGGTGAAAGTGAGGCTCGCTACGTCGGCTGCCCCAACTTATTACAAGGCGATGCCCAACAACGGGTACATCATGGTCGACGGCGGACTTTGGGCAAACAACCCGATCATGAACGCTGTCACTGACGCTCTTGCCTGTTACGACGTGGATAGATCGCAGGTACGGGTCCTGAGTCTGGGCTGTGGTGAGACCTCATTCCGCGTGGATCCTGTCAAGGCTGTAGGCGGGATGTTCCAGTGGAAAGGCGCCATCCTCGCCGCCATGCGGGCTCAGTCCTTGAATGCCCTCGGCCAAACCTTCATGCTCATCGGCAAAGAGAATGTCGTCCGACTTGACGCGCCGGAAACGCCCACGCCGATTCAGTTGGATGGCCACCAGAGAGCCAAGGTCGAGTTGCCCGCGATGGCGCGCGCTTTGGTCGAAGGATCGGGCCATTTGGTCGAGAGTTTGTTCCTTACTGAGACGGTGGCGCCATACGTACCATCCGTCACGACAAGGAACTAGTGGTGAATGCTGCCATGGTCTTGTCGTATTCCTGTATCTGCCCGGGTCATTTCGAATGTCCGCTTCGGATCGGTACCCGACTCTCAAACCACCCATCATCCCTCTCCCCCGATCTTGCCAACCATCCGCCCGCGCCCCACTGTCCGTCGCCATGTGGTTCGCCCCTCCGAAAGAAATCCCCACCCGGGTCCTGACCCGCATGCCCGACCGGTTCCGCAGCCTGGAGCAGACCGAATGGGCTGACGCCAACCGATCCGGCGAACCGGTCGACTGCTTCCTGGAAGGCCCATGTTACGACGCCCAAGGCCGGCTGTATGTCGTCGACATCCCCTACGGCCGCATCTTCCGCATTGAAGACGACGACTGGACCTTGGTCGCCGAATACCCCGGCTGGCCCAACGGCCTGAAGGTCCAGCCGGACGGCATGTTGCTCGCTGCCGACTACCGTCACGGCCTGGTCCGCATCCATCCCGGCACCGGCGCCACCGCCGCCGTGCTGCAGACCGTCATGAGCGAGGGCTTCAAGGGCCTGAACGATCTGACCCTGCATGACGACGAATCGATTCTCTTCACCGACCAGGGGCAGACTGGGTTACAGGACCCCACCGGCCGGGTCTGGCGCCTGCACAAGGACGGGCGCCTCGACAAGCTGATCAGCACCGGCCCCAGCCCCAACGGTCTCGTCCTGAATACCGCGCAAACCCACCTGTATGTGGCGATGACCCGCTCCTGCGAGGTGTGGCGCTTCCTGCTCCGCCCCGACGCCGTCGTCGCCAAGGCACAGTGCTTCGCCCGCGTGCCCGCTGGCCTGGTCGGGCCGGATGGGCTGGCGATGGACTCGGCGGACCGGTTGTATATTTCCAATCCCGGCCATGGCTGCGTCTGGGTTATCGACCCTCACGGCGTACCGCTCTACAGAGTCCAGTCAACCACCGGCCGCATGACCACCAACTGTGCCCTGACCCCGGACGAGCGCAGCCTGGTCATCACCGAGTCCGAAACCGGCACAATTCTGATCGCGGAGATACCACCACCATGAGTTTCGTTTCCATCTGTGAGGTCGGTCCGCGCGACGGCCTGCAAATCGCCAAGACCCGCATGACCACCGACGACAAGGTGGCATGGATCGTCTCGCTCGCCGCCGCCGGCATTCAGGAGATCGAGGTCGGCAGCTTCGTTCCGCCACGCGTGATCCCGCAACTGTCCGACACGGCGGAGGTCGTGGCGAAAGTGCTGGCCGCCCTGCCGAACCTGACCGTGCAGGCACTGGCGCCAAATTTGCGTGGTGTGCAAAACGCTTACCACGCCGGCGTACACAAGATCGCCATCCCGATCTCGGTCAGCGACGGGCACAGTCAGGCAAACCTCAATCGCACACCCGAACAATCGATCGAGATGATGCGGGAAATCATGGCATGGCTGAAAGCGCAGCCGCGGAAAGTGCCGGTGGTGGCAGGCGCGTCGACGGCGTTCGGCTGCTCGATCGATGGCATCGTGCCGACAGCGAAGACCGTCGCGCTGTGTAAGGGCCTGGCCAATGCCGGCGTGGATCAGATCATGCTGGCCGACACCGTGGGCTATGCCTACCCGGCGCAGATCAAGGAGGTCGTGCTGGCGACACGTGATGCTATCGGGCCGGTGCTGTACGGCCTGCATCTGCATGACACCTGCGGCCTGGGAATCGCCAATGCCGTGGCGGGGCTGGAGGTCGGAATCCGAGCGTTCGACTCATGCCTGGCGGGTTTGGGCGGTTGCCCGTATGCGCCGGGGGCATCCGGCAATGTGGTGACCGAGGACCTGGTGTTCATGCTGGAAAGCATGGGCTTCACCACTGGCATCGACATTCCCGCTCTGCTGGAATCCCGCAAGGTTCTGCATGCCGGCCTGCCGGCGGAGCCATTGCAGGGGCAGGTGCCGAAAGCCGGCCTGCCGCCGACATTCCGCAAGGCCGCCTGATATCAACCGGCTTTGTCGTTGACCCACCGGCACCGTCGTACGACCGTCACGGCGGGCGCGGGCCGGGCGTCACGGACGAGGCCAGCAGAAGAGGCGGCATCAACGTCGGCCGGTATTTCCCGCGCCACAACGTTGCTGGAGACATGGGCGGAGAACGAAACAAAATCCGTCGCGGGGCGCAGCCGCCGGCGGCTCCGTTACGCTGTGGAGGGACCTACCGGGCGAAGAACATCTCGGTCAGCACGTAGTCGAACGCCAGGATCAGGATCGACGCCGTTACCACCGCGAGCGTCGTCGCCGACCCCACGCCCTGGGCACCGCCTTTGCTGTTGTAACCCTGGTAGCAGCCCATCAGCGAGATCAGGAAACCGAACACCGCGGCCTTCGCCAGTCCGGAACCCACGTCGTTCATCTGCACGAAGTTGACGGTGTTCGTCACGTAGGTATCGGCGTTGAAGCCCAGCTTCAGCGTCGAGACGATGTAGCCGCCCATCACCCCCAGCATGTCCGCCACCACCACCAGCAGCGGCAGTGCGACGATCCCAGCCAACAGACGCGGTGCCACCAGGTATTTCATCGGGTTGGTGGACAGCGTGGACAGCGCGTCGATCTGGTCCGTGACTCGCATCGTGCCCAGTTCCGCCGCCGTGGCCGCGCCAATGCGTCCGGCAACCATCAGGCCGGCCAACACCGGCCCCAGTTCCCGGGTCACGGACAGCACCACCAGGCTGGCCACCGCGCCCTGCGCCGAAAACCTGGCAAAACCGGTGTAGGATTGCAGGGCCAGCACCATGCCGGTGAACACCGCCGTCAAGGCCACCACCGGCAGGCTGAAAAAGCCGATCTCCAACAAAGCCCGGCCGAACAGACGCCCGTAGAACGGCGGACGGACCAGATGCGACAGTCCCTCCAGCGCGAAGATCGTCAGCGATCCGGCGCCTCGGCACACAGCGATCACCGCTCGGCCAATCGCGGTCAGGAAATCCAGCAACAGGGTCACGCTGTCCGATACACCCGATGAAAGCGGCGGCCCAGGGAGGTCAGGACCTCATACCCGTTGGTGCCGGCCGCGGCGGCGACGTCATCAGGGGACAGATGCGGGCCAAGCACCTCCAGCCAACAACCGGGTTGCACAGCGGGGTGATCGGTCACGTCGAATGTGGTCAGGTCCATGGAGACGCGGCCTACCAGCGGAACCGGGGTGCCGTCAAAACAGGCCGATCCGCGACTGGACAAACTGCGGTGAAATCCGTCCGCGTAGCCCAGCGCCGCGGTGGCGATCCGGCTGGGGCGGGCCGCGGTCCAGATGCCGTTGTAGCCGACCGACGTGCCAACCGGGATGTCGCGCACCGCCAGCACCCGCACCGACAGCCGCACCACGTTGCGCATCGGATTGGGCTGTCCGGGCGTCGGGTTGACGCCGTAAAGCGCCGCACCAGGCCGGGCGAGGTCGGAGCCGAAGTCCGGTCCGAGGAAGATGCCGGAGGAATTGGCCAGGCTGGAGGGTGCCGGCGGCAGCATCGCGCGCACCGCCGCGAAGCGTTCCCGTTGCAGCCGGTTGATCGGGTCGTCCGGCACCTCCGATGAAACCAGGTGCGACATCACGTAGCGGACCGTCAGGCGGTTCAGGCGCCCAGGATCGCCGGCCAGGATCGCCAGTTCCCGCGCGTCCAGTCCAAGCCGTGACATGCCGGTATCGACGTGCAGGATCGCCTGCCGTCCGCGCCAGCGGTCAATTTCGTCCAGGGAGCCCAGCACCGGGGTCAGGCCGTGGGTGACGTAAGCGTCCTCGGTTCCGGGGATCAGGCCGCTTAGCACCGCCAGCATGGCATCGGGAACAACGTCGCGGATCGCCAGCGCTTCATTCAGGTAGGCGACGAAGAAATGCCGGCAGCCGGCTTCATGCAGGGCGGCGGCGACCCGGGCGGCACCCAGGCCATAGCCATCGGCCTTGACCACGCCCGCGACGGGGCCGGACGGATGACGGTCCCGCAAAATCCGCCAGTTGGCGGCGATGGCGCCCAGATCGATCTCCAGGGTCGCCTGGGTGGCTTCAGCCGGCATAGTCGGAATGCACGAGATCGATGTCGCCGAAGCGGGTGAACTCGCCCTCGAACAGCAGCGGGATGGTTCCGGTGGGTCCGTGACGCTGCTTGGCGATGATCAGGTCGGCACGATTATGCGCCTTGTCCATGCGCTGCTGCCATTCGTCCATGGCGGCGTTGAATTTGTCCGAGCTGCCATCGAACGCGATCTCCTTGGGCATCTTCTGTTCGAGGTAGTATTCGTCGCGATAGACGAACATCACCGCGTCGGCATCCTGCTCGATCGAGCCGGACTCACGCAGATCGGACAGTTGCGGCCGCTTGTCGTCGCGGTTTTCCACCTGGCGGGACAACTGGGACAGCGCAATGACCGGGATCGCCAGTTCCTTCGCCAAGGCTTTCAGGCCCTGGGTGATCATGCTGATTTCCAGCACGCGGTTGTCCGGTTTGGTGCCGGCGGCGGGGCGCATCAATTGCAGATAGTCGACGATCACCAGCGCCAGCCCCTTGGTCCGCTTCAACCGCCGGCACCGAGTGCGCAGCGCCGACATGGTGATCGCCGGGGTGTCGTCGATCTGGATCGGCAACCCGGAGATTTCGCGCGACACCTGGACGAACTTGTCGAAGTCCTTCTGGCCGATATCGCCGCGGCGGATGCGATCGCCGGAGATACGAGCTTCCTCGCTGAGCAGACGGGTCGCCAACTGTTCGGAGCTCATTTCCAGCGAAAACACCGCGACGGTCGCCTTGGGGACGCCGTTGGGGTCGGTGGCCCGCGCCTCGGAGAGCAGCGCCTTGGCGGCGCCGAAGGCGATCTTGGTGGCCAGCGCTGTTTTACCCATCCCGGGACGGCCGGCGAGGATCAGCAGATCCGACGGATGCATGCCGCCCATCTTGCTGTCGAGGTCGCGCAGCCCGGTGGTCAGGCCGGAGACGGTGCCGGCCCGTCGGAACGCCCGTTCGGCGCCGAGAATCGCGTCGGTCAACGCGCGTTCGAAGGTGATGAAGCCGCCGGTGGTGCCGCCGTCGGCGGCGAGGTTGAACAGCGACTGTTCGGCAAACTCGATCTGCTGCGGGCCATCGAGTTCGGCGTCGGCACCGAAGGCGTTGTTGACGACGGTCTCGCCGATATCGATCAACTGGCGGCGCAGCCAGGTGTCGAGGACGGTGCGGCCGTAGTCGCCGGCGTTGATGATGCCGACCATGGCGGTCAGCAACTGAGTCAGATAGGCGGTGCCGCCGACTTCCTCCAGGATGCCGGCGTGCTCGAATTCCGCCTTCAGGGTGACGGCGTCGGCGAGTTGTCCGGCTTCGACGCGGCGGGAAATCGCCTGATAGATGCGGCCGTGGATCGGGTCGGCGAAGTGTTCGGCGGCGAGGAATTCCGAGACCCGCTCATAGGCCTTGTTGTTGGCCAGGAGGGCGCCGAGCAGGGCTTGCTCCGCCTGGACGTTGGAGGGCGGAAGGCGTTGGGAGAGGCCGAAGAGTGGCGAGTCGATGGTGTTCACGCAGGCATCCTAGCGCATGTGGCACCGTGCCGCATGAGGCTATCGGCGTGTTGGGCTGTGGATAGCGGGTGCAAGTCGAGACGCCGCGCGACGCCACGCCGTCAGGCCGCCGACGGCCGGCCATGACATGGGGGGCGTCGGTCGGTCATGCTTGCCGGCGAGGGGTCTGGCAGCCGGTACCGCAAGGCGCCGGCAATCTCGACCTCCAGCAGGCACGGGCCCGGTGCCCCCAAAGCCGCGCCTGGCATCGGCACCGCGGCGTCGCCGTTGGTCCAGCGGCGCAATGCCGTCGGGCCATGCCACTCCGGCTGCCACCAGCCCTCGCGCAAATCCGGATGGTCGAGCGGGATCGGCACCACCATCGCGCCGGTCCGCATGCGCAATCCGCGCAGCAGGATACCCAGGCTTCGGTCGTCCGCGATCCAGGGGCAGGTCTCGGATGGTACCGCCGTGCGCGACGCCAGCCGCACCGCCGCGCCGATGCGCGGCACGATGAACACATGACGCCCGGTGGACACGCTGACCGGTGCAACTTGCCGGCCGTCGACGAGAAGGCGCAAATCCGGATCTTCCGTGGTCTCGGGTTCGGACGGCCGATGCCATCCGAGTTGCACCGTTCGGGCCGCCAGCGCGCGCCAGATCGGCTCCGTCCGCGCCGGATCGTCGGCGAACGGCGCGCAGGACCATGCCCGACGCCGCGCCTGGTCGCCGGTGAGATCCGGATGCAGCACCAGCGCACCACCGGCGTTCTCGAACAGGCCGCGATTGCCGGTGTCGAGGTAGCTCTCGGCCGGCAGGTTCTCCGCCAGCAGGATGTCGTGCGCATCCAACTCGACATGGTAGTAGGTGACGGCACGATGATGCGTGTCGCGCACGATGCTGGCGCCATTGAGCAGCAGCCGCGCCGGCACCAGCATGCCATCGCCCGGCCTGCCCTCGCACAGCACGGCGTGGTCCGGTGACAGCAACAGGTCGCGGCGCGGCACGGTGTCGGCGAAGGCATTGGCCCGGATGCGGATCGGCCGGATGCGGTCGGGCGTGGGGTGGCGCGTCAGGTCCAGATGCCGGCGGCCGATCCAGCGTACCGGACGCGACGCGCCCGACAGCGTCATCACACGGTCGCCGACCTGGAGATCCTCCACTGCGATCTCGCCGCCGATCGTCAGGATGCGCGTGCCGCGGCAGTAACATGCCGGGTCGACCGTTATCAGCGTGCCGGTGCCCCCATCCGGTGTCGGGTTGAACGCGAAGTGGGAAAAATCCTGGAGCGGATCCAGTGTCAGATCGTAGCTCGCGCTGTTTTCGACCACCTGCAACGTGTTGCTGTTGATGATCGTTGCGCTGCCGCCGCTCGCGAAGCTGACGCCCTCCAGGTCGATCGCGTCACCGGCGCTGAGGCCGGAGACGGTGCCCGTCGGCATGATGGTGCCATCGAGGCGCAGCGTGGGATCGCCGGCGAAGTCGATCGGGCCGCTGCCGGCTGCATTGCCGGCGGACAGCTCCAGGGTGCCGCCGGCAATGATGAGCCCGCCGGTGAAATCGTTGATGCCATCCAGCACCAGCGTTCCGGGGCCGCTCTGCTCGACCTTGCCGGACCCCGAGATTGCCGCCGCCACGTCCTGGCTGCTGCCAGCCGTCTGGCTGAACAGCAATGTTCCGGCATCGATCAGTGAGATGCCGGAACCGAGTGCATCGGTCGTGTCGAAAGTCCAGGACGCGCCGGCATCGATGGTGATCGCGCCGAAGCCGGTGAAGCTGGTGCTGAATCCGCTCAGCGTGCCGATGGCGCTGTTGCCTTGTGCCAGCTCCAGCGTGTTGCTGCCGGAACCTCCCGCCACCTTTCCCTGAAACACGGCACCGGGGTCGATGATCACCCGATCCGAAAAAGCACCAGCGAACCGCACCGCATCGGCGCCGCCGCCGATGGTGCCGGCATTTGTCACCGTACCGGCGCCACCGGTGACGTAGACACCGTAGCTGATTGTGCTGTTGATCGACCCGGTGTTGCTCACCGTGCCGCCAGCAAACAAGCCGACGCCGTCGCCGCTGATAATGGTGCCGCTGTTGGTCACCGTGCCGAGGCCGCCGTTGACGTAGACGCCGTAATAGTTGCCGCTGACGATCGTGCCGGCATTGGTCACCGTGCCACCGGCATACAGCCCCACGCCGCCGCCGTCGGACGGCGAGGTACCCAGGATAAGGCCATTGTTGATCACCGTTGCGGCGCCGCCGACAGCACGGATGCCGTAGCGGGTGCCCTCGATCAGCGCCCCCGCGCCGGTGTTGCTGACCACGCCGCCTGCCAACAGCGTGACACCGAACTGCGCGCTGCCGGCGTTGACCGTGCCGGTGTTGCACAGGCTGCCGCCGCCGGCCACGGTGACCGTCGTATCGATCAGGCCCGCATTGCCCAGCGTGCCCGCGTCGGTCAGCACGACTGCGCCACCGATCGTGTCGGTGCTGTCGAACTGCCACGTGGCGCTGCTATCGACGTTGATCGTGCCGAAGCCGGTGAAGTTGGTAGGGAAGGCGCTCAGCGTGCCGGTGGCGGTGCCGGCTGCCAGCTCCAGCACGTTGCTGCCGCTGCCACCAATGATTTTGCCAATAAACACCGCGCCGGGATCGACGATCAGCCGATCGGCGAAAGCGCCGACGAACTGCACCGCGGCGGGGGTGCCATCGATCGTTCCGGCGTTGGTCACCGTGCCGGCGCCACCGCTGATGTAGACACCGACGTTGGTTGTCCCGGCGATCACGCCGCCGGCCGCGTTGCTAACCGAGCCGCCGGCAAACAGCACCACTCCGTCTGTTTGGCTGGTGATCGAACCGGCATTGGTCACGGTGCCGGCCGCGCCCCGGACGCGTATGGCGTAGTGGTTGCCGCTGATCAGGCCGGTATTGCCGATCGTTCCGCCGGCCCGCAGGTCGATGCCCAGGCTACCGGCGGCGGAGCCACCTGAAACGGTGCCGGCGTTGGTGATTGTCCAAGCCTGCGTCGATCCGCCGTAGATCGCCGTGCCGCCGTTCGTCTCGACCCCGCCGACAGTGGTGATGTACAGCGGATTGCTGCTGCTGCTCAGGGCGTATGTCGAAAGCAGAACAGTGCTGATCGTTTTCGACATAGTATAACCTCCCCCCTGTTAGATGCCGCAGCGTATCTAGCATAAGCCGCCAATGCCTTGTTCAGGCAATCCCGGCCAGCAGCGGCAAGGCGACGTCATGGAGGTCCCGCCCTTCCAGACGGATCGTCCGAACGCCGGCCGGCGTGGCATCGGCGGGCCGGTTCCCGATGAGCAAGCTCCGGGCAGGATCGGTTTCCCATCTGGCCATCAGGTCCAGCAGCCCATCGGGCGACGGACCCGGCGCAAGCCGATGGAATCGCGCATCGTCCAACGTGCCGCCGGCGGCACGGATTTCGTCGCCCATCCATTGGCGTTGGTCGTCGTCATGGATTCCGCTGGCAATGCCCGATTGGCCGACAACGAAAACATGGATGCCCGCATCCGTTGCCGCTCGGATCGTTGCGATCGCACCCGGTTTCCATCCGAATGGCCGGCTCCCGCTGTCGCCGGTCAGGACATCACGGTCCAGGAACAAGGCGCCACGGTGCAACCGACCAGGCAGTTCGGTCTGGGCGCGTTCAAGATCGGCCTGGATGCCGATATCGATGAAATAGCCCTCTCCGACAGTACCGCGCAGGGCGCCTCGAGTCGCCAGGACGGGCAGCACGTCACGCTCCAGCGAGCAGACCGGGCCGATGTCGTCCAGCACCGACCGGTTCAGCAAATAGATGCCCGCGTTGATCATGCCGGGACTGCCCGGCTGGGGACGCTCCTGGAAAGCGGCGACGCGGTCGCCCTGAAGTTCGACCACGCCATAGCGGGAGGCGTCGTCCAACCGGCGAAGCATCATCCGGCCAACGACCGCGTCAGGGTCCATCGCGGCATCCGCGAGCAAACGGGCAAGGTTGCAATCCAGCATCGAGTCACCGTTGCAGAGCCAGAACCGCTCCGCCAGTTGGTCACGCGCATGGTAGAGCGCGCCGCCGGTGCCGGCTCGGACCGGTTCGGTGCTGCAGGTGACGCGGACGTGCCTTGGCAGACCAGCGGTGATCGCGGGAAGCGCGGCCTGGACCACTTCCGGCAAGTAGCCGGTGAGCAGCAGGAAATCATCGACGCCGTAGCGCAGGAACTCCCGCAATAGCCAAGCGAGGAAGGGCCGATCGCCGCAGGTCAGCAGGGGTTTGGGGGTCGCGGCTGTCAACTGGCCGAGCCGCGTGCCCAGGCCGCCGATCAGTACCGCACATTGGCGAACGGTGGCCGAGGGCACGGGTCAGGCCGCGTCGCGGGGAAACATCGCCCGTTCCACCAGGGCGCAAACAATATGTGCGGCGACGATATGGATCTGCTGGATGATCGCGGTCTTGCCGGACGGTGCCTCCAGCAAATGCCGGCACCGATCGCGCATCGGACCACCAACCGCGCCGCAGAATCCGATCGAGATCAGTCCTCGGTCTCGTGACGCATCGAATGCCCGGATGATGTTGGGCGACTTGCCGGAGGTCGAAATGCCGAGGAAGACGTCGCCCGTCTGGCCAAGGCCGAGTATCTGCCGTTCAAAGATGTGCTCGTAGCCATAATCGTTGCCGGTGGCGGTGATCACCGAGGTATCGACCGTCAATGCGATCGCGGCCAGCGGGGCTCGGTCGTACATCAGCCGGGAAATGAATTCGCCGGCGATATGCTGCGAGTCGCCGGCACTGCCGCCGTTGCCGGCGATCAGCAGTTTCCTGCCCGCGCGCAGGGCGGTCACAATGCTGTCCGCCATCGCGGTCATGGTTTGCCGGTAGGCCGGTTCCGACTGGAACGCGGTCAGCGCCTCGACGGACTCGGTCAGATAGGCCCGGATGAAATCGGCATCGCCCGTTGGCATGCAATCGCTCCTGGTAACTGAATGGGGGCAGGTGGCTTAGAAGATCTTCCAGCCCTCGGTGCCGTGCCTGGTGAAGTGACAAGTCATGACGTGACCTTCTTCGCGGCCCAGGGCGCGGATCACGTCAACGCGGCGGGACGGATCGACCAGGAAGGTCATGAAGCCGCCACCGCCGGCGCCGGACACCTTGCCGGCCCGCGCCCCGGCGGCCATTGCCGCCGCATGCACCTGGTCGATGTGGTCGTTGCTGATGCTCTTGGCCAGCCGCTTCTTGGCATCCCAGGATTTGCGCATGAATCCCGCCAGTTTGTCGAAATCGCCACGCAACAGGCCTTCCTTCATGCCGTAGGCGTCGGCCTTGATGTCATGCATCGCCTCCAGCGTCGTGCCGATATTGGCGGTCAGATTGTCGGTCTGTTCTTGGATGATGGCGGCGGACGAACGCGACACGCCGCTGTTGAACAGCACCAGGGAGGTTTCCATCTCCGACAGGATCCAGTTCTTGATCCTCAGTGGATTAACGATCACGCGGTCGTCGGCGAGGAATTCCATGAAGTTCACACCGCCAAACGTCGCGGCGTACTGGTCCTGCCGGCCGCCGCCGAGACCCGCGTCGATGCGTTCGATCTCGTAGGCCAGATGGGCGATTTCGTATTCGCCCAAAGGTAGATTCAGCCACTCGACAAACGCTTTGACCAGCGAAACGACCATGGTGGACGAGGTGCCCAGGCCCGAACCGGGCGGCGCGTCGCAGAAGGTCGTGATGCGGCAGGACAGCGGCTTGCTGTCATGGAACTGGCGGATGATGCGCCGGTAGACCGCACGATGCAGGATCAACGGATAACCGATCTCAAGCGCGTCGCTCGCCGGGGCCTCGAACGTGCCGTCGATGTCGGATGCGGTGAAGGTGACCTTGCCGTCATCGGTGGGTTCGATGATCGTGTAGGCATACATGTCTATGGTGACATTCAGCACCGCACCGCCATACCGGTCGCAATAGGGCGACACGTCCGTGCCTCCTCCGGCGAGGCCAAGCCGAAGCGGCGCCCTGGACCTGACGATCATGAATCGACTCCGGCGTGAATGAACTGAGGGCTTGTCGGGGCGGTGATGCCGAGCAGCAGATCGAAATCGCGGAGGCGTTCGGCCCAGACGTAATCGGCCAGGACGCGGCGGCGGGCGGCGGCGCCGATGGCGGCGCCTTGCGGACCGGCGGCCAGTTCGCAACCGGCAGCGAAAGCGGTGGCATCCGCCGCCACGATGACTTCGGCGTTTGGTTGCGCCGCGATCCCCTCCAGCGCGTCCGGGGTGACCACGACAGGCCTCGCCATCGACATCGCCTCCAGCACCTTGTTCTGGATGCCGCGGGCAATGCGCATAGGCGCGACGCCGGCGGTGGCGTGGGCGATGTAGGGACGTACGTCCGGCACCCGGCCAGTCACGAACACACCGTTGGTTCGCGCCAGACTTTCCACCTCCGGCGCTGGACTGGAGCCGACGATGTGGAACTGGGTGCGTGGTTCGGTGCGGCGCAGAAGGGGCAGGATGTCCTCGGCGAACCAGGTCACGGCGCCGACGTTCGGCGGATAGTCCATCGTTCCGGTGAAGACGTAGTTGGGGCACGTGATGTCGTAGGGTGGATCGGCGTCGGCACCGGACCATTCCGGGTCAAAATACGTGTGGTCGACGCCACTGCTGACGGCGCGGATTTTGTCGGCGTAACCGGGCACCAGTTTGGCAAAGAACTGGGCTTCCTGCGGCGAAACGAAGGTACTCCAGTCAGCCTCACGCGCGATGCGCTTTTCCAGCGCGGCGGTCAGGCGCCATTCGCGGCTGTGTACCCACCGCATGGGGAACGTTCCGGCTTCGGCGTAGGCACGCCATTTCTCGGAATCCACGTCGGCGAGGTCCACCAGGAAGACAGGTGCGCGCAGCCCCGTATCCAGCACATACGGTGCCATGTTGGAGGAGCAGACGAACACGGCCCGCGGCTTGATCTCCGCCAGAACGCGGCGGGTCCAGTTGGCCAGGGCTTTGTCGCGATAGAAGGTGACGCTAAGTGGCTGTCCGGTGAGCAAACCACTGAGGCACGAAAACTTCGCGCGCTTGCGGTCCAGGGTGGCGAAGTGGGAACTGCTGCACAGCGCGCGGACGGTATCGACGTGTTCAAGGTCCCGCGGATCATCCACCAGGCAGCCGAGATGAACGTTATAGAACTGGCGTAAATATTTCAGGATCTGTAACGGGCGAATCTTCTCACCCTTGATCGGCGGGTAGGGAATACGCTGAGTGAGAAAAAGCAGGTCTTCCATCATTGTATCCATCAGGGCGCGGGGCAGCACATAAACAATCGCCGACGCAAAAGCGATCCAAACCGCCGGAACACCAGATCGGCCCCGTCGCCAATGTGCGTCATATGTCGGCGTAGCAATGCGTCTCGGCAGCGGTCCCGGGATGGGTCGTGGCGCCCAGATGCGCCGGCCCGACCAGTTGCGCGTATTTCCAGATCGCCCCGGCATTGTAATCGGTTTTCCGCGGTGTCCACGCGGCCTTGCGCGCCGCCAGTTCGGCCTCCGGCACGATCAGGTCGATCGTCCCCTTGGCGGCGTCGATGACGATCTTGTCGCCGTTGTTCACCAGCGCGAGCGGGCCGCCCACCGCTGCCTCCGGCCCGACATGGCCGATGCAGAAGCCTCGAGTCGCGCCGGAGAAGCGGCCGTCGGTGATCAGGGCCACTTTCTCGCCCATGCCCTGGCCGTAGATGGCCCCGGTGGTGGACAGCATCTCCCGCATGCCGGGGCCGCCTTTGGGACCCTCATAGCGGATGATGATGACGTCCCCGGCCTTGTAGGCTCGGGCGTCGATCGCGGCGAAGGCTGCTTCCTCGGAATCGAAGCACAGGGCGGTGCCCTCGAAGTGCAGGTCGTGCAGCCCGGTGACCTTCACGATGGCTCCGTCGGGCGCCAGGCTGCCTTTCAGGCCGACCACGCCGCCGGTGGGGGAGATGGGGGTGGAGACCGGGTAGATCACGTCCTGATTGGGGGGGAAGACGACATCCTTGTGGTTCTCGGCCAGGGTCTTGCCGGTGACGGTCAGGCAGTCGCCGTGCAGCAGCCCGCCATCCAGCAGTGCCTTGATGATTACCGGGATGCCGCCGACGTTGTGAACGTCGAAAGCGACGTATTTGCCGCTGGGCTTCAGGTCGGCGATGTACGGCGTGCGGCGCATGATCGCCACCACGTCGTCCATGGTGAAGCGGATGCCGGCTTCATGCGCCATCGCCGGCAAATGCAGCCCGGCATTGGTCGATCCGCCCGTCGCGCCCACAAGCACCGCGGCGTTCTCCAGTGACTTTAGAGTCACGATGTCGCGCGGGCGAATGTTCTGCTCGATCAGGTTCATGACCGCGCGGCCGGATTCGACGGCGAACCGGTCCCGGTCCTCATACGGCGCGGGTGCGCCGGCGGAGCCGGGAAGCGCCAGGCCGATGCCCTCCGACACCATCGCCATGGTGTTGGCGGTAAACTGGCCGCCGCAGGCACCAGCCGAGGGGCAGGCTGCGCATTCCAGTTCGTGCAGGTCTTCGTCGGACATGGCGCCCGCCGCGTGCATGCCGACCGCTTCAAACACATCGACGACCGTGACGTCGCGGCCCTTGAATTTCCCGGGCAGGATCGAGCCGCCGTACATGAACACGCTGGGTACGTTCAGCCGCAGCATCGCCATCATCATGCCGGGCAGGGATTTGTCGCAGCCGGCCAGGCCGACAAGGGCATCGTAGCAGTGGCCCCGCACCGTCAGTTCCACGCTGTCGGCGATCAGGTCGCGTGAGACGAGGGACGACTTCATCCCCTGGTGCCCCATCGCGATCCCGTCGGTGACGGTGATGGTGGTGAATTCCCGCGGCGTGCCGCCATTTTCGGCAACACCTTTCTTCACCGACTGAGCCTGGCGGCTGAGCGCGATGTTGCAGGGCGCGGCTTCATTCCAGCAGGTGGCAACGCCGACGAAGGGCTGGTCGATCTCGTCCTCGGTCAGGCCCATCGCATAATAATAGCTGCGATGCGGTGCTCGGCTTGGCCCCACCGTCACGTGACGGGACGGCATCCTGGATTTGTCCCAGCGCCTGGTCAGCATGGACGTTTCCTTTCCGGTGGCATCGATCCGGCGGTTATAGAGCATGATCGCCCGCGGCGGCACGGACAAAGCACGCCGTTAAGGCGACGTTAGGGTTTCCCGGTGTAACGGTGCCCCCCGGAAAGACCGAGGTGGCCATGCGACGCGTAGCATCGACGATAGCAATCGCGGCGTTTCTGGCCGCCGGCCCGCTCTACGCGTTCGAAGCGGCAGGCACCGACATCATCGGCCTGCATCTTGGCATGTCGGAATCCGACGTCGTCGCCGAGTTGGCGCATCAGGGCTATGCCATGGTCCGCGCGCCGGGGTGGATTACCAGCGACACGAAAGATGGGCGATTGCGGGTCGTGCTGTCCGCCGAATACGGCGTGACGGGGATCACCTACGTCTTCTCCGGACGGGGCGTCGGCGGACCGGCCGGAGTCCGGGAAGCCATCCTGACCCGGTTCGGCAACCCGGATCAGGCGACTCCGCCGACGTGGTGCCGGGCGGTGGGACGCGACGGGCTGTGTCCGGCGGATCAGGCCACACTGACGTTCTGGCCGGAGTCCCTGACGATGCGGCTGGCGGCTGGACGGCTTCGGGCGCCATGAGTTTGCCGGCTGGCCGTCCAGAACCGGCGGCTTTCGCGTGGAGATGACCGGGCGTCCGTCAACCTTTTGTTCATCTTTGACTGGTACAGCCAGCCCATGAACGGGCGCGTGATCCTTATCCTGCTGGTCTTGCTGGCGCCTTGCCGGGTCATGGCGGATCCCAATCCGGCGTTGCCGCTGACCACCAACCAGATGTGCCGCCAGGCGATCGCGGCGGCGGAGCGGGCGCATGGCATACCGCCGCATTTGCTGGCAGCGATCGCACGGGTGGAGAGCGGACGGCGGGACGAAGGTTCCGGCACGTTCAACCCGTGGCCCTGGACCATCAACATGGATGGGCAGGGCACATTCTACGACAACAAGGCGCAGGCCGTGGCGGCGGCAACGATCATGCGTCCACGGGTCACCAAATCGATCGATGTCGGATGCATGCAGATCAGCCTGACACAGCATCCGAACGCGTTCGCGGACCTGAACCAGGCATTCGATCCGGCGGCGAACGCCGATTATGGCGCCAGATTCCTGGTGCAGTTGTACGGCAAGACCAATTCGTGGCCGAAGGCGGTGGAACTGTATCACTCCGCCACGCCGGGGATCGGCGAGGATTATGGGCGGCTGGTATCGGCGGCGTGGCCGGAGGAGCAGAAGCTGGCCGAGCAGACGCAGCCCATTGCGTTGACGGGCGGCTGGGCGGCGGGGGTCAATCGGTCATTGCTATCCTCGCCGCTGCGATCGAACGTTCCGCACATCATTCCACTGGTGCCGGGGCTTGGCGGTGCGGCGCCGCCCGGCCGGTCCCTGGCGTCGTATCGCGCGATGCCGGTGCGGTTGGCATCCCGGCTACCGTAGGGGAATTGGAGGGATTTCGGGATGTCGCCAGCCGAACGCGGGCGGCGACGCCACCTTGGGCTTCTGTCCTACCCGTTGACCCCGATATCCGTCAGCCGCCGGTGTTCATCCATCGCGTACCGATCGGTCATTCCCGCCACATAATCTCCGACAATGATGGCAGAGCGCTGCACCCCCCCCTCGCCGGCTCGAGCGCGCCAATCCTCCGGCAGCAGGGTGGGATCGGCGTGGAGCAGGCGAAACAGGTCCTCGGTCAGGCGTTTGGCCTTGGCGGACATGCGGTTGACCCGCCAGTGGCGATACATGCGGGCGAACAGGAAGTCCTTGATCGCCTGGTTGGCGTCGGCCATCCGGGCACTGAAGCTGATGACGCGCTGCTTGTGCCGGCGGATCGCATCCGGGCTTTCGGGGTCCAGTTTCGCCAGCCGCTGCCCGGACTCGGTGATCAGGTCGGTGACCATGGCGTTGATTACCCGCCGCAGCGTTTCGTGTCGCAGCCGCGGCGGCGGGACGTCGAGGCTGGACATCCGCGCGGCGGCCAGGGACTCGCCGACCACGGGCAGATGTTTCAGGTCGTCGACGGCAAACAGCCGGGCGCGCAACCCGTCGTCCAGATCGTGGGAGTGGTATGCGACGTCATCCGCGATCGCCGCGATCTGAGCCTCGGCGCTGGGTTGCGTGTGCAGGTCGAGCCTATACCGATCATTGTAGTCGGCGATGTAGCCGGCCGGATGGCGCAGCGGGCCGTTGTGCTTGACGAGGCCCTCCAGCGTTTCCCAGGTCAGGTTCAGGCCATCCCAACCGGCGTAGCGACTTTCCAGCAGGGTCACCATTCGCAGGCTCTGGGCGTTGTGGTCGAAGCCGCCGAACGGTTTCATGGCCGTGTTCAGCGCCTCCTCACCGGCATGACCGAACGGGGGATGGCCCAGATCGTGAGCCAGGGCCAGAGCCTCGGTCAGGTCCTCGTCAAGGCCCAGGGCCCGAGCGATGGAGCGGGCGACCTGGGCGACCTCAATGCTGTGGGTCAGCCGGGTGCGGTAGAAATCGCCTTCATGGTTGACGAAAACCTGAGTCTTGTATTGCAGTTTTCGAAATGCCGAACTGTGGATGATGCGGTCGCGGTCGCGCTGCCAGGGGGATCGGGTTTCCGCCTCGGGTTCGTGGTACAGCCGCCCGCGCGCGGTGGCGGCGGACACGGCGTAGCGAGCCGGCGGGGGACGAACGTACATCCTACGCGGATACACCCTGCCCCGCCGAGCTTCAATTGGGTGACTTCAATTCCGGTGCGGAAGCGCCTATGTTACCTGGCATGGAACAGTTCGCCGTTACCGATCGTGCCGCCACCCGGATCGCCGAGATCGTCGCCGAGACGAAACAGGCCGCCGAAACCGCACTCCGTGTCGCCGTGCTGGCGGGTGGATGCAGTGGCTTCCAGTATCGCTTCGAACTGGACCCGCAAACCCAACCCGACGACCTGATCATACGGCGCGGCCCTGCTCGGGTTGTCGTTGACTCCGTCAGCCTGGACCTGCTGAGCGGATCGGAATTGGATTACACCGACGAACTGATGGGCAGTCACTTCGCGGTGCGCAATCCGAACGCGAAGTCGGCATGCGGGTGCGGGACAAGCTTCTCCATCGACTGAAAATGCGGCATCCGACGTAGAATGGTGCGGAATGGGCACAATTCTGCCCGTTGCGTGCTGGGTTTGTGCGACTGAAATGGCGTACCGCTGTCTGTGAGATCGCGGTGCCGAGGCCGATACCGTCGTGGTCTGCACGGTTCGGTTAAGAGTCCGTTAACGAAGCCCCCTTAAACGAGAACAGCGTCCGGAATGTCCCGGCCGCCGTCAGCGAAGGAGGTATCGCGGCCAGCCTACTCCTTCCGGGAGTCCAGGCGGCGCTTCAGGGTTTCGTTGATCAAGGCCGGATTTCCCTTCCCCGCCATGGCTTTCATGGTCTGACCAACGAAGAAACCGAACAGTTTATCCTTGCCCGACCGGTATTCCGCCACCTTGTCCGGATTTGCCGCCAAAATGCGCTCCACCGCGTCGTCGATCGCACCGGTATCGGTGACCTGGCGCAAGCCTTTCTCGTCCACGATCGCGGCGGCGTCCTTGCCGGTTTCCACCATCGCCTCGAACACATCCTTGGCGATGCGGCCATTGATGGTGTTGTCCGCCATCAGATCCAGCAGGCCACCGAGTTGTCCGGCGGTGACAGGCGGATCCTCGATCGAACGGCCAAGGCGATTCATCGCGGCAAAGAAATCACCGGTGATCCAGTTGGCGGCGATTTTGGGATCGCGACCTTTGGCGACAACCTCGTAGAACTGCGCAGTGGCTTTCTCCGCCACCAGAACCGCGGCATCGTACGGCGTCAGTCCATACGATTGTATAAACCGAGCGCGCTTGGCGTCAGGCAGTTCCGGCAGGGCGGCCTTCAAGGATGCGATCCAGTCTTCCTCCAGCACCAGGGGCAACAGATCCGGGTCGGGGAAATAACGATAATCATGGGCATCCTCTTTCGACCGCATCGACCGCGTGATGCCGCGGTTGCTGTCGAACAGGCGGGTTTCCTGGGTGACCGTGCCGCCTGCTTCCCAAACTTCGACCTGACGCGCGGCCTCGGCCTCGACCGCCTGCATGACGAAGCGGATGGAGTTGACGTTCTTCACCTCGCAGCGGGTGCGGTAGGGTTCGCCGTGCTTGCGAACGGAGACGTTGACGTCGGCGCGCATGGAGCCTTCCTCCATGTTTCCGTCGCAGGTGCCCAGGTAGCGGAGGATCGACCGCAATTTCCGTACATAGGCGCCGGCTTCTTCCGGACTGCGAATATCGGGTTCGGAGACGATTTCCATCAGCGCCACACCGGCACGGTTCAGGTCGATCAGCGATTTGGTGGGGTGCTGGTCGTGCAGCGACTTCCCCGCATCCTGCTCCAGATGCAGCCGGGTGATGCCGATCGCCTTGGTGGAGCCGTCAGCCAGCTCAACTTCTATTTCGCCGGTGCCGACGATGGGGTGCTCGAACTGGCTGATTTGATAGCCAGCCGGCAAATCGGCATAGAAATAGTTCTTCCGGTCGAAACGGCTGACGGTGTTGATGCGTGCGTTCAACCCGAGACCGGTGCGGACCGCCTGTGCCACGCATTCGGCATTAATGACCGGCAGCATGCCGGGAAAGGCGGCATCGACGAAGCTGACCTGGCTGTTCGGTTCGGCGCCGAACGCCGTCGCCGCGCCGCTGAACAGCTTGGCGTTGCTGACCACCTGGGCGTGGACCTCCAGGCCGACCACGACCTCCCACGGTCCAGTGCTGCCTTCAATCGCGTAGGCCACGGTTCAGTGTTCCTCTCGGCACCAGGCGAACACGCGCTGCTGTTCGCGCTTCATGAAGGCGACGTCTTCGATATCGACATCCTGTCCGGCGTTCCGCACGCCTTCGAGGAAGCCTTTCAGGTTGTCCTCGGTCATCTCACCTGTCTCGACCTTGTCCTTGTTAACGACAATCGACGTCAGGTTCGGCCACCCTTGTTCGACTGCATAATGACTGAGCGCATCCAGATGCGGGCCGACACCACGGCGCGTTTTTACCCAGTTCAGGCCACTGGCATCGGCGATATCCTTGTAGGACAGAAAACTACGCACGCGCCCCTGCTTGCGAATGGCCGCGATGGTCTTTTCCATGTTGTATTCGCCGGTGCGCCGTGTCTCCAGAATTTTGGTGGCAGCGGCGAAGACCGGATCGGACGTTCGATTCAGGCGCACGCAGTTCGCGACGATCGTTTCAAGATCCTTGGTCGCTTTCGAGTCGAGATCGATGGCCATGTTAACCTCCTGCCCTGAGCGACGGCAATGCTGTGAAGCCAGCCGCCTGCTCTATCACGGCCGCGACCGCGAAGACGGTTTCCTCGTCAAATGGCTTACCGATAACCTGCAGCCCGACAGGCAGACCGTTCGCATCCAATCCCGCCGGGATCGATGCTGCCGGCACCCCGGCCAGGTTTGATGGCACCGTGAACAAGTCGTTCAGATACATCTTGACCGGATCGTCCATGTTTTCGCCCTGCGCGAACGGAGCCGTCGGGGCCGTGGTCGTAAGCAACGCGTCCACCTTCGCAAAAGCGTCGGTGAAATCCTTCAGGATCAACGAACGGATTTTCTGCGCGCGCAGGTAATAGGCATCGTAGTAGCCTGCGGACAGCACGTAGGTGCCGATCAGCACGCGACGGCGGACTTCCGGGCCGAAGCCCTCGGCACGGGTGCGTTCGTACAGGTCGCGCAAATCTTCGCCGTTCCGCCGCGATCCGAAGCGCACGCCGTCATAGCGCGAAAGATTCGACGACGCCTCGGCCGGGGCAACGATGTAATAGGTGGCCAAGCCATATTTGGTGTGCGGCAGTGAGACATCAACGATCTCGGCCCCCGCCTCGCGCAACCAGCCGATACCCTGCTGCCATAGCGCGTCGATTTCCGTCGGCATCCCGTCGGCGTGGTATTCGCGCGGCACGCCGATCCGCAGGCCTTTGACGCCTCGGGCGCAGGCCGCCTCGAAATCCGGCACCGGCACCGGGGCGCTGGTGGAATCCTTCGGGTCGTGGCCGGCCATGGAACCCAGCAGGATGGCACTGTCCTGAACGGTGCGGGCGAACGGACCCGGATGGTCCAACGAGGACGCAAATGCCACCACGCCCCAGCGGGAGCATCGCCCATAGGTCGGCTTGACGCCCACCAACCCGCAGAACGACGCCGGCTGACGGATCGAGCCGCCGGTATCGGTGCCGGTGGCGCCCATCGCCAACCGCGCTGCGACGGCCGCCGCCGATCCGCCGGACGACCCGCCCGGCACCAGCACGGCGGTGTTGTCCTGTTTGCGCTTCCAGGGGTTCTCCACCGGGCCATAGGCGGACGTCATGTTGGATGAGCCCATCGCGAACTCATCCATGTTCGTCTTACCGAGGAACACGGCACCGTCGCGCAGCAGGTTGGCGGTGACCGTGCTCTCATACGGCGGCACGAACGGGCCGAGGATCTTGCTGCCCGCCGTCGTGCGGACGCCTTCGGTGCAGAACAGGTCCTTGATCGCCAGCGGGACACCGGTCAGGGGCCGTGCATCGCCCGCGGCCAGTGCTGCGTCGGCGGCTCGGGCCTGGTCCACGGCCCGTGCGTGGCTGACGGTGATGTAGGCGTTCAGCCGCGGGTTCAGGGCCTCGATCGCGTGCAGATGCGCCATGGTCAGGTCGACGGCGGAGAACGCCTTCGCCCGCAGCCCGTCACGCGCCTGCGCGATGGTCAGGTCGGTCAGCATCACTCCACAACTTTCGGCACGGCATAGAAATCGCCAATCCGTTCGGGGGCGTTGACCAGCACCTTCTCCGGGTAACCGCCGTCAGTCACCACGTCGGCGCGCATCGCCATCGCCATGTTGACCGCCCCGTTCAGCGGCGCGACGCCCGAAACATCGACCTCATTCAACTGCTCGATCCAGCCCAGGATACCGTTCAGTTCATGGCACAGCGGCTCGACCTCGTCCTCCTCCACGCGAATGCGGGCGAGCGAGGCAATGCGGCGGATGGTCGCGGGATCGAGCGACATAAGGGCGAAAAACCTTGGTTGGAGGAGGGGGCGGGATCATAACGACGCCCATGGCACTGTTCAACCTGAGGGATTTGCTGGCGTCGCTGGGGCGCGACCAGCGTGTGATCGGCATCGATCCCGGCACGAAGACGATCGGGCTGGCGCTGTCGGACGTGCGGCGGACGCTGGCGTCCCCGTATGGCAGCCTGAAGCGGGGAAAGCTGACGGCGAACGCCACCGAAATCGCGGCGGTCGCGTTGCGCGAAGGTGCCTACGGGCTGGTGATCGGGCTGCCGCTGTCCATGGACGGCACCGCCGGCGCAGCCGCCCAAGCCGCTCGGGATTGGGCGCACGCGCTGTCGGACGCCACCGGGTTGCCGGCGGCGTTGTGGGATGAACGGCTGTCCAGCGCCGCCGTCAACCGGTTCCTGATCGGTGAAGCGGACCTGACGCGCGCCAAACGGGCCGAGGCGGTGGACCGGGCGGCGGCGGCGTGGATGCTGCAGGCCGCGCTGGACGCATGTTCGCGGCCGGACCCTTCAGTTTAGCTGCACCCCGTCGACCGTCCAGATCGAGGGCCTATCGCCTGGCACGCTGGAGCGGCTTCAGAGCCGCCGCTGCAGGTTGGCGATGTAGCCGCGGTTGTGCGTCGGCGCCAGATGGACCTCATTCATCACCACATGCTTCGGCAGATTGGCGATGTAACGGATCAGGTCGCCGCAGTCCGCCGGTTGCACCATCTTGGCGCGCACCTCGGGGCCGACCGGGTTGGGCCGCTGATCGAGGATCGGCGTGGCGACTTCCCCCGGCAGGAAAACCGTCGAGCGGATGCCGTTGACGCATTCCTCCATGTTCAATCCATGGCTCATGGCCACGATGCCGTGCTTGGCGGTGACATAGATGGGACCGGCGACACCGCCGATGAACCGTCCCGCCATCGATGCTGTGTGAATGATCAGGCCGTCCTGTTGCGCGCGCATGAACGGCAACGCCACCGTGACGCAATACAGCGCGGCGGTCAGGTTGCCTTGCACCATGGTGTCGATGCTCTCCGGCGTCAGCTTGTCCCAGTGCCGGTCCAGGATGTTCACGCCGGCGTTGTTCACCAGGATATCCAGCCGGTCGAACGTCGCCTTGATGTAGGCGCCCACCCGTCGCACCTGTTCCTTGTCCGTCAGGTCGGCAGGCTGCACATGCGCCTGCCCCGAGTTGTGGATGCGCCGCGCTGTGTTTTCCAGCTTGTCGCGTGTGCGGCCAGTCAGGATTACCGTCGCGCCATCCTCGGCCAGCGCCAGGGCGGCAGCTTCCCCTATGCCGCTGCCGGCACCGGTGACCCAGGCGATCTTCCCCGCGAGATTTGCCACCGGCGGTTTCCTCCATATGCGTGTTGGGTTTGCCGGCGGCATTCAACGGGAGCGGCGAGGCGAGAGCAAGCCCCGGACCGCGTCCAGTTCACTTGACCTTCGACAGCGTTGTGGTCTGTTGGCTTCCGCGAGCGCCATAGAGCGCGCCAGGACAGGAGGATTGCCATGGAACTTGGGTATTTCTCGATGCCGTCGCACCCGCCGGAGCGCGGCTTGAAGGCAGGCCACGACTGGGATTTGCAGACGCTGCGCTGGCTGGATGAGTTGGGATATTCAGAAGCGTGGATCGGCGAGCACCACACCGCGCCGTGGGAACCGCATCCGTCACCCGATCTGCTGGTCGCCCAGGCGCTGTTGCAGACGAAACGGCTGCGCATCGGGCCAGGCGGCTTCCTGCTGCCGTACCATCACCCGGCGGAGTTGGCGAACCGTGTGGCCATGCTGGACCATCTGTCCGAGGGCCGGTTGATGTTCGGCGTCGCGGCGTCGGGCCTGCCGAGCGACTGGGCGATGTTCAATGTGGACGGGATGTCGGGGGCGAACCGGGAAATGACCCGGGAAGCGCTGGATATCATCCTGCGTATGTGGAGCGACGAACCATCGTTTCAGTTCCGCGGCAAGTACTGGAACGTCGACAAACCCGAAACCATGTTCGGCTTTCTGAAGCCCCACATCAAGCCGTTGCAGAAGCCGCATCCGCCGATCGGCGTGGCCGGTCTGTCGAAGAACTCCGACACGTTGAAGATGGCGGGGGAGCATGGCTTCCTGCCGCTGAGCCTGAACCTCAACCCGGCGTATGTCGCGACGCATTGGGCGGCGGTCGAGGAAGGCGCGAAACGAACCGGCCGGACGCCGCACCGGCGGGACTGGCGGATGGTGCGGGAGGTATTCGTCGCCGAGACGGATGAAGAGGCGCAGCGATTGTCCGTCGGCGGCATGATGGGGCGGATGATGCGGGAGTACTTCCTGCCATTGCTGGGGAATTTCGGGTTCCTGGAATACCTCAAACACGATCCGTCAGTGCCGGATTCGGATGTTACGCCGGAGTATTGCGCCCGGCACAACTGGCTGGTCGGCTCGCCGGCGACTGTGGCCGAGAAGCTGGAGCGGGTTTATCGGGATGTCGGCGGATTTGGCAGTCTGCTGGTGTTCGGGTTCGACTACGCGGACAATCCGGAGGCCTGGCACAATTCGCTGCGACTGCTCGCGCAAGAGGTGGCGCCGCGGATAAAGCATTTGACGCCGGCCTGAGGGCCGAGGCGGAACGATCGCCGCCGGTATCGCCGGCCCAGCGTTTCCGGTCCGCGGGCGCTGGCGATGAGGACAGGAATGTCCTTGGCGGCGACGCGGCGTGCGAGCGCCGCACCTGTCATCCGCCGAGTACGTCCCCCTGGCGTAGCGTGGAACGTAACCGTCGCTATCGCGGTGCCTCCGACGGCTGGGTTTCCGTCCCGGACCGGAAACCCCGCACGACGAAATTTGCCGCGATGGGTGCCGTGCCGGTCTTTTCGATCTGCGCTGTTGCATGCAGTTCTAGATCGTCGACCAGCAGTCGAAGTGGACTTTCCTCCACCGCCCGCAAGATCGCGACCAGTTCCGGCCAGTCGCCATTGACCGCTACGCGCAGCCCGATGCGACGGAAGCCGCCCTGCTGCTCACCGGGCAGTGCCTCGGAACTCACCAGCGTCGCTCCCGCCGCGGTGACCATGTCCTGAACGGCGCCTTGCAATCCGGCACCGGCAATCGCGTCGGTGGTACCACTCAGCAGCGCCGTCGCGGGCGGCGCGCCGGATACCTCTTTCCGGGCTTCCTGCCGCAACGTCGGCAGTGCGCCGGCGATCTGGGTCATATGCGCCAGCACCTGCCGCCGCTCCGCCAATCGATCCGCCCGTTCCGCGTACCAATCGAGCAGCGGGGACGCCACGGCGACCCACAACACACCCAACGTGACCAACAGCACAGCCAGCGCGACAAGCTGCCCACGCCGGCCTTCTGGCAGACGGGCGGACATCTCGTTCATGGTTGCAGAAATGGGTTGGAGCGCCGTTCGTGCAGCACCACGACGGTTGCCGGCACCTCGACTCGCGGTGCGACCGGGCCATTGGCGTAGGTCAGACCCAGCGTCGACGTGCGCCCGTCGCGTTCCAGGGTGACTGCTCCATCGGAGATGGCAATGACCGTCCACCCCGCGACGATCCCGTCACGGCCGACGACAATCGGCTTGGGTATGGCGTCGGGCATACCGCCGTCTTTTGGGGCGGCGGTGCCGGTCGCCGAAACTGGAGCGAAAATAGCCACCAAACTGTCCTCCGAACGCACCGTGCCGGCCAGCCGAGGCAGTGTGTCGCGTGGTTCGGACGCTTTCGCCGAAGCCGCCGCCCGTGGTTGTGCCCGGCGATCGCGGGCAAACAGCGGCCTTGCTTCCACCACCTCGACCCATTTGGCAATCGGGGGCGCGTCCGGCGGGACCGCATTGGCCACCGGCGCCTGAAGCGGCGGCATGGCAACCGGACGATCGGATGCCGGCAGGCTCTCCCAGGCCAACAGACCCAACAACACGGCACCCAGGGCAACCAGCCCCTTCATGACCCAACCGGTACGATCGGGCGTTGCGCGACCCGGACGGGCGACAGGCCTCTGGCCCGCCGTCCCGCGTCCGTCTCATCGAACAGCAGCAGCCGCCCGGAATTCGCCATCCCCGCCAATGTGCTGAGATTGTGCACCACCGCCGCCACGATCGCACCCTCCGGCCCCAGCAGGCCGCACGCCGCCAGCACCACCAGCGCGACCGTCCAGCCCAACCCCAACGCGACGTTCACATGGATCGTCCGCCGGCACCGCCGGCTCAGCCGGATGCAGGTGGCCAGCCGCCGCAGGTCACTGGTAATCAGCACCAGATCGGCCGAGGCCAGCGCCACATCCGTCCCCTGCGCCCCCATCGCGACGCCAACCGCCCCGGCCTTCAGCGCCAGGCTGTCGTTGATCCCGTCCCCCACCACCATGGGCCGGAAGCCCAGCCGAACCTCTTCCAGGACCCGCTGCATCTTCTCCTCGGGAAGCGCCTCGGCACAGATATCATCAATCCCCAGCGTTCCACCGACCGCCCGAGCCACCGTTTCCCGGTCGCCGGTCAGCAGCACCTGCCGGCGCAACCCCAGATCGCGCAACGCCTCCAACGCCGACCGCGCCTCCGCCCGAGGCTGGTCCGCCAACCGCAGCCACCCCAGGAACCGGTCCTCCTCGCACACCCCCACCATCGGCCCATCATGCACCGGTGCCTGCGTAGGCTCAGCCCCCAGTGAGGCCAGCAGTGCCGGCCGGCCCATCGCCACGCGCATCCCGCCACACTGTGCCCGCATCCCCAGGCCGCGCTCTTCCCGCACGTCGCTCAACACAGGGCGACCCGCGTCCGGTGCCAAGCCGGCGACCGCTCGACTGACCGGATGGGTGCTGGCCGACCCCAACGATGCCGCCAGACCCAGCAGAGTCGACTCCGGCACGCCCGGCGCCGGATCGATGCCAACCAGGGTCAGCACACCGGTCGTCACCGTGCCCGTCTTGTCGAGCACCAGGGACGTCACCTCGGAAACCTGCTCCAGGAACGCCGACCCCTTGATCAGAATGCCATGCCGAGCGGCAACGACGATGGCGGCGATCGCCGTGGCCGGCGCGGCCAGCACCAGCGCGCAAGGACAGGATGCCACAATCACGGCCAGCATCGCCGCGCTATCACCCGTCGCGAACCACACCCCGGCCGCTACCAGCAGGATCAGCACCATATAGTGTCCCGCATACGCCTCCAGCAGCCGCGTGACCGGCGGCTTGGCCGCCTCCGCCTGGTGCATCAGCGCGACGATTTTTCCCAACGTCGTCTCGCCGCCGATGCGAGTGACCTCCACCACCAGCACGCCATCCAGGTTGATCGACCCAGCCAGCACGGCGTCGCCTTCCGCCATGTCCACCGGCACCGACTCCCCGGTCAGTGAGGCGGTGTCGATACTCGCCGCGCCCTGCCGGATGACGCCGTCCACCGGAACCCGGTCGCCGGCCTGCAAGGCGATGCAATCACCCACCCGCAGAGCCTGGGTCGGCACCTCTTCCCGCGCGCCGCCATCCGAAACGCGCACAGAAACGCTCTGCACCAGCCGCCCCAACGCATCGATCGCCTCGCGCGACCCCAGCAGGCTGCGCTCCTCCAGCACATGGCCGACGATCATCACGATGGGCAGCACCGCCGCCGTCATCAGGTCGCCCGTCGCCCAGCACGCGACAAGCGCGAGCGCAACAAGCTGGTCGCTGATCCCATGCAGGCTGGGGTGCCTTAGACTGGCCCAGGCGGCCGACAGGACAGGCACCGCGACCAGCAACGCCGCCGCGCCGGCCACCAGATCCGCAACCCCCTGCTCATCCGGAACAGCCGCGCGCCACAGCAAGGCAATCACCAGCAGCCCAGCCGCGATCATCGATAGCGTGAGGCGAAGGGCCAGCGACCACCGTTCCCCCAAACTCAGCAGCGGCGTTCCGTTCATGGCATCGGCCCCGGCAACACCAATTGCTGCCCACCCCGCGTATCCACGGCCGTCACCGCCCCGGCATGCCGCAGGATCGCCGCGATCTGAGTCTGATACGCATGCGTCAGCAGCGCATCGCGATTGGCTGGCGTCTCCTGTTCAGCCAGCGCATCGATACGCGCGGTATCGGCCGATGCCGTACGCAAACGCTCCTCCGCCGCCGCGCTCGCCTCGGTCAACAACCGATCGTGCTCACGATCCGCTTCCTGAGTGATACGCGCGGCATCGGTGCGCGCAGCCGCCACACCCTGATCGGCGATCTGCGCGGCGGTCAGCACCGCATCGAACGCAGCCTTCGCGATCGGCGGCAGCAAAGCCACCACATCCACCCGGCCCACCGAAATACCCAGATCCATCCCCGACCGCCGCAACGCCTCGATCCGGCGGTTGATCGCGGCCACCAGATCGCCACGCAAGGCCTGCCGCCGCTGGGCGAGTGTCGCCGCCGCCTCCGGACTGGTTTCCCCGGGCACCCGCTTGTCCTGATCGGGCCGGGCGACCAAAAAGTCATCCAGGCTGCGTGACGCCGCCAGCGCCACCGCACTCGCCAGATACAGCCGGTTCAGCGCCGGCCGCACATGATCTTCCGCCAGCAGATAGGCGGTGGGATCGGTGATGGTAAAAAACAACGTCGCATCCAGCCTTACGACATTGCCGTCACCGGTCAGCAGATAGGTGGCATTGTTCAAATCCCGATCGCCCTGCAGGTGGATCACGTCGTCATTCGGCGCCAACTGCATGTCGGTTTCGTCCGATTGGAAGCCGGTCTGCTGCCCCACCACCTTGTATTCGATCTGCCGGTCCGGAGCAGGCAGCAGCCGCACCTGCTCGATTGGCGGCGGCCAGGCCAGCAGCAGCCCGGATTCCCGCACCCGGTTCACCCGCCCGAACCGCAACACCACCGCCCTGCTATCCGGCGGGACCTGCCGCAGATTCCCCGACGCCCAACCCGCCCCAAGCAGTAGCACCGCCACATATAACATCAGGAAACCCAGCCGGACCGAGGACGCCAACGGCCCCCGCATCGCCGGATCGGCGGCACTCATCGATCGACCCCCGGCCCGCCCGGTCCCAACAGCCCGACGACCGGCGGCTGAGTGGCGCCGGATGCCGGCGGGGCCGGCGCAGGCAAGACCTTGGCAGCGGTACCCGGCGGCCCCTGCACCAGGACATCGAACGGCGCCGCATCAGTCCGCAGGATCAGCCTCGTGTGCGGCCCCACAACCTCCCCAACCGTATCGAGCGACCGCAGCAGCAAATACAACTGCGGATCACGCTCGTAGCTACCTGCGTAAATACGCGCCGCCTCCTGCCGAGAACGAGCCTCGATCGACGCCGCATCGGCCTTCGCTTTGGCAATGGTCACACGCGCATCGCGCGCGGCGTCGGAACGAATAGCCGCCGCGGCACGCAACCCTTCGGCGGTTCGTTCCGCCGCCACCGTCTCCCGCTCCGCCCGCATCCGCGCCACCGTGGCGGCCAAAGTTTCCGACGGCAGGCTGATCCGCTCCACACCCACCTGCTGGACATCCACGCCATAGATATCGAGCACCTGCCGCGCGACCGCCTGGCGCAACTGCTGCTCGAACGCCGCCAGACGCACCTTCGACGGATCGGTATTCACCAGGTCGGCGAGATCGAAATTGCTCGCCGTCGTCTGCAACGCCGACCCGACGAAGCTGCGCAACTGCCGCGCCGCCTCATCCGGATCGTTGCCGGCGGCGCGAATGAACTGACGAATATGTTCGGCGTCGGGCGGCACGCGCCATGCCAGGAACGCCTGCACCAGCACCCGCAAACCGTCCCGAGTGCCCACATCCTGCAATCCGCTCGACGTCGTGCGCAGCCGAAGATCGACCGGCAGCGTATTTTCGATCGGCGCCGGCAGCTTCCAGGCCAGACCGGGTTGCGTCAGCACACGCAGCGGGTTGCCGAAGCGCGTGATCACGATAGCCTGCCCCGCCGCCACCATCACCTGCGCCGAGGCCGCCGCCGCACCGACCAGAATCGCCGCGGCCACGACAAACCGCGCCATCCGCCTGGTCCGGCTTTGCCCGGTCCCGGCGCGCGGTTCGTCGACGGCGATATCGTGCCCGCTCATATGCCCATTCCCTCGTTCATCGATCGCTGTTCCCCTGCCCGGCGTCCGGCATCGCGTTGGATTCGGCCGCGGTGGCGGGCGGACGCAGGTCGATCATTGGTGCCTCCGAACGATCGAGGCGGTTGTCAATGATCTCCAGCCCGGCATCATGGCCCAGGGCGCCGCGAAGATTCGCAAAATAGCGTTCCAGCAGGAAAGCATGCCCGCCGTCGCGATAGGCCAGCGTGTCGGCATCCGCCTGCCACCGGTCCGACCGAGCCGAACCGACCAGTTCGGCGGCCAGCGCCTGTGCGTCGTCGTTCAGGTTGTGCGCATCCCGCGCCGCGACACTCAGGCTGCCGAACGCCCGCCCGGTTTCCTCCGCGCTGCGCGTCGACGCGATGATCTGTGCGGCCTGCACGCCGCGATACGCCATGGCCGCGCCGCTGGGCGGATGGATCGACTCCACAATGACAGCCACCACGTCCACGCCGCTGAGCCGCGCATCAAGTTCCGCCTGCAACGACGCACGTAGATCGTCCGCCACCTGCTCCCGCCGCGCACCGAGCACCTGATCGAGCGTGCGATCGACAAAGAACCGCGCCAGCAACCGATCCGCCAACGACCGCACCAGCGTTTCCGGTGCAACCAGCCCATACAGCGCCCGCCGCGCCGACTCATCATCGAGACCGATTCGATAAAGCACACGGATATTGGCACTGACAGTTTCAAAACTCTGCTGTCCACCACCCCGGCTGGCAATGAGATAGGCACTGTCGGTGCCCGACTGTTCATCCCACAGCCGGTTGGCGCTGAGTGGCGGCGGCCCGTCGGCCGTCGAGATGTCCACAGCCAGCTTCGTCCCACCCGCTTCGGAACCAATCGCCACCGCATGCACCACGCCGAATTCGACCCGCCGAACCCGGCCGAACGGCCACGGCAACAGCACATGCAAACCCGGCGGCACCACGGCAACGGGCGCACCGAAGCGCTCATACACGCCGCGTTCCGCAACCCCGATGCGAGTCACCCCGGTCAGCCCCCAAGCCAGCACCAGCAGCCCCAGCAGTACCGGCGGCAGCGCCGTTCGGACATAGCCCACCGCCCAGCTTTGGGTGACATCGATACCAAGTTGTGCCCGCATTCGTTGCGCAAGCGCCGCCGGACGCAGCGCCCCCGGCTGCAACAACCCCGCCACCGCACTACCAACCGCCGCTCGGGCTACCTCCGGCGCTGGTAACGGAAGAAACCATACCGCCACGGCACGCATGGCCAATTCCGCAGCCACAGCCAGCAACAACAAACGCACCACGACCACGGGCCAGACGCCGAGGCCCCACCCAAAACTCGCAGCAGCCGCGAGCGCCGCAAGTAGCACCAACGTAAACGCCGGGATCCGCAACAGCGCGGCAAGCCGAACGGTCTCCGGCAGACGATCGACCGGTTCCGCAACGACCAACCGTTCGCAGACCAGGATCAGAAACGCCGGTAGCAGCATCAACACGGCCAGACCAGGTGTCGCCGCGGTGGACTCAGAAGGCGGGAACTCCCGCAACATCAGAACGGCCGCGCCCAT
>NZ_LMUJ01000054.1:100887-123217 GCF_009765975.1 Acidisphaera sp. S103 | reverse complement strand
TTTCCCGTGACCCGCCATAACGGCGGGAGCCTGACGGCGCTCGCCAGACGCTTCGACTATCCCGCCACAAGTCCTAAATGTCCGACAGCGCCCGCGCACGATCAGCAGGCAAGCCAGCGTCCCCGTCAACGAGATCAGCAGAGCAGCCCCAACCAGCCCCACCACACCTTGATGCAGCAGCACCTCGAGCGCCGGCAACCGCGGCGCCACGAAAACCGCCAGCAGCAAAAACAACAAGGCGGCGACCTGAACAGCCGCCACCTGAAGCAATGTACGCATGGCTCGACGCGCATCGGTAAACGCCGCCAGCGCCGTCAAATCGACCGACAGAGCATCCGCTTCGATTTTGTCCGCTGTCATCTCATCATTCGAATCGCGTGAAAGGAAACGGCCGGGGCGCGATCGCGCCCCGGCCGGCAGGCGTCGTCGGTTAATGCGAGTCGTGATCGTGATCGTGATCGTGGTCGTGGTCGTGGTCGTGGTCGTGACCGTGGTCCTTATGGAAATCGAACATGTCCATCAGGTCACCGATCGCCGGGCCGTTGACCGGCACGTACGGGTTCCGTTCATAGGAAACCGGGTCCGGCAGGTTGTCGCGGCCGGTGGACGAAACCGTCGGCAGGCTCCAGTTCCGCTCGATGAACTTCAGGAACGACACGTGGTCGGCATAGACATGCGACACATGACCGCCCTCGGAGTATTTCGAGATCATCAGCGCCGGAATACGCGTGCCGTCACCGAAGAAGTCCAGCGGCTGGATGTAGCCTGAGTCGTAGTATCCACCGCCTTCGTCCCAGGTGATCAGGATCGCGGTGTCATTCCACAGCTTCGGATTGGCCTTCACCTGGTTGATGATGTTGGCGCTGAAAGCCTCGAACAGGTCGAGCTTGGACGAAGCAGGGTGGCCGTCGAGCAGACCGTCCGGCTTGACGAACGAAACCGCCGGCAGCGTGCCGTTGGCGATGTCGGAAGCAAGATCCGGAACGTCCTTCAGGTGTTCGGCGCGCTGCGTCGCGCTGGTCATGATGGAGGTTTCATACAGGAACGGGTTGCAGATGTTGCAGTAGATACCACCCAGGTCGCTGTTCGGGTTCGCCACATAGGCGTTCCAGCCAGCACCGTAGTACTTCCATGAAATGTCGGCTTGATTCAGCGTATCGCCGATCGTGTGCACCTGGGACGGCGGGATGGTGAAGGTCGAGGTGTTGACCGTGCCGTCACCGAAATAGCCGGGGTTGTAGTTGTTCAGCAGGTAGTAAGCATGCGGCGCGCATTTCGACGCCGGATGGCTCGCCAGCGACTTCAGATACGATAGTACGGGGCCGACGCCAGGCTGCGAGGCATCGGAACAGTCGCTATACGAACCGCCCGAGTATCCGTCCTGCGTCCACCAGTTGTTGGTGCCTTTCTGGGCGTTCGGATTCTCGACCTCGTTGGCCGGCGGCGTGGCAGGTTTGCCCTGGTCGTCGGCATAGAAGATGGCGAGGCCGGTGCCCAGCGCGATGTGGTTGGCGCCGGTGCCACCTTCGATCGACTGATGGAAGTTGTCGCTGATGGTGTATTCATCCGCCAGGCTCTTCAGCGTCGGGGCATCACCCTTCGCCATATTGTAGAAGCCCATCGAGGCGGAGCCTTCGCCGGTGGTCTGGTCGTTGAAGCCGGCGGCTTGCGGGCTGCCGTTGCTGCCCGTGCCGATGGAGGTCTCGACCCACGGGAACAGATCGTTCCGGCAGCCGGAGGGATTGTCGGACGTCGCATCGGACACCGAACAATCGGTCTGCTGCCACATCTGATAGAAGCGATGCACCGGGCTGGCCGTGTAGGCGTCATACGGCATATGCGGGCCGGTCAACTGGTACGGACCGCTGGGCAGCGTCGTCGCATCGGCGACACGGGTATCCACCGCGTCGGACGCCAGGCCCGTGGCCCCCGTCGTCAGCAGTTTGTAGCTGGCGGCCGGCAGGCCGTCCTGGATCTGCGCTTCGGTGGCGGTGACGGCCGCGACAGTCGCGAACGGGGGCGGGTTCGTGTCGGACGCCGCGCTTGGCGCGCCGTCGGTCATCGCCGGCGGCAGATGCGCATAGGGCGTCTTGCCGGACGGAGACTGACTGTACGTCCCGGTATCCGTCGCGGAATACTGCAGTGCCTCTTTATAGTTCGGGCCCGGCTTTCCGTCGGCGGTGATGATGCCCTTGGAGAGCAGGTTTGCGATCCGTTCACCCGATTTCGGCTGGTACGTCGCGAAGACATGGTCGAACGTACGGTTTTCGCCGATGATCACGATGATGTGCTTGATCGGTGTTACCGTGCGGTCGCTGCGGTCTTGCGACTGCTGCGCGAAGGCCGGCAAAACCGGTCCCGCAATGAAAGACAACATCGTGGCCGTTGCGATCGCCGTTCGAAACGGTCGCCGGGCATGTGCCCATGATAGTATTGTCAAGGTGATTCTCCAGAAGATTGCGAGACCGGAACAGCGCCCTAACGTCTTCAACCGATAGAGCGGTCCGCTTTCTGCTTCGATTTCTCTTCGCAGTCTCTATCACTGGCGTGAAGCTTTGATGAAACCAGTGCAATACTGCGTTGTATATTACGAAACGCGACGATAGTTCCGAACGGAAATATTTTGTATTGGCCATGGTCAGTGGCAGTGACTGCAGGGCTGGCCGTGACCGTGGAACATAGGCTGCGATTCCGGCACCATTGGATACGGATGATACGTACCTATTAGGTATAGGTACGACAGCATAAACGTAACGACTATGATGAGTCCGACAGCCACTTGGCTTCGGCCTGGCCGCGGTCCGGACCGCAATGAGGTGAGCAGTGCCCGCATCGGGGCGAACTAATTCCGGGCTGGATTGATGTGCCAGTGACAATTTGACGACATACCCTGTGGAAAAACCCGAAGACTGCAACACGTCTGTCACTTGCTTTCACGCATGGTTTCGCACAGCGCGACCCGAAGGCCGTCCACTCTGCCACCGCGACGATCACACCTGTGTGGATGTTGATGTCCGTGCTGCTGGGCGTCCTCACCCAGCGCCAGGTGCCGCTTGTCGTGACAATGCCAGGCTGAGTGGTAGTGTGAGATCGTTTTCGCGAGGATGGAGGAGGGAACGATCATGGCACCGAACACCAAGCGCGTGTTCTACGTGAAATATTTGCCGTCGGCGGTGTATTCGACAGTATTGGCGAAACGGCCGGATGTGCAGTTGGACAAGTTGGAGAATGACAGTCCGGATGCGCAGGTCGTGCCGGTCCTGACCCAGGCCCATGTGTATCAGATTGGCGCCTCACGCCAGATCATTGCGCCCCATTTCCAGGTCAACGCGGCATTGCTTGCCCGCACGCCGAACCTGATCGCGGCCTCGTCGAACGGGGCCGGATACGACACGATCGATGTCGATGCCTGCACCGAGGCCGGCGTCGTTGTCGTCAATCAATCGGGTGGCAACAAGGAGGCAGTCGCCGAACACGCCCTGGCGATGATGCTGACGTTGTCCAAGCGCATCGTTGAAGCCGATCGCCAGGCTCGGACGGGCCAGGCAATTGACCGCAACGCCTATATCGGCCGGGAACTGAGCGGCCGCACTGTCGGCGTGCTGGGTATCGGCAATGTCGGCGGCCGCCTGGCAGCGATGTGCCGCGCGGCTTTCAACATGCGGGTATTGGCCTACGATCCCTTCCTGACGGCCGAACAGGTCAAGGCCCGCGGCGCCGAGAAGGTTGAACTGGATGAATTGCTGGCGCAGTCCGACTATGTCTCGGTGCATTGTCCGCTCTCGAAACAAAATCGCAGGATGATGAGCACGGCACAATTCGCGCGCATGAAACCGGAGGCCTATTTCATCACCACGGCGCGTGGCTTCATCCACGATGAGGAGGCGTTGGCGCAGGCGCTGCGTCAAAAGCAGATCGCCGGCGCCGGTCTGGATGTCTGGGAGGACGAGCCACCCCCGCATGATCATCCGCTGATGGCGTTCGACAACGTGATTGTCAGTCCGCATGTCGCCGGTTCCACGATCGAGGCGCGGGAGAACATGGGGCGGATCGCCGCCGAACAGGCGTTGGAGATCCTGGATGGGAAAAAGCCGCCGCGGTTGATCAACCCCGAAGTCTGGCCAGCCTATCGGCAACGATTCGAGCGGATCATGGGGTTCGTGCCGGAAGCCTGACTCACGCGACGGTCCTGTCCCGATGGGGCCAAGTCGATTATGGATATCTGAACACGTTCCGACACCGGCCCATATGATGCGGCTACCAACAGCGAAGGAATTATGGCGATGAAATACGGCATTCATTTGCCCCACGCGGGTGACCAGGCGACACCGGCATTGATCCGCCGCCACGCCGAGCGTGCCGAGGATTTGGGCCTCGAGGATGTCTGGGTCAGCGAGCATATCATTGTGCCTCGGGATAAATTCCCCCGCTCGCCCTTGTTCTTTGATCCGGTGCTGTCGCTCACCTGGGCGGCCGCGGTGACGAAGCGTGTGAAGCTGGGAACCACCGTTCTGGTGTTGCCGATGCGGCATCCGCTGCCTTTGGCCAAGGAACTTGCCACGCTGCATAATTTCTCCGAGGGGCGGCTGATCATGGGTGCCGGCTCCGGCTGGTTGAAGGAAGAGTTCGCCGCCCTGGGCGTGCCGTTCGAGGAGCGCGGCCGACGGTTGGACGAAGGGATCGCGATGATGCGGGCGGTCTGGTCGGAGGACCCGGTGACGTTCAAAAGCCGCTATATCCCGGCTGTGATCGAGGGGATGACAATGACCCCGATGCCGGTCAGTCCGATCCCGCTGTGGTTCGGTGGCAGCGCCGAACCCGCGCTAAAACGGACGATCCGCATCGGCGACGGCTGGCACGGCAGCAGCCTCACCGCCGACCAGGCCGCCCCCATCATCAAACGCCTCCGTGACGCTCGGCCTGGGCCCGACTTCACCATATCGATGCGCGTGCAGTGGGATGGCACCGATCGCGGCGTGTTGCGCGCGCTGGTGGATAGCTACGCGGCGATTGGGGTACAGCACCTGCTGATCGCACCCCAGGACCGGAACGTGGACGATTGGGAGAAGGTGACGGAGGGGGTCGGGGCGCTGGTCGCGTAGCGGCCCCGTAACGGAGTGGATCGGCCGGGCTAGTTGTTGATCCACTCCCGCGTAAACCGCGCGTAGCACTCACGATCTCCCGGCATCTTGGGCCACCCCGCCAGCAGCCTGACGCTGGCCAGCAGCAGCCGGTCGCGCAGATGCGTCGTGTTGTGCTGGTACTCCTCGAACGTCGAGTGGCTGATCTTCTGGTTATGCGGATCGTCCTGGAATTTGCAGGCCGTCACGGCAATCGTTTCCAGCAGCCGGGTGCGGTCAGCACCCGATTGCAGATACGCATTGGCAACAGCGGTCGAGCGGCCGATGTCGAACGCCATGATCGCCTCGTCCTGGTCGTGCAATAGTTTAGTGTCGCTATGCCCCGCCAGGTCGAAGCCGGCGAACTCCTGTTCGATCAGGGAACTGAACAGTTTGTTGGCCCGAGCGGCATCGTTCACGAAACTGGCCATGAGATAGAGAATGCGCGCCTGGTAGGGATTGTCGCTGCCGCGCATCCAGTAATTCGCGGTGTTGCAGTAATCGAACGGATGCTGGCCTTCCGTGAACTTGCGCGGCACCGTGGTCCGCAGGATCAACTCGGCGGCCCCGATCTGGATGGTATCCGCCAGGCTGCGGATCGACACGCCCGCCCGCAGATGCGCGGTGACGGTATCCCAGACGGTCTGCCCGTCCGCTTCCATCAACAGCCGCACCAGATCCTCGACCTCGGCCGGAGACAGTTTCCCGGTATTGGTCTGCTTCAGGCTCTTGCCGGCATCCGGAAACGCCTCCGTAACCACAACGCAGGCCGCATCATACAGCGAGTAATACAGCGGCCCGACCGCCATATCCGGAACGCCGGTATAGAACACCCCATGCGAGCGTTCCCAGCCAATGAAGTCGGCCAAATCGACGACCGCCCTGGCACGCAATGCCTTGTGGCCGGTGTTGCGCGCCTTGCGCCCCATCGTGGTGTCCTGCAGATCGATCAGGCCCAGGAACAGCAGTTGATCGCGCAGCTTCGGCCGTATCGCCTCATCCGCCGCCAATCCGAGGAACAGGCCGTATGACCGCCGGACATCGCCGCTCATGGTCGCGATCATATGCGCGTGGAGACGTTCCTCGACCGAACCGGACTCGATGATCGGCGCCTGTTCTTCGTTCCATACCACCGGGCCGTGATCCGGCAGGGGAACGTTCATGCCCTTCATCATGGCATAACGGCCGGGATATTTCCCCAGCAACTGGTTCCAGATATCCAGCCCCGCGGGCACGTACCAGACACTTTGCAGCAATGGCAGCAAACGGTGCGATTCCGGCAGATAAGGCGTCAACACGGTGGAGGTCCGCAGCCCCAGGATCGTGTGGTCGTTGTTGATCAGTGTGATCTGGCCGTCTCGCACGTTGATGTGGTTCGGCACCTGCACGAACGGCGCTTCCGCCGCCGTCACGACACTCAGCGCGTCGCCAACCGAGCGGTCTTCGCGGCGAACCATGCGAAAGAACAAATCGGCGGTACGGGACTGATCATGCTGAAGGATCGCGTCCGTGAACTGATCGACGAACTTGTCCTTGCAGATAGCTTCCCGGCTCATCAGCATAGTCACGCCCTCCGTTTTTCTCGCTTCCCGCGATGTCCCAAGCAGCCTAACGCCGCCAGGCCGAAGCCGTCAAAGTTGGCAGTCCCGCCCGGGTCGTGGCTAACTTCGATCCGTAAGAGTCGGGGGGGTCCAGCAATGCTCGAACGGGTTGATGTCGTCATTATCGGCGCGGGTGCCTCGGGGGGTGCCGTGGCCTGGAGCCTTGCCGAAACGAAAATGCGAATCGTCTGTCTGGAACAGGGAGATTGGACGAAACCCACCGACTACCCCAGCAACGGCCGCGACTGGGAAGCGCGCCAATTGGCTGAATTCAACTACAGCCCCAATCGTCGCGCCAGGGAGACGGACTACCCGATCAATGAGGATGACTCGGCGATCCGGGTCGCCAACTTCAACGGCGTCGGCGGCGGCACCATCCTTTACGCCGGGCACTACCCACGCTTTCACCCCTCCGATTTCCGCGTCCGCTCCCTCGATGGCGTCGCCGACGACTGGCCGATCGACTACGAGACGCTGGCGCCCTACTACGCCGAAAACGACCGCATGACCGGCGTGTCCGGCCTCGCAGGCGACCCAGCCTATCCCCCCAAGCAACCGATGATGCCGCCGCTGCCGCTGGGGAAATCCGGTGCTACCCTGGCCCGAGGCCTGAACCGCCTAGGCTGGCATTGGTGGCCCTCCGACAGCGCCATCGCCTCAACCGACTACGAAGGCCGCGCCGGCTGCATTAACCTAGGCCACTGCACCGGCGGCTGCGCCCAAGGCGCCAAAGCCAGTTCCGACATCACATATTGGCCGGCGGCCATCAGGGCAGGCGTGGAACTGCGAACCCGCTGCCGGGTGCGCGAAATCACCACAAATGAACACGGCATGGCCTCCGGCGTGGTGTATTACGACGCTGCGGGGGTCGAGCAGTTCCAACCCGCCGAAGTCGTCATCCTCGCCTGCAACGGCATCGGCACACCCCGCATCCTGCTGAACTCCAAATCCACCCGGTTCCCAAACGGCATCGCCAATTCCAGCGGCCTGGTCGGCAAAAACCTCATGTTCCACCCCTACGCTCGGATATACGGCTACTTCGATGAAGTAACGGATGGATACCGAGGCCCGGGAAACTGCATCTGGAGCCAGCAATTCTACGAAACCGACCCCTCGCGCGGCTTCGTTCGCGGCTACACCTACGAATTTGCGAGAGGGCAGGGGCCCGTGCAGGCCGCGATCCAAGGCATGGGAACAGGACGCATACCCTGGGGCGAAGCCCATCACGACGCCTACCGCAAGCTGTTCTGCCATCGCACCGGCATGGTCGGCATCTGCGAAGACCTGCCCGAGGAACACAACCGGGTAACCCTCGACCCCATCCTGAAGGACAGCAACGGCATTCCGGCGCCCAAGATCACCTACACGCTCAGCGAAAACAGCCGCCGCATGCTGGATCACGCCATCGCTCGCGGCACCGAGATCCTGAAAGCCGCCGGCGCCCACGACATCGGCTCCGATCCACTCATACTGGACGGCGGCTGGCACCTGATGGGAACCGCGCGCATGGGCAAGGACCCGGAACGGTCCGTCGTCAACGAATGGGGCCGCAGCCACGACGTGAAGAACCTGTTCATCGTCGACGGCAGCCTGTTCGTGACCTCCGCCGGCGTGAACCCCACCTGCACGATCCAGGCCCTGGCGCTTTACGTAGCCGACAACATGAAAAAGCGTCTGGCCACATTGTTCGATTGAGGCGATCCCATGCAAAACCTGACGGATGACGAGACCCGGTCGTTGCGCTGCGTGGCCGGCATGATGATTCCCGCCAGCGCCGCGCATGCCGTGCCGGGCGCTGACGATGACACGATTTTCGCCGATATCGTTGCCGGCATCGGCCGTGACATGGCGCACGTGAAACAGGCCCTGCACCGTCTGGACCATCTGGCCGGCGACACCTTCGCCGACCGCGATCTGGCCACACGTCTGACCGACATCGGAACGTTCCAGAAAGACGGTGGTGTGGAACTGGCGGCCCTGAACCGGATCGTCGTGCAATGCTACTACCGCGACGACCGTGTGATGCGCTCCCTCGGCATGGACGTCAGGCCACCCTTCCCGAAAGGGTTCGAGGTCGAGCAAGGCGACTGGTCGCTGCTCGACCCGGTACGAGCGCGTCCGGCATTCTACCGCCGTACGCCATGACCACCGCATTGGCGCTGGAGGCATTCGTCCGGTAGCCTTGCGCGTGGTGGCGGCGGCGGCGTGACCTGGAAACGCAGCTTGTGTATCAGACCCGTTCCATGGTTCGGTTACTGGCGGAACTATCCTGAACGCCGGACGATACGTTGCCAACGCGCGGTTTCTCCATCTGCTCATCGATCGCGCGCAGGATGTCATTCTTGATCACGCCGGCGGTATCGCCCTCAGGCGCAAAACTGATGACGATTTGAATGCCATTGTCGGTACCGCCGCGGTCGAGCAAGGCGTTGGGGGCCGGAGTCGCCAGTACTTTCGGTGTCGCCGTCACGATATCCTTGATGCGGGCACAAGCCTCGTCCAGCCCCCAGCCGGTGGGAACCGGAACGTGGAGCTGCGCGGTGGGAGCGGGCGCCTGGTAAGTGGTGAAGTTCTTGATCGGCTGACCCCAGACACCGCCGTTCGGAATAATGATTTGCGTATTGGCGTCGGTAACGATCTCTGTCCAAAACAAAGACAGGTTGCGGACCGTGCCCGTATTACCGCCGACCGTAACGGAATGGCCAATGCGGAACGGACGGAAGATCAGCAGCATGACGCCCGCCGCGAGATTCGAAAGCGTGCCTTGCAGCGCAAGACCGATCGCCAGGGATGCCGCGCCGATAACCGCAACCAGACTGGTGGTCTGGATGCCAAACTGCGACAACACCGCCAGCAGCGTAACGGTAAGGACAAAATACCGCGCGATCGAGCTGAAAAAGCCGCGCAACATTTCGTCGATGTGGCTGGATCTCTGCAAAGCGCGCCCAACCAGATAATCCGCGCGCCCGGCGATCCAAAAGCCGATAATGAGAATGACAACGGCGCCGATCACGTGCAGCGCATTGTCCAGCACAAAGGGAACAATGAGCGCGGGGTCGGCGGCAAGGTGACTGATGCTTAGGGCCGAGGTCGCTGGCGGAGGTGTGGTCGCCATGAATTCTTCTCCGTTCTAGGACACACAGCCCGCGACATCGGAGACGAATGCTGGATTTCAACCCGTTCACATCGTTTGTGCGAGGGACTCGCCGCCGCGCGCCTGATGACCAATACGTGATACCGCGCCGTGGAACCCAGAATGACCCTCCGTCATGCCGAGGCCGCAGTTGGCGTTCCCCCACAACCCAGTCTAACCTTCCACCAACTGCCTGACAGCCAACGGAGCGGCCAGGACGATGGGAGGAACCACTCAGGTCGCCGCGCGCGGCAGCCTCGCCCACCCCGCCTCCACCAGGGGCCGGCGGCGCGCGACCTGGTTCGACCGTCATTTCGCCCGCATCGCCGTCCTGCCCACCACCCTGCTGATGCTGGTGGTATTCGGCATCCCCCTGCTGTTCTCCGCCTGGCTGTCGCTGGAAGGATGGTCGCCCGATCAAACCCTGTTCGGCGGCACCTTCGCCGGCCTGGCGAATTACCAGGACCTGGTGACCGACCCCGAATTCACCGGCAGCCTCATCCTCACACTGGAATACACCGCCGGGGTCGTGGCCGCCGAACTGGCCGTCGGCCTGGGCATCGCGTTGCTGCTGAATATCGATCTGCCCTGGATCGGCCTGTTCCGCACCCTGCTGATCGTGCCGATGATGATCACGCCCGTGGTAGCCGCATTCTGCTGGAAACTGCTGCTCGACCCCGACCACGGCGTCATCAACTTCTTCATCCAGCAGCACATCGTCTGGCTCGGGCGTCCCGACACGGCGCTGCTGTCCGTCGCCGTGGTGAATGTCTGGCAGAACGCCCCCTATGTCGCCATCCTGCTACTGGCCGGCCTGCGATCCCTGCCCCACGAACCCGTCGAGGCCGCGCAGATCGATGGCGCCAGCCGCTTGCAGATGTTCCGCCACATCACCCTGCCGCTGCTGCGCCCCTACCTGATGGTCGCCCTTCTGCTGCGGATGATTTTCGAGTTCCGCTCCTTCGACAACGTCTATGTCATGACCAGCGGCGGGCCAGCCGACGCCACCATGGTGCTGTCGATGTACACCTACCTGGCGTCGTTCGTGCGCTTCGATCTCAGCCTGGGGTCGGCGGCATCGTGGATGATGCTGCTGATCTCGTTCGTCATGTGCGGCTGCTTCATCGCGCTGGTCCGTCGGCGGGACGCCACCTGATGGCAAGGCTCAGTCCAGTCGGCTCCCGCCGCCGCCGCAAGGCCGAGGCCATCGCCGTCTACGCCGCGCTGATCGGCCTGACGGTGGCGTTCCTGTTCCCGCTGGTGTGGATCGTCGGCCTGTCGTTCAAGACCCGCCTACAGGTGTTCGCCTCGCCGCCGCTGTTCCTGTGGTGGCCGACGTTCGAGAACTATGCCGCCACCCTGTCCAGGGCCGACTTCGGCCAAGCATTCGTGAACAGCCTGCTGGTCTCGGCGGGGGCGGTCTCGCTGTCGCTGATCGTGGGCGTGCCCGCCGCCTATGCGCTGGCCCGCTTCAGCTTCAGGGGACGGAATTTCCTGTTCTTCGCCCTGCTGTCGATGCGGATGCTGCCGCCGATCGCCGTGCTGGTGCCGATGTATGTGCTGTTCAGCGCGTTCGGGCTGACCACGACACGGACCTCGGTCGTGCTGGCCTATACGACATTCAGCCTGCCGCTGGTGGTCTGGATCATGCGGGGATTCTTCGAGGACCTGCCTCGGGAATTGGAGGAATCCGCTTGGGTGGATGGGGCCTCGCGCTTGCAGGCCTTCGTCCATGTCGTGCTGCCGCTGATCAAGCCAGGCCTGGTGGCGGCCTGTATCCTGTGCCTGCAACTGGCCTGGAACGATTTCCTGTTCGCCGCCGTGCTGACCAACAACGCGACGCGGACGCTGCCGGTGCTGATGGCGGCGTTCTCCGGCGGCGATACCGGCGTGGATTGGGGCGGCATGACCGCCTCCGGCGTGCTGGTGATCCTGCCGGTGATCTTGTTCTCGTTCGCAGCGCAACGCCATCTGGTTGCCGGGCTGTCGTCCGGCGCGGTCAAGGGGTGACAACAATGACAAGTCTGAACAGACGCCAGCTGCTCGCCACCTCCGCCGCCGCGACGCTGCCGCTACCCGCCCTCGCCCAGAGCAAACCCGACAAGCTGGTCTATGTCGGCGACAACGGCCCCTGGCACTGGGTGATGGTGGAGGAAGTCGCCCCGGCGTTCGAGAAAGCCACCGGCATCAAGATCGACTTCACCCTGCTGCCCGTCGACCCGTGGGAGGCTCGGCTGAAGGCCGAACTGAGTTCGGGGTCGAGCGGGATCGACATCGTGCAATGGTCGGTCGGCATGGCCGGCTGGGTCAGCCCGCACATGGCGGATCATGAGGCCGTGGCGAAGGAGATCATGGCCAAGGACCCGAACTGGGGCTGGGACGACTTCCTGGGCGGCGCCAAGCGAGCGGCCACTTACGACGGCCACATGGCCGGCATCCCGTACCGGATCACCACCGGCATCATGCACTATCAGAAGGCGCTGCTGGAGCAGGCCGGCATCACCAAAATGCCCGAAACCTTCGCCGAACTGGAAAAAGCCGCCATCGCGACCAACAAGCCCCCCGAACGTTACGGCTTCGGCCTGTCCGGGCGGCAGGGTTCGGCGATCCTGACCGCGTTCTTCCCCTGGCTGTATTCCTGCGGCGGCGGCCTGCTGGATTTCAAGACCGGCGAGATTCTGATCAACAAGCCGGAGGCCGTGGCCGCCCTGGATTTCTGGGCCGGGCTGGTTCTGAAGGACAAGGTGGTGCCGCCCGATGCCACGACCTGGGAGTATGATGAGATCGTTGCCGCCGGCCAGAACGACCGTTACGCGATGGCCGAAACCTTCGCGCCGTACGGCACTCTGATCAACGACCCGAAACTCTCGAAGACCGGCGGCAAATGGGAATGGGCCACGGTGCCGGGGCACACCGACAAAAGCCAAAGCCGCACCTGGGTCGACGGGCATTTCCTGGGGATTCCGAAATATACCAAGAACAAGGACTGGTCGCTGGCCTTCATCCAGATGGCATGCAGCCACGACTGGATGCGCCGGTCGATGTTCCGCGGCAACGCACCACCCCGCGGATCGGTGTTGCGTGACCCTGAAATGGTGGAAAAAATCGGCTGGCCGCCGGTCGCCGCGGCGGCGATCGAGACCGGCTTCCCCACCCCCGCGCAACCCGTGTTCAGCACGCTGCAATTGTCGCTGCGCAGCGGGTTGTCGCAGGCGATCCTGGGCCAAAAGACCCCGAAGGAGGCATTGGACGAAGTGGCAACCAACTGGCAACGCGGGCTGCGGCGTGCAGGGATGCGCGCAGGATGAGGCGCCGGGGTTTTCTCGCTGGCGGCGCCGCTTTGGCGATGCCAGCGGTGGCCCGAGCGGGGACGAAGCCGGAGAAACTGGTGTTCGTCGGCGACAACGGGCCGTGGCACTGGTGCCTGACCGAGGAAGTCGCACCGGCGTTCCAGAAGGAAACCGGGATCAAGGTCGATTTCACCCTGCTGCCGATCGACGCGCTGAGTGCCAGGTTGAAGGCGGAGTTGAACAGCGGGTCGCCCGACATCGACATCATCCAGTGGACGGCGACATTCGCCGGCTGGCTGGCCCCGCACATGGCGGACCACACCAAGCTGCTGGCCGATAGCGCGGCGAAGCACCCCGATTTCGATTGGGATGATTTCCTGCCCGCGGTGCGCGACATGGCCAGCTACCAGGGCAAGCTGCTGGGCATCCCCTATCGCGTCACCACCAGCATCCTGAACTACCAGAAGCAGTTGCTGGCCGATGCCGGGTTCTCCACCCCGCCGGACAGTTGGGACAAGTTCCTCGCCGCCGCCCAGGCCACGACGAAGCCGCCGCGCTATGGGCTGGGCATCTGGGGGCGCCAGGGACCGGCGATGGTGGGCGGCTTCACACCGTTCCTGTATGGCAATGGCGGGCGCTATTTCGATCCCAAGACATATGCGATCGAAATCAACGGCCCAAACGCCGTCGAGGCGCTGCAATTCTACGGCGACCTGATGAACCGCTACAAAGTCATCGTGCCCGACGCCATCACCTGGGAATTCGATGAAATCGTCGCCGGTGGCCAGCGTGACCGCTATGCGATGACCATCACGCTGGCGCCCTATGGCACGCTGATCAACGATCCGAAGCAGTCGCAGACCGCCGGGCACTGGGCCTGGGCGATGGCACCCGGCCGGCACTCGGCGGCGGACAGCCGGGTGTCGCTGGGCGGCTGGACGTTCGGCGTGCCGGCGGCCGGGAAGAACACCGAATGGGCGTTCGAGTTCATCCAGTTCGCCACCAGCAAGCAATGGCTGCGCCGGTCGATCGAGCGCGGCAACGCCCCCCCACGCACCTCCGTCCTGACCGACCCGTCGGTGCTGGACCGGTTCGGCTGGGCGCCGGTGATGGCCGAATCACTCAAAACCGCTCGGCTTGAACCGCGGGAGCCGTTCTGGCCGTCGCTGGAATTACAGCTGCGCAGCGGGATCTCGGCGGTGCTGCTGGGCCAGAAGACGGCGAAGGCGGCGCTGGACGGGGTGGCCGAGGACTGGCAGCGGAGCCTGCGGCGGGCTGGGATCAAAGCGGGATGAATTTGACAGTGAAATCCGCCTCATCCCTTGGTCCTGACGGGTCGAGGCCCGACCCGTTCAAGCTCCGGTATCTCAGCGAGAGCATGATCGCGCTGGGCGGAACGTCCAAAGCGCGTGAATCATGCGATCAAACAAAACGCTCAAGCGGGCGTCTGTGCGCCGGCCGGTGAACACTATCGGGCGGCGGCGCGTGGGGGAGCCGCCTGGGTTCGGAAAAAGCTGCTGAGTTCATCATAAGTCTCGTCCGGGCACTCCTCCTGCAGGTAGTGGCCGGAAGGGACCGTGGCGCCGCGCACAATGTTGGTGGCGTAGTCGGACCAGACCTCCAGCGCCTTGTGGTTCCGGCCGACGCCGCCGGTCGCCCCCCACAAAATCAACGCAGGGGTGTCGACCTTGCGCCCGGCGTTGAAGTCCGCCGTGTCCATGTCGAGATCGACGCCGAACGTGGCTCGGTAATCCTCACACATGGCATGCACGACCTCGGGGTCCCTGATGCAGCGGATGTAGTCAGCCAGTGCCGCCGGATCGAAGAACGCCGTGCCCTGCGCTGTCTTGGACAATTTGCGCCGGATGAAAAACGCGGGATCGGCGCTTATCATGGTTTCAGGCATGGGATAGGGCTGGATCATGAAGAACCAGTGCCAACTGAAGGTGCCCCACTGGCGGGTGACGTTATTCAGCAGGTGGTGCTGCGGCAGCATGTCCATGAAGGCCGCACTGCGCACCGTATCGGGGTGGTCGAGGCACATGCGATGCAGCACGCGGGCGCCGCGATCGTGTCCGGCCGCATGGAAACTGTCGAAACCGAGCGTGCGCATGACCTCAACCTGATCGAGCGCCATGGCGCGGAAGGAGTAACCGCTGTGGTCGTCCCCTCCCGGGGGTTTGGAACTCTCGCCATAGCCGCGCAGGTCGGTGCAGACGACGGTGAAGTCCTTGGCCAACCGCGGAGCAACCAGATGCCACGTCAGGTGGTTGAACGGATTGCCATGCATCAGCAGCAAAGGTGGCCCCTCACCGCCATAGACGGTGACGATCTCGGCGCCACTGGTCTGGATGCGCCGCTTCTTGAAGCCACTGAACATGTCGTTGCTCCCGCCGGGTGTTGAGGCGACTAAGGGCAGGTGGGTCTGGGACTGTCAATCGTAAATCGTCGGCGATTTACGATTTGCATCGACGACAAGCCCGCGCTTCAATGCCGACGACATGACAGCCACCGAAACCGCCACTGACGCCCCGCCCCATCCCGCCGCCGCGGCGTTGCGGGAACGCCGAGACGTGTCACTCACGATCCTGGTCCGCCGCGAGATCGAGCGCTCGATCGAAACGGGCGAGCTGAAGGCGGGGGATTGGATCAATGAGGCGTTGCTGGCATCGCGGCTGGGCGTCAGCCGGGGACCCGTGCGGGAAGCCTGTCGCGGATTGGAGCAGTCGGGACTGGTGAAGGTCGTCGTCAACCGCGGCGCGTTCGTCCGCGAGATCGGCGCCCAGGATGCCCGTCATCTCTATGAACTCCGAGCGGCATTGTTCGGGTTTGCCGGGTTCCAGTTGGCCCCGATCGTCACGGACGACCAGATCGCGGCGCTACGGGCCTTGCACGACGCGATGGAGACGGCCTCGGCCGACACGGATCTGGACACCTATTACGGCATCAATCTTAAATTTCACGCCACCCTGCTGGCTTTCACCGGAAACGATCGGCTTGCCGCCGCATATAGTGGCTTCGTTCGCGAACTCCATCTGTTTCGCCGCCGAGCCCTGGTGTCGCCTGGCCGTATGACGGCGTCTAACGCCGAACATGCCAGGATAATCGACGCACTCGCCGCCCACGACCCTGACCTCGCTCGATCACGCATGGAAGCCCACGTTCTGGACGCTCGGGATCGCGTCGTGCCCCCAACCACGTAACATCGCCTTGGTCGCCCGATTAACCCGATATCGAAACGATAACCAGCATTCACGCACCACGCCCAACAGCGCGATCGATTGAGGAGACATCCCCATGATTACCGCCATCGTCCTGTACGACCTGCCGGACACAATCGGCCTGGAGGAATGCCGCGCGCATTTCGCCAAAATCGCCCCCGATTTTCTTCGTGTCCCAGGCTTCATCCGCAAACAGTTCATCTGCCGGCGTGACGGCAAAATCGCCGGTGGCGCCTACATGTGGCAGACTCAGGAGGCCGCCGAGGCGTTCTATTCCGGGCCATGGGTTGAAGGCATTCGCGCACGATACGGCTGCGAGCCGCGGATCGACTACTACGAGACTGTTGCGATTGCAGACAATGTTGCCGGCACGGCCGGGGCCGTGGATTGACCACGGAATATTCGATACTGAAACCTGCCTCAAAACCCGGGGATCACACCGTGCGCCGGCGCGGTGTCAGTCACGGGTCAGGCGGATATAGCCAAGCGCATCGATCCGGCCAGTCCAGCCGGGGGGCACCACCGTGGTGGAATCCAGCGCCTCGATGATCGCCGGCCCGGTGATCGCGGTTCCCGGCACCAAACCATTGCGCCAATGCACGTCGGCCGGCCGGAACCCGGTCGCGGCAAACCACACCTCCCGGCTCCGTACCCGAGCGCTCGCCGGATCGGACGTCTGAGCCAGCTTCAGGTCGGGTAGCCGGCCAATGGCCGTCAGGCGCAGGTTGACCAGTTGCACGGCTTCCTGCCGATTGGCGTGGCCGTAGGTCTGTTCGTGCTTTGTATGAAACGAGGCCGCCAACCGGTCCAGCATGGGCCGCGTGACCGGTCCGTCCTCCACCGGCAACGTCAGTTCATAGGCCTGACGCCGGTAGCGCACGTCGGCGAACCGCGGCAGCGCCTGGCGCCCCACCGGAACCCGGGCGGCCTGCAGCATGGCCGAACCGGCGGCCTCCATCGCCGCGAAGGCACCGGTGATCCGATCCGGATCGACCTGGGCCAGATCGGCATATAGCGTGCGCGCGTAATCGCGTTTCAGATCGGTCGCGACCAGTCCCAATGCCGAGAACGCCCCGGGTGCCGGCGGAACGATCACCTCCGGTATCGCCAGTTCCTCCGCCAGCGCCACCGCATGCACCGGGCCGGCGCCGCCGAAAGCGATCAGGCTGAATTCGCGCGGATCATGGCCGCGCTCCACCGAGACGATACGCAGCGCCTGCGCCATGTTGCTGTTGACGACTTCCACGATCCGGGCGGCGGCATCGCGCACGGACAATCCGAATGGCCCCGCGATGTCGCGTGCGATGGCCTGTTCGGCCGCCGCCAGGTCGATCGGCAATTCGCCCCCCAGCAGAGCGCCTCGGTCCAGCCATCCCAGGATCACGTCGGCGTCTGTCACCGTCGGGCGCGTGCCACCCTGGCCATAGGCCGCCGGTCCGGGATCGGCGCCGGCACTGGCGGGCCCCACCTTCAGCGCGCCACCGGGATCGATCCAGGCGATCGAACCGCCACCGGCACTGACCTCCGCCAGGTCGATGACCGGGACGCGGATCGGATGTCCCGTCCCATGCATCCAGCGCTTGGTGTTGGCGGCGCCGCCGACCTCGTACTCCGCGGTAACCGCGACCTCGTGCCCGACGATCACGCTGGCCTTGGCGGTCGTGCCGCCCATGTCGAAGGAAATGAGGTTGGGGCGGTCCAATTGCCGCCCGGCCAGGGCCGCTGCGATCACCCCGGCGGCGGGCCCTGATTCCACCGCCATCGCCGGCATGCGCAGGCCCTCGGCGATGTCGAACACGCCGCCGGATGATCCCATCACGTGCAGGGCCGGCAAGCCCAGCACCGATGTGGCCTTCGACAGGCGATCCAGATAGCCGGCGAGAAGCGGCCCCACATAGGCGCAGACGGCGGTCGTTGACGCCCGCTCGAACTCCCGGATCTCCGGCAGGACCTCGCACGACAGGAACACGCCGACCTCAGGCAGGGCCGCCCGCAGCGCGGCGCCGACCGCCCGTTCGTGGCTGTCATTCAGAAACGAGAACAGGAAGGACACCGCCACCGTTTGCAGTTCGGCTGCTCGTATTGCCTCGATCAACGCAGGAATTTCGTCCATGGCCAGGGGCGTGACGACCTCACCCTGGGCATCGATCCGTTCCGTGATTTCCCACCGGTACCGCCGAGGCACCAGCACACTCGGTCCATCCTGGAACAGATCATAGAGATCGGGGCGGGAGGACCGGCGCAGTTCCAGCAAATCCCGGAACCCGCGGGTGGCGACGAAGCCGCATCTGGCGCCCTTGTGCTCCAGCAGCGCGTTGGTCACCACCGTCGTCGCATGCGACAGCAAGGCCACGTCGGCGGGGTCGATCGCGTTTTCGGCGAGGCCGCGGGTGATGCCCTCGATCACGCCCTGGCCGAAATCGCGCGGCGTGGTCAGGACCTTGGCGATCCCGATACGGCCGCTGTCTTCCTCCACCATCGCCACATCGGTGAATGTGCCGCCAATATCGATGCCGATACGCCAAGCCATACGCCGATCCCCTCCGCCGGTTGACACATCGTGTCCCACCGGCAGGCTTGAGGGCAACCGTCGGGTCCCGCAAGATGACCCATGCATTCCAATCCAGCCGTCAATCGGTCCATGTGGTTCTTCGCCATCGTCTATGCGGTGGAAGGGATCGGCCAGGCCAGCTCCGGCATCATGTGGCAGCCGCTGTCGTTCTGGCTGAAGCAGACGATGCACTGGGACCCGGTGATGGTCAGCACGTCAGTCGCGATCTTTGACATACCGTGGGTCATCAAGCCGCTGTGGGGCGCGATATCGGATTTCGTGCCGCTGTTCGGCTATCGCCGACGCCCTTACCTGGTACTGGCGAACATCGCCGCGATCCTGGCCTTTGCCTGGGTCGGGACATTGGATACCGCGACAACGGTGATTCCGGCGCTGACCGTCACCGCGTTCGCGATGGCGATTTCCAGTACACTGTGCGGTGCGCTGCTGGTGGAAACCGGCCAGGCGAACAACACCAGCGCCACTTTTGTGAACCAGCAATGGCTCTGGTTCAATATCGCACAGATGATCGCCACGCTGGTCGCCGGCTACCTGATCGAGGTCCTGTCACCTGTGGCTGCCCTGCATGCCGCGGCCGGGATCGCCGCCATCTGTCCGCTCGCCATCATCGGCGGTGTCTGGCTGATCGGGGAACAACGCGCGCGTATCGACCTGGAGGCACTGCGTGAACGCCTGGGGGCACTGGTCAGCGCGTTCCGCAGCCGCGACCTATGGTTCGTGGCGGCGTTCCTGTTCCTGTATTATTTCAGCCCCGGATTTGGCACGCCGCTGTATTTCCAGATGACCGACCGGCTGCATTTCTCCCAGGGCTTCATCGGCCTGTTGTCGTCGATCGGCGCCGCCGGCTGGATCATCGGCGGCTTGCTGTTCCGCTGGCGGATCCACCGCCTGGGCCGCAAAGCGCTGCTGCAACTCAGCATCCTGGGCGGTGTACTGAGCACCTTGTCCTACCTGCTGCTCAGTTCCGAGACATCGGCCGTGATCATTTCGCTGGCGGGCGGCCTGACCAGCATGATCGCGATGGTTGCCACCATGACCCTGGCCGTCGAATCCTGCCCGAAAGGCGCCGAGGGCTTCGCGTTCGCCGCCATGATGTCGATCGTCAACTTGACTGGCCCGTTGGCGAACACGATCGGGTCGGCGCTCTACGAGCACGTCTTCAACGAGCAACTGACGCCGCTGATCATCGTGTCGGCGGCGGCGACAGGACTGGTGTTCTTCCTGATCCCGCTGATGGTGTTCCGAAAGGGCGGAACGACAGTGCCGGCGGTCTGATGCCGGCTGAGCGCTACGAAACCGGTGACGCCACGTTCAGCAACTGACGCAACCGGGCGGCACCTGACGGCCCCTTGATCGCTTCCCGCCAGCTTGCCTCGGCAACACGCTGATGCGCGGCGATCGCCTCGTCCGCGCCGGTGATCATCGCCACCCCCGTCTGCGCACCGGGATGCGTATCCGTACGGAACGGGTTGATTGCAAGGCTGACCCGGTCCCGGGCCCGCAGGATCTTGAACGACGAACTCGGCGGCGAGCCAGCCAACAGGCCGAACTGCAAGCCCATCGGTTCGGTTTCCATCAGGTTTGCGATGTTCTCGACCTCCGACACCGCCACATCGCGGCAAATCCGCCGCACGCGATCGGAGACGTGCGATCCGCTGACGATCCCCACGTCGATCAGCCGCTGCACCGCCGGCAACGACACCATCGCGATGATGCTCGGCCGCCGCATCGCATACATGCGTTTCCTGGCGGCCAGGATACCCAGCACCTGCTCGGCCATGCTCCGCATCGCCATGCGTTCGGCTCCCGCCTGGTCGGCGGTTTCCTCGAACGCCTCGGACAGCGCGTTGTCAAAGGCGTCGGACGTCGTCAGATAGCAAATCGGCCCCGCCAGTTGGAGAACCTGGTCGGCAGTTTCCTCGATCTGCCGCACCCGCTCAAAATAGCCGATCGGGCGATTGTAGTACTCAACGCCGATCCCCAACAGCGACAGCGGAGATATCTTCAGCAGCTCCGCCAGCCGTTTGATCGTGTCGAGCTTGATGACCTCGCCCTTCTCGTATCGATAAAGCGCTGCGCGGGAGACGCCAAGGCGCGCGGCAATCTCCTCGGCACGCAGGCCTGATTCGAGACGATAGGCCCGGAGTTGCTGTCCGATTTCAGTGAAACGCATCGACATGGAGTGTTCGCCCCTACGCAACTTATGCGCGTAACTAACTGAAAGACCACCACTTCTCCGGAAACCGAAGTCGGCACCACCCCGAAAATCACGCTCTCGTGGGTGGTTTGCCGTCTCAGAATCGGCGTGATAGCTACAGTTTATGGCGAATGCGCTCTAAAACTCAACCCCCCTTCATGTCATGCGACTCGTTCCGTTTCACAGAACCGTGATCACTTCTTCTCGCGGATGCTGTGCGCCGCCATGCCTTCGATCGCCAGGATCAGCGCCGAATGGTCCAGTTCCGCCCCGCCATGGGCGATGCAGGACGAGAACATCTGCTGCGCCACGGCGGTGTTGGGCAGCGACAGGCTGAGCGCCTTGGCCGAGGACAGCGCCAGGTTCAGGTCCTTCTGGTGCAGCTTGATCTTGAAGCCGGGGTTGAATGTACCGTTCAGCATGCGTTCGGCGTGCACCTCCAGGATGCGGGACGACGCGAAGCCGCCCATCAGCGCCTGCCGCACCTTGGCCGGGTCGGCGCCCGCCTTGGAGGCGAACACCAGGGCTTCCGACACCGCCTGGATGTTCAGCGCGACGATGATCTGGTTGGCCACCTTGCAAACCTGGCCGGCGCCGGGTTCGGACCCGACATGGGTGATGTTCTTGCCCATAAGGTCGAACAGCGGCTTCGCTCGGGCGAACGCGGCGTCCGGACCGCCAACCATGATGGTCAGCGTCGCGGCCTTGGCGCCAACCTCGCCACCCGAGACGGGGGCGTCCAGGTAGTCGCAGCCCTTTTCGTTGACGCGTTTGGCATAGTCCTTGGTCTCGATCGGGCTGATCGAGGACATGTCGATCACCAGGCTGCCCTTCTGCAGCCCCTCGGCGGCGCCATCCTTGCCGAACAACACCGCTTCGACGTCGGGCGTGTCCGGGACCATCAGGATGACGACTTCGGCCGCCGCGGCGACGTCCCTTGGAGTCGCGACCACTTTGGCGGCGGCGCGGATTTCCGCGGTCAGGCTGGACCGTTCGGGGACGATAAGATCGTGGCCCGCGGCCTTCAGATTCAGCGCCATGGGGCGGCCCATGATGCCCAGGCCGATAAATCCGATTTTCATGTCGTTTGCTCCTTCAGTTGTGCTCGTCCCGTCATGGCCGGGCGTGTCCCGGCCACCGCCGCACCAGCCGACGAAGCGCGGATGGCCGGGACGCACCCGGCCATGACGGTGAGA
>NZ_LMUJ01000054.1:85239-100773 GCF_009765975.1 Acidisphaera sp. S103 | reverse complement strand
CTGTTCCCGCCAGCCCAGGCCGGCGACGGTTTCGCCGGCGGGGCGGTATTCGCATCCCACCCAACCCTGGTAACCGAGTTCGTCCATCCGGCGGAACACGTAGGACCAGCCGATTTCCCCGGTCCCCGGTTCATTGCGCGCCGGCACGTCGGCGATCTGCATATGCGCGATCACCGGCATGAACTGCTCCATGCGCTTGGTGATGTCGCCCTCGGTGATCTGCACATGGTAGACGTCGAACTGCAGCCCCAGCCGGTCGCGTCCGATCGCCTCGACGATCGCAGCCCCCTGCGCCTGGGTGTTCAAGAAATAGCCCGGCATGTCGCGATGATTGATCGGCTCGATCACCAGCTTTACGCCGGCCGGGCTGGCCTGTTCGGTCGCCCAGGCGAGGTTCGCGGCATAGACCGCCGCCGCGGTCGTCTGCGACACACCCGCGGGCACAATCCCGGCCATGCAATGCACCTGCCGGCAGTCCAACGCCGTTGCGTAGTCCAGCGCTCTCTTGACCGACTCGTGGAATTCCGTCTGACGGCCGGGGATGCTGGCCATGCCGCGCTCGCCGCCCGCCCAGTCGCCCGGCGGCATGTTGAACAGGACCTGGGTCAGGCCCTCGGCGCTGAGGCGTTCGCGCAGTTCGGTGGCGGGAAAATCGTAGGGAAACAGAAACTCCACGCCCTCGAACCCGGCCTGCCGGGCGGCGGCGAAGCGGTCGAGGAACGGTACCTCGTTGAACATCATCGACAGGTTGGCGGCTAGACGCGGCATGACGGACCTCCTTTTTCCCTTTGGCATTTACGATCGGTTGCCAGCGGCGGGCAGCGATGCCCTCTTGTCTGCCCGTCCGAAACACGCAACGACTGCACCGGCCGCACCTCAAGGGACAATCCCTCGGGAACATCGGCCGAGGCGGAAGCTACAGGCGAGCGATAGGCTTGGCTAGGGCGTGGCGACCCGCCGAAATGCGAGAAATCGCGGATGGAGAGCCATGATCGCTGAACGGATCCTGATGGGGCTGCTGCTGGGCGGCGTGGCGATCGGCTGCGTGGTGGTGCTGTATCCGTTCCTGTCAGCGCTGCTTTGGGCGGGTATTCTGGTTTACACCACCTGGCCGGTGTACGATTGGCTGCGGCTGCATCTGCGCCTGCCGCGCATCTCGACCGCGCTGCTGATGGTGGTGCTGACCGCCGTGGTCCTCGTGCTGCCCATCGCCATTGCCGCGCCCGGCAGCGCCGACGACGTGAATCATCTACGGCACGCCCTCATGGACGGGCTGCGGGCCGGCCTGCCGGACTCGCCGCAATGGGTATTCGACATTCCGCTGATCGGCCAGACCGTGGGCGATTTGTGGAACCGCTGGGCCGCCGACGTCAGTGTGATGCTGGAGGCGCTGCGTCCCTATTTCGGCATCGTGATCGAGAATGGACTCAGCCTGCTGCTGGGCATCGCCAATGGCGTGCTGATGTTCCTGCTGGCGTTGTTCGTCGCCTTCTTCTTTTACGTCTATGGCGAGCCCATCGCCGACCGGCTGCGGCTACTGCTGCATCGCATCGCCGGCGCCCAGGCGGAACGGCTGATCGCCGTGACCGGCGCGACCGTGCGAGGAGTGGTGTACGGCATCCTGGGCACCGCCGTGGTCCAGGGCATCCTGACCGCTTTCGGCCTGTGGCTGTCCGGCGTGCCGCGGCCGGTCCTGCTGGGCTGCGTGGCGGGTCTGCTATCCGTATTGCCGATCGGCGCGCCGGTGATCTGGATCCCGGCATCGATCTGGCTGATGAGCAGCGGCCACCTCGGCTGGGGGATTTTCCTCGCGGTTTACGGCGTCGGCGCGATCTCCGGCTCCGACAGCCTGATCCGGCCGTGGTTCATTTCCCGCGGTGCGCAATTGCCGTTCCTGCTGACCGTGCTGGGCGTGCTGGGCGGGGCGCTGGCGTTCGGGCTGCTGGGGATTTTCCTCGGGCCGGTGCTGCTGGGAATCGGCTACACGCTGGTCAACGAATGGGCGCGCGGCACCGACCCGCGGGCCGCCACCGTGGATCATTAGGCGCGTGGTGATCCCGGCCATCCTGCCGCGCGGACCGGGACACCACTTCGTTCTCTATGGCGATTCCTGCTCCGGCATCCCGGGACATCAGCATCAGGGGACCTTCGCCGCGGTCAACGCCGCCGTCCGCCAGGTGGTGCCCCCACCTGAATTCATCCTGTTCCCCGGCGATGAGGTCGCCGGCCTGACCGCTGATCCGGACGCACTCCGCGCGCAATGGCGTCATTGGCTGGATCGGGAGATGGGCTGGCTCGACCGCACCACGATCCCGCTGTGGCACACCACGGGTAACCACACGACCTACGACACGATGAGTGAGGACGTGTTCCGGGATGTCCTGGGCATGCCCCGCAACGGTCCGCCGGGACAGGAGGGGCTGTCCTACTGGGTCCGGCGCGGCGATCTGCTGCTGGTGTTCGTTCACACGCTGTGGAGCGGTCTTGGCGGTGAGGGCCACGTCGAAACGGACTGGCTACGTTCGGTGCTGCGCCAGCACGCGGACGCTCGTTACAGGCTGGTGGCCGGTCATCATCCGGTGCATCCGGTCAATGGCTTCTCCGGCGCCTATCAGCGGGAAATCGGCCCGGCATGCGGGGCTGCGTTTTGGGATACGCTGGTTCAAGCCGACGTCACGGCCTATGTGTGCAGCCATATCCTGGCGTTCGATGTTCAGGTCCACCTTGGCGTTTTGCAGATTTGCACCGCCGGTGCGGGGACCGAGCACCGAATGCCCGAGGAGATCGAGTATCTGCACGCCGTTCAGGCATCACTCGATGCGGAGGGTCTCCGCTACCAGGTGTTCGACATCGGTGGCCGGATCCGGGAGCGGCTGTCTTGGCCGATCGCCCTGCCATCGGATGACCGATGGCTACTCGTGCGCTCAGGAGAGAGTGAGGCACTGGTCACCGGCACGCCCTCGGCGGATCGTGTCGTAGCGTTCCGTTTCGTGGGCCAGGCGGCACCGGCGGGCAGCAGCGCGGCGCAGACTCTGTTGTCGGCCTTCCAGCCCGGCGTCCAGTCACCCCTTTGGATCGGAATGCGGGGGCCAGAACAGACGCTGACAGTGATCCTCGGGCCTGAGCCGGGCCGGAGTCCGCATTACTGGATTGGCCCGCCGGTTTTGCCCGATACGGCGTTCGATTTTCAGCTCGTTATTCACACCGGCATGGGGCCTGGAGGCATCATGTGCCGGTTTGGGGCAGAGCGGCGCTGGACATCGCTCCTGGCCGCCTCGCCCTGGGGGGCCGAACGCCTGAGCTGGCCAGATCGATGGAGCATCGGCCGTGGGCAGGGCGGCGATGACGACCGCCCATTCCAGGGTTCTGGACTTTTCGTGCGGGTGACCAACTGTTAGCCGACCGCCCGAACCACCATCGTCGCCGCTTCCAGATCGAAGCCACCGTCTTCGCCGATCGCGAAATGCTGCTTGACGATGGCCGGGGCGGTCATCTGCAACGACCGGATTGCCTCGACATGCGCCGCCTTGGTGCGTGTGCGCGCGGTCCAGACCGGAAAGTCCATACGCAGCGTGCGGGTCGTGATGCCCTCGATGGCGAATCCCGAACGGGACAGGGCCGATACCCATTCGGCCGTGCTGTAGTTGCGCACGTGGGAGACATCGCGCAGCAGTTCGACCGCTTGCAAATGCGTGTCCAGCGTCCGGTCGGCCGGCGCCACCACGTCGATAAACACCGCCCGGCCAGCCGGTTTCAGGATCCGCCGAGCCTCGCGCAGGCCGGCGTCCATGTTCTGCCAGTGATGGGTGGTGAAGCGACACAGGACCATGTCGAAATAACCGTCCTCGAACGGCAGTTTCTCGGCCGCGGCCCGGCGCACGACGATGTTGCCCAGGCCGCGTTCGGCCGCCGTCGTGGCGACCACATCCAGCATGCTCTGCGTCACGTCGCAGGCGACGACCTCCGCGACCAAGGGCGCGGCCTTGTAGCTGACATGGCCGCCCCCGCATCCCAGATCCAGCACCCGGGCCTCGGCGTGGCCGCGCAGTTCGGCCTCGATCTGGTCGAGGTCGGCACCGGTGCTGTGCACCACGCTGGTCACGTAGTCCCGCGCTCGCGCTGTGTATTGTTCGACAACAAAATTCTGCTGCGACATGGGTGGTCTCTCCGCTTTGGGTACCGTTCTTTCGTTTTTTTGAAACCGGTATAAGTTGGGCAGATATACCGGTATAACGGGTGCCATGTTACGACAAGAGGATCAGCGGCGCCTGCTGGGCGCGTTCCTCCGCACCCATCGGGAGGCAATGACCCCCGATCCGATAGCAGCCGCCGGCCGTCGGCGCACGCCAGGGTTGCGGCGAGAGGAAGTGGCCCAATTGTCCGGCCTCAGCACCACTTGGTACACCTGGGTCGAGCAGGGACGCGACATCGCCGTGTCGGCCGCCGCGCTCGCGCGTCTGGCCGATGCCCTGCGACTGACCACGGCGGAGCGCACCTATCTGTTCGAATTGACGCGCCGGCGCGATCCGGCGCCGCCCGCCATGGGGCCAACGATCGCCACGACGCCGGCCGAGCTTCTGGCGGTGCTGCGGATGACGGCGGCGCCGGCTTATCTGCTGGATAAGCTATGGCACGTTCGCGGCTGGAACGATGCGGCCGGGCGGTTGTTCGCCCCATGGTTCGACAGTGGCGAAACGAGTCTGCTGCGCTATGTTTTCCTGGATGCGACGGCGCGGGACTTCATCTGGGACTGGGAGGACCGTGCGCGTCGCCTGCTGGCGGAATTCCGCGCGGACACGGCGCACGATCCCGACGATCCCGGAATGCGTGCGCTGGTCGAGGCGTTGCTGAGCGGCAGCGCGATGTTTGCCCGGTTCTGGAACAGTCACGCCGTGCTGGCCCGGGAGGGTGGGGAGCGTGTGTTCAACCATCCGCTGGACGGGACGGTCCGGTACCAGCAGGTGACCTTGATGCCGGCTCGGCGTCCGGATCACAAGCTAGTCATGCTTCTGCCCGCGGCGGCCTGACAGGACGTTCGCCTGTCCTTACGCCCGCCGATACATGCCCGCCCCAAGCAGCACGACGCCAAGGACCACGGCACCGCCGCTGACCAGGGGCGGGACGGCGTATGTCGTATGCTGCGTGGTCTGAATCTTCAGGTCCCCGACCTTGGCAACGTCCTTGGTGTGTTGGGTCGTGAAATAAGGAACGGCGAATCCAAGCAACCCGAGAAGGATAAGAACGGCGCCACCCATCATCAGCCCGGTCATTGGAGAACGACCCATCAGAACCTCCATGCCTATAACACAATAGCCTCTTCAAGCGTGCGGGAAGAGGCGACCAAGCGTTATATGCCGCCGACAAGCCATACTATAAGAAGAACGATCAACACAGTGCCGAGAACACCGCCCAACCCGGCTCCGCCGTAACGGCCATGGGCATAGTATCCGCCGCCGCCGCCAAATATCAGAATTAGAATTACGATGATCAGGATCGTGCTCATGGTCAACCTTTCGTATGGCAATCGGTCGATGTGGCGAGAATGGCCGTATCCATTACTTATTCGATGCGTCTCGCACAGCACCTTTCGCGCCACCGTTCACCAAATAGCGTTACCTATTCGGCGGTTTCGATTTGCCCGCTTACGCCGGCATTCTGGAACATGGTGTCCAGCGGCCACGCACAGCAGGGCCAGAACCGGCGGAAACGTTCACAAGTAACGGAGGCGGTCCAATTCACCGCGGAAGCCGGCCGTCGCCGGAACCAGGCGGATCAGCAGATCGCTATGCCGTCACCTCCAGCACCATCGACGTCGTATGGATGCGGCCGTACTCATCGGTGCCGCGCACCGCCACTCGGTGGGTCCCCATGGCCAGGTCCGCCGGCAGGGCACCTTGCCAGACATGGCTCGACTTGCCCGCCTCCACCCAAGGCTTCTTGCTGTCGCGGTTGCGCTCGTAAACCTCCACCACGAACGGATCCAACCGTTCCATCTTCGTTAACGGCCGATAGGGCCGGTCACCGATCGAAATCTCGACCTTCGACCTGGGGCCGCCATCGAACAGGTTCACCACCAGCCGGGTGGAGGCCACGCGATCCACACTGATCGGACCGGACAGCAGGGCGCCCGTGTGATAGTCGCGGATCACTTCCACGTTGGGGCCATGCACCTGGCTGTCCAGCATCACCCGCATCTGCCCACGTGCCGGATCGTGCGCCGGCACCAGGGTGGTGGTGTAAGCCGGTCCATCCACCGACAGGATGTGGAACCCGTTCGGCGAACCATCAGATTGCAGCGCCATCGGGATCCCGCGGGCATCGAACGGACCCGACCACCAGCTTCCGGATACCGCTGCCAGGATGTGATGATGGTGTGTTCCCGCCGCGTAACCATCGGATTCGGAAAAATACCAGTGCTCGTTCGTATGGGTATGCCCGCAGAAGCTGACCGTGTTCGGATGCGTGCCGATCGCGCCCAGGAAACCCCTGACATCGACCGTGTTGTTCGCCGCATCGGACGCGGCCAGCGTCTTCAACGGGATATGGAAGCTGATGACCACCAGGCTGTCGCGCGGCACGTTCGCCAGCACGTTGCGGACGAAACCAAGCTGCCGCTCGCCGAAATAGCCTCGATACTTGCCGAACCCGTTCGGCTTGGACGGATCGGTACCGAGGTAATCGACGTTGTCCAGCAGGATGAAAGTCGCCCCGCCATGCTGGAACGCATGCCAGCGAGCGCCGAAGACCCGCTTGAACGTTTCGGCCGCATGGGTGTTGTCCGGGGCCTCCAGGTTCATGTCATGGTTGCCGCGGCAATTGAACCATGGCAGCCCGATAGTGCCGACGATCCGGTTGTAGCGCGGGTAGTAGGACAGATCGTCGAACATGATGTCGCCATGGGTGATGCCGAACGCCGCCTGCGACCCATCGACGACGGACACCACGTCATCACGGATATAGCCGACCTCGTGCAGGCTCTCCGGCTGCGGATCGGTAAACAGCACCGCGTCGAACCGAGCCGGTTCCTCCTGCCGGCGCAGGCCGAAATCGATGCTGTCCGGCAGCTTGCCGGTCGGTGCCACACCGGCGAAGCGGAACCCCAGATCGGGCGAGCCGTTGGGCGCATACACATAAGCGAAATGCGGCAGGTTCGTCGTCCGGTCCACCGGCAGGGCCCAGCCGGCCGGCTTGATCACGAAGACCGAGTCGCCGTCGCGCACCGGCAATGACCACCCCCCATCCGAACCGGTTTTCACCACATCCAACCCATTGGACACCATCACGTCCGGGATGCCCTTTCGGGGCGAACTGCCGGCATCGAACACGGTCCCGCGTGCCGTCGCGATTTGAGTCTGCGCGGGATTGACAGCGGTTTGCGCCAGCGCGGGACCGGCGGCGGTCAGCGCCACGGCGGCCGCTCCGGCCAGGACATCGCGGCGGGTCGGCGTCAGTAGGTCATGAACCATTGTCGGGCCTCCTCGTTGAAAATCCGGGGAACCCGATTAGTCTATCTGCGCCGAAAAATCCGTGACAGTTCGATTTCCACCGGATGACGACGACGCTTCGGCCCCCACCGAACTGAATGAAGCTGCCCGAACCGCCCCACATCCCCATTGTCTGGACATGCCCAAGCAAGGAGATCGCATCAATGCAAAAGCTTGATCCACGCGAAACCCATTTCCGGATTCCCAGCCCCCGCGCTGGCCTGCACCTGTTCCTGCGCCACCTGCCCCCGCCCGAGGGCAAACCGTCCCGCGGAGCCGTGCTGTATGTCCATGGCGGCACGTTTTCCTCCGCCCTGTCCATCGCCCATCGCTTCGACGGCCGGTCATGGCGGGACGCGTTGTGCGACGCCGGGTTCGATGTCTGGGGCCTGGATTTCCACGGCTTCGGCCATTTTTCCGACACTTACCCCGACTCCGACCCGCACACCCCGCTGGGTCGCACCGCCGATGCCAGCCGCCAACTGGAAGCAGCCGTCCGATTCATCATCGCGCATCAGGGTGTCGCCCGGCTGTCGCTGATCGCCCACTCCTGGGGCACGATGGTCAGCGGCCATTTCGCCGGACGCTGCCCCAATCTGATCGATCGCATGGTGTTCTTCGGCGCCATCGCCCGACGCGCGCCTTCGGCCGAGGCCCCGAAACTGCCCGCCTGGCGGCTGATCACGCTGCAAGACCAGTGGGACCGCTTCACCGCCGACGTCCCGCCGAACGAAACGCCCGTCCTGTCGAAACGCCATTTCGACGAATGGGGCGAGGCCTATCTGGATTCCGACCCGGAAAGCCGGACCCGTCAGCCACCGGCGGTGAAAACCCCCGGCGGTGCCTTCCAGGACATTTTCGATGCCTGGGCCGGCACCCTGTCCTACGATCCCGGCCTGATCCAGGCCCCGGTGGAGATCATCCGCGGCGAATGGGACAGCATGTGCACCGACGCCGATGCCGCCTGGCTGCTCGACGCGATCCCCGATGGCCGCGACATGAAGATCCCACGCGCCACCCACCTGATGCACCTGGAAGAAAACCGTTATGCTCTGTACCGGGAGGCCGAGGCCTTCCTGACGGGAGATTGAGCCATGTTTGCCGTTATCTTCGAAGTGAACCCACGGCCCGATGCATGGGACGCATACCTCGGCCATGCGGCAACGCTGCGGCCGGAACTGGTCGCCATCGATGGTTTCATCGCCAACGAACGATATAGCAGCCTGACCTGGCCCGGCTGGCTGGTTTCGCTGTCCATCTGGCGGGATGAGAAGGCGCTGGTACGCTGGCGCACCCACGCCCTGCACCACGAGATCCAGGGCAAAGGCCGATCCAGCGTCTTCGCCGACTACCACCTGCGGGTCGGTGAGATCGTTTCCGACACCGGGATAGCGGAACCGTTGATGCAGAGCCGTTTCGACAGCACGGAAGTCGGCTCGGCGAAGGCTATCACCCTGACGGAACGGCCACTCGATCCCGAACCCGTGGCGGCGGCGCCCGACCGGGATGCCTTCGACAGCATCACCCAGCCCGGCAACGGACTCTATATAAGGTCATGGCCCGACCTTGCGGCGGCCGAAACCGGCATCAGCGCAACAGCCGGCCGCCACCGTGTGGTGCGTGTCATCCGCGACTACGGGATGTTCGCGCGGGCCGAAGCACCGCAATACTTCCCCGCGTGACAATCCCGGCGGAGCAGCAGGAGATCGCGCGCTACCTGTCGGACCTGTCCGGCGGGCCGCCGCGGGAGACCCATATCTCCGCCGTCTTTATCGGTACGGATACCGTCTGGAAGTTGAAGAAAGCAGTCCGCATGCCGTTCCTCGATTTCTCGACGGTGGATGCTCGGGCGCATTTTCTGCAACGAGAACTGGCCCTCAACAAGACCGCGGCGCCAGGGTTGTATCGCGATGTCGTTGCCGTCTCGCGACGGCCCGACGGCTCGCTGGAGTTGGGTGGCGATAACGCGATCGACTGGGTTCTGCGTATGGCGGTCGTTCCGGCGGATGATTTCCTGGATGTCATCGCGTCCAAAAGTCCCCTGACGCCCCAGCTTCTCGACGCCCTTGGCGGTTGTGTTGCCGCCTACCATGAAAATCTGGCACCCGTACCGAACCGGGACAGCGCCGGTGGACTGCTGCGCATCACACAGGGCAACAGGCAGTCGGCGCTGGCCGCCGGCCTGCCCATAGCCACCGTCGAGAACTGGTATCAGCGGATATCGGCGGCGATTGAATCAAATCGGGACTGGCTGGCGGAACGTTCCGTCGCCGGCTGTGTGCGTCGTTGCCATGGCGATCTGCACCTGGGGAACCTGTGCCTGTGGAACGGCAAACCGGTCGCCTTCGATGCGCTGGAGTTCGACGAGGACCTTGCAACGATCGACGTCGGATACGATCTGGGCTTTTTGCTGATGGACCTCGACCAACGAGTTGGCCGACCGGCGGCCAACCGGGTCATGAATCGTTACGTCGCCCGCACCGGCGATATCGCCATGCGTGGTTTTCCAGTGTTTCTCTCACAACGCGCAATGATCCGAGCGCATGTGCTGGCAGCGACGCACCAGGACGGCGCCGCTTATCTCGCGGCCGCACAGACCTATCTGGATCCCATTCCACCCATGGTCGTCGCAATCGGCGGCCTGCAAGGGACCGGTAAATCGACCCTCGCGCGTGCCATCGCCCCGGCTTTGGGCCCCGCGCCCGGGGCATTGATCGTGCGCAGCGACGAAATCCGCAAACGGTTGCATGGTGCCGAACCCGAGGCTCGCCTGCCGCCGGAAGCCTACACCGAAGCCGCCAACAGCGCGACGAACGCCGCCGTCATCGACCAGGCCCGCAACGCCGCCGCGTCGGGACACGCCGTGATCGTGGACGCAACGTTCCTCGATACCAGAATGCGTCGCGATCTGGCGGCCGCCGTCGGGGTTCCGTTCCTGGGCATCTGGCTGCATGCCCCGCTTTCGCTACTGGAGAGCCGTATCGCATCCCGCGCAGGCGACGCGTCAGACGCAACGGTCGCGGTTCTGCATCGTTCGCTGGAAATCGATCCGGGTGCGGGTGATTGGCGGCCGGTGGACGCCAGCGACGGCACAAAAGCGCTGGCGATCGTGCGTGAGGCGATCGATTTCAATTGCCAAGCGTGATGACATGGGGCAGTGCGTGCGGACCAAGCGCGGGCGGCAGCGATGCGGCGATCGAAATAACCTGCCAGCGTGGTTGATCGGCCGGCTGGTCGGCCGGCTGTTCAACCGGCGGCGGTGAGCCTTTCCATTGCGCTATCACACGGTCACGGTAATCCGCCCCCAGCGGCCCTGTCGCGGAATGATAAGCACCCACCGCTTGGTCCCAATCGCCGTATTTGCCGTGTAAGTCCCGCAGGAACCGCGCCGCATAACGTGCATTGGACACCGGATCGAGCGCATCGGCGATCGTTGGGAAGGCGGATGGGTGATAGCGCAGGCTGACCTGGAAGCAGCCGACATCGACATCCGCCGGCTGCGGTGAGCGTGCCCGGGTCAGGGCAACAATCGCTTCGGCCTTCGACCGGTATGTTTCGGCTACGCCGTCGATATTGGCCGACCACGGCCAACGGCCGCTTTCCACTGAACCGATGGCTTTCAGCACACCCGCGGGCAAACCGAATGCTGTTTCGGCATCCCGCGCCGCCTGGTCGCAAGCGTTTGTGTCGTTAGCCTGGGCCCATGCTTTCGCGCACCACGGCGGCAACATGACCACCCACAGCAACGCAACGCAGGCTCGGTTCACCCGAGCCATCAGGCAGTCGCCAGCACTCTCCGCCGCACCGCCATGGCCACCGCCGGCACCTGAGGCATGGCGGTGTTCCCGCCGGGATCCCGCAGTTTGAAGCCATAGCCCCACACGCTTTCGATCATGTCCGACAGCCCGTACGGCGCCAGCCGCTTGCGCAGGCGGCACAGGACCACGTCGATGGTCTTGGCCTCGGGATACTCATCCGTACCATATAGATGTGTCATGCAGGCGGTTTTGCTGACGGCCGAACCGCGCTTGAGGATCAGGAACTCCAGCAGCAGGTATTCCTTGGGGCCCAACCGCAGCGGGACATCGTCTACCTTGGCTTCATGCACCACGAGGCTGAGTTCCAGCCGTCCGCACCGCAGTTTCGAGTCCACGTGCCCGAAGCGGCGCCGCACGACCGCCCGCACGCGAGCCAGGATTTCCTCGACGCCGCACAGTTGCGTAAGCACATCGTCCGCGCCCATGTCGAGCGCAAGGATCTTCATCCGAGGGTCGATGGATGTGGTGATCCCAATGATCGGAATGTTGGAAACGGCTCTGATTTCCCGGATCATCTCGAGCCCGGATGTTTTCCGGATGTCTAAATCCGCGAGAATAATGTCGAAATCATACAATTCGATAAACGAAATCGCTTCTTCGAGCGTTTCAGTTGTTTCGCGATGAAATCCCCTGCCCTCCAAATCCCGGGCATCTTGATCGCGGCGTAACGGCCTGTCACCAATCTGCAAGATCAGCATGTTTCACTCCTGACGGTTTTGATACCTACGGTAATTTAATCAATGGCTGAAATTGGCCATGTGGCTAAAAAGTTCGCGAGAAGACAGGCCATGTGGCCAGTTGTGCCTGGGTCGCCCATATGATTTAGAGTGCAACTAAACGAAATATGGCGAAAATTGCCGCAAAGAACCAGCTATGTAAAAAAGGCGACCCGTGGACCAGAAAGTCTTCGCCCCATCCAAAAAACGAAAAGCCTCCTTTCTCGGGAAACAAGGCACCGTCGCCGTCATGGTGGCGGTGTGCGCACCATTGCTGCTGATGACGATCGGACTTGGCATCGAGGCAAACGGTTGGATCGCCAACCGGCAAGGATGGATGCAACGTACCGCCGACATGGCGGCGATCGCCGGTGGGTTGGCCTACAGCGCCAGCGCGAGCCCGAACAATCAAACGATAGCCACCGAGGCCGCTTACATCGCCGAGGCCAATATCCCCAACCCCAAGGCGATGCCCAACGGCACGCGAACATGGACCAACGCCACATCGACGTCGCCGCCGACCTTGCGCGATACCATGGTCGCAAACAATGTGATCACGACCGAAATAGTCAGCGGCATCAAAAACCCCCTCGATGTCGCGATCTCCGCGACGGTACAATATACGCTGCCGCTGCTGTTCTCCGCTCTCGCCATGAATCGTCCCAATTCCACCATAACCCTGAGCGCCACGGCGATTGCCGAGCTTATACCGGGGCAAATCGGCAAATATTGCGTCCTGGCACTGGATCCCGGCTCAGCCACCGGCGCCAGCACCGCCGGCATCCAATTTTCCAACGGCTCTTCCGTGGATCTCAGCCAGTGCGGGATCGAGGTCAACGCGACAGGTACCGATGCGCTTTACCTGACCGGTGGAGCCTCGCTGCTGGCGACGTCGGTTTCTGTCGGCGGCGGCTATGTGGTGACCCAAGGTGCGTCAATGACCGTAAGCGGTACCACGACGACCAACGCGACGACGCCGGGTGCGAACCCCTACGCGACCGTGGTCCCGCCCACGCCCGACACCAGCAACTGCGTGTCGGGCAGTCCCTTCATCACCGGCCAGCACATCCCGGCGGGCACATATTGCGGCGACCTGACCATTTCTTATGGAACGGTAACGATGGGACCCGGCACCATCATCATCAACAACGGCAACTTCAATCCGGGAGGTGGCTCGACGATCAATGCGACAGCAGCAGGTGGCACCACGATCGTAATGACGAGCTCCGGCGGTGGCACCGTCGGGTCCATGAATATCGGCAACGGTATCACGCTTAATATAACGGCGCCCACCACCGGCCCGCTGGCGGGTATCGCCTTGTTTGATCCCGCGGGAACCGCAACCAGCAACATCGCGGGCGGCGCAAGCATGAATGTCAATGGTGCGATGGTTTTTCCAACCTCGATTGTCGATTACTCGAACGGAAGCAACAACAGCGGCGCAGCCTGCACACAATTGATCGCCTATCAGGTTGTGTTCACCGGCGGCGCCACCTTTGCTAACAACTGCGCGGGTACCGGAACGCAGGGCATCGGTGCCAACACCACAACGACCCTCGTCCAATGAAGCCGGTCGTGCCAAGCGGCACGCGGGCAGGGAAGCCGGGGTGGCCGCATCGGTGTGGCATTCGCCGGCAGCGGAAACCCCCGGGCCCAGTGGTCGCGCTCACTGGCGGTTGGGATCATTTTGATCAACGACGGTGGGATCAGATCAATGGGAATGAAAAGACCGGGGAAATGAAAGCGCTGGGGGAATGAAAAGATTGGTGGCTTTTCGCCGTGGCTGCCGAGCGGTCGCCGCGGTCGAATTCGCGCTTATCGTTCCTGTCCTTATGGTGATTCTGGCCGGTGCCGCCGACTTCGGGTTCAGGGAATGGAACCGAAGCTGCCTGGCGAACGCCGTCGCACAAGGGGCGTACTATGCTTTCGTCACCGGCCCCACCGTCTCCACGACAGCCGTGCAAACCATGGTGCAATCTGCCTCGTCCCTCACCGGCGTGACCGTCAGCCCGGTCGCCGCGGTGGCCTGCTACTGCCCGACCGGTACACCGGCCGTTTTAGGGCCGGCGGTCACCCCCTGCACCAAGGCATGCCCGGGCGACGGCACCTTGCCGGCAGGTATTCTGCCGGGAAAATATCTCGTGATAACGGCATCCTACAAGGGTACCTCCATCATCCCAGCCTACAGCATACTTCAGCAACCCGGTGGCGAAACAATCACCGAGACAGCGATCGTGCGTTTGCAATGAAACAAATAGCCAGATACTCGGCCGCACTGAACACCAAGGCGGCGACAACGGTTGAATTTGCCCTGGTATCAATCATTCTGGTAACGATCATCTTCGGCGGAATGGAGCTGGGCCTGATGTTATGGAACCGCGGCACGCTTCAGGCCATAGCTGCCCAGACAGCACGTTGCGCGGCGCTCGGTACTGCCCTGTGCAGCAGCACCACCGCCTCGACAACATACCTGATCAGCCTAGCCTCGACCCTTCTGGAACCGGGCCTGATCACCGCCACCAATAGCGCTCAAACTGTCGTCATCACCACGTCGACCACGTGCGTGAACGACAGCACCGGCACCACCTCGAACCCCATCACCTTCGAGGTTGTTTCGATCACCGTATCCCCCTGGGTCGGCCCCAGTCTGTCGAAACTGTTCGGCCCGGGATACAGATCGGAAACAATCACGGCCTGCTATCCCACGTAGCTCGGGCGGTCGCCACACTGTTATTTGTCGCGACTGTTGCCAAAAAGTTGCAAATTTCCATAAATTCCCATCGCCAACGTGGACGTGCCGGGTTATGATGTCGTGTGCCTGGGTTGTTCCCAGCGATATTTTGTTGCAAACTGTCGATATGTGACAGTCTCGACCGGGATACGCGCAGTGGGGTTGTAATGTACGACGGGCCGGCGGCCTTTAAGTGCGAAAATGTTCTTATAGCGGATCCGCAACCGGTGTTCCGCCTAGGGCTGGTCGCCCTACTGGCATCGGTGCACCCCGAATGGGATGTCGTGGAGTCCGACACGCTTGAAGAACATCGGTCTCGCCTTCGCGGCCGGTCGATCGACCTTGTCATCTTGGAGGCACGCCTGCTGGGTGCCGAATTGGCAAAAAGCATCCCCGGCCAGGGGCGTGCAAGCCTCGCACCCGCCGTCGTCGCGGTGACCGAGCCAGGCGATTCCGTCGGTGCGCTGGGCTGCCTCAGTGCCGGGGCACACGCCACGATCTCGCGATCCGATCCGACAAGCCGGATGCTGGCGACGATCAAGACCGTAATGACCCGCCGCCATCAGCCGGTCGTTACCGCCTCGACGGCGGCATTGCCGGGAAGTTCGGAAATCCTCAATTTGACCAACCGCCAGCTCGACGTGCTCCGCCTGCTGGCCAAGGGGCAATCCAACAAGGTCATCGCGCGTGACCTCGGCCTGTCGGTATCCACCGTAAAGGTCCATCTCAACACCGTGTTCCGAGCCCTTGGTGCCAGCAACCGGGTTGAGGCGGTGGTGCGCGCC
>NZ_LMUJ01000054.1:46100-85056 GCF_009765975.1 Acidisphaera sp. S103 | reverse complement strand
GGATGACAGCAACTTTGTCGCTGTAAAACCGGTGCCAACCCGCCGTACGGTCCATCAGCGCGGTCACCACCGTGTCGGGCGGAAATATCGTCCATGCGATATGATAGCGGCACAGCACGTCATCCAGCACAGCCCCGTTTGCGTGAATGATCGACAGATACCGTTCCATGCCCTTTTCGCCATACAGGTCCGCACGCCCATCGATGAACGGCTTGATCCCGGAAAAAATCATCAGCCCGCCAAACCCATAGTCGTTCAGCACCGGCTTCGCGCGCAGATCGTCGGGAACGCTGGCCAGGGCCGCCGTGGCATAGCTGCCCTCATCGACCCGCTCCATCGGAAAGCCGATCCGAACGCACAGCGAAGCAACCGCGATCAAACCGACGATCCCACCCAGCATCCATTCCCGGGCCACCACCGGGCGCGCCGGCCCCAGCCCATTGGCGATCAGCAGAGGCGCCATCACCGCGAACACCTGGGCGTTGCGCACATGCTGCATCGTCGAGAATATCAGCCCGGTCACCAGCAGCACCCGGAACCGCGGCAACCGTATCGACCCGGTCAGGCCCACATAAAGTGCCACCAGGATCGCGACCGTCATTCCGGTCAGGTGACTCAGGTCGATCGGCTTCCACTCTTGTATTGAATAAAGACTCTTCATCGACATCAGTCGGAACGGGAACAGCAGCCCGTCGATCCCGTGCGGCGTGATAAGGGTGGCGGCCACGGCACCCACCAGGAACAGCCCCCAGGAGCGGATCGAGTCAGCCGGCCGGCAAGCAGGATCGAACGCCGCTTCGACCGCCAGCGCGCCCGCCAGCACCAATCCAACCAGGAAGCCACCATGCAGATTCGCCCAGACCGCCATCACCGGCAGCAGCAGCAACGACGGTGCTGCGCCGCGCGCGCGGGCCGAAACAAGTGACATCGTCCAGAACGCCAGCAGCGGCAGCGCGATCAGATGCGGCCGCGACAGCAACGATGGTGCACCACAGGCTGCTGTCAGCAGAACAAACATCACGGCGACGTCGATCCGCATGTACCGTCGTAGATAAAAGGCCACGATCCCGACGGTGGCTCCGGAAACCGCGGCTGTCAGCACCATCAGGCCATCCCAGCCCGCCATGCGGTACGCCAGCGCCATGATGACCTCGGACAGCCATTCCTGCGCCTCCCAGGGCCGGCCGGCCGCGGTGAAGGAGAATGTGTCGACTGTCGGCACCGCTAAATGCGCCAGGATCCAGTCGCCTGTCGTGATGTGCCAAAGCGTGTCGGCATCGCGCAGCACCGCCGGCACCCAAAGCACCGCCGCGAAGACGGCCAGGCCGAAGATAGATGCAAACGCAACTTCCACTGGTACGCGCCGGGTCACCGCGGATGGCAGTGGTTGTGAAAAGCCGGAGCCGGAGATAGACAGTGACATCGGTGTACCAATCAATGACCGCCTCGACATGCCACCGCACAACCTACGAATTGGTTACAATACGCTGGGCAATTTGATTGTCGATTCGGTTGCACAAGCGACAAGAGCTTTTTTTATATCTGAAAGCAATTTGTAACCAGCCAGCGGCTTTTATCCCCATCGCGACATCGTGACCTGCGAAAATACTTCCTCGGTGCAGACCGCGATAGAAGCCAACACAGGCAAAGGGACTTATGACATGGAATATATCGTTTCTAAACTGTCTGGACTGATCGGTGACAAGCGGGCCGTGACCGCGCTGGAATACGCGATGATCGCCAGCTTGATCGCCGTTGCGTGCGTTACCATCGTCACCCAGCTTGGCACCAAGGTCAGCGGGGTCTTCAGCACGGTCAGCTCGGCTCTGTAAGCGTTACCCACGACGAACGCCACGGTCGCCAGCGCGGGATTTTCTTCGCGCTGGCCCTTCGTGTTATTATGTTCGTTATTCGAAACTAGGTGAAACATGCTTCATGACGGTATACTGCTGCTGTCGCCTGGATTGAAGCTCGCCATTGCCGGCATCCTGCTGCTCGCCGCCGGCCACGACATCATGACCCGTACGGTACCGAACTGGATGCCGCTATCCTTGGGCGTCCTTGCAACTATACTTGCGGCCATCGAATTTCGTCTTGCCTGGGGTCTTGGCTTCGGCCTTGCGGTTTTCGTCCTGTGCGTCATCTTCTGGTGGCGCGGCTGGATGGGCGGTGGCGACGTCAAGCTCCTCGGCGCCACAGCCATCGTTGTCGCCCCCGCCGCCGCCGGGTCGTTCGTGCTGGCGGTCAGCCTGTCCGGAGGCGTTCTCGCAATGGCCTACCTGGTGGGCCGCGTTCTGGTGCCGCGCCCGGCGGCGCAACGTCCCAGGCACCTTCTGCGCCGCGTCTTGCGTGTAGAAGCCTGGCGAATCCGCCACCGCGGTCCGTTGCCCTATGCCTGTGCCATCGCTGCCGGAACAATTTTCGTGCTGAGCTGATCCCATGATCCTCCGCGTTACTTTCTTCGCGCTGATGGCTCTTGGCCTGCTTGGCCTGGGCTTCATTGGTTATGCGTCGACACGGCCACCACCGGTAAGCGCCGCGGCGGCAGCCGCCAGGATCGCGCCGGTCACGTCCGCTGTCCTGGTTGCCGCGCACGACCTTCCCGCCGGCACCCTGTTGAAACCGGCCGACCTTGTCAGCAAGCAGATCCCGCGAAACAGCATCCCCACCGACGCCACAATGGATACGGAGGAGGAACGCCGCGATCTCTACGGGGCGATGGTTCGCCGCAGCATGGTCAGCGGCGAGATGATCCACCTCTCCGACGCATTGCGTCCTGGCGATCATGGCTTCCTGGCCGCGGTGCTGAAAGGCAACATGCGCGCCGTCACCGTCGGCGTCGATGCCATCACCGGTACCGCGGGATTGATCTGGCCCGGCGACCGGGTGGACCTGATCCTGACCCAGGTCATTCCCGACCAGACGCTGCCGATCGGCCGCCGCGTCGTGGCCGAAACCGTGGTATCGGATGTGCGCGTGATCGCGATCGACCAGCGCATGGTCGAAGGCGCGGCGAACAGCACCGCCACACCCGAAGCCCGTACCGTTACGCTGGAAGTGAACGAGAGTGAGGCACAAGGCGTGCAGGTCGCTGTTCGCCTGGGAAAACTTTCGTTGAGCGTGCGCCCGGCGGACGGAGGATCCGATCCCAAGCTGGCTGGTCGTCCGGTCGGGACGACATGGGCCTCCGATATCTCCCCAGCCCTGGGGTCCGATCGGGGGCCGCCGCCGCCGCCGCCGGCTCGGTCGATCAAGGTCTGGCAGGGCACCGACGACGGCAAGGATTTCAAATTTTGATGATACGCACTATCCTCCTCCGCGTCGCTGTCGTGATCGCCGCGTTGCTGCCCGGCGCCGCCATGGCCGCGTCCACCGTGCTGCTTGATTCCGGGACCGGCCGCGTGCTGACGCTTCCCAGCGCCGCCACCAATGTGTTCGTCGCTGATTCGAAAGTGGCCGAGGTTCGCCCGGCCAGCCCCACGACCCTGTTCATTTTCGGCGTCGGCACCGGGCGAACCACGGTCGCGGCCCTCGATGCGGCGGGCGGCCTCGTTTCACAATACGACGTTACCGTCCAGACCTCGAATTACGGCGCGATCCAGGCCGAACAGGAAATTCAGCGGATCCTGCCGCGCAGCCATATCAGGGTCCGCGCCCTGCCCACCGGCCTGATGCTGAGTGGAACGGTGGAAAACCCATCGGACGCCGCCCAGGCCGTCGCCGTCGCCAAAGCCTTCGCGACGGATAAGCAGGTCGTGGAAAACCAGATCACTGTCCGATCGTCCGTGCAGATCACATTGCAGGTGAAGATCGCCGAGATGTCTCGCTCGCTGTCCCGTAAATTGGGCGTCAGTTGGCAGGCACTGGGGAATATCGGTCAGATCGGCGCGTTGCCGGCACTCATCACGAACCTGAACGGTTCGATCACACCACTCGTCGGCGGCATCACCCCGTTCACCAGCCGGCTCAACCTCGGCGCCCAGGCCGCCCTCGATGCCCTCGCCACCGAGGGAATAGTTCGTATGCTCGCCGAACCAAACCTGACGGTCATCAGTGGCCAACCCGCCAGCTTTCTTGTCGGCGGCCAGTACCCGATCCCGGTAGCGGGCGGTGCGCTTGGACAAGTAACCGTCAGCTATAAGAACTACGGTGTTTCGCTCAGTTTCCTGCCCACGTTGTTCAGCGACGGCCGCATCTCCATCCATGTCGCACCCGAAGTCAGCGAGCTCAGCTCGCAGAGTGCCGTGACCGTGGCTACAGGCGGCAGTAACCTTGTCGTCCCGTCGCTGACGGTCAGGCGTGCCGAAACCACGGTCGAACTGGGCAGCGGCCAAACCTTCGCCATCGCCGGCCTGCTGCAGGACTCGATGACTGGCAACCGCAGCGCGCTGCCTTACCTGGGCGATATTCCCATACTCGGTCCGGCATTCCGCGACGATCAGTTCCAGCGCGGCGAAACCGAGATCGTGATCCTGGTGACCCCATACGTCGTCAATCCGGTCGACGATCCCAATGCCTTGCGGCTTCCCACCAATGGCCCAATCACCAGCGACCTCGACCGGATGCTGTACATGCGCACCGCGACCGGTACCAAACAGCAAACACTTGCTCCAACTCCCGGCGTAGCCGGATTCATCGTGCAGTGAGGTATGGCATGCGACTTTCCCCTGTTCTTCCCCTGCTTTTCGTAGTGTCCATCGCGTTGACGGCTTGCGCGCACAACACCGACCTGATCGCCAAACTCAATGAGGAGCCGCTGGGTCATACCAACGAATCCAATATCGCGGCGATGGTGGCCAATCCGGCGGACCTGATCCGGGGTCATGGCGGTGTTCCGGGGGATGATGCGGTCTCGGTGCAGCCGATCCTACGGTTCGAATCGGATCATCTGAAAGCCTTCCCGGATCCCGGCGGCGGTTCAGGCGGCGGTGGATCTGGCGGCGGCGGTGGTGCCGGCGGTGGAGCCAGCGGTGGATAACACAGCCGAAATCGACCATCGCGAGATGGATCTGAACGGCGCGGGAAACCCGCTGCGGCACGATCGGCGCCATTTGATCGCTTTCGTAACCGATACCGGCTCCGAACAGGTTTTGCGGGCCTCGCTGTCGGACATGCTGCCGGAGCCACCGGATATCCGCCGGGGTGGAATCCGGGCCGCCCATGTGGCGATGCTGAAGACCACCTCGCCACGGATTCTGGTCGTCGATATCAGCGGCGAGGAGCACGCGTTGAAAGCGCTCGCGGATCTCGCCACCGTCGTCGAACCCGACGTCTGCGTGCTGGTGATCGGCGAACACGAGGGCATGGAATTCTACCGGGAAATCACCCGCGGCCTCGGGGCAGCGGATTACCTGCCGAAGCCACTGGCCCGCGACCTTGTGACCCGTCATTTTGGCGGTTTCGTCATGGGCCGGGCGCCGTCTTCGACCTCCGCGATGGGCGGTCGCGTCCTCGCGGTCACCGGCGTGCGCGGCGGCTGCGGTGCCAGTTCGATCGCCACCAACCTGGCCTGGCACTTCGGGGTGACGTTGCGACACCATACCGTTCTGGTCGATCCGGATCTGTATCGTGGCAACGCCGCGTTCCTGTTGAACCTGCCGCCCGGCGACGGGCTGGTGGCGGCGCTGGAATCCCCTCTACGCATCGATACCCTGCTGGCCGAACGCGCCGCGCAACCGGCGGCGGAGCGCCTGCATGTCCTGGCCGGCGAAAGCTCGGTCGGCAGTTTGCCGGTTTATGCGACTGGCGCAGCCGAGACGTTGATCAACGCGCTGCGGAAGCGTTACAATTTCATCATTCTCGACGTTCCTTTCGCGCCGGTACCGCTCTATCGCGATCTGCTCGCCCTGGCTCACCAGCAAGTGCTGGTGATGGAGCCCAGCCTGGTCAGTCTTCGGGATGTGTTGCGGTTCAACGCCGTTTCCACGGCGCAAGGGGGGACCCCCCCGTTGATCGTGTTGAACCGCCTGGGCATCCCTGGCGGCCTGACCCGCCGGCAGGTAGAGGACGGTCTCAAGCGCAAGGTTGATCTCGTGCTGCCCGACCTGCCGCGGCAGTTGCGCGGTGCCGCCAATCTCGGCGAACCGGCCGTCGTTGCGATAGCCCCGTACCGCAAGGTGATCTCGGAACTGAGCCGAGCGGTCGCGGGCGCCGGATTGCTTGATTCGCTGGCCGCCTCGGCACCACCCGAACCGGCGGCAAAACGGAAAAGCTGGTTCCGCTCCGGGAAAACGAAATGAGTGCATCAGTACTACCCCAGTTCGGCAAGCGGACCGGCGACTCGCAACCCATGATCGTAACGGCGCCGAACATCAGCGCCGAGACAGGCCCATCGGCGCAGGCGATCAATGAAATCCGGTCCTTGTGCCTCAGCCGGCTGGAGCCGGGCGCGGTGGCCGGTATGTCGTCGGAACGCCTCGCCGCGGACATGGAACGCCTGATCTCAGAGATCGCGACGCAGAACCGCATTCAGTTGAACGCGCGGGAGCAGCGTGGCCTGGCGACCGAACTGGTGCATGACATTGTCGGCCTTGGTCCGTTGGAGCCGCTGCTGGCCGATGACACGATCAGCGACATCATGGTCAATGGGCCGGATCGCGTCTTCATCGAACGCCGCGGCAAAACCGTACGGTCGTCGGTGCGGTTTCGGGACACCCAGCACCTGGCAGGCATCTGCCAGCGTATTGCCGCCGCGGTCGGCCGCCGGGTCGACGAATCCAGCCCCATGGTCGATGCCCGTCTTGCCGACGGTTCCCGCGTCAACATCGTGTTTCTGCCGCTGGCGTTGGACGGACCCTACGTCTCCATTCGCAAGTTCGGCAAGAAACCGATCGACCTCGCCAAGCTGGTTGAATTCGGTGCGCTGACGCCGACAGTGGCCAAGGCGTTGGAGATCGCCGCACGCTGTCGGTTGAACGTCATCATCTCGGGTGGCACCGGATCGGGCAAGACCACCATGATGAACGCACTGTCGCGCTTCATCGCGCTCGATGAACGGGTGCTTACGGTCGAGGACGCCGCCGAACTGCAATTGCAGCAACCGCATGTGGTGCGCCTGGAGACACGGCCCAACAGCCTGGAGGGCAAGGGAGAAGTGACCCAGCGCGATCTGGTCCGCAACGCCCTTCGGATGCGCCCCGACCGGATCATCATCGGCGAGGTGCGCGGCGGCGAGGCCTTCGACATGCTGCAGGCCATGAACACGGGCCATGACGGCAGCATGTCCACGATCCACGCCAACAACACCCGCGACGCCCTGGTTCGGATCGAGAACATGGTGCAGATGGGCCACATGGGTCTGCCATCCCAGGCCATCCGCACCCAGATCGTTGGCGCCGTGGACCTGATCGTGCAGGTCGCCCGCCAACGTGACGGCGGCCGGCGGGTGACGCAAGTGTCCGAGATCTGCGGTATGGAAGGCGACGTCATTGCCATCAATGACATCTTCGCCCTGGAACTTCAGGGGCAGGACCGCGACGGCCGCCTACACGGCACCTATCATCGCAGCAGGGTACCGCCCAGTTTCGGACCACGATTGACCTATTTCGGGCTGGAAAAGGCGTGGCAGGAGATGATGACGGAATGACCTTCCCGCACTTCGCCCTGCTGATCGCCGGCCTGCTCATCCTGATCGGATTCGGCTTCAGCGGGCTGCTGGTTTCCCGCGCCCAGTCCCGTGAAAAGCGCTTGCTGGCACGGCGAGAAGCCGTGCTGCAACCGCATATCCGTGCGCAACCGATCGACATCCGCCTGTTCGCGCATTCGCGCGTGGAGCAGACCTCGGCCAAGGTCTGGCTCGCATCCTGGTTTGGTGTCGACCTGGAACGGCCGGATATCTGCCCGGTGCCCTGGTCGATCGTGGTTGGTGGCGCATTGATCGCCGCCTGGGTCGAATCGAGTGCCGCCGCTTCTCTCCTGGGCCCCTATGTCTGGTTCGGCTTTCCGGTAACCAGCATCATCGTCAGCCGGACGGTGTTCGATATCTGCAAATCGAAACGTCGTGTCAAATTGCTGCTGCAGTTTCCCGACACCCTGATGATGATCGTCCGGTCGGTACGCGTCGGGGTGCCGGTCACCCAGGCGATCTACATCATCGCGCGTGAACAACCGCAGCCGACGGCGATGGAGTTCGCGCGCCTGGCGAGCCAGCTTTCGGTCGGCGAGCCGTTGGATACCGCTATCCTGGAGATGGCACGCCATGCCGATCTGCCCGAGTATCGGTTTTTCGCCACGGCGCTGACCCTGCAAGCCAAGGCCGGTGGCGCACTGAGCAGCACGCTGGAAAACCTGGCCGACATGATCCGCAGGCGGGTCGCGGTGAAAGAGCGCGCCCATGCCCTGGCATCGGAAGCCCGCATGAGCATTTACGTACTGACCGGGTTGCCGGTTCTCGTCGGTGGCGCGTTGTTTCTCCTCAATCCCGAATATATCGGCGTGCTCATCACAGATCCTATCGGCAACAAACTTCTGATCGCCGCGATCATGCTGCTGGGCGGCGGCATCGGCGCCATGAAGTTCATCGTGAAGAAAAGCGTGTCATGAGACTGGAATTCGCCGCGCTCGGTGTGGGCTTCTTTATCCTGCCGCTGATCATCGGCGGTGGATTGCTGTTCAACCGGATGCGAAGCGACCGCCGGCTTGTCAACCGCTTCGCCGCGCTGCACCGGCCGGCCCGAGCCCTTGTCGTGGAAGATGTCGTGCCCACGGAAAGCCTTCGTTCGATCGCCATCCGGATCGTATCCGGCATCGGCGATTGGGTGCTGCGCGTGGGCTTGCTGTCCGGCCGGACGAGAGACGATGTGGAAGCGACATTGCGCGGCGCCGGCCACACGGGGCCCGCTGCATTGCGCCTGTTTATTGGCACGAAGCTGCTGTTGGTGGGCATTCTGCCGGCCAGCGCGTGGGTGGCGATCGACGATATGAATATCGCGTTTTCCACCAAGGTGATTTGCATCGCCGCCGCGGCGATCATGGGCATGGTGGGTCCCGACATGGTGGTGCGCAAGCGGCGCGATAACCACACGAAACGGATTCGCGACCAAATTCCCGACGCACTCGACATGATGGTCATCTGCGCCGGGGCCGGGCTGGGCCTCGGCACCACCATCGTTCGGGTGGCGCACGAATTGCAGCACTCGCATCCCGCCATCGCGCTGGAACTGGCGCACACCGCGAACGAACTGCAGATGATGACGGATTCCAAGATACCGCTGACCAATCTGGGCACCCGTTGCGGGGTCGAAAGCGCGAAGCGGCTGGCGACGACATTGCTGCAATCGGCCCAGTACGGCACGCCCCTGACCGACGCGCTGCGCGCGCTCGCCGCCGAACTGCGCACCGAACTCATTACGCGATTCGAGGCGAAAGCCGCCCGCATGCCCGTCTTGCTGACGTTGCCAATGGTCGCCTTCATCCTTCCGTGCGTCTTCCTTGTCATCGGCGGTCCAGCCGTCATTAAGGTCATCCATGCACTCAGTTAGAACGCTTCCGTTTGTGCTCACGCTGCTGCTGACCGCATGTGGTGGTCAGTACGCGGAGCATTCTCGCAAAGTCGATGCGGCGGTCACCGAGGCGGAATTGAATGCCGGCACGCCCGGACCCGCGTTGCAGTTGGCCAACGAGGCGTTGCAGAAAAATCCCGCCGACGTGGACGCGCTGGTCCATCGCGGCCTGGCATTGACCGAACTCGGCCGGCTGGATGAAGCACGGGACAGCCTGCGCCAAGCCGTAGCACTGCAACCGCGGAACCAGCAGGCCCTCCTCGCGCTCGGGCGGGTTCAGCTTCCCGTCGATCCCGCCGGTGCCGAAGCCAGTTTCGAGTCAGAGCTGAAAGAGGACGGCAAAAACGCCGCCGTGCTGAACGACCTGGGAATCGCGCGCGATCTGCAAGGTCGCCATGTGGATGCGGAAGCAGCCTACCGCGCCGCCATCGCGGCTGAGCCCGACATGACAGCGGCTCGCGTCAACCTGGCGCTTTGCCTGGCGATCCGCGGCCAGGGCGACGATGCCATCCGCATGGTGCAACCGCTGGCGGACGCGCCCGAGGCAACGCCTAAGGTCAAACAGGATTATGCCGCCGTTCTCGCCATGGCTGGCAGGCGCGAGGACGCGCAACGCATCCTGTCCGCGACTCTGTCCCCGGAGGAGGTCGCGCAGGCACTCGATACGCTGACGCTGGCGCGCTCGGCGCCGACAGCGGAGACACCGGTAGCGGCCATACCGGCGCCGGCGCAGGTGGTCGCCAGCATCGACACACCACCCGCACCCGAACACACGACGACGGTCCAATTGGCCGCACTCGATTCGGAAGCGGCGGCGCAGAACGAGTGGCAGCAACTGTCACAGCGCTTCCCCAAACTGCTAAGCGGAAAGCAACCCGTTTTCACCCACGCCGAGCACGATGGGCACACATACTGGCGCGTGCGGACCTCAGGCTTCGCCGATGTGGCACAGGCACAAAATTTCTGCGACCGCATGCGCACAGCCGGCGGCGGCTGTTCGGTGTACCACTCCTAGACTCGGGTCGCCTTACCCGCCCGCCATCGTCATCCCGTCGATCCGGACCGTCGGCGAGTCCGTACCGCGGCGGAATACCAGATCGGAAGCGGCCACCATGTTGGCGAACATCTCGATCAGATTGCCTGCCACGGTGACCTCCGCCGCCGGTTCGGCCAGCGCGCCGTCGCGGATCATGAATCCGGCGGCCCCGCGGCTGTAATCCCCGGTCACGCCATTCACACCCATGCCGATCATCTCGGTGATGTAGAAGCCTTCCTTGATGTCGGCCATCAGCGCTTGCGGCGTCAATGCCCCGGGCGCCAGATACAGATTGGTGGTGGACGGCGACGGCGGCCCACTGGTGCCGCGCGACGCGTGCCCCGTCGAGGCCATCCCAAGCTGGCGGGCGGAGCGGCTGTCCAGCAGCCAGGTGGTCAGTACCCCATCCTGGATCAGCGCGTGGGCGCGGGTTGGCGTGCCCTCGCCGTCGAACGCCCTGGATCGAGCCCCGCGCACCCGGCGCGGATCGTCGTGGATATTGATACCGGGCGCAAATACGCGCTGCCCCAGCTTTTCCTTCAGGAAACTGGTCCCCCGCGCCACCCCGGCGCCGTTGATCGCGCCGGAAAAATGCCCAAGCAGGCTGCCGGCAACCCGCGGATCGAACACGACAGGGATTTTGGCGGTATTCGGCCGCGTCGGATGCAATCGGGCGATCGCCCGCTCACCGGCGCTTTTGCCGATCTTCACCGGATCGTCCAGATCGGCGAAATAGACCGTGCTGTGGTAGTCGTAGTCGCGTTGCATGTCGGTCCCCGAGCCGGCCAGTGCGGTCGCGGAAATCGAGTGGCTGGTACCGACGCGATGCCCGGCGAACCCGGCCGAGGTCACCAGCACGATCTCGTTGCGGCCATATCCCGCCTCGGCCCCCTCGGAATTGGTGACGCCACGGACCGAGAACGCCGCTTCCTCGGCGGCCGCAGCCCGAGCAGCCAGGACGTCGGGGGCGGGTTCGGCGGGGTCCGCCATGTCCAGGTCGATGCCGTCCTGTGGCGCCCAGGTCTCGGCCAGGCCGGCGAAGGGATCCTCAGGCACCACTTTGGCCATCGCCACGGCGCGTTCAACCAGGCTGGGGAAGCCAGCGGGATCCAACGACGTCGACGACACGATCGCGGCCCGCTTGCCGACGAACACGCGCAGGCCCAGGTCGCGGCCCTCGGAACGCTCCAGATGCTCGATCTTGCCTTGGCGCGACGCCACGGACAGCGAGGTTCCGTTGACCAGCACGGCATCGGCGGCATCGGCGCCACCCGTTCGGGCCTGCCGGATCAGGTCGGATACCAGGGATAGATAATCGGTCATGCAGTCAATTCCTCCGCCGCGCGCATCTGCGACGTTCATAGAACGTTTGGATTTCCAGCCATAGATAGGGACGTCGGTGACGGTTTACACGGCGCCGCGGGTCGGGCGCGTGGCTTGACACCGATCCAGCCGGCTTCATCATTCCGTCACCAAGGGGGAACGGCGTATGTCAGGGCTCGATGATTGCTACAATGTCTTCGATCTGCGGGAGCGGGCGAAACGGCGCCTGCCGAAAGCGGTGTTCGAGTTCGTAGACCGCTCGACCGAGGACGAACTGGCGCTGCGCAACAATCGCCATGCGTTCGAGAAGATCAAGCTGAGGCATCGCGCGCTGGTCGACGTGTCCGGTCGCTCCACTAAAACCACGCTGTTCGGCAAGGAGATCGCACTGCCGATGGCGATCGCCCCGACCGGTGCCGCCGGGCTGTGCTGGCACGAAGGGGAACTGGAACTGGCGAAAGCGGCAGCGGCGGCGAAGATCCCGTTCACCTTGGCGACCGGCGCGATGACGTCGATGGAGAAAATCGCCAAGGAGGCGAATTTCCGGCTCTGGTTCCAGCTATACGTCTGGAAGCAGCGGGAGTTGTCCTATCAGCTCATCGAGCGGGCGAAGAACAACGGCTTCGAAGCGCTGATCGTCACAACCGATACGATCGTGCCGCCGAACCGCGAATATAATGCGAAAAACGGGTTTTTGTTGCCGTTTCATCCGACGTGGCGCTTCACCTGGGATATCATGCAGCATCCGACCTGGTTCAGCACTGTGCTGCTGAAATACTTCACGACCATCGGCATGCCCCGGAATGAGAACTATCCGGAGCCGTATCGTCGCCCGATCGGCACCGATCCGGGCACGCGGGAGGTGATGCGGCAGGATTCGCTGAACTGGGACGATATCCGCATTTTCCGCGACAAATGGCCCGGTATCCTGATGCTGAAGGGGATCAATCGAGTCGATGATGCGCTGAAGGCGGTCAGTTACGGCGTCGATGGGATCATCGTGTCCAATCATGGCGGCCGCAACATGGACAGCGCCGCGGCGACGCTGGACATGCTGCCGGAGATCGCCGAGGCGGTGGGCGACAAGGCGACGGTGATCCTCGATTCCGGCGTACGGCGCGGGTCGGATATCGTGAAGGCGATGGCACTCGGGGCGAAATGCGTGCTGACCGGGCGCGCGACGCTGTATGGGACCGCGGCCGGTGGCCAGGCAGGCGCAGCCAAGGCGGTCGGATTCATCAAGACCGAGATGGACAAGACCATGGCCTACACCGGCTGCAATGGGGTGGACGAAATTTCCACCGATATCTTCTTCGGTAATCGGGAGAGCAACCGCCTGATGGCCGGTTAATCGGATCGCTGCAAGTTTGGGGGAAACGAGCATGTCCGCACTGGACAACTGCTACAACATCTTCGACATGCGGGAAGCAGCCAAACGCCGGCTGCCGCATGGCATCTTCGAGTTCGTCGACCGCGCCACCGAGGACCACCTCGCGGTCGCCGACAACCGTTCCGGCTTCCATGACATCAAACTGCGGCACCGGGCATTGGTCGATGTCTCCGGCCGCTCCACCAAAACGATGCTGTTCGGCAAGGAAGTCAGCCTGCCGATGATCATCGCTCCAACCGGTGCCGCGGGCCTATGCTGGTACCGCGGCGAGCTGCAACTGGCCAAGGCCGCGGCGAAGGCAGGGATTCCCTTCGCCATGTCCACCGCCTCGATGACCGCGATGGAGGAAGTCGCGGAGCAGGCCGGCGGCCGGCTGTGGTTCCAACTCTACGTCTGGAAGCGGCGCGATCTGTCCTACCAGGTCATCGAACGGGCGAAAAAAGCGGGCTACGAGGCATTGATCGTTACGGTAGACTCCGCCGTCTCGCCCAACCGCGAGTACAACGCCCGCAACGGCTTTTCCGCCCCACTCAAGCCCAATTTCCGCATGGCGGTGGACATCGCCCTCCATCCGGGTTGGAGCCTGGGGGTCATGGGCCGTTACCTCAGGACCACGGGCATGCCGAAGCAGGAGAACTTTCCGCCCGAGTTCCAGGAATCCATCACTCGCGGCGTCGGCGACCGAGCCGACGGCATGCGCCGGGATTCCCTGACCTGGGACGACGTGAAGAAATTTCGGGAAATGTGGCCGGGCCTGCTGATGCTGAAAGGCGTCAACCGCGTCGACGACGCGCTGAAGGCGATCAATTACGGCGTTGACGGCATCATCGTTTCCAACCACGGCGGCCGCAACATGGACAGCGCCCCCGCCACCATCCGCGTGCTGCCGGAAATCGCCGAGGCGGTGGGTGACAAGGCCACCGTCATCCTCGATTCAGGCGTCCGCCGCGGCTCCGACATCGTCAAGGCGCTGGCGCTGGGTGCCAAGGCGGTCCTGACCGGACGCGCGACGCTGTACGGCACCGCGGTTGCCGGCCAGGCGGGAGCGGCCAAAGCCATCCAGGTCATCCAGACCGAGATGGACAAGACCATGGCCTATACCGGCTGCAACCGAACCGACGAAATCTCCACCGACATCTTCTTTGGCGATCGGGAGAGCAACCGGCTGATGGCGGGATAGACGTCGCATGATCGGGGTCCCCGCTTCCGAAGCCCGTCGCGAAATGCGACGAACTTCCGGGGCGGGATACTAACCAAGCGCCTCCATCAGGAGTTCCAGCGCCCGGATGCCGAACGCCCGCATATTGGCGATACGATCCGGGCTGCCCGTCTCCAGCGTGATGACCTTCGAAAACCGCGCTCCGGTCACCGCAATGCACGTATGCCCCGCCTTGTCGCCATACCGGTTGCCGGTCGGCCCCGTCGCCCCGGTTTCGCCCAGCCCCCAACTCGCATCCAATCGGAACCGCACGGTGTCGGCCAGCAGCAGCGCATAAGGTTCGGTGGAGGCCCGTTCCAGCGGCGGCGGCAGCGGATTGGGAATTTCCAGAAACGCCTTCCGCGCATACGCCGTATAGATCACGCCGCCGCCACGGAAATACGCCGACGCGCCGCCAATCGACAGCAGCGCGGCGGACAGCAGGCCGCCGGTGGAGGACTCGGCGATGCCGATCGTCTCACCACGTTCCTTGAGGCGGGCGCCGACCTTCTCGGCCAGGGGCAGCAGCGCTTCCATCGGTGTCTCCCGTTGTTAATGCCGGGGATACTTGCCCGCGACGACGATCCTGTCCATGCGCGGGACGTAACCTTTGGCAGGCAGGCGAGACTACACTGCCGGCAAACGGAAAGATGGCTGTCATGCAACGCCTTAAAAACACCGGAATTCCGCGGCCGCCGCGTCCAGACGGCGCCCTTCTGGCCGGCGCGCTGATCGGCACCGCGATCATGACCATCGCGGCCCAGGCGATGGTGCTGGGTATCGGCGCCGCGATCCAGGCCACCACCCTGAGGAGCCGATAAACCCGCCCCCGATCCGGATTGGCGGTGGCGAACCAAGCCCCCGGCGTGCGACAAGCACCCCCATGCCGGATCATGGTATGGAAAACGACAACGTCGCCGTCGCCGCGGAGTTGACCGCGGTGATCGTCGCCGTGACCGACGGGCAGCCGCGCGTCCTGACGATCGAACATGGCGGCGCCCTGCCGTCCGGCCCGTTCGAGCCCGGCCACCGCTCGCTGCAGGCCGGGCTGCGATCCTGGGTGGAAACCCAGACCCACCATCCGTTGGGATATGTCGAGCAACTCTACACTTTCGCCGACCAGGACCGGAAACAAGGCACGCTGGGGCGCGTGGTGTCGGTCAGCTATCTGGGCCTGACACGCGAAGCCCCGGTGATGGCCGGTTGGGACGCCGCCTGGCAACCCTGGTACCGATTCTTCCCGTGGGAGGACTTTCGCGGACCCGGTGCCGCACTGGGGGAATCGATCCTGGCGCCCCCGCTATACGACTGGGCCGACAGTGCCGACGACCCGGCGACCCAGCGGGCCCGGCAGCAGCGGATCACGATCAATTTCGGTCTGCGCGGCCAGCGGTGGAATGAAGAGCTGGTTCTTCAACGTTACGAATTGCTGTGGGAAGCCGGCCTGGTCGCCGAGGGCCGCCCCGCCGCGGCCGGTTTATCCGAAACCCTGACCGAGGCGCTGGGCGAGCCCATGCGCCACGATCACCGCCGCATCCTAGCCACCGGCATCGCTCGGTTGCGCGCAAAAATCAAGTACAGACCTGTGGTTTTTGAATTGATGCCACCGGGGTTCACATTGTTGCAATTGCAGCGGACAGTCGAGGCACTGGCCGGACGCCTGCTGCACAAGCAGAATTTCCGCCGGTTGATCGATCAGCAAGATCTGGTAGAAGAAACAGGCGAAGTAACAACCGAAACAGGCGGCCGCCCCGCCAAGCTGTTCAGCTTCCGGCGCGAAGTACTGGCCGAACGCCAGGCAGCCGGAACGAAATTGCCGCTGGTACGGGCCGTTTGACCGGCGATGCCGCCCCAAAGGCAGTCCTGGACGGCCCCCTGCGCCTGGCCGTGAAAGTATTTGACAATCGGCTGTTACCTGGCAGAGCCTCGGATCAAGCAAGAATGAGAGGAAACGTCTATGGACACCCCCGCGAAACGCGCCATCCTGGGCTTTATCGCCGCGGCGATTTCGGTGCTGACCTTCCACCAGGCGATGTGGGAGGCATTGCACGTCCTGAATCTGCCCGGCTTGGCAATGCCGCCGCCCTATCCCACCAAAGCGGTGCCACCGCTCGGTGTGCCCCTGATTCTTGATCTTTGCTTCTGGGGTGGCCTCTACGGGATCGTCTTCGGACTGCTCCTGCCCAGGATGACCGCGCCGCTCTGGCTATGCGGCCTGATCCTGGGGATCATCGCGGCGCTGGTGGGCCTGCTGGTGGTGCCGGCGATCAAGGGTCTGCCGATCGGCGCCGGCTGGGTACCACTAAGTTGGCTGCGGTCATTCCTGATCAACGGATTCTGGGGTATCGGCGTCGGGATCATTCTACCGCTGATGGTGCGGCGCCGGCCTCGACTGGCATGACCGAAGACAGCCAGTCGTGATCGTCAGGGCCTGGGCAGAGAGTGATTTCTATACCCGATCATTCATGCTCAGTGACAGTCAAAACGCCAGCGTCAGACAGGAATAAATAGGCGAAACTATCTGGCGCACCAAAGCGCCGCGAGGTTCTGTCGTCCCCGTCAACCCGCAAGTAGGCCTCGGCACACTTGCGGATTGACGCAGAAGCGGTCAGCATCCTTCCCCAACCCGGTCAAGTCCGGGCGGCCACCCAAGAATGTCACTCAGAAACATTGGGGGAGTAGCGAAATGTCCAAACGTTACAGGCTATTTCTATCTGTAGCAGCGACGGTCTGCCTGCTTTGCGTAGGCGCCGCGACTGCTCGGGCCTCGGATCCGGATATCGATCAACTGCTCAAGAGCCCGGTTGGAAAGGACTGGGTGACAAACGGCGGCAATTTGACGAACCAGCGCTATTCGACGCTGAAGCAGATCAATACGGAGAATGCCAGCCAGCTTAAAGGCGCGTGGATGACCCACCTGAAAGGGTCCGGCGTCGGTGGCAAGTATTCGGCCGAGGCCACGCCGCTGGTCCGCGACGGTATCATGTACGTGGTTACCGGCAACGACGATGTCTTCGCCCTCAACGCGAAAACCGGCGAGTTTCTGTGGGAACGCTATTCCCACATCGACCAGGCGATCAATACGGTGTGCTGCGGCTGGCTGAACCGTGGCCTCGCAATGGGCGAGGGGATGGTGTTCCTTGGCCAGCTCGACACCAATGTCGTCGCGCTCGACATCAAGACCGGCAAGGAGGTCTGGAAGACACCGATCGAGGACTGGCACAACGGCTACGTCGTCACCAGTGCGCCGCTCTACTATGATGGTATCGTCTATAGCGGTATCGCGGGCGGGGAGTTCGGCACGCGCGGCCGGCTGACCGCGCTGGATGCCAAGACCGGTAAAATTCTGTGGCGCGCCTACACATTGCCTGCACCGGGCGAAGTCGGCAGCGAGAGTTGGCCGAAAGGCAGCGATCAGGCGATGCGCGGCGGTGCCCCGGTGTGGAACACACCCGCGGTCGATCCCGAACTTGGGTTGCTCTATTTCGCAACAGGCAATTGCGGTCCGGATTACAACGGCGCGGTGCGCGATGGCGACAATCTGTTCTGTTCCTCGATCATGGCGATCAACGCCAAAACTGGTGCTTACGCCTGGCACTTCCAGGAAGTGCACCACGATATTTGGGACTATGACGCCGCCAGCCCGGTGGTGCTGTTCGATACAGTGATCAACGGCCAACCCCGCAAGGGACTTGCCGAGGCCGGGCGGACAGGATGGGTCTATATCCTGGACCGTACCAATGGAAAGCCGCTGGTCGGCATCGAAGAAAAGCCGGTGCCGCAAGAGCCCCGGCAGCACACCGCCGCGACTCAGCCCTACCCGATCGGCGACAACACGGTGCCGACCTGCGCGCCGCCGACACCGGGCTTCGACAAGCCGGGCTGTATATTCCAGTCGTTCTGGGAAGACCCGGTCGTTATCCAACCCGGCGGACAGGGCGGTACGAATTGGTCGCCGATGCCCTACAGCCCCGATACCGGCTTCTTCTACGTACCCGGCACTATCCGCTCGAGCACGTTCGCTCGTTACGGCGATACCTACAAGAACGGCCTGCGCTATACCGGCGGAACGCAGTCGGCGCCGATCGGCTCGCAGTTCGGCGGCACGTTCACCGCGATCGACAGCCGCTCGAATAAGATCGCGTGGCAGCACCAAATGCCCTACCGCATGGGCGGCGGCGGCGGCTCGACCGTCACCGCCGGAGGATTGCTGCTACGCGGTGAACCCGATGGCAACTTCGTCGTGCTGAATGCCAAATCGGGCGAGGTGCTGTGGAAATTCCAGACCGGCTTTGGCGCCGATGCACCGGCGTCGGTGTACGAAGTGGATGGTCAGGAATATATCGCCATCGTTACGGGCGGCAATTCGATCCAAGGCAGCGCCACTGGCGACGCGCTGTGGGTGTTCGGAATGAACGGGTCGATGGCGCCGATGCCTCCACCACAACCACCGTCGCGGATCGCCGGGCCGTTGGGACCGATCGCGAACGGCACGAACACAATCAATATTGGCGACAACAACGTCGAGTATGCGTTCTGGCCTGCCCGCACGCGGGTGAAGCCGGGCACCACCGTGACATTCACCAACGTCGGCGACATCGTGCATACCGCGACCTCGACCACGGCGCCTGGCGCATCGGAGAGCAAGTGGGATACCGGGGCGCTGGCCAAAGGGGAATCGAAGACCATCACCTTCAAGGAGCTCGGCACTTACTACTACATCTGCACGCCGCATCCCTGGATGTACGGGCAAATTATTGTGGGACCCTAACCGACCGGACCGCGTCGCTGAGGTAACGGGCGACGGTTTCAACGGACCGGCAGGCGATGATCGAGTTCAAGGGCAGTCACTTCGAGAGAGAGTTAGAGCGCGCTGACTGTTCACGGTCAGCGCGCTCTAACTGGATAAATCCACCTACATCCTTGGGTATTGCATGTCTGCCGGGAAATTTGCGACGGAACCGTTCGGGCCGCGACGTAAAGAGGTATCTCGCCCGACCCATCCATTATTGGGCACCACGCTCACCCCTCAACCACCCGCTCCACAGCCACCCCCCGGCAATCCATCTCGTATTCCAACCCGACCACCGGCGGCCGGCAGAACTGCCAGGTCAGCCCGTGCCGGGCCGCCCCGCGCGCGACAATCTCGGTCCCCAGGAACGGATACACGTCATGCACTGAGTAAACCTGCACCGCGGTCGTCGACCCCCAGCCCGCATCCAGGGCGACCATCCGCGTTTCCATCACCCCCAGCACGTAACGCGCTTTCTCGGCGATCGCATCCGGACCGGTCTCGCCATAGCGCACCGTCTTGTCGCGGTAAGGACCGGTGCCCTCCATGGACTCCCCACTGCCCGCGACAACGAACGAATGGCCCGCCCCCGCCGCCGGAGCCACATAACAAAACGCATGGAAGCTCGGTACTGCCGGTGGATCGATCTCCGGGCAGACATTGCTGCGCGCCACCGGATTGCGGTCGTTGGCGAAAATCCCCCACCGTTCCAGCGTCCCGCAATATTCCCGGTTGAACGCGATGAAACCCGCATCGGTGAACGGCGCCGGAGATCGCAACTCACACGCACAGAACGCCGTCAAAGGCAGTTCGGCATTGCGCAAAAACGTCTCGATGCGGCCAAAACCCTCCGCCAACGGCACCGGGTTGGCAAAACGGACGCGCTGTATCGCATGACCGGTCAGCGCCGCGACACCAGCGGAATATTGGAATGGCCCCGGAATGTAGCGATACCCCTGCCGATCGATTGTTCCGGCCACGCACACCTCCTGCCCCTGTCCACCCCGATCATGCCGAGCCCCCCACCACGGCACAATCCTGAAAGAACGACTTAGGGCTCGCCGGGGAATAAGCGAATTGTCCGGCGAACGCTGCCGGCCTCTCATCGCCATGACGGGACTGGGCGACAGTGCCAACATCGAAGCATTTGTTTATGCACGAAGCCTCAGGCTCAGGCCATTCCCGCCGGAGGGGTTCATCTTTCGCTAACACGCGCAGGGTAGGGCATTCGCACCCTGTCAGCTGTCGTCGCAAACCCCCGGGCAGGTTTTTTAAGGCGGATGAGTGGGATGCAGATGGATGAAGGGAATGCGCGGTTGTTGAAGCCGGTGACCGAACGGATCATCGGCTGCACTTTCAGGGTTGCCAATGCGCTCGGTCATGGGTCCATCGAAAAGGTCTACGAGAACGCCCTTGCCCCCGAGATGCGGAAGTCCGGCCTCGGCGCCGTGCATGTCCCGCAATGCCAAAACGACCTACGGGCGACCAGCAACCCGCTGTGCCTACTGATCAACTTCGGCCGGCCCCAGGCCAGCATCCGGCGCCCATCCGTCAGCCACTCGTCCGTCCGGTACCAGCGCACAAGGTCATTGGGCCACAGCACCGACAGCGGACGGTCGGACCGTCACCGTCCGGTGCCGCGTGGATGCAAGAAGCCTTCGGAGGGCCACGGCCCGCCCGACTCAGCCCAGCAAATCGTCGATCGCGTCGGCAACGGCATCGACGGCGATACCCGGCCGGTAGCCGTCATACAAACGGCCAAAATTCACCGCCCGCAGCCGGCAGGCTCTGTCATCGACCAACCGGCGCACCGCCGCGTCCACCGCGTCAATATCGGCAATCGGCTCGATCCCATGCCCCAGCCCCTGAGTCGCCACGCGGTGCAACGTCATCATCTGCTCAACGAACACCGGCAACATCAGCAGCGGCTTGCCCGCCAGCAGCGCCGGCACCGCGACGTCCTGCCCCTGGCACACCACGATATCGCACCCGGACAGCACCGACGCGCGATTGGCCGTCGTCGTCACCTGGATGGCGGCCCGCTCCATCGCATCCGCCTGCCGAGCCGGCATGCCGGCCGCCTGTATCAGCGTAGGCAGCCCCAGCCGATCGAGCGCCGCGACAATGGCACCCAACGCCGGGTGCCGTGGATCCAGGTCGACATAAATCCGCTCCCCGGTTCCCGCGGGCCACACCGCCGCCGGCCCACGCGACGGCGTGAAGACCTCGCCATAGGGGGCTGCATCCGGCCGATCCGGATAATGATCCAATTCCGGAAACGTGCAGAGAAAGCTCGGCACATCAGCAAACAAATCGCGCAGCCGCCGGAACTGCTGGGCACCAAGCCTGGCGTTCACCACCGCAAGAACCCGCCCCTCGACACTCTCGACGGCGTCCGCGGGCACGTCCGCCCACGGCCGCATGTTCGGCAGCGGCACGATCAGCGGCGGCAGGCTGAACCCGTCCCCCACGGCCGCCGTTGCGATCCCGGCGACGCGCGCCGCCAGCATCGCGGTGGGCGCGAAATCAACCACCAGCAGATCCGGCGACACCTGCTCCAGCACGCCGCGCCATCCCACCATCAACCCGCGCAGCGCATCGGGCGCAGCATAACCACCATGCATCAGCAGATCGGCATAGGAAACCGCGACGAACCCGGGTGGCGGCGCCACGGTCCAGCGCGGCGCATCGACGACCGGAAACCCCGAGGCAGCGACCGACGCCGCCAGTTCGGCCGGCAGCGCCAGCGTCACATCATGGCCTCGATCGGCCAGCGCGTCCGCCAGCGGCAACAGGCGAGTGGCGGTCGCGCCGCCACGCATGAACTCCGCGGCCAGCAGGACCCGCTTGCCCGCCATGCGCCGCTACGTTCGATCGAGGCCGAAGCGGCCGGTGCCGAACGCCACCGCCTGCAGAAATCCGCCGGCCATGCACACGTTCTTCATGAAGTGGATCATCGCATCGCGGTTTTCCGGATGGTAGTGCGCGACCAACGCTGTCGCGATGCACCACCCCGCCAGGATCAGCCCGGTCACCCGCACCCTGAACCCAACCAGGAACAAGCAACCGACACCCAGTTCAATGGCAAGCGCGATGGCATACGCCACCCCGGGCAGCGGCAGCCCGAGGTGACGGAACGCCGCCATCGTCGCCGCCGGCTCCATCGCCTTGCCGTAGCCGGCATGGATGAAGATCGCACTCATGAGAACGCGTCCCAGCAGCCCGACCCAATCCATGGCGCCGGCTTTCATCCGACGATATCGGTTCCGGCAAAGAAGTAGGCGATTTCCGTCGCGGCATTCTCGGCGCTGTCCGACCCGTGGACCGAGTTAGCCTCGATGCTCTCCGCGAACAGCTTCCGGATGGTGCCAGGTTCGGCATTCGCCGGATTGGTCGCGCCCATCACCTCGCGGTTGCGCGCAACGGCGTTCTCACCTTCCAGCACCTGCACCACGACCGGGCCCGAGATCATGAACGTGACCAGGTCGCGAAAGAACGGCCGCGCCGCATGGACGCCATAGAACGCTTCAGCCTGGGCCTGGGTCATATGGATGCGCTTCTGGGCGACGATCCGCAGGCCGGCCTCTTCCAGCACGGCATTGACCTTACCCGTCAGGTTCCGCCGCGTGGCATCAGGCTTGATAATAGAAAAAGTACGCTCGGTCGCCATCGCGGCCTCCTACAGGTTCAAGTTCGGCGGCTGAGTAAGGGTTTGCGCCGCGAAGGGCAAGGCGGCATTGGTCTGGCCGCCATTCGGGCACCAGTGTTGCTTTTCGGTCATATCCGCCATGTGAAATTCGTCACACCGGCCGCGATCATACCTCTCATCCGGCCGAGGCGGCGGAAACACATTCCGTCTATCCACCCGGCAAGAGGGAAAATAACCAATACCACGCCCCACTAGAGGATGTTCTGGCAAACCGCCCGACAACGTGCTCTCCCTGCTCGCCGCCACCCCGCACGCCCCCGTCCTTTCCGGGTTACATCGTGATTTCACAGGGCCATCAGGACACGTATATCCCAACCCAGGCCGATAGCTACCGATGCGGCCGATGAGAGCGGGAGCCGACGGGCGTGGCAGATGTGGATAATGACCACTGGCAGGACGAGGTTCTCGTCGTGCCGGGGGATAGTTTTGTCTCAGAAACGTCAAAATCAACCCTGAACCAAGCATTCGCTCGGCTCGATCCTATCGGCCGGCTTATGTTGCTATCCCGCACTGTCTCCGGCCCCACGGTGTTCACCACCAGCTTCGGGCTGGAGGATCAAGCGCTGACTCATCTGATCGCCGAGTCCGGCATCGACTGCCGGTTCGCGACCCTGGATACCGGACGGCTGTTCCCCGAAACCTATACGGTATGGGCGGAAACCGAGCAGCGGTACGGCATCCGCGTCGAAGCGTTTTATCCGCGCGCCGGCGCGCTCGAAGCATTGGTGCATCGGAACGGAATCAACGGCTTCCGCCACGCCACCGAAGCCCGCCACGCCTGCTGCGCGGTACGCAAAGTCGAACCGCTCGGTCGAGCGCTGCACGGCGCGGCGGCATGGCTGACCGGCCTGCGCGCGGATCAATCCGGCCAACGCCAACACCTGGACTTCGTGTCGCTCGATACCGATCGCCATCTATTGAAGGCCAACCCGCTGTTGGACTGGTCGCGCGACCAGGTCGCCGCGCTGGTACGATCCGGCAATGTCCCCTACAACGCGCTGCACGACAAAGGCTTCCTGTCGATCGGTTGCGCCCCCTGCACCCGCGCCGTCGCTCCGGGAGAACCGGAACGAGCCGGCCGCTGGTGGTGGGAACAAGATCAAACCCGCGAATGCGGCCTACACCTGACACCGGACGGCCGCCTGGTGCGGGCAGGGAAAAGGGCATGAATTGGTTCCGCACCACCGTCGGGATTGATGCCAATCGTCATGGCCCGGCTCGTCCAGGCCATCCGCATCAGCACCATGCCGCGACCCAACACCAGGACAGGTCAACCCATAGCGACACCAGGACATCCGTCCGAACGCTGACCCACCTTCAGCGCCTGGAAGCCGAGAGCATCCACATCTTCCGGGAGGTCGTCGCCACCTGCGACAACCCGGTGCTGATGTATTCCGTCGGTAAGGACAGCGCCGTTCTGCTGCATCTGGCGATCAAGGCATTCTATCCGGCGCCGTTGCCGTTCCCGCTGCTGCATGTCGATACGACATGGAAATTTCGTGAGATGATCGAATTTCGCGACCGGCGGGCGAAAGAACTGGGCTGCAAGCTGATCGTCCATATCAATGAGGACGGCTTGCGCGCCGGCGTCAACCCATTCGCGTCCGGCTCCCGCCTCCATACAGACGTCATGAAAACGCAAGGCCTGAAGCAGGCCCTGGATCGCCACAAATTCGATGCGGCCTTTGGCGGCGCCCGGCGCGACGAAGAAAAATCGCGTGCCAAGGAACGGGTATTCTCGTTGCGCTCCGCCGAACATCGCTGGGACCCGAAGAACCAGCGTCCTGAACCCTGGCACCTGTTCAACACCCGCAAACGGGCCGGCGAAAGCTTCCGGGTCTTTCCGCTATCAAACTGGACCGAGTCCGACATCTGGGACTACATCGCCCAGGAAGCCATCCCGGTCGTCCCGCTCTACTTCGCCAAGCCCCGGCCGGTGGTGGAACGTGACGGCATGCTGATCATGCGCGACGACGACAGGATGATCCTGCGCCCCGGCGAGCAGATCGAGATGCGGTCCGTCCGCTTCCGCACCCTGGGCTGCTATCCGCTCACAGGCGCGGTGGAAAGCGAGGCCGCGACCCTATCCGAGATCATCGAGGAAATGCGCGACTCCCGCTCCTCCGAACGGGAAGGCCGGCTGATCGACCATGACGGCAGCGGATCGATGGAACAGAAAAAACAGGAAGGCTATTTCTGATGAGCGCCGCGCTTTCCATGACGGCGCCCGCGCTCCGGCAGGCATCGTTGCTCCGCCTTCTCACCTGCGGTTCCGTCGACGACGGCAAATCCACTCTGCTCGGGCGCATGTTGTTCGATTCCAACGCCGTCCTGGACGATCAGCTTGAAGCCCTGGACCGGGATTCAAAAAAATTCGGCACCCACGGCGAGCACCGCGACTTCGCCCTGTTGGTCGACGGACTGTCGGCGGAACGGGAACAAGGCATCACCATCGATGTCGCGTACCGCTATTTCTCCACCCCACGGCGATCGTTCATCGTCGCCGACACGCCGGGCCACGAGCAATACACCAGGAACATGGCCACCGGCGCCTCGACGGCGGAACTGGCGATCATCCTGGTGGATGCACGCAAAGGCATCCTGCCGCAGACGCGACGCCATTCCTTCATCGTATCCATGGTGGGCGTGCGCCACGTCGTGCTGGCGGTCAACAAGATGGACCTGGTGGGCTTCGACCAGGCCGTCTACGACAACATCGTCGCAGCCTACCGCGAAGCCGTCGTCGCCCTTGGCTTCGAGTCGATCATTCCGATCCCGCTATGCGCGCGAGAAGGCGACAACATCGCCATGCCGTCGCCGCGGACGCCGTGGTATCACGGACCGCATCTCCTAGGGTATCTCGAAACCGTCACAATCGACGAGGCCCCCGCTCAGGCGCAGCGCCTGCATTTCCCGGTGCAATGGGTCAACCGTCCAAATCTCGATTTCCGCGGCTACGCCGGAACCATCGCGACCGGAACCGTTCGGGTCGGCGACCGCGTGACCGTGCTGCCAAACCAGCGCCACAGCACCATCGCCCGCATCGTGACCGCCGACGGCGACCTGCCCCACGCCTCCGCCGGCCAGGCGATCACGCTGACGCTGGCCGATCAGATCGATGTGTCACGCGGCGACGTCATCGTGCATCAGGCGTCGGCGATGCAGGCTCGCAAAAACATGACCGCCCGCGTCCTGTGGATGGTCGACCAGCCCCTGCGCCCCGGCCAAAACGTCATTATCAAGCTGGGCGCTGTCGAGGCGAACGCCGATGTCATGACGTTGCGCCACGCGGTGGACATTCACAGCTTCCGCGACCACCCGGCCGAATCCCTGCCGATGAACGCGATCGGCGTCGTCGATCTGGCATTCGACAAGCCGATCCCCACGACAGTCTACGGCCGCGACCGTGAACTCGGATCGTTCATCCTGATCGACCGGATGACCAATCAGACGGTCGCGCTGGGGACAGTCGAGGAAAACCGGCCGAAACAGGCGAACGACAACGGCCACGTCGTGCCGCGGCTGATTGGCCGAACCGGATCGTCGCGGCGGCGGCATTTTTGGGCCTCGGTGGGCCGCAAGGCAGTCGAGGCCGGCGTGCTGTTCCTGGTGGTCGCCACATTGGCCCAGAGCCTCTGGTTGGCACTGGCAGTGACCGTCGCCGATCTGCTGTTGCGGCCGGTGGCGGATCGGGTTGCCACCTGGGGGTGGCGGCATCTATTCGCCGGACACCGCCCGTCGATCACGGGCGGACACGCGGATTAGCGCACGATCGCGCTGGGCGGGACGTCCAGAGCGCGTGAATCATGCGATCAAACAAAGAGCCAAAACGCCGGCGCGATTCCCATCATCCTGACACCGGCCGCAAAAACGTCCGCTCCTCCGCCAGGATGAAACGTTGCTCCTCAGCATACTGGAAATTCGCGATGCCCTCGGGGTCAGTCCGAAGGCGCGCCCGATAGGCCTCGTAGGCCGCGAGACTCTCGAACGAAATCAGTGCGTGCGCGATATTGTTCGTCCCTTCGAGCGGCATCCAGTATCCGATCAGATCACCGCCGCACTTCGGGATGATGCTGGACCAACGACGCGCATACACCTCGAACCCGTCACGCTTGAAGGGGTCGATCTGGTAACGGATAAACACAGTGACGGTCACGACAAACTCCCCACGTCAAAGTTATACGGGGTCACAACGCCGAAGGCGCGTAACGACCCATATTACAGCAGGGTATACTGCGTGCGCTGGCGATCCGTGAGAAGCGGCAAAGCCTCACCCAGTATAAGCGTCTTGAAGTGCTCGCTCGCCTGATGGGCAGCGAAAGCGGCGTCATCCGCGAACACCTCATAGAACAGGAACTGCGCCGCGTCCTCTTTCCCGCGAGAAATCTGGAACAGCCTCGTTCCGGGTTCAGCCTGAGCCTGGGGCAGAAACCGATGCAGAATGTCGGCGACCTTGTCCGCCTGGCCCGGTGCCGCCGTCCAACGCGCGGCAATCAGTATTTCGCCCCGAACGTGGTTGTATAATTCAGATTTTTGCATGTCCCGATCTCCAGAAAATGAGGCCGCCCGCCAACCGGATAGGTGCGGGTCGTGGCGAGGACATCAATATCGACGACACCCCGGGCCTGTCATCCGCGATCGGTTCGGCCTGGACCGAAGCGTGTCCAGCCTGCCGAGACAGCGGTGTGAATACGCGACCGAATCATACCGGAAAGGCAGCGGCCGCTTAGTCCGGCATATCGAACAACTGGCACCACCCGTTCGGACTGACAGCGCCTTCCACCACCTGGCACGAAGCGGGCGGACGGAAGAAGGTGCAGGCCGCGCAACTCATGCCGCCAGAAGGCGTGTCCCGATACTTCGCAGTCTCACGTGAAACCTTGGGCCGCGCCTGCGCGCCAGCCCGATGCGCGACGCCAACCGCCGCCACAAACAAAAGCCGCCGGCGGATACCACGCCTCACTCCGCCTCCAGCAATACACAGCTATCCGGACTGATCGACAGCCAGGCGCCATCGCCCTCGTGCCAGACATCCGCGGTCGTCTGCCGGATAACCAGGTCCCGGCCACCCCATTCCACATGCACCTGAGTCATGTCGCCCAGGAACACGCAGCGCCGCACCACGACAGGCCAGACATTGACCGGCGCATCACCCTGTTCGGCGGCCAGCCGCAAGTGAACGGTCCGCACCGACATCACCGGATTTTCCCCCGGCACGCGCCCATGCGAAACCCCATGCAGAATATGGCCGCCGTCAGCCTCCAGCGCCACGAATCCGTCCTTCGACAGATCAGGCCGCAACCGCCCCCCGATCAAATTAGCGGATCCCACGAAATCCGCCACAAACGCCGTACGCGGATAGTTATATATTTCGTTCGGCGATCCATTCTGCTCGATGTGCCCCCGCCGCATGACAACGATCTGATCGGACATCGCCAGCGCCTCCTCCAGATCGTGCGTGACGTAGACCGAGGTCACGCCCAGCCGATGCTGCAACTCCCGCAACTCGATCCGCATATCGCCACGCAGCTTGGCATCCAGGTTGGACAACGGCTCATCAAACAGCAGCACGTTGGGGGAAAAGGCGCACGCCCTCGCCAGCGCAACCCGCTGCTGCTGGCCGCCGGAAAGCTGCGACGCGTGCCGGCCAGCATACGCACCCATCTGCACAAGATCCAGTGCCGTCCTGACCTTCTCCTCGATCTCCGCCTTGCTCTTCCGACGCACCCGCAACCCGTAGGCGACGTTTTCGAACACCGTCATGTGCGGCCAGATGGCATAGGACTGGAACACCATCGACAGGCCTCGTTTTTCGGCCGGCACGTTGATCCCCCCGTCGGACGCATACACGGTCTGCCCGCCAATCCGGATCGTTCCGGCACTCGGCCGTTCCAGCCCGGCGATCGCACGCAACGTCGTCGTCTTGCCGCAGCCGGACGGCCCCAACAGCGTCACCTGCTGTCCCGGCATCACGCTGAAGCTGACCGGCCCCACGGCGGCAACCGGTCCATAGTGGATCTCGAGATTTTCCACCTCGATATGCGCGCTGGGCATGCCGCCCTATCCCCCCTGTCGCGACGATCGGCGCGTGATCAGCGAAAAGACCGCCACCGCCAGCCCCAGCACGACGGTCTGGATCAGCGCCATCGCCGCCGTCAATTCCGAGCTGCTGCCGAACCACGCATCCACGATCGCCGGTGTTATCACCTGCGAATGCGGCCCCATCAGCAAGATGGACGCCCCGAGTTCCCGCACACTGGCTATGAACAGCAGCATCCACGCCGCCAGCAACCCCGGCCGCAACAGCGGCATGGTGATCGTCCGCATGCGATGGGCCCACGACGCACCACAGACCTCACCACATTCTTCCAGGCTCTTATCGAGTTGCAGCAGCACGCTGGAGATCGTGCGCACACCCAGCGGCAAAAACACCGTCAGATAAGCGATCAATAGAAGCCACAACGTGCCGTAGATCGGAATCGGGAAGACCAGCCACGCCCACATCATGCCGAACGCGAACACCAGCCGAGGCACCGCCTGCGGAAACATCGCGATATATTCCAGTACACCGCGGCCCGGCACACGGCTGCGATGGATCAGCCACGACAGCATCCCGGTCAGCGCGACCCCGATCGTCGCGGTCAGCACACCCAGGATCAGGCTGTTCGACATGGCATAGCGCACCGCGTTCTGCGTCAGCGCCTGGCGGTAATTGTCCAACGTGAAATTGGAAGCAGCCGGAAACGCCACCGCCAGCTTCTGCACCGAGGCATAGATCAACGTCAGAAGCGGCAGCACGACCGACAGCAGCACGTAGCTGCCGCAGATACCGAACAGCACCCAGCGCAGGCCGCCGACATCGGTCAGGCGCGGCCGGAACGCCTTGCCGCTGACCGTCACATAACTGCGGCGCGAAATGACACGCCGGTAGAAGAACAGCATCGCGAACATGACCGCGAACAGCGACACGCCCAAGGCCGCCGCCAACGGAATGCGAGGCGGATATTGGGCCACCAGCTGATAGATCGCCGTGGTGATGACATAGTACCGGGTCGGCGTGCCAAGCACCAAAGCCGCCGAAAACGACCCCAGCATCTCCGCGAACACGAAAATGGCCGCCCCCAGCACGCCGGGCGTCACCAGCGGCAGGGTGATCCGCAGCATGGTGTAGAACCGGCCGGCGCCATTGATCTGTGACGCTTCCTCCAGTGACGGGTCCATCGACTTCATCACCGCACCGATCATGACGAAGGCGACGGAGCCCTCGAACAACGCCATGACCCAGGCGATGCCCATCGGACTGATGATATCGATGATCGCGCCGCTGCCGCCAAGGGCACGCCAGATCTGGTTGATGAACCCGCTCTCCGGCGCACCCAGCAGGCTCCAGGCCAACGCTCCCAGCAGCGGCGTAACGTAGTACGGAACGGCCATCGCCTGTTCCAGCGTGCGCCGGAACGGGACGTTGGTGCGGTTCAGGATCCAAGCCGTCAGGAAGCCGAACACCAGGGCCATCACTGTCGCCGCGAACGCGACGACCAGCGTGTTGACCATGATTTCCCAATACCGCGGCAACGCCTCGAAATTATCGAGGCCATAGGCGGTCGGGGGCCGCACCTCGGGGTCCCCGACGTCGAGGGACGCCTGCACCAGATAGTAGACCGGGTAGATGACGAACGCCGCCACCACCCCAATCACCGCGATCCCGACAGACGTCTGGACAGATGGCAAACGCAGTCGGGACCTGGCTGCCGTGGTGGCCGACATGCCGGCTACAGCAACCCAAGCATGTTGTTCCACTCGGTGTTGAAAGCCTTGCGGCTGGCGAGGAGGTCCGTGATATCGGTGGGGATCAGCAGCTTGAAATCGCGCAGCCGCAAGCCGCCCGGCATCGGCGGCGCATCCTTACGGACCGATCCATACAGCAGGTCGGGGTTTTGCTGATAAACCTGCTGGCCACGCAACGACATCAACCAGTCGATAAACAGGCGCGCCGCTTCGGGATGCGGTGCCTTTTCAACCACGCCAGTGGCCAGCGCCGTCGCGGGAAGTCCATCGGCGGGGGCGACGAACGCGATCGGCGCCTTGCGGTCATGGTACAGAACGTACCCGGCCCATTCGGCCAACGCGCACATCTTGTCGTCGCCCTTGGCCAGCCGATCGAACAACTGGGCGCGTGAATCGAAGCCGTGCGGCCGCTGTTTCGCGAACGCCTTCCAGTAGCTGTCGCCATACAGCTTACGCAACTCATACCACTCGACGAACTGCATGCCGGAGGTCGACTGTTTCGTGCTGGTGACATTGGCCCAACGCGGGTCCAGCAGGTCTTTCCACGCTTTCGGCGCATCCTCGGCCTTCACCCGGTCGGTGTTGTAGGCGATACCCGCGAACGTCATGCCGCTACAGAAAAAGTAGCCCGCCGGTGGACCAAGATACGCCGGGTCATAGGCCGAAGATTCAGGTGAGTGGTACAGGTCGAAACCGCCCCGCTTCTGAAAGTCGATCGCCGTCCCGATGTCGGAGAACTGAATCGCGTCCACGTCGAAGCGGCCAGCCGAACGCTCCGCCAGGATCCGGCTGTACAGCGCACCCGTTTGCAGGCGGACATAGCTGGCCTTGATCTTTGGAAAATCCTTGTTGAACGCATCCATCGCCGCCGCCGCGCCGGCTTCCCCATCATGCGTATAAAACAGCAGCGTGCCTTCATGCTCAGCCTTCGCGACGTCGGCGCAGGTGGTGAAATCCAGCACCTTCGTCACCGGCCGGGTCTCCGCCGCCGCCCGGCCGGCCAACAGGCCGGCAACCGGCAACGCCGCCGCCGCCAGCCCAGCCCGCAACGCAAACCGCCGCGTCCTCGGTTCATTCCCAAGCTCGGACATTGGTTTCCTCGTCGATTGTTGTTGTATCTCGAATGCCGCCCGCATCCCTGCCACGAACTCTAGGGTCGGGCTACAGGGAATAAAAGATCGGGCATGCGCTTGCAGGCGAATTGCCGGGGCAGGGCCGCCAGGCGTGACGCCGCCGGACAGTCGGGTTAGGCTGGCGGAAAGCCGGAAGGAACGCCAATGGAGATCAAACGTCTGACCGATCATGCGGGCGCCGAGGCCGTGGGCATCGACCTGACCCAACCCGTTTCAGCCGAAACCAAAACCGAACTCAACCGCGCGTTCGTCGAGCACAGCGTGCTGGTGGTGCGGGACCAGTCGCTGAACCCCGGCCAGGTTTTGGCAGCGGTCGAGCTGTTCGGCTCGATTTTCCATCAGCACAACACGCGGTTCGCACTGCCGGAGTGCCCGCAAATTCATTACATCTCCAACCAGGACCGCTTCCCCGACGGCACCCGCTACATCCCGGGGGAGGGCTGGCACACCGACCATTCCAACGACTCGCGGCCGCCGAAGGCGACCGTGCTGCACGCGGTGACACTGCCCGATCAGGGCGGCGACACGCAGTTCGCCAACATGGCGGCAGCCTACGCGGCGCTGCCGGCGGCCACCAAGGACCGGATCGCCGGCCTGATGGCGATCCACGTCTATCAGAACAGCCACAGCACACGGAAACTCATGGGGCTCTCCGAAGCGAACAAGGAACGCGTACCCAATGCCGTGCTGCATCCGATCGTCCGCATCCATCCGGAGAACGGCCGCAAATCGATCTACGTCAACCCAATCCGGATCGAGGGTATCCTCGGGCTGGATCACAAGGAAGCATTGCCGCTGCTGGACGAACTGCTGGAACACGCCGTTCAGGACAGGTTCCAATACCGGCACGCCTGGCGGTCCGGCGATCTTGTGATGTGGGACAACCGCTGCCTGTTGCACAAAGCGAACGGCGATTACGACATGGACCAGACCCGATATCTGTATCGCGTGATGCTACAGGGCGACGTACCGCGGTAGGGCGAGCGCATCGCCTTACCGCGGACCGATCAGGCCTAGCTTTTTACCAGCGGGCAGCCACCCTCGCTCAGCGGCCGCCAGGCTTCGTCGGCCGGGGTCGTCGCCACCACTCTCGCGACATCCCACGGCTGCTTGCTTTCCGACGGCTTCTTTGCCTCCAGCAGATAAACCGGGTGCAGTGCCCTGCCGTCGATGCGGATTTTCCCCGGACCGAAGCAATCGTCGTCGGTCGGCATCGCCTTCATCCGTTCGACCACGGCGCGACCATCGGCCTTCGCCGCGGCAACCCCCATGTCACCAACCGCCTTCAGGTAATGAAATGTCGAGGCATAGTCGCCCGCCTGGGTCATGTTCGGCCACAGACCGTTTGGCGTCTTCGTCCGCACCCGGTTGTTCCAGGCCCGGGTCCGGTCGTTCAAGTCCCAGTAATACGACTCGCTCCACCGCAGACCTTGCGCCGCATCCAGACCCAGCGCGCGCACGTCGTTCGACTGGATCAGCATTGCAACGACCTCCATCGAGTTGTTGATGCCGAATTCATGCGCCTGCTTGATACAGTTCTGCACATCGTCGCCCGCCATCGCCAGCCCGAGAACCTTGGCACCCGAGGCCTGTGCCCGCAGCAAATGGGTGGAAAAATCGGTGGTTTCCGGGAACGGATAGGACACGCTGCCCATCACCTTGCCACCGGCCTTGGAGACGACGGCCGAGGTGTCGCGCTGCAGGATCTGCCCGAACGCATAATCGGCGGTGATGAAGAACCAGGTCTTGCCACCCGCCGCAACCGTCGCGCCGCCAGTCGACTTGCCCAGCATGTAGGTGTCGTAGGTCCAATGCACCGTGTTCGGGCTGCATTGCGGCCCGGTCAGGTCGGACGACCCGGTTCCGGAATTCAGATAGACCTTGTTCTTCTCCCGGCAGACAGTGTTCACCGCCAGCCCCACCGAGGACGTCGGTACATCGACGATCGCGTCCACGCCGTCGCGGTCGAACCACTGGCGCGCGATGGAAACGCCGATATCCGGCTTGTTCTGGTGATCGGCCGAAATGATCTCCACGTTCCAGCCTTTGCCGGAGATGCCGAAATCAACCGGCGCCTGCTTGGCACAGACGACACCGGTCGGACCGCCATCGTCACGATAAGGTCCGGACTGGTCGTTCATCACGCCAATCTTGATGGTCGGCGTCTGTGCGAAGCCATACCGAGGCACCGCGAGGGCACCAGTCGCCCCCAAAATCGTGCCCATGGCGCCGCGTCGTGTCAGGATCATGATAATAATTCCTAGTTAATCAGCATTTCCGCCCACGAGCAGACGCACAGGACAGCACCGCTCTCCGCTCGCTTAGTCGTTGTCGATCATGAAGCAGCAACGTGATTTCAATCGAAACCACCGCTCGGCGCCAATACCCTTTCCATCGGCCCAGCGCCTGTACCCTCGTCCGGACCCGGTGCCAGTTCCCCCGATACAGCGGTGCCGGTACCCCCGTCACGGCCCAACACCGGTTCCCCGGATACAACCCGGCACCGGCACCCTCGTCATGGCCCGGCGCCAGCCCGGGCCATCTGACCCAGCACCTCACCGTAACAAACCACTCAGTCCGTAACGAAACAAACGGCGCCGCCCAACCATGGCCGGCGCCGCTGGTAACCGTAACGATCAGGCCGGCGTGAAGAACGGCAACGTCGGCCCCTCACCTTCGGCCTTGATGAACGTCACCTTGACATCCTGGCCGATCTTCAGGGCCTTGAAGTCGCAATCGACGAAGTTCGTCAGCACGGACGGTCCTTCCGCCAGCGTGACATAGCCGATGGCATACGGCGGATTGGCCCGCTCCATGATGCTGATCGTATAGATCTTCGCCTTGCCGGACGCCTGCTCCCACGCGCAGTCGCCGAAGCAGAACGGGCACAGTTGCCGCGGATAGTGATGCACTTTCTTGCAGCTTGTGCAGCGGCGGACCATCAGCTTGCCGTCGGCCGCGCCGTCGAAGAACGGCTTCGTTTCCGGATACGTGTCGGGCGTGCCGACAAACGGGATTTTTCTTGCCACGTAAGCCATGTCTACTACTCCCGTTCCAGGATCACGGTGCTGCCACAATGGCGAGTCCCCAGCGCGCCGCCGGTGCCATGAGCAATCGCCAGATCGCAGTTCGCCACCTGCACCGCCGGATGCGCTTCTCCACGCAACTGCCGGACCGCCTCGATGATCTTGGTGATACCACCGCGGTTGGCCGGGTGGTTGGAGCACAGTCCGCCACCATCGGTGTTGAACGGCAGCTTGCCGACACCGGAGATCAGGTTGCCGTCGGAAACAAACTTTCCGCCCTGGCCCTTCTCGCAGAAGCCCAGGTCTTCCAACTGCATCAGTACGGTGATGGTGAAGCTGTCGTAGATCGAGGCATACTTGATGTCGGACGGCTTGATGCCGGCCATTTCCCACGCCGGCGGGCCGGACCAGCGGGCGGCGGAGTAGGTCAGGTCGATCTCGCCGCCAGCCTGATGCTTGGGCGATTCCCCGACGCCGATGACCTTTACCAGCGGCCGCTTCAGGCTCTTGGCGATCTCCGGCTTGGTCAGGATCAGCGCACCGCCGCCGTCACTGATGACGCAGCAATCCAGGCGATGCAGCGGGGTGGAGACCATCGGTGAGTTCACTACGTCTTCCACCGTCACCACGTCGCGCAGCATGGCGTTCGGGTTGTGCTGCGCGTGATGCGAGGCAGCGACCTTGATCCAGGCAAGCTGTTCGCTGGTCGTGCCATACTCATGCATGTGCCTCGCGGCGCACATGCCGTACAGGTTCGCCGTGGCCGGGCCGTACGGGAACTCGAACTGCATCTCGGGCGCGGCCGGGTTGCCGGGACGCGGCGCGGTGCCGGTAGCCTGACCCTCGCTGCGCGGCCGGCCGGACAGGGTGATCAGCGCCACATTGCAGCGGCCGGCGGCGATGGCTTCCATCGCGTGTCCGACGGCAACCTGATATGACGATCCGCCGACATCCGTGCTGTCAACGTGACGGCATTTCAGGTTCATGTAATCGACCATGGACAGCGGGCCGAGGCCCCCTGGCGCATCGCCGGCACAGAAATAGCCGTCCACGTCGTCCTTGGTCAGGCCCGCGTCCGCCAGCGCGCCCTTAGCGCACTCCGCGTGCAACAGGGCGATGGACTTGTCTGGCGCCTTGCGGGTGGGATGTTCCCACGCCCCGGCGATATAGGCCGCACCTCGTAAACTCATGCTTCGCTCCCCCCATGGGATCGCCGCTCTACGACGATCCGATCCAAGCCAACGAAACCGCCGCCAGACGGCGGTTCGGTTCAGGCGGAGGGATTATACTGATGAGTATCCGTACGGCTACCCCAGCGGCGGCAATACTGGTCTGCCATGTCCGACCGGGTGCTCCCGGCAGCGGGTTTCGCACACCCGAAGATGTGAACGTGTCAATTTGTTTCCAACCAAAGGTTGCACTTGTTTACAAGCGTCGCACAGTGCCAGAGTCGCACCGAAAGGGTGGCCATGGATTCATTATCCCGCATCGCCGTCGTCGAGGATGATCCCGAGATCAGCCGGATGATGACGGCCTATATGACCGACCATGGGTTTGAGGTCACAGCCGCCCGCAGCGGCCGGGACCTGGACCGGGTCATGGCCTCCGGCAACAAGATCGACTGCGTGATCCTGGACGTCGGCTTGCCGGGCGAGGATGGCCTCAGCATCTGCCGCCGCCTGCGCGGAAAATCCACCGTTCCGATCATCATGGTGACCGGTCGCGGGACCGACACGGATCGTATCGTCGGGCTGGAACTCGGCGCCGACGACTACCTGCCCAAGCCGTTCAACCCGCGGGAGCTTTTGGCGCGAGTCCGAGCCGTCATGCGCCGCAGCGTTGCGCCTGAACCGGCCGAGGAGACGCCGCGAATCCTGATGTTTGAGGGCTGGCGGCTGGATATGTCGCGCCGGCAGTTGTTCGCCCCCGACGGGGCGCCACGGTCGCTGACCAGTGGGGAATTCAATATTCTGTCGATCTTTTGCCAGAACCCCCGCAAAGTGCTGTCGCGCGACGATTTGCTGGATCTGCTCCATGGACGCGCGGCTGCCGTGTTCGATCGCAGTATCGACGTGCAGATCAGCCGACTTCGGCGGAAGATCGAGACCAACCTTAAGGACCCGTCGTTCATTAAGACGGTCCGGTATGGCGGTTATTTCTTTACGCCTTTGGTCAGCCCGCTGGCGGAAGGCTAGCGGAAGGTCGGGCTCTGCCCGAACCCGCAAAGGGTCATTGGCCCTTTGATCCCGTTCAGTGTACCCGCTCGTAGATCGCGGCGATTCCTTGGCCGCCGCCAATGCACATCGTCACCAGGGCGTAGCGGCCGTTCGTGCGGGCCAATTCATACAATGCCTTGACCGTCAGGATCGCGCCGGTCGCGCCGACCGGATGACCTAGCGAAATGCCTGATCCGTTGGGGTTGGTTTTTTCCGGATCGAAGCCCAGATCCTTGGCGACGGCGCAGGCTTGCGCGGCGAACGCCTCATTCGATTCGATGACGTCCATCTGGTCGAGCGACAATCCCGCCCGCTTCAGCGCCGCCCGCGTGGCCGGCACCGGCCCGATACCCATGATCCGGGGATCCACACCGGCATGGGCGTACGCAACCAGGCGGCCCAGCGGTTGAACACCACGCTTCGCCACGGTATCGCCATCCATCAGCACCACCGCCGCGGCCCCGTCATTGATGCCGGAGGCATTGCCCGCCGTGACCGAACCGTCCTTCTTGAACACCGCGCGCAGCTTGGCGAAGTCCTCGATCTTGGCGTCGCCGCGCACGTGCTCGTCTGTATCGAAAATCGTCTCGCCCTTCCGGGTCTTCAGCGTCACCGGCAGGATTTGCGACGTGAACCGCCCCTCCTTGATCGCCCGCGCCGCACGCTGATGCGACAGCAGTGCCAACTCGTCCTGCTGCCCGCGCGTAACCTGATGCGACTCCGCCAGATTCTCCGCCGTCATCCCCATGTGGATCGTCTCGAACGGGTCGTGCAGCGCGGCGGTCATCATGTCGACCATGGTAGTATCGCCCATCCGGGCACCCCAGCGCATGCCGGATGACAGATAGCCCGACCGGCTCATGTTCTCCGCCCCGCCGGCGACGGCGATGTCGGCATCACCGAGGGTCACGGCCTGCGCGGCCGAAACGATCGCCTGCAGGCCGGACCCGCACAGCCGGTTCAAGGTCAACGCCGGCGCGTCCTGGGTGATGCCGGCGTTCACCGCGGCGACGCGGGACAGATACATGTCCTTGGCTTCGGTATGAATGACATTGCCGAACACGACGTGCTGGACTTCATCCCCGCCGACATCGGCACGCATCAGCGCCTCGCGCGCCACGCGAGCACCCAGTTCGGTCGGCGGAATGTCCTTCAGGCTGCCGCCGAAATCACCGATCGCGGTGCGGACGCCGGAGACAATATAAACCTCGCGCTGCATGGGATGCCCTTTTGCCAGGTGTTCTGGCGGATGAATCGCACGCGACAAGGCACCGCGCAAGCCGCTCATGTGTCAGTGTCTCAGCAGCCCGATGCGGCACCACCTCGCGTCGACGCCGGCGGCAGCCTCCGCATCGTCGCGGTCAGGCGAGCAAGGCTGCTCCGACCGACAGCGGCGATTCTGGCGCCTCTTAGGATCCGTTGGCACGGCCGTCCAATCCCGTCATAGCGGGCGAAGGCCCGCTATCCACGCCTTTTCCCGGACCCGCGCTGCAAGCCGTGGGTGGCGACCCTTCGCCAGCCAAACCATTCGGTTATTTCACCGCGAATCCTTACACCGCCAACCAGCCGGACTGGCCGTCCGCTCGGTATCGGGTTTCTCCGCACAAGGCGGCTTCAGCGGCCCGTCCCATCCGACGGTGCCGTTCTGGAACAGCCAGCGACCTGGCTCGGGACGGATTCAGTGCGACCAGGCAGGGCCGCGCACGGTGATCCGGGGCACCGGCGGCACTCGGTCGGGAGATGATTCCGTCGCGCAACACGCGTACTGCGGGCACGCAAGGCCCGGATCACGCCGGGCCGTCACCATATCAGAACCACTGCGTCACCCCGGCGAGGATCGTGCGC
>NZ_LMUJ01000054.1:0-45975 GCF_009765975.1 Acidisphaera sp. S103 | reverse complement strand
AGCCACTCCCAGGCCCGCGGCGGGCCAGCCCAGTACAAGGGCCGGCCCGGGGGATTCACGGAAGTCTGTTAGTCGCCACCGCCGACATAGCGCCCACCCAGGCTGTTCGCCGTGTTGTCGTACGGGCCGGAATGGTAGACCGGCCGGTGTTCGCCCGGGACGGCATGTGCCATCGGCGCGATCGCGGCAGTCAGGGTCAAAGCCGCGAACGCGGCGAGAATCAGGCTTTTCATAGAAATTCTCCGTCACTTACCTGGCTGAATGTCCGGCCAGTGCGACGGCAACATGCGACAACCACCGTAGGCGCGGCTTCGCCCGGCCATAAAATCGATTTTAGGCGCGCTCCGGATCGTCGGCGGTCACCGGGTCCGGTGCCGGCGGCGCACCCACGGGTTCGCGGATCATGTATCCCGCGCCCAGGACGGTATGAATCAGCGGGTACGCGAAGCCTTCATCGACCTTCTGGCGCAGCCGGTGAACATGCATGTCGATGATGTTGCCCCGCGGCTCGAAGTCGTAGTTCCACGCGGTCTCCAGCAGCATGGATCGCGTGACGACCTGGCCGGCATGCCGCATGAGAAACGCCAGCAGAAGCAACTCCCGGTGTTGCAGATGAATGTCCTTGCCAGTCCGCGAGGCGCGGCGGCCGGGAATATCGACCTCCAGATCGCCGACCCGCAGCACCGCCGATCCCAGCGCCCGATCCGCGCGGCGCACCAAGGCCTCCAAACGGGCCAGAACCTCCGCGAAGGCATACGGTTTGGCGAGATAGTCGTCGCACCCGGCCCGCATGCCCTCGATCCTGTCGGCCGTACCGCCGATCGCACTCAAGACCAGGATCGGCGTGACTTTGTCCCGCTCGCGCAGGCGCCGGATCAGCGTAAGCCCGTCCATGACCGGCAGCCGGCGATCGACGATAAGCACATCGTAAATCCCCTCGGATGCAAGCGCGAGGCCCAGTTCTCCGTCGGCGGCGCGATCGACGATGTGTCCGCTTTCGGTCAGGCCACGGGCGAGGTACGAGCCGGTGCGGTCATCATCCTCTACCACCAGCAGGCGCACGCTGTCTCCACAAACATTACCTATTGTTCATCTTCGCGCGAAGCCCATTTTGGTTGAGCAATGCCAAACGGACATCCAGATAGCAACTCCATATAAGGTGGCGGCGGACGCACGCCGCCACCCTTCTGCTATGAAAGTAGGACATATGACTCGCGTGCTGGTGGTCGAGGACGATCGCCAAACGGCCAACGAAATCAAAGCCGCGCTTGGCGATCACGGATTCGAGGTGGAGCAAGCCGCCACCGGGCGGGAAGGCCTGTTGAAAGCCGCCGCCGATCCCTACGATGCCATTGTCCTGGACCGTATGCTGCCCGGCGGTATTGATGGCCTTGGTGTGCTGTCAACCCTGCGAGCGGCGGGCGTGGTCGCGCCTGTCCTGATCCTCAGCGCCCTGTCGGCGGTGGATGAGCGTGTGCGTGGTTTGCGTGCGGGTGGCGACGATTATCTCACCAAACCGTTCGATTTCCTCGAACTCACCGCTCGGCTGGACGTCCTGCTGCGCCGCCAAGTCGTCCCCCAGCGTGAGACGATGTTGCGCGCCGGCAAGCTGGAAATGGATCTGCTCACCCACGCCGTCCGTTACGCTGGCAAAGCCATCGAACTGCTGCCACGCGAATTTCGCCTGCTTGAATTCCTGATGCGGCACGCCGATCAGGTCGTGACCCGAACCATGCTGTTCGAGGAGGTCTGGAACTACCGTACCGTCGAGCCGACCAATCTGATAGACATGCACATCAGCAAACTGCGCCGGAAACTCGACTGCGAAAGCACCGAACCGATGATCCGCACGGTGCGCGGCGCCGGTTACATGCTCCATGCGGCTGGTTGACCTTCCCCGGACATCGAGCTTTCGGCTCGCGCTGCGTTTCCTCATCTTGTTCGGAGTCGCGTCGTTCGTCCTGTTCGGGTTCTTGTACTGGCAGACAAACCACTACATCATCGGCCGCATCGACGCATGGCTGGCGCATGAGCAGACGATCTTGCGCCCGCTGGACCGTGACACCCTGGTGCAGCGATTGACCGCCCACGTGGTCGCGGATCCCACGTTCGAGCGTCCGGCGACGCTCTTCGACCCCGTGGGCATGCGGCTGGCCGGAACCCCGTTGTCGCTGACGGGGGCCACGTTAGCCGGCATGCCGCAAGATGTCCCGATGGAATTCGGGCTTCAACAGGACCACGGGCCGATGCGCTTCCGCGCCGTCGTCCACCGCAGGCCATCGGGGGATTACCTCGTCGTCGCGCTGGACATGGACGCGCAGCACGCATTCGCCGACGTCCTGGTCAACGCATTCATTTGGGGCGGCCTGATCACCGCGCTGATCGGCCTGGCCGGAGCGGCGTTCATCGGCGCCGGCGCCGTCCGCCGCATCGATGGCGTCACGCGCGCTATCCAGCGCATCGTGAACGGCGATCTATCGGAACGGCTGCCGACCCACGGCCAAACCGACGATCTCGACCGGCTGGCCATCGTCATCAACGGCATGCTCGGTGAAATCGAACGCCTGATGCAGGAGGTGAAGGGCGTTTGCGACAACATCGCGCACGACCTTCGCACCCCGCTGACACGCTTGCTGGCCGGAATGGAACGCATGCGCCGCCGCGCCGTCTCCACCGAGGACTATGCGGCGGCGGTTGATGACGCCATCCTGGAAACCAAGGATGTCCTCAACACGTTCGCGGCCATTCTGCGCATTTCAGAGGTGGAAAGTGGCGCCCGGCGGGCCGGATTCACCGAAACGGATATTTCCGAGGTGGTCGCCGACGCCGTTGAATTCTACGAACCGGTCGCGGAAGCAAAGGGCGTCCAACTCGTCCATCTCACGCCGGAGGACGCGCCGGTGACGATGCGCGGCGATCCAAGCTTATTGTTTGAGGCCGTGGGCAATCTTGTCGACAACGCGCTTAAGTTCACCCCACGCGGCGGTCAGGTCACGGTGTGCGGTTTCGCCCGGGCGGGAACGATCGGCTTCGAGGTGACGGACACCGGACCCGGCATTCCCGCGGATGAAGCCGCTTGCGTGCTCCGCCGGTTCTATCGTGCCGAGTCCAGCCGCAACACGCCGGGAAGTGGACTGGGCCTGGCCCTCGTCGCGGCCGTGGCTCGGCTGCACGGTATGGATTTGGCTATCAGCGACGCACGGCCCGGATGCCGAATCACGATCGCACGCCACGAGCCGGTGTTTGGATCGCCCGACGTGCCGATCTCCGGGGCGGAATTCGGTCACGACGACGCCGCCGGACGCGCACTGGCCGAACAATGGGTTGTCGTCGAAGGCGCCGGGAAAACGTCGGCGTAATACCATCAGCCTAAGCGCTGATGGTTTGCGCGCAGGGTTGGCGTGGCGACTGTGCGCGTATCAATGGCGATTATGTATTTAACAAACTCATCCATCCCTGACAGGAATGCTGTCAGGAGATAAAGCCATGTCGATCTTTTCCGCCCGGTATTTCCACGATGAAGCCGCCGCTCACGTGTTGCTGGAAGAGATCGTGTGGCAGTCTGGCCCGGTCTGCCCGCGCTGCGGCAGTCTGGACCGGATCACGACGGTTCGCGGTGGTCGGTTTGGCCTCTATCGCTTCTGCCCCTGCAAGCGTCAGTTCACGGTCAAGGCTGGCACGGTGTTCGAGTCCAGCCATGTGCCGCTGACCCAGTGGCTCCAGGTCGTCTACGCGATGGGCAGCCATCAGGTTATGCGGACCTTGAACGTTCAGTACAAGACCGCCTGGTTCATGACGCATCGTATTCGCGCTGCGATGGCTGAAACCCATGACTTCGGCGGCCCGAAGCTGGGTGGCTCTGGCATGACGATCGAGGCCGATGAAACCTACATCGGCGGCAAGGCCGCCAACCGCGCCTATGGCCCGATCCCGCCGAAGCATGCGGTGGCTTCTCTGGTAGATCGAAATGGCCGGATGAGTAGCTTCCATGTGCCGAACGTAACCGCGAACAACCTGTATCCGATCGTGGCTCTGCTGGCTTTAAATCCACAGCTTGGCCAGATAATCGCGGGTATGCGGGTAAAACATCCCGCCTCGGTTCGAAAATTCAATACGTAGTTTGTGCTGTGGTTTGCCTCGGTAACGAGTTAGCGCATCTTTTTGGCAGTACTGCGTTACCTTTTCGAGTAAGATCCGGGCCATCCAATTGTAAAAGTAGTTCTTTGACCTGACGACCTCGGTTCTTGTGTTTCGATACCCTCGCATATTCGGCTTGTGAGACACCGATACAAACCAACGAAAATTCAAACTTTCTAGATAGTGGCAAACTGTTTCCTTTCGCTCGTCATCCAGCTTCGCAAAATGAATTTCGGTTCTCTGGCGGGATCTGAGTCTGTGGAGAGCTTCGGTCAGCCACTGTTGAACGAATGCGTCCTCATGGATCGGGACGACGAATGCGCCCAGAACGAACCATTCAGATGCACCGTTTGGATCGATAGGGGCCACGGTTTTTACCCCGTCGTCGCCCGCCTCATCGATATAAACCACATAACCGATCGGAGATGATATAACGGATAATGAGAACGGACTCGACCTGAACGCTAGTACGCTTCAATTTGACCGCTTCAAGGGATTCGCCCACGATAAGGACTCGATAATGGTTATTGAAAGGGCCTTTTGATTTAGTGGAGCGGAGAATGCGCGCCATCCGAGCGGGGATCGCAACTTTGGTTTTCGCCCTGTGCGGATGCGCTAAGCCCATTCAGTATTGGGTAAAATCCAATACCGATATTACAACGACGGCAGCCGACTTGTCCGGTTGCAGGCTGGCAGCGAACGCCGGCGGTCAACGCGTCTTTAGCGCGGGAGAGTTAGAATCACCATGTATGGTGGCTAAGGGCTATCATCTTTCGCGCACTCCACCGGCCCAGAATTGAGACACTATCCCAGGAAGCCCATGCCAGCACGCAAACGACCCGACCCCAACGCCAAGTCCCAATCCCAACGCTTCGTCGAAATGGCCCGCGAACTCTGGTGCGACGAGTACGAAGCCGCGTTTATGGAGAAGCTGGGGAAGATCGCGCGGCATAAGCCGAAGGATGAGCCACACGTGCCGCAGCGGAGAGACGACAATGCCACCAGCTGAGATCGCAGACGATGCTGAAAAAATCCGAGACTTGGTACAGAGGTACTGCGCCGAACAGCGCAACTCCCATTTGGCACCGTTCGTGGTTCACGGCCCGGTTATGGCTGGCGACGAGGTTTACCGGTTGGAAGCTAGCCAAAAGCCGGGGTGCTACGTGTTCTACGGGAGAGACGGCCGCTATCACTATATCGGCATGTCTCTCGTCGGTGTCGGTAGTCGGGTCGCCGCCCATCTGAACCCAGGCACCCAAGCCAGTCCATTCTGGCATAACGGCAAGCCACCATACTCGGTTGACCTCATCGAAGTGACCGAAGCTTGGGAAGCACCCTCATTGGAGGCGTACCTGTATGCTAAGATGGCGGGCACAGCGCAACTAAAAGAGTAAGTCAGGATGGTAAACCATCCTAGCCCGATCGTGTGTTTGCAAAGTGCATAATTGCCGTATCAATGCAGTTCCTATCCCGCCTCGAACACCGGCAAAGTCAGATCATCCTTCACCCGGTCGAACGCCACCACCACCGGCAGACCGACCCTTAAGGCAGACGCGTCGATCCCTCGCGCCTGCGCATTCATCCGCACGCCCTCGGGCAGGTCCACCGTCAGCAGGATGTAGGGCAAATCCCCCTTCAACGCCGGGTGGAAGGCATAATGCGTGATGGTCCAGCTATGCACCGTCCCGGTACCCGCCGCGTCGACCCAGTCCGTGTTCATCGACCAGCACGCGTCGCACATCGGCCGCGGATAATGCCGGACCTTGCCGCAATCGGCGCAGCGTTGCAGCCGCAGCCGGCCCTCGTTCAACCCATCCCAATAAGGCCGCGTCTCCGGCGTCGGCGACGGCACCAACTTTTCGTAAATCGCGTCCATCGCTCAGCCCCTCCGCATGATAGCGAGCGCGCCGTCGCCCATGTCACCATATCCGGTCACCAGCCCGATCTCGGCATCCGGCACCTGCGCCGCCGCCTCACCACGCAACTGGCGCGCCAGTTCGACGATATGGTTCATGCCGGCCATATGCGCCTGCGATAGCAACCCGCCATGGGTATTGACCGGCAGCCGGCCGTTCAACCCGAGCGCCCCGTCCTGCACGAATGCACCGCCCTCACCCTTCTTGCAGAAGCCAAGGTCCTCCAACTGGCACATCACGATGTAGGTGAAACAGTCGTACACCTCGGCCACATCGATATCGGCATGCGTCACCCCGGCCATCTCGAAAACCTTGGGCGCCGCCTTGGCCAAACCCAGCGTCGTCAGGTCCGGGCGTTGGGTGATGGCGGACGGCGAGTCGGGATGACCCTCGGCCACCCCCATCACCAAGATCGGCCGCTTCGCCAAATCCCGCGCTCGGTCTGCCGCACTGATCACCACCGCCGCACCACCGTCGCTCTCCAGCGAGCAATCCAGCAGACGCAGCGGGTCGGAAATCATCCGGGATGATTGGTGGTCCTCGATGGTGATCGGGTTCTTCATCGTGGCATTGGCCTGCAGCGAGGCATGGTAACGGGTGGTCACGGCGATCTCCGCCAGTTGGCGGGACGTTGTGCCATACAGTTCCATGTGCCGCCGAGCCATCGGGGCATAAAGTTGGGCAGGGGCGATGGCGCCCAGCGGCATTTCGAACTCACCAATTACCTTGAACTGCGGCATCTGCTGGACGCGCGTGCCGATGCGGCCGCCGGAGTAGCCGGTGCGGCCCAACGACAGCAGCACGTGCTTGCAGATGCCGGCCTGGATGACCGCCAGCGCGCACTGGATCGAGGCAACGGCCGAGGCGCCGCCCATCGGCGTGGTGGCGGAAAACCGCAGGTCCTTGATGCCGAAATTGGTGATGAAGTCCTCGGCGACGGCGCCGTGGCCATAGGGGATGACACCATCGATGTCCGATGGTTTCAGGCCCGCGTCGCGGATCGCGTTCAGCGAGGCTTCAAGTTGGAACGACAGCGCGGTGCGATCCGTGCCGCGCAGATATTTGGTTTCACCAACGCCCGTGATGGCGCCTGCTTCTTGCCGCGGCATAAGGCGGTTTCCTTTCCTTGGACCGTCCGAGGGTGCGCCAAATCCAGGAATTGGGAAAGAGTCGACGTTCGTTCCAGCTATTGCCGGGGACCGGCTCCAGCAAGCCGGCGTGCCCGGAAATGCGATCAGGACCGGCGATTTTTGCGGTTGCGATCGTGCAACCGGGGGCGTTACGACAACATCGATGTCAGATGCCAGTGCCCCGCCCACCCCCGACCTTCTGCCCATCGCCACAGCCGCGGCGGCGACCACCTATATCGAGCGTAAACGTCTCTTCAAGGGTCAGTCCGGCATCGATTTGTGTGACGCTCTGGCGAGCCGTCCGAATGGCGCATTCTTCAATGCCGCCGGCGGGACGGCCACCGTGCGTAACTACACGCTTGAAGACGTGATACTGGACGCGACCACGCTGCTGCTGCTGAAGAACGGGCAGGTTATCGCCGAAACGGTCTATTTCCTGCCAGGCAATGATGATGGGCATCGGTCAATGCAGCCGACCGCCCCCCTTGGCGAGAACGAGGTGCTGGTCTTCGGCACCAACAACGCCCACTGGGGGTATCAGCACTGGCTGATGCAATGCCTGCCGGCGATCGACTGGTCACTGCGCCAGACACGGACCGAAGATGTCCGGCTACTGCTGCCGGATATGCAACCGTGGCAGGAAGACTTTCTTGAACTGCTGGGGTACGCCGCCATCCCCCGCCTCACGCCTCGCCGCGGCGAACTGTACTACCTGCCGCGGGTGGAGTTTTCCGAATTCATCAACGGCACCACCGGCTTCGAGATCAGTCTGACCCTGCTGGACACCGTCCAGCGCATCCTGGATGCGGTGCCGTCGCAGCCGACGGCCGGCAAGCTTCTGTACCTTCCTGACATGAACGCGCAGCACGGCAAAATCCGGAATCAAGCCGAGGCGATCGCACTGCTGTCCCAGCACGGCTTCACTGTTATCGATCGCGACCAGCTTGGCACAGCCGAACGCATCAACCTGTTCCGCCAGGCCGATGTGGTGATCGGACCGCTGGGTCCGCACCTGGCCGACGTGGTGTTTTGTCGGCCGGGCGCCCTGTTGTGGGAATGGATGCCGGAACATCATCAAAACCACACGTTCAACCGCCTGGCCCAAACCGCCGGGGTCGATTACTGGGGCGATCTGTTCGAGGGCGTCGCCGAACCGGCCAGTCCCGGGGAATGGGAAATCGATCTCGATGTCGTGGCCCGGCGGCTCGCCGCGCTCCCGGCCCGCCCCGTCCCAAGACCGGCCGCTGGGGCAGTTCTCGCCAGCCACACCGCCAGCCCGCCGCTGGAGACGTTGATGCTATGTTTCGAGAGCCTGGGCGATAGTTGCGAATTCGGCCTGGTGCAGCGCAACGCCGGGGTGGAGCCGCTGGGCCTGATGCGCTTCAACGGCATCTATGTGCCGCCGGAGTTCCGCCTGGAAAAGCTGGTCGCCGCGCTGGAGCGCAAGTTCGAGGGTCTGGCTGCCCCGGGCACGATCACCGTCACCCCGGAGGGCCTGCCGGGTCAGCGCGAACTGATGGTGCGCGAGTCACACTATAATTTTCATTATCATACCGGGATATCCGAAGGCCGCATCGAACCGCTTGCCCAGGCCGAACGCGAAATAACACGCTTGACGTTTCTGCGACGTAAGCTGCTGGAGGACCTCCAGTCCGGCGACAAAATCTTTGTCTGGAAGTCGGAGGCAAGTACAGATTCCGAGCATGTGAGGCCGTTATTGGATGTACTGCGCCGCATGGGCCCCAACATCTTGCTTTGGGTCGTCGAAGCCGACACGGATCATCCCGTCGGTTCCGTCGAGCGGCTTGAGCCGGACTTCCTCAAAGGCTACATCCGGCGCTTCGCCCCCTGGCCCAACACGACGGATATCGACTGGGCATCGTGGTTCGAGGTTTGCTGGCACGCTTATGAATTGCGCCATGGGCCACAAGAAACGGCGCAATTGGGAACAGTAACGATCACCAAAATCGCCTTGCCGCCACGCCCGGCAACCCGGATACAAAAGGCCGCCATTCAGCCCGCGCCGGCTCGGGCACCCCTGGCACTCGCCGACGTGGCAGAGACGAAGGTCTTCATCGAACGTGAACGTATTTTCAACGGCCAATCCGTCACGAGGCTGAGCGACGCCCTGGCCAACCACCCGAACGCAGTGTCCTTCAAAGCCCTTGCCGCCACGATGACGCTGCGGAACTATACACTGCGCGATATCGTTCTGGACGCGGACACACTGCTGCTGCTGAAGGACGGCGAGGTCATCCCCGAAACCAACTACTTCGCGCCAGCGTACGACCCCCGACACCCCCGGAATGAAACCCCACCGGTATCGCTCGACGAGAACGAGGTTTTCATTTTTGGCTACAACAACCAGCACTGGGGCTATCAGCACTGGCTGACCCAGTGTCTGCCGGCAATCGACTGGTCGCTGCGCCAGCCCCGGGCACACGGCGTCCGACTGCTGCTGCCGGATTTGGAGCCCTGGCAGGAAAATTTCCTTCGCCTGCTGGGTTATGCCGATGTCCCGCGCTTCCGGCCGAACACCGGTCAGCGATATCATCTGCCCCGCCTGGAATTGTCCGAATTCATAATCGGCGCGAATAGCTTCGGCATCAGCCGTAGTTTACGCGACACCATCCAGCGCATCCTGGACGCCGTGCCGGCCGACCCGTCACCGGACAAGGTGTTATACATCCGCAATACAAGGCCATATTACGGCGCCGTGCGTAACGAGGCGGCGGTGATCGCCGTTCTACGCCAGCGCGGCGTCACCATCGTCGAACCCGATTCTCTGGGCGTCGCGGAACGCATCAATCTGTTCCGTCACGCGGATGCGGTGATCGGCCCACTGGGTCCGCATCTGGCCGACGTGGCGTTCTGCCGGCCGGGCGCCCTGCTGTGGGAATGGATGCCGCGTCACCACCAGAACCACACCTATTACTGCCTCGCACAGGCGACCCTGGTTGATTACTGGGGCGATCTTTTCGAAACCGCCACCGATCCGGCTACCCAAGACGAATGGGAGGTTGACCTCGCCATCCTCACACAGCGCCTTGCCGAATTATCCGCTCGGTTTGCCCTGTTGGCATCCACGCCCCCCGCCACGCGGACCCAATCCGCCCCCATCCGTTCCAGCGCCTCGCCGGAAAAGCTGATGCTCCGCTTCGAAAGCCTGGGCGACGACTGCGAGTTCGGTCTGCTGCAACGCCATGCCGGCGCGGAGCCGCTGGGTCTGCTACGCTTCAACGGCTTTCGTGTGCCGCTGGCGGAGCGGATGGACCAGTTGATCACCGGAATAGAACGCAAGTTCGATGGTCTTGGCGATCCTGGCACCTTCTCGGTCGTTCCCCAAAAAGTCGAACTGTTCGCCAGCGACAGCCTCTACAACCTCTGGTACCACACCGGCGCCAGCGTGGTCGGCGCAGACTTGCAGGCAGCAGCCCAGGCACAAGGCCCCCGGCTCAAGTTTTTGCGGCGTAAGTTCCTGGAGGATCTGGAAAGCGGGGAGAAGATTTTTGTATGGAAATCACCGCTAACGACCCAACGCGAGCAAGTACAGCCGCTACTGGCTCTCCTCCGCCGCATGGGGCCCAACACCTTGCTTTGGGTGGTGCTCGCGGACGGAAACCATCCCCACGGGACGGTTGAAGAACTCGAACCGGATTTACTCAAGGGCTACATCCGCCGCTGGCCAAGCTCTGACCACCTGGGTGACATCGACTACGAGTCGTGGCTGGACGTGTGCTGGCGCGTCGACGAACTGCGCCCACCGGCGCCGGAGAATGTCGAACAACCCGAGGACGTAAAACCGCCTCGATCCGCGATAGAGTTGCTGGCGCGCAACCCAGCCGTGACGCCCGCTGTGCAACCGACGCCCAAAGCTTCGATGTTCACGGGAATCCGCAAATGGCTGGGCATCCGGTCGGCCTGACCGTCTGGCACCCGATCGCAGAAAAGCGACTACGTGGCGCAAAGCGGCGTTGGTGTGCAGATGAACACTCGAGATCGACCGGTTACCGGCCTTATTGGGGAGGTGGCGGCGGCGGACGATCGGGTGGCGGCGGACGGTGCGCCCTCTCATGGTGGCCAGAGGGCATAACAGTGCCGCCCTCGCTACCGCACATGCAATAGCCGCCAATCGGCATACTGGTCCCGCACGTTCGGCGGCCCGAATCAGTGAGACACATATTGGCGGGCAGTACCGGTGTAGCCGACACTGCGCCAATCAGGAACACGCAGGCAGTTAGCATGGATTTCATGCGAACGACCTTTCAGGATCGGGTTATCGCACCTGCGATTGTGCCGAAACCATGGAAAGCATCAATCCACATTACAGTGAAGCGTGTGCCGCACCGCGGCACACGTCCCCCAACAGCCAGACTACTCCGCGGCGATCGCAGCTGAGCGCCCCGGAAACGCATGCATCACATCCAGCGCATCCTCGAACACTTCCATGTTCTTGCCGTAGGAAATCGCCGCCGCCTGCACCCCGCACACCAGATGCTGCCACCGCCACGGATCCCGCGTATTGCGGAACTCCTCGACGATCGACTGGTGGTGCTTGAACGCGTGCATCTCGGTAAAGCTGTCATGGCACACGATCTCCGCCAGACGAGCAATCAGCACCTCCGGATCATACCGCAGGTTCACGTATTGCTGCGCCAGGTTCACCGTCTCCTTCACCTCCGGCACCGCGATCATCTTGCCCAGGTTGGTGACCGTCGACCAATCGGTCGGCGGCTGCTGGTGGATGCTGTCGGTGATCGCCGCCAGCAACTCGTCCTGGCTGCGATGCGGCAGGGCGGCCACCGCATCAAGGTCAGGCTCCGACACCGGGTTCATCCGGTACTGAGTCGACATCACTTCCGGCCCGGTGTGCCACAGCAGCAGTATCAGCAACCGGTTGCGACGGCTGAACCCGTCCAGCTTCAGCAGCCAGCGGCGCAGATTGGCGCTGGTGTGCATATGCACATCCATCGGATTTCCGGTCTGCGACCGCAGGAACAGCCCCGCCGCGCCGATCGACAGCGCCTCACCCGCACCTTCGATCGACATCCCGTCGACCAGTGCCTGAGCCAGCAGCCGTGGGATCTCCGGATATTTTTCGACGCGCCCGATCGCCTCACCAACCCGGCCGATCTCGGCCGTCTCGTCATCCCCGGTCTTCTCGCGCAGTTCGATATCCATCAAGCCGTATTTCTCGATTACCGAATCCACATCCGGAACGACCCGATGCGTGGGGAACCTGGCGACATACCGCACCGCCGGCCGCATCAACACTTTCAGGTGCTCATCGCCATACAGTTCCAGCGCGCGCCAAGTATAGGCCGGGAAAATGAAATAGTGATCGTCCAGCGAATTCTTCGGAATCGCGACGCTCATCAGCAGATCGAACGCTTCCATTTTCGGCACATGGTCCCACAGCCACAGGAACAGATGGTCGGCCTTGTTGCTTTCACCGCGGCTGCACGCCTTAAGGAACGCCGCTTTGGCGGCCTCGACACCCTCGGCATTGACCACATCGCCCGAACCGTCGGCGGCCAGGTCTTCGGTGCGGCTAACCGCCGCGCCGCGAGGGTCCAGTGGCTTGAATTCCAGCAACTGGAATGGGCCGGTGACCGGATCATGGATATGTTTGTTCGACAGCGCGACGTGCTGCATGATCGGCAGGAACCGTTCCTCGCCGTGAAGCCGCTCGCTCAGTTTGGTAATCGCGTAAATGCCAGCCAGCGGGTGCAACGGCCCGCCATGGTGACCGGGAGGCAGGTCGGCCGACCGCACCACCGCCAGCGCGGAGGCTGTCATCATGGTCTGGATCGGCACCCCAGCCCGTAGTTTCTCCAGCGTACGATCGATAATGTCCGCCCTCGGGGTTTCCTCGATGAACTGGACTAAAGGTTCTATGGATTCAGGATACTGGACGCGATTCGGCACGGTGAACTCTCCCTAAATACAGTGATAATCGTGGTCTTCGGTGTCTGGTCCGGATCGTCGATCCGGCGCTGCGTCTCTCGAACGGATCGGCGCAGCCTCGGCCCGCGAAGCGGCGGCTTTCAGCGCGGTCTTGATCCAGTGAGGCGGACGTCTCCATCACACGGTGTCCCGCTAGCGCTCGATAGTCGTCGGACGATCCCGCTTTGGCACGTCGCACTCAATCGCTGGCGAAACGGCGGCAAGACGAGGTCGTTCATCAATCTGTCGCTGATCGTCATACGCGATTCAACGGGTGTCAATGTTTGGACATCGCCAAGGCCGCTACGCGACCTCATGTCGTCACGATTTTACGCGGTTTTCCAGCATCCATTCCCCCGCCCAGGCGTTACGGCGGAGAACGACCGGGCAGGTCGCCAACCCGTTGGGCATCGCAGCAGCCCCGAAACAAGGAGTCCCCCATGAAGCCCCTGCTAGCATTGGCTACCTTGACCCTGACAGTGCTGTTATTTGAGGAAAAAGCCCGCCAGATCGCGAGTGACGCCCAAGACGCGATTGATCAAACCGTGGTTCAGGTGCGGGACGCAAAACGATCCCTGACCCACAAGGTGGAGCAACAGCCTCTGATCTCGATGCTGTTCGCCGGCGGGGTCGCCTACATGCTGGCGAAAATCATGCCGGTCCGAGAATAAAACGTATCGGACACAAAAAACCCCGGTGCCAGTCACCCGGCGCCGGGGCCAAACCAAGCCATCGCTCGCCGATCAGACGTTCGCGGCGATCCAATCCTTCAGTTTGCTTTTCGGCAGCGCGCCAACTTGGGTCGACACCGGCTTGCCGTCCTTGAACATGATCAGCGTCGGGATGCCACGCACGGCGAACTGATTCGGCGACATCGGGTTGTTGTCGATGTCCACCTTCGCCACCGTCAGCTTGCCGGCGAACTCACCCGCCAGTTCCTCCAGCGCCGGCCCGATCATCTTGCAGGGGCCGCACCACTCCGCCCAGAAATCCACCAGCACCGGGCCGGTCTTGCTTGCTTCCACCACGTCGGTGGCGAAACTCTTATCCGTCACAGGGACCGTATTCGCGCTCATTGTCGGAATCCTCGAATTTCAGTTGGACCAAAAGTGGGACCGGTGGCCAACCCGGTCAAGCCGCATCCCTCGCATGGCCGGGATCGTGCGAATCGAGCATCTCATCCGGCAGAATCGCCACGCGCGCCTCCCGCGTCCAGATCAAAGCGCATCGCACCCGCCGATCCGGGAAAATTGCCCGCAGCACCGCTCGGTACGACGCCATCTGGCGCAGATACAACACCGGTGTGTCCTCCACCCGAACCGGAGGGCGGCGGTTGGTCTTGAAATCCGCGACCAGCACGCGATCCGGCAGCACCACCAGCCGATCGACCAGGCCGCCCACCACCGCATTCCCCACAACGCCGGTCAACGGCACCTCCGCCCGGCTATCCGGCCCAAACAGAGGCGCCAGATCAGGGTGCGCCAGCACCGCCAATACCTCATCCGCGATCCGTTCGGCCTCGCCCGCCAGCAGCCCGTGCCCCGGCTTGTCGAGGAACCGCACCGCCGCGTCCCATCGCGCCTCTTCCGGCACTGCGGGCAGATGCTGCAACAACGAATGGATCAACTGGCCACGCCGGAACCGGCTACCGCCGCCATCCCGATCCGCCAACGGCGAATCAGCCGCCGGCACCGTCCCGAGTTCGACTCCGTCCGGACGGCTCGGCGCCAACGGCATCGGCCGGGCAGGTTCAGGCGGCGGCTGGGCTGGCACCCACGCGGGCGCCGACCCCATCCACACGGGAAGATCCTCGGCATGATCCGGCCCGGTCGGCACAATCGGAGTTTCGGTCGGAACCGATTGTGCGGAGCGCAACCGCAGTGCCTCACCATCCCACGGGCCGAATGGCGTCCGTTCGGTAGCCACCGCCTCAAAACCACGCCGCACCAGGCTGTGCCAGCTTTCGTCCTTCACCGAACGGGCTTCCCAGCCGCAAATCAGCAGACGGTCCTCCGCGCGGGTCAACGCGACGTACAGCAGTCGGTTGTGCTCCTCCATCTGCCGCTGCCGGCCAGCGGCACGCAGCCGGTCCAGCGCGGCGCACCGGAATTCCCTGCGCGGCGCCCAAAGCGGCACGGCGCGCGCGGTCACGGCATCCTCCGCCCAGACAATCGACCCGTCGTCCTTCGGCAGCGCCGAGGTGTCCGGCACGATTACCAGCGGCGCCTGCAAACCCTTGGCCCCATGTACCGTCATGATCCGCACCAGGTTGCCCGCGGCCTCGGGTTCGCGTTTCACCTCGGCGCCGGACCGGCGCAACCAGTGCAGGAACCCCTGCAACGACGGCGGATGGCGCCCCGCATACGTCAGCGCGGCATTCAATAATTCGTCCACGGGCTCCGCCGCCTCCGGCCCAAGCCGAGCGAACAGTCGCGCCCGCCCACCGAGCGGCCCCAAGGCCTCGGCGAACAATGCATACGGTGAGACGTAATCGACCCGGCCCAAAAGCTGCGCAAAAACCACCGCGGCCCGGCGCCACGACAAACGCTCTTCCGCTCGGTCACGCAATGCATCCCACAGCGAGCCTGGCCGATCGATCGCGAGGTCGGACAGCTCATCGTCCGAAAGCCCACCCAAGGGGCTGGTCAGCAAACAGCCGAACGTCAGATCGTCGTGCGGCAGCAGCAGCGCATCCGCCAGTGCCATCAGATCCTGCACCGCCGGCTGGTCGGTCAGTACCATCCGGTCCAGGCCAGCCACGGGAACACCCCGGGTTTTCAGCGCCCGCACCAGCGCGCGCGCGAACTCGTCCCGCCGCCGCACCAGAACCAGCACATCGCCGGCCGTCAGAGGGCGGCCTTTGCTCTCCAGCATCACCGAACCGTCGGTCTGGTCACGGATCCAGTCCGCCAGCGTGTCGGCCAGCAACTGGCGCGCCGAGGTCTGCGACTGGTTGTGCTCCGGCACGGTCCACGGCCGGTGCGGCGCAGGGTCTGGCAGTGGCGCGAGCGGCCAAAGTTCCACCATCCCGGCATGTCCGGCGCGGTCGGCATAATGCGCCAGGGTTTCGCCCGGCGCGACAACGCCGGGGCGCGCCAAAGGGTCGGCGAACACCGCGTCCACCAACGCCAGCACCGGTCCGGTGGACCGGAACGACACGTCGAGCCCGACATCCTCGAAAACCTGGCCGGAGGTCCGCACCCGGCGCGCCAGTTCGTCGTGCGAACGATCGAATTCCTCAGTATCCGCCCCCTGGAAGGAATAGATCGATTGCTTGCGGTCCCCCACCGCGAACACTGTGCGGATCCGATCGCGAGCACCCGCTCCGGCGAAGAATTCCTCGGTCAACGCGTGGGCGATCCGCCATTGCTGCGGGGCAGTGTCCTGCACCTCGTCAAGCAGCAGATGATCCAGACCGCCATCCAGTTTGTACAGCACCCACGCCGCGCCCGGATCGAATAGCAGCGTGCGGGTCCGGTCGATCAGATCGTCGTAATCGAGCAATCCGGCCTCGTCCTTGCGCTGCGCATAGCCGCGCGCGACCGGCCCGGCCAGCAACGCCAGCGCGCCCGACACGGCGGCCAGCCGGATCGCGCGCCTGCTGTCCTCGATAGCCAGAATGCGGGCGACTTCTTCCCGGTAACGATCCAGCAGATCCGGCCGCTTCTCCAGCAGCACCTTGTTGACCAGCGCCGTATCGCCACGTGGTTCGCCCGCTGCATTAAGGAACAGCCCGCACCAATCAGCCCAATTTTCGGCGCGCTGGTCCGATTGCTGGCTCAGCCAATCCAAAATCGCCGCCGCCCGATCGGCAACCCCCTTCGAGCCGCTGGCCAGCACGATCCTTGCGGCGTCCCGCAGGGCGGATTCGCCCAGCCATTCAACGGCTCCAGCGATCAACGTCGCGTCGTCGGGTGCCGTTACCCCCAGGACGCGCTGCTGCGCCCGTTCCAGTTCCTCACCAAGTTGCAAGGCCGCCTGCAATCGCGGCCGGTCGGACTGCAACGTTTTGACGTGACCGCCGAACGCCTCGGCCGAACACAACCCGGCCAACGTGCGCAACGCCTGTTGCATCGCCGAGGTGCCGGCGCTGGTCAGCATATCCTCACGCGCCTCGGTCAACGCGTCGTCGGCGTCACGGTCGTCGACCAACTGGAAATGTGGGGAGATCGCGGCTTCCAGCGGGAAGCGCCGCAGCAGCGACTGGCTGAACGCATGGATCGTGCCGATCCGCATCCCACCCGGCAGGTCCAGCACTTTCGCGAACAACGCCCGAGCGGCCTGACACGCGGATGCGGTGGGTTCCACGTGCAGGCGCAACAATTCCTCGGCCAATCCGTCGGGGGGCATCGTAACCCACCGACCCAGCATTCGTTGCAGACGCAACGACATTTCAGCGGCGGCGGCCTTGGTGAAAGTCAGGCACTGGATGCGTTCGGGCGCCGCGCCGGTCAACATCAAGCGCAGCAACCGGTCAGTAAGAAGCTTCGTCTTCCCCGATCCGGCGGAGGCAGCAACAAAGGCGGATACCGCAGGGTTGGAGGCAGTCAGTTGCTCGCGATTGGCACGCTCGCGGGCCGTTTCGGGGTCGTTTCGTTCAACCATTGGACGCGCCACCCGCGATCTGCGTCAGGCTTTCTTGCCTGGTCTGATGATACAAACGCATCCGGGCGCCACGAGTCTGCTGCAAGACCGGGCTAGTGCGCTTACTCATCGCCATCCCCCGCCGCCGACCATTCGGCGACCCGCGCAAGCTGCTCGTAGTCCGAGAACCGGGGTGCCAACCCGGGATGCGGACGCGACAGGTATGCCCGGTCCGGTTGATCGAACGCGTCGATCAGGTCGCAAAGCCGATCTTTCGCATCCAGGACGGCGTCATGGATGCCTGCAGCATTCTTCTTGAACAACGGGATGGATTTACCCGGGTCCAAACCACCCGACAGGTGCCAATAGACCAATTCCCCCGTCACACCTGCCAGATCCGAGCCGAACCCCCGGTCCGCCGCTATCGCGGCCTCCAACAGCAATTGCGGCGCCAAGCCGGCATCGACCTCTTTTTGCGTGGGCGGAGACCCGGTTTTGTAGTCCAGGATCGACAGCGTCCCATCCTCATACCGCTCGATCCGGTCGGCCCGCCCGGTCAGGCGGAATTTACCGCCGGGGCGTATCAGTTCGATCCCCCCGTCCATCTCCGTCGCGATCGTCACCGGCGCCCGCACCGCTCGGCGATCCGCTTCGGTCTGCGCCACCCAGTCGGCGATCCGATCCAGCCGAGGCGACCACCACGCCCGCAACGCCTGCCGCAAGCCGGCCTCAGCCAACGCCTGGGCCATCGCGAGGCGAAGTTCGCGGGCCGCGTCGTTAGGCCAAATAGCGCCGTGCCGGCGCAGGAACCGGTGCAACCCGTCATGCACCAGGGAGCCATAGTCCGAGGCATCCGTCGCTTCGTCCAACGGCTTCAACGCGGAGAGTTTCAGGATCGTACGCGCATGGATCGCATAGGGGTCGCGCAACCAGGTCTCGATCGCGGTGACACTCAGCCTGCGGGGGCGCTTGTTGACCGGCGGGGACGGGCGAGGGGGTTTGACCGGACTGGCCGGCCCGTCCGGCAGGTCTATCGCCCGCGCCCACGCGACGGCCGGGTGCTCAAGCAGGGCGACCGGTGTGTCATAGCCCATCGCGCCAGAGCTCGCCGTGTCATGGCCGGGCTTGGCCCGGCCACCTACGACTTCGCCGTCGGCACCGGCATGCGTTACCGGCCCGGCCAAGCCTGGCCGTGACCCGACGGAAGTTCCCGCCAGGAACATATCCAGTCGCGTCAGCCAACGCGCAGGCACGGCCGGAGCATTGTCGCGCCGTACCGGGCATGACAGCACCACGTCGGGCGCCGAACAGCAGGCCGCGACGAAGTCGTGCGCGGCTTGCCCCACGACGTCCTCCGGCGCCGGCAATCCAACCCGCGTCCGCATCGGCCGGGACAACCATGGTCCCGGCTCCGCCATCGGCGGCCAGACCGTCTCGGCCAGACCGCCCAGTACGATCAGGTCGACGGATTGCAATCTGGCCTCCAGCAGGCCCCAGATGAAGATGCGGGGATGCTCGACGCCGCCACGGCCACGCAGCGCCCGCCGGCTGCGCACGACCTCCCCTTCCAGGACCGCATCCAGCAGGCCAGGCAGCACGCCGCGCCGCAGATCGGGCATCAGGTCGACCGCATTCCGCACGTCCGTCAACCGAGTCGCCAGCGCCTCGCCTTCCTCCGCCGCCCACAGACGGACAGGACCGGCCGTATCATCCGTGGCGGCCAGGCGTTCGGCGGCCTCGATGACAGCGGTCAGGGCTTCGGCCGGTGCAATCTCCATCGCCGCGTCGATCCGCAGCGCGGGTTCCAAGCACCTCTCCAACCGCGACAGGAACGCGGCGACCGGGGAATCCGGACCAGCCTCCTTGTCCACCGCCATGCGCAAACCGGCGATCCCATGCGCCGGCCGAGGCCCACGCAAACGCAATGTTTCCAGCCGCCGCGTCGCCTCTCGGCAGGCGATTAGACTCATGCCGGCGCCAGAAAATGGATGCTTCAGCAATGCCAATAGCGGCACCGGCGCCAGCTCATCGGCCACAGCGCGCACCAACAGGCGCAGGAACACCGCGGGGGGCGAATCCGCCAAGGGCTCACCGGCGCTGTCATCGGCGACGACGTCGAACCGCAACAAACCGGCGGCCACGCGCCCGGCCAGGTCACGGTCCGGCGTCACCAGCGCGACCCGGGCACCCGGCGTCTCCAGTGCTTGTCGCAGCACCAGAGCGATTGCCTGGGCTTCCTGTTGCTGGTCGGCGGCCTTCAGCCGCGACAAGCCGTCCAACGCCACCGGTGCGCGATCCATCCAGTTGTGCAGCGCACTTGCCGGCAACAACGCCCGCGACAGCAGCCCGAAACGCGTGGCCGGAACCTCGCCAGTTGCCCCGCTTTCCCACAACCGCACGTCACCGCGCGTTGCGTGCAGATCCGTCAACAGTCGCGCCAACCCGGCCTGGGCGTGAGAAGATTCCAGCTCGCTCCAGGCGTCTTCATCCATACCCAGGTCTAATTGCGGCAACACGACCTGCCCGAGCGGCATCCGAGCGACAACGCGCAGCAAGCGGGCGACGGCGGGAATGCCGGCCGTCGTGCCGCCAATCAGCACGTGGTAGTCGGGCGGATCATCTTCCCAGGCTCGAGCCTGCGCCTCCAGCAGGGCGACTTGTCGCGCCGCCGGGTTCATCACCCCGTTGTCGGCCAGCCAATTCGGCCAGATCCCGGTCACGATGTGCAGGAATTCCAGCGTCTGCGCCCAGTGCGCTGCATAGTCCGGGTCGGCCGCATCCGGCAGGCGTTCGGCAAGATCGATCTCCGCCCGCTCCGCCTCATCCATCAGCGATGCAAGTTCGCGGGCCAGCAGCCAGGCCCGATCGGCGGTTTGCGGGGCGCCGCCTTTGCCTTTCATCGCCAGGATCAGCGTGGACAACGTGGCGAGGCGCCGCATCGGCGCCACCGCCGGCGGCAAGTCCAAGGCTCCAGCCAGGGTCAGCGGGGTTTCATCCAGCGCACCCAGCGCGGTGATCCGGGGCAGCAGCAACGGGCGGCCGTCATGAACGCGCAGGAACGCCTCCGCCAGGGCTCGGGCGGATCGACGCGTAGGCAGCAGGATCAGGCCCTTGCTGACGATCAGCGGATCGTCGTCCCCATCCTCGCGACAACGTGCGAGCCACCCGCGCGCGAGGGCATCCAGGAAAGGAACGTGCGGCGGGACGGTGAAGAGGTTCAGCGCCACGGCCAGCGGGCGTCGCCGGTGACGCGAGCCTCCAGGATCTGTTCGGCTTCCGCCAGATCAGGCGGGGTGGACAGATGGAACCAGATGCCATCATGCACCACCGCGCGCAGGCGGCCGGCGGCCAGGGCGATGTCCCAGGCGCGGTTCATGCTGAACGCGCCGTCAGGCATCCCGACCAGCAGGCGGGGATGGATCAATTGCACGCCGGCATAGATGTAGGGGACGATCTCTCGTTCTTTCCGCCGGCGCGGGGTTCCCCATTTGTCCAGCGCGAAATCGCCATATCCGACTTCGGCATGCACGTGCGACGTACGGTGGACCAGCAACACCCCGTCAACCGAGTCATCGAACACCGACGCCAACCGAAGCAGCGCCGAGATCGGTCCATTCAGCCAGAACGCGTCGCCATTGACGACAAAGAATGGCTCCGAACCCAGCACCGCCAGCGCGGCCCGCACACCGCCGCCAGTCTCCAGCAGGTGCTGCTCACGAAGCAGGACCGTCCGAGGCGGCGAGGCTCGGTGTTCCAGATGCGCCGCCACCGCGTCGGCCTGCCAGTGGGCGTTGACCGCGACGGTTTCGACGCCAGCCTCCACCAGATGGTCCAACGCATGGTCCAGCAACGTGCGCCCACTCAGGGTGAGCAGGGGCTTGGCGGTCGTGTTGGTCAGCGGTCGCATGCGGGTCCCGAGACCGGCGGCCAGAACCATGGCGGAGCGTGGGGAAACGGTCATGGGTCAGATCCTGGCTTCACTCAGTCCGGCCGGATTGCCACGTTCGGCGACCGGTATCCAACGGTTCAAGGCGATCGCGAGCGGTTCGGCCGCCGGTTCGGACAGAGCGTCCGCCAGCAGGCACCACGTCCGCGGCCCGTGCGCGAGGTATTGCGGCCGCCCGTCGCGCAGGGCAAGCCTCACCCACTGGCAGGCGACACGAAGATGCCGCTGTGCCGCGCAAGCGGTGAACGCTGCCAGGAATGTTGTCGAATCCAGTTCAGGTCGTGCGGTCAGGTACCGTTCCAGGGCACGTCGGCGGCAAGCCGGCGGAATGTCCCGGCGGGCGTCCTGCAGCAGGGACACCAGATCGTAGGCCGGATGCCCAATCGCAGCCCCCTGGAAGTCGATGACCCCGATACGGTGGTTTGGCAGGCGCAGAAGATTGCCGGCGAAGTAGTCACGATGGACGAAACAGCGCGGCCCGTTTGCGACCGGTTCCAGCATGGCCGCCAGCGCCGCCGCCACGTCGTCTCGGGCGGCGATCGGAGCAGGCATGCCGAAGCGGGCCGGCCACCACCAATCGAACAGTGTTCCCAGCACGGTCGAGGTCATCGCCGAAGCGTCCCACGCTGGCAGGCCATCCGGCGGAGGCGCGCGTTGCATGATGACCAAGGCATCGACGGCGGCATCCAGCAGCGCGTCCGGTGCGTCACCCCGGTCGAGCAGGAGGGACAGCAGATCGTCGCCAAAGTCTTCCTCCAGGATCAGGCCCCGGGTTTCATCGGCGGCGAAAATCGCGGGCACCGACAAGCCGATCCGGCGCAGATGGGCCGCGATACGAAGGAATGGACGAACATCCTCCGGCGGTGGCGCATCCATCAGGACGGCCGGCCGATCGCCCGTGATCCGCAGATAACGCCGGAATCCTGCATCCTGCGCCAGCGGTTCCGCATCGCTGGGCGCATAATCGTTGCGAGCCAGAAAAACCGCGATCTGCTCGTCGCGAGTCACGTGCAGGCGCCATTGTCGCTGGCCGCCGCCTTATCGTCGCGCTTCGTCCTTTCGCCATGGCCGGGCGTGTCCCGGCCATGGCGAAAGGACGGGACTGCTCTCGCCGGAACATTCCCCACACTCGATTGATCCGAGGGGATTAGGGATCCGATCCGCCCGTCCCACCCCACCAGCGTCGCCTCTCGCGCCTCGTCGTCTCGGAGTCGCAGAATGACGGTCAACGCGTCCTCTGGCCGCAACGGGCCCAGCCGATCCGGCCATTCCACCAGCACAACACCATCCAACGCGTCGTCCCAGTCCAGCTCAGCCAACGAATCGGACCCCTCCAGACGCCAAAGGTCGTAGTGAAACACCGATCCAATTTTCGTGTCATAGATCTGCACCAAAGTGAACGACGGACTGGGTACCTCCATCGCCGGATCGTCCGCCGCCGCTCGCAGGAATGCCCGGGCGAACGCGGTTTTCCCCGCGCCCAACGACCCCTCCAGCAGGATGCAGTCGCCGGCCCGAGCGATCGAAACCAGCCGGACGGCTAGGGCTTCCGTCGCGGCAAGGTCGGGCAAGGGAACGATCAACGGCACAGGCATGGAAGCAATCTGAACCACCGCCGGAGTCGCACACAACAGTTCAGGTTTGTCGCTCATGCTGCGCATGCTACAGGATCACGGTAAATGGCAACCGTGGAAGTTCGATGAACCAGCCTAGTATCCAACGCTTCTTCTCCGCCCCTTTGGCGGAGACCGATCCTGAACTCGCCGCCGCCATCCGGTCGGAACTGGGTCGTCAGCAGGACGGCATCGAACTGATCGCGTCGGAGAACATCGTCTCCGCCGCCGTGCTTGAAGCCCAAGGATCGGTGCTGACCAACAAATACGCCGAGGGTTATCCCGGCCGCCGCTATTACGGCGGTTGCGTCTACGTCGATGTGGCGGAAAACTTGGCGATCGACCGAGCGAAACAGCTGTTCGGTTGCGAATTCGCCAATGTGCAGCCGCATTCTGGCGCACAGGCCAACCAGACCGTGTTTCTGGCGCTGATAAAGCCCGGCGACACCATCCTGGGCATGAGCCTCGCCGCTGGCGGACATCTGACCCACGGCGCGGCGCCGAACCTGTCGGGAAAATGGTTCCGTCCGATCCAATACGGCGTCCGCAAGGAAGACGGCATCCTGGATTACGAGGAACTGGAACGCCTCGCCCGCACCGAAAAGCCGAAGCTGATTATTGCTGGTGGGTCGGCGTATCCTCGGTTCATCGATTTCCCTCGGATCCGCAAGGTGGCGGACGAGGTTGGTGCGTATTTCATGGTGGATATGGCGCACTTCGCCGGGCTGGTGGCGGCGGGGTTGTTTCCCAGCCCGTTGCCGCATGCGCATGTCGTCACCACGACGACGCATAAGACACTGCGCGGGCCGCGCGGCGGCATGGTGCTGACCAACGACCTGGAACTGGGGAAGAAGATCAACTCGGCCCTGTTCCCCGGCCTGCAGGGCGGGCCGCTGATGCATGTCATCGCCGGCAAGGCGGCTGCGTTCGGGGAGGCGCTGAAGCCGGAATTCAAGGCGTATCAGAAGGCGGTGCAGGACAATGCCCGTGTGCTGGCGGAGACGCTGAAGCAGCAGGGGCTGGATATCGTCAGCGGCGGGACCGACAGCCATTTGATGCTGGTCGATCTCCGCCCCAAGCATGTCACCGGCAAGGCAGCCGAGGCCAGCCTGGAACGCGCACATATGACCGCCAACAAGAACGCCATCCCGTTTGATCCGGAAAAGCCGGCGATTACCTCTGGCGTGCGGCTGGGGTCTCCGGCCGGAACCACGCGCGGATTTGGGGTCGAGGAATTCCGGGATATCGGTCTTATGATCAATGAGGTTCTGGAGGGGCTTGGACGGTCCAATGACGGCACCAACACCGCGGTCGAACAGGCGGTCGGGGTGCGGGTAAAGGAACTTTGCGCTCGTTTTCCGCTGTATCGGTAGGTCGCCATGCGCTGCCCGTTCTGCGGTTTCGACGACACCCAGGTGAAGGACAGCCGTCCCACCGAGGATAACGGCGCGATCCGCCGGCGGCGGTTCTGCGGCAATTGCGGCCAGCGCTTCACCACGATTGAGCGGGTGCAGTTGCGCGAACTGACGGTGGTAAAGTCGGATGGGCGGCGGGTGCCGTTCGATCGGGACAAGCTGGCTCGGTCGATCCGGATCTCGATGCGCAAGCGGCCGATCCAGGAGGAGCGGATCGAGCGGATCGTCAATTCCGTGGTGCGGCAGTTGGAGGCGTCGGGCGACAGCGACATCCCCAGCAAGCAGATCGGCGAGCTGGTGATGGATACGCTGAAGGAGCTGGACAAAGTCGCCTATGTCCGCTTCGCCAGCGTCTACCGCAACTTCCGCGAAGCCAAGGACTTCGAGGACTTCGTCGGCGGCCTGGGTCCGGTGGCGGAGGAGTAGAGCATGCCATCCAACGGCGACGACCGGCTGCGGTTTTCCCGTCATGGCCGGGCGTGTCCCGGCCATCTTCGCACCAGCGGTGAAGCGCGGATGGCCCGGACACGCCGGGCCATGACGGATAGCCCCATCTCCGCCGTGACAGTTTAAACGGGGACCAGTTGCCCACCTCCCCCCACGATCTCACCCACATGCGTGCCGCCCTGGCGCTGGCGCGGCGGGGCCTGGGCACCACCTGGCCCAACCCCTCCGTCGGCTGCGTCATCGTCCATGACAACCGCGTCGTCGGACGAGGCCACACCGCCCCCGGCGGCCGCCCCCATGCCGAACCCACCGCCCTCGCCATGGCCGGCGACCACGCGAAAGGCGCCACCGCCTACGTCACGCTGGAACCATGCTGCCACTTCGGCCGCTCCCCCCCCTGCACCAACGCCCTGATCGCCGCCGGGATCGCCCGCGTCGTTGTCGCGGCGACCGACCCCGACCCCCGCGTCAACGGCAAGGGCCTCCAGCAGCTCCGAACCGCCGGCATCCAGGTCGAAACCGGTATCCTGGAAGCCGAGGCCCTGGAAACCCTCATCGGGTTCACCACGCGCGTCACCCTCGGCCGCCCGATGGTGACGCTAAAACTAGCCTCCACCCTCGACGGCCGCATCGCCACACACTCGGGGGAAAGCCAATGGATCACCGGCACCCCGGCGCGCCGCCTCGCCCACGCGATGCGTGGCCGGCACGACGCCGTCATGGTCGGCGTCGGCACCGTCCTGGCCGACGATCCGGACCTGACCTGCCGCATCCAAGGCTTCCGTCCCACCCCCAACGTCCGGGTCATCGCCGACAGCCACTTGCGGACTTCACTGACCTCCCGCCTGCTGGTCACCGCCGCCGACATCCCGACCTGGTTTCTGCTCCGCGAGGGCACCAACCTCGCCCGCGAGGAAGCCTTCACCAACCTTGGTGCCAGGCTGATCAAGGTGCCCGGCTCGACGGCTGGCGTGGACCTGAAAGCCGCGCTGACCGCCCTGGGAACAGCCGGCCTGACCCGCCTGCTGGTCGAAGGCGGAGGCCAGATCGCCGCCGCCCTGCTACGCGCCGACCTGGTGGACCGCATCGCCTGGTTTCACGCCCCGTCGGTCATGGGCGGCGACGGTTGGCCCGCCGTCCAGGCGTTCGGGACCGAGACCCTCGCGCACATGCCGCGCTTCCGCCGGGATTGCATAACCGTAATCGGCGACGACATGTTGTCGGAGTTCACCAGGCAGAGACCATGTTCACCGGCATCATAACCGCCCTCGGCCACATCCGATCCATCGACCCGATTGCCCAAGGCCACGACATGCGCCTGGTGATCGAAACGCCTGAAACCTTCCTGACCGAACCGCCGGTGGCGCTGGGCGCTTCGATCGCCTGTTCCGGGTGCTGTCTGACCGCGGTCGAATTCGGCGCCGGATGGTTCGCCGTCGATGCCTCCGCCGAAACCCTGGCCCACACCAAGCTGGGAACGTGGCAAGTCGGATCGCGGGTCAATCTGGAGCGGTCACTGCGCCTCGGCGATGAACTCGGCGGCCACCTGGTCTCTGGCCATGTCGACGGCGTCGGCCACGCGGTCTCGGCGACGACGGAAAATGCTTCTACACGCTGGGTTTTCCGCGTTCCCAAGGACATTTCCCGCTTCATCGCGGTCAAGGGCAGCGTCGCCGTGGACGGCGTATCGTTGACTGTCAATGAGGTCACGGGCGATACCTTCGGGGTGAACATCATTCCACACACCGCCTCGGTCACGGGGTTCGGGACACTGAAGCCAAACGATCCAATGAATATCGAGATCGACACCCTCGCGCGCTACGTTGCTCGCCTGGCGGAGACCGCCTGATGGAAAACCTGCACGAAAAACTCGCCACCGCTGAGTTGTCCAAGTATCTGTCCTCCGCCGAGGAACTGATCGAGGAAGCCCGCAACGGCCGGATGTTCATCCTGGTGGATGACGAAGACCGCGAAAACGAGGGCGATCTGGTGGTCCCCGCGCAGTTCGCGACGCCGGACGCCATCAACTTCATGGCGCGTCACGCCCGCGGCCTGATCTGCCTGGCGCTGACCCAGCACCGTGTCGAAAAACTCGGCCTGCCGCTGATGAGCCAGCAGAACGGCACGCGGCACCAGACGGCGTTCACCGTGTCGATCGAGGCACGCGAGGGTGTGACCACCGGTATCTCCGCCGCCGATCGTGCCAAGACGGTGGCCGTGGCGATCAACCCCGATAGCACGCGCGACGACATCACCACGCCGGGGCACGTGTTTCCGCTGCTGGCGCGCGAAGGCGGCACCCTGGTGCGCGCCGGCCATACCGAGGCATCGGTCGATATCGCCCGCAAGGCCGGGCTGAACCCGTCGGCGGTGATCTGTGAGATCATGAACGACGACGGCACCATGGCCCGCCTGCCGGACTTGGTCACCTTCGCGCAGCACCACAACCTGAAACTCGGCACCATCGCCGACCTGATCGCGCATCGGCGGCTGACCGAACGCCTGGTGCGCAAGGTCGAGGAAGGTGCCTACACCCACGCCGCCGGCGGCGACTGGCGCGTGATCGTCTATGCCAACACGGTCGAGTATCAGGAGCATCTGGTGCTGATCAAAGGCGACGTCAGCGGCCCGGAACCGGTGATGGTGCGCATGCATGCGGTCGATCTGCTGGACGACATGACCGGTTCCCCGCACTGGATCGCCGTGCATAACGCCATGCACATGATCAGCAATGCCGGCCGTGGCGCTGTGGTGATGATCCGTGAACACCGCCCCACAGCGCTGGCCGAACGGGTACGGGCCCTCGCTGCCGCCGGGACACGGCGTCCGCAACGGGAACTGCGCGATTACGGCATCGGCGCGCAGATCCTGCTCGACCTGGGCGTGAAGAACATGATCCTGCTCACCAACAGCCGCCGCACCGTCATCGGCCTGGACGGTTATGGGCTGAACATCGTCGAGCAGCGGCCGATCCCCAACGTCGTCGGCGTGAGTTACGAAGGATGAGCACTCAAGACGCCGAACTGCCGAGCGCGCCGCATGTCGAAGGGCCATCGCCGCATTTGCTGATCATACGGGCACCTTACTACCGCGACGTGGTGGATGGGCTGAGCACCGGCGCGCAGCGGATTTTGAAAGAGGCCGGCGCCACGGCCGAGACATTGGACGTCGCGGGCGCCTACGAACTGCCCCAGGCGATCCGCATCGCCCTGCGCGGCAACCGCCGCTTTGATGGCTTCATCGCCCTGGGCTGTATCGTCAAGGGCGAGACCGATCATTACGACTTCATCTGCAAAGCGACGATGGACGGCATCATGGCGGTTGCCCTGCAATTCGGTATCGCGCTGGGCACCGGTCTGCTGACCTGCGACACCATCCAGCAGGCCGAGGCCCGCTCCGGCCAGGATGGCCACAATAAAGGCGCCGAGGCCGCCGCCGCAGCACTGCTGCAGATCAACGCCGCCCGTCACCTCGGCGCGGCCTGATGGGCAAGGGACCGAAAACCCGGACGCGCACCGCGTCCCGGGTCGCCGCCGTGCAGGCACTGTTCCAGGCGGAGCAGGCCGGCGACAATCCGGAAACGGTGATCGATCAGTTCGTCCGCCATCGCCTCGGCGTGCTGGAGGGTCAGGACGGGTTTGAAGACGGCCGCATCCCGGACGCCGAGGTGCCGCTGTTCAGCCGCGTGGTGCGGGAAGCGGTGCGGCGCCAGGATGCCATCGACCCGATGCTGATCGACGCCCTGCCTGACGACTGGCCGTTGGCGCGGATTGACCCCGTGCTGCGGGCGCTGATGCGCGCCGGCGCCGCCGAATTGTCGATGACGGGCGGCCCGCCGGCGAAAGTGGTGATCAACGAATACCTGGATATCGCCCGTGGCTTCTTCACCGGACCGGAACCTGGTCTGGCGAACGCCGTGTTGGATCGGTTGGCGCGTTCGTTACGGGCAGCGGAGTTTTAGAGCGTTCTACCGTGACTGGAACCGCCGCGTTGGACGCCCGTGTGTAATTGCGTCACCGCCATGGCCTGACTCGTCCCGGCCATGGCGGTGAGAGGCATGCCGGATGTTTCCACCCGGCAGAGGAACGTTCCAGAAAGAACCGTACCGTAATGGTTTTATACCAATCGCCGTTGACATCGACCTTTCATTCCCGTCATGGCCCGGCTTGTTGTTGTTGTTGTTGTTGTTGTACAGACTGGAGACCTTCCTGACAGGTGTTCGGAGAGCTTCCTGACACTTTAGGATCGCTGGAGCAATGGAGCGCCAGCGATGCCGTGGAAATCTGGAACGGTCATGGACAGTCGGCGGGAATTCGTGCGTCTGGTCGAACAAGGTGACATCAGTGTCGCCGAACTGTGCCGCCGGTTCGCCATCAGCCGGGAGACCGGCTACGTTTGGCTGCGCCGCTACCGGGCGGAGGGCGAGGCGGGTCTGCGGGATCGTTCCAGCCGCCCGCTGACCAGCCCCACCCGCTGCGCCCCGGAGATCGAAAGCCATATCGTCGACCTGCGGGGTATCCGTCCAAGCTGGGGCGGGCGGAAGCTCGGGCAACGGCTGCGCGACCTTGGCGTCACACGGGTGCCGGCCGCCTCGACGGTGACGGAGGTGTTGCGCCGCCACGGCCTGCTCGACCCGGCCGAAAGCGAGCAGCGGACACCGCCACAGCGGTTCGAGCGGTCGGCGCCGAACGAGCTGTGGCAAATGGACTTCAAGGGCCACATCGCGATGGATCGAGGCCGCTGCCATCCGTTGACGGTGCTGGACGATCACAGCCGTTACTCGATCGGGGTGATCGCCTGTGCCAATGAGACCGAGCAGACGGTCAAGGCGCATTTGACCGACCTGTTCCGCCGCCATGGCTTGCCGGTGGCGATGCTGGCCGACAATGGCTCGCCCTGGGGCGGCAGCGGGGCCACCGGCTACACAGCGATGGAGGTTTGGCTGATGCGGGTGGGCATCCGGCTGTATCATGGCCGGGCGCGCCATCCGCAGACGCAAGGGAAAGAGGAGCGGTTCCATCGCACGCTGACGGTCGAACTGCTGCAGGCGAACCGGTTCGCCGACCTGATCGCCTGCCAGGCGGCGTTTGACGCGTTCCGCCGCATCTACAACACCGAACGCCCGCACGAGGCTCTGGGACTGGCGGTACCGCAAAGCCGCTACCGGGTCAGCCAGGTGGCCTTCGCCGAGGCTCTGGCGATGCCGGATTACTATGCCGAGGACGTAGTGCGCCGGGTGCATCAGGATGGGGCCACATGCTTCCGCGGTTGGCGGGTCAAGCTGTCGCAGGCCTTCGCCGGGCTGGACGTGGCGTTCCGTCCGACCGCCACCGATGGTGTGTGGCGGGCGTATTTCATGCGTTTTCTGATCGCCGAAGTCGATCTGCGCGACCAGGCCGGCAAAACCGCGGCGGTCAGGAAGGTCTCGGACCGCTCGGCTGGTTTGGTTACGGTGTGACGGCATGGTTCTGCCCGGCCTGCATTCTTCGGGGCCTTGCGCGCGGCCGCGGTCAAGCCTGGCGCCAGCCACCGCGAAGCGGCGCGCAGCGGGCTTGAGGGTGGCCGCGCGCAAGGCCCCGAAGAATGCAGGCCGGGACGAGGAAACGGCTCTGTGCAGCCGAACCAGGAAACCACACCGATGGATCAGGAGAGGCGGTTCGCCGCCGGCTAGCCGACCGTTTTGGACACCAAAGGCGACATCGCACCTGTCAGGAAGGTCTCCGAACATCTGTCAGGCTTGACTCCGGTCTGTACACGACAGTCCGGGCCATGACGGGGTTGATGTGTCAACGTCAATGGCCGCTGGTTTTAAATGCGTCCTACCCGGCCACCATCGGGCAACCGCCGTCGTGCGACGGCCGGAACGCGTCCTCCGCCGAAACAGTCCGCACCAGACGGTAGTAGTCCCACGGGTAATGGCTTTTGGCCGGTGATTTCACCTGAAACAGATACATCGGGTTCATCACCCGCCCGTCTGCTCGTATCGAGCCTTTCCCGTACGCCTCATCCTCCACCGGCATCGCCTTCATCTGTGCGATCAGCGCCTTGCCGCTGGCCTTGGCCTTCGCCACGCCCATCGCCTGCATGGCTTTCAGCGTGTGGGTGATCGCCGAGAAATCCCCTGCCTGCAGCATGTTCGGCATCTTGCCGTCCATCCTCGGCGCGTAACGTTTTGCAAAAGCCCTGGTCTGGTCGTTCATGTCCCAATACCACGCCTCGGTCAGCAGCAGGCCCTGCGCCGTGGCGAGGCCGATCCCGTGCACATCCGGAATGGTCAGCAGCAGCGCCGCCAGCTTCTGGCCCCGCTTGGCGATACCGAACTCGGCCGCCTGCTTGACGCAGTTCACCGTGTTCTCACCACTGTTCGCCAGCCCGATGACCTTGGCGCCGCTGGCCTGCGCCTGCAGCAGGAAGGTGGAGAAATCGGTCGTATCAGGGAACGGATGTGATATCTGCCCAACGACCTTCCCACCCACCGAGGTCACCGCACGCGCCGTATCGGAGGCCAGAAATTTGCCGAATGTGTAGTCGGCGGCGATTAAGAACCAGGTGTCCCCGCCCTCCGCCACAATTGCCTTGCCGGTGCATGACCCCAGCGAATAGGTGTCATAGGTCCATTGCACGTGATTGGGGCTGCACGCTTTGCCGGTCAGGTCGGAACTGGCGGGCGTCGTGAAGATCGCGGCCTTGTCCTTCTCCCGCACCAACGTCGCGATCGCCAGCGCGGCGGAGGAATTGTTGACGTTGGAAATGAAATCGACCCCTTGCCGGCCGAACCAGTCGCGCGCGATCGACTGGGCGATGTCGGGCTTGCTCTGGTAGTCGGCGACCAGTACCTGCACGTCGACATCCGGATGCTGGCGAGTGAAATCCTCAACCGCCAGCTTGGTCGCGACGACCGACCCCTGTCCGGTGCCGTTGGCGTTCGGCCCGTTCAGGTCGGTCAGCACGCCAATCCGAATGGTCGAACGGTCGGCGGCAGGGGCGCGGCGCAGCGGGGCGGCGGCGGCGGCACCGGATACGGCGAGCGCCGCCCTCCGGGTGATAGCGAGTGACATGACGTTTCCTGTGATCGTTCCGGCTTGCGCGAATGGAATCTTGGACGATGGCCTGATACCGGTCAACACGCCGCTGGACGCCCGCACCCTATCGAAAGCCGCCGCCCAACCAGGCCAGGACCATACCGGCGAGACCGACGAGGATTTCGCGGGCCCGTTTGACCAGGGACAGCGACAGCCCGGCGGACTCGGGAAGTCCGGCCGACAATGCCGCCAGCGCGAACCCGCCCTCCTGCACGGCCAGGGCGCCGGGTATCGCGAATCCCGCCGTGCGCGCCGCCATGCCGAGGCTTTCGATTACCAACGCCTGCGGCAGGCTGGCGGGCACACCCAACGCGTACAGAATGATCCAGGTTTCGATCGTACCGAGCGACCAGGACAGGACGTGCAACAGGGTCGCGGCGGAAAGCACGCGGCCTCGGCGGTAGACCGCTGCCACCCCGGCGTGCAGACCGGTCAGCGACACATTCGCCAGTCCGGGAAATTGTCGGGCGATCCGGTCGGTCAGCATTTCCAATAGCCGCAGCAGGCCGAAGCGCTGCGCGAGCAGGAAGCCGCCAGCCGCGACCGCCGCCAGGGCCAGCGTTCCGAACCATTCGGTGGATCGGCCGCCATCCGCCACCAGCGCCAGCACACCGATTCCGCTCAGCAGGAAGACGGCCTGGGACAGCACTTCCAGGGACACATCGACGATCACGCCCGAACCAGCTTGCGCCGCCTCGATGCCGCGTTTCGTCAGCATGCGCGCGACGATCACCTCGCCGCCGATCTGTGCGACCGGCAGCAGGCTGTCGATACCCTCGCGGATCAGCCGCAGACGAAAACAGGTGACGATCGAGGGGGCCGGCCTGGCGAACAGCAGCCACCAGGAAAGACTGGACAGCAGCAATTGGATCAGATGCACGCCGATCAGGACCGGCAAGGTCCACAGCGCGCCCAGCACGCCTGCGCCCATCGCCGCGATGTCGGCCCAGGTCGCGAAGAACGTCCATCCCATCCCCGCCGCCAGAACGGCGGCCAGGGCCATCAGCAGCAAGCCGCGCATCAGGCGGGAAGCAGGGACGGCCGTTCGGAAAACAAGGTGGCCAGGAAGAACGCTCTGCGATGTTCCGACGTGACGGTGAAGCGCGGGCATGCCTTGAACGCGCGATGGATTTTGCGCGACACCTTGGAATCCGGATCGGCGGCGAAGAAGAAGTGGTTGGCCAACAGACAGGTTCCGCCGGGCGTCAGCAGGTCGGCGATGCGGCGCACGACGGCGTGCAAAATACCCTCATCCAGCGGCGACAAATAATACAGCACGTCCGCGACCACCACGAGATCGAACTTACCATCGAGCGACGACGGCAGGTTCAAGATGTCGCCCGGTTCGAACGCAAGGTTGTCGAAGGCCGCGCCACGGCGGCGCGCGTGCTCGATCGCGGCCGGCGCGATATCGATTCCCAGGACACGTTCGGCCCGGTTGGTCAGTTTCTGGGAGAGCAATCCAAGGCCACAACCTAGGTCGAGAGCGTTGGCGAATCGCTTACGCGGCAGGAGAGCGACCAGCCGGTCGTATTTCAGCCCCTGATAGCGATAGCGTGGCGACGCCGATGCCCAGGGATCCTCGGATTCGCGATACGCGGTCTCGAATGCCGCGGTCGTCCCGTCCCGCCGTTTCGCCCGAGCGATTTTGGCGTCGGTGCGCGCGCTTTTCAGGAACAGGCCGATATCGAGGGGCAGCATAGCCAGCCATGGCAGACGCGGTTCAGTCGACTTCCGGCGCGACATGAACCGGCCGACGCCAGTGACGATCGATGGTAGAACGGTTACGGACACCGGGTTGGCCCTTTTATGGTTTTTGGGACGTTCCCGTCGGCCCGATTCAAAGTGGGCCGGCCTGCCTGGCGATTCGCGGGATCCGCCGGCCTGTATCGGTTCCGAAAATCGATTTTAGCACGACAATGGGCTGCCTATGGGTATGGCAAGTCACGGGGGCATGACTATGCGAGATTCGCCCATGCCATGCAACGGCTTGTAACGATAAATCCTCAATAATCATTTACCGCAAGCGGGACCGAAAATACCGCGACCGAACGCGAGGATGAACTGGCATCCACGCTTTCGTTGAAGCGCGGATGCCCCGATCGACGTGGACCGACGGCTCAGGCGACACCCCGGATTAGGCGGCCGCCCGCTGCATGCCCTGCTTCTCGATCGCCGCCAGCAGGATGCACAGCGCGATCCCTTCCGATGCAACCGTGACATCGGCAAGCGAGGGAAACGTCGGGGCAAGGCGCAGATTGCTGTCGTTCGGATCGCGGGTGTGCGGCCAGGTGGACCCGGCCGCGGTCAGCGCCAGGCCGGCGTCCTTCGCCAGCGCGACCACCTGTTTCGCGGTGCCGGGCGTGGCGTCCAAACCGATGAAGTAGCCGCCGTCCGGCTTGGCCCAGGTCGCCGCGCCGGTGCCAGCCAGCCGGCTGTCCAGCGCGCGGGCCACGGCGGCGAATTTCGGCGCCAGAAGTGCTCGGTGGCCGTCCATGTGACGCATCAGCCCGGCCTGGTTTTTCAGGAACCGCACATGGCGAAGCTGGTTCAGCTTGTCCGAACCGATGGTCCGTTTGAACACGCGTGCCATGAACCATGCCAGGTTGGCGGGTGACGACGCAAAGAACGCCAGACCCGCCCCCGCGATGGTGATCTTCGACGTCGAGCCGAAGATGAAGGCCCGGTCCGGGTTCCCGGCCGCCGCACAGGCATCGAGGATGTTGGCGACCTCGTGCCGCTTCTCGGTCAGATGATGCACCGCGTAGGCATTGTCCCAGAGCAGCCGGAAATCCGGCGCACCGGTGCGCATCGCGGCCAGCCGGCGGACGGTTTCGTCGGAATACACCTCGCCGCTGGGGTTGGAGTATTTCGGCACGCACCACATGCCCTTCACCGACGGGTCGGCGGCGAGGCTTTCAACCGCGTCCATGTCCGGGCCGTGGCCGGTCATGGGGACGGACAGCATGCGGATGCCGTATTCCTCGCACAGGGCGAAATGGCGGTCGTAGCCGGGAACCGGACAGATGAAGGCGGGTGTCGTCTTGCCCCACGGTTCGGTCGATCCCGGCACGCCCTTCAGCAGCGCCCAGACGATGCAGTCGTGCATGACCGCCAAGCTGGAATTGTCGGCGACGAAGACCTGGTCGGCCGGCGCGCCCAGCATCGGCGCGAACAGCGCCCGCGCTTCCGGCAACCCTTGCAGGACGCCGTAGTTCCGGGCGTCGTCGCCGGCCTCGCTGAAATGGTCGCGATTTCCGGGAAACGCCAGCATCTCATTGGCCAAATCGAGCTGATCCGCCGCCGGTTTCCCCCGCGTCATGTCCAGTTTCAGGCCGCGCGCCCGGAAGGCGTCGTATTCGGCCCGCACACTGCCGTGCAGCGCCTGGAGTTCAGCGTTCGCAAGGTCGGCAATCCGGTTCATGGCAGGCCTCGATAGTGTGGCGCGCGGTCTATCGCGAAACGGGTGGGCCGGCCACCGGTTTCGTGCGCGCCTCGGGCATGCGTGAACGCGGGATGAGACCGTCCGGAACCGTCCGGACGGTCGGGAAGCCCTCAGCCGAAGCGGAAGTGCTGCGGCAACTCCTTCTGCACCTTCGCCAGATGCTCGACGTATTGCTTCATGCCGCCGTTGTAGTTGCCGTCCTGGCGGCGGTTCGATTCACCCTCAAAATTATAGTAGCCGGGGGTGCATTCCGCATTGCGGTTGGTCTTGCCGCGGTGGCGGATGACTTCCTGCACCCACCATTCCTCGGTTTCCGCCGAGGCATCGATCGTCGTGTGATTGCTGTCGCGGACGAACTTGATGCACTCGGCGATGTGCTGGCCCTGGGTCTGCAACATGAAGGTCAGGTTGAACTGGAACGACGCCTGGTAGCCGCCCATGATGAACAGGTTCGGATAGCCGGCCGAGTGAATGCCGAACACGGTGCGCATGCCGTCGGCGTATTTGTCGTTCAGGCTCAGGCCGTTTTCACCGCGGATGTCGTTGTAGATGCCGGTGACCTGGACCTCGAACCCGGTGGCGTAGATCAGCACGTCGACCGGGTATTCCTTGCCTTCGAACACGACGCCGCGTTCGTTGATCTCGGTGACGCCTTTGCCGTTGGTGTCGACCAGATGCACGTTCGGCAGGTTGAACGTCGGCAGGTATTCGTCGTCGTAGCAGGGCCGCTTGCAGCGATGCATGTACCAGGGCTTCAGCGCCTCGGCGGTGGCCTTGTCCTTCACGATTTCTTCGACACGCGCGTGGATGCGCATCTGATGTTCGATGTTCTGGTTTTCCTGGCGCTGGATTTTGACGTCGCGCGGCAGGGCGGCCAGGTCGCGCTTTTGCTCCTCGGTCAGGCCGTAGCCTGGCGCGGTGGTTTCCACGTGCTTGCGGATGCGTTCCTTCTGCCACCCCGGCTGCAGCGACGCCGCCCACGTGGGGTCGGTCGGGATATCGTCACGGATGTCGATGGCCGATGGCGTGCGCTGGAACACATACAGTTCCTTCGCCGCTCGTCCGACACGCGGGATGATCTGCACGGCCGAGGCGCCGGTGCCGATGATGCCGACGACCTTGTCCTTCAGGTTCGACAGATCGGCGCCGGTATAATTGTAGTCGAAGCGGGAGCTGTGGAAGGAGTAGCCCTTGAACGTCTCCATCCCCTCGATCTTGGATAGTTTCGGCTTGGACAGCGTGCCGTTGGCGCAGATCACGAAGCGGGCGGACATGGTGTCGCCGCGGTCGGTGGTGACGCGCCAGAGTTTGGCTTTTTCATCCCATTCCGTTGCCGTGACGGTGGTCTGGAACACCGCCAGTTCGTAGAGATTGTACGTTTGGGCGATCTTCTGGCAGTGCGCGTAGATCTCCGGCCCTTTGGCGAAGAAGCTGTTCGGCACGTGGCCCAGCTCATCCAGCAGAGGCATGTAGTCGTAGGCGGAGACGTCACAGGCCACGCCGGGGTAGCGGTTCCAATACCAGGTGCCGCCGACGTCGCCGCCGCGTTCCACGATGCGGATGCTCTCCACGCCCTTTTCCCGCAGCCGAGCGGCGGTCAGCAGCGCGGAGAAGCCGCCGCCGATGAACAGGCATTCGACGTAATCGTTGATCGGGTCGCGTTCCTGACGGGTCTCGACCCAGGGATCGCTTTCATACTTGGCGAGCTCACCGGTCAGCTCCGAGGTGTATTGCGCCCGTCCCTCCGGACGGTAGCCGACGCGGAGGTCGCGGGCCTCGGCGAATTTCTGTTTGATCTCGTCATAGTATTCCTGCGGCTTCTCGGTTGGCCGTAGTGGATTGAACGCGACACGCACCGCTTGGGTGTTCGGATTTTGGTGGTGGCCTTGCGTTGGTTTTTCCTTGGTCTCCGACATTCTCTATCCCTTCCGCGGCTCGCGTCTTTGCTCGTATGTCCTTGGTATCCGGTCCAGCTTGCACAGTCCTGATCTTCTGCCAACCCTCGCGGCCTCCCCGGTTGTTTCCTGTCGCGGCGGAAATGCCCTAGCCTTCCGTTGGTGAGGGAGGAGACAATCGATGACGGATGCTCTGACGCTGGTCGTTCGCGGCGGCCTTGTTGTGGACGGGACCGGCGGCGAACCGTTCGAGGCCGATGTCGGCATCGCCGGTGGTCGTATCGCCGCGGTGGGGAAAATCCCTAGTCGTGGCACCGAGGAAATCGACGCGCGCGGCATGCTAGTCACGCCCGGTTTCGTCGATCCGCACACGCATTACGACGCGCAGGTGATGTGGGCGAACCATCTGTCTCCCAGTTCCAGCAACGGCGTCACCACGGCGCTGATGGGCAATTGCGGCGTCGGGTTCGCGCCTTGCAAGCCAGACCAGCGCGACATGCTGGTGCGGCTGATGGAGGGGGTGGAGGACATCCCCGAACCTGTCCTGACCGAGGGCCTGCCGTGGGACTGGCAGAGTTTCCCGGAGTACCTCGATCGCCTCGACGCCCGCCATTTCGACATGGACATCGCCGCCCAGGTGCCACACGCGGCCCTGCGCGTCTTCGTCATGGGCGAACGTGGCGCGGCCCGCGAACCCGCCACCGAAGCCGATCGTGCGACAATGGCCAGGCTGGCGGCGGAAGGAATCAGGGCGGGAGCGCTGGGGTTTTCGACGTCTCGGACGCTGAACCATAAGACCGTGGATGGTCAGCCGACGCCAACCCTGGACGCCGCCGAGGAGGAACTGTCCACCATCGCCCGAGCCATCGGCGAAACCGGCATGGGATGGCTGCAGGTGATTTCCGATTTCGGCGACACCATTGAACCGGAGTTTGCGATGCTGCGCCGGCTGGTCGCATTGTCCGGCAGGCCGATGACGACGACGGTGCTGGAGCGTGACTCGAAGCCCGCGGAATGGCGCCGCCTGCTCGATCTGATCGCCGAGGCCAATGCGGCCGGGCAGGCGATGACCGGCATGGTGCTGACACGGCCGACCGGCATCATGCTGGGGTTCGAGATCTCGCAGAACCCGTTCGTCGAATGCCCGAGTTGGCAGCAGGTGGCGCATCTGCCGTTCCCCGCGCGTATTGCCGCCCTGCGCGATCCGTCGTTGCGGGCCAGGCTGCTGGAGGAGACGCCGGGTGGTCCGGTCATGACGAACCGCCTGCACCGCTGGGACCGCATCTTCCCCCTCGGCGACCCCGCCGACTACGAACCCCCAGCCGATCGCAGCATCGGCGCGGAGGCTCGGCGTTTAGGCGTCGATCCGGCGGGGCTAGCCTACGACCGGCTGCTGGAAAATGACGGGCGCACGATCCTGTATCGTCCGCTCAGTAACTACGCCGATGGGACGTTGGAGACGGTGCGCGCGATGATGGCGCATCCGAATACGCTGATCGGGTTGGGTGACGGCGGGGCGCACGTGTCCATCCTGTGCGACGCGTCGGCGATGACGTACGGGCTGACGCATTGGACTCGAGACCGGGCATCCGGGCGGTTTCCGGTGGAGTGGATGGTACGGCGGTTGACGCGAGACAACGCATGGGCGCTGGGGCTGCGGGACCGAGGCGTGATCGCGCCGGGCCTGAAAGCTGACCTGAACGTGATCGACCATGGCAAGCTAACGCTACGCGCGCCGCATGTCGTGTACGATCTGCCGGCCGGCGGGCGGCGGCTGATGCAGCGGGCGGACGGTTACGTGGCGACAGTGCTCTCGGGCGAGATCGTGAGCCGTGACGGTGTCTCCACAGGGCGGCTGCCTGGACGTCTGGTGCGCGGGGCGCAGGCCTGACCCGTCCCGCCGTCATGCCGCATCGGTGAAGCGTGGCCATCTTGTTCCGGCAGTGATGGCGCGGCATCTGTCGTTCCAGACACGATTATCTGGAGCGAACATGAACGACACAGGCCGCTCGGGCGATGGTCCGTCCAAGAAGGACCATCATGGCAGTGCCTTGTTTTCAGAGATCGCACTGTGGGCGTCCCGCCAGTGCGGCCGAGCGTCGACTTTCATCGTTGCTTGTGTGGCGATTGTCGTTTGGGCAGTCACGGGTCCGGTCTTCAACTACTCGGATACCTGGCAGTTGGTCATCAACACCGGCACGACGATCGTCACGTTCCTGATGGTCTTTCTGATCCAAAATACGCAGAACCGGGACATGTCGGCGCTGCACCTGAAGCTGGATGAGCTGATCCGTGTCAACCAGGATGCTCGCAACAAGCTGCTGGACCTGGAAGACCTGACGGAGGAGGAGCTTGACCAGCTGAAGGGGACGTTTTCGAATCTGGCAGGCAACGCCCCGGGTAAGGCGGCCGGCGACGATATCCCCGCCCCGCAGAACGCCACGCGGTAATATCAAACGCCGTTGATACCGATTGTTGGATGTCGTCATGGTCGCGCGCGCTATGCGTGTTCCGGCCATGACGTCAGCAGAAGGGTTAAACTTAACGGCGGCTGGTATAAACCGTCAGTCGCTGCCTTGCGGTGCGCGGAAGCCGCCGACGCCGCGTTCGATCTCCGTCACGTGTTTCGTGCGAAACCCGGTGGGATCGGTCAGCCCGCAGGTATGGGCGATGATTTCCACCTCCTCCCGCACCTGCATCGCATAGTGTGCAACCCGAGCGGCTTTGTCGGTCGGGTCCAGGCCGGCGATCAGTCTTGGATTGGCAGCGGTCACCCCGGTCGGGCACTGGCCGGTGCCGCACTTCATCGCCTGGATGCAGCCCAGGCTGAACATGAACCCGCGCGCCGAGGACACGAAATCCGCCCCCATGCACAACGCCCATGCCACCTTGTCCGGGGTGATCAGCTTGGCGGAAGCAATGATGCGGATGCGGTCCTCCAGCCCGTGGCGTTCCCGAGCGGCGGCGACCATGGGCAGCGCGATGGTGATCGGCAGCCCGACATAGTCGATCAGCGCGGACGGCGCGGCACCGGTCCCGCCCTCACCGCCGTCGATCTGCACATAGTCGGGGCAGCCTTCCGGGTGGATGATGCAGTCCTCGAACCAGGCTTCCAGGAATTCGGTATCGCCGGCAACGAATTTGACGCCGACGGGTTTGCCGGTGATGCCGCGCACACGCTCGATGAACTGGCCGAGTTCGCGGACATTGCCGATATCGTGGTGGCGATTGGGGCTGATGCTGTCCTGGCCCTGCGGGATGCCGCGGATGGCGGCGATTTCGGCCGTGACCTTGGCGCCGGGCAGGATGCCGCCTTTGCCGGGCTTGGCACCCTGGGCCAGCTTGACCTCGAACATGCGGACCTGTTCGTGGGCGGCGATCTCTCGCAGCTTGGGTTCGGAGAGCGTGCCGTCGGGGTTGCGCACGCCGTATTTCGCCGTCCCCATCTGCATGATGATGTCGCAGCCGCCGGCGAGGTGGTTGGGGGCCAGCCCGCCCTCACCGGTTGCCATCCAGATGCCGGCGAGCTTGGCACCGCGCGACAGGGCCAGCACCGCGGCCGGGCTCAGCGCGCCGTAGCTCATGCCGCTGATGTTGAAGAAGGTTTTGGCGAAATACGGTTGCCGGTAGGCGCCGGGTCCGTCGCTGAGGCCGATCTGCTTGCCGGGATAGGGCTTCTTTTCCTCATCCAGCACCGGGAAGGCGGCGTTGCGGAAGACGAAGGCCGGCACATTCTCGCTGCCGAAGCTGCGGAGGTTGGAGACACCCTTGGCCGAACGGTAGACCCAGGCGCGCTCCAAACGATTGAACGGGCGTTCTGACCAGTCGGGCAGGTATTGGTATTGCCGCATGTACTCGCCGAGGGTTTCGGCGAAATACCGGAAGTAGCCGATGATCGGGTAGTTGCGCAGGATCGTATGGTGGACCTGCCGCTTGTCGTGGACGTACAGGGCGGCCACGGCCAGCAGGACGACGGCGAGAATAGCGGCGACGAGCATCGGCGTTCACCTCCGGGGTGGGCCGAATGCATAGCGTTCGGCCCCTTACGAAGGGTTAACGGTCGTTGGTCTGGGTTGTCCAGAGGTGTTCTGGTTACACCTCGGACGGCCGCCCGTTGAGGCTCGGCTCTTGCGCATCTGCGTTCAGCTGCATTCCAGAGGCCGCTTCGGCGAAGGAAGGCCAGCATCACTCCGACCAGGCCGTCGAAGAGAACGCCTCAGCCCTTGCAACGGTAGTACAGGCGGTACCGCTGCTTCTTGTCGTGACCCATCGCCGATCGCCGCTTGACCCAAACAATCCGGGCAACGCACCAATCGCGCCGTCAATGCCAACAGATCAGATCAATCGCACCTGTCGTCGTCTATGAGAGGTGAGATTACCAGCATCGCGACAGCCATGACGACGCCCGAGAAGTGAGAAACCGACGGCCTCGAATCGGCCATCCTATATCGTAGTCATTGCTAAGCTGCGATATTATGCCAGTCCATCGAAAAAGTGATACGCTGAAACCGCCTCTCGTGGTCGTTGTGGGAGATGGCTCGCCATTTCTGCCTTTGGATGGAACGGCGAAGGGCGTGTGTGCCGACCGGAGTCGATGTCAGGCTTGACTCGATATCGGCATGATTAGGCGGGCACCAGCGGCAAATCGGTCTCAACGCGAACTGGTATGAGACGAGTCTTGCCGCCATGGCTTCAGAGCTATCTCACTACCCTAGAATCCAGAATGAGTCATAATGGACACAATTATGCCCCTAAGTAGAACTCCCGAATTAACTCATTATTATTCAGTTCGTCGGCCGATCCCCCCTCGAATGCGATGTGGCCATGGACGATAACGTAGCCGCGATCAGCAATCCGGATTGCCTGCGTGAAATTCTGCTCGGCCATCAGCACCGCGAGTTGGAAGCTATTTTTCAACTCCTGGATCTTATCGATCGTTCGCGTCACCAATAGCGGTGCCAATCCCACTGAAGGCTCATCGATCAGCAGCAGCCGAGGCGCCGACATCAGTGCTCGGCCAAGCGCCAGCATCTGTTGCTCACCGCCACTCATGGACCCCGCGAGCTGTTTTCGGCGTTCGGCCAGACGAGGGAATACCTCGAAGCAGAAAGCCAAATTTTGCTGGATGACTGGTCGGGCTTTCTTGCGGAAGGCACCCATCAGCAAATTTTCCATTACGGTAAGCCGCGGAAACAAACGGCGTCCCTCCGGTACGAAGCCAATTCCAAGGTCGACGATCGCCTCAGCGGACATACCGATAAGTTCGTGCACGGCACCGTCTATCGTCGCGACGATAGATCCCGCCGTTGGTCGCACGATACCCATGATGCTTTTCATCAGGGTCGATTTGCCGTTTCCATTAGTACCCAACAATGCGACCGTCTCGCCCTCGGCGACGAACAGTGAAACATCGTGCAATATCCGCACCGCGCCATAACCGGCATCTAAACCGGTGATTGAAAGACTAGCTGCCAAGATAAGCCGCCACGACATCGGGTTGACGAATGACGTCCTGTGGAGACCCGTCCGCTATCTTGCGCCCGGCAACCAGCACTACAAGGCGCTGAGAAAACGCCAGCACCGCCCGCATAATGTGCTCGATCATGATGATGGTGACGCCTTGGCCGTTCAGCTTCATCAATAACGCCAGGATATCGTTCACTTCCTGGTGCGACAAACCAGCCATGGCCTCATCAGCGATGAGCAGGCGTGGTTCGGATGCCATCGCCCGAGCGAGTTCCAACTTCCGCATCTCGATTTGGGTCAAGTCAGCGGGTTTGTCATTGGCCTTGGGCAGCAAACCCACCAGATCGAGCAATTCCTCGCAGCGCTGTCGTGGATCCGCCACGACCCTGCCCCGTTTGATGTTCGCGGTATATAGAATTGGAACGCGGACGTTTTCCGCCAACGTCAATGTCGGGAACGGTCGGGGCAATTGGAAACTGCGCGCTATACCAAGCCTTGTTCGCTGATGCGCGGACAGTCCGTTCAGCTTGCGCCCACCGAAGGTCACCTGTCCGGAGTCATTATGCAGCGTGCCGCACAAGCAATTCACTAAGGTGCTTTTGCCGGAACCATTCGGGCCGATCAATCCTAGGCGCTCGCCCTCCACAATCTGTAGCGCCACCTCGGAAAGAGCGACAAACCCACCGAACCGTTTGCCCAGTCCGGCTACAGTCAGAAGTACGTTGCTCATCGGCTGAGCCAACCCACGATACCCTTCGGAGCGGCAATCACAAAGCCCACCAGCAGCAGGCCAACCAGCAATAAGGATAACGCCGAAGATATCGTCACCGTCGCGAGTTGCTGGAGTGTACCAAGCAAAATTGCCCCGATTACAGGTCCGAACCAGGTAGCGGTACCACCGATCAGTGGCATGGCGATGGTGTTAATGGCATAGCTCAAGCTGAAGCCGGAAGCAGGATCGAGATACGTCACGTAGTAGGGCAGCGGCGCGCCAGCCATACCCATCAAACCTCCCGAAATAGTAGTGGCGATCAACTTTAGCCGCAAAGTCGGCACTCCGGATGCCTCAGCGGCGAGTTCATCGTCACGGATAGCCGAAAAGCCATAGCCAAGACGAGAATGCTGGATGGCCCGAGCGATCGAGACAGATATTACCGACAGCAACAGCATGATAACAAATAGATATTGAATGTAATCGCCGGCGAAAAGAGGTGATTCGGCCGGCCGGATAATGTATGCGCCTCGCGATCCTCCGACAAAGTTCCAGTTCGTTATCAAGGTTTGTGCAACAACCGCCATCGCGAGTGTTGCGATCGAGAAATACGTGCCACGCAATCGTAGCGTCAGATACCCCATCCCGAGGCCGATAATGCCCGAGATCATACCGCCCAGCAACATCATCACTGGCAGCGGTAACAGCGGGACTGTCTTATGCAATACGACGGACGTATATGCCCCCAGGGCGAAGAACGCCGCGGTACCGAAATTCACGTAGCCCGTGTAGCCACCAAGAATATTCCAAGCCGTCGCCAGCACGACGTATTGCAGCACGACGTAACCAGCAAAAAAAACATAGGCATTGTCGATCAGCCGAGCGACAGCAAACGTGACGACCGCGGCGACCAAGGCCAGCAGGGTGAAGCGGATATTATGCATTAGCGGCGTCCGAACAGACCCGCGGGTCGTATTGCCAGTGTGAGCAATAGGAAACCGAAGGCGACCGCAGGTGACCAGGACGGTCCATAGAAGGTCGAGGTCAGACTCTCCATGATTCCCAGGATCATCGCGGCAATCACCATGCCACCGAAACTTTCCAAACCGCCCATAACGCAGATCGCAAAAATCCGGCCAATATAGTCACGGGCGATCGACGGCTCGACCGGCTGAATGACGATCAGAATCGCTCCGGCAATCGAAGCACTGGCGATTGAAAGTCCAAAGGCAATTCGTTTGATCCGGCTGGGGTCCGCGGCCATCAACCGCAATGCCATGGGATCTTGGGCTACGGCCTGTACCGCTCGGCCGACAAACGTGTATGACATAAACAGTTGCAGTGTGCCGATAAGAGCCAACGATACGAGGCATGGGATGAGTAGCCGCAGCGGCAGATCGATGACCCCGATGTGAAGACTCGGCCCAATGTACGGCGCATCGACCAGCCGATAGTCCACACCAAAAACCAGCACCAAGGTCACCTCGGTGATAAACAGGATGCCAAAAAAGAATGCCAGGCCACGGATCGATGCGTCTCCTCGTCGCTCGAATGAGACGTCGTACACGTGATAAATCGCCACCCCCAGCAAATAGAATGCCGGCAGCAAGACGATACTGGCCAAAATCGGATCGAACCCAAACACGCTGTTGGCGATATAAGCCGTGTAGGATCCCAGAATGACGAATGCGGGATGCGCGATATTGACGATATCGAGCATGCCGAATGAGATCGACACTCCAATCGTCACGGCAGCGTAAAAGCCGCCCAGCAGCAGTCCCGACACGAGGGCGTTACCCAGCAGATCGAAAGACAGGTCCATTGATTCGCTTATGACGTTTCCGGTTCCTAATGTGACGAATGCCAGAGCCTTTGGCTAGCCACCATTCGGATCAGTCGGATTAGCAGTGCCGATTTTGGCTTGACGCGGTCCATCTTTGTCTGTTGGCCGTTTTTTCGGCGATTATATACTTCGCAATCACACGGCTAAAATAGGTACATAATCCGCTCGACTCGTTGTGGCGGCCTTCTCATTCGCTCTCTGTCTTTGCCGGATCGCGCATTGGCTTGTACCGCGCTACCCGCACCACCTCTTCCCAGAACTTCTCTTCATATTCATCGCACCCGAGTTCCCGCGCGGCTTCGCGGCACCGCTCGATCTGCGGCTTGGCCACAGGTTCGGGTGGTTTCCTGGCTCGCATCATCAGACTCGCAAGTTGGTTTTCTATACAACATAGTGGG
>NZ_LMUJ01000053.1 GCF_009765975.1 Acidisphaera sp. S103 | reverse complement strand
TCCCGTTCCTGTTCAAGCCGACCGTGGTAGACTTCAAACTTGAAGAAAAGCTTCAGGAGGAAGGCCCCGGTATCCTGCGTTGGATGATCGAGGGGGGCATCGATTGGCAGAAAAACGGGTTAACCCGGCCGCCCGTCGTCATCAACGCGACCAACGAATATTTTGCCGAACAGGATTTGGTCAGTGGGTGGATAGAAGATTGCTGCATCGTTGGGGTGGGTGAGCACGATACCGTTGCCGACCTCTTCAGAAGCTGGATCAGCCATTGCCTGGCAAACGGCCAGAAAACCACGACCTCGATATGGTTCTCACAGACCTTGGGCCGGCTTGGATATGAAGCAGTCAAGAACACTCCCGGCAAACACGGACACCGCGGCTTTAAGGGCATCGGCCTCAAATTGATCAAGACCGCCGATAGGACTCAGTCGCAGAAGGCCAACGATGAAGTTGCGACTGAGGCTGAACTTTCCGCGCGCTTTGGACAATGAGTGGGGCAGGTGGGGCGCATTGGGGCGCATTTCCCCTATATCGGCCCACGCGGGCGCGCACACACATAGGAGGGTGATACGGGAAACCTGCCCCCATCTGCCCCACCTGCCCCGTTTGGGTGATGAAAAGAGGGCGCTGATCAAATCCGAACCCCCTGAAATCGGATGCTTCCAACCTCGCCGCCAGACTGGCCGGCACTTTCCGGCGCTGCCCTGTCGTGCGCGCGCCCGCGCGCGAGACCGCTACTGTGTGCCGTTTGGGTATACGGTCCTGGCACGGTCGCCATGACACACAATAGACGGGTTACCGTGTGCCTTTTGGGTTGACGTGGATATTCCGGCGCACTATGCATTCAGGGTCTCAGACCCTCTAGGCACAACGGAGCGCACCACCGTGGCGAACAAGATTGGATATGCCCGCGTCAGCACCCTCGATCAGGACACGGCAATTCAGGTTGCTGCACTGCAAGCTGCCGGGTGCGGGATCATCCGGCAGGAGAAAGCCAGCGGCACCAGCATGAATGGCCGCACCGAGCTCCAAACCATCCTCGACTTCATATCGCCGGGCGATACGCTGGTCGTGACACGGATCGATCGGCTGGCCCGGTCCATTGGTGACCTGCAAACGATAGTGCGGGCGATCAAGGCTAACGGCGCGACCCTGCACTGTACGGAACAGCCCATCGATACAGGCACCGCCGCCGGTAAGGCGTTCCTCGACATGCTGGGCGTGTTCGCGGAGTTCGAGACGAACCTACGGCGCGAGCGCCAACTGGAGGGCATCGCCGCGGCGAAGGCGGCAGGCGTCTACAAGGGCCGCCCTGCGAAGCTGGCATCGGCGGTAGGCGATAAGGTGGCCGAGATGAAGGCCGCCGGGATGGGCGCTACAGAGATTGCCGACAAGTTGGGGATCGCTCGCCGCAGTGTCTATCGGCTGCTTGGCGCCGCGCAGGGGGATGTGTGATATGGCCTTCAACCCCGTCCATTGCGGCGCCTGCGGCTTCACCGAGGACCTGCACGAGCACCACATCGTGCCCCGCGGGCAGGACGGCCTGAACCTCCCAACCGTCTGGCTCTGCATCCCCTGCCACGCCGCCGTGCACAACAGGACGTGGGACCCAGACCACGGCATCTTGGTCCGGGCAGGGATAGCCAAGTCCAGGGCCAAAGACCCGACCAAATGGACGGGCAGGCGGCCGGACCTCGCCAACTGGGCCAGGGTTAAGGAACTCAAATCGGGCGGGATGGGTCCTGCCGCCATCGCCAAGGAACTCGGGATTGCCCGGAGCAGCGTCTATCGGATGCTGGAGACCGCCTCGGATTAGAACGCCACTCAGGTCCAACCCAAGTATAGATAGAGAGTAAGAGAGACAATACTATCATTGTGCTTGACGTTCAAGGGCAGTCGTCAATATACGATCCCGCATGCCTAAAATAGGTCCCCATTCCCGCCCCGGTGTTCTTGCAGTGATCGATGGTCGCCGTGCGGAAGCCAAGTTGATGCAGCGCCTAAAGGCCGACCTTGCAAAACACGTCGGCGGCAACCCCTCCGTCGTGCAGCAGATGCTCATTGACCAAGCGGCAATGCTGACGCTGCGCGTCCACTTGATGGACAAGGCATCGATCGCCGACCCGGAACTGAGCGAACGGAACGGTCGCCAGCGGCTTGCCTGGTCCAATTCGTTGACCCGCACGCTGCGCCAACTCGGCCTGAAGGCATCGCCACCTCCGAAACCGGCGATGCTGACCCCTCGCCAGATCATGGGCCTGGAACCGCGCCCGGAGGGACACCCGCGATGAGCGTGCATGACGGCGCGGCCATCGCCGAAGCACTGACCGACCCCAGCATGTTCGGCCCGCACTTCCGTGGCCCGTCCTGGGACGCCTGGAGGGCGTTCGTCGCCGCCCTGTTCGCCGCACCGATGACGGACGTGCAGATGGCCACGTTCCAGCAATGCACGGGGCGAACCGTCGCGCCGGTTACACCCTTCACCGAGGCCGCCCTAGTTGTCGGTCGCCGCGGCGGAAAGTCGCGGGTGCTGGCATTCGTGGCGGTCGCGCTGGCCGTGCTGCGTGATTACGAGGAGCACCTCAGTGCCGGCGAGGTCGCGACTGTCGGCGTGTTGGCTTCGACCACGAAACAGGGGCGGTCAATTTTCAACTACGTGCTGGGGCTGTTGCGGGAGATACCCAGCCTTGCCCCGATGATCGTCGGGGAAAGTAATGATACGATCCTGCTGTCCAACCGTGTGCAGATCGAGATCGCCGCGGCCTCGTTCCGGTCAACGCGTGGCTACACGTATTGCGCAGTCCTGGCGGACGAGATTGCATTCTGGCGCAGCGAGGAATCGCTCAATCCTGATGTGGAGATTCTGCGGGCACTGCGCCCCGGCCTAGCCTCGATACCGGGTTCCATCATGTTGCTGGCCAGTTCGCCCTACGCGAAAAAGGGCGCGCTCTATAACTCGTATCGACGCCATTATGGCCGGGACGATGCACGGGTTTTGGTCTGGAAGGCCCCGACCGAAACGATGAACCCCCGTATCGATCCGGCCATCATTGCAGAAGCATATGACGAGGACCCCGAGGCCGCGCGCGCCGAATACGGCGCCGAATTCCGCGACGACCTGGCCGACTTCATCACCCGCGAGGCAATCGACGCAATCACGATGTGGGGCCGCCACGAATTGCCGATGGAGCAGGGCGTCACATACCGCGCGTTTGTAGACCCGAGCGGCGGCGCGAGCGATTCGATGTGCCTGGCGATTGCCCACCAGGACGGCGATAGAGGGGTCCTAGACGCGCTGCTGGAGATCCGGCCGCCGTTCGATCCCGATATCGCGGTCGCCGACTGTTCCGCCCTGCTGAAGCGATACGGCATCGCCCGCATCGTCGGGGACCATTACGCCGGTCTGTGGCCCGTCGCTCGGTTCCGCGAGCACGGCATCACGTTCGAGCAGTCTGCCCGGGGCAAGAGCGATATTTACGCGGATTTCCTCCCGCTGGCGACCTCGGGCCGGGTGGAATTGCTGGACCACAAGCGGATGGCGGCACAGTTCGTGAGCCTGGAACGGCGAACCGGTCGGTCTGGCAAGGACAGCATCGCCGAACCCAAAGGGGCGCACGATGACTGCTGCAACGTGGTGGCGGGCGTTCTGGTCGGGCTCGACCTCGATCGGCGCCCCGCGCTGATCCGACAGCAGCAACTGCTGACCGACGATACGCCGCTGCCACTTCCGATGCCCGGGCACGCCCTCGGTTGTTTCGCGACGTTGTGCATAAGCAAAGTAGGCGAAATGGCCGTGGTCTACACAGCGCCCACGCGCGATGGGCCGCTGCTGATCCTCGATTTCGATGTCGGGCCGCTATCCAACAATGGATTCTCGCTGGTGGTCGATCGCCTCCTCGATCTGGGTAAGCTGTTAGGTGTGAGCCGAGAAGCGGCTATAGCGCTGTATGTTGAGCCAGCCCTTGTCCCCCAGGCGCGGGTCGCCGGCTTTCGTGCCGAGGCTATCCATGCCGACTACTTGGACGCGGAGTCGTTGCTTATCCCGGTTGCATTGGCGGTATCAGGCGGCTTGGTGAAAGTGTGCCAACCGGCCCACGACAAAGCCGAGACCAGCCCGTTCGGGGGTGCCCTGAATTTCCGGGGCGGCGACGCGGCGACGGACAATCCGTTGCGCACCGCCGCGTTGCAGGCGATTGCGCTTTCGGCGGTGCCGAGGCGAGCGATGCGGCGGGTTCAGTCGTGATCCGTAGACAAAGTAGACGATAAGTATAGAGAAAAAGAGAGAAAGACATATACTTAGTTTTATTCGGTGTTATGTGATTTAGTGCTTGCGCACGTGGTATTATCGGACCATATCGAAGTTATGAGCCAGTCTCCGAAGCTTCCGGTTTGCATAGCAGTTGCCCCCGAGCAGCTTGCGCGCCTCGACCAGATCGCGGCCGAACAGGATCGCTCGCGTTCGTGGGTAGCCAGCAAGGCCATCGAACATTTTCTTTCGAATTCGGCGGCTTCCTTTTCTTCGAGCCGAATTGGGGGTCAGACGGCTAGTGCCCCACCGGTAATAACCCCGGCGGGCGGCGGAGATCGCCTTCCTCGATCTCGCGGCCGCCACCCATCAGAGCAGGACGAACGTATGGACAGCACATCGCCACCCATCCTGGACACGCTGAACCGTCAGTTCGCTGCCAAGGCAGACCAAGGTCGGGCAACCCAGGCAACCCGTGACGCTGTCCACAAACGGAACGAGTATTATCTGAAAGGATTGACGAAGTGACACAAGCTGAACGCGAACGGGCGAATTTGCTGACACAGATTAACGGCGTCCAGCGCCAGATCGATGCCCTCACCCGGCCACGACCGGATCGTGAGTGCGAAGAAATCGCGAGTGCCCAGGCCCGCGCGGACAGTGTTGCGGGCATGTTCGGTGAGCCGGTGGCTCCGCCGATTTCTGGCGAAACGAGTCTGGCGTATCGCCGCCGGCTGCTGAAGAGGTTCATGCCTTATAGCCCGCGGTTCAAGGAAACCCGGCTGGACGGACTTGACGCCAGCGCCCTCGGCGCCATCGAGGACCACGTTTTCCATGATGCTGTAACCGCTGCCAGGAACCCCAACACAGCCGGTGTCACGGGTCGACTCGTCGCCCACAAATCCATCGATGGCGCCGGCCGCACGATCACCGAATTCTCCGGCGATCCGATGGCATGGATGGCGCCATTCATGACCTCGGGGCGCGTGGGTCATTTCAATCGCGCCAACGCAAGCGGGAAGGACTGATCAATGTCCAACGCCGTCGCCACGCTCCACGCCAAGGAAGTCGACTACTTGGCCCGTTTCAGTGCCAAGCAGGATCAGATCGCCAACGACGCCAATACCGGCCGGACGAAGTTCACCGAAGGCATGGCCGAAATGTGCGCCATGCAGCAACAGGAAATCCTGCGGCTAAATCGTATAATTCGCGACAACACAGTCATTCCCGAGCGTCATCCCGTGTCGGTTTCAGTCGCCACTACGATGAGGCCCAACGGGACGACGCGGGAGGTATGGTTCGCAGTTGCAAGCGATAAAAGCCTGTGGCTGATGTCGAATGAAAGTGGACCGCAACATCGTCGTTGGGAGCGGGTTCCGGGTCTGCCCCAAGCAGCCGACGAAGCGGATGGCGACCGGTAATGGGCTTCTCCGCCCAAATCGACATGCTGGGCCTGCGTAATGCCGCCGCACGCTACCACCGGCGTCGCCTTCGCCAGGCGGCCCGCCAGCGGCTACGCCGGCGCCTTATGGGGCCGTTCACCCGTATCCGCAGTCTGCTTCATGACCGTCTCAGGCGCCGGATCGTGCGCACCGAGGAGGCCGTCCGCGCCGCAGAGGACGGGGAGATCGCTGCCAACGCCGACCAGATCGAGCGGCTGACCGCAGCGGCAATCATCGGCTCACTCGTGGCGCGTGCCCAGCTTACCGACCTCGCTGCCGATCGTGTCGGCCGCGCCAGGCGCGAGGCGGCCGTCAGTGCCCTGATTCGTGTGCAAGAGCACACATCGTAACGAAGGAATGATCCGTGTCACAGCCAGCATTCAGCAAAACCCCGTTCAGCCTCACCCAGTCCAGCACACCGACCGCGTTGCTGGGCACGTCCGAAGCCCCCGTCGTTGGTAATCTGGTTGCAATCGAGATCACGGCCGCCACACCCGGCGCGCACATCTGGGCGTTCGACACCGTGACCGGGTCAACCGCACCGCGCCTCACACAGTCGGCCAACCTCGGCGGCAACCTGGCGCCCGGTGTTCGCATCGGATTCAACCGACCGTTCACCACCGGCCTGTCTGTGATGTCGACGGGCACCGTCAGCGGCAACGCGATCGTGCAGGTGGCATGATGGCCGGCGTGCAGGTCATTCGCATCCTCGGCGGCTTCAGAGAGGGATACCAGGACCACGCGACGGTTGTAGGCGAGACGCTGACCTGTGGCGATGCCGAGCCGTTCCCCGCCTTCCAGGCCCGCGCCGTGGCTGCGGCAAAAGCCGCCGGGGAGGCGTTCGTCGTCATCGGCGGCTTCCCAGTGCGAAGCCTGTGAGAACACAAGTTATCAGGGTCAAGGTGAGCGTTGAAAGGGTGGCGCCATGAGCACGCGGGCAATCATAGACGTTGAAATTCAGGACGCCGCGTGGGCGAAGTTCCAGGCGCAATACAAGGCCTACGAAGATGCGCTCGCTGCATCTCCCGCTGCGTGGAAGAAAGTAAATTCTGAAATCGATGGATCCAGGGCCAGTTTCGACAAACTCGTTGAGGCGGCCAGCGCGCGCCTCGTATCGGCCAAACTGAATGCCGATGCTGAGAAGGTCGCGGCCGACCAACTGAAGCGTCAGACCGGAGAGACGACCACCCAGGCGCGCGGTTGGTCATCGCTCGCAAAAGACAGCAAAGCCTTTGCCGGCCACGTGGTGGACGCAACCAAATCCCTGTTGCAGTGGTCTGGCGTCGTGACGGCGGTGAGCGGCCTCATCGGCGCTGGTGGCCTGTTCGGCATCGACCGCCTGGCGCAATCAGTTGCGGGTGAACGGAAAGAATCCAGCGGCATCCGCGTCACACCGGGCGAGTTGCAGTCGTTCAAACTGAATTTCGGCCGCGTCCTCGACAATCCCGCCGGCTTCCTGACCGGTGTTTCCGAATCCCTATCCGACGTCACCAAGGCCGGCTCATGGGTCGGCGTTGGCCTGAACTATGTGAACGAACGCAACAAAAAACCCGCCGATGCCGCTACCGATTTTCTACTCGCGGAAAAGCGCCTCGCTGATCAGACCCCACAATCGCAGATGGGGAACGTGTTTTCGTCCCGGCAGATTGGCATGACCGGTCAGAGCCTGGAAGATTTCCAGCGGATCAAAGACCGGCCGCTCGCTGAATTGTTGGATTACATCAAGAGCAACAAACGCGATTCCCGTAGTCTCGATCTTGATCCCGTCACGCAGAAGAAATGGGATGATTTCAAGGTCCAATTGGAGCGCGCCGGCGATATGATCGAGAAAACATTCGTTGTCGGCCTGACGAAGCTGACTGCCCCGCTTGGCCACCTGTCTGATTCGTTCGTCCACGTCGTGGACGCGTTCGCGGGTAGTGACCGTCTTAAGAGTTTCATCGATGAGATCGCGGTGGGGATGGATGCCTTCGCGGGGAAAATCGGGAGTGACGAATTCGCCAAATCCGTGACCGGCTTCGCTGACAGCCTGGGAACGCTTGCCAGTAATCTAAAGGCGGACCTCCCTGGGATCACGACCGTATTCAACGCCGTCGCTGCCATCGGTAATGGCATTGGCGCCGTGGCTGGGCCGTGGGTGAATGGGCGTCCGCCTGACCCGAACAACCCGTTGCCGAATGATCCACCATCCGGTCAGACGCCTGCTGCGCCCCCGTTCAGTTGGTTGAACCCAGGGTCGTGGCTGCACCATTCCGCCTATCGTGCGCCGCTGCGGCCGGGCGCGCCCGCCGAACTGTCGCCAGCGGCATTCCGTCCCGGCAACTTCTCCGGCGACATCTCGCCCGTGCTCCTGGCCTCCGTCGAATACCAGGAAAGCCGGGGCCGGGACGTCACGAACCCCCGCTCGGGGGCCGCAGGTTATTTCCAGTTCATGCCCGCGACCGCTCGGCAATATGGCGTCGATGTCCACAACGAGGCATCCTCGCTGGCGGGTGCGACCCGCTATCTTAACGACCTCAAAAGGCAGTTCGGCGGCGACACCGAAAAGGCGCTCGCGGCCTACAACTGGGGTCCAGGCAACCTGAAGCGCGATATCGATCGCTACGGTGCCGATTGGAAGCGGCATCTGCCGCGCGAGACCGCGCAATACATCGCGCAGATTGAGGGGCGCCTCCCGAAGACCGCGCCCGTTCAATACGGCCACCAGTTCAAGGATCGGTCAGTCCAGGTTCAGATCCACAACAACACCGGCGGCAACGCGCATGTCACCGCATCGATGCTCTCCGCGTAGCCGATGCCCAGCCCAGCCACACCCGAGGCGAGCATGGATTTCGACGAACTCCTGCGCCGCAAGGGAAACATCGAAGCGTTGCTAACCACGCTCGGGGCCGCCGACGACCTGGCCGCGCAGGTGTTCCATGACGCGGCGGTGCCGGTTAAGACCTGGTTCGATCTGCGGCAATTGATGCACGTGGCGATCTGCTTCGAGGCATCCCGAATCACCGCGGCGATGACAGCCGCTGCTGAGGTTGTCCGGGCCGCTGCGGAGGCGACGAAGCATTGAGCGCGGTCATCCCCTCCAGTCGCCTGGTGCCCCGGATGCCCCCAGATGCGGGGATCGCCGGACGCCTGTCCGGACGCTTGCTCGACCTGGCTGAACAGGTGCGCCGGCTCGATCCCCCAGGGCGGTGTGACCCCGAACAGTTCTGGCGGAACAAGACGGAACTCGCCGGGCAGATCGCAGCGCTGGCTTGGGATGCGGGGGAACGGTTGAGGTGATCCGATTTCTGTAGGGCACCGCCGGGTTGTGAACCCAGGGAGCGCGAGCGAGCGGAAGCGGTTCACACGCAATATGCGTCGCGAAGCAACGCGGGTTCGGCCGATTCTGCGCCGGTTGCGACGCAACGTTTAAGCGCGCACTTCCGACGACGGCTCCGTTTGCACTCCGCCGCGTGTGACGGTTCGGATCATCCAAGGGGGCTTCACAGTATGAAGGCCCTTGCGCCCCAGGGTATCAGCAGCGTTGACCCCCTTCCGCCGCCAGGTTGGACAACTTGTCCACCCTTTGCCTACAGGGTGTCGGTAATAGCTACCCCCTTCGCCGCCCGATACCGCGCCACCGTGGCGCGCTTTCCCATGCGCAAAACTACGCAGGGTCCGCTTACCGTGCGGACCCTGCACCATTTCGTGCCGTTCAAAATCAACGGGGTGCGCGCGGTGCATCGCGCTGGACTGCGGTTTCGCTTTGCCCGGTCTTCTTGGCGGTATCGGCGGTGAAGCGTTCGGTATCGGCTCTGACACGTATGTCGCCAACTTGGCGACTTACGCCGGGGTTCCCTTGCTTCGTCTCCGGGTGCAACGCCTCATACGCTTCCTTTCGGCGCCAAGCCCGCGCGCGATAGGCAACTTTGAGCACCCCGCATTCGGGGAGCGCAAAATCCTTCCTACACCTCGCGCCGCCCGCGAGAGGCAACAGGCAGGTCAGGGTGCGCACCGTGCCCTACCGTAACAAAACGGCGTTGCGCCAGATGGTTGAAATCACGGACGAAAGGTGCGGCACGGTGCCGCACCTTCTACCAGTCCAATTTTGGACCCAATGAAATCAATGTTCAGCGCGCCGCGCGCGATCGATGTTCTCCGGTGAGAGCGGAGAACCCCCCTTTTGCGCCAGATCGACCCCGAAGGTTGGACAACTTGTCCAACCTTTACTTGGCGAGATGTTCCACGGTGGAACATCTGGAGAATTTCCCAGAAAGGCCCCCCAATGCGCAACTTGCGCATTGGCGAAACTGGTCCAAGTTGAACCAGTTTCGCGGCGTCTCACCGCAAAACCTACACTATGCCGGCGGCATAGTGTCCAAATGGATAGTCTCACTGGCTACGTCGCAAGTGAACGGAAAAGGCCGCCCGGAAGGACGGCCTCTATCTGATAACGGTTATCCTAAATCACCCCGCCGGCTTAGGCTTTCGCTTCCGCAGAGTGACGACTTCCGCCGTCTCGGTAGTGCCGGGTCGCTTGCCTGCCGAAGCCCCCCATACCGGCGTATGGCCCATCTCATCGATCAGAGCGTCAATCCGGCCGGCCCAATACCACTCCTTCTGATCCTTGGTCATGTTGCGCAGGTATCTCCTGCGAACAGGCAGCGTGACGACCTTGCCATCCGTGTCGCTCATGCCGCCGCACTCCCTGCTGGCCTCGGTTTCCGCCGCGGCGGACTGTTCGCGGGCGGCTTGTAGGGGAACGTAGGCGGCTTGGCTGGTGGCGCCTCGCCAGCGGCCAGGAACGGGCGGGTCATGCGTCCTCCAATACCCGCGGCGACCCCGCCGGCTTCGGTTTTCGTCGGCGTGTTGGCGGGAAGAGCGGCACCAGGAACAACTTCGGCGTCTGGAGCGTCGAGGGCCGGGGTCCTGAGAACAGCCTACCGCCGTTCAGCCGGATAAGGGCGGCCGTTTCGTTGATGAGCCGGAGAAGCTCGCCCGGCTCATTATCCGACCGTCTGGACCGTCCGCCTGGAGGAAACGGGATGATATTGCTGGTCATGCCGCCAGCCCCCGCCGTGCCAGTTCGTCAGTGTATCCGCGGATTATTTGGTCGCTTACGGCTCCGATGCCCCGTGCGCCTTCGAGCCTCTCTCGCAACTTGTCGTCCGTCATGAGGGCCGGCATAACCGATCGGCGGGCCTCGGCCGCCTTATCGTCCTCCACGGCTTGGACCTTCGCGTCTAACTCAGCCATCTTCGCGTCCCGCGCCGCCCTGTGTTCGGCAACCTCCCTGGCCGACGTAGGCGGTGCCCAATGGGCCGTTGAGCAACTGCCTGGACGCGGAGGCCACACGAAGCCGGCCGCCACACCTTCGGCGACCCGGACCATCAGTTCCTCAAAGAGGTTATCGCACTCGATGTTTCCTTCGACGTTGATGGTTGCCCAGGTCAATGCCGCGCGCGCCATCGCAGCACAACCGGCCAGAGTGGTCGGAGATCCACACTTATCAATCAAATCGGCCGCGCGATTTTGCTCGTCACAGACTTGCTCATAGCGCGCATGGTTCGGGCCAAAATCCGGCGCGTGCTCATCGTGATCCTGAAGCAGGAACCACTCGGTTTGGAGTGATACGAACTGGTCATACAAGGCGATCAGTTTCGCGTCGGCGTCCGGCTTCGCCGCGCTGGCCAGCGCCGGCACAGTCAGGCCGGCGGCCATCGCCGCCAGGCTGAAGCCGATCGCGGATCGGCGGGTGGGTGTGGTAGGGGTGTTGGTAGCCGTAGGCATGATTCCATCCTCGTGTTTGTGGTTGGGCGCGGGCGGGTGGTGACTCACCTGTCTGCGCTGCCGGCTCTTCGGGTCCGGTTCAATTACGCTATTACGTCACTACGGCATACGCAATCCTTTAATTACGTCATTCCATAAAAATGTTGCGGCGTAGTTCCGCTATGGCGTAACTATTCAATATGAAGATTCTCGGCCTACTCTCACGCAAGGGCGGCGTCGGCAAAACGACCCTGGCACTGCACCTCTCTGTCATGGCGCAGGAGGCTGGCCTTCGTGTGCTACTGATCGACCTGGACCCCCAAGGGTCAGCCGCGGCGTGGTGGCAGGCCAGGGAAGCCGATGCGCCGCAACTGGACGTGGCGCAGCCGGGACAACTTGAGAGCTTGCTCGATAAGGCCCGCACCGCTGGCATTGATCTTGTCATCATAGATACGCGCCCCTCGGTCGAGGCAGACGCCGTCCAGGTCGCATCGCTGTCTGATTACGTCCTGGTCCCGACGCGGCCGGCAATCCTGGATCTCCGGGCCATCCTGGGGACGTTGGACATCGTGAAGGGTGGCAGGCACCGGGCCAGCATCGTCCTGAATGCCTGTCTGGCGCCGCGGGGTGGGGTAGGGGAGGCATCATCGACCAGTGATGCCAGGAAGGCCCTCAAGGCATTCGGTGTCCCCGTCGCCCCGGTGTCGATCGTTCAGCGTGCGCCATTGGCACACGCCCTGGTCGGCGGACAAGCGGTATCCGAGACCGAGCCGACCAGCAAGGCCACCAAAGAACTCCGCGCCCTGTGGCGCTATGTCGAGAAGGAGATGGGTAAGTGAAGAAGCCGACGTTTACCGCCGCGCTTGCGAAGGAGCAGGACGCCGTGCCGGATCCGCCCGCTAAGCCGAAGGACGACAGGATCAACACGACGCTCCGCATCAGCCCAGAAGGGCTGGAGGCGCTGAAGAACGTGGCGGCGGCCAAGCGTATCCGCGTCAACGACCTATTGCTGGAGGGGGCCGAATACGTGCTGTCCCTCAACGGTCGAAAGATGCAATTACGTAAATGAGTAGTGGTGCTGTGGTGTAATTATGGCAACGTCCTATAGCTACGCGTGGGAGAAATTATACGACGCCGTTCGCACCCTCGCTCATGGGTCCGATCCGTTGGCCGTGAGATTGAGAGACGCCTACACGGGCGCCCTTATCAGGCTTCAGGCGCGGGATTTTCCAGACCCAGACTTGTGCGAGCGATTCATCCTTTTGAAGGAAGAGATGTCGCCGCAGGGGCGAATCGATGTTGCGCTTGCCTCTTGGGGGGAAATCGACCTGCGCCGAATCGCCGATTTGATACTCAGCCTGTACGACGCCGTTGCTCGAAAAAAGGGCGACCTATGACCGACCCCACGGCTACCGGACGCATCGGCTCCAGCTGGCCTAACCAACTAGCCACGAATCGCTCACCCGTGGCACCGTAAACAATTCGATCGCGAAGGAAGCCGCCTAACCCAGACCCCATAACGCACGAAGGCCCGCCGAAGCGGGCCTCAGGAGTGCTAGCCAAAGCCAGAAACTGGAAGGTGTGAGAACCCCAGTTTCAGCGAAGGCCGGCAAAAACGCAAGCCCCATCTTGCGACGGGAAACTGCGACCTGGCGCCATCTTCGGCTGACCTCCGGCACAACCGGAGCCGCACACCCATGCCCAACGCCAATCCGTACCATTCTGGTTCCCTATTCGGCCCCGGCCCCCGCCGGCCGCTCGATCGCGAACAACGCGCCCGGTTCCGGTTTCTGCTAACCGCGCACCGTCGCGCCCGTCGTCTGACCCCCCACGCTGAACTGATCGGCAACGCGCTGGTCAAGCGGCTGTCCGTGGACGGTCAGTGCGATCCAGGCCACGACACGATCGCCGCCGACGTCGGGTGCTGCGCTAGGACCGTCAGGCGGGCACTAGACGCCTTGCGGGGGCTGGGGCTGCTGGTGTGGCAGCGGCGGATCGTGCGGGAGGGCTGGCGCACGGCACAAACCTCTAACGCCTACCTGTTGGTGCCGGCGGGAGATAAAGCGGCAAATTTGCCGGTTTATCGGTCAAAAGCCTCCGGCGGACAATCTGGCCGTCAAACCCGTCAAATAGAGATTCATCTACCTCGGCCATCGCCGGCAGAGGTCGCAGCAGCCCAGGCAGCCCTGGCTCAGCGTCGTGCCGCGATCGAAGCAAGGCTGCTCGGCAAGGGGAGTGGTCGCGGGGACAGAGTGGAACCCTAGACAAACCAAAGGGAGCCGTGAGGCTCCCCTGGCAGTTGGCTCCCTTTCGGGCAACGGTCATCCGGCAAAGCCAGAGCCGCGATAAGATAATATATATCTGAAATCCCGCAAAGATCAAGGTCGAAGGGTAGGCAGCCACTTCAATACCCGCATTAGAACCTCGTTGAAGTCCGCTTCCGACAGTTTCGGGATTTTGCCTTTGACCTGAGAAAGACGGCTGGGTGCAACCGTGTAGAGGTGATTGCAAACGGCCCAGTTGCTTTGACCGTCGATGATGTCGCGGGGCAGCGCATACGCCCAGGGGCTACTTCCTTGCGGCTCGGTCGTGGTCGGGACCACCAGGCAGGGGCCATGAAGCAGGTTCTTGTAGGAGATGACGATAATGGGCCGCGTCTTCCACATCTCAGGAAGCTGCGCATCCCGCCAAAAATCGCACCAATAAACTTGACCCAGCTTGGGCGCGGCGACGATGCGAGTTTGAACCCGCGGCGGCTTTTGCTCAGGTTGAGGGCTTTCTGGTGCCGGTTCGGTTTCGATCGTCATGTCATGTCCTTCATCGCCTCCGGAGGGTAACGCAACCCTCGGCAATTTGAAAGAAGTTTTCTTATTTGAGTATTTTCTCTTGCGACACCGGCCGCCAAGCGCGTAAGGAGTCTCTCGACGCTGGAGATGATTAATGGCGACGACTGCGCAAGCGATTGAGCGATTTGCACTCGTGACGGGTATTCCCGAGCCGCATGTCGGCCGCGTGGCTCGTATTCTGCAACTGGCCAAGGGCGCGGATATGAAGAGCCTTGACCTGTGGCCGACTGGCAAGCAGGGCGGCGGCAAATCCGCGGTGCATATCCAGCCATCTCACGTTGTTAATTTGGCAATCGCGCTGGCAGTCGCGGATCCGATTACGATCGGGCCGGGAAGAGTACTCGCGTTTCGCGACTTGGTCCTTCAGCCGCCTGAAGGCACGTCCGCCTTCGGTGACATGTTTGACGGACTGATCGATCTTTTCGCCCGTCCCGAGGGCAGAAAGGCGCGTCTTACCATGCATAGGTATGGCGCCGGCGTACTGCTCTATCCTACCCAGCGTCCTTTGGCCGTGTTTGAGCATCACCACGACGACAAGCAAACCTTTTACCTAAACTTCGCCGCACGCCCCGAGGATCCGCTGACGCCGGCTTTGCACATGCGCGTCCGAGTAATGGGCATCACGAGGATTGGGTCCATAAACATCAACATAATCGAAATGATGTCTGATCTATGGGCGGACTCACGGTCAAAAGTCCCGGCTTTTGCGGAGATGCCCCCGCTGTTTCCAGTCAATCCCTTTGACCGGGAAAGTCTGTAGTCGACTATTCTCAGGAGATACCAACATGCCGGCAAAAACTCCCTTATCAGCCCTCTCACGTGAAATGAAAGGCATTGTCGTTCAACCGGAACTGGTGCCGGTTTATCGCCAGTTTTGGAACAAAATCGTCAACGGCGATCTGCCGGTCGAAATAGTCAATGGTCGGTATTTTTGCGATCCTCGCGCCGTCGCCGAGGCCCTCGGCCTGACCCTCAAAGACGCCGCCTGACCCCGAAACAGAAACCGCGCACCCAGGGCGGGATGCGCGGCTCGTAGGCAAGGCGGGGATTAACGATGGCTTCCGATACCACACGTCCGTCCGCACGTCACGCGGATACCGCTTGGCTCACTGGCATGCAGGCCGTCAACGACGAGGCGGTCGGCCTTCTAGATGTGAGCATCATTGATGCCAGCGCCGGCGTCGATCTGTTGGTTGATGCTATGCGCGGTGACCCCGAGGCCGCCGCACTGCTTCAGGCGATCAGGCAGGCAGCCGATCGCGTTCGCAAAGCGCCGCGGCGCCATCCAGCTCTGTGCATCTGTTGCCCGCGATCAGTCAAGCGCATCAGGCCCGGAACCGTGTTCGGCATCGCCGTCCCAGCCACCCCAAACCCAACTGGGGCGATCGGATTCGTGTTCTGCGATCGGTGCGCGGCCGACCGCAACACCTTGGCGGCAAAGGCCGCTGATGGTTTGCGGCGCATCTGGCCGACCTTGCGCCAGGTCGAGATCACCCATCCGGAGGGCGGCCGGGCGTGAGCGCATCCACCGGGACATCCGAATTCGTCTCCGCGATGGGGCCTGTCGCCCGGGAACTGCTGGGCGACCCGGACGACATCAACAAGATCAAGCAGGAACTGAGGTGGGGCACACGCGGCAGTTTCAAGGTGAGCCTCGATACCGGCACATGGTTCAACAACGAAACCGGCCAGGGCGGCGGCGTCCTTAAATTCGTTCAGGATGAAAAGCACCTTGATAAGGACGGTGCTATCGCGTGGCTCCAGGAACGTGGACACATCTCCAAGCCCGCCACTGTCCAGCAAATAGCGTGGTACGACTACCTCACCGCGTCCGGGGAGGTCCTGTTTCAGGTCGTTCGCTTCAAACCCAAGGATTTCCGACAAAGGCGGCCGGACGGCAAGGGCGACTGGATCTGGAAAACCGCCGGGCTGCAACTGATCCCGTACCGGCTTCCTGAAGTCGTCCGGGCGATCGGTTCGAAACAAACGGTCTATATCGCCGAGGGGGAGAAAGGGGTACAGGCCCTGGAATCCATCGGCTTGACCGGAACGTGTTCACCTGGCGGCGCTGGGAAATGGAGGGCGCGCTACAATTCGACGTTCGCCGGCGCCGATGTCGTGGTGTTGCCAGATAACGATCCCCAGGCGGTCGATAAGGTGACTGGCGAGCCGCGCTGGCACCTAGACGGCCGGCCTGTGCTGCCGGGGCAGGATCACGCCGCCGATATCGCGCGGAACCTGTCCGGCGTCGCCAGGCGTGTCCGCGTCGTCATGCTGCCCAACCTGCCGATCAAGGGCGATGTCGCCGACTGGATCGCTGCTGGCGGCACGGCGGCGCAGTTGGAAGAGATCGCCGCCGGCGTTCCCGACTTCGACGCTGCAGCCAACCCCAAGCCCAAGCCGGCGCCGGCCCCCACAACCAGCCTGGAGGGCTTCGACCTCACCGAGGACGGCATCGCCCTCGCCTTCACCAAAGAGCATCAGGACGCCCTGCGATACGATCACTCGATCGGAAAATGGTTTCAGTGGACCGGCAAGTCGTGGCGCCAGGATGAAACCAAGGTGGCCTTTTCATGGTCGCGCCGAACCTGTCGTCAGATCGCCAGAGAGGCCAACGCCGAAGATGGTGAACTTCGCACGATCGCCAGGGCCGCCACTGCCGCAGCGGTAGAGCGGTTCGCGCAATCGGATCCTCTGCTGGCGGTCACGTCAGCCATCTGGGACCGTGACACATACTTGCTCGGCACCCCCGGCGGCACGCTGGACCTTCGGACGGGCGAGCTGCGCGACCCGACCCGCGAGGATCACATCACTAAACTAACGGCCGTGACCCCATCCGTAATGCCTGAATGCCCGAAATGGCTGGCGTTTCTTGAGCAGGTCACCAAAGGCGATACCGGCTTGATCCGCTTCCTGAAGCAGTGGTGCGGCTACTGCCTGACCGGCGACGTGAGCCAACACGCGCTCCTGTTCGCCCACGGGCCGGGCGGCAACGGCAAGGGCGTGTTTATCAACACGGTGTCGTGGATCATGGGCGACTATGCCATCGCCGCGGCAATGGACACCTTCGTCGCGTCTGACGGGAACAACCATCCTACCGACCTCGCCATGCTGCGCGGCGCCCGGATGGTAATGGTGAGCGAGACCGAAGAGGGCCGCGCCTGGGCGGAGTCCCGCATCAAGCTGCTGACCGGCGGCGACAAGATACGCGCCCGGTTCATGCGGCAGGACTTCTTCGAATATATGCCGCAGTTCAAACTGAACTTCATCGGCAACCATAAGCCCGTGTTAAAGAATGTTGATGATGCAGCAAAACGCCGAATCAACATGGTCCCGTTCCTGTTCAAGCCGACCGTGGTAGACTTCAAACTTGAAGAAAAGCTTCAGGAGGAAGGCCCCGGTATCCTGCGTTGGATGATCGAGGGGG
>NZ_LMUJ01000052.1 GCF_009765975.1 Acidisphaera sp. S103 | reverse complement strand
CAGCAGAAGCGCCAAATCGGTGACGCGGCGTGTCCGCCGCGCGAACCGAGGCGCGCTCTGCGACAAAGGGTTGACGAAGGTTTTCTGGCTGCAGCGTGGATTGCGGCATCGCCACCGTACCTGCCGGAGCCTGAGCGAGACTGGCGAGCCTTGAACCGGAAGATCCTGCAACACCCGGATCTTCGAGCCGTGATACGATGTCGACGCACTGGCGCATCTTGGGCAGCAACCCGATGTGGCTGTGGTGGTGCCGGAAACAATCCAGCCGGAGCTCTGCCGTTCGGTCTCGACAACCCGTATGCCAAGGCCCGGAAGCCAGTCAGTTTTTGCTTTCATGGGGTATCAACTCACCGGTCTTAACAGCGGTCCAGCCCCAGGCTGCCATCTCGGTCCATCAAGCTCGAAGCCTCCACACCAATTGAGGAAGACCCTCTTCTATCCAGCTCCGCACTCCCATTGCTGGTCGTGCGTTCGCGGCACACTCTCGTCGACATACCAACTCTGGCCCGCCTTGCCGCGTCGGCGGCGCCGTAGATTTTCAGCCAACGCCGGCATGAGCTTGGCTTCCCAGTCGCGAACCGCCTCGTGGCTGAACACGATGCCGCGGATCAGGAACATCTTAGGCAAATCACGCAGGGCAAGCTTATAGCGCAAGCGCCAGAGCACCACGAGGGCGATGACGTCGCTGGGGTACTGCGACCGGTTCAGAGAGCCAGCACTTCGCTCGTTGAACTGCTTGCCGCAAGCGCGACAGCGGAACCGGCGGTAACCATGAGCGGTGCGCTCGCTCCGTTCCGAAACGGCCGCCGACCCGCACCCGACGCAGTCCATCTATCCGGCCTCCCTCTCCGCGGCCCTTTAACCACACCAGGCACGATCGAAAAGGGACCGTGGCGCGAATGCTGACAGAACCGGCAGGACTTCACCTCGACCACCGCGTCATCCGCCGTCGCAAACGATCGTGCCTTGGTGCGGCCGAACGTGCCGATCCGGCCGAAGCTCATTTCCACCAGCCAGGCGCCGAACGGATCCGCGCTCACGGCAATCTCATAGGCGCGATGACAACGATGTGGCGCCGACCGGGCCTCCAACTTGATGCAGAGAGATGTCATCGACGCCCTGTCCCGTGATGCGGTTGTCGTTCGCGGCTACCTGGGGATGAGAAAGAGGCCGCTATCGAAGGGCACGATCACCGCAGACGGCAGTTCAAATCGCCCTTCTCGCCTCGCTAGGTCGTTATGGTCACAAACTGACCGGGCCAACCCGTCCGCCGGCGTGGTCAGGTCCTGCGAGTACACCGGGTCAGACGAAAGCCCGCAGTGGTCATGCCAGAGACCGATCCGCGTTTGCATCTCGCTCAGGCCCATCGTTCGTCGTCCCTGCATCGGCCCCCTGCCCTCTTCCGACCGCGGCATCTCGACGACGACTTCTCCGTTGGTCTCTCGAGCGAGCCGGCGCTGCAGATAACTCGCGCCAAACGGCCCTCCGACACCGGCCTGGCCGAGCCCCACCAGCGCCTGAACCTGTGCAGCCAGCGCTCCCGAGGGTGCCCCGTCCCGAAGCCAGCATCTGACCTGCTGAGCGATCAGATCCTCAATGCCAACAACCTTCAACGAGGCCGCATCCGTTGGTCCTGATGGGTCGAGATCTAGAACCGTGAGGAGCGTGTTTGAGTGGTCGGCGACGCTGGGTACCGCACGGGCTTCGATGATGTCTATCCCGATCTCTAGGTCAGGATGCCACAGACCCCGCCCGGCATGCCGCGGACGGTCAGACCAGCGAAATCCAACAGCAAACAGCTCAGAGGTCAGCAGCCGTGCGTCGGATCCGAACACTTCGAGATCCACTGCCGGCCACAGGCCGCCGGTATACAGTTCCACCGCGGAGCCACCACATAGCACTGCGTCTGGCACGCCAAAGGGCAGCCGCGCGCCGGCCTGCGCCAATCGCTCCAATGCGCTGAGAAAATTCCTTCGCCAGGGCGTTCGATGCCGTGCCTGCTGCATAAGCCGATTCTACACACACAACGAATCGCGAGGGAATCGGCAATTTTCGAAAATCAACGAAAATCCGCGGGTGTTTTGATCAATGGCCGATCACAATTTTTATTTCTCAATTCGAAGCCACATATTGCCCCGTCGACCGGCCAGCGGCATCTGGACCGTTGGGCAGTCGCGGAGGCAACATTCAGGCATGCACGGCGCGTCTCCAGCATCTCTTCGGGCATCCAAGATGGTCGCGGCTAGTCCCTCCCCTGCGCCCTCTGGTCGGCTGACGGAGCATGAGGCGACCCTCGCCGCCTTCAGCACTACGAACATCCGCACGCCCCGATGGCTCCGGACCGACATCATGGTCGGCGCTTTGCCCCCCGCCGGTCCAGCCGCACAGTTTCCTTGTCGTCCCGGATATGCCGGGAGACGCTGATGAATCGCATCGTCTCGACTTTGCCTGCCAGCGAAAAGGAATTAGATTCGTCTTGGTCGCATTGTGGGCAGTGATGGGCATCGTACGACTGCATAATGAACTGCCGTCGATGACCGGCCAGCACATGGGCCAGAGCCGGGCCGTCAACAATGTTCGGCTATGTCCCGAGTCGCGATTTATTTTTACGCAGGAAGCACCTTTTGAATTCTCCGCAAGATGAAATTGCGCGCTACCTGCGCACCGGCAAGAGCGACATGCTCCATCTTGCCTGGCCCGGCGACAGCATCATTGCGTGCGGGTGCAACGGCAAGCAGGCCACACGGAATGCGCTCATCGCGGAGGTCATAAGGCGCACGACTCACGCGAAGATTCCTGAGCAATTGGTTGATCTGAACGTGGCCGCGCTCGCGGAAGAGAAAATCGCGCCAATGGTGCGGGGTCTCTTTCCGGCTGACGAGCAAGCCGTTCTGATGGAGATGTTCAGCCGTTCGATTGTCTTTCTGACGCCGGACAACATTGCATCCGTGATTATGAAAACATCATTTGCCTCGACAGCATGGGACCTGGCCAACCTCTATCTGCTAAGTTGCGGCGGCGAGCCACTTTCAAAGGAAGCGCCGGAACTGGTCGGGCTGAGCGAGGAGACGACGTGCTACGTCTCAATGACGTATTTTCTATCCGAAAATCGCCTTGACGATTTCGTGGTGCATGAGGCTGCACATGTTTTCCACAACTGCAAACGCGCGATGATCGGCCTCCCGACAATCCGCGGTCGCGAGTGGCTGCTCGAGATCGATTATCGGAAGCGCGAGTTGTTCGCCAATGCCTGCGAAGCCTATGGCTGCATCGCCGCACTTGGCAGCACGCCGACATCGCGGAAGGCCCTGCTCGCGGAGATCAAGGCTGATTGGATACCCCCTGACGACAGAGTCGATGTCGATGAATATTTGGCCACGCTCCATGAAGCCGTCGGTGCGCGCAATGGTTGGAAGCGTATTCTGGAAAGATGCGGGCCGCCTCCAAGAAGGCGTGTCAAACCCGACGAAAGCATCCGAGCTTGAGGCCGTGCATCATTCCTGTCTACTCATGCCGGATTCAGCGTCCCGCCTGACGTCAGCCGTGATCATGAAGGAGATCGGCGTAGATGTTTTCGATGGCTGACGCCTCGTCATCGGTCAGCGCGCCGAACTCCTTTTCCCGCGCTCGCTTCGAGAAATGTCCTCCGTTCTGGCGTAGGAATCCCATCATCAGATCGAATTTGTGCTCTGGCATCTCAAGGAAATTCTGGATGCGGTCCTTGGCCAAATCGTAGCGCCGAAGGTATTCGATCTCGCGCGGCAAAGTGTCCCGCACAGTTTGCAATACAGCGGCGCTCAGAAATTCGGTCTGGTGCGTCGCATCGAAGAAACGGAACATGTCGCGTGTCTCGTTCAAAACCCGAACATTGAGATCCGGCGTCGTCTCCCATTCCGTCAGCGCAAGGCGAGGACGCGAAAAATGTTCAAGGGTCGCGCGGTAGGCCTCGATCCGTTCCAGAAAAATAGCCGAGACCGGGAAGTTGACGCCTGCCGGGTTGAACCCGCGCCGCGCGAGCACGTGGTGCAGGAGCCAACGATGGATGCGTCCATTGCCGTCCTCGAAGGGGTGGACGAACACGAAGCCGAAGGCGAGGCATGAAGCCGACACGATCGGGTCCAATCCACCAGCTTCGCTCCGCTCAGCGAATTCCATCAGGCCGCCCATCAGGGCTCGGAGATCCTCCGGCTTGGCGCTGACATGGTCGGGCAACGGCGCGTTCGTATCGCGGTCACGATGCCCGACGAAGCCGCCTTGAACACGCCAGCCAAGGCGCAGGAAACGGGTGTCGCGGCCGATGACCAGACGTTGCAGGCGAAGGAACTCGTCTTCGCTGATCGCTGTCCGGCCCGCCTCGCCAACCGCCTGCCCCCAGCGCTGGATACGATCCTGCGGAGGACGCTCGCCCTCGATGACATAGGACGCCTTGCTGTCCTGCAGCAGCAGGAAAGCCGCGGCGCGCGCCATCAAGTCAGGCGCGGTGCGCCGGACGACGGCGCGCGCTTCTTCGGCGAGGTCGCTCGCCAGCATGGTGGTCAAATCCGGGGACAGACGAACCAGGGGGCAGAATTGCGGCGTGCCGGGCAGATTATCGCGGACTCGGTAGCGCGGGAGGATTTCGCCGGAGACCACGAACTGGCGCTCCGGGTCGATAGCGTCCGCGGCGGCCACCTTGGGGGCCGGCGGCAAATCCAGGCGCTCCCCGGTCAGCCATTCGAACAAGAACCAGGCGCGCCGAGGGTGCTTGCCCGTTGGCTGCCGGCGAACCCAGTCGGCGATCGAGGTACCAGCCGCCGGCCGGCGAAACAGTGCGGCAAGCAGGCCCAGATCCACCGCTTCGTGGCGGAGTGCGAAAGCGAGATGGGCCACCAGGGTGTCGGCGGGCCTATAACGTGGTGTCAATATTGACCACGGCCCTTCGGTTCGTAGGGTGTGGCGCTCACCGGTCGCGAAAATGAGGTCCGGGGCTGGCACGTCCAAACCATAGGCAGCGGCAAGTGCCGCATAACCGAGTGGCCGCGCGCCGGCCGGCACCAGTTGTCCCATCACCGACGGCACGCGATCCGGCAGATGAAACTGGTCCCCGACTGCACCGGGCGGTTCCTCGGCCTGCGGAGTTTCGTTCATGGCGGCTGAAAAACCTTCACACGTGGAGCCCAGCATGAATTACATTATTAGTGTAGTGGCTGCAAAGGGGTCACGCCATCTGAATTTCGATCGCTGCTACCGGCACGAGCTGAAAATTGTGCGCCGCCGGCCCGGTGGGCCCCGATCAACCTCGGGAGCTCATGTGGGGAACTCAACCGTAAAGCTTCCAGTCGGAAGCGGGCGCAGTAGCTCCGCCTTCGGCCGCTCCAGGCAAGGCCACGCCTCCCAATTGGCGCGCTCAAGCGCGACAACTTGCCGGTTGTGGATGGGAGCAGCGTCCGGGCCTTGTTCCGTCGTCGGCAGTGTGAACGCATCTCCCACGCCGTCCGGCATCGGACGCCTCAGACCGGCGAAGCAGAACCAGTCTTCCTCGCGCTTGGTGAACTTCCATTTCGATTTCGGTGATTTCGAGCCGGTGAGCTCGATAAAATGTGACTCAGGCACTAGTCTTACTGTGTCACAAAAAGCTTGCCCGGCTCGAGGCTGATTTGTCAGTGATGGAGATTCTTACTCGTGGATGCGGGTTGTGGGTCTCGAATCAGTCAGTCGGGGCAGCGCAACATGGCGAACGAGGCCGTCTTCCACGAGACGTGCCGCGTAGCGCTCGACAAGCTGACCCTGCGGTCCGCTCCTAAGACGCCGGAACAGCCGGCTTCTGCGCAAATACTCTTCGCATTCCATCTTCCCGTTCTCCGCTATTGAAAGCGGGGGCACAGGACGAACTATGCCGAGCCAATCATATCCAGGTCACAGCCGTTTCTGGGGAAAACGAGCCCGTTCGGCATAGTTCGGCGGGCGGCATAATCCGCGAAACTGCACGGGCTCGATCCGGAGGCGTATCTGCGTTACGTCCTCGAACGGATCGCCAGCCATCCGGTGAACCGCGTGCACGAACTGCTACCCTGGAACGTCGTGGGTATCCGGCACAGACTTGATCAACGGCGCGCTGCCTGAGCGAAACGGTCAACAATCCAGGCTGCGCTCGAGGCCATACGCTTACCATGATAGGGGGCAGCCGGACGTAAAGATCGAGCCCGATGGCAGGAATCTTTATGGGCAGCTCTGTCGCGCGGGAATGGGCAAAAGTTACGGTCATCTACTGTGTCTCCGTGATGCACGGGAAGCAAAAGGTGCAGTGGTGCGCTAGTCTAGCCTCTCGATCCCCAGGCAGTCAGCGGTTGTTGCGAAGCGCACCTGACGCTTCGTTGCCACGCGGCGTAGGATTCAATGAGGAAGATGGCTCGCGACCCGCCTTTCGCTGGCGCGGCAGCCGATCAACTCGACGATCCAATGTGACCGGGAAACACCGGGGACGAAGAGCGACGTCGACGGCATCACGAAAAGCGCCAGCGGCTCGTCGCGCCTTTGGGCTGCTACCTAAGTCCGGCGAAGCGTGTGCAGGACCACCTCAGGGGCGCAGTTGAAGCGCGCCTCGACGACGCTGGTGCCAACGCCCCGTGAGGTGTAGCCCGCCATTCTCCCCATACGCCACGGACCGGCTGCAAGCTGTCGAGGATGTCTCGAACTAGTCATGACAGGCAGGCCGCCAGGCAGGCAGATCTGGCCACCGTGCGTATGGCCGCACAGCATAAGTTCGATTTCACCGTCAGCCGCACATTCGTATCCATCGGTGCTGTGCGACAGGAGAACCACCAAGTCGTCGTCGGGAATGCCGTCCAGCGCCGCCGCGAGGTCATCCATGCGATAGTGATGGGGATCGTCGACGCCAGCGATCCAGATCCTGTCGTTGCCACGGACGATTGGCACATTCTCGTTCATCAGCATAATAATACCAGCGCGCTCCAGCCCCCGTATCAGCAGCGCGGTATCGTGATTCCCCAGAACGCCGAAAGTCGGCTGCCGAATGGCCGACATCAACGCGACAACGAGTTCTTCGGACCGGGCATGGGGGCCGTAGACCTTTCCCCGGAAGTCGCCGGTGAAAACGCAGACGTCATACTCGAGGTGCCCGATCACCTCAGGAAGAGCCGCTATCACAGCCTCGCTGATGTCGGCGTGCAGGTCCGCCAGATGCAGAATGGTGAAGCCGTCGAATGTCACCGGAAGGTTGGCCAGAAACACCTCGTTTTTGGTGACCCGGATGGCGCGGGCATTGCGCTGGCCCCACCGCATCATGCCGGTCATCCGAAGGGCCGACGGAACCGCGAGGTCGAGTACCCGATAAAGTGAGGTCAGTTGCCGGAGCCGCGATCGACTGCGGTGTGCTTCCAGAAGTGCTTCCTTCTGGAGCCTCGTCAGAGCGTAAAGAGGGCCGAGCCTGCCCTTGAGCCACGTCAGTGGATCACTGTCTTGGGCCGACTGTTCCAGTTCCGGCAAGTTCAGAGTGCCCACCATGTCCCCATGTCGCTAAAAGCGGATCGTCCGCCCATGTTGGGGCAAAACTGTCCTCGACGAAAAAGCAAATTTGCTTGGTTCGCCAATTTTTGCCGCCGGTATCGGTTTGCCTGAACGGACGGGGCGACACACATTTCTCGCGAGAGGACCTTATCACGTTGGATAACATTCTCCGCCGACAGAAGTGAGAGGTGGTCGGGCAAATTCGGACAGACCGATAGGTGGAAATTCTGCCTGAAAGCGGCGATGGTGCCGCGGATCAGGAGCAAGAATGACAAAGCGAACACGGCGGACCCACGCCTCGGCTTTCAAGGCCAAAGTGGCGCTGGCCGCCCTCAAGGGTGAGAAGACGCTGGCTGAATTGGCTCAGCAATATGATGTGCACCCGAACCAGATCACGGCCTGGAAGGCCCATTTGGTTGAGGCCGCCTCGGGCCTTTTTGGCTCCGCCGGCGCGGCGTCCGACGCGGCCCCGGCCATCGACGTGAAGACGCTCCACGCCAAGATCGGGGAGCTGACGTTGGAGAACGATTTTTTGTCCGGTGCGCTCACCAAAGCCGGCCTGCTGAGCGCAAAGCGATGATTGACCGGACCCATGACCTGCCGCTGGTTCGGCAGGCGGCGCTGCTGCGGCTCAGCCGGAGCAGCCTTTACTACGAAGCGCAGCCTGTACCGGAGGCTGAGCTGGTGATCATGCGCCGGATCGACGCGCTGCATCTGGACTACCCATTCGCGGGCAGCCGGATGTTGCGTGATCTGTTGCGCGGCGAGGGCGTCAGCATCGGCCGTGAGATGGTGCGGACAATGATGCGGCGGATGTGCATCGAGGCGCTGTATCGTCGGCCGAACACGTCAAAGCCATGTCCAGGACACAAGATTTATCCGTATCTGCTGCGTCGCCTTGCGGTCGATCGACCGAACCAGGTTTGGTGCATGGACATCACCTACATTCCGATGGCCCATGGTTTTGTCTATCTCGCAGCGGTCGTGGACTGGTTCAGCCGGCGTGTTCTGGCTTGGCGGGTTTCGATTACCATGGAGGTCGATTTCTGCCTGGAGGCAGTTGAGGAGGCACTGGCCAGGCACGGCAAGCGGACCATTTTCAATACCGATCAGGGTTCGCAGTTCACCAGCGCCGCATTCACCGGCCTGCTGCTGGAGAACGGGATCGCGATCAGTATGGACGGTCGCGGTTCGTGGCGCGACAATGTCTTTGTCGAGCGTCTATGGCGCTCGGTGAAGTACGAAGAGGTCGTGTGCTGTGAACGTTTCGCCTCGGCTTGAGACGAAGCGGAGCTTTACCGGAGATGGGGGTCGGCCCCCGAAGTCGGCCTGCAGGGGCAGGCTTCA
>NZ_LMUJ01000051.1:393459-394704 GCF_009765975.1 Acidisphaera sp. S103 | reverse complement strand
CCAAACGTCGGAAGCTGAGTAGAATCAATACCGTGCGGCTTGTACAGCGAAATATTGCGTTCAGGACTCAAAAATCGTGCCAGACAGCCGTGGGCGCGTCCCGGCCATCCGCGCTTCGTCCGCCGGTGCGAAGATGGCCGGGACCAAGCCCGGCCATGACGGATACAGGGCGACGGTTGGCCACATCTTTGTCTCCCACCCCCAGCATCACACCTTGAACGTTTCCAGCGTGGCCGGGTGGAACAGTTCGTCCACGGTGACCAGGCGATCGGACAGGCCCTGGCGGTGGTGGTGGCGCAGGAAGGTTTCCAGCGTGTGGCGGTTCGGGGCGACGCCGTAGGGCCAGTAATCCTGGCCCATGAGTTCGCGCATCCGCAGCACATGCACCTCGACGAAGGGCAGCGTGGCCTTGGAGGCGGAATCGTCGGCCAGGCGTTCCAGGGCAAGGTTTTTTGAGGTCTCGAACGCTTTGTAGAGCGCGCCGGGCAGCCAGGGGTGTTGGTCGGCGATGGTCCGGCGAAGACCGAGCAGGTGCATGATGGGGAAGATTCGGGTGCGGCGGAAATAGTCGCTGCCGGCGGCGATCGGGTCGGGGAACAGCCAGCCGATGTTGGGGTCGGTGCCGAAGCCGGCGGGTGGACGGGGGGCGATGACGCCGTCGATCTCACCGCGTTCCAGCATTGCCGACAGGGTGGTGTCGGTGGGGGCGTCTTCGATGCGGATGTCGGGGGGCAGGTTGAGGGCGACTTTCTCGACGCGGCCGGGCTGATTCAGGCCGGCTCGCACCCAGGTGATGTCGGATGCCTTGACCCCGTGGTCGTCGTCCAGGATCGCCCTGGCCCATACGTTCGCGGTCAGTTGGTATTCGGGGACGCCGATGCGGCGGCCTCGCATGTCCTCGGGGCTGTCGATGCCCCGGTCGGTGCGGATGTAGATGGAGGTGTGGCGAAAGGCTCGGGATGGGAAGACCGGGACGCCGACATAGGGGTTGTCGGCGCGGGCGGTGCGCACCGAGAAGCTGCTGAGGGAGAGTTCGCAGACGTCGAACTCGGCCTGGCGCATGGCGCGGAAGAAGATTTCCTCGGGGGTGAGGCGCATGAAGACGGGGTCGACGCCGTCGATCTGGACGAAGCCGTCCATGAGCGGTCGCATGCGGTCGTAGTCGCCGACCGCGATTGATAGTCTGAGATTGGTCATGTGTCCGGCCCCCCTTTGCCTGTTGGGGCGGATTGTCTGCTGGCGGGG
>NZ_LMUJ01000051.1:373411-393243 GCF_009765975.1 Acidisphaera sp. S103 | reverse complement strand
GACAGTCCGGGCCATCTGCCACCGTGAGGTGCTGGATCAGATGGCCCGGACTGTCGCCGGGCCATGACGAATTAAGAGTCGGCCTCAACGGCTCAAGCGTCGGCCTCAACGGCTTAAGAGTCGGCCTCAACGGCTTAAGAGTCGGCCTCAACGGCGGTTGGTATCAGACCGTTCATCTGTGGCGTGGTGCTGTTCTGTCGATAGCCGGTTTGCACGGCGGCATTTTGGGGCCTCTCACGTTCCGCCCTCCGCGCCATCCATCAATCCGGCAGCGTGCAATTCCGCGATCAGCGGTTCCAAATGCGCGGCGTATTGCCGCCACCTGCCCAATCCCCGAGCGTTCACCGGCTGGCGGACCTGCATGCGGCTGACGGTGCGTACGACGCGCTGATGCTCATAGAATGTTTCGCAGGCGGAGTCGTACGGCAGGTCGAGGAAATTCAGAACCCGAACGAGTGTGCCGGAAAAGTCCTCGATCCAGTCGGTCAGTTTCACCACCAGGATCGGGTTCGGCAGATTGGCGCGCCAATGCGCCATCAGCTTCTGCTGTTGGCCGATATACCAGCCGAGATCGCCGAGATCATGCGCGTAACTGTGCACGCCGTAGAAACGATGGGTAAAAATCGACAGCCCGATATCGCGTGGGTCCCGCTCGCAGGCGATGATCCGCGCGCCGGGCAGCATCTGGGCCACCAGGCCGAGATAACGAAAATTGGTCGGCATCTTGTCGGTGATGCGTGCCGCGTCCGGTGCCAGCGCATGCAGGGCGCGCAGGTAGGTTGTCGCCGCCTCATCGAATGCGGCAGGCCCCAGACCGGCGACACGCTGGACGGCGGACGTGGTTTCCAACGCGCCGCCCAGCATCCTGAACGTTTGCGGCAGTTCGATGCGTTCGCCGGCGCCGAACACCTTTGCATGCGACGCCAGGATTTGTTCCATCAGCGTCGTGCCGGAACGCGGCATGCCGACAATGAAGACAGGCGTGGTGTCGGCGTTGGATGCACGTGCGCCGTTCGACAAGCGCGTTTTATCGAAGGCCGCGATACTGGCATCCACGAAACGGCCGTACTGGGTTCGGGAAAAAGGCTGGATTTTGCCGAGCAGCCGGTGTCCTTGCGCCCAATGGCCGAAATTGCGCGCGATCTGCCCCTGCTGCCGCCAGAAGCGTGCAAGGTCGAAATGAGCCATGATCCGGTGCTCCGGCACCATGCCGGATGCATGCTCCAGCGCGGCTTCCATGGCCGCCGCCGCATCGCGTGCCGCCGCAATGTCGCCCGCCGCCCAGGCCAGCAGCACGCGGCGCCAGTGCATCAGCGGTTCCAGCCTTGGGGGCACCTCGCCCAGGTCCGCCAACGCCGCCGCCGCGTCCTCGGTCCGGTGCAGGTTGATCAGGGCCGCGGCCCGCTGCAACAGCCAGGCGTGGCGCATGTCGGCATCTCGCGGCGGCGCCTCGCCCAGCAATGTCAGGGCCGCTTCCGCCTCGTTGTCGGCCAGCAGGTCGGCCACCATGTTCAGCTTCGCGGCGAGCAGATCGGGCCTTGCCGCCACCTGCCGAACGAGCATCTGCCCGGCCTGCTCCCCCCATCCGGTCAGCCGCAGAAACACGCTGAGATTGGCTATGCCGGCTTCATGCTCTGGCTGTGCCGACAGAGCGGCCCTGGTCGCGTCGATGGCGTCAAAAATTGCGCCGTCCTGGTAACAGGCGCCGCCCAGTTCGACCCAGGCGTCGGCAAAATCGGGCGCCAGTTTGGTGGCTTCACGCAGCGACTGGATGGCGCGTGCCGTAAATCCCCCCGCCAGGTAGGCCCGCCCAAGCGTGTAGTGTGCCGCCGCCATTTTTGGCGCGCGCAGCCGGGCGCGCCGCCCGGTTCGGATGGCGGCGGCGGTGTCGCCCAGCGCCAGCGATGCCGCCGACAGGTTCAGCCAGGGTGCCGCATCGTGCGGTAATAGTGCCGTGCAGCGTTGGAACAGATCCGCCGCCTGCCGCTGGCGCCCGCGATCGAGCAGTACTATGCCGTGGTACAGCATGGCCCAGGGGTCGGCCGGCGCCAGGCCACGTGCGCGTTCCAGAAGTTCCAGCGCCACCGTGTGCTGGCCCAGGCGAAAGCGGCACATGCCGAGCACACGCAAGGCCGCCTGGTGGGCGGGGTCCGTGTCGGCCAACGGCTCCAGCATCGCCACGGCTTCGGCGAAGCGCCCGGCCCGGTAGGCGGCCTCGGCGGCCGCAACGCAATCATCCGCGACAGTCATGCCGCCACCCTTAGACCATTGCGGGCGGTGCAGAAATCACCCGCATGGAACTGTCCTCGCCGGAACCCTGGTTTCATTCCGAATCGCAACGAGTGCCGGCATCTGACGCGAGATACTCGACATATCGGGTCCGAGCCATTCCCATATTATTACAAATAACAATTCGCTTTGATTCCAACGGAATTTGGTGTTTGGTCTGGTGGAACGATACGATGCGCGCGCACCCGGCCCGCTCATCTCATTGAGCATCTTTTGAGAGAGCGGCGCCGACCATGTCCTACAGCGTCAACAATGAGCAGCAGCTTAACCAGGCGCTCGCCACGATCGATGCGATCACCACGCCCGGCACCTACACCATCACCTTTACCGGCAATATCACCGAGGGCACCGATACCGGCCAATCCATCAGCTATAACGGCGGTTCACTGTCTGCGCCGGCCGACCTCTACGCGATCAACCTGCATACCGGCGTAGACCTTGTCATCAACGGTGGGAATTATGCGCTGGACGGTGCGAACACCTATCGCGGGCTGTTCGCGTATGCCGGCACCGTGGATGTGCAGAACCTCACCATTCAGAACGCCGTGGCCCAGGGTGGCGCCGGGGCGGTGGATGGCGGTGGCGGTGGCGGCGGCGCGGGTCTTGGCGGCGGGCTGTTCGTGGCGGGTCCCACCCAGGGTGCCGGCGGCGCCAATGTCACCATCGATAACGTCAAGTTTTCCAACGACAGTGCCATCGGCGGCGACGGCGGGTCGGGGTTCTATAACGACCTGACGAATCGCGAACTCCCTTACGACTACGGCGCCGGCGGGGGGATGGGCGGCGCCGGCGGCGGACATGATTATTTCGATGGCGGCGGCGGCGTGGGGATTGGCGCTACCGGGTTTGGTCAGGCAGCCACCTCCTCAGGTTACAAAGATGGTGGCGGCATCCTGCTCGGCGCGGCATCCGGCGGCGGCACCAGCCTGACGGCCGGCGGCCCCAATGGCGGCGGCGGTGGACCCGAGAGCGGCGGCGGAGCTGGGGGTAAACTCCCAAACGAGCACGGTGGTGGCGGCACCGGCGGCTTCGGCGGCGGCGGCGGCGACGGTTATAAAGGCGGGTTCGGCGGCGGCGGCGGCGATAACGGCGAGGGCGGCTTCGGCGGTGGCGGCGGTGGCGGCGGTGACGGCTACGCCGGCGGATTCGGCGCCGGCCAAGGCGGAAAACAACAGTTCGCCGGGCCCGCCACCACGGCCTACAACAGAAGCACGACAGGCGGCGGTGGCGGCGGTGGTCTCGGCGCGGGTGGCGACGTGTTCGTCATGAGCGGCGGCAGCCTCACGGTCGAAGGCGGCAACCTTGGCTCAGGCAACGTCCGAGGCGGCACCGGCGGGCTGTATGCCACTGGCGGCGAAGGCCTTGGTACGGGCGTATTTCTGGAGAGCGGGGAGACGCTGGCGATTACCGCCGGCCCGGGTCAGACCTTCCTCCTCGGGGGCGGTATCGCCGGCGAGTCAGGGGCCGGCACCTATGACTTCAGCGGCGGCGGCACATTGGAACTCACCTCCGGCGGTGAGGCAACGGCGGACACCGTGCACCTGTCGGGTTCGGACGAAGTACGTTTCGATGGCAGCGCCAAGGTGGCGGCGATCACCAATTTCATTGGCGAGGGGGAAACGCAGGACTCGCTGTTCTTCGCCAATTACCCGACCGGCGTCACGTTCAGCGAAAATGGTCCGGACAGCGCGACCGTGGATGGTGTCGCGATCACCGGTACTTTCACCTCGCTTTACGAAGTTGCCTATGACGGTGGCACGCTGGTGCGTGCCGGTTCGGTTGAGCCGGTCATCTCCGGCACCGGTGCCACCACCACCTTGCCGAACCAAGCCGTGTCCCCGTTCGCGAATGTCACGCTGACGGACGACAATCTGCGCGCGCAGGACTATCTGCTGATCGCCATGAGCGGTGCCGCCGGCACGCTGAGCGGGGTGCAAACGACCGGCAACGGTGGATACCTGCTGCAGGGCACGGCCGGGGCGGTGACCAGCGAACTGCGCGCGGTGACCTTCACGCCGGGGGCCGCTCAGCCGGGCGGCAGCGTCACCTCGACGTTCACGTTGACGGACATGAACAATGTCTGGGACGATACCCAGATTACCGACAGCAACACCACCGTCAGCGTGACCGAGGCGGCGCAGGCCCCGACGATCACCGGTTCGGTGGCCGAACAAGCCGACCCGAACTCGCAGCCGATCGACCCGTTTGCCAACGTTACGATCTTCGACCCCAATGGCGCACAGGATATTCTGAGCATTTCCGTCACCGGCGGTGACGGCGGCACGCTGACGATCGGCGTTCCATACAGCACTGTCGACAACACCTATCAGATCAGCGGTACCGCGGGCGCGCTGACCGCCGACCTGCGCAACGACGTTTTCTTCACGCCCAACGCACCGCCGGACGGACTGACGTCCACCGTCACCCTGACGTTGACCGACCAGAGCACGGCCTATGAGGGGCCGCCGGCGATGGACGACAACACAAGCGTGATCGCGGGCACTACCACTGCCAGCACCGGCCCTTCGATCAGCGGCACACAGGCCAACCAAATCAACTTCAACGAAGCCCCGATCGATCCTTTCTCGGGCGTCACCATCAGTGACCAGCCGACCGCGCAGGACGTACTGATCATAACGCTGTCAGGCGAAGGCGGCACGTTGACGGGCGCCACCCCGTCCGGCCCGGCCGAATACTTTCTGCAAGGCACCGCGCAGGAGATAACCCAGGCATTGGACCTGGTCTCATTCACGCCGAACGCGGGGCCGGTCGACCAGGCCACGCCAACGTTTTTCACGCTGCAGGACACCAGCGACGATCCGGTCACGATGGTCACCGACAGCACGACAAGTGTCATCGACATCAATACCGGCCTGTGTTTCCTGCGCGGCACGCAGATCCTTTGCCCTGCCGGCCAGGTGCCGGTCCAGGACCTTGCGATCGGCGATCTGGTGCAGACGCTCTCCGGCAAGGCGCGCGCCATCGCCTGGATCGGGAAGGGCCGCGTCCTGGCTACGCGCGGCCGGCGTAACGCGGCCACGCCGGTCATCGTCGGCAAGTCCGCCTTCGCCGACAACATTCCGAACCACGACCTGCGCGTCACCAGGGGACACGCCTTTGCCTTCGATGGCGTACTGATTCCGATCGAGTTCCTGGTGAACCACCGCTCCATCCTATGGGACGATCGCGCCCAGGAGGTCGAACTGTACCATGTCGAACTCGAAACCCACGATATCCTGATCGCCAACGGTGCCGCGGCCGAAAGCTATCGCGACGACGGCAACCGCTGGCTGTTCCAAAACGCCAACAGCGGCTGGAACATGCCGCCGAAGCTGCCTTGTGCGCCCGTGCTGACCGGTGGCCCGGTTGTCGATGCGGTCTGGCGCCGGCTGCTGGACCGAGCCGGTCCGCGCCCGGGTGTGCCGCTGACCGAGGACCCCGATTTGCACCTGATGATCGACGGCCAGCGTGTGGACGCCACGGCGCGGCATGGAACCGCACACATCTTTGCAGTGCCGAACGAACGTGCGTCGGTCAGTATCGTCTCTCTTGGGGCCGCCCCGGCGGAACTGGGCACGGCACGCGATCCGCGCGTGCTTGGCATAGCGGTTCGGTGGATCGCCGTGCGCGACGGCACAAGATTCCGCGTGATGGAGGCAGGGGATGCATTGCTGGCGGACGGATTTCACGCCTTCGAGCCATCCAACGGCCTGCGCTGGACGGATGGTAACGCAGCTCTGCCGCAAGCGCTGTTCGATGGCTTCGACGGGCCAACGGAATTGGTGCTGCATCTGGGCGGTACGACCCAGTACCCGCTGTTCGGGGAGGTAGCACGCACCGCGGCGTAGCGGGTGCCTGGGAGGTCCTGCGAAGCACTATCCGAAGCGTGCAGTCGCCATGGCCGATCCCGCGGCTGCGCCTCCGCTCTCCGCGGTTGCTTTACCGCAGAACGGCCATTCCGCTTCCGGCCAGAACCGGCTGTTGTCCGAGTGTCGGCTATCCGGCTGGGCGCGCCCGCGGCGGACCGTACCAGCCGTTACTCCACCACGATCGCCAGTGGGCGGGACGCATCGTCCTGCAGTGGCAGCCGCACCTGGAAGTGGTGGCGTCCCGGGATCATGGTCCAGTACAGCGGTGTTTCGGGCGCAGCCACAGCCACCGGCTTGCCGTCCACCAGCCAGACGATCTGCCGCACCTGCGGCGGGGCGGACGCGCGCAGCACCAATCGGTTCAGTGCCGGCGGCACTTCGGGGTTGCGCCAGACGTGGCTGTCCGGCTCCGGCTGCACGATCGCCAGCGGCACCGGGGCGGGCCGAACACGTAGGGGCGTTCCGGGATCGACCCATTCGGTCAGATGTTCGGTGCAGGCCGGGTCGGGGCATAGTTCGGTTCGGTTGCGGCCGGCTGGGGCGGCGAAATCGCCGGCCACCAGGTCGGTGCGCAGGGCGCCGTGCAGCCGCAGCATGACTTTCTGCGCCAGAGCGGCCGCGGCCCGGCCGCCGCTGAGGTCCCGCATCGGGCCGGCGTCGGCGCGTCCGACCCACACGCCCACCACGTATTTGTGCGACCAGGCGATCGTCCAGGCGTCGCGATAGCCCTGGGACGTGCCGGTCTTCAGCGCCACCGCGAAGGGAAACTCGGAGGACCCGTAGCGGGGGAAGCTGGGCAGGCGGGCCATGGGATCGCTGAGGAAGCGGCCGACCAGGCGGGCGGCGTCGGCGGTGATGACACGTTGCGGGTCGGGTTCGATGCCCTCGAACCAGACCAGATCGTCGTCCATGCCGTCCTCGGCCAGCGTGGTGTAGGCGCGCATCAGCCGGTCGAGGCTGGTGGGCAGGGCGCCGATCGCCATCGCCAGTCCGAAGCGCTCCGGTGGTCCGTCCAGGTGGTGCAGGCCCAGGCGGCGCAGGAAGTCGAACGCTTCCGGCAGTCCGATGCGGCGCAGCAGGTTGGTGGCCGGCACGTTGCGGGAATTCGCCAGCGCCTGGCGGGGCAGCAGCGGGCCGAGGAAGTCGTGGTCGGCGTTGACGATGCCGGCGGCGCCCTCCGGTTCGTCGGCGAGGATGTCCTGGGGGGCGATGAGGCCTCGCTGCAGGGCGAGCGCGTACAGGAACGGCTTCAAGGTGCTGCCCGGCGAGCGCTGCGCCATGGTGTAGTCGATGGCGCCGGCCGGGCGGGACGCGTAGCCGGCGGAGGTCACGTCGGCCAGCACGGCTCGTGAGCCGCGTTGCACGACCATGACGGCGACCTGCTGCGCGCCGAAGTGCCGCCACTCGGCCAGTTGTGCGGTGGCCACGTGGGTGACCCAGTCCTGGGTCGGCAGATCCAACGTGGCGCGCAGTCGCGTGGTGCCGGAGTCTCGGGCCATGGCTTCCAGCCGCAGCACCGTTTGCAGCGGCGCCGGGCGGCGGCGGGTGGGCACGATGGTCAGGTCGTCCAGTTCGGTTCGGGCCTGTGCCAGCGTGTCGGGCGGCAGTCCCGCTGCCGCCAGGGCCAACCGGGCTCGGGCGATGGCGCGGGCCAGGCCGGGTCCGCGTGGGGCGAGGCGGCTGGGGGCTTGGGGGATGCTGCTGAGTAGCGCCGCCTGTGCCCAGGTCAGGTCTCGGGCGGGTTTGTCAAAGTACCACCAGGCGGCGTGGGCAATGCCGTGGCTGCTCTCGCCGTAGGGTGCGAGGCGGACATACTGGGCGAGGATCGCTTCCCGGCCGTAGCGGGCGGTCAAGGCCACCGCGGTTCCGGCCTCGACGGCTTTGGCCCAGAGTGTGCGGGGCCGCGGGTGCTGCATGCGCGCGACCTGCATCGCCAGGGTGGAGGCGCCGGAGGCGTGGCCGCCGTGCAGGTGCTGCCAGATGGCTCGCAGGACGGCGATCGGGTCGATGCCGGGGTGTGACCAGAAGCGGCGGTCCTCCAGCGCCAGCGTCATGCGGATCACCCGGTCGGGCGGAGTGATCGGCCAGTAGCCGTATTCGACCTGCCGTGTGCCGTTGGGTCGGGTGGATTCGTGGCCTGCCTGGGTCAGGAAGGTGCCGTTGCGGTCGGTGACGACGGCGGTGGGGGCCGGCGCGGCCAGGTGCGAGTCGGCGGCCACGCGGACGGTGTAGGTGCCGATCGTGCCGAGGGTCAGCGCGGCGGCCAGGATGGTGGCGGCGGCGCGGATCGGCCGTCCGGTCTTGGCCGTTCCTGTCGCGCTGGATGCCGTCACGGCCCGACGATCACTTTCTGCCCTCCTGTCGCGGCGGAGACGCTCGGTTGATACAGCATCTCCGCTGTCGCGGGGGGCTGGGTGAACACGCCGTCGGTGGTGGCGCGCATGCGGGTCCGCAGGGAGTAGGTGCCCTTGGGCAGGGTCATCCAGACGGCGACGACCTCGTCATCGCCGTAGGATGCGTAGGACGGTGCCAGGGTCGGGCCGGCGGAGGGGGCCGCGTCGGCTGTCGCGGTCGCCAGGGCGGGGTTCAGCGGTTCGAGGCCGGCGGGCAGCGGCAGATGCAGGGCGACCTGGGTGCGGTCCTCGGGGGTGACGACTTCGTCCAGTTCCTCCACCACGTCGCCGGGTGCCAGATGGATCGCGCCGTCGGGGCCGGGCTCGATACGGATCATCGGCGGGTGTATCGCGCCCTGTACCGGCGGGACTCGGAACAGGGTTCGGGTCAACACGAAGCCGTGCTGGTCGGCTTTGGCGAGCGCGCCCGGTTCGGCGGGGACGTAATCGGTGCCGGCCAGCACGGCGAGGCCGGGGCGAGCCTGGATGCGCACGTCGCCGGGTGCGGCGGTGGCGGCTTGCAGCAGCGGATGGGTTTTATCCAGCGTGCCGGTGACCGGTGCGCCGGGCATGGCGATCGAGGCGGGCACCGGCGCATCCGGCGCGTGCCAGGCCGCGGCCAGCGCTCGCAGGGCGGCGGCGGTGGCATTGGTGCTGCCCCAACCTTGCCCGTCCGCCAGCCCCAGCAGCCCGGTGCGCAGCACGGCCAGCCTGGTGTCCTGTGGCGTGGCGGTCGCGACTGCTTCCGTTACTTGGGCGAGGCTGCGCGTCTCCGACGGCAGGATGTTCGGGCTGCCGCCGGTATCGGTCAGGCCGGCATAGACGGGCTTGCCGTCGCGGGCGAGGACGTTCACCCGGTTCCACATCGTGCCAAGGACCTCCGCCAGCAGCCGTCCGTCGCTGTTGGGCAGGCGGGCCAGCACGGTGGCGACATCCGCCAGCCCGCCGGTCCGCAGCGCGGCGGCGCGGCGGGCGAGTTCGTCGGCATACGCTGATGAGGCGTGACCGCCGTCAGCCAAAGCGGTCAGGGCGGTGATGCGTTCGAAGGTTTCCTCTCCGCTCATCAGATGCGGGTAGTCGCTGCGCAGGGCGGCGGTCAGCACCTTCGCTATCCGATCCGTCGCCGCCTTGTCCACCGGCAGCCCTGCTCGGGATGCAGCGATCATCAGGCGATAGGCGCTGGCGGTCAGCCAGACGTTGCCGTCCACGTGCGGGAAGAACGCGACCAGGCCGTTGTCGTCGGTGGTCTGCTTGATCGAGGCCAGCGCGGCGGCGACGTCGGCCGACAGGCGGTCTCGCAGGCCCGCGGCGTCCAGGATCGGGGTGAACGGCAGCAGCGCCAGTTCCGACTGCGCGAGCGCCATCCGCTGTTCTGCTCCGCCGACTGACGGCCGTATCAGATAGCCGGCGCCGGCGATCAGCTTCACCACGGCGGGATCGGTGGCGAGTGTCACGGTGCGGCGGTAGCTGGCCGGTCGCGCGGGGTCGGTCAGGGCCGGAATGTCCAACGAGCCGTTCGGGCCGGTCGCCAGCAGGTCGCGACGGTGTATCACGGGTCGGTCAGGCTTGATCGGCAGGTCGATCTGCACCGCGTCGCCGGCATGATCGGCGGCGCGTTGCAGCAGGAAGCGCACGCGGGCGGTGGTGGTGCCGGCGGGCGGTTCCGGGACGGTCACCGTGTAGTCGACGCGGGTGGGGCGCTGGCCGTCCCAGGTCACCGCTTGCTCCGCCTTGCCCTGCACGGCCAGGTGCTCGAGCGAGATCATGGATGACCCGGCGCCGCCGGGGCCTTCGACGATGCGGCCGATCAGGCCGGCGGTGAAGGTGTCACCGGGCCGGACGAAGCGGGGCAGCGCGGGTTGGGCGACCACCGGCTGGCGGACTTTCATCGATCCGGTGCCGAAGCCGAACCGGTCGGGGCCGGCGACGGCCTTGGCGCGCAGCATGAACACGGTCAGCGAGTCCGGCAGTTTCACATGCACATGCGCGGTGCCGTCCGGACCGACCTTCACGCGCGGCACATACAGCGGGACAGGGGTAAAATTCTTGCGGACGGAGATGTTCGCCATGCCGAAATCGCCGGCTTCGTCGCCGCCGGGGGACTCGGTCAGCGGGATCACGCCGAATGCCATGTTGCGGGTGTCGCGGGCGACCATTTTGGTGGGGCGGTCGACGATGAAGGCGGGCAGCGGATCGAGCGGCTGTTCCTTGGCCAGGGACAGGACGGCCTGATCGACCATCCAGACGGTGGCCTCGCCGGACAGCGGATGGCCGGCCGGGTCGGACAGGTGCAGCACCAGGTCGAATTCCTGTTCGGGGCGGGCCTCTGCCGGGGCCTCGAAGCTGACCATGACGCGGTTGTCGGTGGGGTTGACGTTGACCCATTTGGTGGCGGCCAGGGTGACCGGCTTGCCCTGGTCGAACGGCGCCATCGGGCCGGGTGGCGTGGGCAGGCGGCCGCGCATCAGCAGGAAATGCACTGCCAGGCGCGGCACCTGCTGCTTGCGGATCGGCACGGTGTAACGGCCGAAGCCGTTGGTGATGTCCACCCAGTCGTAACGGAACCGGCCCTCCGGTTCCTCCATGATCGCCAGTGCTCGTGCGGTTTGGAATGGGCTTTCGATGACCAGGGTGGCGTTCTCGCCGGGGTCGTAATGGTCCTTGTCGGCGTTGACGGTCACCGTTTGCGACGGTGGGCGCTGCCAGGTGACGGGGGTATCGCCGGCCATGAACAGATCGACCCGCACCGTCTGGGTGCGGCCGACCTTGTCCGCGGCGGTGACTTCGACGAGGTAGACCCCGGCCTCCGAGACGCCGAAATGTTGGGTCTGGGCGTCGGCGGTGCTGGTGACGTGGCGTTCCTCGACCGTCTCATCGATCACCTGGGTCTGGTATTTGGCCGATCCCTGGGCAAAGTCGCTGGCTTGCAGGATCGAGTTCCATTGGCGGTGGATCAGTTTCACCGTCATCGGCAGGCCGGTCACCGGTTTGCCGTCACCGTCCAGCGCGATGATCTGCGGGTCGATCGCGCCCACCTGCGGCAGGTAGCGGGGCACTTTCACGCCCAGCACGAAGGGCGGCAGGGCAGTCACCCGCTGCACGCTGCGGACCTGGATGTCGTCGTCGCCGGTGACCGTTGCCTCGACCTGGTACTGGCGGGGCTGGGCGGTGGGTTCGATGGTCGGGTCCAGCGTCAGTTGTGCCGAACCGCCGGCGTCGGTCTTGGTTTCGCGGCTCAGCACCGGGGTGGAGCGGAAGGTGCTGTCGCCGGAGAACCGGCTGTCGGAGGAAAACAGGAACCCGTCGCGGCCGGGCGGGGTCCAGACATAGGGGTATTGCGTGACGCGCCAAGTGATCGGGCGATCGCTCAGCAGGCCGCCGGCGAAGAACCGGGCGAGCAGGTCGACCTGGAACGGCGCGTCAAGCGGGACGTGTGGCGGGGCGTTCAGCAGGACCTCGAACGTGGGTAGGCGATAGGCTTCCTTCTTCACCGTCATGGCGCCGCAGGGCTGGCCGTCCTTGGGTTCGTATTGGATGGCGTAGTCGCCGGTCGCTTCGGTCTTCTGGTCGAATTTCAGGTGGAAGCCGCCGATTTCGTCGAGTGTGACAGGCAGGCGCCATTCCTGTTGGTTCGGTCCGGTGACGACCACCTCGCCGTTGCCGCTGGCGTAGGTCAGGGTGCCCGACAGATAGCGACGGACCATGCCGGCGATCAGGATCGGTTCTTCCGGACGGTAGATCGGGCGTTCGGTGAAGACGTGGCACAGGGTCTGTGCCACCGGGCGGCGGGCGGATTGGTCCTTGTCGGTGACCCAACCGAGCCAGGGGGATTCGGGCTTGGTCCAGGATTCGGCGGTGTATTGTTGCGGGCCGCGGTCGGGTTCCAGCACCAGCGTGTCGGTCGCCTTGACCACGACGATGCGGGTGATGCGGGCTTGCTCGCGGTCCAGGCCTGTGGTGATCGGCGCGGTCAGGGTCCAGCTTCCATCGGCCTCGGTCACGCCGTGGGCGAGGGTGATGAAGTGGTTGTCGCGCAAGCCCTCCAGGCGGATTTCGGCGCCGGGGACGGGCTGCGCGGTGGCGAGCGAGGTGACGGCGAAGTGGACGTGGCTGGCTTCCTCGACCGAACTGAGCGACAGGTCGGTGACTTGCAGGCGCGCCCATTGGCGGGTGCGGCCGTCCACGGTGCGGAGGCCGACGAGATAGGTGCCGGGCGCCTTGGGGCCGGCGATGCGGGCCAAGGTGGGGGCGAGGTCGAGGCCGAACTTGGCGTCTACGCCGCCTCGGTGGATCGGCAGTTCCATCAGTTCGCTGGCGGCGGGGGAGCCTAGGGCGGTGATCCGGGCGGCCATGGCGTTGCTGGGGATCGGGGTGGCTTCGTTGTAGTGGGTTGGTTCGTTGCCCGGCAGCGGCGGGGCGGTGTCGTCGTTGGTGGAGAGGCCGCCACGGGGGAACGGCCAGAAGTCGCGGCTGAGCGGGTCGATGGCGTAGATGCGGACGTCGGCGTGGTCGTAGCCGTGACCGCGTAGCGGGACCATCTGCGGGCCGAGGCGCTCGACGATGCCTTGCGGGACGTCCCAGGCCAGCGCCGGTGTCCCGGCCGCGAAACTGACTTTGCGGGTGACGGGTTCGGCCAGGGTGCGGCCTCTTGCGTCGTGGAGGGCGCCGGCGGCGATGGCGACGGTGTAGACCTGGTCGGCGGCGAACCGGCCGGTGATCCGCAGTTCGTTGTCGCCGCCGACGCTGACAGCCATGTTGTCGAGCGGCGGGGTGATGCGCAGGACGTCGCGGGCCTTGACGATGTCCAGGGACTCGGGCGGGGCGGAGAATTGCAGGGTGACGCCCCGCTTGTAGCCTTGGTCGGACGGTGTGCAGTTCACCACGTCGTTGACGGTGGCGTGGTCGAAGCCCTCGGTGCAGTAGGTGTCGCGCAGCTTGAACGGCAGGGCGCTTTTCAGCGGCAGGTCGAAGATCGGGTCGTCGAGGCCGGGTTCATCCGACAGTCGCAGGCGCAAGGTGGCGACCTGACCGTCCGGGATGGGCTGATGCAGGGCGACGACGATGGTCTGCTTGTCGGAGCGCTTGGTGCGCTCGACCGGGCGGAGGGTGAAATCCTGGGTGGTGAGCACTTGCGTCGGCTTGCCGCCGGGGGCGGCTTGCGGGCGAAGCTCGATGGTCAGCAGGCGGCCGAGGGCTTCGAGGTCCACCGGCTGGTCGAATTGCAGGGCGATGGTGTCGAGGTTGGGGGTGCCGTTGTCCTGGTCGGCGGGTCCGGTGGCGGTGGGGACGGGCAGCAGCGGCACCAGGGTCGTGGGGGTGTTGTCCAGGGTGACGACTTCTCGGCGCAGCGGTTCCCATGGTTCGGAGGGGCGGAATTGCAGGGTCTTGGGACCGAGCCAGGTCCAGGCGCCGGGTTTGGGTGGGGTTAGGGTGACGAGGCGGTTAGGGGAGTCCTCGGGGCCGCCGTTGGTGGGGCCGCGTGGGGTGTCGAAGAGGATGGTGATGGGGTCCCAGCGGCGCAGGAAGTGATCGGGGACGACGTGGGTGCCGTCGGCACGTTGCAGGCGGTCTAGTTGCGGGGGGACCTGGGCTTTGGCGGGGACGGTTAGCAGGAGGAATAGGGGGAGGAGGAGTGTTGTCAGGAGCGCCAGCGATCGGCGTGGGGCTTTGGTTGGGGTTGGCGTGGCGGCGAACGTGGCTTGGCAGTGCTGTGTCGATCGACCGCTTTTCAACACAGAGGAAGAATGAGGATGGCAGAGTTTCGCAGAGAAGGGAAAAAGGGCAGATTTGACTGCATGAATCTGATGTTGCCTGCCTGCGAAAGGCTTGGTGCTTGAGGGCTTCGTTTCGGTGGCGGGCCGGCGTGCATCTGATTGGTCACGGCGGCAAGCAGCAAAATCAAGGGTACGCGGGTAGCCAAGTGGTTCGATTTTGGCACCGCCGCCCAATTCCGTCATAGCGGGCGAAGGCCCGCTATCCATGCCTTTGCCGAGGCCAGTACTGCAAGGCGTGGATGGCGGGCCTTCGCCCGCCATGGCGATGAGAGGTTGGCGGCGCCTGCTAAAAGGAAGCTGGCGGTGTCCGCCAAACGATTCGGTTATTTCGCCGCGAGCCTCAACGTCACGACGGGACTGTTCGTGGGTGGCTTCGCCGGGTGAATGGGCTTCGCGCGAAGCGCAATCGCTTTCTTCTCTGCGAAACTCTCCTGTTCTCATTCTTTCTCTGTGTTGAATTGCTTGCTTTCGGAATTGCGAACATTCCGGAACGGCTATGTCGGATGGGTTGGACGGCAGCATCCTTGTCCGATCGGACCTGTCTTGGCTGCCCACGCCCAATGGTCCTTCAGACCAGGGTGATAATGGGGCTGGTGGGCGCTTCATGGTTTTGTCCCTTGGGGCTTTAGCCCGACCAGTTCCAGATATTGGGCAGCTACCTCGGGCGGTGGTCCGGAGCCGCGCGGGGTGATGCCGACGACTGCCGGCCGCAGGATGGTGGCGGGGGCGTTGGGGGGCACATGCGCCTCGATGAGGTATTGGCCGGCCGCCAAGGTGAGTAGTTGGGCCACGCCTTGCCCTTGCACTACGCCCGTGGCGTCGAGCAGTCGGACAGTCGCTCGGTCGGGGTCGGCTCGTACGCCGACGCCGATGGTGGCGGCCTTGGCCAGAGTGAAGCCGAACACGGCGGACCCGCCGGGTGCCACGCTGACGGGGGCGCCCAAGCCCTCGGTGATTGGCGTGACGGGGTCGGTGGACAGGGTCAGGCTGCCGGTCAGCGGGCCATCGGTGGGTGAGTATAGGCGCAGTTCAGCAGTGCCGGATGCGAGCATGACGTGCAGTTCGGCGCCGGCTGGGAACAGGCGCGGCGGGTCGGTGCGTCCGGCTTGCACCAGGGCCGCCAGGACCGGGGCGGTGGTGCTGACGTGCAGCAGGCTTGGTGCCGTTTGGGTCAGTTCCAGCGCCATGGCGGGGCCGGTTAGGGTTAGCCGAGCGGGGGACTTCACTTGCTGGGCGGCTACCTGGGGCCATGGGGACTTATCTTTGGCGGCCAGCCAGAGGGCGATCGGTCCGACGCCGTGTTGCACGATGGCGCGCCCGGTGCCGGATATCGCGACGTCCCTGCCTCGATGGACGGAGCCGTCGGGCATGATGGCGGTCAGGTCCGTGTCGCCGGCGCTGACGAGATGGGCGTCGGGCGGCGCGTCGAAGGGTAGTTCGAACGAGCCGGCGGCGCCGAAGAAGCGTTTGATGACGCTGCCGGACCGTAACGGTTCGGTGGCGGGCGCGGGCTGCCAGGACAGGCTTGCCGGTTCGGCGGTGGTGCCGGTGTTGACCAGCAGGATGTCGGTCCAGGCGCCGGACAGGGTGCGGGACAGGGGTTCGGTGCCGGTCCACGTGGTGGATGTGCCGGCGAATGCGGCGACGTTGGCGCCCAGGTCTAGTTGGACCGTCTTGTCGCCGCTGGGCAGTGTCAGCGGCAGGGCAGCGCCGGGGGGCAATGTTGCCTGCAGGGATGTATCCAGCGTGCGCGCGGGAAGCAGTGTCGTGTCCAGCCGGGTCAGGGCCACCCGCAGCGGCCCGTTATCGGAGGCGTTGCGCAGGGTGACCGGGGCGTTGGCCGCGGCGATGGCGCTGAAGCGGGCGATACCCGCCGCGGCGCCGAGACCGGGTTGGGCGAAACCGCCTTCAGCGCGCCAGAACGTGGCGTGGCCGGTCGCCGGCGGGATGGCGGCGAGTTGTGCCACCTGGCCGGTGGGCACGACCATGGTCTGCGTGCCGGTCAGTTTCAGCGCCGTCACGGTGGCTCGTGCGTTGGGTGGGCCGAGCAGCCAGATGTCGTGGGCTTGCGGAAGCAGCGGTCCGTTGACCGTTGTAAGTGCCTGGCCTGGCCAACCGCCGGCCAGGGATGCGCCCTCGATGGACACGGGTGTTGGGGCGTCCAGACCGATTCGAGCGATCGCCACGGGTGCCGGAATGTTGTCCAGGCTGGTCAGGGATACGGTTCCCTCGGGTGACGCCGGCGCGTCGACGGGGCGGGCGGCGATGCGGATGGGCTCCGAGCCGCCGTCTACGGTCCAGACCTCGGCCCGCCAGGCGGCCGGATCGGCGTCGGTCGGGCTGGCGACGATGGGGGCGGTGCCTTCGTCCAGCGCGACGATCCGCCAATCGTTCCCGGTCTGGCGTTCCAGCGTCAGGACGAGGGATGCGCTGGAGGTTGCCTGTGCCACCAGCAGTTGGCTCGCCGCGGACTGCGCCAGGGTCAGGATATGGACGCCGGTGCCGGCCAGTTGGGTGGCGTTCGATGGCGCGGGGATGGAGGGCAGGGCGTCCGGGAGTGCCAGTCTTACCTCGGTGGAAGGCCCGTTGGCGGTGTTGGTATTGTCACTGTTCTGGTCGTTGTCGGACGATGCTGACTGGTCGGGTGTGGTCTGCGTGTCCTGATTGTTATCGCTGTTATCCGTGTCGCTCGTGTCTTGTTTGTTGCCGGTGTCCTGGTCCGCGGCGGCTTGTGTGGATTGGCCGGCCCCGTTCAGGTCCGGAGGGCTGGCGGCGGCCAGGTCCAGTGTGTAGTTGCCGGCGGGCAGCAAGCGGGACACCGCGATGTTCCAGTCGTCCGCTCGGGCGTCGACACGAGCCACGACACTGCCGTCGTCCGCGTGCAGCACACCCCTGAGCGGCGTGTTGCCATAGCTGGTCAGGCTGACGACTCTGGCCTGGGCGATGGCGAAGCTGACCGTGGTTGGCAGCGTGACGCTGCGGGGCACGCCGGGCTGCAATGCCTTGCTGGTCAGCCCGATTGTGTAGGCCAGACGGTCGTTGCGTCCCAGGCTGGTGGCATCCACCCGGTATTGGCCGTCCTGCAATGAGCCGGTGTAGTGGCCGACGATATGCGCCAGCGGGGTCTTGTCGCCGGTTCGGAACAATTCGCCGACCATGCCGTCGCCCAGGTTCAGCTTGACCTCCGCTGGTCCGGCCAGGGCGAATGTCCAGGAATCGGGGGTGCGTGGCTGATCCCGGCCGTCCGGTTCGCGCCAGGTGGCGGTTTGTGGGGTCCCGAACGGCAGCTTGTGCGGGCCGTGGCCGGTGATTTCGGGCGGGGTGGTTATCGCCGACAGGCGCGCCACGACCTGGCGGGCGACTGCAACCGGGGAGACGATCAAGCGGTAGGAACCGGCTGGCAGGGTCGGTGTCGTGCCGTCCAGCGGGCCGGTTGTTGTCATCGGCCAGCCTTGGGCGTCCTCGATCCGGCCTTCCCACGGGGCGCCGAGGCTGGCGACGTCGAGTTCGTAATTCTCGTTCGGGCCGGCGACTTTCAGCGGGAAGGCGATCGCCGATCCGGCGGGCAGGCTGGCGCGTACGCTGCCGCCGGGGACCAGGGTGGCGCCGTCCAGGATCGGGGCCGGTGTGGCCGACAGGCCGAGGTGGCCGGCGGAGTCTCGGGCTGTCACGTCCACCCGGTAGCGGCCCGCCCGCAGGACGTGCTGCAGCAGCATGTTCTGGCCGACGCCGTTCGCCTCGGCCTGGTCCAGGTTCGGGATGAACGCGGTGGCGATGAGGCCGGCGGTGCGTAGCCGGCCGAGGGTTTCGACGCGATAGAGGCCGCCGTTCGGGACGGTCAGGGCAAAGCCTCGGCTTTCATCGCGGGTGAGATCGAAATCGAGGGGCTGGCCGGCGGTCAGGGTGGCGACGGCGTCGGGTGGTGGCGGCGCGGGGATGGCGGCGGCGGTCACCGGGCGGCGCCAGGCCAGGACGACGGTTCGGGCGTGGTCGGCGGCGGGGATTTCGACGGTGCCGGGATTGGGCTGGGTGAAGGCGATCGGGCCGGCGCCGATTTCGCTGACCGCCAGGGCGCCGCCGGGGGCGATCGTTACCGGTACGGTCAGCGGGGCGCCGGTGGTTTGGGTAAGGGTGAGTGGGCCCTCGGCCAGCGCCACCGGAATGGGACGGGCGGACAGGCCGACCTGGACTCCGGGGGCGGAGGGACCGAGCAGCATGAGTGACTGGCCGGGGGCGACGGTTTGCACGCCGAGGGGAATGACCGGGTCGGGCGGAAAGCGGGTCGGCGGCGGTGCGGCGGCGCCGGGCGGTCCGACCACCAGGTCCAGGCTGCCCTGGGCGCCGGCGTCGGGGGTCAGGGTCAGGCCGTAATAATCGGCCGGCAAATCGTAGATGCCGGGTTGGCTGTGTTCGGCGATGGAGACGCCCGCGCTGCGCATGGTCAGCTCGCCGCCGGCGGTGTTTTGCAGCAGCAGCATCGTCGGGCCGCGCAGGTTGAACTGGGTGTGCCAGGCGGTGCCGGGACCGACCTTCGGCAGGGTACTGACCAGGATGCGTGCTGGCTTGTTGGCGACCTCCTGGCGGCCCAGCAGCACGCCGGGGGGGATTTCGTCACCGCCCGCGCCGTTGAGTATCGCGGAGACCCAATACGTGCCAGCGCGGTAGACGCGCATGTTGGACGGCTGTTCCAGCGCTTGCAGCGTGAATGGCTGGCCGGCGGCGGCGCGCACCTCCACGGTGGGCGTTTGCTTGGGCGTGATGGGCAGGCGGACGGTCGGCTCGCGGCTGGTGTGGGTGATGCTGGCGATGGTGCCGCCGACACGCAGTTCGGCCTCGGCGGATGCGGGCAGGGTGAGGCGCAGCAGGCCGATCGCGGGGGGCACGGCGTAGATTTCGCTGCCGAACGGTCCCATGGGGCCGCCGGCCCAGCCCTCGGCGAGTGCGGGGGATACGCCGGCCCTCAGGTAGAGCGGCTGGGTGGTGTCGTTGTCGGTCCAGGGCAGCGATTGTCCACCGTAGACGACGGCCAGGTAGGTTCCGGGCTCAACTGTGCCGATTAGGCGCAGATCGGTCAGCGGATGGCCGGAGGCCGGTTCGATGCGCGTTGCCGCCGGTTGCAGCGCGGTCAGTTCCCGACCATCCCGCCACAGGCGCAGGTCGGCGAGGGCTCGGCCGGCGGCTTCGATTTGCACGGCGCCGCCGGGGGGCACGGACAGCCAGTAGGCACGCTGTTCGCTGTCCCGCAGCGTCATCGTGCGGGGGAAACCGGGTTGCGGCAGGGCGGCGGGCGGGGCGGCGTCGTGGAATGGGGTGACGGTCAGGGCGACGGTGCCGGTCGCGGCCTTGGGCGAGGTCACGCGCAGCTTGTAGGTGCCGACGTCCAGCAGCGCGTCCAGCCGGCCGTCCTGCACGCCGGGAACGCCGGCGACATCGCCGGGACCGGTCAGGATGTCGATTAGTTGCAGTGCCGCGCCGGACGGGCTTTTGGCGGTGATGGTGAAGCGCCC
>NZ_LMUJ01000051.1:361422-373218 GCF_009765975.1 Acidisphaera sp. S103 | reverse complement strand
GGGCGGGGTCAGGGGGTGGTGTGACGGCGGCGGCGGTTTGCAGCGGGCCGGTGGGTGGTGAGGCTGTGGGTGATGGGGCGGTGAGCGGCTTTTCGGTAGGCGGCTTTTCCGTGGTCTGGGTCGCGGCGGCGGGTGGGGCGAGCGCGGCGAGGCGCTCGGTCATCTGGCCGATCAGGCATTTCGGAATGTCCGCCCGGGGCAGGGCGCAGGCGGCGTCGCGCTGCTTCAGCCAGCGGATCAGGTCCTGCCGCATGGCGTCCTTGCGGTCCGGCTGACGGGCCAGGGCGTCGGCGTAGGCGACGGCGATCTGCTGATCCAGCGCGAGCAGATGGGGGTTGGCGCAGATGGCTTTCTCGGTGGGGGAGCGGGCTTTGCCGCAATCGATCCCGGCGGCGTGCGCGGTGAAGGTGCCCATCGCCAGGAACGCAAGAAAGGCGCCACAAATCGGCCAGCGTATCATTGGGCGCTCCTGATTTGGCCGGAACATGCCATGGGCGAACGGGGCTGGGGAAGTGATGTTTGCGCTTGCCGGTCGTTTGTTGACGATGTCCGGGGTCAGATCACGCCGGCGTCTGTCAGGGCTTGCAGTTCCGCCTCGTCATGACCCAGCCAGTCGCCGAAGACGCGGCGATTGTCGGCACCGAGCGGGGCACTGGCCTGAAGCGGGCGCGGCGGCGTACCCTCGAAACGAAGCGGGCTGTGCGGAAGGACGATCCGGCCAAGTTCCGGATGGTCGAACCATTGGAGACTGCCGCGCGCATGCATGTTTTCGTCGACGATGACCTCGGATAGTTCGCGGACTGGGGCGCATGGCACGGATGCGGCCAGCAGTTTGGCGGCGACCGCGTCCTTGGGATTTTGGGACGTCCATGCCTCCAGGATTTCGTCTACCGCCAGCATGTTGGCGACCCGCGCGGATCGTGTCGCGAAACGTGGGTCGTCCTTCAGGTCGTTTCTGCCGATGACGTCGAGAATGGACCGGAAATGCTGGTCGCCGGGCGCGTTGATGACGACGTAGCCGTCACTGGTCCGGTAGGCGTTGTAGGGTGAGATGCCCAGGCCGCCGTGGCGGTTGCCGGTGCGGGTTGGTGCGGCCGCGCCACGGGCGTGCAGCATCCCGAGATTCGAGGCCATTGGGGCGTAACTGGCGTCCTGCATCGAGACCTCCACGATGCGTCCCTTGCCGGTGCGTTCCCGTTCATACAAGGCGGTCATGATGGCGGCGTAGAGATGAATGCCGGCGCTGAAATCGCAGACGGCCGGGCCGGCTTTGACCGGTGGTTGATCGGGGTGGCCGGTGATGCTGATGATCCCCGCCATCGCCTGCATGACCAGGTCCATGGCCGGATAGTCCTTGTAGGGGCCGGTTTTGCCGTAGCCGGAACTGGATCCGTAGATCAGCCGGGGATTGATTGCCTGAAGGGTTGCCGGGCCGATACCCAGCCGGTCGGTGACGCCGGGGGCGAAGTTCTCGACGAGGATGTCGGCTCGGGCGGCCATTTGTTTCAGCAAGTCGCGGCCCTGCGGGGTTTTCAGATTCAGGGTCACGGCCTGCTTGTTGGAATTCAACATGGCGAAGGGCAGGGCGGCGCCGCCCATGTCGCCTCGGCTGCGCAGGTGCTCGCCGGTGAGGGGTTCGACCTTGATGACGGTCGCGCCGGCCATGGCCATCAGGAAGGTCGCGTAGGGGCCGTTGTAGACGTGGGACAGATCGATCACGGTTATGCCGGACAAGGGGTCGTTCTGTCCTGGCGGGGTGTCCGATGGCGTGGTTTGCATGATCTGTTCGGATCCTTCCGCGGGTGATCCTACATCCGAACCCGCATACGGCCCAGCGCCGGCGTTCGCAGCCGTGTGGGGAAGAAACCAATGCGGCCGGCGCGATCCGGGTGATTGACGGGCGGGGACGCTTCGGGGAAACTTAACGTCTTGCAAAGGCCAATATTTTTCAACTCCGCCGAGGATGTTCCGCGCGGAAGGAGGGGGTTCGTGTTGTTCTGGTGTGTGGCCACGGTCATGATCGTGCTTGCCTGCGTGATGTCAGGGCATGCCGCCGCCCAGGACGTGGCCGCCGGCCAGAAGGCGTTCGCTGCTTGCAGCGCCTGCCATCAGGTCGGGCCAGGCGCGAAAAATGCGATCGGGCCTGTCCTGAATGGCGTGATCGGGCGCCTGGCGGGGACGTATCCCGGGTACGATTATTCCGTGGCCGCCAAGAACTCGGGACTCGCCTTGGATGAGGAGACATTGCAGGACTTTCTGGCCGATCCGCAGTCCGTGATCACGGGCACTAAAATGGCTGCTCCGGGGATCACGGACCCGGCGGTGATCGCCGACCTGATCGCGTTTCTGAAAACCTTCAGATCGGACGGTTCTCGCGACTGACGGCATGCCGGTCGACGATGCGGCCAAGCAAGAAACGTCCGGGAACGTCCATGTCGTCGCTTTGCACCCGTCCCCTGACGGGTCTGCTGATCGCCGCGTTCATGCTGTTGCTGGTGGCCGGCGCACACGGTGCGAGCCCCGAACCGGGCGATCCATTCTATCATTCGCTGCGGTATAACGACGACTTCTCCTATCTGGCGGATCCGGCGAAAGCGAACGACCCGTGGGACCCGCTTAAGTATATTCCCATCGGCGATGGACAATACGGTCCCAGCTACCTGAGTCTGGGCGGCGAGGTGAGGGAGCGCTTCGAATCCTATCTCAACCCGAATTTCGGCCTGAAGGCGCCGCCGAAGAACGCCTATCTGCTGCAACGGTTGCTGTTGAACATCGATGCGCATGTCACCGACTATATCCGCGTCTTCGCTCAGTTGGGGGAGTTCGATCGGCTTGGCGACCGGGGTGTCACGTCGACCACCGATATCGACCATCTGGAGCTGACGCAGGGTTTCATCGATCTGCGGCTGCCCTCGCCGTTGGGCGATGCGCCGGTGGTGCGGGTTGGGCGGGAGGAACTGCTGTTCGGCTACCAGCGGCTGATCGCGGTGCGGGAGGGTCCCAATGTGCGGCGCACCTTCGACGGTGCCCGGATCACCGATCATTGGGGCGGCGCGACGATCGACCTGCTGCTGGTGCGCCCGCTTTCGAACGCCATCGGGGTGTTCGACGACCACACGAACATGAAACAGCTTATGTGGGGCGGGTATCTGACCGTGCCGCTGGGACCGGTGCTGAAGGCTGATCTGTATGAGCTGAACTATGAGAACGAAGCGGCGAAATTTCGTGGCCTGACCGGCGTGGAGCAGCGGCAGACGTTTGGCGTCCGGTTGTTCGGCCGGGCCGATGGGTTCGATTGGAACACCGAGGCCGCGGTGCAGAGCGGGTCATTCCGTAATGAGGACATCCACGCCGCAATGCTGGCCGCGATCGCCGGGTATACGTTTCGGGATGCGATGTGGCAGCCTCGGATCGGGATCGAGTCCAATTACGCGAGTGGCGACAGCGGGCGTGGGGCGATCGGCACGTTCAACGCGATGTTTCCTCGATTGCCGTATTTCGCCGAGACCGCGTTGCTAGTGCCCGCCAATATCTATGATGTGCGGCCGGTGCTGTCGTTCAAGCCGGTGCCGGATGTGCTGGCGACATTCGGGTGGGATACGCTGTGGCGGGTTTCCAGCGCCGACGGGCTGTATGGCAGCGCGATGGTGGAATATGCCAATACCAGCAAGGTCACGGGGTCTCGGGTTGGTACCGAACTGTCGGCCGATGTGCGCTGGCGGATCGACCAGCATCTGGCGCTGGGTGCCATCGCCGCGGAGTTCCTGTCAGGGCCGGCCGTGCAGGAGGCGCTGGGCAAGAACGTTACGTTCTGCGCGTTGTTCGCGGCGTACCGTTTCTGAGGGGGTTATACCAGCGGCTGTTGACGTCGGGACGCCGGCCTGGTGTTGGGTCGGCGACGTCGGGGGCTATCTGGTCTAGCACCTTACTGGGGCGGATGGCCCGGACTTCGCCGGGCCATGACGAATGGGCGGTCGCTGGGCCATGGCGACTGGACTGTCGCCGGGACATGGCGACTGGACTGTCGCCGGGCCATGACGAATGGACTGCCGCTGGGCCATGGCGAATGGACTGTCGCCGGGCGATGGCGACTGGACTGTTGCTGGTCTTTGTGAGGTGTCATCCGGTACGACCATCGGTGAGGTCGATCGACAGACGGTTTCCTGTGACTGAAATCCGAACCCCGAGCGTTGCGCTGGCTTCCGATATCTCTGCGACGGCCTGGGGTTCATCAGCCGGTGTGGCTACGGTTGTTTCATTTTTATCGTTGTGGCGTACAAATTGGAAACTGGCGCGTGACAAATCCGGGCCTTCCCATTCCACGTCCGCCATCAGGCCGATCCAATCGCCATGTTTGCGGCCGCCATGTCCGGTGTGAAACGAAAAACTTCCCAAGCCGTAGAATATCGGTTTGCCGCGATACAGTTCCACCGGCAGGAAGTGATGCGGGCCGTGGCCGATCACCACATCCGCCCCGGCATCGATCGCGGCGTGGGCGATCTCCGTCATGTAGGCCAGCACTTCGCGGCCCAGGCCCCAATGGCACGACACAACAACGATATCCGCCTGCTGCCGCAGCGCCGCGATATCTTCGCGCAGCCACCGCAGATACACCGGATCGGCCCAGGTCAGGATCACCGGCGGCAATCCTGGCCGGTTCATCGGCGGGATCTCCGGCCGGATCTTGTGCATCGGCACCTGATATGCGGTGTGTGCCCGGATTACCGCGATGCCGGTGGCGTTGTCCGCTGCCTCATGGTTCGTCGGCCAATACACGGAACTGCGTTGCAGGAAGCCGAACCTGACACCGTTCCGCGTGACGATCGCCGGAATCCGAGCGGCCGTTCGGTTCGCTCCGGCACCGGTGTGGGCGATGCCGTGGCGGTCGAGCGCCGCGATCGAGGCCTCGATCGCGGCCTCGCCGTAATTCACGTTGTTCGCCACCCCGACTACGGCGATGCCGGCACCGGTCAGTGCCGCCCCGGCGACGGTTGGATTGGCAAAGAAACCTTCGTGGTCGACGCTGTGGCTGCCCGCGGGTGCGTAGAGGCAGCATTCCAGGTTGCTGAACACCAGATCGGCGGCCTTGAAATCGGCCTTGACCCGGGCGAAGGGCACGGTTGCGTCCTCCACGCCCATCAGGTTGACGTCTCCGGTCAGGATCAGACGTGTCATCGGTCAGCCCACATCGGTTAGAGCCTGGGTGGCGATTGCCGGCGTGATCCGCCACTGTTTCACCAGCCCGTCCTGCTGCGCCAGCATGCGGGTCCGGACCGCGTCGGTCTGCGCGGTATCGGGAACCGTTATGACCATGCCGTGCGCCGTCAGTTTCTGCCGAGCCGTCACCTGAGCGGCCGCCATGTTGGCGCGATAGCCGGCCAGGCTGGAATCCCACACCTCGGAGAGCAGCGCCTGGTGGTCCGCCGACAGACCCTGCCAGAACGCGCCGGCGATCAGCGGAACGTAGAAGCTGAAGGTTTGATGATCCTCCAGCACATAATGCACACGCGATTCCCACAGGCTGCCGGCGGCGGCCGTTTCGTTGGTGGTGATCAGCCCGTCGAACGTTCCCTGCGACAGCGCCAGGGCCACGTTCGGCATCGGCGTCGTGTTCGGAATGGCCCCCAGGAAGCGGGTGCGCCACGCTTTCCCGGCCCCGCCGGAGTTGCGGATCTTCAGGTCCTTCAGGTCGTCCAGGCTGATCAGCTTTTTCGTCGTGCCGTACCAGTTCTCGAAGCCCAGATCCAGCCAGCGGCCGAGCACGCGCATGCGAAGTTTGGCGGCGATCTCGGCGTTGATCATCTGGCCGGTCTTGCCGTCGATCACGCGGTGGGCGACCTCGACGGGGCGCGCGTACATGACCGGCAACTGCGACACATCGACGCTTGGGACGAAGCCGGCGAGACCCCAGGTGCCGGGAATCGACATCTCGACCTGATTCTGCACCAGCGCGGTCACGACGGTCAGGTCGGTAAAAAGCTGGCCGCTGTCGAACAGCTCGGTTTTGATGGTGCCGTTGGATGCTTTCTGCACCTTGCGGCAGAAATCGGCGGCGGAAATGGTTCGGCCGTGCGTCGGCGGCGTTTCGACGGAGACGCGCAGCCGGATGGGTTCGGCTGCGCGGAGCACGGACGGGGCCGCCAGTGCCGCGACCAGGGTCCGGCGGGTCATAGGTCTGTGCAACATACCCCTCCGACTGTTCGGCTGGCCCGACTTCGATCATGGACGCCGCGTTGCGGCCGATCATAGGCGCGGGTCAGGCTGTGGTCCATGGATGGGGGATCGTCACGGCGTCGCCGCCCGGACGACATCGATATTCCGGGTTCGGTTCGGCTGGGATGATATGTTGTGGTTGTGCCGTGAATGGCCGCCGATCAAATGGTGGAAAGGCCGATGGCGGTATTTCCTGGGGCGATTCGTGACTTGCGGGTCATGTGTCGCAGGTGCGTGATGTTCTTCTGGCGGTCGAAGACCTCATACACCGTTTCGACCAAATATATAGCTTGTTCCTCGCGACCGGCGTCGAACGCCTGATCGGCGAGCAGAAGAAGCAGATAAGGATCGTCTTGCGTCATGGGCGCCGGCTTGGACAGGACCCGCGCGAACCAACTTGAACCCAGGCGTTTCATCAGCCTGGCCAGGGCGGTGTGCTTCGTGTCCGTAACGTGACTATCCAGGTATATCACTGCCTGTGAACACATAGTTGCCCCTCCGTGATCAGTATGGGCCCGGAGTCAACCTGCCTGACAATCGACGGAGGACTGCCCAGCGGAAGCTGGAAACGTGGTTTCATTGGTTGCCCCTTCCTAAAACAGTGATTTTCGTTTCCTACTTACACGCTACTGTAGACTTGCCTGTTGAGTCCAGGATCATATCACGGTCCCGTGATATATTTGATAATCCGTAGACGGTAGGTTGGGCGACGACCGTGGCGGCCGCGCGATTTTTTCTGTTCTGCTCATCATCTGAGTAACGGGTGACCTGTTCGCAGACATAGTAGTGGACGGCCCAGAAACGTTAAAAAAGATAAATATGTCGCATTTTGACGGTATCATTTTGTTACAATTTAAAATTGATAAACGGCACCCCTTGCCGGACATTGTGCTGCCCACATCCCGTCGGATGGATTGGCCGGTTGCAGGGCCCGCCGGATCATCCGGCGTGGACAGTCCGAACCAAACCGTTCCGGGGCGAAGAGGCTGCCGGCGGAGCGCCGATGACCTGATGCCAGGCGGCGTTCGCGCGGGGCTTGCGGCGATTCGGCATCAAGGCGATCCTTCGGCAACAGAAAAAGCCAGGAGGAACGCCGTGCCGTCCATGATGTTCGACACGATAATCGTGGGTGGCGGATCGGCGGGGTCGGTCCTGGCCAACCGGCTGTCCGCCCGCAGTCAGAACACGGTGCTGCTGCTGGAAGCCGGCCAGGACACGCCGCATGGCAAGGTGCCGGCGGCGGTGCTGGATTCCTATCCGGGCACTGCGTACCTCAACCCGGCTTACACCTGGAACAAGCTGAAGGTCACCACCGAGGTGATCTCTCACAACAACCCCGACGAGAAAGCCCCGCCGCTGCGGACCTATGAGCAGGCGCGCATCCTGGGTGGCGGGTCGTCGATCAACGGGCAGCTCGCGAATCGCGGCGCACCCACGGATTACGACGAGTGGGCGGCGAGCGGTGCCAGCGGGTGGAACTGGGACAACGTGCTGCCGTACTTCAAGAAGGTCGAGCGCGACATGGACTTCGAGGGTCCGTGGCATGGCCGGGACGGGCGCATCCCGGTTCGCCGCATTTTTCCGGACCTGTGGCCCGAACATGCCAAGGCCGTGGCGAAGGCGTTCGAGCAGGCGGGCTACAAATTCATCCAGGATCAGAACGCGGCGTGGGAGGACGGGTATTTTCCGATCACCATCTCCAACGCTTATGAACGGCGGGTGTCGGCGGCGATCGGCTACCTCGATCCCGGCACGCGGCTGCGGGAGAATTTGTCGATTTCCACCGACACCCAGGTTTCCGGCCTGATTTTCGAAGGCCAGCGTTGCGTTGGGGTGAAGGCGACGGTGGCAGGCAAGCCGGCGGAATTCCGCGGGCACGAGATCATCCTGTCCTGCGGTGCCATCCATTCGCCGGCGCATCTGATGCGGGCGGGCATCGGGCCGGGCGGGCATCTGCGGGAGCATGGGATCGAGGTGCGGGCGGCGCTGCCGGGCGTGGGGCAGCGTTTGCAGGACCATCCGGCGGTGGCTGTGGCGGCCTTCCTGAAGCCGCATGCCCGGATCATCCACGACTACTCACGGCGGCATATCTACACGGGGCTGCGCTATTCCTCGAACATGCCGGGCATTCCGGCCGGGGATATGTTCACCGTGGTGACCAACAAGACGTCGTGGCATCGGGTCGGCGAGCAGATCGGGTCATTTATCGTGACGGTGTACAAGACTTACTCCGAGACCGGGTCGGTTCGCCTGCGTTCGGCCAATTGGTCCGATGAACCTATTGTGGACTTCAATCTTCTGTCGGACCAACGCGACCTGGAGCGGATGATGGACGGGGTGCGCCAGTTCGGCGCGATGCACCTGACGCCGATTATGCAGACCGTGACGGAGCATCCGTTCCCCGCCAGCTATAGCGACAAGGTGCGCCAGGTCGGGCTGCACAGCCGTAAGAACAAGCTGATCACCGATGTGCTCGCCCGGGCGTTGGACGGGCCGGCGGCGTTGCGGAAATACCTGATCGAGACGCTGGTGATGGAGGGCATCACACTGCAGGACGTGCTGACCGACGACGAGAAACTGGAGGCATTCGTGCGGAAGGCGGCCGTGGGGGTGTGGCATGCGTCGTGTACGTGCCGGATGGGGGCCGATACCGACCCGATGGCGGTGACCGACCCGGCGGGCCGCGTGCGGGGCGTGGAGGGGCTGCGGGTGGTCGATGCCTCGGTGTTCCCGGTGGTGCCGTGCGCGAACACGAATTTCCCCGTGCTGATGACGGCGGAGAAGATGGCGGACGCGATTTTGGCGGGCGCCTGAGCACGAAGGGGTTGCATTGCTGGGGAAGGTTGCTAGAAACCGCCCCTCGTTGGTGCGGGCGCTTAGCTCAGTTGGTAGAGCAGCTGACTCTTAATCAGCGGGCCGTAGGTTCGAATCCTACAGCGCCCACCACGAACCAGCCGAAACGACCGGGTATTTGATTTGGTTTGCCTGCGCCCGCCATGACGGTTGCACCGCGGCGGCGAAGGTCGATGACAACGGCCGTTGGTGTTACGTGCGGCAGTTTCCGGGTAGGGCCGACCCCTGCCGGACGTTTCCTCAGCCGGCAATGGAGCGAATGACCCTCGCGGGGTTGCCACCGATCAGAGTATTGGGGGGGAACGCCCCTGGTGACCACGGAACCCGCCGCGACAACCGCGTTTTCGCCCACGGTCACGCCGCCGATGATCGTTGCGCCGGCCGCGATCCAGACATTCCGCTCAATCGCGATGGGCCTCGCGGTGACGGCGGTGCGGCGCCGGGACGGTTCGATGGGATGGCCGGACGTGATGATGCTGACGTTCGGTCCGATCATCACATCATCGGCAATGTCGAGTCCGCCGAGGTCATAGAACGTGCAGTTCTGATTGACGAAGACGTTGCGCCCGACGGTGATATCGAGGCCTCCGGTCGTGTAGAAGGGGGGTATCAGCAAAAAGCTGTCGTCCACCTTCTTGCCGATCAGATCGCTGAACAAGGCCCGGACTTCATCCGCATCGTCGAACGTCAGACGGTTGAGCCTGGCGGTTATTACCATCGCTCGCTTGACGTTTGCCGACATGGAAGCCGATTCCGGCGTTCTGCTGGGGATGATCCTGGTGCGATCGTCATTCGCCATGCGTTGTTTCCCTCGGGGCCCGTTCGGCGCACGACGGCGGCACCGGGACCCGGGTGTAGCGGAAAAGCGGGAGGGCCGGAATCCACCCGTCCGGGATCTTGGGGACGTCGGCCACCACAACCCGCCCCCGATGGGGTATGATTCCGCGCCGCCCCGATTCGCGGTCATGCGTAGGACCCGACCAGAATGATCGCCCAGCTTACCGGACGCGTGGATGCGCTCTCCGACGGCACCTGCGTCATCGACGTGGGCGGCGTCGGATATCTGGTGCAGGCGTCGTCGCGCACCCTGTCCGCCCTGCCGCCGCCGCCGGCCGCCGCCAAGGTGCTGATCGAGACCCATGTGCGGGAAGACGCCATCGTCCTGTACGGGTTTGCCGACGCCGCCGAACGCGACTGGTTCCGGCTGCTGACCACGGTGCAGGGGGTTGGGGGCAAGGTCGCGCTGGCGATCCTGTCGGCGCTGTCGCCGCGGGACCTGGTCGGCGCCATCGCCGCGGGCGACAAGGCCAGCCTGACCCGAGCGCAGGGGGTTGGGCCGCGGCTGGCGGTGCGGCTGCTGACGGAGCTGAAGGATAAGACGGGGGCGATGCCGACTTCGGCCTCCGGCGTCAGCTACACCCCGATTGCCGCCGCAACGCCGGCGGATGACGCGCTGTCGGCGCTGGTCAACCTGGGTTACCGGCGGCCGGAGGCGCAGCAGACCGTTGCCCGGGTGCTGGATCGGCTGGGCGAGGCGGCGACACTGGACGTGCTGATCCGTGACAGTCTGAAGGACCTGGCGCAGAGGGCCGCCGGATGAGCGGGTCCGAAGACCGAGCGGTGTCAGCCGCCCGCCAGCCGGAGGACGCCGCTGAGGCCTCGCTGCGGCCGCAGACGCTGGCCGACTTCACCGGGCAGAAAGCCTCGCGGGAGAATTTGGCGATTTTTATCCAGGCGGCCCGGTCTCGGGGGGAGGCGCTGGACCATGTGCTGCTGCACGGGCCGCCGGGGCTGGGAAAGACCACGCTGGCGCAGATCGTTGCCAGGGAGCTGGGAGTGGGGTTTCGGGCGACGTCGGGGCCGGTGATCGCCAAGGCCGGCGATCTTGCCGCGATTCTGACAAACCTTCAGCCCAGGGATGTCCTATTCATCGACGAGATTCATCGATTGCAGCCGGCGATCGAGGAAGTCCTGTACCCCGCGATGGAAGATTTCCAACTCGACCTGATTATCGGCGAAGGGCCGGCGGCGCGCAGCGTGCGCATCGACCTGCCGCCGTTCACACTGGTTGGGGCGACCACGCGGGCGGGGCTGCTGGCGACTCCGCTGCGGGACCGGTTTGGGATTCCGCTGCGGCTGGTGTTCTACACGCCGGAGGAACTGCGGCAGATCATTGTCCGGGGGGCTCGGTTGCTGGGGCTGCGGTTGACTGACGATGGCGCGGCGGAGATCGCGGGGCGGTCGCGGGGGACGCCTCGGATCGCGGGGCGGCTGCTGCGGCGGGTGCGGGATTTCGCGCTGGTCCAGGGCGATTCGCCGGTCGATCGGGGGATTGCCGACGCCGCGCTGAACCGGCTGGAGGTTGACCGGCTGGGGCTGGACTCGATGGACCGGCGGTATCTGCGCCGCATCGCCGACCACCATGCCGGGGGCCCGGTTGGTGTCGAGACGCTGGCGGCGGCGCTGGCCGAGGCGCGCGATACGCTGGAAGATGTGATCGAGCCTTATCTGATCCAGGAGGGGCTGATCCTGCGCACCAGCCGGGGGCGGATGCTGGGGGACCCGGGGTGGCGGCATCTGGAGCTGAAACCGCCGCGCTCCGGCGCGCCGTTGCTGGATGTGCTGGGGGATGAGGCGTGATGCTGAACCGCAGCCGGCACACTGGCCCCGTCATGGTTGGGCACCCCCGTCCCGTCATGGCCCGGCGTAGTCCGGGCCATCCGTCACCGC
>NZ_LMUJ01000051.1:332293-361302 GCF_009765975.1 Acidisphaera sp. S103 | reverse complement strand
TCCGTCCCCGCGCTGTTGGGGTCGGATGGCCCGGACTACGCCGGGCCATGACGGGAGAGGGACGCCGGCCATGACGGGAGAGGGACGCCCGGCCATGACGGGAAGGGGGCACCTGTCCATGACGGGAGGGGGATGCCGGGCCATGACGGGAAAAACGCCAAGACTGCGTCGCCTAAATGATTGCTAATCCGCAATCCAGCCACCGGTATTCCCTGCGTGTCTATTATGAGGACACGGATGCTGGGGGCGTTGTCTATCATGCCAACTACCTGCGGTACGCCGAACGCGCCCGCACCGAAGCCTTGCGTGACGCGGGAATCCCGCATGCGGAGCTGGTGGAACAATTCAACCTGATGTTCATGGTGAATCGGGCGGAAATAGACTATGTGCGGCCCGCGATTCTCGACGACACGCTGGTGGTCGAGACGGAAACAAGCGATGTGGGCGGCGCGACCGTCCTGCTGCGCCAGACGGTCAACGGTCCCCGCGGGGTCTGCGCCACCGTGCGCATCAAGCTCGCCTGCGTCCGAATTGGAGGAAACAAGCCGGCCCGCATCCCGCCCCGGTGGCGAGAGGTGCTGGCCGCAATGCGTCGTGACCTGGGTACAGACACCCATAGAGGGGATTAGGCAGTGGATCGGGCAGTGGATGCGGTGAACCTGGGAGCGGCCGGCGGCGATCTGTCGCTGTGGGGCTTGTTCATGCAAGCCGACATCGTCGTCAAACTCGTCATGCTTGGCCTGCTGGGTGCCAGCGTGTGGGTGTGGGCCGTGGTGTTCGAGAAATGGACCACGCTCCGCAAAGTCAACCGCGACGCCGACGGGTTCGAGGACCGGTTCTGGTCCGGCGGCAGCCTGGACGAACTGTTCGACCGCGAGGGCACCAATCCCAACAACCCGATGGCATCCGTGTTCGCCGCGGCGATGGGGGAATGGCGCCGATCGGTGCGCGTCGCTGGGGCCGATATCTCACATACAAGTGTTCGGGAACGAATCGACCGAGCGATCAATGTGACGGTGCAGCGGGAGATGGACCGGATGGAACGGTGGATGATCTTCCTGGCCAGCGTCGGCGCCACCGCCCCGTTCATCGGCTTGTTCGGCACGGTCTGGGGCATCATGCACTCGTTCTCGGCCATCGCCGCCATGCACAACACCAACCTCGCGGTCGTCGCGCCGGGCATCGCCGAGGCGCTGTTCGCCACCGCCATCGGCCTGGTGGCGGCCATTCCGGCGGTGCTGGCCTACAACCAGATCAGCAACAGCCTGGCTCGGTTTTCCGGCCGCCTGGACAATTTCGGCAGCGAATTCAGTGCGATCCTGTCGCGCCAAAGCGAGGAACGGGCCGCGTGAGCCAGTTTGAGGGTCGTCCGGGCCTAACCGCCCGAAGCGCGGTGCGGCCGACGTCCACGCCGTTGTGGCGGGCGCAGGCCCGCCACCCACGCCTTTGCCCTGTGCCGCCGGCAAAGGCGTGGATGCCGACCTTCGTCGGCATGACGGTGGGACATGACCGCGCGCCGGAGGTTGGTTCGCCGGAAACCGATGCGATTGCACGCAAGCAGCCCCTTACGGCGGTGCCTGTGAAACAGAGTGCGGAGCAACCCTGAGCCATGGCGTTCACCATGAATACCGGCGGCCGTGGCAGCCGCCGAACGCGCTACCGGCCGCTGGCGGAAATCAACGTCACCCCGATGGTCGACGTTATGCTGGTGCTGCTGATCATCTTCATGGTCACCGCGCCGCTGATGACGTCGGGCGTGTCGGTCGACCTGCCGAAGACCGATGCGCAGCCGCTGAACAGCGACAGCACGCCGCTGACCGTGTCGATCAAGGCGGACGGCTCGATCTTCCTGCAGGACCAGGCGATCGACATCACCGACATCGTCGCCAAGCTGCAGGCGATCGCCCAGAGCAACCCGGACCGCCGCATCTTCGTGCGCGGCGACAAGGACCTGGCGTACGGCCGCATCATGGAAGTGATGGCCACAATCACCAACGGCGGCTTCACCAAGGTGGCGCTGCTGGCGGAGCAGACCGCCGCGCCACAAACCGGCGCAACCCAGGCGCCGGCGACGTCCGCGAAGCCTGCTGCCCCCAGTCCACGCAACTAGGGTGATCGACGCGTGCTGCAGCAACTTTTCCGCGGCAGGACGATCGGCCAGCGAGAGACAGGCATGAGCCCACGCCTGCGCGCCAGCCTGATCACCTCGGCCGTGCTGCACCTGATCGTGCTGCTGATCCTGGTGATCGGCCTGCCGTGGTTCGCCCCGAAGGAAGAGCCGCCGCCGGACACCACCGTCGCGATGGTGTTCCAGAGCACCGCGAAGACGTCGTTGAAAGCCCCGACACCATCGCCGACTCCGGCCCCGGCGAAGAACGTTGCGCCGCCGGCGCCACCGGTGACGACACCGCCGAAGCCAACGCCGGACGAAGCGCCGCCACCCCCGCCGCCGCCGCCTCCACCCCCGCCGCAGACCCATGTGGAACCGACGCCGCCCTCACCGACGCCGCCGAAGCCGATCCCGCCGCCGGAGCCGACCCCGTCCCCGGACGTGATCCCGCCGCCGCCGGCGCCGCCGACACCCCCTGCGCCGCCGACGCCGGAGACACCGCAACCGCCGCTGCCGTTGCCGCCGCCGCCGGTCCCGCCACCACCGGCGCCGCCCAGCACGACGTCACAGCCGAACGTGACCAAGAATCCGGCGCCGGACAGTCAGGCGCTTGAGAACACGATGGAAAAGCTGCGACAGATGCAGGCGCAGACACAGCCGCCGAAGGCGCGTGCCAACCCCAAATCCGGCGGCGCGCCGAACAGCGGCGGCAATCCCCTTGGTAACGACACCGCGTCCCTGAGCGCCGCACAGATCGGTGAGATCGGCGCCCATGTGCACGAATGCTGGACCAAGGACGCGGGCGCGCTGGATATCGACAAACAGCGGGTGACCTTGACGGTGACCACGGACGCGACCGGTGAGGCGCGGATCGTGGTGGTCTCCGGCAGCGACGTCGGCCGCATGAGCGACCCGCGCTTCAGGGCCTTTGCCGAACGCGCAATCCGGGCGGTCCGCGACCCGCACTGCGCCAATTTACCGCTGCCCGGCAAGATGTTGGGCAAGATCAATACGCTGACCTTCCAGTTCACCCCGTGACGCCACCCGTCCGACACAACACCGCGATGGAGCGAGGGTCCGCGTTGCACGCGCACCGCAACTAGAGGAAGACAACGGCATGATCCATATTCCGAATCCGTCCCTCGGCCGCCGCGGCCTGATCGCTGGCACAGCGGGCCTGCTGGCCGCTGCGCCTGTTCCCGTGCTCGCCCAGGCGGTCGCACCACCCGCTGCCGCGCTTGCCGCCGGCGGTGGTGGCGAGTCCGCCGTGATCCCCGTTACCAACGCACGTACAGCGCCGATTCCGATTGCGATCCCCGACCTCGGCGGCAGCCAGTTGGGCCAGCAGATCGCCGGCGTGATCAGCGCCGACCTGGCGGGCAGCGGCCTGTTCCAGTTGATCAACAAGGCCGCGTTCATCCAGGCCGGCGCGCCCACCGCCGCCGCGCCGAATTTCCAGAACTGGAAAGTGACCGGCGCCAAGGCCCTGGTGACCGGCAGCGTGCAGGAAGCCGGCGGCGGCCAGGTCCGGGTGGAGTTCCGTCTGTGGGACATCCTGCCGCAGACCCAGATCCAGGGCACCGCCTACACCACGTCGCAGAGCAACTGGCGCCGCATCGCCCACATCATGGCCGATGTGATCTACGAACGGCTGCTGGGCGAGAAAGGCTACTTCGACACGCGGATCGTCTACATCTCGGCCACCGGCCCGCGCGACCGGCGCACCAAGCGGCTGGCGATCATGGACCAGGACAGCGAGAACAACCGGTTGCTGACCGACGGGTCGTGGCTGGTGCTGACGCCGCGGTTCCACCCGACCCGCGATGAGATCGCGTTCATGAGCTATGCCAACAACCGGCCGCGGGTCTATCTGTTCGACCTGTCGTCCGGCCGGCAGAGCGTGCTGGGCGATTTCGCCGGCATGACCTTCGCACCGCGGTTCTCGCCCGACGGCGGCAGCCTGATCATGGCGGTCTCGGATGGCGGCGGATCGGACATCGTTTCGGTGGCGTTGGGCAGCCGGGTGCCACACCGGCTGACGCAGTCCGGATCGATCGATGTCAGCCCGTGCTACAGCCCCGACGGGTCGCAGATCGTCTTCGCGTCGGATCGCGGCGGCGACCAGCAGATCTATATCATGGGCGCGGGCGGCGGCGGGGCGAAGCGGATCAGCTTCGGCAACGGCCATTATGCCACGCCGGTGTGGTCGCCGCGGGGCGATGTGATCGCTTTCACCCGCTATGCCGGCGATACGTCCAACTTCGCCATCGGCGTGATGCATCCGGATGGGTCGGGTGAGCGCATCCTGTCCGAGGGTTGGGATGTCGAGGGCCCGACCTTCGCGCCGAACGGCCGCGTGCTGATGTTCTGGCGCGAAAGCCGTTCCCAGGATGCGCGCGGGCGGGGATTTTCGTCACGACTGGTATCAGTCGATATTACCGGCTTCAACGAACGGCCGGTGACGACCCCCACCGATGCGTCCGATCCGGCGTGGTCGCCGCTGGGGACGTAGCCACCGGACGCACCGGGCCGCGAGAGCGTTCGCCGGCACGGCCAGGCATGATCCGGGCCGCCAAAAACGTCGGTTTTAGCGGCCGTGCGTCCCCGCCGGATTTTTGGCGAATTCGTTGTTCCAGGCCGGTTGGGGGGCTGGTTTGCCGCAAAAAATGGATCACGAACTGTGACAAAAACGCTACCACACTGTGTTGATGGGGCTACATGGCTGGCATGTGCCGGTATTGTGATTCCGGGAACTTGACCACTATCCTCCAGACACGTTAATCGCTCACTGGGCGGAACGGATTACCGTTTCCCCTGTGCGGGCTGTGCTCGTGCATTCGATTGCACCCCATCCAGGGACGAACAAAAGATGAGCATCAAAATCCTCGGCGCTTTGGCTGCCGTCGCCCTGTTGGCGGCGTGCTCCCACCCGGCTACCCAGCCCGCGGCCACTGGTGGCGGCAGCACGGCTGCTGGCATCGTGCCCGGCAGCGAGGAAGACCTGGTCGCCAACGTCGGTGATCGCGTTTTCTATGAGTTCAATCAGTCCGGCCTGCGTGCCGACGCGAAGGGCACGCTGGACAAGCAGGCCGCCTGGCTCTCCAAGTACGGCAGCGTGAACGTGCAGATCGCTGGCAACTGCGATGAGCGCGGCACGGAAGAATACAACCTCGCGCTCGGCCAGCGCCGCGCCAGCGCCGCCGCGTCGTATCTGCGGGCGAAGGGTGTTGCCGGCGCGCGCCTGACCACGATCAGCTACGGCAAGGACCGTCCGACCGCGCAGGGCTCCGATGAGCAGGCTTGGGCGCAGAACCGCAACGCGATCACGTCGGTTCGCTGATCCGGGGTCCGCTGATCCGGAGTTTACCAACGGTTCGGGCTTAGAGCGTTTTCACCCTGACTGTGCAGGAAGAAAACGCTCTAGCGCTTTGTTTGATCGCATGATTCACGCGCTCTGGACGTTCCGCCCAGCGCGATCATGCTCTTAGGGCCGAGCGACTGACAATTGGGCTGGTGGTTGCGACGAAATGCTTTCGTTGCGGCCGCCGGCTTTTTTGTTGCCGCGCTGGCCGCCGCCGGGACCGAAACGAGCAGCGATGCGCGGACCTGGGTGGAGTCGGGCGGCCCTTGGCGAGCACCCGATCCTGGCTTTTGCAGCGGGGTCAGAAACTTTCGGCGGAACCGGTCACCGCGGCGATGTACTGCTCGACCGAGTTCGCCATGACCTGCTTCGCCCCGGATGGGATCACCCGTTCCCACCAGCCGCCGTAGATCGTTTCGAACGGCCATTCCGCCAAGGCATCGGCGATCCGCTGCACCGTCGCGGGATCGAGCGGAATCAGGTTCGGATAGCTGTGCATGAAGGTCAGCCCCTTGTCGGGCCGCACCTGCAGCGTGTCGCCCGTCAGCAGCACGCCCTGTCCCTCGGCCCCCTGCGACCAGTGCAGCACGGTGCTGCCGGGAAAATGGCCGCCGCAGCGAACCAGATTGATGCCCTCGGTCAGTTCCATCCGGTCGCCCTCCCAGAACGTCACCACCGGGTCCAGCCGGGTCACGAACTTGCGGTCCATCGCGTGCAGATAGACCGGCACACTTTCAAACGCGTGGCTCCATTCCACCACGGTGGCGAGGAAGTGCGGGTGGGAGCAGGCGATACCCGCCAGCCCGCCCAGCGCCTTGATGATGGTGATCGTGGTGTCGTCGAGGAAGCTGACGCAGTCCCACAGGATGTTGCCGACGGGCGTCCGTAGCATCAGGGCGCGCTGGCCGATGGCGAAAGCGGGGAAAGTGCCGATCCCCATCAGGCCGGGCTCCAGCCGGCGGAACGCGTTGAAATAGGTTTTCCGCATCGCCGGCAGGGTGGTCCAGGACTGGCCGGCGGGGTTCACATATTGGCGATCGTCCCGGCAGATCAGGCAGAAGGCGGGCGGCGCATCGGTATTGGGGTACTGGCAACCGCAGGTGGTACAGACGAAGGCGGGCATCGGCGTGACTTCCTACGTTCGATCGCGGGATCCGGCCTGATCGCGGTCAGGGAATAGCCGTGGCCATCAAACAGAGGTTGCGCGCCGCGCACAACAGCGGTGATTCAGTCGGCGAACAGGGCGTCGATCGTGGCCGGGTCGACCGCCTGGATCGTCGCCGGGCGCCATGCCGGTTTGCGGTCCTTGTCCACAACCATCGCGCGCACACCCTCGGCGAAGTCGGGGTAGGCCATCGTGGTGCGGGTCAGCGCGAACTCGGCGTCCAGTGCCTGCTTCAGCGTCAGGTCGCGGCCGCGGCGCAGCGCCCGCAGCGTGAAGTGCAACGCCGACGGGGAGACGTGGCGCAGCGCCTTAAGGGCGGCATCCGCCCACTCGGCGCCCGTGGCCTCCAGCCTCGTAACGATGTCGGAAACCGTGGCGGCGGAGAAACAATGATCGATGGCGGCGCGGTGGGCGGCCAGGGAGAACGCCGGCAGTGTCTGGTTATAGGTCGCCAGCGCGGCGGCACCATCCCTGGCGAGCGCGGCGGACAGGTCGGCGAGATGGGTGCGCGGGGTGAAATGAGTGGCCAATCCGGCATGCACGGCGTCGGCGCCGGTCACTCGCAGGCCGGTCAGGCCGAGATAGGTGCCAAGCTGGCCGGGCAGCCGGGGCAGCAGGAACGTCGCCCCGATATCGGGGAAGAAGCCGATGGCGGTCTCCGGCATCGCGAAGCCCGCGTGTTCGGTGGCCACCCGATACGGCGCGTGGACTGACAGCCCGATGCCGCCGCCCATGCAGATGCCGTCGATCAGCGCGATGTAGGGTTTGGGGTAGGTGGCGATGGTGAGGTTCAGCGCATATTCCTCGCGGAAGAACTGGTCCACCGAGGGTCGGTCGCCCGACAACTGACCGTCACGCAGGGCGCGTATGTCGCCGCCGGCGCAGAAGGCGCGATCGCCGGCGCCCTGGATCACCACGGCGTCGACATGCGGGTCTTCCCGCCACGTCTCCAGGATGGTGGCGCACGCCCGGATCATCTGGAGATCGAGCGCGTTCAACGCCTTGGGGCGATTGAGCAGGATGCGTCCTATCCGTCCGTCGCGGCTGGTGACGACGGTGTCTTCGGCTGTCATGCGGCGGTCTCCTGCGTTCGGGACCGTGTAGCCCGAGGCTTTCGCCGCTGCCAAGAGTGGAGGGCGGGGTTGGTTCGAACAGTGATCTCAAAGAATTCGGTGCTGGGGTTCCAACGTGAGGGGCGGCGGATCGTCGGGCTGCCGCTTTGAATCGGGGCGGTTGAGCGGATGGGGCGGTTTCTGTTTTTGGCTTGGGATTTCGACGCAGAGCGCGCAGAGCGGGGCGCAGAGATCGCCGAGAAAAGGTTTTATCATCGACGCATGAATTTGGCACCGGAGCGCGATTCGTATTCTCGTTGAATTTCCGTTGTTTCCGTTTCAGATCAGATATTTATGTCAAGGCATGGGCCACCGTGCCCGGCACGGGCAGGCCGAACGACGACCCTGAAGGGGCCGGGCGCCGCTTGGCTGCATCTCGTCATGAAATCGGCCCGGGACCGGTCTCTCGACAGTCCACCCGCCGTCGCCGCATGATCGCGGGACAAGAAACGGAGGACCCCGCATGCGCGTCGCGATCATCGGCCAGCAGGATTTCGGCAAGGCCACACTGGAAGCGTTCCTGGCCCGTGGCGATGAGGTCGCGGCGGTGTTCTGTGCCCCCGAAAAAGGCCGCCCCGACCCGCTGCGGCTGGCCGGTGAGGCGGCGGGCGTGCCGACCTTTCAGTTTCCCAAGCTGACCGATCCCGAGGCACAGGAGGCGCTGCGGGCGGCGAAGGCCGATGTGGGCGTGATGGCCTATGTCACCCAGTTCGCACCGCAGGATTTCTGCAACATCCCCAAATTCGGCACCATCCAGTTCCATCCTAGCCTGTTGCCGCTGCATCGGGGTGCGTCATCCATGAGCTGGTCGATCATCCTCGGCCGTTCGGAGACCGGCTTCAGCATCTTCCGCCCGACCGACGGGCTGGACGAGGGCCCGGTCATCCTGACGCGGGCGGTGCCGATCGAGCCGGAAGACACGATGGGATCGCTGTACTTCGGAAAAATCTTCCCGATGGGCGTGGCCGGGCTGATCGAGGTTGCCGATCTGGTGGTGGCCGGCAAGGCGCCGGCGATCGCGCAATACGAGCCGGCGGCGGGCTATGAGGGGATCATCCGCGAGGCCGAGTCGCGCATCAACTGGGCGTCCCACGTGGACCAGACATTCAACCTGATCCGCGGCTGCAACCCTTCCCCCGGCGCCTGGACGACGCATGACGGCAAGAAGCTGTTCCTGTTCGAATGCACCAAGCGCATCGCCCGCACCTTCTCCGAGGTCAAAGGCAAGAAGCTCGGGCAGGTCGTTGCGCAGTCCGGGGCCAGCCTGGTCATCCACGGTCAGGGTGGCTTCATCGAGGTCCACCGGATCCGCTGGGACGGCGGCAAGAAGATCGCGGCGGCTGAGGCGGGATTGGAGGTCGGGACGATCCTTGGGGGCTGATTCCGGAGCTATCCGGTTCGGCGGCTTTGTGGGGGAACGTGGGTCGATATCGGGCGGTGACGCCTGCGGTATGTTATCGGGCGGTGACGCCGTGGTATGTTATCGGGTGGTGACGCCTGGGGCATGAAGGAGGGTGCGAGCAATGGCCGGCAAGCGGCACAGCTATCGCGTCACCGTCGAGTGGACCGGCAACCGCGGCCTCGGCACACCCAACCATGCCGGTTACAGCCGCGACCACACCATCGCCGCGGGCGCGAAACCGCCGATCGCCGGTTCCTCCGATCCCGCCTTCCGCGGCGACGCGGCACGGTGGAACCCGGAGGATCTGTTGCTTGCCTCGCTCTCGGCCTGCCACAAGTTGTGGTATCTGGGCCTGTGCGCCGGGGCCGGCATATCGGTCGTCAGCTACCGGGACGAGGCCGAGGCCACCATGGTCGAAGAACCGAATGGAGCGGGACGGTTCGTGAGCGCCGTTCTGCGCCCAAGGATCGCCATCCAGGCCGGCGGCGACATAGCGGCCGCGACCCGGCTGCACCATGATGCGCACGAGCACTGTTTCATTGCCAATTCGGTGAACTTCGCCGTGACCTGCGAACCGGTCGTCACGTTCGCGGTGTCATGAGCGGCGAAAAGCGTACCTCGGCGCGCCGGGATGGCCGGCGATGCACAATCGCACACGGATGTCCCGGGGATCGTGTGCGGTCACCTGACGGTGAGCGGGGCGTTCACGCAGGCGGACGATGCACGCGATCCGGAGAGAACCGCGTGCATCGTCGTCCGGACGGCATGGGGACGAAGAAACACGCCGTCCCGGATTAGGGCGCTGATTATTACAGCGCGCTGCTGACGGTGCTGAACACGCCGCTGATGCTGCCGCCCAGGCTGGTGACGATGGTGACGCAAGCGACGGCGATAAGGCTGGCGATCATTGCGTATTCAAGCGCGGTGACGCCGCGGACATCGGTGCGCAAATTACTCAGTGTACGGCGGATCTGTTGCATTACGACAATTCCTTTTCTCGTGTGTTGATCAGCCCGCGCCGGCGGTTGGTCGCACGGGGTTAATAAGACCGCCTGAGTAGGCGCCCGAAATAGTTACATATCGCTTTCAGAAGCTAAGTTAGCCCATCCGTCCGGCATCGGTTTGCCGAACATCGGGTCCCGGCCTGTCAGAATCGGATCGACACGGCGGCCGTCACGAACTGATGGATGCCGCCGCACTGGCCATGAAACTCCGCCGTCTGCGCGACATAGGCGACGGTCAGGCGTATGCCCGCCGCCATGACGGCGAAGCCGGCCTGCATCTCCCCCACGTCCCAGATCGGCGCGACATGCGGACCGGACCGAAACGGTGCCGCCTGCAGCAGCAGATCGTAGCCCACGGCCTGTGCGTCCACTCCGGCAAAGACGTACCATGCCAGGGGACGCGTCGGCGTGTAGGCGTTCCCTCCACTCAGGCCCGGCCGCGGGCGCGGGATGCCGAAGTCGGAATCGAGGCCCTGGCCGATCCGGATCGTTGTCCCGGCCTGGACGTAGTCGCGCAGGTCGCCCGCCCCGACCGTCAGGGACGGCAGCACATCGGTATCCAGCCCGGCGACATGGGCCGCCGGCAGACGCCATGTCCGGTCGTGCAGCAACTCGACGACGGGCGTGTTGGGTATCTGGGCTTGCCAGTCCTTGACCTCGGGCCGGCCGATCAGGTCGTGGAAACCATTTTGCATATCGCCCGCGCCCGCCGCGGGTCCGGCGACACCCAGGCTGAGGGTCAGCGTGCTTCTGCTGCGCGCGGTGTCGCTGAGCAGCGAGAAATCGCCCGTCAGCAGGCCCGCATACGGCCGGTCGCGTGGATTGGTGACGGTCGCCTGGGTGTCCATCGGGGTATAGATCTGCTGCGACAGGTCGAAGCTGATCCGTCGCAGGCCATCGCCCCAGACGGCGTTCCCGAGATCGGCGAGCACGGCCGGAACCGCGGTGGTCGGGGAGGTCCAGCCCATCAGCAGGCCATTGGTGTAGAAGTGATCCCGGGACTTCAATCCGGGAATGGAAGCGTTTTCATCCTGCAACGTCCAAATGCCGGCGGGATCGTTAGCCGGTTGGGCTCGGGCGAAGGAAGCCGGCAGCAGAACGGCTGCCGCGAACGCCATGGTCAACGTCAACTTCATAGGTGGCATGCCCTTTGGCCGTCATGCGGCATTCGTTGGAAAACCCAAGAGTCAGCCGGCCACGACGACGCGGGATGCGTTCGGATCGCGGTCATCATCCCCGTAACGATTTTGCCAATATCGCGTTGTAACCGTATCGCGGCATCCGTGGGGGATGGATGCCGCAATGGAGCGATAGTCAGCAAGATGCATGCCGATAATATAACGTATTGATTGTTTTGTGGTTTATTTATGGTTGGGTCGCTCGTGCCTGGATATTGTAAATAATACCGACACGTCGGCGAACATATACTCATACTATTGTATGGAGCTGCCAGTCATGCCCGGCTTCTAGCCGGCGGTTTCCCGACAATTGCGTTCGCCGGTGGCTGCCGTCGCCGCGATCGAGGAAGATCGGCGTCCTGGCCGCTCAGGTCCATCGTGATCGCTGTTTGAAGCCTTGCATTGAGGCTCGAATTCGGGCGTCTGATCCACCCCTGGATGGCTCATCCCGAGTCGCCATTCACCCCCGCCCGTCCACCAACCCTCCGAGGCCGAATCACGCCGATGCCGACGCCGTATTCTTCCCAGGACCTGGGCCGGGTTTTTGATGCGCGCGTGCTGACCCGCGGCCGCACCCTGGGGCTGACCGGCGGGGTGGCGGTGGAACTCGACGGCGACACGATCACCGGTGTCGTGCAGGATCGGGCGGTCCCCTACACCGTGCGCATCACGCCCTCGCTGCTGGGACGCCGCGTGGTGTTCGACCACCGGTGCAGTTGCCGCTCCACCGGCTGTGCGCATCTGGCGGCGGCGGCGTTCGCGGCACTCGACCGCTTCCCGGCGTTGCGGAAGCCGGAACAGCAGACGTTCCTGGATACGCTGACGACCGTGGCGCCGGAGAAGGAACGGCAGCGGATCGTGTTCGAGCTGGCGCCGGCGGAGCCGCCGCATGCCTGTGTCGTCGTGACGCTGTTGATCGGCGAGCGCACCGGCATCGCCGCACCGACGACGCCGCGGGCGATCGCCCAGGATGACGGGGCGGGCGAGAAGATGCGCGACCTGGCCTATTTGCTGGGCGAGGGCGATGAATCGCGCACCGGCGTCGCGGCGGGGCTGGTTGTCGATGTGCTGGATGCTCTGATCGAGACCGGCCAGGCCCGCTGGCATGCCGGTGGGCGGCGGCTGGTCAAGGGCGAGACCCGGTTTTTTGCCTCCGCTTCGGCGGCCGCGTTGCCGCCGCGTTCGGGGGTGATCGTCGCCGATTCCGGTGCCTGGTATGTCGATGCGACGACCGGCGCCGTCGCCCGTGTGCGGATCCAGCCGCCGGCACCGCCTCGGCCGGCGTTCATTGCCCCCGCCACCAGTCCCGCGCCGGTGAAGCGTCGCATGGAGCCGGCGACAATCAGCGAGCAGGTGATCGTCGATCGGCCGATGACGCCGGTGCTGCGGCTGACCCGCTTTCCCTGTCCGGACGAGTTCGGGCGGATGCAGCAACTCGATGCCTTGCTGTTGGAATTCGATTACGAGGGCGGCATCGTTCCGTTCGATGACGACCGGCAGTTCGTCCGCGTGAACGCGCCGGGTGGTCCGGTGTTCGCGCGGCGGGATAAACCGGCCGAAGCCGCCGCCCAGGATGCGATCCGCCAGGACGGGCTGGTGCAGATGCGGATGGCGACGGGAAAGGCGGAAAAGGGGCGGCTGGTCTTCGTGTTCCGTGGCCGTGACGCCGCCGAATCGTGGCAGGTGTTCATCGCCGAACGGATTCCCGTGCTTCAGGCACTGGGCTGGCGCAACCAGATCGATACCGATTTTGGCCCGCGCCTGGTACAATCCGTCGGCTCGTGCGACCTGAAGGTGGCGGACACGCCGCAAGGGGCGTTCTCGCTGGATTTCGGCATCGAAATCGACGGCGCGCGCCATCCGTTGCTGCCCATCCTGATGCGCCTGCATGAACGGGGCGGCATGGAATCGGCTCGGGTTTTGGATGGCGAGGTGATCACCAGCCTGGATGACGGGCGCATCCTGAAGCTGCCGGCGGAGCGGATTGCCCGGTTGCTGGCGGTGATCGAGGACATGATCGAAGCGTCCAGCCGCACCACCGGCGACACCATGGTGCTGGATGCCGCCGCCGCCCACACGGTGCTGGATCTGGAAGACGTGTTGACCACGCGCTGGCAGGAAGGCGCTGCCGCCCATGTCGCGCGTTTCCGGACCGTCGCCGAAATCCCCGAGGTGCCTGTCCCGGCCGGCTTCACCGCCAGCCTGCGTCCGTATCAGCAGCAGGGCGTCAACTGGTTGCAGCATCTGCGGGAGAACGGTCTGGGCGGGTTGCTCGCCGACGACATGGGGTTGGGCAAGACGGCGCAGACCATCGCGCATATCGCGATCGAGGAAGACAGCGGCCGGCTGGATCGGCCGGCGCTGGTGGTGGTACCGACCACCCTGGTGCCGAACTGGTCGGCGGAGTTGGCTCGGTTCGCGCCGCATCTGCGCGTCGTGGTGCTGCACGGGCTGGATCGCCACGAACGGCGGCGCGACTTGACCGGCGTGCATGTCGTCATCACCACCTACACCGTGCTGGCGCGCGATATCGAGGACATGGTTGGGTTACCCTGGCACATGGTGGTGCTGGATGAGGCGCAGGCGATCAAGAGTTCGACATCCAAGGCGACGCATGCGGTGTGCCGGCTGGATACACGCCACCGGCTGTGCCTGTCCGGCACGCCGATCGAAAACAACCTGGGCGAGTTGTGGTCGCAGTTCGCCTTTCTGATGCCCGGGTTGCTGGGACAGCGGAAAAGCTTCAACCGGCGGTTTCGGTCGCCGATCGAAAAAGATGGCGACCCGGTGCGACGGCGGCAGCTTTCGACCCGCATACGGCCGTTTATCCTGCGCCGCTCGAAGTCCGCGGTGGCGACCGAGTTGCCGCCGAAGCACACGATCCTGCGGCGTATCACGCTGGCGCCGGATCAGCGCGAACTGTACGAAACGATTCGCGCGATGATGCATGAGAAGGTGACGGAGGGGATCGCGGAACGCGGGGTGGCGCAGAGCCATATCCTGGTGCTGGACGCACTGTTGAAGCTGCGGCAGGTTTGTTGCGACCCCAGATTGGTGAAGCTGCCGTCGGCTCGGTTGACGGGGTCTTCCAGCAAGCTGGACGATCTGATGGAGATGGTTTCGGAAATGGTCGTGGAGGGGCGGCGGATTCTGCTGTTCTCGCAGTTCACCTCGATGCTGGATCTGATGAAGCCGGCGCTGGTGGCAGCAGGCATTCCATTCGTCGAACTGCGCGGCGACACAGCCGACCGGGCGGCACCGGTGCAACGGTTTGAGGCGGGCGAGGTGCCGCTGTTCCTGATCAGCCTGAAGGCGGGCGGCCGCGGGCTGAACCTGACCTCGGCCGATACAGTGATTCATTACGACCCATGGTGGAACCCGGCGGTCGAGGACCAGGCGTCGGATCGCGCCCACCGGATCGGCCAGACGAAGTCGGTGTTCGTCTACAAACTGATCGCGGCGGACACGGTGGAGGAACGGATCGTGGAATTGCAGGAACGCAAGGCCGCGCTGGCGAGTTTGGCGCTGACCGAGGATGGGGTGACGCTGCCGGCGATGGATGCGGATGACATCGACTACCTGTTCGGCGTCACACCCGATCTGCTGGCGGCTTGAATCCGGATTGGTGCGTGGTGGCAAATCGACACTGTCGTCCATGCGACACCATCACCGGGCGTAACGCCAAGGGTGCTGACTTTCCGGTATCGCACCCGGAATTTTCCGCTTTCGTCACGACCAAGTTCGGCCCGCCCACCCACGACTTTGGCAGACAGGGCACAGCAAGACGCTGAGCCGGCCACGACCCGTTGATAAGAAGCGCGTCCAGAACTCCGGCTTAGACCGGCAATCCCATGGCACGGCGGCGCGCGTCGCTTCGGCGCACCATCGCGGTGAACCATTTGTCGGCGAAGTCGTTACCGGCGATAAGCTGCTGCGTCTGATCGGCACAGCGCTGGCTGACGGAGGCCGGCAGCGCCACGTTGTCACCGGCCATCGACAGGGCCAGGCACTGGATTTCGGCGGCGCGCTGCACCGTCCACAGCAGGAAGAACGTCCGCGGGATGTTGGATTCACAGACCGCGACGCCATGATTGCGCAGCACCAGGATATGCTTGTCGCCCAGGCTTTCCAGCATGCGGGTCTTTTCATCGGCGTACAGGGTGATCCCCTCGAACGTGTGATAGCCGATCCGCCCCGTCAGTTGCGCGCCATAGAAATCATCGTGCCCGAACCCGGCCCGCTTCAGCGCGATCGCCGAAATCGGCGTGGTGTGGGTGTGAATGACGCAATGGGCATCCGCCCGCGCGCCGTGGATGGCGCTGTGCAGCGCGAACCCGGCGGGATTCGCAGGGTAAGCCGACGGCTCGACCAGTTTGCCGTCGAGATCGATCTTCAGCAGGTTGGCCGGCGACACTTCGTCGTAGTTCAGCCCGAACGGATTGACCAGGTAATGACCCTCGTTGCCGGGTAGCCGGACGGACATGTGGTTGAAGATGGTCTCGGTCCATCCGAAATAGTCGATCAGGTGGTAAGCCTGCGCGAGTTGGCAACGCAGCGCCCATTCCGCATCGGAAGAGGTGTCGGGCCGCAGGTCGGTGGCAGGTATCGTGACGTTCATCGCACTCTCCTTCAACAGGGGTCCACAGGGGCGTGCCGAGCCCGTTCCAGCAGTTCGCGCGTCGCCGTCATCGGCAGGTCGTAGCGTTCGGCCAACTCTATCACGGCATCGCCGATCGCGGCCAGTTCCAGGGGCCTGCCGCGCCGATGGTCCTGCAGCATCGACGTGCGCACCGCACCCATCCCCGCACCCAGCGCCACGATCCCGATCGGATCGGCGGTGAGCCGAGCGCGGTAGCAGGCGGCGGTCAACATCGCCTCATTCATCACCGGCCGGACGATGGCGAGCAGATCGGGGCGGGTATAAATCGCCTCCAGGGTCGCCCCGGAAACCACGGACAGTGGGTTCGAGGTCAGGTTGGCGATGATCTTGGTCCAAAGCGGATCACGAATCTGCTCGACCGCCCGAGCCTCGATGCCGGCGCCTTCCAGGACGGCGCACAGGCGGCGCAGCCGATCGGTGATTGGACCGGTTGGCTCGCCCAGCATCATCCGGTGCGGCGTGCGCGACACCACCCGGCCGGGTGCGGACATCTCGGCCGACATGAACACGACGGCGCCGATGATTTGCGCCAGCGGCAGATGGCGGCCGATCTGTCCGTCGGGATCGACCGCGTTGACCGGTTGGCCATCGAAGCGGCCGCCCTCGCCGTGGAAATACCAGAACGGTACGCCGTTCGGCGTCGGCACGATCAGCGTTTCTGGACCGATCAGGGGCCGCACCGCGCCCGACAAAGCGGGCAGGTCCTGCGACTTGCTGCACAGGAACAGGATGTCCTGAATGCCGAATTCCGCCTGGTCGCTTGCGGTCACTTGCACCGTCGTGGTGCCTGATCGGTCATTGAGTTGGATGCCGTCGGCCTTCGCGGCCGCCAGGGTGGCGCCGCGGGCCAGGAGACTCAGGTGATGGCCCGCTGCCGCCAGCCGAACGGCGAGTGTGCAGCCGATCGCCCCGGCACCCGCAACGGTGATGCGCAGACCGTCGTCCGGGGTGTTTGGTTGCGCCACGCCGATGATCTCCGGTTGCTGTCGGCGGTGTGCAGTTTAGGCCCGGCGGCGAAGCGGGGACAATACGGCTGGTCCCCCCTAGGAAGGTCATTCGGCCGGTCTTTTAAGAAGCGCAACAGCAGACAAACCAACGGCAGAATGGCGCAACTGACGTCGAATCCGATGGCCGCGCCCCAGACCCGTTCGTCCTGGTCGTTTATCTGCCGCATGGGCGTGCCTTGGACCATGTTGCAGACCGGATTGCTGTCTGTCATCCGACAATTCAGAGACTATTCGCCCATTATCAAGGGCCCGTGGCGGGCGCCCATGCTCGGCCATCGATTGCTGGGATAGGTTTGACGATCAACACGGATCGTCCGATCCGGCAGGGTTGTCCATGGCGCCACGCACGGCGATAGCCAGTGTTATGAGTGAGAATGGTTTGTTGACGGTCTTGATGCCGCGTGTCAGCAGACCGCGGCGTAAAATCGCCATCGCGGGGTACCCTGTTGTACACAATACCGGCAGGTCCGGACGGCAGTCGCGCGCCTGCTCGATCAGTTCGGGCCCATTCAGTCCGGGAAGGCTCATGTCGGTGAGAAGCAGGCTTATGTCGGCCGCCGTGTTCAGCACCGTCAATGCCGATACCCCATCTCTCGCGGCGATCACGCCATAGCCCAGGGATTTCAGTGCGTCGGTGGCATAGGCCAGCACATCCGAATCGTCCTCGACCACAAGGATCGTCTCCCCTTTCCTGGCGCGTGGTGTTTCGGCCTGTGAATAATCGGTTTCGACTGCGAGTGCCGACTCCGTCATCAATCGTGGCAGGTAGAGTTTGACCGTCGTGCCCGATCCAAGTTCGCTATAGAGTTTCACGTGACCCTTGGATTGTTTGACGAAACCGTACACTTGCGACAGACCAAGACCGGATCCTTTGCCGATTTCCTTGGTGGTGAAGAATGGTTCGAAGGCGCGTGCCGCGTGTTCGTGGGACATCCCCGTTCCGTCGTCGGTCACGGCGATCAGCACGTATTGTCCGGGTGTCACGTCCTGATGGGCGGCGGCGTAGGCCGCATCCAGGTAGGTGTTTGCCGTTTCGATCGTGATCTTCCCGCCGTCCGGCATGGCGTCGCGCGCGTTGATCGCAAGGTTGAGCAGCACATTCTCGAGTTGGTTGGGATCGATGACCGTGTGCCAGATCTCGCCCGCCAGCACTGTTTCAAGGCTGATGGTCCCGATCGAATGACGGATGAGTACCGACATGCCGGATACGATCCTGTTGGGATCAACGGGCCGTGGTTCCAGGATTTGCCGACGGGAAAATGCGAGAAGCCGTTGCGTCAACATCGCGCCGCGTTGCGCGCCGCCCATGGCTGCCTCGATCTTGCCCTGCGCCTTGAGAGGACTGGACTCCTCAAGAGCGTTCTGTGCCATTTCGAGATTACCGACGATCACGGTCAGCAGGTTGTTGAAGTCGTGTGCGACACCGCCGGTGAGTTGGCCGATGGCTTCCATCTTTTGCGCCTGATGCAACTGGTCTTCGATGCGCCGCTGGTCGGTAATGTCGGTGTACAGCGTGACGAAACCGCCTTTGGCGAGAGGATTGCGCCGAAGCTCCATGGTCTGGCCATTCGGCCGTGTTCGCGCGATCGTTCCGGTGCTTACGCCGGCGTCGATCATCTTCAGGCGGCGGCGTACTTCCTGTTCGACGTCGACTGGCCCGAATTCTCCGGCGACCGCCTGAGCACGCAGGATATCGGCCAGATGCATCCCTTCCCGCAGCATCTCGGCCGGCACGCCAACGAACCTGGGGAAATTCTGGTTCCATTCCACAAGCCGCAATTCGGCATTCAGCACCATCAGGCCATCCGGCATGCCGGTGAGGATTGTTTGCCATTGGGCGGCCTTGTCATCCGCCAGCGCAGTCACCCTGGCGAGGTCCGACCGGACCTGCGCCAGTGCATCCTGATGCCGTCGGGCGGCACGATTGGCGCGAAACAGGAGGCCGAGCAGCCCAGCGATAGCGGCAACGAGTATGGCTATCAGCAGGTCGTCCACGACCACTCCTTTTTGTGGGGCAGGTGATAGTGCCCGCTATCTTTACCCAGTCAGCGCGGATGGAAAGGTATACATACGTAGAGGTTACAAATTAGTCGCCGATGGAAAATTGATACCACGGTGACGCTTCTTCGGATATTGACTTCTGTAAGTAATCGTATTTGCCGGAAAAAGATGATCACTGGGCGGGTCTTGCAAATTGACCCGATGCGGTGCGGTGCCGGTCTTCTCCGGGTTATTGGCGTGAAGGCTCCGTCCGGCGGTCATCCAGCGGAGCGAGAGTCCTGACGGATAGCCAGGTAATCCCCCATGTCAAATACAGATACCCATCCAAATAACGATGCCGCGGGCGTCTGTCGTGGTTGGTGCGGTCGCGGTGGCCGTTGATAAAATGGGAACCGTCACGGCCCTTGCCATGCTTGCCCGCGGCCGGGGTGGCTTTGGTCGCGCCCGACCTCATTTTGTTCTCGAACAGCGAATCGGTGCTACACTGCGCGGCGATATGTCCCCATCCGGCCCGGCGCCGGTCTATCGGCGCATCATCCACATCGACATGGATGCGTTCTACGCGTCCGTGGAGCAGCGCGACAATCCGGACCTGCGCGGGCTGCCGCTCGCCGTGGGGGGATCGAAGGAGCGTGGCGTCGTCGCCGCCGCTAGCTATGAGGCCCGGACATTCGGCGTGCGCTCCGCCATGGCGTCGGTCACTGCCCGGCGGAAATGCCCGGAACTGGTGTTCGTGCCGCCCCGCTTCGACGTCTATAAGGCGGTGTCGCGGCAGATCCATGGGATCTTTGCGCGCTACACGCCGTTGATCCAGCCGCTGTCGCTGGATGAGGCATATCTGGACGTGACGGTGCCGCTGGTGGATCGCGGATCGGCGACGGCGATCGCCGAGGAAATCCGAACGGCGATTCGGGCGGAGACAGGGCTGACGGCGTCCGCGGGGGTGTCCTACAACAAGTTCCTGGCCAAGCTGGCGTCGGATCATCGCAAGCCGGACGGGCTGTTCGTCATTACGCCGAAGATGGGGCCGGCGTTCGTCGAGGACCTGCCGGTGGGGAAATTCCATGGGGTGGGTCCGGCGACCGCCGCCCGGATGAATGCTCTTGGTATCCAGACTGGCATGGATCTGCGGCGCCAGACGCTGGCGTTCCTGTCGGCGCATTTCGGCAAGGCCGGCAGTTATTACTACGGCGTCGCCCGGGGCCAGGACGATCGTCCGGTGGAGGCCGATCGCGTGCGGAAGTCACTGGGTGCCGAAACGACGTTCGAACGTGACATCACGCGGTGGGAGGAGGTTGTGCCGGTTGTCGAATCGCTGGCGGCCAAGGTCTGGGTGGCGTGCGGCGGTGGTTACTCCGGACGCACGGTGACGGTGAAGGTCAAATATGCCGACTTTCACCAGATCACGCGCAGCCGGTCCTGTCTGGCGCCGATCGGGTCCCGGGGGGAATTGGAAGCGATCGGGCTTGAACTGTTGAAGCCGCATTTTCCGGCGGCGCTGGGTGTACGACTGCTGGGGGTGACGATCGCCAATCCGGACACGGCGGAACCGAAGGGGCGAGCGCAACTGGCGCTGGTTCTGTAGCTGGGCCGATGGCTCGCAAAGTGATCGCTTACCGCCGCCGGCGCGGAAACCGCACCATCGCGCCGCGCGCTTCATCCCACAGGGTGAATTGCGGTGCTCGCAGCGCCTGCCACAGTGTCAGCCCCGTCACGTTGGCGGCGAATGCCGGTTCCGCCCGGTGTGCTGCCTGCAGCCGGTAGTTCGGCACCCGAGGCACCAAATGGTGCACATGGTGGAAGCCGATATTGCCGGTGAACCATTGCAGAACTTTCGGCAGCCGCAGCCAGGAACTGCCGTGCAGCGCGGCGCCGTCGGCGGTCCAGTCGGTCTGGCGCGACCAGACGGAGTGCTCGAACCGGTGCTGCACCGAAAACAGCCACACGCCGATGATCGACGCCATCACGATGACCGGCAGTTGGACCAGCAGCACGGGCTGCCATCCCAGCAGCAGCGTCAGTGCCAGCAGGAACCCGCCGATGCCGGCATTGGTCAGGTAGACGCTGATGCGCTCCTTGCGCCAGCCTTTTTTCGGCGTGTCGAATGGGACGCGGTGCATCAGGATGAACACCACCGGCGGCAGCAGAAGCTGCGACACCAGCGGGTGCAGCGCGGCTCGGTACAAGCGCTGCCGCAGCGGCGACAGGGCCTCGTACTCCTTCAGCGTCAGGCAGCCGGAGTAGATGTCACCGCCGGTCGGCCGCTTGTCGAGGTTGTTCCACACGGCATGGTGCAGCGCGTGATGCCGGCGCCACATCGTGTACGGCGTGAAGGTGGTCAGGCTGCACAGCCAGCCGACGACCTCGTTCGCCCAGCGCTGGCGGAAATAGGCACCATGGCCGCAATCGTGCTGGATGATGAACAGGCGCACGACGAAGCCGGCGGCGGGCAATGCGAGTGCCAGGCTGAGCCAGGGCGAAATGTGGTAGTAGGAATAATACATGAAGGCCACCAGCGCGGCATAAGGCGCGGCCGTGATGGCAAGCTGGGTGACGCTGCGCCGTATCGAGGGCACTTGGAACGCGGCGAGGCCGGCAAGCATGGTCCTGCGGTCGGGAACCGCCCCGTCTTGGGGGGGCGGCGAGGAACTGGGGTGCATTCGGGGTCTTTTCGTGGGGCGGGGTTCGCGGCGTCCGAATTTGGACGGCTCCGCGTTTGGCGTGGTCACGCGTCCGTGTAGCTGAAATGGCGGACCGGGGACATGAGTGAAATGGCGTGCCGGGCAGACGATTGAAATGGCGCGCGGGGCGCGGCGCACATTACATTTTCGGATGCGATCGTCCCGCGGCGCAACCGGCGACGGTCAGGTAAATCCCCAGCACCGCCGGCAGGACGCCATACATCACGTAGAGATTGGCGAAATGGGACGCCTGTACGATGGCGACCCACCGATCGGTGGGAATGACGACCAGCGCGGCCCCATGAGCGGCAGCCAGCCCAAGAATGTCAGCACGATCGTCCGCTGCCTCGACTCTATGCCGGTGTGCGCTTCAGGGCAGCCGTACCCCCCGCCGATCCTGGCCGTCCTGGTGCAGCACCAGCCCCGAGGCGGTCCCATCCGGCCCCAGCTCGAAGGTGATCTGCGCATCGACCACCCGGAGGAAAAAACGCGTGTCACCCTCGGGAAAGACCTCGTACTCGTCTTGTCCGGTGGCCTGCACCATCAGACGCCCGTTCCTCGGCGTCACCGTCAGAACATGCCACGGCCCCAACGGATAACGGCCGGCGTAAACGCTCAGCTTGGCCGGATCGATCGCCACCTGCCGGTGCAGCACCGGCAACGGAAAATTGGTATTGAGAAGATGGCGCCCGAGCCGCGGGGTCACGCTCCAACTCGCAGCGTTGGACAGCAGGACGGCGGCAATCCCGGTCCGCGCCGAATAGCCGATAAACGTCGCATAGCCGCCGGTTCCGCCATCTTTCACGACCAGTTCGTCGTTGTGCTCAGTGTCAACGAACCAGCCGGCGGCCACATAGACCCCGTTGTCACCGGTTTGCCGGCGCACCTCCAGGAGGCTGGCGATGGCAGGGCTGAGGTCGGTTTTCCGTTTGCCCTGACAGGCATCGAGGAAACGCATCATGTCGTTGGCCGTCGAACGCAACGCACCGGCGCCCGCCAACGTCCCCAGGTCCCAGTTCGGCACGGCTTGCAGCCCCGAATCGTGGCCTTGCGCAAGCCGCTCGCGCATCGACGAAGACAGCGTGATACGCGTATCGTTCAGTCCCAGCGGCTCGCAAATGCGCGATACGACCAGTTCCTCATAGCCACGGCCAGCTCGCAGCGAAAGGACATGTCCCAGCAGGCCGAACCCGAGATTGGAATACTCGTAATGCGACCCCGGATAATATCGCGGCGTGAAGTCCGACAGAAATTTGTAGAGCTGCGCAACGGTATAATCCGCAAAGGGATTTGCCCTGTCCTGCGGGCTAAAATTCGTCGGCATGCGCGGCAGGCCGGAGACATAGGTAACCAAATCAAGCAGTGAAATCGGTTTGCCGTCGAAAGACTTCGGCCGGCCTTCCGGCGGCAGATATTTCTCCACCCGATCGGTCAGCGCAACCTCGCCACGCGCCACCATGTCCGCCAGCAGCAGCGCCGTAAACACCTTGGTGATGGAACCGATCTCGAAGACGGTATCGCCGTCCAGCGGGCGGCTCTTCGATCCATCCGCCGTGCCGTAGGCCACGAGCCGTGGACCATCGGCGTCCCGGATCAGCGCGACATACCCGACACTGTCCCGCCCACTGTCGACCCGCTTCGCCAGCAATGCTCGGGTCGTGTCGAAAGACGGCCCCCGATCGGGTAGCGCCGCGGCGGCATCGTTGCCGGCGTCAGCTTCCCGCTGAGCATAGCCCGGGACAGGGATGATCGGCAGGGCGAGTGCCGCAAGCAGCAGGCTACGGCGATCTATGGAGACGTCTCTCACTCGCCGCGCTCCCTATTGATCGTACGCGTGTCCCTTATCCCACCAGCGTCGGCGGTTTCTGTCCAACCCGTGTGAAGCGGGCTGACGGCTACGGCGTCGTCCGGGGGCTTGGTGTCGAGGAAATTTTTCTTGCAAAAATTCCCATGTTCTCTTATTGTTCTGTGACGCAACAGCCGTGCCGAGGTTTCCATGTCGCTTCCAGACGCCGTCACGCCCGTTATCCTGGACACGATCCTTGGCCACCTCGCCCCGCATTTCCTCGCCGACACGCAAGGCGACCGTCCCGCCGCCCGGCATGCCGCGAGCCAAATGCTCGCCGCCTACGACGCCGAGACCGCGGAGGAATTGTGCCTCGCCGCCGAGATCATCGGTTTCGGTTCCCAGGCGCTGAAGGCGTTGGGTGAGGCGGCATCCTCCGATCGGCCGGTGAGCGAAAAATTTGGTCACCGCGTCAGTGCCGCCAACCTCATCCGTCAGGTCCGTGACGCCCAGCGCAGACTGGACCAAGCGCGGCGCCTCCGCCGGGGCGCATCCGAGCTGCCGCGGTCATCCCGGGCGGGGGAAACTGGCGTGGGGGCCGTCGATGTCCGAGCGCTGATGGAATCCCACCAGCAGGCGGGGGCGGTATGAGCGTGCTCCGGGCCGCGATAAGGGCCGGTTTGGCGGCGTTCTTTCGCCGTGGGCAGGCCCGGGCGCCAGCGGCCGTCACCAGCACGACGCCTGATAGCCTGTCGCAGCGGATCATCAGTTGCGCGACCACCGTCTCGAACACGCTGGGCACGGGACTCGCCGAGGTGGTCTATGAAAACGCGCTGGCTCATGAGCTGCGCAAGGCGGGACTGCGCGTCTGCCAGAAGCAGACCGTCGTGGTCTGTTACGATGGCATGATCGTCGGGGACTACACCGCCGACCTGTTCGTGGAGGACACCGTCCTGATCGAACTGAAGGCGGTCACGGACCGCAACGCCTTCGATGCGGCCCAGTGCACCAACTACCTGAAGGCCACCGGCCTTACGCGATCCGTACTGCTCAACTTCGGCAACCAGCGGCTGAGCGCGCAATGCATGGCCAACGGTGCGTAATCCAGGCCGTTACTCCGCCGCCGCGAGGGCGACTCGGCCGCGGGCGATCCGCAGCACCATCAGCGCCGCCATCAGGCAGGCGGCGCCGCTGGCCACGAAGGCTGGGACGTAGCTGCCTGCGAGGTATCGGGTCTCGCCGGCGCCGAACGCTGCCAGGGCGCCGCCGATCTGATGGCCGGCGACGATCCAGGACACGATCACCGGGGCGTCTTTTTTGCCGAAGACCTCATTGGTCAGGGTTACCGTCGGCGGTACCGTCGCCACCCAGTCCAGGCCGTAGAACACCGCGAAGATCGACAGGGCGACGATGTTGAAGTTGGTGAATGGCAGCACCACCAGGGACAGTCCGCGCAGCCCGTAATACCAGAACAGCAGGATGCGGGAATCGAACCGGTCGGTCAGGTAGCCCGACATCGTGGTGCCGATCAGGTCGAAGATACCCATCGCGGCGAGCAGGCCGGCCGCGCTGACCTCGGGGATGCCGTGGTCCATGCAGAACGGGATCAGGTGGGTCGCGACCAGGCCGTTGGTGGAAAATCCGCATACGGCGAAGGTCCCGAACAGCAGCCAGAAATCCATCGACCGGGCGCCGCGCATCAGACCGGCGATGGCGATGGCGAACGGGTTGCCGGCGATTGGCGGCAGTTCGACGATCTCGGACGATCCGAACGGTCCCAGGCCGATCGAGGCCGGGCTTTCCGGCAGCATCAGCAGCACGACCGGGATCAGTGCCAGGATGACGCCGGCCACCACCAGCGGCACGATGTGCCAGGTGTGGGAGACCACGAGGCTGGCCAGCAAAGGCAGGAAAACGAGCTGGCCGGAGGCGTTGCTGGCGGTCAGCAGTCCCACCACGAGGCCGCGCCGGTGTACGAACCAGCGGTTGGCGATGGCGGTGGCCAGCCCGACCATGCCGGCGCCGGACCCCAGCCCGACCAGCACGCCCCAGGTCAGGTACAACTGCCAGATCTGGGTGACGAACGCGCTGGACCCGGCGCCGATCACCAGCAGCGCCATCGAGCACAGCACGGTCTGCTTCAGGCCGATCGTCTGGATCAGGCCGGCGGCGAACGGGCCGACCAGGCCGAACAGCAGGATGTTGAGCGATATGGCGCCGGAAATCACCGCGGCGTTCCAGCCGAACGCCTGCTGCAGCGGCACGATCAGCACGCCCGGCGTCGCTCGCACGCCCACGGAGGAGAGGATGACGACGAACATCACCGCCAAGACCACCCACGCATAATGCACGCGTCCCGCGAACAGGCGGGCTATCACAGTCGGTCCCATGGGGAATAGGCTCCAGATACACTTGATTGCAGAATGACGTTCGTCATATGGAAGTCAAGCGCCGATATGACGATCGTCAGACCAAAGAGGCCGAGGATGACCGAACCAACCCAACGTCCAGAGGGACCCAAAGCGGAGGGTCGTCGCGCGGAAACCCGCGAACGCATCCTGACCGCCGCTGGTCATCTGTTCCGCGAACACGGGATCGACGGTGTCGGGGTGGACGCGGTGATGAAGGAAGCCGGCCTGACCCATGGTGGTTTCTACCTGCACTTTCCCTCCAAGGAGGCGTTGGCGGCCGAGGTCTCGCACTCGCTGCTGGAGAAGGCCGCCACCAAATGGGATGAAATCAGCCGCTCCCCCGACCGCGACGCGGCGCTGGAGCAGATCGTTCGGTATTATTTGGACCCTGCCCGGGTTTCCACCGCCAATTGCTGCATGCTCACCACGCTCGGTCCCGATGTTGCTCGCCGGTCGGCGTCGCGGGAGGCGATCGGCGGCGCGCTCCGAGGCATGCTGGATGCGCTGACCCGCGTGCTGCCCGGGCGGAAGCGGCAAAAGGCGCTGGCGTCGCTGTCCACCCTGGTCGGTGCGGTGATGCTGTCGCGCATGGCCGACGATCCGGCGCTGGCCGAGGCGTTCCTCGATGCTGCCGCCGCCAGCATTCTGCCGGCGCGCGATCGGACGAAATTACCGGTGAACCAGGACGTACCCGGCTAATCGCCCGGGACCGGCCAGGGCTTGTTGCCCCGCCGATCGGACCCCATAGACAGGGACCGGCCACACGATGCCGATCGCAGGAGAGTCCATGTCGCCGGTCCTATCCGTTTCCGCGGTGAAGAAAACGTACAAGTCCGGCCAGGTCGCCCTCCACGAAATCGACCTCACAGTCCAGAAAGGCGAGATCTTCGCCCTGCTCGGTCCCAACGGCGCCGGTAAGACCACGCTGATCAGCATCATCTGCGGCCTGGTCTCGATGACCTCGGGTCAGGTCCTCGTTGCCGGGCACGACATCGTGCGGGACTATCGCGCCGCCCGAGCCATGATCGGACTCGTCCCGCAGGAGATCGCGCTGGATATCTTCGCCACGGTCGAGGACACGGTGCGCTTCACCCGCGGCCTGTTCGGCCGGCGCGGCGCCCCGGACCGTATTGAACAGTTGCTGCGCGATCTCTCGCTCTGGGACAAGCGCGGCGCGCGCACCATGGAGTTGTCGGGCGGCATGAAGCGGCGCGTGATGATCGCCAAGGCGCTGAGCCATGATCCGGACATTCTGTTCCTCGACGAACCCACAGCCGGCGTCGACGTCAACCTGCGCCGCGACATGTGGGAGATCGTGCGCCGGCTGCGCGACCGCGGCGTTACCATCATCCTGACCACCCACTACATCGAGGAAGCCGAGGAAATGGCGGACCGCGTCGGCGTCATCGACCGCGGCCGGCTCGTTCTGGTCGAGGAGACCGCCGCCCTGATGCGCAAGTTCGGCAAGCGGCGGCTGAGCATCATGATGCAGCAGCGGATGGAGGCGATCCCGCCCGAGCTGGCCAGTTGGCCGCTGCGGCTGGAGGCCGGGGGCGAGCGCCTGGTCTACGACTTCGACGCCAAGGCGCCGGACACCGGCATCCCTCGCCTGCTCCGGGACCTCGGCACCGCCGGGATCGACTACAAGGACCTGGAGACCAGCCGCAACTCGCTTGAGGACATTTTCGTCGATCTGGTGGAGAACGGGGCGTGAGCGGCCTGAACTTTCGCGGCATCTGGGCGATCTACCGGACCGAGATGGCGCGCACGCGGCGGACGGTGTGGCAGAGTGTGGCGACGCCGGTGATCACCACGGTGCTGTATTTCATCGTGTTCGGTGGCGCGATCGGGTCCCGCATGAAACAGGTGGGCGGCGTCGGCTACGGTGCGTTCATCGTGCCGGGGCTGATCATGCTGACGCTGCTGACGCAGGGCATATCCAACGCCTCGGTCGCGATCTACTTCCCGAAATTCACCCGCACGATCTTTGAGCTGCTGTCCGCGCCGATCTCCAGCACCGAGGCGGTCTTCGCCTATGTCGGCGCCGCCGCGACGAAATCGGTCATGATCGGCCTGATCATCCTGGCGACGGCGACACTGTTCGTGCCGGTGCGCGTCCTGCATCCCGGCTGGATGGTGGCGTTTCTGCTGCTGACGGCGGTCAGCTTCGCGCTGTTCGGATTCATCATCGGCATCTGGGCGGAGAATTTCGAGCAACTCGCGATCATTCCGTCGCTTGTGGTGACCCCGCTGACCTTCCTGGGTGGCGCGTTCTACTCGATCGACATGCTGCCTCAGCCATGGCGGACCATCAGCTTGTTCAACCCGGTGGTCTACCTGGTCAGCGGATTCCGCTGGAGCTTCTACGGCGTGGGCGATGTCGGCGTTGCGACGAGCCTCGGCTTCATCGTGGCCTTCATGGTGCTGTGCCTGGCGCTGCTGTGGTGGATATTCCGTTCGGGCTATCGCCTGAAGCCATGAGCGCGCCTGAATTGGGGTTTTTTAACCCTAGTTGCCCGGCCGGTTCGTCCCAATATCCGGGCGGTCATTGTTTGGAACCAGTCGCATGCGCGCCCTGATTGTTCTGCCGTTGCTGGCATTTGGTCTGACCGCCTGCGCGACGTTGCCGGGAACCGAACGGACGCCGTTCCTGCCGGCCGGGGTTTACGGGGTGTATCAGGACAACGACACCGGGGCGATCAACCACGCGGCCTGGGCGTTCGCGTCGCCGGCGAATACGCGGAACAATCCGGTGGATGCGGCGAAGGCCGTGGTGGCGCTGGAGTATCTGTCCGGTGAGCTGCGGGAAAATCCTCGGTGGATCGGGATCGATTCGTCGGTGGACGTGCATATCGGGCGGGCCAGGGATCAGCTTCGGGAGATTTTGGGGATTCGGCCGGATGCGCCGCCGCAGGTGGTGGTAAACACGCTGCTGGCGCTGTCCTGGGATCTGCAGATTGGCAATCAGCCGGGGGCGATGCAGGTGTTGGCGTCGCCGCTGTTCACGCGGCCTCCGGCGCAGACGCTGCAGGTGCTGGCTAACCTGCCGTATGTGCAGGAGGCGAATGTGGCGACGGCGCAGGCGGCGGATGAGAGCTCTGCGGATGGCGGCTGGCGGGGGTGATTGGCTG
>NZ_LMUJ01000051.1:318959-332192 GCF_009765975.1 Acidisphaera sp. S103 | reverse complement strand
TCGGTCGGTGTGAGGATGGCCGGGACACGCCCGGCCATGACGGTGAGGGCTAGCGGAACACCGTCCCCCTACGTCAACCGCACCTGCACGTATTTGCCGGGGGCGTCTTCGATCGGCTTCAGTTTGCCGTCGCCGGGTTGGCGAGCGGGGACCTGGGCCTTGCTGGAGGCCAGGATCCAGCGTTGCCAGTCGGGCCACCATGATCCGGCCATCTCGGTCGCGCCCTGTAGCCAGGCTTCCGGGTCGGCGGGCAATTCCTTGCTGATCCAGTGGCCGTATTTGCCGCCCTCGGGCGGGTTCACCACGCCGGCGATGTGGCCGGAGGCGGCCAACACGAACCGTTTCGGGCCGCCCAGCAGTTGGGTGCCTCGGTAGGTGGATTTCCACGGCGCGATGTGATCTTCCCGGGTGGACAGGAAGTAGGCGGGCACCTTGATCTTCCCCAGGTCGATTTTCACGCCGTCCAGCTCGATTCCGTTCGGCGTCGACAACAGGTTCTCCTGATACATTTTCCGCAGGTAGAAACTGTGCATCCTGGCCGGCATGCGGGTGGAATCGGCGTTCCAGTAGAGCAGGTCAAAGGGGAACGGGTCGTTGCCCATCAGGTAGTTGTTCACCACGAATGACCAGATCAGGTCGTTGGCGCGCAGCATGTTGAACGTCGACGCCATCTCGCTGCCTTCGAGGTAGCCGCGCTTGTTCATCTTGTCCTCGAGCGCCTGCAACTGCTCCTCATCGATGAACACACCGAGTTCGCCGGCTTCCTGGAAGTCCATCATGGTGACGAAGAAGGTCGCGGTCTTGATCCGGTCGTCGCCCTTCGCCGCCATATAGGCGAGGGTGGACGCCAGCAGCGTGCCGCCGAGGCAATAGCCGATGGCATTGACCTCACGTTCCCCGGTGGCCGCCTCGATCGCGTCCAGCGCGGCGAGGTAGCCGTCCTTCATGTAGTCCTCAAAGCCTTTCTCGGCGAGGGTTTCGTCCGGATTGACCCAGGAGATGACGAAGACGGTATGCCCCTGCGACACCGCCCAACGGACAAAACTGTTCTTCGGCCGCAGGTCAAGGATGTAGAATTTGTTGATCCAGGGCGGCCCGATCAGCAGCGGGCGCTTCAGCACCTTGTCGGTCGCCGGGGTGTACTGGATCAGCTGCATCAGGTCGTTCTGGAACACCACCTTACCGGGGGACACGCCGATGTTGTCGCCGACCTTGAAGGCGTCGGTATCGGTCATCTTGATGCGGAGCTGGCCCTTGCCGCGTTCAAGGTCGCCCAACAGGTTGTTGAGGCCTTTCAGCAGGTTTTCGCCGCCGGTTTCCGCCGTCTTGCGCAGCACTTCGGGGTTGGTCAGCAGGAAGTTGGACGGGCTCATCGCGTCGATGAACTGGCGGGAATAGAAATCGACTTTTTGGGCCGTGCGGTCGTCCAGGCCGTCGACATGGGTCACCACGTCCTGCACGAAGCGGGCGGACAGCAGGTAGGACTGCTTGATGAAATCGAAGACCTCGTTTTCCTTCCAGGCGCTGTCCTTGAAGCGGCGATCGGTGGCGGCGGCGTCGATCACCGGTTCGGAGTCCATCCCCATGATCCGCCGCGTCGTGTTCTGCCACAGCGTCACGTAGTCCTGCCAAAACCCGAGCTGCGCCTGCATGAGCCGGGCGGGGTTGGCGATCAGCTTCGCGGTCATCTCCATGAACGCGCGGCCGATGTTCAGCGGGTCGGCGGCATGGTCCGTCTGCTGCTGGCGTTTCAGCCACTCGCCGACGATGCGCTGCGACCGTTCGGCGATGTCGGCCATGGAGCGGCCGACCTCGGACGGGTCCGGCATCTTGAATCCGGCTGCGTCAGGGGCGGTTGAGGCAGTGCCCGGCGCTGTTCCCGCGGTCTTGTCGGTTGAAGCCATGGAGACATCCTTTGCGTCGGCGACACCAGCGGCTACACAGGCGGCCGGTAGCGGAGAGCGGAACCAGCATATGGTGGTCAGCGAAACAGGCGCGCAAGCTAGTTGCGTGAAAAAACCGGGGCAAGCCGGAATACGGGGCTCTGCCATGTTGGTGGCGGCGGGCTGGCTTCTGGCCGGCTGCTCGACGATTTCGACGATGAACCCGGTGAATTGGTGGCACCGCCAGGAAGGTGGCAAGATCGCGCAGGAACGGCCGGCGCCGCCTGGTGCCGACCAGCCGTATCCGAATATGGCCACGGTTCCGGTCAAGCCGGCGCCGCCGGACGAGAAGGCGATGAAGGACCTGACCGATTCGCTGGTGGCCGACCGCACCAACGCCCAGCACGCGGCCGAAGCGGCACCGCTGGCGGACCCATCCTCACCCACCGCATCGCCGAGTTTGTTTGGGGTCGGGACGGCGCCGCCGCCACCGCCGCCTGGCACGACGCCGGCTGGCACGACGCCGCCGGGTGTGAATCCGCCGGCCAAGTCCGGCCCGACCGGCTCGTTGGGGACGCCCGTCGCGAGCGCTTCGATGCCGGCGGTGAACGCGCCGGTCACGCCGCCGTCGGCCGCGCCGCGCAAGTCGGTGCAGAGCGCGCCGTTGGCCCCGCCGCCCGCGTCTGCCGCATCCACATCCGGGCCGGCCACGCCGCCGGCGAAGACCGCCAGTGCCGGGACCGCGCCCGCTGCCGAACCGGATGCGGGCGCTTCGCCGGCCGGGCCGCCGCCCGCGCTGCCTGCCGCTCCGCCGCCGCGTCCGGCCGTCGCCGGTCCGCCACCCGCCCCGGTCGTGGCGCCACAGCCGATGCCGGCGCCGGCCGGTAGTGCCTCGGCGACGATCGTATTCCTTGAGAAGGCATCGAACCTGACGCCGCCGGCGGCCGATGAGGTGAAGGCCTTCGCGGCCAAGCGCGGCAAGGGCACGATTTCCGTCATCGGCTACGGCGATTCCATGTCCAGCGATCCGGACGCCCAATCGGCGGCGGTGAACCTGGGCCTGTCGCGGGCGCAGTCGATCGTCACCGTGCTGCGGGCGGCCGGCGTGCCCGCCACCGCCATCCGCGTCAGCGCCGAAGCATCCGGTCGCGGCGCGGCGCTACAAGTGCTACAATAGACGTTCTCTTAACCCCGAAAGGCCTGTCATGAGTTCCGATTCCTCCGGCGAGTTCCATCGCATCCGCCGCCTGCCGCCTTACGTCTTCGCCGAAGTCAACACGGCAAAGGCAAAGGCTCGGGGCGCCGGGGAGGACATTATCGACCTCGGCATGGGGAACCCCGACAGTCCGACGCCGCCGCACATCGTGGCGAAACTGGTGGAGACGGTGCAGGACCCGCGGTCCCACCGCTATTCCGTCAGCAAGGGGATTCCGGGGCTGCGGCGGGCGCTCGCGGCGTATTACGAGCGCCGGTTCAACGTTCACCTGGACCCGGAAACCGAGGTCGTGGCGACGCTGGGGTCGAAGGAGGGGCTGGCGAATTTGGCCTCGGCGATCACCAGCCCGGGTGACACGATCCTGGTGCCGAATCCGTCTTATCCGATCCATCAGTTCGGCTTCATCATCGCCGGCGCCGCGGTGCGCAGTGTGCCCGCGAACCCGGGCGAGGACATGCTGCGGGCGCTGGATCGGGCGGTGCGGCACTCGGTGCCGAAGCCGACGGCGCTGATCGTGAACTTTCCGTCGAACCCGACGGCTTTTCTGGCCGATCTGGATTTTTATAAGGAAATCGTCGCGTTCGCCCGCCGGAACGAGATCTGGGTGATGTCCGATCTGGCGTATGCGGAGATTTACTTCGGCGACAAGGTGCCGCCGTCGATCCTGGAAGTGCCGGGCGCCAAGGACATCGCGGTGGAGTTTACCAGCCTGTCCAAGACTTACTCCATGCCGGGGTGGCGGATGGGGTTCGCGGCGGGCAATCCGCGGCTGATCAACGCGCTGACACGAATGAAGTCGTATCTGGACTATGGCGCGTTCACCCCGATCCAGGTGGCGGCGGCGACGGCGCTGACCGGGCCGCAGGAGTGCGTCGAGCAGATGCGCAATTTGTACCGGGAGCGGCGGGACGTGCTGATCAAGGGGCTGGCCTCGGCTGGGTGGGATATGCCGAACCCGGAGGGTTCGATGTTTGCTTGGGCGCCGATTCCGCCGAAATATGCGTCGCTGGGCAGCGTCGAGTTTTCGAAGTTGCTGCTGGAGCGGGCGAAAGTGGCGGTTGCGCCCGGGCTTGGCTTTGGCGAGTACGGCGAGGGTTTTGTCCGTATTGCGCTGGTGGAGAATAACCACCGGCTGCGGCAGGCCATTCGCAATATCAGGGGCTTCCTGCAGGCGGGGTCGAACGTCGCGGAACCGGTCTTGTCGGAAGCGGACGCGCCATGACCCGTCCGCTTTGCGTGGGTGTCGCCGGCCTGGGGACGGTCGGCGGCGGCGTGCTGAAGATGCTGCGCGACAATGCCGATATCGTCGCCGCCAGGGCCGGCCGGCCGATCGCGGTGACGGCTGTTTCGGCTCGGGATCGGTCGCGGGATCGGGGTTTTCCGGTGTCCGGGCTGCATTGGTACGAGGATTCGGTCGCTTTGGCGGCCGATCCCGGCGTCGATGTGGTGGTGGAGTTGATCGGCGGGTCGGAAGGGCCGGCTCGGGTGTTGGCGGAGGCAGCGATTGCGGCCGGGAAGCCGCTGGTGACTGCCAACAAGGCGCTGCTGGCGGTGCATGGTGCGTCGCTGGCGCGTGCCGCCGAGGAACGGGGCGTAGCGCTGGGGTTCGAGGCGGCGGTGGCCGGCGGGATTCCGGTGATCAAGGCGCTGCGGGAGGGGTTGTCGGGCAATCGGATCAGCGCTGTCGCTGGGATTTTGAACGGCACGTGCAACTATATCCTGACGCAGATGCGGGAGCGTGGGCGGGAATTCGCCGACGTCCTGGCCGATGCGCAGAAGCTGGGTTATGCGGAGGCCGATCCTTCGTTCGACATCGACGGCATCGATGCGGCGCACAAGCTGGCGATCCTGGCGGCGTTGGCGTTCGGCCGGCCGGTGGCGTTCGAGGACGTCCATGTCGAGGGTATTCGGCATGTCTCCGCTGTCGATATCGCGTTTGCGACGGAGCTTGGGTACCGGATCAAGCTGCTGGGCATCGCTCGGCAGACCGAGGCGGGGATCGAGACCCGGGTGCATCCGTGTATGGTGCCGCAGACCGCGCCGATCGCCAGGGTGGACGGGGTGTTCAACGCCGTGGTGGCCGAGGGCGATTTCGTCGGCCGGGTGATGCTGGAAGGCCGCGGGGCAGGAGCGGGGCCGACGGCGTCCGCTGTCGTTGCCGATCTGATCGATATTGCTCGGAATCGGGTGACTCCGGTTTGGGGGGCGTCGGGCGAGGCGCTGTCGAGCGCGCCGTCGGTGCCGATGAGCTCGCATGTCGGGCCGTATTATCTGCGGCTGATGGTGGTGGACCGGCCGGGGGTGATCGCCGACGTCACCGCGATCCTGCGCGACATGGGTGTGTCGTTGGAGTCGATGCTGCAACGAGGGCGCAGCCCGGGTGAGGCGGTGCCGGTGGTGCTGGTTACGCATGAAACCAAGGAAAGCGCGATGCGGGAGGCGCTGGACCGGATCGGCGCGCTGCCGACGGTGATGGAGGAGCCGACACTGATCCGGATCGAGGCGGGTTAGTGACGGGTTATGTCGCGTTGCTGCGTGCCGTCAATGTGGGCGGCCGCGGTATCCTGGCGATGAAGGACTTGCAGACGCTATGCAGCGAATTGGGGCTGGACAATGTCCGGACCTATATTCAGAGCGGCAACGTCGTGTTCGAGAGCGAGCGTCCCGAGGCGGCGCTGAAGCGGATGTTGGAAGCAGCCATCACCAAGAGGCTGGGACGGGCTGTGCAGGTGCTGATTCGGACTGCTGCCGAATTGAAGGCGATTGTCGAGGCAAACCCGTTTCCGGATGCGCAGCCTGATCAGGTCGGCGTGGTGTTTCTGCCCAAACCGGTGCGGCCGAACGTGCTGGCCGAGATCGTTATCCAGGGGCGGGAGGAAGTGCTGGCGGTCGGGCGTGAGGTGTTCGTGCATTACCCTGACGGCATGGGACGATCGAAGCTGAAGCTGCCGTTCGCGACGGATGGTACCACGCGGAACCTGAACACTGTCGGCAAGCTGCTGGCGATGGCTACCGGGTGACGCGGGTATTCATATTGGATTTGCACGCGATCTGAAAACCCGTTTACTTATAAATTCCTAATGGTCTTATAAATTATTCTATCGTTGCATGACCGACAGGTGTCTCGCCGTTCACCTCCTGAGAGGGTGTCAGGCCAGGGATTCTTCAACACGGAGGAAGAACGAGGGCCACGAAGCGCCACGGAGAAGAAAGTCGTGTCTTCCGGTGAAGCGCCCCGGGTCGTCTATGAGGCGAAAACGTGTGGACGTTAAGGGCCCACCGGGGAATAAACGAAACGTCCGGCGAGCGCCGGCAGTCTCTCATCGTCATGCCGATGTAGATCGGCATCCATGCCTTTCTGTGTGGGTCTTGGAAAAGGCGTGGATGGCAGGCCTTCGCCTGCCATGACGGGACTGAGCGACCGAGCCAACATCGAAGCACTTATTTATCTACGAAGACTAATACCAAGCGCCGTTGATACCGACTCTCGGATGCCGTCATGGCCGGGACGCCCGAAGCAGGCCCCCGGCCATGACGTCAGCGGAAGGGTCAAGCTCAACGGCGCCTGGTATAAGTATCCAGGTCCAACGGGCCCTCGTCCATGCGCGGTTACAACTATGATGACACATTGTATACTGGGGGAGCCGCACGGCGAATCTCCGTGGCGCTTCGTGGCCCTCCGATTCTCTCCGTGTTTTAAAATGAAGGAAGAGCGAACGAACACGCGGGTTACACCATACCCGCGTCGGCGCAACGATACGAATCTCCCCGCCAACGTGGCCCCGATTGTCGCTAGGGATGACGGGCCTTCGCCCGCCAGGACGGTTGCACGATAGTGCCAATAGGTGAACGACAATGCCGCTCAGTATTACAACCGAAACACCCGCCGCGCGTTGTCCCGGAACACACTTTGCCGCTCCGCCTCGGTCAGTGCGATCCGAAACGTGTAGCGCGGATCATCGAAATCCCAATGTGGGTAGTCCGTCGAGAACAGCAGCCGGTCCCAGCCGATCCAGTCGATGATCTCCCGCAGGTGCTCCGGTTCCTCGGTTTCTTCGATCGGTTGGGTTGTGTACCAGAACCGGTCCCGGATGTATTCCGATGGCGGGCGTTTCACGTGCGGGACTTCGGTGCGCATCCGGTTCCATAGCCTATCGAGCCGCCAGCCCAGCGATGGCGCCCAGGCGAAGCCACATTCGATCAGCACGAACCGCAAATCGGGGAAATGTTCGGTGACGCCCTCCATGATCAGGCTGGTCACCACCGCCTGCATGCTCTGCGCATTGGCGTGGTGTTCCTGAATGTAGAACGACGGCCAGCCGGCGCCGGTGGACGGATGGCCGGGGACGCCGGAGATATGCAGACCGATCGGCAGGCCAGCGGCGACGGCGGCCTGGTAGATCGGCCAGTAGCGGCGGCGGCCGGGTGGTTCGGCCATGCGGGGCGGCATGTTGATGATCCGATAGGCGCTGTTCGGCGCACAGCGTTCGATCTCGGCCACCGCGGCGGCAGGGTCTTCCTGGGAAATGGTGATGCCGGCGGACAGTCGGGGTTCGGGCTTTACCCAGGCCTCCAACTGCCAGTCATTGGTGGCGGAACACAGGGCGGCACCGAAGTCCAGATTGCGCTCATCACAGCCGCCGGGGCGGAGGCACATCAGCATGCCATGCTCGATGTCGTAGGCATCCAGGTGATGCGCGCGCATGAACGCCAGGTCCGAACCCGGCGGGCCGCCGTTGGGGGGCCACGCGTCCGCTCGGGCCACCGCCGGATTCATCCGCGGATGCGCCAGCGTCGAGGACAGGCCCTGGCGCAGATGCGGGCCATACTCCTGCCAGTGGGCGCCCCAGCACTTGGGCAGGAACGGCAGCAGATCGGCGTTGGACCGGAAATTCGGATGGATGTCGCAATCAACGATTCCGGTTTTGGCTGTCTGCGGCGCGTCGAATTCGAGGACACTCTGGCTCATGCGACAGTCTCCTGGAGCGCGGCGGCCAGCCTTGGGTAGCTGGCCAGTGCGTTGCCTGACAGCAGGCCCGGCAGCAATTCCGGCGGCAGGCCGGGCGGAAGCGCGTTGTCCCCGTCGAACTGCCAATGGGGGAAATCCGTCGAGAACAACAGCATGTTTTCGCCGTCGATGTGGTTCAGCGTGGCGCGCACCTTGGCTGGGTCCTCGGGCGCGTCGAACGGCTGCAATGTCACGCGCACGCGGTCGCGCACGATGTCCGCCGGCGAGCGGTCCACCCAGGGCGCGTCGGGACGCAGGCCGCGCCAGATCTTGTTGGTGCGCCATAGGAACGGCGGCAGCCAGGTGATGCCGGATTCCAGCAACACCACGGTCAGGTTGGGGAATTTCGTGAATACGCCCTCGGTGATCAGGCTGAGTAGCTGGCTGTCGAACGCCTGGGACTGCGCGGCGTAGTCCTCGATGATGAAGGACGGCCAGCCGGTCGGCGTCGGTGCGTGGCGGAACATGCCGCCGGCGTGGATGCCGACCGCAAGCCCGAGGCGTTCCGCCGCCTGGTAGATCGGCCAGTAATAACGGCGCCCGAGCGGCATGTCGGTCATGGCGGGGAGGAGGATTTGGACGAAGCGGGGGTCGGCGGCGCAGCGCTCGATTTCCTTCGCCGCCTGATCGGGGCTTTGCATCGGCACGGTGATGGCGCCGAACAGACGCGGTTCGGCGTCCAGCCATTCCGCCCGCATCCAGTCGTTGATCGCCCGGCAGAACGCGGCGGCCATGTCCTCGCTGTGGAGTGCCATGGAGCCGTGGAGGCACTGCGCGATCGCCGCACGCAGTCCGAAACGATCCAGGTGGGTGCGCAGCAGGGCCAGATCGGTTCCCGGCGCGCCTTGTTGGGGCCGCCAGTCGGGACGAGCCGACAAGGGCGCGTTCGGCGGGTAGGCGGTCAGGCTGAAATCGAGGCGATCGATGCCGCGGATGCGGAACTGGTCGGCCCAGTAGTCGTCACAATAGGGCAACAAAGCGCCGACCGACGGCACCGCGACATGCACATCGCAGTCGATGGCGCCTTGCGTCGGTTGCGGCATCGTTCGCTCCTGCTCCATAAGCGCATGACACGCCGGGAAACGGCGAAATGCAACCGGGAGACGCCGAACGTGCTGGTGAACGTCAGCGAGATCATCGATGCTGCGAAACTGAATGCCTATCACCTGCGCGTCGTCGGGCTGTGCGCGCTGCTGATCTTCTTCGACGGCTTCGACCTGCAGGCGATCAGCTATGCCGCGCCGGCGGTGTCGGGTGCGCTGGGGATTTCCCGCCCGATGCTGGGACCGGTGTTCTCGGCCGGGTTCATCGGGCTGACCACCGGCGCCTTGGCGTTCGGGCTGCTGGGTGACCGGTGGGGGCGGAAGACGGTGTTCATCCTGTGCGGGGTGCTGTTCGGCCTGGCCTCGCTGGGCACCGCGACGTCCGGGGACCTGACGCAATTGCTGCTATGGCGGTTGCTGGCGGGGTTCGGCCTGGGGGGCGCCACGCCGATTTCCATCACCATCGCCACGGATTACTGCCCCACGCGCCTGCGGGCCACCCTGACGATGATCATGTATTGCGGGTTCACCTTCGGCGGGGTTTTCGGCGGTTGGATCGCGTCACTGGTGCTGCCGTACGGGTGGGAAGTGCTGTTCTACATCGGCGGCGCGGTTCCGCTGTTGCTGGCTCCGCTGCTGATGCTGGCACTGCCGGAGACGGTCGAATTCCTGGTCAACAACAACCGAGATCCTGGCCGTATCGCCCATATTCTGGCTCGTGTGCAGCCCGGCTTTGTGGCGCCGGCGGGCGCTCGGTTTGTGTTGCAGCATCAGGACGCGGGCGGGTTCCAGGTCGTCGAATTGTTCCGCCATGGCCGAGCGGTTCGCACGTTGCTGCTGTGGGGGATTTTCTTCAGCAGCCTGGTGGCGCTGTTCGCGTTTTCGACGTGGTTGCCCAGCCTGTTGAACGCGCGCGGGCTGACATCGGGGCAGATCGTCGGCATTACCGGGGCGTTCCAGGGGGGCGGGTTGGTGGGATCTCTGATCTTTGCCCGGCTTATCTTGCGGTTCCGGCCGTTCCTGATGATCGCGGTGGGGTACCTGGCGTCCTCGGTCTTCCTGGTGGTGTTTTCCCGCATGCCGGCAGTCTATCCGTTGCTGTTCGTGTCGGGTTTGGTCGCGGGCATCTGCCTTGTGGGCACCCAAAACCTGCTGAATGCGATGAGCGCACAACTATATCCGCCGGCGATCCGCTCCACCGGGGTCGGGTGGGCGATCGGTGTTGGCCGGAGTGGAGCGATCCTGGGGCCGAGTATCGCGGGGTTGTTGTTGGCGTTTCATTTCTCGGGGGCGGATTTGTTTTTGTTCGCCGCGGTGCCGCCCGCGGTGGCGGGGTTGATCACATTCGTGCTGCTGCGGACGCTGGGGGATCGGGTTGGGTGAAGGAAGGCGAGGGGCGCCGCCCCTCGACCCCGTCAAAGGCGGAGCCTTTGAAATCCATTCATTGGGTTTGGGGAAGAGAGGGGGCCAACTCGGTGGTTGCAACGTCTGCCTTGGCCCCCTCTCTTCCCCAAACCCAGTAAGTGGTTCCAAGGGGCCTGCCCCTTGGCGGGTCCAGGGCAGAGCCCTGGCCTTCCTTTACCTCACCCCGATTGCCCCGGGGTCTGACGGCAATCGAATTGCGCTTTGTGATCTGATGGTTACACTCGCCGCTGTAGGGCGAGGAACATGACGATGGACTTTCAGATTAGTGCGCAGCAGCGGGAGATGGTGGCCTCGGTGCGGTCGCTGGCGCAGAGCGAATTCAAGCCGAATGCGATGCGCTGGATGGACGGCACGTTCCCTTGGGAGAACATGAAGAAACTCGCCGACCTGGGCGTGCTGGGGATGTCGGTGCCGGAGGAATATGGCGGGCTGGGGCTGCCGATCCTGGATACCGCGCTGATCCTGGAGGAGATCGCCAAGGTCGACTATGTCACCGCGATGGCGGTGCTGGGCGAGGCGGGTGTCCAGACGCGCGTCATCGCCCGTTATGCGCCGGCGTCGATCCGGGAGCGGATTTTGCCGCAGGTGGTCAGCGGCGATTGCATCCTGGCGGTGTGCATGACGGAGCCGCACGCGGGAACGGATGTGGCGAATTATCGCACCAACACGCGGATCGTCGGTGACCGGGTGATCCTGAAGGGGACCAAGACACTGATCAGCCGAGCACCCGAGGCGGGGATGTTCGTGGTGTTCACGCGGGTGGACGGGAAGCCGGGACGGGAGGGGATCGGGTGTGTGCTGCTGGAGGCGGGGACGCCGGGGTTCTCGGTGACCGGCACGTATCACACGATGGGCGGGGAGAACCTGCACGAGATCCAGTTCGACGACTGCGAGTTGCCGCTGGAGAACTTGGTTATTCGCGAGGATGGGTTCCGCAAGCTGCTGACGGCGTTCAATACGCAACGGTGTCTTAATCCGTCGATATCCCTTGGGCTGGCGGAAGGGGCGTTCGACGAGGCGGTGAATTATGTGCGGGAGCGCACCATTTTCAATAAGCCGATCTCGGATTTCCAGGGTATCCGATGGAAATTGGCTGATATGTTCAAGGATATCGAGGCGGGGCGGGGGTTGCTGTACCGAGCGTGTCTGACGGCCAATCCGTTTCCTGATCCGTTCATGGCGGCAGCGGCGAAGATATTTTGTAATGAAATGTCGTTGCGGGTCACCACCGAGGCGGTGCAGGTGCATGGTGGGTTCGGCTTTACCGACGAATTTCCCGTCTCCCGGTTCTATCGTGGCGCGCGGTATGGGTCGATCGGCGGCGGGGCGTCAGAGACGCTGCGCGATCTGATCGGCAAGAAGATCGTCGGCGAGTTTGACGTCGTGGATGGCATCATGGGGTTGGGGATGTTCTGAGATGTTGCTGATCGAGGCTGACGGGAAGGCACTGTTCGCTGAACACGGCATTCCGGTGCCGGTCGGGATCGTGGTGACGGATGTGGTGACGACGCTGCCGGGTGATGGGCCGTGGATGGTGAAGGCTCAGGTGCCGGTGGGCGGGCGCGGCAAGGCGGGCGGGATCGTCCGGTGCGGGTCTCGCGCGGAGGTCGAGGCGGCGGTCGGGTCGATGCTGGGCAGCCGGTTGAAGGGGCATGCGGTGGATGCGTGCCTGGTGGAGGCGGCGGCCGCGGGGCAGGAACGTTATATCTCCGTCATGGTTGACGCAGCGAGCTATGGGCTGCGGGTGATCTATTCGGCGGATGGCGGAGTGGAGATCGAAGGGGCCGGGTCGGCTGAGGCGCGGTTGTGTCCCCCGCATCCCGGCGCGGTGGCCGAGGCGTTGGAGGACCTTCTGGCGGCGGAGCCTGCGGCGTGGCGGGATCGGGTGGCGGCAATTGGAAAGGCGATGGCGACGTTGCTGATCGAGAAGGAATTGGCGCTGGTCGAGATCAATCCGCTGTTCGTTTCCGAAGCGGGTTGTGTGGCCGGTGATGCCAAGGTGGTGGTCGATCTGAACGCGGTCGAGCGGCAGCCGGTCATCGCCGCGATGATCGCGGCGCGGCCGAGTGTCTATATGGATGCGGGGCGGAAAATCGCGGAGGGGTTCGATTATGTCGAACTCGATCCGGAAGGGGAGATCGGGTTGGTGACGACGGGCGCGGGGCTGTCGATGATGCTGATCGATGAACTCACCGCGCGCGGGGCTAAGCCGCTGAACTTTTGTGACATTCGCACGGGGCAGATGCGTGGCAGTCCGGCCAGGTTGATTCGGGTGTTGGAATGGATCACCTCGCGGCCGTCGTTGAAGGCTGTACTGGTCAATATCTTTGCCGGGATTACCGATCTGTCGGAATTCGCGGGGCTGCTGGCGGCAGCGATCCAGGCTTCGCCCGGGTTGAAGGTGCCGGTGGTGGCCAGGTTGGTCGGGCGCAATGCGGCGGAGGCGAAACGGATATTGGGTGAGGCTCAGCCTGGGATGCTGGTGACGGAGGATCTGGCGGAGGCTTTGGTCCGGATCGATGCCATTGTGGGGGCGGCGTCATGATCGGGTCTTTGTCGGGCGCGACGCCGGTGATCGTGCAGGGGATCACGGGTCGTATGGGGCGCGGTCATGCGGCGCTGATGCGGGCTTATGGGACGAATATCGTCGGTGGGACC
>NZ_LMUJ01000051.1:269886-318769 GCF_009765975.1 Acidisphaera sp. S103 | reverse complement strand
GGCGGTTGCGTGGGTGGCGATGGCACCGCCGATGGAGACCTTGGCCGCGGTGCAGGAGGCGCTGGCGGCGGGGATCAAGCTGATCGTTACGGTCGCTGAGGGCGTTCCGATGCACGATGCGATCAGGATCGGGCGGGCTGTGCGGCGGGCTGGGGCGGTTTGGGTGGGGGCGTCGACGCCGGGGCTGGCGGTGCCGGGGGAATGCAAGTTGGGGTTCCTGCCTGATGTCTGCCTGAATCCCGGGCCGATCGGGATTATGTCCAAGAGCGGAACGTTATCGTACGAGGTTGGGTATCGGCTGGCGCGCGAGGGGCTGGGGCAGAGCATCTGGGTGGGTGTGGGCGGCGACCCGGTGAAGGGGGTTCGTTTCGCTGACATGCTGCCGGTGTTTTTTGACGATCCTCGCACGAAAGGGATCGTGCTGGTGGGTGAGGTCGGCGGTGTCGAGGAGGAGGAGTGTGCCGAGGCGTATGCTCGTTTGGGGGCTCGGAAGCCGTTGCTGGCGCTGATCGCGGGGCGGGAGGCGAAGGAGGGCGTATCCATGGGGCACGCTGGTGCGATGGTGCATGGGGAGACTGGGACGCTGGACTCGAAGACGCGGCGGCTGACCGCGGCGGGGGCGACGGTGTTCGGGTCGATCGATGGGTTGATCGAGCGGTGCGTGCGGTTGTTTCGGTTCGATAAGCGGTGAGGGGTGTCCGGTTGGATCGGCTGCGGCCCTCCCCGAGCGGCCTGCCCCGTCATGGCCGGCACCCAGGACGATGTGGCGGGCGGTGAGAGGGGGGTGGATTGGCTGCGACCCATCCGTCATGGCCGGCCCTGTGCCGGCCATCTGCGCTTCATCGGCCGGTGCGAGGATGGCCGGGACACGCCCGGCCATGACGGGAAAAAAACGCTACACCTTGATATCGCGGACAAATTTCGCCCGTTGCGCACTGGCGGCGATCAGGAAGGCCAGGTCGGTGCCGGTGGAGACGTAGCGGGCGCCCATCTGCACGAACTGGGTCATCAGGTCGTCTCGGGAGGCCACGCCGCCGACGCCGACGTGTTTGCCGACTTTGTTTGCGGCGGCGATGCAGCGGGCGAAGGCCTCCTTCAGGCGGGGATGGTCGTATTGGCCGGTGATCCCCATCTCACCGCATAGGTCGTTGCTGCCCACGAGCAGCATGTCGACGCCCTCGGTGGCGATGATTTCCTCGACGTTTTCCAGGGCGGCGACGGTTTCCATCATGACGACCAAGGAAGTGGCGTCGTTCATCGCGGCGTTGGTCTCGGCCATGGGGAAGCTGCGGTATTGGTATTGGGACAAGGCGCCGCCGGCGGAACGGTGGCCCAGCGGCGGGAATTTCACCAGTTCGACCATCTCGCGCGCCTCGGCGGCGGAGCGGACATGCGGGGTGATGACGCCCATCGCGCCGCCGTCCAGCACGCGGCAGATGTATTCGGGGGTGTTCGCCGGCACGCGGACCAGCGGCGTGATGCCGATCTGCTGGGCGCTGATGCAGATCTGGCAGCACGTGTCGATCGACAGCGTGTTGTGCTCCAGATCGACATACAGCGTGTCGAAACCGGCGGTCTTGGCGATTTGGGCGATCTCGATGGAGCGAGCGAAGCGCACGGTCATCGACGCCACGACCTCATTGCGGGCCAGTTTTTCCTTCATGTGGTTGCGAAGGATGCTGCGGATTTCGGACATGTCTGTTTCCCCTAAATGATGGGGTCAGGGTGGGGACAAGACGGGCGGCGTGCAAGCCTGTATGGTGCCGGCGAGGGAAAACGACGGTCACCAAGGGACAGGATGCTGGACACGATGAACGGGCCGGCGCCGCTGCTGGATGTGCGCGGTGTCACGCTGCAATACAAAACGCGGGATCACCTGGTCACGGCGACGTATCGGGTGGATTTTTCTGTCCAGCGCTCCGACCGGTTCATCCTGTTGGGGCCGTCGGGTTGCGGGAAATCCACACTGCTGAAGGCTGTGGGCGGGTATATGGCGCCCACGGAGGGTGAAATTCACCTGAAGGGGCAGCGCATCGTCAGGCCGGGGCCGGACCGGATGATGGTGTTCCAGGAATTCGACCAATTGCTGCCGTGGAAGACCGTTCGCCAGAACGTGGTGTTCGCGCTGACCACCTCGGGGAAGCTGCGTGGCAAGGCGGCCGACGACAAGGCGATGCAGTATATCGAGAAGGTGCATCTGACGCGGTTCGCGGATGCCTATCCGCACACGCTGTCCGGCGGGATGAAGCAGCGGGTGGCCATCGCCCGCGGCATGGCGATGGAGCCGGACATCCTGCTGATGGATGAACCGTTCGCCGCGCTCGACGCGCTGACCCGGCAGCGGATGCAGGATGAGTTGCTGATGCTGTGGGAGGAAACGAAATTCACCGTGCTGTTCGTGACGCATTCGATCCCCGAGGCAGTGAAGATCGGCAACCGGATCCTGCTGCTGTCGCCGCATCCCGGGCAGGTGAAGGCGGAGCTGAACAGTGTGGTGCCCGGCGCAGATCCGGCGGTGGCCGCGGCGCTGGAGGCGCGCATCCACGACATGCTGTTCGCCGACCGGGTGGAGGAGGAAGAGCATGTCTGACATCGCGCTGCGGCCAGAGATCGTGCAGACCCCGCGCGGCGCGCAGGATTTCGGGGTCATCCAGAAAAACCTGACGGTGTTCGAGCGGCTGTACAACCAGGTGTGGCTGCGCAAGGCGTTCCTGATCGTGCTGCTGCTGGTGGCGTGGGAAGCCTACGCTCGGTATCTGGACAACGAGCTGCTGGTGCCGACGTTTTCGGCGACGATTACCGCGTGGTGGCAGGACATGGCCTCCGGCGTGCTGCCGTCGCGCGCCTGGGCGTCGCTGCAGGTGCTGGCGATCGGGTTCAGCACCGGGTTGGTGCTGGCGTTCATCCTGACGGTGCTGGCGATCACGACCCGGATCGGGACGGATTTCCTGGAAACGATGACGGCGATGTTCAATCCGCTGCCGGCGATCGCCCTGCTGCCGCTGGCGCTGATCTGGTTCGGGCTGGGTGTGGGAAGCTTGGTGTTCGTGCTGGTGCACTCGGTGCTGTGGGCGGTGGCGTTGAACACCCATGCGGGGTTCCGCGGGGTGTCGCAGACGCTGCGGATGGTGGGTCGGAACTACGGGCTGTCCGGGCTGAAGCTGGTGTTCAAGATCCTGATCCCGGCGGCGTTTCCGTCGATCCTGGCGGGGTTGAAGATCGGCTGGGCATTCGCCTGGCGGACCCTGATCGCGGCGGAGCTGGTGTTCGGCGTGGCGTCCGGCAAGGGCGGGCTGGGCTGGTATATCTTCGAGAGCAAGAATGAACTGGATATCCCGCAGGTGTTCGCCGGGCTGCTGACCATCATCATGATCGGGCTGCTGGTGGAAAATGTGGTGTTCCGGACGATCGAGATCCGGACGGTGCGGAAGTGGGGAATGCAGAACTAAACGCACTTGCGCGGGGGGGATCAACGGGGTAGGAAGCGGCCCCGCCGATTACCCGGCGCTGCCGTAGCTCAGTGGTAGAGCACCCCCTTGGTAAGGGGGAGGTCGAGAGTTCAATCCCCTCCGGCAGCACCAGTCTTTTTAAGCGCTTTCGGCGTGTTTCGGGCGGCCAACAGGGATGGGTTCCAATTGCCCGGAAACGTCGGACGCAGCTGCGGGAGTGGCCGTCAGCTCTTGGGCGCAGGTTCAAGATGTTTCAGCCGGTTGATGTGTCTTGTGGCGTCGGTAGCGTACTCCACTGTTTCCTCTACCTCGATGTCCGCGATGTATGTTTCATTCACCTGCCAAACTGCGCCAGCTGGGAATATCTCGGACAGCGGCCCTGCATAATCGTCTCCGTCCGGGTCTACGAAACGGAAGCGCTTCGTCCTTGAATCTAAGCCCACAAGGACGCCGCGAACCTTGATAGGTTTGATGATGGAATCGGAGGTGTGGTCGATGACGCTGACGAGCCGACTGAATGCAGTCACATCTATCATTCCGCCTTTGCGAGTGCCTTTCAGCGTGGTCCAGTCCAGGTCCACAGCGTAGTTGGCATAGGAGTTGATGCGAGCCCAGTCATACGCTCGCTTCACCACCGCTTCACCGAGCGCCTTGGCCATATCGCGAACATCGTGCTCATCTTGGGCATCTACGACTTGCATCACGGCATCGATCGCTTCGTCGAATGGACCATTGAATAGATCCGGCGTGCTGTCGACCGACATGGCGACGCCCAGCGAACCAGGGTAGGTGAACGCCAAGTTGAACTTGGTCTGCTCCACCATCTCGGCGGCTAAACGCGCCTGCTTTTTAGCCCCATTTTTGATGGCATCGTAGATCTGCGAAAAGAGCTCCTGAAAATCCAGCAGCGACTGAGTCACTGCCCGGATTGAGTATTGACCGATATATGACGGTATCATGCGATACCGGCAGACCTCTTTCTGCGCCAGTCGAGTTTCTTCTGCCCACTCGTGCTCAAGTTCCTGGGCGTCGTAGCGTAGCGAATTGAGATTGGCTTGAATGTAGATGTCATCGGGGAATTGGGCAGCAACACGCTCGACCTTAGTTATCTCCTCGTAGACGCGCCGGATGCGGTCAACGAGCATGGAGCTGGAATCCCAGGTCGGTTTCTCCAAGCAGAATCACGGCGAAGCCTTTCAGCTTGTCATCCCATCCCATCAGCCACTTTTCGGCCCAATAATCGTCGGTTCCCCCATGGACCCGTGGGTCGCCTTTGGGGAATATCACCGTGATATAGGTATCTAAAACCGGACTGTATCGCTTTCCGCCTCCCAGAGCGTACAATAGCCTTTGTCTGACCGGAAGCGGGTGGGTCTCGAAATGCTCCACTGTCACTCGAACGGATAGGTCCATATCGTCTACCTCCGGTTCGGCTTTTTCGGTCAGAAAGCTGCCGTCCGTCCAAATCTCGCCCACGATGCCAGTAGTGATGAGATCGGTCACTAGACGCCGGAACTCGGAGAAGATGGCAGGGCGGACGATCGACGCAGGGAAGCGCTTGACCGTCAGTTCCTCGAGCGCAGCCATCGTCATGTAGTGACGTCCAGGGGGGAGGAGCGGCTGAAACGCGCGCTTTGGTTGGCCAGGAACGGTCATTGTTGCCGCCGCGAGCTGGTCAACCGAGCCGCACGAGGTGGGAAAGCCGGGCGTATGACGGTCCCGTAGGGAGCCCTGGATGGCATGTTCGTTTGGACGTTAAGAGGTCGGATCGATACGACAAGTTGCCACTCGTCGCGTCGGGCGTCAATCCTAGCCAGAATCGTTTGCCCAAAGCTGGCGCCGACAGCTTCCGCAGCTGATTACCCGCTCCGGCTCACGGAGACCGAAATAACTGCACAGTTTCAATCCGAAATTTATGTTTTGTTCCGGTCTCCCGGAAGTTATTCGCGAAGCATGGTTAGCCTTAAAAACGGGCGAGTTCAGCTATCTCCCTCGGTAATGGTAAGGGGGAGGTCGAGAGTTCAATCCCCTCCGGCAGCACCATCGGTTTCGACCCGATCCCCACCCTCCGACCATTTGCCGACCTGATCGAGGATGCGTTGCAGCGTCGGGCGCAGCCTGTGCAGTTCCTCCAGATGACTGGCCGATAAACGGGCGAGGTGGTCCTCGGCGGCCTTGGTGAGGCCGAGCAGGACGCGGCGGCGGTCTTCGGTGTCGTGGGTCCGCAGGATCAACTGTGCCTCCGCCAGGCGGTCCACCAGTTCCACCGTGCTGTGATGCTGGATCGCCAGGCGTTCGGCCAGTTCGCCGATGGTGGGCGGGTTGTCGCCGGGAAAGCCCTTGATCGCCAGCAGCGCCTGATGCTGGCGTGTCGTCAGGCCATGATCTTGCGCGGCATCCTGGCTGAATTTCAGGAAGTGGCGGATCACGTAACGAAAATCCGACAGCATCCGATAGTCCTGCCGGTCCAGCGGGACGTTCTGGACATCCTGCCGCTCGGGGGCGGGGTGGGTCATGGCGGAAGCTCCAGGGCTTGCGGATTATACATCGTGATGCGATATATATCCCGCACCGCACCATCAGGTCCACTCTCCGAAAGACGGAAACCAACGTGAAGAAGCTCACAAAGCCGCTGGCGGCGTCCGCTGCCGCAACCAATCATGCCTTGGGCGATCGAATACGCCATCTGGGCGATTTCACGACCGACCCGCGGGTCCTGGTGATCTCGGCGATCGCCGTGGTTGTCGGCACGGGTGGTGTTTTCTCCGGCATCGTGCTGCTGAACCTGATCAAGCTGTGCACCAACGTGGCGTATTTCGGGCGGTTCACGACCGCGAACCTGGATCTGGGCCACTCGCCGCTGGGTCTGTTCGCGGTGGGGGTGCCGGTGGTCGGCGCGCTGATCGTGGGGCTGATGGCGCGCTACGGCAGTGAGAAAATCCGCGGCCATGGCATTCCGGAGGCGATCGAGGCGATTCTTCTGGGCCGCAGCCGGCTGGATTGGAAGGTCGCGATCCTGAAGCCGCTGTCGTCCGCCATCGCGATCGGCAGTGGTGGGCCGTTCGGCGCCGAGGGACCGATCATCATGACCGGCGGCGCCATCGGTTCGCTGATCGCGCAGTTGCTGCCGGTCAGCGACAACGAACGCAAGACGTTGCTGGTGGCGGGCGCCGCGGCCGGCATGACAACGGTGTTCGGCACGCCGATCGCCGCGATCATGCTGGCGGTGGAATTGCTGTTGTTCGAGTGGACGCCGCGCAGTTTCGTGCCGGTCGCCGCCGCCGCCATCGTCGCGGAGGTGGAACGCCATGCGCTTGGCCTGGCGTCGCCGCTGTTCCCGTTCTCGGGCGGCATGGAGATCTCGCTGATCGCGCTACTGTGCTGGATGTTCGTCGGCCTGGTCAGCGGATTGCTGTCCGGCGTGCTGACGCGGCTGGTCTATGCGTGTGAAGACGGATTCCTGAAGCTGCCGATCCACTGGATGTGGTGGCCGATGATCGGCGGCCTGGTGGTCGGCATCGGCGGGCTGATCGATCCGCGCGCGCTGGGTGTGGGCTACGTCAATATCGCCGATATGCTGCAAGGGCACGTGCTGCCGGCCTCGGCGATGCTGCTGCTGTCGGTGAAGGCGATCATCTGGGCTGTCGCGCTGGGGTCCGGCACCTCGGGTGGTGTGCTGGCGCCGCTGCTGATCATGGGCGGTGGCCTGGGTGCGGTGCTGACCCACATCCTGCCCGTCGCCAGCCCGGGATTCTGGGCGCTGCTGGCGATGTGCGCGACCATGGGCGGCACGATGCGCTCGCCGCTGACCGCGACGTTCTTCGCGGTGGAACTGACCGGCAACACGCACGTCCTGCTGCCGTTGATCGCCGCCTGTGTCACCGCGCATCTGGTGACGGTGCTGCTGATGAAGCGCTCCATCCTGACCGAGAAGGTCGCTCGGCGCGGCCACCATCTGGCCCGCGAATACCGCGTCGATCCGTTCACGCTGACCCGCGTCGAGGAGGTCATGGCGACGGAAGTGGAGACCTTGCCGCAGACCATGACCCTGCATCAGGTTGCCGCCTTCCTCTCGAGCCCGCAGACGAAGCACCCGAGCTTCCCGGTGCTTGATGAGGATCGCCACGTGCTGGGGATCGTCAATCCACCGACCGTGCTGGGCTGGCGGCACTCGGGCAAACACCGGCAGGCGACGCTGAAGGAACTGCTGGAGGGGCAGAAGCTGGTGACCGCTTTTCCCGACGAGTATCTGGAAGGGATCGTCGACCGGATGATGCTGTCGAATGTGGCTCAGATGCCGGTGATCTCGCGGCAGGACTCGCGACTGATCGGCTATATCGGCTGGAAGGACCTGTTGCGTATCCGGACCAAGCTACAGGCGGAGGAAAGCAAGCGGGTGGTATTCTTCCGCGTGCGTTAAGCGTGGTTGAACGGGGGGCTGAATGCCGGAAGGCGTGAGTCGGACTGACGCACCGACCTCTCGCCGTCATGGTGAGCGCAGGCTCACCATCCACGCCTTTGGTTGATAGAACAAAAGGCGTGGATACCGACCTTCGTCAGTATGACGGGGCGCCCATCGGCAGAAAATGGACCCGATGCGGCCTTATGGATCGGGCCGGCCGCGATGTTGGGCGACCCGGTTCGATATCAGCGTCCGTGCTGCTTCCGCCAGACAGCGAATGCGTCGAGGTTCGCTTGGTCCGTCGGCGGATAGAGGCCGAACGTCTTCTGCCCGGCGCGGACGCGTTCGGTGACGAAATCCTCATAGGCGGTCATTTCGACCGCGTCGGCGGTGATCTCCTCGACGATGCCGGCCGGGATGACGATCACGCCGTCCGCATCGCCGACCACGATATCGCCGGGGAACACCGGGGCCTCGCCGCAGCCGATCGGCACGTTGATGTCGATCGCCTGGTGCAACGTGATGTTGGTCGGGGCGGACGGGCGGTTGTGGTAGCTGGGCATGTCCAGTTGGGCGATCTCGGCCGAATCGCGGAATCCGCCGTCGGTCACCACGCCGGCCACACCGCGCACCATCAGCCGTGTGACCAGGATCCCGCCGGCCGAGGCCGCCCGTGTGTCCTTACGGCTGTCCATCACCAGGACGGCGCCGGGCGGGCATTCCTCCACCGCGCGGCGTTGCGGATGGCTATGGTCGCGGAACACCGTCATCGGATTCAGGTCCTCGCGGGCGGGCATGTAGCGCAGGGTGTAGGCTTCACCGACCATGCTGCCGCCCTTGGGGGCGGATAGCGGGCGGACGTCCTGGATCATCTGGTTGCGCAGGCCGCGCTTGTACAGCGCGCTGGCCAGCGTCGCGGTGCTGACGCCTTTCAGCTTCTCGCGGGTCTCCGGGGTCAACATCGGTGGTTTCCTCAGTAAATAACTGGTTCGGGAACCGGCGCGCCGAAATCGGTGCGCAGGAAGTCGAAGTCGCAGCCTTTGTCGGCCTGCTGGATGTGCTTGGTGAACACCCAGCCGTAACCGCGCTCGAACCGCACCGGCGGCGGAGTCCATTCGGCTCGGCGGCGCGCCAGTTCTTCGTCGGAGACTTCCATGCGGATGCTGCGGGCATCGACGTCGACGCTGACGAAGTCGCCGGTTTTCAGCAGGGCGAAAGGGCCGCCGATGTAGGATTCGGGCGACACATGCAGCACGCAGGCGCCGTAGCTGGTGCCGGACATGCGGGCGTCGGACAGCCGCAGCATATCCCGGAAACCTTCTTTCAGCAGCTTCTTCGGCATCGGCAGCATGCCCCATTCCGGCATGCCGGGGCCGCCCTGCGGGCCGGCGTTGCGCAGCACCAGGACGTGATCCGGGGTGAACGGATAGGTTTCGTCGTCCACAGCCTTTTTCATCGACGGGTAATCGTCGAACACCACGGCGGGGCCGGAGTGCTTCAGGAATTTCTGGTCCATCGCCGCCGGCTTGATGACGCAGCCGTCGGGGGCGAGATTGCCGGTCAGGACGGCGAGCGAACCCTCGCCGTAGATCGGATTGTCCAGCGAACGGATGACGTCGTCGTTAAAGACTTTCGCGGATTCGATGTTCTCACCGATGGTTTTTCCGCTGACGGTGGGGCAGTCCAGATGCAGATGCTGGCTGATATTCTTCATCAGGGCGCAGATGCCGCCGGCGTAATAAAAATCCTCCATCAGATACTGGCTGCCGCTGGGGCGGACATTGCCGATCACCGGGACGCGGCGGCTGTAGTGCTCGAAGTCGGCCAGCCCGATATCCTGGCCGGCGCGGCGAGCCATCGCGATGAGATGGATGATGGCATTGGTGGAACACCCCATCGCCATGGCGACGGCGATCGCATTCTCGAACGCCTGATGGGTCTGGATCTTTGATGGGGTCAGGTCTTCCCACACCATCTCGACGATGCGCCGGCCGGATTCCGATGCGAGGCGGATGTGGCCGGCATCGGCGGCGGGGACGCTGGAACCGCCGGGCAGGACCATGCCGACGGCCTCGGCGATGGCGGTCATGGTGCTGGCGGTGCCCATCGTCATACAGGTGCCATAGCTGCGGGCGATGCCCTGTTCGACGCCCAGCCATTCCTTGTCGGTGATTTTGCCGGCGCGCAGTTCATCCCAGTATTTCCAGCTGTCGGAGCCGGACCCGAGGAACTTGCCCTGGAAATTGCCGCGCAGCATGGGGCCGGCGGGCAGATAGATGGTGGGGATGTTCATGCTGGTGGCACCCAGCAGCAGGCCGGGCGTGGTCTTGTCGCAGCCGCCCATCAGCACGGCACCATCCACGGGATGGGAGCGGAGGAGTTCCTCGGTCTCCATCGCCAGCATGTTGCGGTACATCATGGTTGTGGGCTTCACGAAGCTTTCCGACACCGACAATGCGGGCAGTTCCACCGGGAAACCGCCGGCCATCAGGATGCCGCGCTTCACGTCGTCCACGCGCTGCTTGAAGTGGGCATGGCACGGCTGCAGGTCGGACCAGGTGTTGACGATGGCGATCACCGGCTTGCCCGTCCACTCCTCCGGCGAATAGCCCATCTGCATCGCGCGCGACCGATGGCCGAAGGATCGCAGATCGGCGGGGCCGAACCAGCGGGCGCTGCGCAGGTCCGCGGCCGATTTCTGTGCGGATGGTGGCGTATGGCTGTCGGGCATGGTCAGGGATCCTCCGATAAGCAGGCTGAATGTAGTCAATGGTTTATCGTTGCCCCGCCAATCCGGATAGGGGCTTCAGTTCCAGGCGTTTGATGTCTCCCACCACCAGGACATAGCTCAGGATGGCCACGGCGGCGTTGGCTCCGACGAACACCAGGGCGCCGTTGAACGATCCGGTGGCGTGCAGGATGTAGCCGATGATGATCGGCGTGGTGATGGAGGAGATATTGCCGAACATGTTGAACAGACCGCCACTGAGACCGGCGACCTCCTTCGGCGCGGCATCGGAAATCACCGCCCAGCCGAGGGCACCGATGCCTTTGCCGAAGAAGGCCAGCGCCATGATCGCCACCACCAGCCACTGGGCATCGGTGTAGTTGCAGACGATCATGCTCATCGACAGCAGCATGCCGGCGACGATGGGGATTTTGCGGGACGCGGTCAGCGACCAGCCACGGCGCAGAAGGAAGTCGGACCAGATGCCGCCCAGCACACCGCCGCTGAAGCCGCAGATCGCCGGGACGGAGGCAACCAGGCCGGCATGCAGGATGGACATGCCGCGCTGTTGCACCAGGTAGACGGGAAACCAGGTGATGAAGAAGTAAGTGATCGCGTTGATGCAGAACTGCCCGAGGTAAATGCCGATCATCATGCGGCTTTGCAGCAGTTGCTTCAGGTATCCCACCTGTGAGGCCGCGTCGTGGCGGGCGGCGTGCTGCCCGGGCTGATCCAGGTTCACCAGCCCGCCGCCCTGGGCGATGTAATCCAGTTCAGCGGGGCGTAGCCGTGGGTGCTGTTTCGGGCTGTAGATGATTTTCAGCCACGCGAGGCCAGCGAGAATCCCTAGTCCGCCCATGAAGAAGAACACATAGGGCCAGCCATACCGGACGGTGATGAAGCCCATGACCGGGGCGAACACCACGGTCGCGAAATACTGTGCCGAGTTGAAAATGGCCGACGCCGTGCCCCGTTCATTGGCGGGATACCAGGCGGCGACGATCCGCCCGTTGGCCGGGAAGGATGGTGCCTCGGCAAAGCCGACCAGCAGGCGCAGGGCGAACAGTGCATAAACGGTCGCGACGGTGCCGACGATCCAGACACCGCCTTGCAGAAGCGTGAAGAACGACCAGGTGACGATACTGCCGAAATAGACCGCTTTCGAGCCGAACCGGTCCAGCAGCCAGCCGCCAGGGATCTGGCCGATCACATATGACCAGCCGAACGCCGAGAAAATGAAGCCCATCTGGATCGAGGTGAAGCCGAAGTCTTTCGAAATGACCGGGCCGGTAATCGAGAGCGTCGCCCGATCAGCGTAATTCACCAACGTGATCGCGAACAGCATCGCGACGATCGTGAAACGAATGCGGCCCCGCGTGCGTTCGGCTGTGCCAATGGCGATCGACATTCAAACTCCCGGATTTTTGTGGGCGGGTGAGGGAAGGAAGGCCAGGGCGCTGCCCTGGACCCGCCAAGGGGCGAGGCCCCTTGGAACCGTTACTTTGGGTTTGGGGGGAGGACGGCTGACGTCGATGTTGCAACGACTGTGTTGGCCCTCCTCCCCCCAAACCCAATGAATGGATTTCAAAGGCTGTGCCTTTGATGGGGTCCAGGGGCAAAGCCCCTGGCCTTACCTGCCTCACCCAGCAGTTATGGCGCGCGGACCATAGGGAGGGTATTAGGTCTCGTCCAAGCCAAAGTCGGCATGGATCGATCTAAAATGGGTCTTGATGTTTGAGTTCAACCAGCTTCGCTGTTTTGTCGCCGTGGCGGAAAACCTGCATTTCGGGCGTGCAGCACAGCGGCTGAACATGACGCAGCCGCCGCTGAGCCGACAAATCCAACTGCTGGAGCACGATCTGGGCGTCACCTTGTTTGAGCGCACCAGCCGTTCCGTTCAACTGACTCAGGCCGGCAGAGCATTTTTGCCGGAGGCACGGCAAATGCTGATGTTGGCGGAGGGGGCGGCGGTGGCGGCGCGGCGCGTCGCGCAAGGTGCGGCCGGATCCATCACGTTGGGGTTCACTGCCGGATCCAGTTACGGGTTCCTGCCGCGATTGGTGGCGCTGACGACCGCGGAAATGCCCGATGTCGATCTGGTGCTGCGTGAGATGATCACCGCTCGGCAGATGGAGGCGCTGGCCGCCGACCGGCTGGATGCCGGGCTGGTGCGGTTGCCGGTGGACCGGCGCGGCAATGAACTGGTGTGCGTGCTGCGCGAACCACTGGTGCTGGCGGCGCCGGAGAATCACCCGATGGCTCGGGGCGAGGCACCAGGCCTGCGCGACCTGGATCATGTGCCGTTCATCATGTATGCGGCGGACGCGCCGACCGAGGGGCGGTATTTTCACGACCTGACCACAGGCTTGTTTCGGACGGCCAATATTACCCCGCGCTTCGTTCAGCATGTTAGCCAGATCCATGCGATCCTGGCTTTGGTCAGTGCGGGGATGGGGGTGTCGCTGGTGCCCAGGTCGGCGGGCAACCTGCTGGCGCGCGGGGTGGTTTTGCGCGATTTGCGGCCGGTGCCGCGCACGCCGGCAGAGTTGCAGTTGATCTGGCGGCGCGGGAAGGACAATCCCGCGTTGCTGGCGTTTCGCGAGAAGGTGCTGCCGAAACTATCCGCCAGCGACGGCTAATTGTTGCTGCTTCAGCCGGCCGTAGATCAGCAGTGAGATCCCGCCCAGGATTACCAGGCCGCCCAGGACCATGAACCCGGACATATACGACCCCGTGGCGGCGTTCAGCATGCCCACAAGGAAGCCGGCGATGGTGCCTCCGCCGCCGGCGCCCAGCCCGTTCATGATCCCGGATGCCGAACCGACCGCCGACGGTTCCACCGAGGCCTGCAGGATCGACCAGATATTCGGCGTGTAGCTACTGACGTAGTACCCCAGCGCGACGGTGATCAGGGCCAGCTTGCCGTAGCCGCTGCTAAACTGTGGCAACAGCAGCAGCAGGATGCCGGGGATCAGCAGGCCCAGCGCAGCGATCAACACGCGCTTTTTGGTCCGGTCACTGATGATCGCCATCGGCACCGCGAGCACGACGGCCGCGACATAAGGCAGGCAACTGGCGACCGCCTGGCTGGTGCCGGTGAACCCGATGGAACGCACCGCCAGCGGAATCCACAGCGTGACGCCCCAGAACAGCATCCCTTGCGTGATGTAGCTGAACACCAGCAGCAGGAATGGCGCCCCGCCCAGCGCCGCCAGCGTCAGGCGTGGCTGGACGACGTCAGCCAGTGGGACGTGATAAGGTGCCTCGGTTTCCGGACGCAGGACGGCAGCGTAGAGCGGGACGATGACGACTAGGCCCAGGCCGCCGGTCAGGAAGAACAGGATACGCCAGCCGAACGCCTGATAGATCGGTGTCAGCGCCATGAAACCGAAGGCCAGGGCGAGGAATTGGCCATAGTATTGAATGACACTATTGGCCCTGGTCAGTTCGTCCGGTGCGAACCACGATCGGGCGAAGCGCGATTGCTGCGGCCAGTAGATGCCCTCCGCCACGCCCAGAATCAGCCGGCAGACCAGCAGCACGATCAGCGAACTCGTCGCGCCCACCACGATGGTGGCGACCGACCACAGCGCGAACGTCCAGATCACCACGATTTTCGGGTCCATCTGGCGGGTGAGGATGCCACCCAGGACGTTGGCGACGGCATAGCCGATCAGGAAGATCGTCAGCGCCCAACTGGACGTCTCGGCGAATTTGGCGCCCGCGAAACCCATATCCTTGGCGACGGAGGGGATCGCCACCGAAAGGTTGGTTCGATCCAGGTAGGCGACGAACAGACCCGCCATCAGCGAGCCGCCGATCCGCCACCACCGAGCCTGCAGGGTCGTCATGGGCATTTTCCTCGTGGAGCGCGCGGCATCGTTGACCGCGATGGGGGGGTCCATAGGGGACGTGCCTTGACAGGTCCATGTCCGAATCGGCATCGGTCGATGCAGGATTTGGATCGAATGATGGGGGCAAGGAGGATGCAATACACGATAACCGGCACGCTGATGCAGACCGTCGCGGTCGATCTGATGCCGGGTGAGGTCGTCTACAGCCAGACCAACTGCATGTGCTGGATGAACGATGCCGTCGAGATGAACACCAACACCGGCGGCGGTTTTTTCGCCGGGCTGGCGCGCAGCTTCGGCGGCGGCAGCTTTTTCATCACCGAGTTCACCGCGCGCGGCAACGGTCATGTCGCGTTCGCGCCGCGGTTTCCCGGCACGATCATGCCGGTCACGCTGGCGCCCGGTCAGTCGCTGATCTGCCGCAAAGAGACGTTCCTGGTCGCCGAACGGTCGGTGAGCCTGGAAATCGCCTGGCAGAAGCGCCTGGGCGCGGGATTTTTCGGCGGCGAGGGGTTTATCCTGCAGAAGGTCACGGGGCCGGGGACGGTGTTCCTCGACCTGTCGGGTGAGGTGGTGGAGCGTGACCTCGCCCCTGGCGAGCGGCTGTTGGTCCATGCCGGCCATGTCGGGGTGATGGCGCAGACCGTCGGGTTCGACATCCAGATGGTCCGCGGTTTCCGGAATGTGCTGTTCGGTGGGGAGGGGCTGTTCCTGGCGACGTTGACCGGACCCGGCCACATTGCCTTGCAGAGCATGCCGATCCTGAACCTGGCGGAGGAGATCGGCCGTTACCTGCCCGGCCGGACCGAGACGACGACCGGCAGTGGGGTGGCGGCGGTGGGTGTCGGCGGCCTGCTGGGTGGACTGTTCGGCGGTTCGGGTGGCAACAATACCTGACTATACCGCGCGCCACGGGCGGGCCGCCGGCGGCCCAAACGAATCGGAGCGCAGGCGTTCATCCTGGGCGATCCACCCCTTGGCCGCGGCCTCCGTGGCAAAGCCGGCCGCGGTTTGTGGCAGCGCGCCGAAGCGTTTGATTTCGACGGCGAAGCTGTCGTCCTCGCGCCGGACAATCCGATAGGTCGTGTCGGCCATTACTCACCATCCCATGGCGACCGCGCATTTGCACGTGACGTTTGGGAAACGGTGCCCCGCGTCATGGGTCGAGGCGCGTCGCCGTCGCATCCTCGGCCTTGGAGACCATCGCCGCGGCGCGCTGCACGGTGATGTCCTTCAGGATATGCACCCCGCCCGAACTGGTCGCCAGCTTGACCGAACCTTGTTCGTCATAGATCGCCACGATATGGCGAAGCTGCACCGTCACGAGGCCGCCGGTGGCGGCTTCGAAGGTGACCCAGCTCACCTGGCGCCGCGGGAGATCATCAGCTTGATGTAGTCCTGCCGGCTGGTGCCGTCATAGGACATGCCGAACGGCTTCTTTTCAGTCGTCGCGGACCTGACCTCCGGGGTTACGGGCTTGGCCCGCTTCATGCGCGCGGTGGTGGGCGGCACGATGGAGCGGGTCACGGCGACGCTGAGTTCGGTGGCACCACGCGCCGATCCGTCCGCGCGGCCTTCACGCCAGGATGCGACGTCTTTTTGCAACTGGTCCTTCATCGCGTCGGCCGCGTTATCCACCGGCTCGGCGTCGGGTTGCATCGGGTCGTCGGTGGGCACTGCACTCATGCGTATCTTCCTTTTGGTGAGCGATCGCTTCGGTCGCAACGAACCCGAGGCGGTTGCCGCGAGCACTGGGTCGATCTGTGGATGGTCGGGTCAGGCCAGGCTGACGACAGATCCTGTCCACGACAGGCGGGCGAAGGAAATCCCACGCGAATTGAGCCTCCATTTGCGCATGATCGCGCGGAAATGCAAGGCCGGCGCCGCAATCGGCTGGCGGGACGGCCGATAAGGCTGTAAGGATCGTGCGGTCGAAATGGCGGTTACAAGCCGGCAGACTTCGCCCAAATGGCGGTCGCGTCCGGCGGAATGCCAAAAAAGCGAGATTTATGCGGCCAATAAATGATCCGCCGTTTCACGCTTCTTCAAATGATGACGGCAAACGTCCCGCCTTGAATATGATCGTCGGCTCGTCGTCGTAATCACCCAGTTCCGCGTCGCCCGAGGTCGAGAATGCGACGACTCCGGCCCGGGTCGGCACCAGATTCTCGGCCCGCTGGCGCGCGATTTCGGGAGATCGGCAGCGGACGGGCGTATCGGCGGTCAACCGCATGCCTTTGCCGGCGGTGAATGCCTGCACGAGATAGAGGGTTTCACGCGCCATGGAGCCGTTTTCCTAACCTGAGATGCCTGGTTTTGGGACCATGCCCGATCAGCTACCATTCGAAACAAGGATCAACATGCAAATCCGTGTCGGCTACGAAATCGTTTACGACTGCGTCCAACCCACGCCAATGGTGCTGATGCTGCACGTCCATCATTCCCGAGTCGCCGATATCGTGGTCCCGGATCATCTGGTGACAGAACCGGCGGTACCAGTCCATGCCTATCACGATTCGTTTGGTAACTGGTGCTCGCGCCTTGTGGTGCCGGCGGGGCGGACGCGGATCGCCAGCACCGCCGTGGTCAACGATGCCGGCCTGCCGGATCCGATCGTGGCGTCGGCGCGGCAGCATGCGGTGCAGGACCTGCCGGATGAGGCGATGGTATTCCTGCTGGGCAGCCGGTACTGCGAGACCGACCGGTTGTCGGAAACGGCGTGGGCGATGTTCGGGCAGGGGCCGACGGGTTGGGCTCGGGTGCAGGCGATCTGCGATTTCGTTCACAACCATATCACCTTCGACTACATGGCCGCCCGGTCCACCAAGACGGCCTGGGAGGTGTTCAATGAGAAGCGCGGGGTATGCCGTGATTTTGCGCATCTGGGCGTGGCGTTGTGTCGGGCGATGAACATTCCGGCACGGTATTGCACGGGGTATTTGAGCGATATCGGGGTGCCTCCGCCACATTCGCTGATGGATTTCGCCGGGTGGTTCGAGGCTTATCTGGATGGGGCGTGGCATACGTTCGATCCGCGCAACAACAAGCCGCTGTATGGACGGGTGTTGATCGCCCGGGGGCGGGATGCGGTGGATGTGCCGATCAGCAACGCGTTCGGGCCGAACACGCTGGTCAGTTTCAAGGTCGTGACGGATGAGGTGGAGTAGGGGCTGCCCTTGATTGCGGGCTGGATGTCGGTGGGGTCGATGGTGCCGCGATAGGTGGAGAGGATGCCCTCGGCGGGTTGGGTTGGGTTCTGCCAGCGCGCCGCAACTGCATCGGGCGTCAGCCATCGGAAAACTTCTCCATTTTCTGAAGCGAGATCGCATTGAGATGTCGGCGTCGCCATGGACCGGTGAAGTCCAGGTCATCAGATCCATATCGTGGCGGATAGCCCGGACTGGCGCCGGGCTATGACGAGTCGCAGGGACGAATCGAGGGCGCCGAGGCCCGCCGAACGTTGTTGAGGCTGGTAGTCTTAGCGCTTGGGGGTGATTTTCGCTTCGGCGGCTTCTTCCGTCACTTCGGCGGAGATTTTGGCCAGTGCGCTTTCCAGGCCCGCGGGCGTGGTGGTGGACAGTTCCAGGGCGGCGCGGCGCAGCGCTTCGCGGCGGATCAGGCGAGATGTGAACGTATCGAATGCGGGATCGGGCGCATTGGCGTCGGTCATCGCGATTTCCTGGGGCATCCACCGCGCCTGACGCAAGGCGCGGTGGATGTTTCAGCGATCAGGCGGCTTCGGCGGGCGGTTCGACGTGGTCGCCGACCATCGCCTCGGTGGTGATCATCAGGCCACCGATGGACGCCGCGTTCAGCAGCGCGCAGCGCACGACTTTGGTCGGATCGATGATACCAGCCTTGACGAGGTCCTTGAACTCGCCGGTCTGGGCATCGAAGCCGTAGTTGTACTCGTCCTTTTCCAGCGTCTTGCCGGAAATGACGGCACCGTCCTCACCGCCGTTGGCGGCGATCTGGCGCAGCGGGGTCAGGGCCGCCTTGCGGACGATCTCGATGCCGACGCGCTGATCCTCGTTGGTCGCCTTCAGCTTCAGCAGGACCTGCGAGGCGCGCGCCAGGGCGACACCGCCGCCGGGGACGATACCTTCCTCAACCGCGGCGCGGGTGGCGTGCAGGGCGTCATCGACGCGATCCTTACGCTCCTTCACTTCGGTTTCGGACGATCCGCCGACGCGGATGATGGCGACGCCACCGGCCAGCTTGGCGAGACGTTCCTGCAGCTTCTCCTTGTCGTAGTCCGAGGTGGTTTCCTCGATCTGCGCGCGGATCTGCCCGCAACGGGCCTGGATGTCGGCCTTCTTGCCGGCACCTTCGACGACCGTGGTGTTTTCCTTGTCGATCAGCACCCGCTTGGCGGTGCCGAGCATGGCAAGGGTGACGTTTTCCAGCTTGATGCCGAGGTCTTCGCTGATCACTTCGCCCTTGGTCAGGACGGCGAGATCCTCCAGCATCGCCTTGCGGCGGTCACCGAAGCCGGGAGCCTTGACGGCGGCGACCTTCAGGCCACCACGCAGCTTGTTCACAACCAAAGTGGCAAGGGCTTCGCCCTCGACGTCCTCGGCGATGATCAGCAGCGGACGCCCGGATTGGGCGACGGCTTCCAGCACCGGCAGGATGGACTGCAGGCTGGACAGCTTCTTCTCGTTGAGCAGGATGTAGGGGTTTTCCAGCTCGACCGTCATTTTCTCGGCGTTGGTGATGAAGTACGGCGACATATAGCCGCGGTCGAACTTCATGCCCTCGACGACGTCCAGTTCCGTCAGCGCGGTCTTGGCTTCCTCGACGGTGATCACACCCTCGTTGCCGACCTTCTGCATCGCTTCGGCGATCATCTTGCCGATTTCGACTTCGCCGTTGGCGGAGATGGTGCCGACCTGGGCGGTTTCCGCCTGGGTGGTGATCTTCTTGGAGCGCTTCTTAAGCTCCTCGATCAGCACAGTGACCGCCTTGTCGATACCGCGCTTGAGGTCCATCGGGTTCATGCCGGCGGACACCGACTTCGACCCTTCACGGACGATCGCCTGCGCCAGCACGATGGCCGTGGTGGTGCCGTCACCGGCCTGGTCGGCGGTCTTGGAGGCGACTTCGCGCACAAGCTGGGCGCCCATGTTCTCGAACTTGTCGGCAAGCTCGATTTCCTTGGCGACCGAGACACCGTCCTTGGTGATGCGCGGAGACCCATAGCTTTTATCGAGCAGCACGTTGCGTCCCTTGGGACCCAGCGTGACTTTCACGGCCTCGGCGAGTGTATCCACACCGCGCGTCATGCGCTGGCGGGCATCGCCACCGAACCGAACGTCCTTGGCAGGCATTTGCGTATCCTTCCCGAAAATCGAATGCGTAGCCGGCTGTCACCGGCGAGCGCCGATAACGAAGTTTCGTCGTAGCCAGACAGGGGTCCCACAGGGGGCTGAATTGGCATGCACGACAAAATATGTTTCGCCGGTCGGGAGGTGTTAGCACTCTTCCTATGAGAGTGCCAGGGGTAAGATTCGAAGCCTGGCTGCCCCTGTCGATCCAAGATGAATAATTTCCCCGGGGGCTTGCGCGGGGAGAATGCCCCGAATGAAGTCGGTGTATCTCGGGCGAAAAGTCCTATATAAGACGTGGACTTTAGGCGGGTGGATAAATTGGCGGCAGCAGAAATCACGAAGGCCATGGTATCGGCGGCATACGGTGCGACGGCGGCGCAGCCGAAGCAGCAGGATGACGATCCGTTCCGGAAGGGCGACTTTGTCGTCTATCCGACGCACGGCGTGGGCAAGATCGACAAGATCGGGTCGGAGGAGATTGGCGGCCACAAGCTGGACCTGATCTATATCTCCTTCGATGAAAACAAGATGACGTTGCGGGTTCCCGTCGCGCAGGCTCGGGTGACCGGTCTGCGCAAATTGGCGACTCCCGAGGCGATGGCGCAGGCGATGACGATCCTGGCCGGGCGCCCCAAGGTCAGCCGGTTGATGTGGGCGAAGCGCGCGCAGGAATTCCAGGCGAAGATCAACTCCGGCGATCTGAAGATGGTCGCCGAAGTGTGCCGCGACCTGCAAAGCGCGGCCAACGGATCCGCCCCCAGTTACAGCCAGCGCAACCTGTTCGAACTGGCGATCGACCGCCTCGCCGGGGAGTTTGCCGGGGTGGTGGGAACCGACAAGGCGGACGCGATCGTCAAGCTGACGCAGAAACTGGTCGATGGGCGGACGGCTGACACGGCCAGGTCCGATCAGCGGGCCGATCGGGTTCGGGAAGAGGCCGAGGCGAAATCATCTGAACCCGCGGTATCGCTGGCGGACGCGCCCGTATAAAAGCGGCTTATAGGGACGCACCCCGGTAACCGCTTCGTCCGGAAGCACGCCGAGGGGGATGCAAGAGGGTGTCATGGTATTCAAGCCGAACTACAATCAGCAGCGGGCCGAACGAGATCGCGCGAAGCAGGCGAAGAAGGAAGCGAAGCTGCGCGAGCGGGAGGATGCCGCTCTGGCGCGACGCAAGGCCGAGCTGGATGGAACTGCACCGCCGCAGGAGTCCGAGGAAACGAGCGGGTCGTGACCGGGGACGCCTTGGGACGGGATTGATGCGATGGCGATGAAACGACGCAATGAGAGCACGTTCGTGCTGTTCGATGTGACCTATGTCGATGGGACGGTTACCTCCAACCGCAAGGTGCTCGGGTCTATGCTGGGCGGCCTGGATGGCGATGAACCGGCCAAGGCGGCGATCGAGGCGCAGGACCGGGAGATCGGGCTGGCATCCGGCCGGCCGCGGGGTGTGATCAAGTCGGTGGCGCGGAAGCGGGTCTAATCCAGCTTTCGTCCCGGACCCATACGATCCGGCGGCAAGGGAGGTTGGGTTCATGCAGCGAACGACACCGCGGGTCAGCCAGATCCTGGAGAGTTCGCTCTATGTGGACGATCTGGAGCGGTCGCGCGGGTTTTACGAGCGGATGTTCGGGTTCGTCACGGTTTTCCACGACGATCGCATGTGCGCGATGGAGGTTCCCGGCGAGCAGGTGCTGCTGCTGTTTCGCCACGGCATGACCGATCAGCCGGCGCCAGGGCCAGGCGGTGTCATTCCACCGCATCATGGGCGCGGGGCGCTGCATCTGGCGTTTGCGATCCCGTTCGGGGAGTTGACCGCGTGGGAGCGGCATCTGCTGGATCACGATGTCGCGGTGGAAAGCCGGATCGGCTGGCCTCGGGGCGGGACCAGCCTGTATTTCCGCGATCCGGACGGTCATTCGCTGGAGGTCGCGACCCCTGGGCTGTGGCCGAACCGGTAGGCACGAGACGGCGTTATGCCGCCGCCGCGGCGCGCGCGATATCGCCGGCGTCATCGCTACGCTCGACGTTCCAGCACAGGTCGATCAGATGCCGAGCCCGATCGTCGGGCAGGATACCGGCGACGAGATTGGTGAATTTCGCTTCAAGCTGCTGATTGGTCATCGGAACCTGGACGCTGCCGACCGCGTGGGTAATGAAACGATTCAGCACGCGCCCGTCCTTGAGCTTGATCGTGACCCGAGCCTGATCTTGCGCCAGGGATTTGCCTATTGTCGTTTCGACACGGTCACGCAATGCGACCGCCACCGGATCGGTCACCGCCGCGTCGCTGAACTGCGCTTCCCCGGCCTGTCCGGCGATGACCGCGATCGCCGCGGCGTAATAGACGCTGAACTTGCCTTCCAGCCCGGTTCGGGGATTCCGTTTCGACGTCAGTTCCAGCACGATCGGATGAACGGCCAGATCGATACGGTCGATCATGTCGGGGGTCAACTTATTTTCATTCCGCAATTGGATACAGCCGTCGATGACGGCATGCACGACCAGTCCACAGGCGAACGGTTTGTAGCTGTTGCGGAAAATCTCGTAGGTTTTGCCTAGATCTCCGGTGATCGCATCGTAGTGCTGCTCGGTGCTCAAGACGTTGGCCCAGCCGCGTTTTGCCTCGATCCCGTGCAGGGAACTGGTGTAACCCTTCTCCGCCAGCAGCGCCGCCAGCATGCCATTCTGCGCCGCTCGGCCTGGATGAAAGCTTTTTGTCATCGAACCGAACATCTCCCGCAGGCCAACGGGTTGTGTCGCGGCCAGACCGATGGCGTGGCACATCCGCGTTTGGTCAAGTCCCAGGATCTTGGCGGTGGCGACGGCGGCGCCGAAAACGCCGGCAGCACCCGTCGCATGCCATCCCACATCTTGCATCGCTGGCGTAACGGCTCGGGCGATGCGGCATTCCGCCTCGATGCCCAGCACCATCGCGTTGACGAAATCGTGGCCGCTGACCTTGCGATATTCCGCCATCGCCAGCAGCGCGGGGACGACGGGCGCGGATGGATGCACGGCGGTCAGCAGGTCGGTGTCGTCGAAATCGAACACGTGCGAACTGATACCATTCAGCAGCGCCGCGTTCATGATGTCCAGGCGTTCCTTGCGCCCGAACAGCCCGGCTTGCGGAGGACCGGCGAACGGCGTGACGGCGGCGAGCGCGATGTCGATGGTTTCATGGTGCGATCCGCCGACGGCGACACCCATCCAGTTCAGCAACGAACGGGCTGCTTCGGTGCGGGCGGCTTCGGGCAGGTCTTCGAACCGGGCGGAGACGATGAAGCGGGCGAGCGTGCCGGTGGCATCGGGTGGTGCCGGGCGGGGGGTGGGTTCGGCTGCGGGGGCAGGTTGAGGGACGCCGGCTGCGGCCGTGGTGCCGACGAGTGCGGTGTTGCGAATGAAAGAGCGCCGGTTCATGGCTGTCCTGTCCCGATTAATTTTGGCGGGAAGGGTGCGCCGTGCGACGTTATCGATCAAGCGCGCCGGGATCGTTGCCGCAACTCACGGGGGATGAAGCGGGCCGGTTTTGCCGGCTCCGCGTCAGGTCATAGGTGGTCGGATGGTGGTCAGTGATACCAGACGCCCGCCATCCACGCCCACTGGTGACCATCCCAGTTCCAGTGGCCGTCTCGCCAATGGTAGGACGCGCCCGGCGACCGAGGACGGACTTCGTGGCGCGGTGGCGGCATGTGCGGTCGCGCTTCTGCGACGTGTTCGACCGGATGCGGCGGGGCATGGTCGACAGCGTGCGGCTGATCATGGCTATGATCGATGGCGGGCACGTCCTTTCGTTCCTCGGGCGGCTGCTGCGCGAGAACGGCGCAAACCGGGATGAATGCGCCTGCCAAGCCGGCCGCGATGATTTTCCGTCGATCGATCATTGTAGCTCCTGAAACAGATATTCGCGCGCGGACAGTGGTTCGATATGCCGGGAACATCGAATCACGTCACCGGCATCATCAATCGGTCATGGATAAGACAGCGGATTCTGTTATTTGTCCGCGCCGAATGCGGCACGCCGAGCCTCGGTGGCGAGGCGGTCGGCGCGTTCGTTCATGTCGTTTCCGTCATGACCGCGGACCCATTTCCAGTCCACGCGATGGATCGCCGCCGCCGCGAGGATGCGCTTCCACAAATCGATGTTGGCCACGGGATCGCCGGCGGCGTTGCGCCAGTTCTTGCGCACCCAGCCGGTGCTCCAGCGGGTGATGCCGTTTTTCAGGTATTGGCTGTCAGTGTGTACCACCACGTGGCAGGGGCGTTTCAGCGATTCCAATGCCTCCGCCGCCGCGGTCAGTTCCATGCGGTTGTTGGTCGTTTCGGCCTCGGCACCGGACAGTTCTTTCACCACATTGCGGAATGTCAGGATGGCCGACCAGCCGCCGGGACCGGGATTGGGCTTGCAGCCGCCATCGGTCCAGATTTCCACGACGTTGTCGGGATCGGGCGGCAGCGAAACGACGATGTCATCAGAGGCCATAGGCTCGTCCATCCGTGGCCGAGAGGTGGAATCGCAGACGGCGCAGATATTCCAGCGGGTCCTTGCGGGTGACCATCGCGCCGGCGGGCGTGTTCAGCCAGTCGTACAGCCGGGTCAGCAGGAAGCGGATCGCCGCCCCCTGGCACAGCACGGGCAGGGCGGCTTGCTCCGCCGCCGACAGCGGCCGGACGGCCTGATACGCGGCCAGCAGTGCTTTGCTCTTGGTGACGTTGAAGGAGAAATCCGGCTCGAAGCACCAGGCGTTAAGGCATATGGCGATGTCGTAGGCCAGCAGGTCGGTGGCGGCGAAATAGAAGTCGATAACGCCGGACAGTTTCTCGTCCAGGAAGAAGACGTTGTCGGGGAACAGGTCGGCGTGGATGTGCCCCACGGGCAGCGACGACGGCCACGCGGCCAGGATGGTGCCCAGCGCCTGGTCCAACTGTTGGGCTAAACCAGACCGCACCTCATCCGCGCGGGCGCGGCAGCGGTCCAGCAGCGGCGTCCAGCTTGCCGGATCCAGCGCGTTGCGGCGCGTCGGGGCGTAATCTGCGCCGGCCAGGTGCAGTTGCGCCAAAGCGGTGCCGACCGGGCCGCAATGCGACTGCCGCACGCGCCTTGGCCACACGCCGGGCAGGAAGGTGGTGATCGCCGCGTGCTTGCCGCACAGATGCCGCAGCGCGGCGCCGTCACGGCCATGCACCGGTTGGGGGCAGACCAGGCCGCGTTGCGCCAGGTGCTCCATCAGCCCCAGGAACCAGGGCAGGTCGTTCGGATCGACCCGTTTTTCGTACAACGTCAGGATGAAGTCGCCGGTCGAGGTGCGGAGGGAGAAGTTGGAGTTCTCCACGCCCTCAGCGATGCCGCGGAAGGCGACCATGGTGCCGATGTCGTAGCCGGCGAGGAAGTCCGCCAGCGCGTCGTCGGTGACCTCGGTGTAGACGGCCATCAGCAGCAGCCGGTCAATGCGTCCAGTTCTCGGTTCGGCCGTATTTGAAGTTGTCGGCGTAGGCCTTGGGCTTGATGCGGCGGGCGTGCGGCAATTCGACCTCATACTGCAGGCCGGCGCGTTCGGCGTAGGCGATGGCTTCTTCCCGCGTGTCGAAGGACAGCTTCACCTGGGTCTGGGTGTCGCCGCCCCCGGTCCAGCCCATCAGTGGGTCGGCTGTGCGGCCGTGGGTGGGGACGAATTCCAGTGCCCAATCCTTCGTTTTGGCCCAGCCCGACTGCATGGCGGTCTTCGGCGGCTGGAAAATGCGGGCACGCATGGATGGCGTCTCCAGAAAAGCTAATTTGCGCATGTGATTCACGCGATCACATTCCAATGGTCGGGGCGGCGGGACTCGAACCCACGACCTCCTGTACCCAAAACAGGCGCGCTACCAGGCTGCGCCACGCCCCGACGGTTGGAATCCGCGGGACCCTATGGGCGGCGGCGTTCCGATGCAAGGATCAATCGTTCGGAACGGCCCCCGGTCAGGGTGCGTTGCCGAAAATCCGCTGCTTCACCGTGTCGCCGACGCGGATATCCAGCTTGGCGGTCACCCCGGCGGCCAGTTCCAGTGTGGCGCGCACCGGTCCGCGGCTGTCGATTACCGCCAGGCTGCGCGGCGTGGTGTCCTCGGCGATGGAGCGGATGGAGCCGTCGGCGTTGATGAACACCATGTCCAGCGACACCAGCGTGTTGCGCATCCACATCTGCGATTCCCTGGCGACGCCCCAGTCGAACAGCATGCCGCCGTCTTCCGGCACCTTGGGGCGGAACATCTCACCGACGGTCTGCTGGTCCTCGGTCAGCGCCATCTCCACGTTGAAGACGTGTTGCTTGCCGTCATGGGTGACGATGACCAGCTTTTCCTTCGGCAGTTCGGGCTGCGGTTTGGTCGGTTCCGGCGCCTGCGCCATCACGGCCAGGGACAGGGTCGCGGCGAGTGCCAGCAGAGTGCGCCGTTGCATGCGGATCGGGTCTCCTTGGTCGGTTGCGGTGCGGTGGAGCGGCTTGTAGCCGCCGTCGTTCGGGACGGCCAGACGGGGATCAGCTTCTCGGGGCGGCTTCGGCGCCGCCGTCCGGCTCCAGCAGGTGGATCCGGGTCAGGTCGGCGGTGGCTTTGCCGCCCTCATCCTGGGTGACCATGTCGCTGAAGCGCATGCCGAAGCGGATGCGTCCCACGGGGTAATCCTTCATGTCGTACACCTGGGCGGACAGCGCGTGGTCGCGGGCGTCGATCGTCAGGAACAGCCTGGCGTCGGCCGCCGCCAGCGTTTCGGCGTCATGGCCATGCAGCGGGCTGGCTTCGTCGATCACATGCATCAGCGTCCACGGCATGACAAACAGCGGCAAATACGACTGCTGCAGTTCCAGGTCGTGGATGCGGCGGAAGAACGCGCCCTCGGCCGAGTGCTCCACCAGCAGCACGAACAGCCGCGCGGTGGCGCCGCTCATGATGGTGACGCGGCCGTTGATGATGCGCAGCATCAGGGTTGGGCGGCCGTTGTGGCGGGTTACGACGGCGTGGCCGGCGGCGATGATCTTGGCCTTGGGGCGGGAGAAGCGGACGAACAGCAAACCGGTGAAGATGGCAGTGAACGCCATGCCGGTGACGATCTCCACGGCGGATACGATGTGGCCATACAGCGTGTCCGGCGACATCACCCCGTAGCCGACGGTGGCCAGGGTCTCGACGCTGAAGAAGAACACGCCGGCGAAGGATTGGCCCGGGACATTGGCGACGGCGCCGGGGCTGAGCACGTAGAGGAAGGCGAACAGCAGGTTGATCGCCAGCCAGCACGCCAGCATGGCGACCGCGAAGCCCGGCCAGGACAGGCTGACCGCCAGGTGATACGGGTCGCTGAGGTCGAAGCGCGCGATGCCCAGCTTCGACAGGCCGAATTCCGCCCGCCCTATGGCGATGGGCTTCGGCTGGCGGTGGGGTTTGCGATTCGGCATCGCGGCCAATCTAGCCATCGCCGGTGGGGACGTCACCTTGGGATGGGGGGCTTTGCGTGCCGGGTCGCCGCGTGCGAAGAAGCAGGCAGGAGAGCCGCCCGGTTCAATGCGCGGCCGCCGATCGGAGGAAAGACCAGCATGGCCAACGTGTCCATCCGCGATGTCCGCAAGCGCTACGGGTCCACCGAAGTGCTGCACGGCGTCAGCGTCGAGATCGAGGACGGGGAATTCGTCATCCTGGTCGGGCCATCCGGCTGCGGGAAATCGACTCTGCTGCGGATGATCGCGGGGCTGGAGAACATCACCGGCGGTGAGATCGCCATCGGCGAGCGGGTGGTCAACAACGTTGCCCCCAAGGAACGCGACATCGCCATGGTGTTCCAGAACTACGCCCTGTACCCGCACATGACGGTGCGCGACAACATGGCGTTCGCGCTTTCGTTGGCCAGCGCCCCGAAGGCGGTGATCGACCAGAAGGTAAACCGAGCGGCGGAGATTTTGAGCCTGGCGCCGTATCTGAACCGGTATCCGCGGCAGTTGTCCGGCGGGCAGCGGCAGCGCGTGGCGATGGGGCGGGCGATCGTGCGGGACCCTCAGGTGTTCCTGTTCGATGAGCCGCTGTCCAACCTGGATGCCAAGCTGCGCGTTGCCATGCGGGCGGAGATCAAGGAACTGCACCAGCGGCTGACCACCACCACGGTGTATGTCACGCACGACCAGATCGAGGCGATGACCATGGCCGACAAGATCGTGGTGATGAACGGCGGCAACGTGGAGCAGATCGGCGCGCCGCTGGAGTTGTACGACCACCCGGCGAATTTGTTCGTGGCCGGGTTCATCGGGTCTCCGGCGATGAACTTCCTGAAGGGCAAGGTGGATGGGGGCGCGTTCCGGTCGGAGGAGGGGACGGCGCTGCCGCTGCCCTCGACGCGGGGGGTGACCGACGGCAGCCCGATTATCTACGGCGTGCGGCCGGAACATTTCCAGTTGAACGGCGACGGGGTGGGGGCGCGGGTCAACGTGATCGAGCCGACCGGGTCGGAGACGCAGGTGATGGCGGAGTTCGCCGGCGCCCCGATCATCGCGGCGTTCCGCGAACGGGTGAGCGCCAAGCCGGGGGAGATGATCCACATCACGCCCGACCCGGCGATGGTGCATCTGTTCGATGCTCGGACGGGGCAGCGGATGGGGGCGGTTTAGGGGTGGCGAGGGTCAGGCGTCAGGGGTGATAGAACCGCCCAACTGAAGATGAATGGGGGGCGAACCAGTCTACACAGTAGGAACCGTAATGCGGGGTCCCGAATATCATAACCGGTGCCGTTAACGAGGAGCGCCATGGCCCCACGGCCCGGCACGCTTAGAGTCCGCCCGGAAAGTTCAAGCTGGATTGCATAGTTTTCTGAGCATCATCCGGATCGAGGCGAGCCGCAGGAAATTCAACGCGTTGCGGTCACGGTTCTCGAAATCCTTGGCGAGCCGGCGACAGCGGTTGAGCCATGCGAAGGTCCGCTCGACGATCCAACGTCTGGGCAATACCTCAAAGCCGTTGGCAGCATCTGAACGCTTGACGATTTCCACCGACAGCCGAGGCAGCACCTTCGCCAGTTCATTGCGGAACTGTGGCCCCTGATAGCCGCCATCGGCGAAGAGCTTCCGCAGGAACGGATAAAGGCCAAATAAGGTCGCCAGAACCAGCAGTCCACCGTCACGTTCTTGGACGTCGGCAGGGTGAACGACCGCATGCATCAGCAAGCCCTGGGTGTCGACCAGAATATGCCGCTTCTTGCCACTGATTTTCTTCCCCGCATCATACCCCTTGGGATCGATGCAGGCGGTTGGACTTGCGTCCCGGTCAATCTGTTCGCGGCATTTTTGATAGAGAACATAATGAATTTGCCTAAAGTCCCATCATAGTCCCAGCGCTGGAGGTAGTCGTGCAGGGTGCTGCGCGGCGGCAAATCCCGCGGAATGTAGCGCCACTGACAGCCTGTGCTCAGCACATACATGATGCCATTCAACACTTCCCGGACATCGACCTCGCGCCGTCGGCCGCCACGCTTGGCGGGCGGGATCAGACACTCTACCAGCGCCCATTCGTCGCTCGTCATATCACTCGGGTAGCGAAGCCGGTCCCGGTCATACCGATGACGGTTTTCGTTCGTCCACATCTGATACCTCGCGAATCGGTACCAGTCATCGAATCATGGGAGATTTAATAAGTTCAAGCCCCGTCAGCTAACCGGTTCTAATAACTCGAAAAGCTTCCGGACGGACACTGAAGGTATACGCCGGATACCATTCCTAGGGGCTAGCGTAACTGACCCAGATGTGCAACCATATCGTCGAACGCGATATATCGCGACCACAATTCTTATCGTTGATAAAGCGATAGTTTAGGGAGTGTAGAAGTGCTTGCCGATTTTTGGCCAACGTTCCTTGCTTCGTTCCGCGATGTGAAGTTGAACGAAGTGATCGTTGTCTTGGTACCAGGTGGCCTAGGATTAATTGCGCTTTGGTGAAAGGGGGGGTTTAGATGGTTGATACGAATTCTAAACAGACACTTCTCGATCCGGCGCTATCGACACGAGCTTCGTAAAGATATCTCTACTCTGGTCGTTATAGGGCGTAGAGAAGGATTCGATCTAGCGAAAGTTTACGTTCGTATTGGAATCATAGCATCAGACCTTATGGGAAAGGCAGGGTGGGAAAGTGCTGAATCTAGGCCGCGTCAATTTGTACTAGTCGGCGGTCCAGGGGCGGGTAAGTCGACTTACGTCAAGAACAGAGTTCTTGAAGCTTTACGTGACGGTGGCTCGAAAACGATGCCATTTTTTCTTCGGCTTAGGGAATATGAATCCAAAGCCACAATCGAGGAGTTACTGGCTAGAAAGCTCGAAGCGTTGGATATAAAGGATGCCAAGAGTCTTTTGATTGACAAACTACGCACCCCGTCTTGTCTATGTGTTCTCGATGGTCTCGATGAGGTCCGGCCTAACCTGTTGGAGGAAGCATGCGAAGCGATAGATACGTTCTATATGAGGTACTTCAAAGGACAGCATAGCAGTTTAATAGTTACTTGTAGAAAAGAAGCATACAGGCCTATTCTCTTATCTATTCCCGATATTTGGGAAGTTCTTCCACTAAAGGATGACCAAATACAGATGTTCGCTAGACACTGGCCTCTTCGTTACCCTACAAACAAGAGTGCTGGCGGTTTCTGGGCGGATTTGAATGCAAGTCCTAAAGTATTGGAGGTTTCTAGATCGCCACTTCTCTTAATTGGAAGTCTCTTATTGTATACTGAGTCCAATCTTGGTATCCCAGGCGAGCGAGTTCGTTATCTCGAAAAGATAAAGAAAACTCTTGTTGAAGATTGGGCTACTGCGCAAGGTCATGCCCCGGATGTTTGGCGACAATCGTACGGAGCTGTACTAGTGGAGATAGCGCTGCAAATGCAAATTCAGCAAAACGTAGAACTTGACCGAGACATTTGTATAGATTTTCTTACTGAGGTACTGCCACGCTATGGAATAGAGGCTCACAATGCTGCGGCCTTCGTCGATAATCTAGCGAGAAAGACCGGAATTTTAGTGCAGGATGTACCGGGCTTTGTCATTTTTGTGCAATTTGCGCTCCAAGAGTACTTTGCTTCCCTAAATCTCGTTAATAAATTCACGCCGGCGGAGGTAGCTCGTCTCGAGCCGCCCACTTGGTGGCGAGAATCGACGCTGCTCGCCGTCGCTCAAGTCTCAGACCCAACAGCTTATGTGCGAGCGCTTTTTGAAGTATCGCCAATGCTTGGAGCCGTAGCCGTAGCCGAGGCCCCAACTCCCTCTCTGGAATTGCAGGAAACTGCAGCGACTTTGGCGCTTCAGCAACTTGACTTGGATGACGAGACGTCTGTTCTTCCATTAGTATCGCTCCTCCGAAAGGTATCTGGTGGCATCGAAAGGAGAATTTGCGAAGAGTTGGGGAACCGGTTAGAGCTAGGGCAAAGCAGCATCGCAAATCTAGCCGGAAGGGTGCTTGCAACAGCGGGTACTGGGGTTGCGACAGAGACCCTTTCTCACTATCCCTTGTCGTGGAAATCCGTCCTGGACATGACGGGATATCTGAGTAGCACCTTCGAGAAACTTCTTCTTGAGTGGGTCTCGAATCCCGCACATACACACTGGTATGATGCTGCTGAACTTTTATCAAAGCGTCTAGACGATGACGCAACGCCACGCTTGATCAATATACTCGATAAACTCCCCAAAGATAGAGCCGCCTTTTTAGCAAATCTTGTCTATGAGAGGATTTCTGAGAAGCTCTCATATAGAAATCCGCTCACTTGGTCGAATACGGTACATCTTGCTCGTTGCCTCACATTTATTAACGATGTGGAAAGACTTGCACGCACGCTTCAAAATTCCCTCACTGCAGAACGTTATGTAGATGACAATCAGGCCTTGCCGCTTGTGATGTTGGGAATCGCAGATAAATATGGGCCGCATAGTACCAATCTTGATGGAAAAGTACTGGGATTAGTTTACGACGCCATCTCGAGCTCATTGTCTATTAGCTCTCATACGCTTCTCGCGTTGTCTTGCCTACCGATCCTCACATCCATGATAGGTTTGCCCGTCAAATATGAACTGGGAGTTTTGATCATTGCTGTGCCGATATTGACAAACAAGACTCGATTCCGCTTACCATGGCAACGGGCCTATTTTTTCCATCAAAACGTGTTGTTGAACTTCGCCCTATTCGTTGTTGGAGCGCTTACAGTATATCCATCGCCGTCCGCTCTCTTATCGAATTCACTGTCACCCGATTCGCCAATGAATTTTGCTCTGGCCGCGTCAATAGTTATTCTTTCTTTGCTCGTAAATGCAGATGCACGCACTTCCATGTGGGAAATGCAATCACTCCCGAATTGGGGATTTGGAACATGCCCGATTGTATATTATGTGATTTGCACGACTTGGCTAGCGCTGCTTGTGGTCGGGTTAATCATATCCTTATATTCACCATTCTCTTCGTATTCGCGTGCTGCAGAACTGGCCACTGGCGGCCTTCTGATTTACACGACGCTGCAACTCATGCTCATGGCTCGCGGTCGGTCGGAATGCTCTGGATATAGAGGCATTAAGCGAAGCGTAGCTTCAAATTGATTCATGATCAACGCGGTGATTTGCTTCCAGCTAGGGAAAGCCCGCGTAAAGATGCGCATGCCCACCAGCATGGTTCGCAAACCCAGGCCGCGTCAGATACCCCCGAGGTTCGGCGTAGCTATAAATCGTCCGCTTCGGCCGCTCATGCCACCCAATATTGAACGCCCCGAGTTTCGGGAAGAACTGCAACTCGCTATAGGGCAGGGTGTCATGGATCCACCACGCCATCGCCTGCCACGACACACCCGCCTCCATCCGATCGACCAGCCGCGGCAGCGCCACACACGCCACCGCCCCCATACACCCGGACGCATCCTGCCGATCCCAGATATGCCGAGCATAATTCCGCTCGTTCGAGGCACAATTATACCCATGCGCGTTCCCGTACGCGTTCAAAACCACCGACCGATAGGCCGACCGCACTGCCACCCGGCCGAACACCGCCTGCAACGGCTCCAACAACTCCTCACACAACCGCCGGCCAGCCGCGATCGCCAGGTCCGGATCATCGGGCATGTTGCTGATGCCATGAACCACGGCGATTTCGCTGTGCAGGAAGTCGCGCATGAAGAACGAGTGCGACAGGCGGACGCGGCCTAGGGTCTCGGCGCTTCGCATGGTTTGGGGGCACTCTCATGGGTGGGTGCCTTAGCGAATGGCGGGCCCTTGCCCCATGGGCGTAAAAATAGAGAATTGAGGGCTGGGCTGGAGCCCTCATGTCGTCACTGAGGACAGGCCTTGTAACCCATAGCTTTCCATGCGAACCGGCAAAGTCGTGGGTGGCCGGGCCAAGCCCGGCCATGACACGGTGGATACGCCCGTGCGCCTATGTTGACGCGCATGGAGCCTTCGCCATGATGCAGAAGGGACGCCGGACCATGGCGAGGGCGATGTCTCAATGTCGGCAGGTCGGGGTGTCATTGCCGTAAATGACCTTTCCCGAGCGGAAACAGGGACTCACGGCGTTCCGAGAATGGGTGAGCGCCAAGCCGGGGGAGATGATCCACATCACGCCCGACCCGGCGATGGTGCTTCTGTTCGATGCTCGGACGGGGCAGCGGATTGGGGCGTTAAGGGTTGGAGAGTGATTGGGTAGAGGCTTGGTGGACGGATGTATTGCGGTGACCAGTCGTATCAGCGTCCCCACTCTCCACCAGTTTCTCCAAAGCATAGGTTCTGATCGTCTCAGGCAGCGCCCACCGGGTTCCGGACGACGATTGATCCAGACTCAGGAACGATTTCGCGACAAGATTCGCGATGCCTTCCAGAACCGCCGACGCGGGGTAACCGGTATCGCCCATGACGGCGGTCGCCCCCTCCAGCGTGAATCCGCCGGCAAAGATCGCCAAACGGCGCAACAGCAGGCGTTCCGGCTCAGGCAGCAGCTCATAGCTCCAGTCGAGCGTCGCGCGCAGCGTGCGGTGCCGGGGCGCCGCCGTGCGACGCCCCCTGGTCAGCAGCGCGAAGCGATTGCGCAGGCCGGCGGCGACCTGTTCGACCCCAAGCGTGGCGGCGCGCGCGGCGGCGAACTCAATCGCGAGCGGGATCCCGTCCAGATGCCGGCAAATGACGGCGATCAAGTAAACGGCCTCCCGGCTCGCCACGAAGGCCGAATCCGACGCCTGTAGCCCGGCGACAAACAATTGCACCGCACTGAATGCCAGAAGGTCTTCCGGTTCGGCCTCGTGCTGCCGCGGTATCTCCAGCGGCGGAACCCGGCAGACATATTCACCGGCGATCTGCAGCGGTTCCTGGCTGGTCGCCAGCACGGTCGTACGCGGACACAGGCGAAGCACCGTTTCCACCAGCCGGGCCGTTGCGTCGATGACGTGCTCGCAATTGTCGAGAACCAGTAGCAGCGGCCTATTTCCGATGGCTCGGGCGACGGCCTCGGCGGTCATTTCATTGCCACCCGGATCCAGGCCAAGGACGTCCGCCACCGCCGCTGGCACCAGGTTTGGATCGGCTAATGCGGCAAACTCGACAAGCCAGATATCGCCCTCGAACGTGGGGCGAATGCAGCGGGAAACGTGCAGCGCCAGCGTGGTTTTGCCGATCCCACCGGGACCCGTCAGGGTGATCGCCCGAGATGATGATAAAACATCCAGGATATGTCTCACCTCGTTGGTTCGGCCAATAAGGTTGACCGCCGTATCAGGCACATTCGTCTGGAACGTCCTGGCCGGAATTCGTGCGTATTTGAGGCCCGCCGGCTCCCTGGGAGCGATCTCTCGCCGGACAGCCCATTCGCCAAGCAGCCGAAAACCGCGGCCGGAGACCGTGTTCAGCATGGCTCGATCCCGGCCGAGGGCCTTCCGGATCGCAGCGATGTGAACGTGCAACGTATTCTCTCCAACAATCCCGCCCGGCCATATGCGATCCATCAACGTGTCCTTGGCGACCAGTTCATTGGCCGACTGGACAAGGACCGACATGATTTCGAACGCGCGGGCACCGATGGGCACCGGGACACCGCATGCGTACAACTCACGCCGCCCAAGGTGAAACCGCCATCGGCCAGACTCGTAGACCAGGTTTGGCCCCAGTTCCGACATGGCGGCGCTCCCGCTGCTGAATTTTTCGGTCGGGCTGAGCGCCCACCGCGCCGATTGAGACATCGCGGGTGGCGACGCGCCGGTGGCGCAAACGTCGTTAAACATGGCACTGCGACCCACTTCGTTGTTGCCAGTCGCGCACAAGGAGATCGATCAATGACGGTCGCCCGATCGGCGACGATACTGCTGCAGGCATTGCCATACTCCTGCTCTGTTGTGATTGACCCGAAGACGGAAGCACAGATGCGATGACAGCAGGAAGGTGCCGATGAAACTATTGGACGATGGTATTGCCGATACTATGGTATCAGCGGCACGAGCGGCCACGCCTGATGCGATGCGCCGCGGACCAACACCAAAGTATCATAGACTTTCGTCTTGACTGCGGCGCATCTTTGCTCGCCGCCGATGGTCACGAAAGCACCAGGTATGGAGAATGAACGCAGCGACGTGGTCGATTTGCTTCCGGGGCTGATATGGACGGCGCTCGCCGACGGCCGGATCGACTTTGTCAATCGACGCTGGTGCGATTACACGGGCCTCGGCGCCGACGACGTTCGCGGCCGGGGGTTGCAGACCGCGGTCCATCCCGACGATGTGGCGGACCTGGTCGCATGGTGGCAATCCATCCTGGCCTCGGACCAGCCCGGCGAAATGGAAGCGCGCCTGCGACGCTTCGATGGAGAGTTCCGCTGGTTTCTGTTTCGCGTCGGTCCGATCGTCGATGGGAAATGGGGTGGAATCAATGTCGATATCCATGACCGGCGGTCATCAGCCGGCGGCGAGGGACATTTTCGCTCGTCCGTCGACGGCCTTACGGCGCTGAAGCGGGCGGAAACGCTCCCCGCCGGTGAGAAGAGTTTGCTTGAAATGGTGGCGCGTGGTCATTCGCGTGCGGCCATTCTGGGGGCGTTGTGCCAGCTTGTCGAAGACACCGTCGGCGGATGTTATTGCGGTGTCGTTCTGGTCGATTCCAGCGGCACATGGCTGGAACATGGGGCCGCACCGAGCCTTCCGGCCAGCTTTATGAATTCAATCATTGGCCGGCCCGTCGCCGTTGGGTCGGGCCCGTCCCCAATGGCGGCATGTCTCAACGAACAGGTTTTTGTGCCTGACCTCGGTTCTGACACGCGGTGGATCGAGTCCGGGTGGCGTCAAATGGCTCTGGCGCATGGCGTGCGGGCTTGCTGGTCAACGCCATTTTCGTCCACGACGGGCAACGTCCTGGGTGCGTTTACGATATACTACGATCAGCCCCGAACACCCGCGGCACTTGACCAAAGCCTCATGGAACATTTCGCACACGTCGCGAGTATCGTCGCGGAACGTATCCAAAGTGATGCCGCTCTGATGCGCAGCGAGGCGCGCAAAACAGCGATTTTGAACACCGCACTCGACTGTATCGTGACCATGGATCATACGGGTTGCATCACCGAGTTCAATCCGGCTGCCGAACGCACATTCGGATACAGACGCGAAGACGTCATGGGCAAACCGCTGGCGGACATCATCATCCCCCCCTCGCTTCGGGAAGCGCACCGGCTTGGGTTGGCCAGGTTCCTGGCCACGGGTGAGGCGAGGGTGCTCGGAACACGGCTCGAACTCACCGCGATACGTGCCGACGGCAGTGAGTTTCCCGTCGAACTGGGGATCGTGCGCATTCCGTTGGATGGACCCCCGTCTTTCACGGGCTACCTGCGCGACATCACGGAACGAAAGCAGTCGGAGGAAAAACTTCGGCGCAGCGAAGCATTTCTTGTCGAGGCGCAACATCTCAGCGCGACCGGCAGCTTTTCATGGCATATGACGACCGACAAAATCACCTGGTCGGACCAGCTGTATCGCATTTTCGAATTTGAGCCGAATGAAACGATAACGTTGGAGCGGGTCGGTCGTCGCATCCACCCTGAGGATATTGTGGTGTTCAACACGATGATCGATTGGGCCCGAAAAGATGCCAGGGGATTCGAGTACGAATGCCGGTTACTGATGGGTGATCAGTCGATCAAGTACCTGCACATGATCGCTCATGGGAACCGGGAGCAGGACGGCGAACTCGAATACATCGGCGCTATCCAAGACGTGACGCAGCGCCGGCTCTCGGAAGAGGCTCTTGGCAACGTCCGATCAGAACTGGCTCGGATGGTCAGGATCACCAGTCTCGGAGCACTGACCGCATCGATTGCGCATGAGGTGAACCAGCCGCTCGCAGGCATCATCACCAACGCCAGCACCTGCATGCGGATGTTGGCCGCTGATCCACCAAACGTCGACGGCGCTCGGGAAACGGCGCGACGCACGATTCGCGATGGACACCGGGCGGCCGACATCATTGCGCGATTGCGTGCCTTGTTCGCCAAGAAGGACGCGACAATCGAATCAGTGGACCTGAACGTAGCGGCACAAGAGGTGATCGCGTTGTCGTTGACTGATATCCGGAGAAACCAGGTAACTTTGCAACAGGCGTTTTCCGACGATCTGCCCTCGGTTGCCGGAGACCGTGTCCAGCTTCAACAGGTCATCCTCAATCTGCTCTTGAACGCGTCGGACGCGATGAAGGACGTGAATGATCGCCGGAGAGAAATCATGATTAAAACAGAACGAGACGAAGGCGATCATGTACGCCTGACCGTGCGGGACACGGGGATCGGTTTCGATCCGCAAAGCGTGAATCGGCTTTTCGAAGCCTTCTACACAACCAAGAGTGGTGGCATGGGGATCGGCCTGTCGGTGAGTCGTTCCATCATCGAGAATCACGGCGGTCGTTTGTGGGCGGCCCCGAATGACGGCCCAGGCGCCACGTTTGCCTTTTCCATCCCTCGGCGGTCCGAGGGAGCGCCCGGCGCCGGCGGGGCAAGCGCCAGTTGGACATCCGCGGTGGCTGGTACGCCGCGCGTCGTGGGGGGGCGGTGATGGTCATGCATTCGCTCGTGACGGTCGTCGATGACGATGAATCCGTGCGTGAGTCACTTCCCGATTTGTTGAAGGAATTTGGCTTCGCCGTGCAGTCGTTCGCCTCGGCGGAGGCATTCCTCGCGTCCGGCTACGTAGAGCAGACCAAATGTCTGGTCCTCGACATCGCCATGCCGGGGATGTCCGGACCCGATCTTCAACAGGAATTGATGGCGCGGCAACGAGATATTCCCATCGTTTTCATCACCGCTCACGGCGATGAAACCGTCTGTCCGCGCCTGCTGGAGCGAGGGGCGGTGGCGTGTTTGTTGAAGCCATTCACCGATACGGCCCTGCTGGACGCGCTCGAGACGGCCCTGCAGACCCGCTGAGCGACCCTTCGCCAGACCCTTGCACCTGACGGACATACATGGGTCTAATGACGGCACCCAGCCGTGAACCAGGTGCATGCTCCATGCCGCAGGTTACACCGGTCGTGTACGTCGTTGACGATGATGTATCGATCCGCGAATCACTTGAACTGATGATTGCCACCGCGGGCTGGCAGCCACACGCGTTCGCGTCAGCTCAAGAGTTCCTGTCGTATTCCCGTATTTCCATCCCGAGCTGTCTGATTCTGGACGTCAATCTTCCTGATCTCAACGGTCTCGAGCTGCAAAAGCGCATCGCCGCCGATGATGCCGGCATACCAATCATCTTCCTGACCGGATATGGCGACGTGCCGATGACGGTGAAGGCGATGAAGGCCGGCGCTATTGAGTTCCTGATGAAACCATTCAGCGATGATGTGCTGTTGGGTGTTATCCAGCAGGCAATCCAGGGCAGCCAGGCAGCGTTGGATCAAGCGGCCGAACTGCGTGCGTTGCGTGAGCGTTACGCATCGCTCAGCCCGCGTGAGCGCGAGGTCATGGCGTTGGTGGTTTCCGGCCTGTTGAACAAGCAGGTCGGCGGCGAGTTGGGCATCAGCGAGATCACGGTGAAAGCGCATCGGGGGCAGGTGATGCGAAAGATGCAGGCCGGCTCTCTCGCCGATCTGGTTAACATGAGTGCGAGGCTGCGTTCTCCACCCGCGCCGATGGACTGACCGCGCCCAGAGTGGCCGTCTCTTCGTTGAACGGCAGCCAGGGGCGCATGGCGAGATGACCGAAACTGGACCGATTTCACAACGTCCGGACGGGCGAAAACCAGTCCTCGGCTCTGTGTCCGGTCTTCACTGCATGCGTAAATTCAAACTGATTCACGATCGGCAAGATAATCGCCTTCTAGCCCCGGAAAGCACTCATAAAACTGCCCATGACCCTCAACATGGTTCGCAAACCCCGGCCGTGTCAGATAACCCCGCGGTGCGATGTAGCTGTAGATCGTGCGCTTTGGCCGCTCATGCCACCCAATATTGAACGCGCCCAGCTTCGGGAAGAACTGCAATTCGCTATAGGGCAGGTGGTCATGGATCCACCACGCCATCGCCTGCCACGGCGTGCCCGCCTCCATCCGATCGACAAGCCAGGGCAGCGCGACACACGCCACCGCGCCCATGCAACCGGACGCATCCCGGCGATCCCAGATATGCCGAGCGTAGTTGCGCTCGTTCGAAGCACAATTATACCTATGCGCGTTTCCGTACGCATTCAAAACCACCGACCGATAGGCTGACCGGATCGCCACCCGGCCGAACACCGCCTGCAGCGGCTCCAACAATTCCTCGCATAAACGCCGGCCCGCCGCGATCGCCAGGTCCGGGTCGTCGGGCATGTTGCTGATGCCGTGGATGGCGGCGATTTCGCTGTGCAGGAAGTCGCGCACGAAGAACGAGTGCGACAGGCGGACGCGGCCTAGGGTCTCGGCGCTTCGGACGGTTCTGGGCATTCTCATGGGTGGCTGCCTTTTTGACCGGCGACATGGATGCCTGTTTTGGGGTTGGCACCGCAAGGCGTGGATGCCGGGACCTTCGCCCGCCATGACGTGGAAGGGATGCCGGGGCCTTCGCCCGCCGTGACGTGGGAGGGGTGCCGGGGGGCGTTCGCTCGACGTGACGTGGGAGGGATGTCGGGGGCCTTCGCCCGCCATGACGAGGAAGTGGTGTCGCCTGGGTCGCCCCCTTTACCTTTCCGTCGCTCGGGCGGAATAATCGGTCCCAAGGGGCTCCGGGTCTCCGGTCGCCAAGGGCTCCGACGGCCAAAGACCGGGTAGGGAGCTAACAGCATGACCATCAGCCGGCGTGAGTCACTCACGCTTGCCTCCGCGTCGATCGCGGCGGCGTCTATTCCGACTATCGGTGCCCGCGCCGCCGTGACCGACGTGCCGACCGCCGATGTGAAGCCTCTGGACTACAAGCTGGAAAAAGGTGCCGAGCTGCGGGTGCTGCGGCCGGCGAAGTTCATCGACCCGGATGAGGTGTATTGGCGCGAAAACACCAAGAAATACACCGACGCCACGGGGATACCGGTGCGTGTCGATTTCATCAGTTGGGAGGATATTCGTCCGCAGACCGCCGTGGTCGCCAATACCGGCGCCGGGCCGGATATTGTGGTCGGTTTCAGCTCCGATCCGCAGATCTATGCGTCGAAGATCGCCGACATGACCGACCTCGCCGACTATCTGGGGGCGAAATACGGCGGCTGGCAGGAACTGTCCAAACTCTACGGCACCAAATGGAAAACCAACCAATGGCTTTCGATCCCGATCGGCGGTGGCGCCGGCCCGACGGTCTATCGCCAGTCCTGGGTGAAGGAAGCCGGCTACGACAAGATCCCCGACGATCACGAGGGTTTCCTGACCCTGTGCCAAAAGCTGCACACGGCCGGCCACCCATTCGGCATGTCGCTGGGGCACGCGCTGGGTGATGCGAACGGCTTCGCCAGTTGGCTGCTGTGGTCGTTCAACGCCATGCTGGTGGATGAAGACGGCAAGATCGCGCTCGACTCCAAGGAAACGATCGCGGCGCTGAAATACGCGACGGAGCTGCAGAAGACCCAGGTGTCCGGCAACCTGTCGTGGAACGATTCCGGCAACAACAAAGCCTACGCCGCGGGCGATATCGGCATGACCTTCAATGGCGTGTCGATTTACTACTTCCTGAAAAGCTCGCCCGATCCGAAGCTGAACCAGATGGCGGTGGATACCCAGCACCAGTTGCTGCCGAAGGGTCTGGCGTCCCGGTCGCCGATGTCGGCGACGCCGATGAATGCGATGGTGTTCAAGCACACCAAGTATCCGAACGCCGCCAAGGATTATCTGCGGTTCATGATGGAAGCGGATCAGTACGGCCCCTGGCTGTCCAACTGCATCGGGTATTGGTCGAACTCGCTGAAGGCCTATTCCAAGATGGCATTCTGGACCCAGGACCCGAAGCTGGTGCCATACGCCTCCGGCATGGATACGCCGTATTACGACGGGTACAAGGGGCCGGTGACGCCGGCGTCGTCAGCGGTGACGGCCAACTACACCGTGGTGGACATGTTCGCCTCGGTCGTTACCGGCAACGCCACGCCGGAGGATGCGGCCAAGCGGGCGGCGCAGCAGGCTCAACGCTACTACAAGACCTGACGGTTGCCATGAGGCGAAGGCGAGCGGTCGCCTTCGCCTTTCGGTGGACGGCAGGCGGGGTATTGTCCAGGTCTGGAATCAAACGGCATACAGTATAACGGCCCATCGTATTGGGTTGATAGATTGCTTATTGCAATATTATATCTGTCTCGTCTACATATGTGTGTGTTCTGGCCACCATCAGGGATGGCAGTCCTATGACCCTTGCGGATAAGCTGAATGAGTTGATTTTCGAGGGCGGCTGGGTCGTCGAAGTCATATCGGATGTGCTGAAGGCGGCATTTTTCGGTGGACTGATCTCTATAGGAAACGTTCTGTTCTACGCTCGTCGGGAAACCGTGCATTTGCAGCGGGCCAAGGAGTATATGGAGTTATTGAACATTAAAGATTTTATGACCAAGTCAGGAGAAAATATAATCGAACCCGAATATCTCGAACGACGGATCGTGCAACTGAAGGGCACCATAGCGCCACGCACCGGATATCATACGGGATATGGGCGTCGGGATAAAATATATTCGAATGCCTTGTCAGTGTTCATGTGTGCTTTAATGATTCTTATCGTGATGGGCTTGAATAAATCGTATTCTGGTTTCGTCATGCTGGTCATGATGGCGATAGGGTGCTGGCTGAACTACAAAATTGGCAGGCGGGTCTCGGTCAGCGTAGACAACCTGGCCATCAGGCGTATCTCGCAGGTGTTGGCATCCTTTACGACATCGTCGGTGTTTCTCACTGTCTTTATAACCATCTGGTATAATTTGCCTAATGGCAATTGAATGTTTGACGACCCGGCTGGCCTGACCATCGCTTTAAGATCGACTTGTGGTCGGTCCACGCTGTGACGCGACTCGCGTTTGCTTCCACCATCGATGCCTCGAACCCTTGGCCAGTTACGGCGAGCAGCCCCTTCTGACGCGGCTGTCGTGACCTCCCTTGTTGCGGCGCTGCACTCGCGCTAGGCATGAGCCGCAATAGGCGCGGCACGTCGCCGTGCAAGGGAAGGAAATCGAATGGCTGGCTTGACTCGCCGTGACACGTTTTTGTCCGGCACTGCCGCGCTGATTGGCTCGGCTACTTTGCCTGTGATCGGCGCGCGTGCGGCCGATCTGGACGTGCCGACGGCGGACGTGAAGTCCCCCGGCTTCAAGGCCGAACCCGGCGCTACGCTGCGCGTGCTACGCCCGGCCAAGTTCGTCGACCCCGATGAAACGCTGTTCCGGGCGAACACGAAGAAATTTACCGACCAGACCGGCATTCCTGTCCGCGTGGACTTCGTCGGCTGGGAGGACATGCGTCCGCAGACGGCGGTGGCCGCGAACACCGGCGCCGGCCCGGATATCATCGTCGGTTTCGGCTCCGACCCGCAGATCTATGCCAACAAGCTGATCCCGATGAACGACCTCGCCAACTACCTCGGGGCGAAATACGGCGGTTGGCACCAGTTGGCGCAGATCTACTCCTGCCGCTGGGGCACCAAGGACTGGCTGGCGATCCCGATGGGCGGCAGCGGGGCGGCCTCGGTCTATCGTGTGTCCTGGCTGAAGGAGGCCGGTTACGACAGCATTCCGAACGACCATGCCGGGTTCCTGGCGATGGCGACGAAGCTGAGGAAGAACAACCACCCGATCGGCTTCGCGCTGGGCCACGCGGTGGGTGACGGCAATGGGTTCGCCGACTGGCTGCTGTGGTCGTTCGGGGCGTCGCTGACCGATGAGAAGGGCAAGGTCTCGCTGGACTCGAAGGAGACGATCGCCGCGCTGAACTATGCCAAGGAACTGTATCCGCAGATGATCGAGGGCACCCTGTCCTGGGGTGACCCGAGCAACAACAAGGCGTTCGCGGCGGGCGATGTCAGCCTGACGTTCAATGGCGTGTCGATCTACTACGTCGCGAAGAACTCGTCCGATCCGAAATTGCAGGCGATCGCGGCGGACACCAATCATCAGATACCGCCGTTGGGCCTGGCCAAGAAGTCGCCGTCATCGTCGCTGGTGGTCAACGCGATGGCCTTCAAGCACACGAAATATCCCAACGCCTGCAAGGAATACCTGCGCTTCATGATGGAGGCGCCGCAATACGCGCCTTGGCTGGCGGGCTGCCTGGGATACTGGTCCAACTCGCTGAAAGCGTACGGCAAGATGGCGTTCTGGGACGCCGATCCGAAGCTGAAGCCGTATGTGGACAGCATGGATACGCCGTACTACGACAGCTACAAGGGGCCGATCTCGGCGGCGTCGTCCGCGGTCGCGGCCAACTATACGCTGGTCGACATGTTCGCCTCGGTCGCCACCGGCAACGCCACGCCGGAAGCCGCGGTCAAACAGGCCGCCAGGCAGGCGGCCCGTTACCTTAAGGGGTGAGAGCGTGATCGCGCGAGGCGGAAAGTCAGAGTGCGTGAATTACGCTCTTAGAACATAACAGGGAGACGCGACCATGGACGCGACGACCGGCGACCTGGCTCTGGAATGGAAGCCGCGAAAGCAGCATTCCCGCATCGGCCGATTGTTTGATTCGAAACCGTTCCTGGTCGCGCTTTGCCTGCTGCCCACGGTGGGGCTGTTGGTGGTGTTCCTGACCTACCCGCTGGGGTTGGGTCTGTGGCTGTCGATGACCGACACGACGATTGGCCAACCCGGCGAGTATATCGGGTTGGACAATTTCTATTCCCTGTTCAGCGATCCGGTGTTCTGGGGGGCGGTCTGGTACACGATTTTTTATACGGCCGTGGCGACGGTTGGGAAATTCCTGTTGGGGCTGTGGCTGGCGTTGCTGTTGAACAACCACATCCCGTTCAAGGCGTTCATCAGGGCAATCGTGCTGCTGCCGTGGATCGTGCCGACGGTGCTGTCGGCGATCGCCTGGTGGTGGATCTACGATCCGCAGTTCTCCATCGTGTCGTTCGTCCTGGTGGACGTGCTGCACTGGCGGACGCATTACATCGACTTCCTCGGTTCGCCCTGGTCCGCCAGGTGGTCGCTGATCGTCGCCAATATCTGGCGCGGCATTCCGTTCGTGGCGATCACGCTGCTGGCCGGCCTGCAAACCATTTCGCCGTCGCTGTATGAGGCGGCGCTGCTGGACGGCGCCAGCGGCTGGCAGCAGTTCCGCCGCATCACCGTGCCGCTGCTGATGCCGATCCTGTCGGTGGCGCTGACGCTGTCGGTGCTGTTCACGTTCTCCGACTTCCAACTGGTGTATGCGATCACGCGGGGCGGGCCGTTCAACTCCACCCACCTGATGGCGACGCTGGCGTTCCAGCGGGCCATCCCGGGGTCGCAACTGGGGGAGGGCGCGGCGATCGCGGTGTCGATGATCCCGTTCCTGCTGGTGGCGACGCTGGTGTGTTTCTTCGGCGTCGGGCGCCGCAAATGGCAGCAAGGAAGCGACAATGACTGACACTGCCGCGGTGACTACGCAGGAGGTCGAGCTTGCCGCCTCCACCAAGGATGCGCCGGAGCTGCTGAGCTGGGATTCGCGGGCGCGCCGCACCATCACGGTGTATATCCCGCTGGCCATCTTCATCATCGTGCTGCTGTTCCCGTTCTACTGGATGGCGATCACGTCGATAAAGCCCGACTACGAGATGTACAACTACAAGCAGTACAATCCGTTCTGGGTGCACTCGCCGACGCTGGACAACATCAAGAAGCTGCTGTTTGACACCGAATATCCGCGCTGGCTGATGACCACGATGGGCATCGCCACGGCGGCGACGTTCATTTCGGTGGGGGCCAGCGTGCTGGCCGCCTATGCGATCGAGCGGCTGCGGTTCAGGGGTGCCCAGCATGTCGGCCTGGCGATCTACCTGGCCTATCTGGTGCCACCCACAATCCTGTTCATTCCGCTGGCCACGCTGATCTTCCAGTTCGGCCTGTTCGACAGCCCGTTCGCGCTGATCCTGACCTATCCGACGTTCCTGATCCCGTTCTGCACCTGGCTGCTGATCGGCTACTTCAAGTCGATCCCGTATGAGCTGGAGGAATGCGCGCTGATCGACGGGGCGTCCCGCCTGCAGATCCTGTGGCGGATCACGCTGCCGCTGGCGGTGCCGGGGCTGATTTCGGCCGGAATTTTCGCGTTCACCCTGTCGTGGAACGAGTTCATCTATGCGCTGGCGTTCATCCAGAGCACCGAGAAGAAGACGGTTCCGGTGGCGATCCTGACCGAACTGGTCACCGGTGACGTGTATCAGTGGGGATCGCTGATGGCGGGATCGTTGCTGGGATCGGTGCCGGTGGCGATCATCTACTCGTTCTTCGTGGAGTATTATGTGTCGTCGATGACCGGGGCGGTGAAGGAATAGCCACGCTCCGGATCGGGACCGCGGGCTGGAGCATTCCCAAGCCTCATGCCGCGGCGTTTTCGGACGCGGGTACCCATCTGCAGCGTTATGCTCGTCGGTTTTCGGCGGTGGAGATTAATTCGTCCTTCTACCGTCCGCACCAGCCGGCGACTTATGCGCGCTGGGCTGCCGGCGTGCCGGACGGGTTTCAGTTCTCGGTCAAGATGCCCCGTGAGATTACGCATCGGTGCAAGCTGGTTGACGCGACTGACGTGTTGGATCGCTTCCTGGCGGAGGTTGGGGCGCTGGGCGACAGGCTGGGGCCGTTGCTCGTGCAGTTGGCCCCCAGTCTGCGGTTCGATGAAGGAGTCGTCCACGGGTTTTTCGCCTCCGTCCGGAAACGGTTCGATGGCGACGTGGTCTGCGAGCCTCGGCACGCCACTTGGTTCACCGATGACGTGGATGCGTTGCTGGCCGGGCTCCGGGTTGCTCGTGTCGCGGCCGATCCGGCGGTGGTGCCCCGGGCGGGCGAACCGGGCGGTTGGCTGGGGGTGGTGTATCGCCGGCTGCACGGGTCGCCACGCATCTACTATTCGGACTATCCGGCGGCGTTTCTCGAGCGGATGGCGGGCCTGCTGCGATCCGGCGACTGGTGCATTTTCGATAACACTGCGGTGGGAGAGGCAACGGGTGACGCGTTGGACCTGCTGCGGCGGATGAGTGATCAAACCTGTCCATGATACCAGCGGGTTCTGGGTCCGGATATCCGCCGACAGGTTCGCGGTAGACCCATCCGCCGCTCAATGCCCCAACCGACACCAGGTTTCGCATTTAGCGCCGTCGGTTCCTGTGACGAGCACGCCTGTTTACTGAGGCTGGGCATGTGACCGGGGCGTCGCACCGAACCAGGACAGCTATGACAATGGTGTCGCGTTGCCGGACAGCTGCCCGGCGCCGTTGGGTTATCTTCTGACAGACGCCCGGGTCTCGGGCGGCCCGCCAGTTCGGCTGCTAGAGAGAATGGACGCCGATTATCTTACCACAATGGGGGTTATGCGGTCATTGAATGTAGCACTACAGAGATGGCACCCTTGTGGCACATAGAGAGTATCCATCCGGCCAGTGCCGTAGGGGGTTTTGCTCAAGCGGCTGCGCCGCGCTCCCGGGCTTTGGCCCAGTTCCAGGGTAGGAGTTCTGACAGCCGCGAGGCTGGTTGATCGGCAGGGGGAGGGCGCATTGATGACGGCGCCCATTGCCGCATTCGCTGTTCCTGTGCAAGCTCCCGAAATACTTGCACACAAGGCTAAAAGACCAAGAGGAGGGATCGCATGCCGCTGGAGATCTACCTGTCATCGGCCCCCGGCGCCACGACCGGTTCCACGGTCTCGGTTGAAGGCAACCAAGTCTTCCTTAACGAGGCATTCCCGCCTGGCGGTTTGCTCGTACAACGGCCTTTTTCGACACCTGCTGGTTACACTGGTGATCTGACGATCTATTTCGGTATTGGTGAGGACCAGTGCCGCATGCAGATGAGCAACTTTCCGTATGATAGTGTGCTCAGCCTGTTAGCGCTACCCGATCGTCGCTTCCTTGGCAGCACATTCCATGATGCGGTCACAGCAGCGACATGCGTCGTCGTTTGCGCTGACAATACACAGGGCACCAATTGCGTGATTTGCCGCCAAGACGGCATCGTCGCTCGTGTCTGCTGCTGATGTCAGACGTCCCATCCCGGCGGATTGAGGTATCAATCCGAGACGCTGGAGGTGCCCGGGTGGAGGGCGCCACCGTGTTCTTCTTTATTAATAGCCGCCAGCTCGCCACGATCCCATCAACGCGCGATAAAGACCCAACGATCGAGATATTCGACCATATTGCTGTCGTTCAGGTGAAGGTTGTCTATCGTACGTTTTCTGATGACGTGACTTTGTCACAAAATCAGAACGAGTGGGTTTGCAGATTGCCGGCAGAACTCACAGACGCTGCCGCGCCGCCGATCCGGCCGCCTGCGGTCTCTACCGTAAGGGCCGAACTCAACATACTTCACATCACGGACCTTCACTGCGGGCAGCGATCTTATGCCGACTTTTATCCCAGGATGCGGTCTGGCTTTTTTAAAGACCTCGAACTTACGCATGAGCATTCAGGGCCATGGGACCTGATCATCTTTACCGGTGACCTGGCCTTTAGCGGCAAAGTCGAGCAATTCTCGAGGGTCAACACATTCCTCGATGATCTGAATACAAAGTTGCGCCAGCTTGGCTCGGCGGATCCCGTATTGTTGGCGATACCTGGCAACCATGATCTGCAGCGTCCGCCTGCTACCAAGGCTGCTTCAGTCGTCCTTTCGCACCTCGAAAATGAAATGCTACGCGAGCAAGGAAGGGACGTATGGGACGAGTTACTTGACAACAAGAAATCGGAATATAGTCGCCTGGTCGAAGCAATGTTCAAAAACTACAAGTCCTGGTGGGACGCCTGCGCCGCACGGGCCCCCGGGTTATCGATCAGGCAGGGCCTGTTGCCCGGTGACTTCACCGCGACATTCGAAAAATCCGGTGCCCGCTTTGGCGTCGTCGGTTTGAACTCGACCGCTCTGCAGGTGGGAGAGGGAGATTTCGAAGGACGGCTCGCAATCCATGTCCGGCAATTCAATACTCTGCTCAACGAGGTCGGGCTCGACTGGCCCGAGACGCTCGACGCCTCCATCCTGCTGACTCACCAGCCCCGAACTTGGCTGTCCAAAGACAACCTCAAAAATACATTCTACCCTGCAATCTCCCCCGGTGGTCGTTTTGCCCTGCATCTTTGCGGCCATCAACATGTCGGCGAGGCCGAGAAACATGGCCGTGGTGCTGACGACGCAGGTCTGGTTGCGCTTGGCCGCTCACTGCTTGCGATTGAAAAGGTTAATGGCAAACTGGAACACCTGCTGGGGTATCAAACGTTCCGTATTTCAATCGACCGTAGCCAGAGCAGCGGTTTGATCCGGGCATGGCCGCGATCTGCGGAATTGACATCAGGCGGCAGTTTAGAATTCGGGCCTGACCGCAGCTTCAGGCTCGGGGCGGACAATGGCACGCTGGATATTCCGATAAATCGGTTTGTTCGGCCCAATCTGACCAGGTTTCCGGCCCGCTGATTGACTCATCAAGATCGTTTTGCCAACGAAGTCGTGAAAAGAAGCCTGCACGAAACGATGCTTGCAGGGTGGAGGTCCGGTAGCAACGGA
>NZ_LMUJ01000051.1:233450-269876 GCF_009765975.1 Acidisphaera sp. S103 | reverse complement strand
CGCGGCGCCCGGCGCGCCCGCCGCACCCCCGAGGCCAAAGCCATGACCATGATGGGTAAAGCGCCGGCAGCACAGGAACTTCCGGGGCACGGGTTCAAGGTCGTACCTGGCGGCGGCGGCGGTCTGACCGCACGCGCCGTCGGCAAGACCTATAAGGGCCGGCCGGTGGTCCGCAACGTCACCGTGACGCTGCGCCGTGGGGAAGCGGTCGGGCTGCTGGGACCAAACGGCGCCGGCAAGACCACCACGTTCTACATGATCGTCGGCCTCGTGAGGCCCGATACCGGCGCGATCAGCCTGGACGGCGCCGACATCACCCGGCTGCCGATGTACCGGCGCGCCCGCCTGGGCATCGGCTACCTGCCGCAGGAGGCCAGCGTGTTCCGCGGCCTGAACGTCGAGCAGAACATCATGGCCGCGCTGGAGGTGGTCGAGCCAGACCCTGGCACGCGCGACCGTATGCTGGACGAACTGCTGGCCGAATTCGGCATCAGCCATCTGCGCCGTACCCCCGCCCTGGCGTTGTCCGGCGGCGAACGCCGGCGCGTGGAGATCGCCCGCGCGCTCGCGACCCAGCCGTCCTATATCCTGCTCGATGAGCCGCTGGCCGGCATCGACCCGATTGCCGTCGGCGAAATCCGTGACCTGGTCAAACACCTGAAAGACCGCGACATCGGCGTCCTGATCACCGACCACAACGTCCGGGAGACGCTGGATATCATCGACCGAGCGTACATCATGCATGCGGGGCAGGTTCTGATGGAGGGCAAACCCAGCGAAGTCGTTGCTCACGAAGGTGTGCGACGGGTGTATTTGGGCGAAAAATTCAGTTTGTGAGATTTCGGCCGGCTTGTTGGCACGCCCAACGAACACGGTTGCACGCTTTTTGCATGCGATATGACGGAAACCATTTGACCCAGCGGGGAATGGCCCGATAATCGCCTGATCATGGCGATCGCCCCCCGTCTCGACTTACGCCAGAGCCAGACCCTGGTCATGACGCCGCAACTGCGTCAGGCCATCAAGCTTCTGCAATTCTCCAACATCGAAGTGAATTCCTTCGTCGAGGAGGAGATGGAGCGCAATCCGCTGCTGGAGCGCGACGAGTCCCCCGAACCGCCAGTGGGCGAGCGGGCCGCGCTGGACCAGTTGGAGCCACGCACCGCCACGGCGATGGATTCCGCCGATGCGGCACGATCGGAGACACTGCCGGACGATGGTGGTTCCCCGCTGGATGCGGTGCATGCCGAAACCTACGATCCGGGTGGCGCCGGCGACGGTGCGCCTTTGGTCGGGCGCATGGATGGCGGCGGCGGCAGCCATGGCTTCGAGGGCGACGATCGCGGCATCGACGATTTCGCCGGCGACGAACGCTCCCTGCGCGACCACCTGGGTGAGCAGTTGCGCCTGAATTTTTCCGACATGGTGGACCGCATGATCGGGGCGCATCTGATCGCCCTGCTGTGCCCCGCCGGGCGCCTGACAGCGGAGCCGGCGGCGATTGCGTTGGCGATGGGGTTACCGCTGGAGCGGGTGGAGACGGTTCGCGCCCGGATGATGCGGTTCGATCCGGTCGGACTGTTTGCCCGGGATTTGCGAGAATGCCTGGGCGCGCAGTTGGCGGAGCGGAATCGGCTGGATCCGGCGATGCAGATGCTGCTGGACAATCTGGAACTGCTGGCCAGGCGGGAGAACCGGCGGCTGATGGCGCTGTGCGGCGTCGATGCAGAAGACCTGACGGAGATGATCGCCGAGATCAAGGCGCTGGATCCGAAGCCGGGGGCGACCTGGGATACAACGCCGGCGCAGTTGGTGGTACCCGATCTGCTGATGCGGCATCTCCCGGACGATTCGTGGATTATCGAGCTGAACCCGGAGACGATGCCTCGGGTGCTGGTAAACGAGCGGTTCTATGCCAAGGTGGCGCCCCGCGCGAAGAAGGACGAGAAGGTTTTTCTGACCGAACGGCTGGCGAACGCGAACTGGCTGGTGCGATCGTTACAGCAGCGGGCGCAGACGATCCTGAAGGTGGCAGCGGAGATCATCCGGCAACAGGATGGATTTCTGCGGTTGGGGGTGGCGTTCCTGCGGCCGCTGATCTTGCGGGACATCGCCGAGGCGGTTGAATTACACGAAAGCACAGTCAGCCGGGTGACAGCGAACAAGTATATCGCCACGCCGCGCGGCACGTTCGAGCTGAAGTATTTCTTTACGACAGCGATTCATGGAACGGATGGCGGCGATTCTCATAGCGCCGAGGCGGTGCGATATCGGATCCGCGGGTTGATCGATCTGGAGCCGGTGGCAGATATCCTGTCGGACGATGCGATCGTTGCAGTCCTGCGGCGCGAGGGGGTCGAGATCGCTCGGCGCACAGTGGCCAAGTATCGGGAGGCACTGCGAATTCCGAACTCGGTGCAACGGCGGCGGGAGAAGGCTGTCCCGGCTTAGGGGGATATGCTGATGGAGCATCGGGCAGTCGTAGTTCGTCCACGCTGAGGTCCGACCGTCGGGCGAAATCGTCGCCTGAATAGTCATGGTTTATTGTCACTCGATAGCGAATTTTACACGAAGAGGGGCCAACAACCCGACCGCCTCTACGTCTTGATGAAATCAACAAAGGCACGAAGCGGTGCCGGCAGGTGGCGGCGGCCCGGATAATACAGGAAAGGCCCGGAGAAGTTCTGCCACCAAGGCTCCAGCATCGGTTCCAGCGCGCCGCTGTCCAGGTGGGGGCGAAGCCACTCCTCAAACAGATGGATGATACCGAGACCGCCCACGGCGGCGTCGATCGCCAGGTCGACCGCCGAACCCAGGCGCACCAACAGCGGGCCGACGGAATCGATCCGCACGATCTCGCCGTCACGCTCGAACTCCCAGGGTGGCGTCGCCCCACTGGAAAACCGCCCGCGCAGGCAGGCGTGACCGAGCAGGTCGCGGGGATGCGACGGCCGCCCTCGCGCGTTGAGGTAGGCCGGTGACGCCGCCGTGGCGAAGCGCTGCACCCGCGGGCCGATCGGAACGGCGATCATGTCTTGCTCGAGACGTTCGTCGTAGCGGATGCCGGCATCGCAACCCGCCGCCAGCACATCGACGAAGCCGTCCTCGACGGTCACTTCCAACTGGATATCAGGATACGCCTTCAGAAAGGGCGTGACGATCGCCGGCAAGACCAGTCGTGCGACGCTGCCGGGGACATTGAGCCTGAGGGTTCCCGCGGGCCGGTCGCGAAACGCGTTCACGCCATCGATCGCGGTCTCGACTTCGCTCAATGCGGGCACCAGCCGCTCATACAAGCGCGCGCCAGCCTCGGTCGGCGCAACGCTGCGGGTGGAACGATTGAGCAGCCGCACACCCAGCTTCATCTCCAACCGCTGCACCGCTTGGCTCAAACTGGAAGCGGAGACACCGCTCACCCGGGCACCTTCGCGAAATCCACCCGTTCGTACCACCGCCACAAAAGCCGACAGGTCGGCCAGATTCGCTGCCATTGTTTATAATCCTGCACAGGCTGTGCCGATTGATCACGATTATCACGCATCAGCGTCATGTCCATATCGGCGTCACACCATCCGCATTGGAGCCTTCCCATGACTGACATCAATGCTGCCGGCGTCTTCTCGCTTGGCGATCGATCCGTACGGCGCCTGGGCTATGGTGCCATGCAGCTTGCCGGCCCCGGCGTGTTCGGGCCGCCCAAGGACCACGGCGTCGCACTGACCGTGCTGCGGCAGGCGGTGGCGAACGGAGTCGATCATATCGATACGAGCGACTTCTACGGCCCGCACGTCACCAACCGCCTCATTCGCGAGGCACTGCATCCTTACCCGGATAACCTGGTGATCGTGACCAAGCTTGGGGCGGTGCGCGGCGGCGATGCTTCCTGGATCCCAGCGCTCACCGCCGCCGATCTGACGCGCGGGGTTCACGACAATCTGCGAAACCTCGCGGTCGATGTGCTCGATGTCGTCAATCTGCGGGTTGGCGGCATTCATGGCCCGAGTGACGGATCGATCGAGGCGCCGCTCACAGCGCTCGCCGAACTACAACGGCAGGGGCTGATCCGTCACCTCGGCCTGAGCAACGTCACGCCTGCCCAGCTCCAGGAAGGGCGCCGCATCGCCAAGATCGTGTGCGTGCAGAACCACTACAATCTCGCCCACCGCGAGGACGATGCATTGATCGACGCACTCGCGGCCGACGGTATCGCCTATGTGCCGTTCTTTCCCCTCGGTGGGTTCACGCCGCTTCAGTCCTCGACGCTTTCGGACGTAACCAAACGGCTCGATGCAACGCCGATGCAGGTGGCGCTGGCCTGGCTGCTGCACCGCTCAGCCAACATTCTCCTGATCCCCGGCACCTCGTCGATTGAGCATCTGCGCGAGAACCTCGACGCCACCGACCTCGCCATCCCAGACGACATCGTTACCGAACTTGACGCGGTCGGCAGGCGCAATGTGGGATAAAGGCGATCGGCAACGAAGAACGGGCAGCAGGTTGCCGCCCGTCCCTTCCTACACCAGCGGCAACCGCACGATAAACCTGGCCCCCAGCACCCGGCCGGCGCCGTCGCGGCGGTTCTCGGCGGATATCTGCCCATGCAGTGCCTCGACGATCTGCCGGCTGATCGACAGGCCCAGGCCCGAATGCTGCCCAAAACTCTCGCCTTTCGGCCGTTCGGAGTAGAACCGGTCGAAAATATGCTCCAGGTTCGCGTCGGGTATGCCGGGGCCGTCATCCTCCACGCTCAGTTCCGCCGTTCCGCCGGTATCGCGAACCCGCACCGCGATCCGGCCGCGCCGCGGGCTGAACGAATGCGCGTTGCCGATCAGGTTCCGCAGCACCTGCACCAGCCGGTCCTCCACCGCCCAGATGCGCAACCCGTTCGGCGGTGCGACGACCTCCAGCTTGGGGTCGTTGTCCGGGTCGCGGGTGGCCTCATCCAGCTCCTGCAGCGTCCGCAGGATCGGCACCACGTCGACCGGCTCCGCGGTGACCCGCGACAGCTCCGCATCCAGCCGCGACGCGTCGGAAACGTCGCTGATCAACCGGTCCAGCCGCACCACGTCCTGCGCGATGATGGTCAGCAACTGCCGCTGGCGATTGGGGTCCTCGATCCGCAGCAGCGTCTCGATGGCGCTGCGGATCGACGACAGCGGGTTCTTGATTTCGTGCGCCACATCGGCGGCGAAGCGTTCGGTCGCGTCCATCCGCTCCCACAACGCGGTGGAACTGTCGGCCAGCGCCGAAGCCAGCGCCCCCACCTCATCGCGCCGCCGAAGCAGTGACGGCGGAACGCTGCCGGACCGTCCGCCGCCTTCGCGCATGTCCGCCGCCGCCTCGGCCAGCCGCAGGATCGGGCGGGCGATGGTCAGCGACATGTACCAGGACAGCAGCACGGTCAGGCCCAGCGCCATGCCGAACAGCCCCAGGATCGACATCCGCACGCTGAACAGGCTTTCGTCCACCTCCCTGGCCTCCCGCGTCAGCGAGATGATGCCGACGGTATGCTTGTCGCGTTCCACCGGCACGGCGACGGTGACCAGCAGGCGGTTGTCCTTGGTGCGGCGGATATAGGGTGGGGTTTCGTTGCTGTTGCCGGCGCTGCTGAGGCGCAGTTCCTCCTTCACGTCCGGCTGCCAGTCGGGACCGCCGGCCGAGGGCGTCGTATCGACCAGGGTGGCCGGCATGTCATGCGGCAGGAAGCCCAGGATGCTGTCGTAGACCCAGCCGATCGCCGCGATGATCGGCCCATGCTCCAGCGGCGGCGGCAGCGGTTCGGTGGTGATCACACCGCCCGGCCCCTCCCGCACCCGGGAATTCGCCAGGATGGTGCCATCCGGGGCGTAAAGCCGGGCCTGGGCGTCCGGCGTGGGTTCGGTGAGACGGCGCAACAGAGAGGCGGCGACTTCCGCCACCAGCTTGGGGTTGTCCGGATCGGTGGTGCGCACCGCGCTTTCGCCCAGCGCACCGGCGAACACCCTTGCCTGTTCGCGCAGCGCGGTGACCTGGGATTCCAGCAGCCCGTTCTGGTATTGGTCGAGGTACAGCAGTGCCATCACCAGCAGCGCCAGCGGCAGAGCGTTGACCAGCAGGATGCGCCGTAGCAGGGGGGACACCCAGCGCGGCCGGTACCGCCGTTTGGGGACGGCCGAGCGGGTCAGACCGAACAGGCGTCCACCGTCGGGCAATCAATGCTCCTTGTAGCGATAGCCGATACCGTAGAGCGTCTCGATGTAGTTGAATTCTTCGGTGCCGATGCGGAATTTTTTCCGGATCCGCTTCACGTGGCTGTCGATGGTGCGATCGTCGACGTAGATGTTTTCGCCATACGCCGCGTCAATCAGTTGGTCGCGGCTTTTCACCATGCCGGGGCGGGCGGCCAGCGCCTTCACCAGCAGGAATTCCGTGACCGTCAACTGGATGTCGTGACCCTTCCAGGTGCATTGGTGCTTGGTTTCATCCAGTACCAGGTCGCCGCGGGTCATGACGCCGCCGGGCGCGGTGCCGGAGCCTTCGGCCTTGCCGGCTTCATTGCGGCGCAGTAATGCCCTGATCCGCTCCAGCAGCAGGCGCTGGCTGAACGGCTTGGTGATGTAATCGTCGGCACCCAGGCGCAGGCCCATCAGTTCGTCGACTTCCTCATCCTTCGAGGTCAGGAAGATCACCGGCATGGTGCTGCGCTGGCGCAGGCGCTGCAGCAGCTCCATCCCGTCCATGCGCGGCATCTTGATGTCGAGCACGGCCAGGTCCACCGGCTTGGCGGTCAGACCCTGCAGGGCGCTTTCGCCGTCGGTGTAGGTGCGGACGGTAAAGCCCTCCTGCTCCAGAGTCATGGAGACGCTGGTCAGGATGTTGCGGTCGTCGTCGACCAGGGCGATGGTCTGCTTCATCTGGGGTTCCTTGATGGTCTCGGTACCGTCGTAGCACGGTATGACGGACGATTGTGGCGGATTGCGGCCATCGTGAGCCAAGGATTGGGGGTGAACAAAATATGGCATCATCATCTGTTGATGAAAGTCCGGCATTCCAGGCCCGTTGCCTGCTGCGGGCCGCGCGGGGCGGATGTCTGGCGACCAGTGCCGCCGGCCAGCCGTTCGCATCCCTCGTCACGCCGGCCTGCATGCCGGATGGGTCGCTGCTGCTGCTGCTGTCCCGCCTGTCGGAGCACACGCGGCATCTGACGGCCGATCCGCGCTGTTCGGTAATGGTGAGTGGAGCGGCGGAATCGCCCAACCCGCAGACGACACCTCGGGTAACGGTCACCGGGGTCGCCCAGGTGGTGGACGATGCGACGTTAAAGGCGCGGTTTTTGGCCGTGCATCCGTATGCGTCGCTGTACGCCGACTTTGGGGATTTCGCGACCTGGCGGATTGCGCCGGCCGCGGGACTGCTGGTCGGCGGGTTTGGCCGCGCATTCCGGCTGAAGACAGCGGATTTGACGCCCGACGCAGCGGCCGTGGCAGCGTTGCTGGCAGCCGAACCGGGGATACTGGCGCATTGCAACCAGGATCATCCGGATGCGCTGGCGGCGATCGCCGGGGCGGCAGGCGACTGGCGGATGGTCACGACGGATGTGGACGGGTTCGACCTGGCGCTGGGGGACAAGGTGGTGCGGCTCGCTTGGCCGGGGCCGGTGAAGGACGCGGGGGACGTCCGGCGGGCGTTGGTGGAGATGGTGGCGAGGGCTCGGTCCTAATTGCCGGAACCCCGGATCAAGCCTCACTTCGTCCCCGCTTGTTGCCCGCATCCTCGATTCGCCTCACGGCTCAAGCCGATCGGGCGATTGTCATACCTGAACCGGACAAATGAATTGGCTATTGGCAGTGCCTCAGTCTGTCGAGTTCCTCCGTGAAGACCCGAAGGCCGCGTTCCCGCACTTTTTCCTTGTGCAGGACAACGCCGAGATCGCGTGACAGCGCGGGATGCAGCGGCTTCGTCACGGTGTCGCCGATCGGTTCCTGAACGGCCATCCCCGGCAGAATCGCGGCACCGAGTCCACTGCCGACGAGTACTTTGATCGCCTCGACACTGCCAAGCTCCATGATCGGACGGGCCTTGACGGCGGCGTGCCGGAACCAGCTATCCACGATGGTGCGCGTGGTTCCGCCCGCCTCATACAGGATCAGCGGCCATTGTCCGATCTGCGCCGGCGTGACCGTCCGCGTGCTTGGTGTCATGCCGGCCGGCAGAAGGGCCATCAATGGATCGGATCGCAGCCGGGTCATGCTCAGGGAGCGCGAAATCGAAACCGGCAGCGTCACCAGGGCAATGTCGAGGTCGCCGGTCTCGACCTTTTGCACAACGTCCTCGCTATTGCCGATGACGACGATGATCTCCAGGCCCGGCATGCGTTTTCGCGCGGCCTCAAGCACCGGCGGCAGCAGATAGATACACGCGGTCGCGCCGGTTCCCAGGCGAACGCGGCCGGTTTCCCCCGAACGATAAGCGGCCATCGCCGATACCGCGTCTTCCGCCGCCGATTGGGCACGACGAGCCGGTTCCAGCAGGGCTTGGCCGGCCGCCGTGGGCAGCAGCTTGCCGCCCACCCGATCCAGCAGGCGAGTCCCGACGGTCAACTCAAGCTGGCGAAGCTGCTGGCTGATGGCGGGCTGAGTCAGCCCGAGCGACCGGGCGGCGGTGGTGACGCTGCCTGTCTCAACGGCGGCTAGGAAGCTGCGGAGCTGGCGCAGAGAGGGAAGAACCATAAGCTAATATTATTCTAATGCGTGGCATTCGAAAGTTTTTCTTCCGCACATAGCCTCTTTCGCTGAGCCTGAACCCATGATGTCAACGCCCACTCTACCTATCGCGAGGCCGGCAGCCGGGCCAGATTCGACAACACTGAGGCGCCGGGTTGTCCATAGGCTGGCTCCAGTTACCGGTCTCTGGCGCGAAGCGTGGCTTTACCTCGTCGGTTCGGAGCATTCCGGTTTCCGCCAGATTGAACGTCTTCACACCCTGGATGGCCGGCTGCTGGAAGATATCGGCGCGGGACGCCGTCAGCCACAGGCGCAGCGCCCCGACTTCGACGCGATCAAGCGCAAGCCCATCGCCTTCACGCAACCTTGGTGAGCTTATGACCCTGCACATCCCTCAATCATTCTCCACGGATACATCCACGATGGTGGGCGCGATCAGCGTCCGGCCGAGCCGCGACGGCGATCTGGAGGCGATCGCGGCGATCTACAGCCACCATGTCCTGCACGGTTCGGCGTCATTCGAGACCGACCCTCCTTCGATGGAGGAGATGGCGCGGCGCCGTTCCGACCTTCTGCGGCACGACTTCCCCTATCTGGTGGCCGAGGAAGGCGGCGTGCTGTGCGGATACGCCTATGCCGGATTTTATCGTCCCCGCGTGGCTTATCGGAACACAGTCGAGAACTCGGTCTACCTACGCCCCGACGCTATCGGCCGAGGGATCGGAAAGCGGCTGCTGATGGCGCTGGTGGCGGCTTGCGAAGCACGCGGTTTCCGGCAGATGGTGGCCGTCGTCGGCGACAGCGCCAACATCGGCTCCATCCGCCTGCACGAACGGTGCGGGTTCCGTCGCGTGGGCGTGCTCCAATCCATCGGCCACAAGCATGGGCGGTGGCTCGACACCGTGCTGTTCCAGTTGACGTTGGGCGCAGGCGACAGCTCTCCTCCGGGACATCCCGAAGACTGAGACAGCCGCGCTCGGTCGGCGCGGTGGGACGGACGGCTACCGGCGCTTGGCCGTGTCGCGCAGGCCGCGCAGTGCCAGATAATAGCCCAGGACGCCGAAGCCGGTGACCATTCCCAGGCTGACCTGCGCCGTATCGGACACCGGGCCCCGCCGCACCGGGTTGGAGATATGGACCTCGATCACCGGGAACGTCACCTGGCTGATCGCCGCCGTCAGCGCCGGATAGCCGCGCGAGAACCCCGCCGGATTGACCAGTGCGCCGTCGAAACCCTGGTCATTCGCCGCGTACAACCGGTTGATGACCTCGCCCTCGACGTTGGAGTGGAAGATCTCCACCTCGATATCCAGTTCGGCGGCGTATTGGGTTATGTGCTGGTTGTATTGATCCAGCGTCATCGTGCCGAAAATCTCGGTTTGCGTTTTGCCGCGCATATTCATGCCGGCCCCCTGGACAACGAGGATTTTCATGGCGACGCTTCCCCTGACGATGCAACGGCGCGGACGGTAGGCGAGCGGCCCGAGGCTGACAAGCGCCTGAGGAGAGGAAACCATGAACAACGACAGCCTGATCGAGGCCTTCTGGCAGTCCCGGCAACAAGGCGTTTACTTCCCGCCGGCGTATTTCGGGAAACTCACCGTCGACCAGTCCTATGCCATCCAGCTTGGTCTGATCGAACGCCGCCGCGCCGCCGGGGAGCGGCAGATCGGCTGGAAAGTCGGGCTGACGGCGCCGGCGATCCAGCAGCAGTTCGGCTTTCATGAGCCGGTGTTCGGCTGTGTGCTGGACAGCAAGCCGTCGGGGCATGTCTTCGCCCCCACGGACCTGATCGCGCCGGGGTTTGAGAACGAACTCTGCATGCGCCTGCGTGTCGATCTGTCGGGCACGGTCAATTTGGACGAGGCACGCGCGGCGATCGACGTCGTCTATCCATCGCTGGAAATCATCGAGACGCGCGGTCCGTTCACCGAACAGATCGCCCTCGCGCTGGCGGACAACGCGCAGCAGAAGACGGTTATCCTGGGATCGCCCGTAGCGCTGCCCGCCGACCTGACGACGATCGAGGCTCGTGTGACGGTGAACAACCAACAGGTCGGAACCGGGACCGGCGACGCGGTTCTCGGCAATCCGCTGAATTCGATTGTGTGGTTAGCGGCGAAATTGGGTGCCTACGGCAGACGCCTGAAAGCCGGGGAAATCGTCATGACCGGGTCGTTCACGCGGCAGTTCCCGATCGCCCCTGGTGACAAGATCGAAACGGTATTTTCGGGCGTGGGAACAGTGAAAACCGCGATGTCGGCCTAAATCCTCGCGGGAATCGGCTGGCCCACGCACGGGCCAGCCAACTCCCTACCTTCGGACGATGATGATCTTGACTTTTACGCGGTATTATGTATCAGCCGCCACCGAGACCGGAATGGTCTCGGCGATGCAATTACCGTGCCGAGTTGCCACATTCTCAACGTGGCGCTCGTGCCTCGCTTCCGACGCCCGATCCCGAACGAAGGAGGGTGCGGTGAGTTAGGGTGGTGCGCCCCTTGGCATGGGCGGCGGTGGCCGCGTTAATCATTTGGGCAATCTTCGTCAGCGCAGTTGTGCCGGGCGTTTACGCCGTCGCAGGGAATGAGTTCAAAACCAAGGTCAATTCGTCTATTATCCCACCAAACTTGGTAGCAATATTCGAGCCTGTGACTGGCGCCAAAGACGTCATCGTAGGTGGCTTTGCCAAATATGAAAAACCAGTACCTGATATCATCGGATCGTCCCGTGTTGCGGTGGTCAAGGCTCTTCAGTGCGGATGCCGCTGTCTCGCACCCGACCATCGTTTGTTCTGTGTCGGGGCCAATGAAAGCTGGGGAGTCCCCTCCTGGCCAGCGGCTAAAGTCCAGTTCCTTCCCCATAATTTCATCGTGGCAATTGCTTCGTATAATCAAATGTTTAGCTTCAGTTGTGCCGTTGCTACGCCATGTATAAAGCCATTTGATAAGGATATCGTCCCCAAATGGTTCCGTTCTTCTGTCCAGATTTTTAAGAAAGACAAAAGCGCGCGTATTGGCTTGCATGGCATCCGCTTGGCGGTTCAATTGGATGATAGTTTTGTCAGTCTGCGCCCCAGCCTTTTGCAGTTCCCACCATTGGAAGCCAGCGACTACGGTGCTTATCACGGTCGCCGCAACGAGAGCGCGGGTCCACCAGACAAGCTTACTGGTCCAATCCCCAAGGTCTGGATCGCGTATATGTATGGGGTTGGCTGCGTCACCCTTCTTTGGTGTGCGTGGTGTTGCCTCGGCAAGGTCATTTTCTACGCGCCCGGACGAAAGCCGCAACGATGGGACTACGCCAAGCGGATGATCTGGTTTGTCGTTGCTTGCATCTTCGTTTTCCACGCGATCTCTTTTCTATCCTACGATCATCTACGTCCAATCTTCCAACCGTAGCGTGTGTGCGCCGATCGCGCGCATGACGGCAAAAAGAAACCATGCCGGGAATGCCCCACGGTTGATCTTTACCGTGACCGATCCTTCCGTCTCCGGCAATCCCATTTCGGTTAAGCGCCGAGCCAGCTCCGCATACCCCACATCAGCCCGCTTTAGTTCAGCCTTGAGGTGCCGCTTGGCGTGATCTGCCCACTTGTCGCTGGTGCCTGCCATTAGATTCCTCACACTTTTGAACGAAACCTAACATAAGCGTTCGTTTTTCCCTTGCAAGGCTTCGTTAGAAAGCTTACATATCCGTTCGTCAACTAACGGATGTGAATGATGCCCACCCACTTCCTCCTCTCAGCCAAAGCCCGGACGCTCTCACTGGCGACCGTGATGCGGATGACGGACGAAGAGGCCGAGACGGTGTTCCGCTCCGTTCGCTGGACCGATGGAAAGGCCGTTTGCCCGCACTGCGGTTGCCCCACGGTCTATGAGTGCCGCCGTCCGTCCGGTGCGCTCCGGTTCCGCTGCAAGGCTTGCCGGAAGGATTTCTCCATTACGTCCGGCACCCTATTTGCCTTCCACAAGATGCCGCTGCGGACCTACCTCGCGGCCATCGCGATCTTCGTCAACGAGGTCAAAGGCAAGTCCGCCCTGGCGATGTCCCGTGACCTGGACGTGCAGTACAAGACGGCATTCGTCCTGTCGCACAAGCTGCGGGAGGCCATGGCTTCGGAACTGAAACGCATGCACCTCGGCGGCGACGGTGAGACGGTCGAGGTCGATGGTGGGTACTTCGGTGGCTATGTGAAGCCTGCCAACCGGAAAGAGAACCGCCGCGACCGTCGCCTCGCGAAGAACCAGAACGGCAAGCGCCAGGTGGTGGTCGTGGTCCGCGAACGCGGCGGTTCAACCCTGCCGGCCGTATTCAAGTCCGAAGGCGCGGCACAGTCCTGGATTGCCTCGCGGGTCGCACGCGGCACCAAGATCGTAGCAGACGAAGCCGGGTCCTGGAACGGTCTGGAGGCTCGCTATCAGGTGGACCGGATCGACCATTCGCAGGCTTATAGCCTGGACGGCATCTATTCCAACGGTGCCGAGTCCTACTTCTCCCGCCTGCGCCGGGCCGAGATCGGGCATCACCACCACATCGCGGGCGCCTATTTGGTCCGGTATGCCCAGGAAAGCGCGTGGCGTGAGGATCATCGCCGGGTCGCCAACGGGGTGCAGGTTAAGGCCGTGGCGACGCTGGCGATGGCAGCGCCGGTGTCGGTGGACTGGTGCGGGTATTGGCAGCGGGCGAAACGGGCGGCTTAGCGAGGACCGACGCACAAAAAAATGGCCACCGTTCGGTGGCCATTTCATCAGCTTGATCAGCCAAATTATGCGGCTTCGAGTTCTTTTTCAGGGACAATCTCGGCTTGCTGCTTCCAGTTCGACACAAAGCAGGACATTTTCAGAAGATCTGACCCCATCTCATGCGTCGCCCTGAGGGCTGCATCGTAGATCATTTGTTCTGTTTTCTTATCCATTTCGAGACTTCCTTATAATCCAAGGTGTAGCCAATTACCTTGGAGAGAGACGTTGAACGGGAGGGGCATTCCTGTCAAGGCGCCCACAAATCGCTTACCAAAGGCGCGATCAGCGTGATTGTAGAGATAGACTTTCATCTCCTTGCTCGGCAAGGGTCCACCAATTAACTTCAAACCCCCGGTCACGATGCCAGTGAACACGCGAGCGTGATCATTTATCGGGTTTGCCGACCATTCATACCGAGGTGCAAGGCGATTCCATGTCATTCGCAGCATCGGCTTAGGAGATTTTGGGAACGCGTGGTTTACGTGTACAAAAGCTTCATAAGGTGGCTTCCCTCCGCCCATCCCATCCGGCGAACAGAGGATATACACCCCATACGTTTTGTCAGGTTGCAATTGCGCTTCATACGTTCGTACCGCGTCCAATGCCGACTTGGGTATTTTTTGAGACGCAAGTTGGCGATCCCATTCGGTGATAACATTAGCCATGAGCTGGTTGGCGGGCGAAGCTAGAACAAGATTGAGGTTTGACATGGCAGGTTTGCGGGGCGCCGAGAAATAAGGCGGTCGGAATAACCGCTCCCCCCGTAGGGGTCAACAAAACTGTCACGGACGCGTGATAAAATTTAGCGCCTTGACGCAACGGACACCTTGGCTGATCTCGATTTGCTTTACGGTTCAATGGCGAATTTGCCCGTGAGCAATATCACAGCCGGCCCAAACAAATTAGCTCCAAGGAATTAATGAATGATGAACAGCAGCAACGCTACCCCGCGAATTCCGCGTCAATAACCGCGAATCCCGCCCGTCAGCCGTCCTGCCTCAGCATCCAAAGTCGCGCCCGGTGCGCGCCCGACCGGATAACCCGGCCTTCCCGAGTGAGCCGAATCATCGTCAGCCGGACGCGGCTCAGCACGCTGGCAGTCACCTCAATCCCCTTGGCCTTGGCGATCTCTTGCGCCACGACACCAGCGGATACCGGCGCTTCGGCCCGGCGCAGCGCGCGAACGCAAAGCCGCGTCATTTCGCCATGCTTGAAATCCGGTAGCCGGTAATGCCGCTGGATGCCTTTGATGGCGGTGGGGTTGATCCCGGAATCTAGGAGGCGAAGCATCCTATCCACGGCGTATAGATCGCTACGGAGTTGCTTCAGCTTGCTCCGGGCGAGCGCTACCTCACCAGCCAGGTAAGCCCGGCGCTTGGTCAGGTTGCCAGTTACGATTGATGTGCCCATACCGTATATGGTAGGATGATAGGGTTAGAAAGGCTTCTATCGTGTGGTGGCGGCTGCTACATAATACCGCTTTTACGCCAATCTTCACCACTATCCTCGGTAAGAGCTTGAGATGTCGTACCATCGCAGTCTCCTCGAGTAAGCCGGCCGGGCCAATTCCCGGCCGGTTTTTTCGTATTAGGCGCGATCGGTAAACGACTCGTTAATTCACGCGGCCATCGGCGACGGATTCCAGCGGCGGCAGGGGATTGCCCTGACGGCAAACCCTGCTTACTGGGCACCCGATGCAACCCTTCAGGACCCTCGCCGTATGGCCATGATCCGAGCGCTTCAGCTTCTCGCCGACAAGGATGTCGCGCTGACGGAGCGCGACGCCCCCCCTGCCCCCGGCCCGAACGAAGTCCAACTGCGGGTCCATGCGGTTGGGCTCAACCACATCGACGTCTGGGGCCTGCGCGGCATGGCGTTCGCCAAGCGGCTCTACCCGCTGACCGTCGGCGCCGAGGCATCGTGTGAGGTCACCGCCATCGGCGAGGGCGTCACGAACGTAAGCCCCGGGGACCGGGTGGTGCCGTTCGGGGCATTCACCTGCGGCACCTGCCCCGCCTGCCTGCGCGGACGCGACAATCTGTGTGAGAACGTCGCCGGCGTGCGCGGCTTTCATGTCGACGGGTTCGCCCAGGACCTGACCAACCACCCGGCTCGGCTGCTGGTCAAAATCCCCGACGGTGTTTCCATGCGCGACGCGGCCTGCGTCGCCGTTGCCTACGGCACGGTGGAGCACATGCTGTTCGACAACGCTCACCTGGAACCCGGGGAGACCATCCTGGTGCACGCCGGCGGGTCCGGCATCGGCAGCATCGCCATCCGCATCGCCAAGTCGATCGGCTGCACCGTCATCACGACCGTGGGTTCGGCCGACAAAGCCGCGAAAGCCGCGGCGCTCGGCGCCGACCACGTCATCAACTACCGCGAGGACCGATTCGAGGGCGTGGTGCGCAAACTGACCAAAAAGCGCGGTGTCGATGTCGTCTTTGAACACACCGGCGCCGACACCTGGGCCGGGTCGTTGCTGTCGATGAAGCGCGGCGGCCGGCTGGTCACCTGCGGTGCGACCTCCGGCCCGATCGGCAACCTGAATCTGATGCAGTTGTTCCAGCAGCAATACCGCATCACCGGGTCCTTCGGCGCACCGATGTCGGCGCTGGCGCGGGCACTGGACCGGATCGCCTCCGGCGTGCGGCCGGTGATCGATACGGTCTACAGCCTGGCCGAATTCCGAGCCGGCGTGGAGCGGCTGGAAACCCGTGACGTGTTCGGCAAGATCCTGGTCGAACTCTGACCCGCGTGCGACGCCAACTGAACCTTTACGGCGAGCGCATCCTCGGCCGCCTGGTCAAATGGCTGATCCGGCTGCTGCGGCGCGCCGATCCGGATCGCACGTCGGATTTCTGCGGCAGCGCGGCGCGACGGATCGGTCCCTGGTTGCCGGCACACCGGATCGGCCAGGCCAACCTGCGCGCCGCTTTTCCCGATAAGGACACAGCCTGGATCGAGGCGACACTGCGGGATGCGTGGGAAAACCTCGGCCGCGTCGCCGGCGAGTATGTGCATATGGCCCGCATCTGGGACTTCGATCCAGCCCATCCCGATACCGGCCGTATTCAGACCGACGACGCGTGGCTGTTCGACCAGTTGCGTCTCGACGGTCAGCCGGCGCTGTGCTTCGCCGCCCACCTGGCAAACTGGGAATTGCCGGCCATCGCGGCGGCGGCGCATGGACTGCCCTCCGCCGTGGTCTACCGCATGCCGAACAACAAGGCGGTGGCGCGGGAGATCGTCCGTATACGAGCCCCGCTGATGGGCCGGTTGATCCGCACCCGCGCCCAGGCGGCGCTGGAGATGGCCGCGGCACTGTCCGCCGGCGAGCATCTCGGCATGGTTGTGGATCAGCATTTCTCCCGCGGCGTGGACGTCGTTTTCTTCGGCCGCCAGTGCAAGGCCAATCCATCCGTCGCCCGCCTCGCCCGGCGTTTCGACTGCCCGGTGGTCGGCGTCCGAGTTGTCCGTCTGCCGGATCACCGGTTTCGCATCGAAGGTTTCGGACCATACGATCTGCCGCGGGATCAGGACGGACAGGTCGATGTCACTGCCGCGACACAGATGATCACCACGATCATCGAGGGATGGGTTCGGGAAAATCCTGGGCAGTACCTGTGGTTCCACCGCCGCTGGCGCTGATCAGCCTTACAGCATGATCGCCCGACACATCAGCCTCGTCATGGCCCGGCGGCCAATCTGGGCCATCTGCCACGAAGGATGCTGGATCAAATGGACCGGACTTCGCCGGTCCATGACGAGGCAACAGACGGCCTCGATGACGCCCGGTATAACAGTTCATTAACTATACGCGCCTCGATTTCACCACGCCGGCGGTGTAATCACCAGTCCGCCTGCTCAGGAGGTCGTTGCCCATGCGTGCCGTCATTCTCTCTGTCCCATTGCTGGTCGCATGCTCCGTGTGTGCCCTTGCGGCCAATCCGACATCCGATGGCGCCAGCAACATCAATGGCCAGGACACCCAATCCCCCATCGCCCCAGCGCTGCCGGAGCCGAACCTGGTGGAAGGGGCGCGTCCGTCCGATGCGTTACGCGCCGCCCAAGGAGCTTTGGCGGCCGGCCGCACCGGTGAGGCACAGGCTGCGTTGGAGATGGCCGAGACGCGGATGCTCGACCGATCCGTCGCGCTAGGACAGACCGGCAGCCCAAGCGACAATCCGACGGTCGGGCAGATCTCGCGAGCACTGCAGGCCTTGGCAGGCAACGATCGCGCGACCTCCATGCAATGGCTCCAGTCCGCGCTCGGGTCAGCGACAGCCCAAGGGTTGTGACGCCTATCGGGCCGTCAGTTCCGGAAAATCCTCCTCGCGGAATTCCGCCTGCTCACGCGTGCCCTCCCTGGCCCGCTGATTTTCCATCTGCCTGAGTTCCACACGGCGGATTTTGCCGGAGATCGTCTTCGGCAGGTCGTAGAACTCCAGCCGGCGCACGCGCTTGAACGGCGCCAACCGGACGCGCAGATGCTGGAAGATCGACAATGCCGTCGCCCGATCCCCGGTCGCGCCCGCCACCAAGGCGACATAGGCCTTCGGGACCGCCAGCCGCATCGCGTCAGGGGCGGGAACGACGGCTGCTTCGGCCACCGCCGGGTGCTCGATCAGCACGCTTTCCAGTTCGAACGGACTGATGCGGTAGTCGGATGCTTTGAACACGTCGTCCGCTCGCCCGACATAGGTCAGGTAGCCATCCGTATCGCGGGACGCGACATCACCTGTGCGATAGGCGGTGCCAGTCAGGGCGGCGATCGACCCATCATCCTGCTGGTAGCCTTGCATCAACCCGGCGGGCGGCGGATTCAACGCGAGGGACAACTCACCTTCCTCGGCTTCATGATCGTCGGGATCCAGCAGCAACGTCCGGAACCCTGGCAACGGGCGCCCCATCGAGCCCGGCTTGATCGGCTGTCCAGGCGGATTGCCGACCTGGGCACTGGTCTCGGTCTGGCCGTAGAAATCGCGGATGGTCAGCCCCCAGGCGGCTTTCACCTGGTCGATGACCTCCGGGTTCAGCGGCTCCCCTGCACCCAGCACTTCGCGCAGACTGTGCTGCACGGATTTCAGATCTTCCTGGATCAGCATGCGCCACACCGTCGGCGGCGCGCACAAGGTCGTTACTTTATTGGCGGCGATCGTGTCCAACATCGCCCGAGCGTGGAACCGCCCCTGGTTGGCGATGAACACCGCCGCGCCCGCGATCCATGGGGCAAAAAAACAGCTCCACGCATGCTTCGCCCAGCCGGGCGACGACACGTTCAGGTGGATATCGCCCTGCAGCAGCCCCAGCGCATACATCGTGGAGAGGTGCCCCACAGGGTAGGTGCGATGCGAGTGCAGCACCAGCTTCGGCTTGGCCGTCGTGCCGGACGTGAAATACAGCAGCAGCGGATCGTCAGCCCTGGTTTCGCCGTCGGGGATAAATTCGGCCTGGGCCGCGAGCAATTCATCGTAGCGGGTCCATCCCGGTACCGGATCGCCAACGGCGATACGGGTCAGCCGCGGATCGAGGCCATCGAATTTACCAGTCTCCGACGACGTCGTAACAACATGCCGCGCTCGGCCACGATCGAAACGATCGGCAAGGTCGTTGGCAGCCAGTAATGTCGTCGCCGGGATGACGACAGCCCCCAGCTTCATCGCCGCCAGCATCACCTCCCACAGCGGCACGACGTTGCCCAGCATCAGAAGGATACGGTCGCCACGCTTGACCCCGAGATGACGCAGGCCGTTGGCCACCCGGTTCGATCGTTCGGACAGTTCGGCGAAAGTCAGTCGGGCGGCGCCGTCGCCGACAATGATCAAGGCAGGAAGATTGGCGGTTTCACCCCGAGCCAGTTCGCCATCGAACCAGTCGAGTGCCCAGTTGAAGTTTTCCATCTCCGGCCAGCGGAAATCGCGGTAGGCGGTCGCATAATCGGTGCGATGCGCCAGCAGGAAATCGCGGGCCGCCTTGAATGCCGCCGCTTTCATTGGTTGCTCCCCTCCCCGAACCGCTGGCTCAATGCCGTTTTTGTTGCGCCAGCCAGCGGAATACGACCGAGAAATCCTTGCCGCCGTCGCCCTGATCGACCACCTGCTGGTAGAAACTCAAAGCCTTTGCCGCCAGGGGCGTAGGTGAGCCGGCCGCCTCGGCCGCGGCCTGCGACAGCTTCACGTCCTTCACCATCAGCGCGGCGGCAAAACCGGGGGCGTAATCGCGGTTGGACGGCGCGGCGGGGACCGGGCCGGGCGCCGGGCAGTAATTCGACAGCGCCCAGGAATTGGCTGTGGCGGTCGCGCATATCTGGTGCAGCTTGTTCCAGTCCAGACCAAGCTTCTCCGCCAGCAGGAAACCCTCCGACACCCCGACCATGTTGATGGCGAGCATCATGTTGTTGCAGATCTTCACCGCCTGCCCTGCGCCCGGCCCACCGGCATGGAAGATGTTCTTGCCCATCGCCTCCAGCACCGCCTTACCGCGGGTGAACGCGTCCTCGGTGCCGCCGACCATGAAGGTCAGCGTGCCGTTCTGCGCGCCGGCCGTTCCGCCGGAAACTGGCGCGTCCAGCATCGCCAAACCGGCTGTCTCGGCCGTAGCAGTCACGGTGCGGGCGCTCTCCACGTCGATGGTCGAACAGTCGATCAGCAGCGGATGGGCGTCCTTGGTGACATCGATCAGGCCACCCTGATTCAGATAGACGTCCCGCACATGCTCGCCGGCCGGCAGCATGGTGATGACGACCGAAGCGCCCGCCACGGCCTCGGCTGCGCTTTTGGCGACTTTGCCGCCAGCCTTGCCCAGGGCGTCCAGCGCCGCTGGATTGAGGTCAAAGCCAGAGACGGTATGGCCGGCCTTCACCAGATTGGCCGCCATCGGGCCGCCCATGTTGCCGAGACCGATAAACCCGATTGTCGCCATGATCAGAGCACCTCGAAGATGTCGTAGATGGGGCCTTCCGGCGGCCGACTCCCCGTGCCGATACCAAAAACCTTGTTGAGCCAGGCGTATTTCGGCGCGGCCGTCTCGAACGTTACGACGGTGCGGAAGTAGTACTCGGATGGATCGACCGGTTGGCCGCTGTTGACCTTCTCCATCACCGCCGCGGGGCCGTGGCGCAGGCCTTTGTAGGTCAGGCCGATGGCAGCGCCGTCGTCGGTTTGCAGAACGATGCGGACGTCGAGCGTCGTTACGCCGTCAGGGCGGCCGATGATCCAGTCTGCGCCGCCGGGCAGCACGGTGCCACGCAGTTTCGGCCCCTCGAAGGTGCCCCCTGCGACCAGGCCGATGCGGCGATTGCCGGACGGAGTCTCGCCGATCGGCTGCATGCCGTTCACGGCGAGCTTGAGGGTCAGCAGATGTTGCGTGCGTATCTCGGCCATATGGCTTCCTCCGGTTGGCGGGGCGGATCAGACCCGATCCGGGGTAGGGAGACAAGGGTGGGGTTTCCGGCACAGAGCCATTGTCGCCGGGGATGTTATCCTGGTCTGAATCCAGTCGCGGCATCCGGCAAACGCTGGAAATGCAGGCCAACCTCGGATCGAGAGCCGATGCTACGACCGGGTGTTCCACCGGACCAACCAAACGTGCTCAACGATGCCGCGACAGGACGTCAGGCAGTTCCGTCATCGTCGCCTCGAAGGCGAGTACGTGGCTGGTTTCCATACCAAAACGAACCGTCCGCCCCGCCGTCGAATTCGGCCGGATAATCCGACTAATGATGGCGTTCGTATCCAGAACGATGCGTGGCTCGTCGCTCATTCAGCGAGAAATTTGGCCAGCTTTTCCTCGGTCATGCCGGCCGCCTCTGCCCGCTGTCCGATCCGGTCACAAAAGCGGGTAAGTTCCACGAGGTTGATAGCGCGAAGCCGCGGGTTGAGAGAACAACCGCGATATCGCGGTTCTGGCGGCGAATGGTGACCCAGGGGAATCGGGTGAAGTCGTTTACCGCGCGATGAGGCCTGCGAGGAAGTCGTCGTCCCAAGCGGCGACCTTGCGGCGCAGGCGGAGTGAGTCGTTGCTGGAAGCGGTGCGCAGAAGGTTGTGGGCCATGTGCTTGATGGTCGTAAAGTTAGCGGGGGCATGGTCGGTCCGCACGCGGCACTCGTCGTCGCGGAAGATCATATCCAAGACCCAGTGCAGGCTGTTCTCAATGGCCCAGTGGTTACGCACGACCGGTCCCATCAGGGCTGCGACCATCACCAGCGAGGTCAGGTAAAGCCGCATCTCGTGTTCGGTTTTTCCGTTGACTTCCCGGCTGCTCTCGACCACGACGACGGCCTTCAACCCTGGCCAGTCATGGCGTTCCCGCAGCCATCCGACATCATGGATCACCGTGGTGGCGCGGGTTTCGATACGGCCATGGTCGCCGTCGACGGTGGTGTGGCGGCTGACGTCGGTGTCGGCGAAGCCATTGGCCCTTTGTTCCGTGACAAAAACCTCGACATCCTCGCGCAGCGATCCCTGGTTGCCTTTCAGCGCCAGGACATAGTCAGCTTTCTTGTCCAGCACCGCCGCGGCGATGGTGCGCTGGCACCCCATGGCGTCGATGGTCACGATTGCCCCGTCGATGGCGAGCATGTTCAACAACTTTGGGATCGCTATAATCTCGTTGGATTTTTCTGCCACTTTGACCTGGCCGAGCACAAGGCGCTGGCGGGCAGCAAAGGCCGAGACCATATGGATCGGCGCTTTGTCGCCCTTTTTATGGCCGGACCGGCGCACAGTCTTACCGTCGATCGCGATCACCCCCTCGGGAACCCCGGTCACCGAAGCGACCCACGCAACGAAACAGTGCTGGAACTGGTCCGCATCCAAGGCGGCGAAGATATCGCCGATCCGATCGTGCGGCGGCGTTCCGTCCTTAAACGGGCGGAAGCGACGCAGGAGGGCAAGCTTTTTCTCGCCAAACCGGGCCATGTCGGTGACGGTTTCGGCCCCGGCGAGGGTGGCGAGTAATGCTAACAGCAACACCTCGTCGAGCGGATAAACCACCTTGCCAGGCTGCCTAGTATCCGTCAGGTCCTCGAAATAGCCGAGAAAGGCAGTCGCCTCGAAAATCTCGCCACCATCCTGTGCCGAAGCGTCCATCGTTGTCCCCTATGAAGCGAATCGAGGGATCGTATGGATTCAGCCCTTTAGCCGTTTGTCACCTACTCCTTCGCCCGATTGCCCTGCAACGGAACCCACGGACGCTTGAGAGTCCCGCCAACAGCACGCATGATAACGTCCTTCATCATACCTGATTGGGAACGAACCGGCGGCCGACATCCTCGGCGCGGCGCACCCAAAAGGCTAAAGCATGGACACGCTGACAGCGGCGCTAGAGCGTTTTCACCCTAACTGTGCAGGGTGAAAACGCTCTAGCTCTTTGTTTGATCGCATGATTCACGCGCTCTGGACGTCCCGCCCAGCGTGATCATGCTCTAAAGGTATTCAGCGACGCCGTGGAACCTTAGCACCGCTCCAAACTCGTCCGTCCGACCGGCGGCACCCCCGATCACGGGAACAATGAGTTTCCCGGCTTGATCTTCGCCGGCAGATCCGCCGTCGTCCATCCGCCGCCCACCGCCTCGATCAACGCCACGCTGGCGACCAGCCGGCTCTGCTGGACCGCCAGTGCCGTCTGCTGGTCCCCCAGCAGCAGCGTCTGTTCGGTGATCACGCTGGTGTAAGGAACCGTGCCGGCCTTGTACTGGTTCAGCGTCGCGTCCACCGCCCGGCGGGTGGAGTTCACCGCGGTCGCCTCCGCCTTGGCCTGAAGTTCCAGGATGCGCAGGTCGGACAGTGCATCCTCGACGCCCTGGAACGCTGTCAGGACGGTCTGCCGATAGGTCGCCACCGACGCGTCATATGTCGCCCGCGCCGCCATCACCGACGCGGAACGCAGCCCACCGTCGAACAGCGTCTCTGAAGCCGAGGCCCCCAGCGACCACACCTGGTTCGCCGTCGTGAATAGCTGCGACAGCGGATTGCCGGCGAAGCCGCCCAGCGCCGACAGTGAGATATCCGGATAGTAGGCCGCGGTCTGCACGCCGATCAGCGCATTCTCCTGCTGCATCGCCCGTTCAGCGGCGGCGATGTCCGGCCGCCGTTCCAGCAACGCGGACGGCAGGCCGGGCGGCACGACGGGCACGGCGGCGGCCAGCGGGGCGGGCGCGATGGTGATCTCGGCCGGCGCGTGGCCGGTCAGCATGGCGATTGCGTGCTCGAATTGCTGGCGTTGGACGCCCACCGCGATCAGTTGTGCCTCGGTCGACTGCAGCAGCGCCAGTGCCGTTACGTAATCGATGCTGGCTTGCGTGCCGGCACGATACTGGTTCTGGGTGATCTGCATCGCTCGGCGATAGGCGGCGACGGTTTCGGTCAGCAGTTGGGTCAGCGCGTCCTCGGCCCGCAGGTCGAAGTAATCGGTGGCCAGCGTGGCCTGGGCCGACAGTTTGGCGTTCGCGAGGTCCGCGGCGCTGACCTGGGCGCCGGCCACGTTGCTTTCGATCTGCCGCCGCACCTTGCCCCAGATATCCGGTTCCCAGGAAACGCTGCCGGTGATGCTGTACTCGGTGCCGCGGCCGCCACCGGATCCACCGGTGCCACCGCCGCTGGCCAGCGAGGAACCGCCGCCGCCCGACCCAAGACCGCTGCCGCCACCGCCGCCGCGGGTGACCGAGGGGGTGATGCCGATGGTCGGGAACAGGCCGGCCCGAGCCTCGCCGACCAGCGCGACGGCGTTGCGGTATTGCGCTTCGAATTGCTTCACCGTCTGGTTGGAGACATTGACCATGGCTTCCAGCCGGTCGAGTTCCGGGTCGCGGTAGACCGACCACCACGCGCCCTTGTCGATGGTGTCGGCGGGCTGGCTGATCTTCCAGCCGGCGAGTTCCTTGAATGCCGGCGCGGGCGGGGCGTCAGGCCGCTTGTAGTCCGGTCCGACCATGCAGCCGGTTAGCAGCAGGCAGGCACCGACAGTGTGCAACACCAATCGGCGTTGTTGCTGACCTTTCGATCGTCCTCGTCCGTCATGCCGACGAAGGTCGGCATCCACGCCTTCCACCCGTGAAAACACAGGCGTGGATGGCGGGCCTTCGCCCGCCATGACGGGTGCGCGATGGCGCCGATGGATCGGGCGGGTTTGCATTACTCGGCAGCCTCCGGTGCGGCCAGACCGGGAAAGGTCCGATACCATTGCCGTTTCGCGGCCAGCCGGAAACGATCGAGGTACAAATATACGACGGGCGTGGTGTAGAGGGTCAGCACTTGGCTGACCATCAGCCCGCCAACGATGGAAATCCCCAGCGGCCGGCGCAATTCGCCGCCGTCGCCGAAACTCAGCGCCAGCGGCAGGGCGCCCAGCATCGCCGCGCTGGTGGTCATCATGATCGGGCGGAAGCGCATCAGGCACGCCTCGAAAATGGCCTCACGCGGTTCCAGCTTCAGTGTGCGTTCGGCGTCCAGGGCGAAGTCGATCATCAGGATCGCGTTCTTCTTGACGATGCCGATCAGCAGGATGACGCCGATCGCGGCGATCAGGCTGAATTCGATGTTGAACAGCATCAGGAAGAGGATCGCGCCGATACCGGCCGAGGGCAGGGTGGACAGGATGGTGATCGGGTGGACGTAGCTTTCGTACAGCACGCCCAGCACGATGTAGATGGCGCCGAGCGCGGCCAGCAGCAGGATCGGTATGGTCTGCATCGATTCCTGGAAGGTGGCTGCCGTCCCCTGGAACGATCCATGGATCGATGCCGGCATGCCGATCTGCCGCATTGCCTGATCCACCGCGATGGTGGCGTCGCTCAGCGACTTGCCAGGTGCCAGGTTGAAGGAAATCGTGCTGGCAACGAACGACGACTGATGGTTCACCGCCAGCGCGGTGTTGCCGGGGCCGTAGGTGGTAAACGATGCCAGCGGGATCATGGTTTCCTTGCTGGTGCTGACCGCGGCGCCGGATGACGCGCTGCCCTTGCCGACATTCGCCAGCGCGTTGGTGGACGCATTGCGCGCGGAACTGGCGGCGATGCTTGCGGCCGTGTTGGCGGTGGTGGTCGTCGCCGAGGCGACCGTGCCGACCACCGCGTTGGTCGTCTGCGTGCCCGACGCTGATCCGCCGGCGGTGCTGACGTAGATATCCTTCAGCGTTTCCGGGCTTTGCCAGTAGCGCGGCGCCACCTCCATGACCACGTGGTACTGGTTCTGCGCGCTGTAGATGGTGGAGACCTGGCGCTGCCCGAACGCGTCATACAGCGTGTTGTCGATCTGGCTGGCATTGATGCCCAGGCGGCCGGCGGTGGTCCGGTCGATCACCAGGTCGGTTTCCAGGCCCTTCTGCTGCTGGTCGGAGTTGACGTCCCGCAGGATCGGACTGTGTTCCAATGCGGTGACCAACTTGGGCGCCCAGTCGTACAGATCGGCGGTGGTGTCCGCCTGCAGCGTATACTGGTACGCCGCGTTGCTCGACCGGCCGCCGACACGAATGTCCTGGATCGGCACCAGGAACAGCCGCGCGCCGGGCACGACGGAGAGCTTGCGCCGCAGCCGGCTCATGACCGTGTCGATGCCATCACGATCCGCCAGCGGTTTCAGCGCCACGAACACCGAACCGGTATTGGTCTGCGCCGCACCGCCGCCGCCGCCCGCGCCGGTGAAGCCGACGACGCTCTGCACCGCTGGATCCTCCTGCACGATGCGGGACAAATCCGCCAGCTTTCCCTGCATCGCCTGGAAGGAGATGCTCTGGTCGGCCTGCAGGCTGCCCATCATCCGGCCGGTGTCCTGCTGCGGGAAGAAGCCCTTGGGTACGACCACATACAGCGCGACGTTCAGCACCACCGCGGCCAGCAGCACCAGAATCACCAGCATCGGGTGCCGCAGCGACCAGGCCAGGGTGCGCCCGTACAGCGTTTGCACGCGGTCGAACAGCGTCTGCCGCTTGGGCAGCGACCGGTCGACGGGCTTCAGGAACAGCGCGCACATCATCGGCGTGGTGGTCAGCGAAATCGCCAGCGACACCATGATCGCCATCGACAACGTCACCGCGAATTCGCGGAACAGCCGTCCGACGATGCCGCCCATCAGCAGGATCGGCAGGAACACCGCGATCAGCGACAGGCTCATGGACACCACGGTGAAGCCGACTTCCTTGGCCCCGCGCAGCGCGGCCTGGACGCGCGGCATGCCGTCCTCCATGTGGCGGGAGATGTTTTCCAGCACCACGATCGCATCGTCGACGACGAAGCCGGTGGACACCGTCAGCGCCATCAGCGACAGGTTGTCCAGGCTGTAGCCCATCAGGTACATGGTTCCGAACGTGCCGATGATCGACACCGGTACCGCGATCGCCGGGATCAGCGTCGCCCTGGCGTTGCGCAGGAACAGGAACACCACCAGCGTCACCAGCGCGACGGAAATCAGCAGGGTCTTTTCCGTGTCGTGCAGGCTGGCGCGTATTGTCGTGGTGCGGTCGTTGGCGATCAGCAGGTTCATGTCCGCCGGCATGGCCGCCATCAACTGCGGGATCGCCGCTTTCACGCTGTCCACGGTGTCGATGATGTTGGCGCCCGGCTGGCGGAACAGGATGACCAGCACCGCCGGTTGGCCCTGCGACAGGCCGGCATTACGAAGATTCTCCACCGAGTCCTGCACGTCCGCCACGTCGGACAGCCGTATCGCGGCACCGTTGCGGTAGGCGATCACCAGGGGCTTGTAGTCGTCCGCGTGCGAGGCCTGATCGTTGGTGTAAAGCTGGTAGTGCAGCGTATCGGTGTCGATCGAACCCTTGGGGCTGTTGGCGTTGGCTGACGCCAGGGCGGCGCGCACGTCTTCCAGCCCGATGCCGTATTTGAACAGCGCGGTCGGGTTCAGTTCCACGCGCACGGCGGGCAGCGCGGCGCCGCCGATGATGACCTGGCCGATGCCGTCGATCTGCGACAGCTTCTGCGACAGCACGTTGGTCGCCGCGTCGTACATCTGGCCGCGGGTCAGGGTTTTCGACGTCAGCGCCAGGATCAGCACCGGGGCGTCCGCCGGGTTCACCTTGCGATAGGTCGGGTTGCTGCGCAGGCTTGTGGGCAAATCGGCCCGGGCGGCGTTGATCGCCGCCTGCACGTCGCGCGCCGCACCGTTGATGTCGCGATCCAGGCCGAATTGCAGGATGATACGGGCGGACCCGACCGAACTGGTGGACGTCATCTCGGTGACGTCGGCGATCTGGCCGAGATGGCGTTCCAGCGGGCTGGCGACGCTGGTGGCGACGGTTTCGGGGCTGGCGCCGGGTAACTGCGCCTGGACGGAAATCGTCGGGAAATCCACCTGTGGCAGCGGCGAGACCGGCAGTTTGAAGAACGCGAAAATGCCGGCCAGCGTGATCCCGATCGTCAGCAGGGTGGTGGCGACGGGACGGCTGATAAACAGGGCGGATAGGTTCATTCCGCCGGACTCGCTTCCGGCTTCTTGCCGCCCAGCCGCAAGGCGAGCCGGTCGAACATCAGGTAAATCACCGGCGTGGTGAACAAGGTCAGCACCTGGCTGACGATCAGGCCGCCGACGATCGCCACGCCCAGCGGACGGCGCAGCTCCGATCCGGTGCCGTTGCCCAGCATCAGCGGCAGCGCGCCCAGAAGTGCTGCCATCGTCGTCATCAGGATCGGCCGGAAGCGCAGCAGGCACGCCTGGTGGATCGCCTCACGCGGCGGCTTGCCTTCCTCGCGTTCGGCGACCAGCGCGAAGTCGATCATCATGATCGCGTTCTTCTTGACGATGCCGATCAGCAGGATGATGCCGATGATCGAAATCACGTCGATGTTGTCGCCGGCGATCAGCAGCGCCACCAGCGCCCCGGCACCGGCTGAGGGCAGCGTCGACAGGATCGTGACGGGGTGGATGAAGCTCTCGTACAGCACGCCCAGCACGATGTACATCGTCATCACCGCTGCCAGCACCAGGTAGAGTTCGTTGGACAGGGACGCCTCCAGGGCCGAGGCGGCGCCCTGGAAGGCGGTGACGAAACTTACTGGCAGGCCGACGTCTTTTTCCGCCTGGCGGATCGCCGTGACGGCGGCGCCCAGCGACGATCCCGGGGTGGTATCGAACGAAATCGTCGTCGCCGGGAACTGCGCGAGGTGGCTGATCTGCAACGGTCCCGGCTTCTGCTGGATGGTGACGATGGAACTCAGCGGCACCTGGCCGGTGGTGGAGGCGGATGACGGCAGCCAGATCGCCGACAGGGCGCTCAGTGATGTCTGGTCGGCCGGGTCGGCTTCCATGATCACGCGGTACTGGTTCGACTGCGTATAGATGGTGGAGATGATGCGTTGGCCGAACAGGTCGTATAGCGCGTTGTCGACCGTCGCCGGGGTGATGCCGAAGCGCGCCGCCGTCGCTCGGTCGATCACCAGGTTTGCCGTCAGGCCCTGTTGTTGCAAGTCGCTGGCGACGTTCGTCAGGTCCGGCAACTGGTTCAGCTTTGCCAGCAGCTTCGGCACCCATTCGGTGAAGGCCGACAGGTTGGGATTTTCCAGCACGAACTGGTACTGCGTGCGGCTGACCGAGGCGTCGATCGTCAGGTCCTGCACCGGTTGCAGATACAACTGCACGCCCTGCACGTTGGCGGTTTCCTGCTGCAACCGAGCGGCGATCTCGGTGGCGTTGAGGCTGCGGTCGTCCTTCGGCTTCAGGTTGATCAGGAACCGGCCGCTGTTCAGCGTGGTGTTGCTGCCGTCGACGCCGATGAAGGAACTCAGACTGGAAACGTCGGGGTCCTTCAGGATTGCGTCGGCCAGCGCCTGCTGATGCGCCGCCATGGCGCCGTAGGACGTGGTTTCCGCTGCAACCGAGATGCCCTGCAGCAGGCCGGTATCCTGCACCGGGAAGAAGCCCTTCGGCACCACGGTGTAGAGCAGGACGGTGACGCCCACGGTGATGAGCGCCACGAGTAAGGTCAGCGGTTGATGATCCAGCACCACGTTCAGTGCTTTGTCATAGCGGCCGATGATCCAGTTGAAGCCGCGTTCAGCCTTCAGGTCGAATTTGCTGCGTGCCGCGTCCGGCCGGTGGTGCAGCAGCTTGGCGCACATCATCGGCACCAGGGTCAGCGACACGATGGCCGAGATGACGATGGTCACCGACAGGGTGATGGCGAACTCATGGAACAGTCGCCCCACCACGTCGCCCATGAACAGCAGCGGGATCAGCACCGCGATCAGCGACACGGTCAGCGAGATGATGGTGAAGCCGATCTGCTCGCTGCCCTTCAGGGCGGCCTGGAGCGGTGATTCGCCGGCCTCGACGTAGCGGGAGATGTTCTCGATCATGACGATCGCATCGTCGACCACGAAGCCGGTGGAGATGGTCAGCGCCATCAGCGACAGGTTGTCGAGGCTGAATCCCAGCATGTACATCGCCGCCAGGGTGCCGACCAGCGACAGCGGCACCGACAGGCTGGGGATGATCGTCGCCGGAATGTTGCGCAGGAACAGGAAGATCACCGCCACCACCAGCGCGATCGCCAGCCCAAGCTCGAACTCCACGTCGGAGACCGAGGCCCTGATGGTGTTGGTGCGGTCGGTCAGCACCGCGACGTCGACCGCGGACGGCAGAGTGGCCTGCAACTGCGGCAGCAGTGCTTTGATATTGTTGACCACCTGGATGACGTTGGCGCCCGGCTGGCGCTGCACGTTCAGGATCACCGCCGGCGTTTTGTTGGCCCAGGCACCAAGCTTGGTGTTCTCCGACCCGTTGATGACCTTGGCGACGTCCTTCAGGAGCACCGGCGCGCCGTTGCGGTAGGCGATCACCAGGTCGAGGTAGTCGTTCGGGTCGCTGATCTGGTCGTTGGCGTTGATCGTGGTCGATTGCGCCGGGCCGTCGAAATTGCCCTTCGGTGTATTGACGTTCGCATTGCCCAGCGTCGTGCGCAGATCATCGATGTTCAGCCCGTAGGCGGCCAGCGCCCGTGGGTTGATCTGGACCCGCACCGCCGGCGTCTGCCCGCCGCTGATGCTGACCAGCCCGACGCCCGGCTGCTGCGAGATCTTCTGCGCCAGGCGGGTGTTCGCCGAATCCTCGACCTCGGTCAGCGGCAGCGTCTTGGAGGTCAGCGCCAGCGTCAGGATCGGCGCATCCGCCGGGTTGACCTTGGCGTAGATCGGCGGCGCCGGCAGGTCGGACGGCAGCAGGTTGCCGGCCGCGTTGATCGCCGCCTGCACCTCTTGCTCCGCCACGTCCAGATTGACGTCCAGGCCGAACTGCAAGGTGATCAGCGAGGCGCCGGCCGAACTGGTGGAGAACATCTGGTTCAGGCTGGGCATCTGCCCGAACTGCACCTCCAGCGGGGAGGTAACGGAGGACGTCATGACCTCCGGGCTGGCGCCGGGGTAGAAGGTCTGCACCTGGATGGTGGGGTAATCGACCTCGGGCAGGGCGGAGATCGGCAGGAAGCGGTAGGCGACGATGCCGACCAGCAGGATCGCGGCCATCAGGAGCGTGGTGGCGACCGGGCGGAGGACGAACGGGCGGGACGGGCTCATGCGGGTAAGCCCTTACCGTCATGGCCGGGCGTGTCCGGGCCGTCCGCGCTTCGTCCGCCGGTGCGAAGATGGCCGGGACGCGCCTGGCCATGACGGTAAGGGCGCGTTCCGCTCCAAGCATCCTGTCCGCCGCGACGGACAAGGCGTGATGCGTTCCGAATACCCGGCCCGCCCATCAGCACATTCACGCCGGGCGTCATTGTGCTTGCGTCTGGCGGTGGCGTTTGTGCTGAGCGGAGGGGTCCGCCGGCTGGTCTGGCGTCGCGGCGGGTGGCGTTTGACCAGTCGGTGTCTGACCAGCCGGTGTCTGACCAGCCGGCGTCTGGCCAGCCGGCGTTTGAGCAGCCGGCGTTTGACCAGCCGGCGTTTGAGCAGCCGGCGTCTGGCCCGGCGCCGTTCCGGCCGGCTGGGTTCCGGCCGCCGCTGGCGCCGCCCCGGCCCCCGGTTTCGCAGCCGGCAACGTCACTGCCGCGCCGTCGCGCAGCCTGTCGGTGCCGTCCGTCACCACCCGATCGCCGGGGTTGAGGCCCGACGTCACCGCCTCGAACCCGCCATCCGTCGGCCCAACCTTGATCGGGCGCACCGAGACCGTGTTGTTGGCGTTGATCAGATAGACGAACGTCCCCGGTTCCCCGCGCTGCACCGCCGGCACCGGCACGCGCACGGTGTCCTTCATGGTGTTCACCAGCAGCCGGGCGTTCACGAACTGATTGGGATACAGTTGCTCATCGGGGTTGGTGAACATCGCCCGCAGCTTGAGTGTGCCGGTAGTTGTGTCGATCACGTTGTCCAGCGTGCCGAGTTGCCCAGTCGCCAGCAGGCGCGTGTTCGCCCGGTCATACGCCTCGACACTCAGCGTCGCGCCGGATCGGACCTGCTTGATGATGTCGGGCAGGTTGTCCTCCGGCACCGAAAACAGCACCGAGATCGGCTGCATCTGGGTGATCACCACGACGCCGCTGGTGGTGGAGGTCTGGATGTAGTTGCCCTGATCGACCTGCCGCAGCCCGACCTGGCCGTCGATCGGCGAGATAATATGGCAATAGGCCAGGTTCAGCTTCGCCGTATCCACCGCCCCCTGATCAGTCTGCACGATGCCGATATCCTGCTGGACCAGATACCTCTGGTCGTCCAGCTGCTGCTGCGCGATCGAATCCTGCCGGCCTAGCGTCTGGAAGCGTTTCAGGTCGGCCTGTGCCTGCGCCAGCAATCCCTGGTCCTTCGCCAGCGTGCCCTGAGCCTGCTCCAACGCCGCCTGATACGGGCGCGGGTCGATCTGCGCCAGGAAGTCGCCCTTCTTGACCATCTGGCCTTCGTTGAAGCCGATCTGCTGCAACTGGCCGTTGATCTGGGTCAGCACCGTCACCGTGTCGAGCGACGTCACCGTGCCAAGCTCATTCAGAACAATGCGGATGTCGCCCTTGTCGATGGTGGCAAAACCGACCGGCTGCGGCGCGCTTTGCGCGCCACGCTTGGAGGTCGCCGTTTGCGGTGCCTGTTTGGCGCTGTGCTGCGTCCACAGATACCAGCCGCCGCCGATCAGCCCGGCGGCGATCAGGCCGGTCAGGATCCAGTAGCCGCCACGGGAGTGGTGCACCACCGGAGTTACGCGCGACGCAGGATCGGGGGCTCGTTTGGTTTCCGTCCGGTCAACACGTTCGTCCATGAATGCTCGGGTCCTTGGGTCGGTTAGGGGCGGCTGCCGGCTGATGGCCGGTTACCCGATTAAGCGCCGGAAGTGGCGCCAACAAGGCACAGGCTTGTTATGTTACGCTACTTTTTCGTTCGTTACAGGCGGACACCACGATGCCGGCCGCGCACGAGCCGCATCGCGGCCGCGCTGCGTACGACCCGCACGCGGCGCGGTTAAACAAAAATCCACGTTGCGGACGATACCGTGACAGGTGGCCGGATTATAGTCGGTCCTGTCGATGCTAACGATTGTACGTTCAACAGTGAGGGAGACTGTGATGCGAGTAGCGCTTCTGACCGGTGCCGCGGCGATCGTGCTGGCGGGATTGACCGGCATGGCAACGGCCCAGACGGTGACAAATCCCGCGCAAACCCATGTTTTGAACGTCCGCCTGCCGAACGGCCAGGTTGAGCAAATCCGCTACACGGGCGATGTGCCGCCGACGGTGATGCTAGCCCCGGATGCCGCCATGGACACCGTGATGCCGGCCTTCGGTCCTGGTTCCCCGTTCGCCATGCTGCAGCGGATGTCTGCGGATATGGACCGCCAGGCCGCGGCGTTGTTCCATGATGTCGGTGCGATGCCAATGAACGTGGGGCCGATGAACGCGGGCGGGTTCGGGGTCATTCCGGCGATGTCCGGACCGGGCGTGTGCATGCGCAGCGTCCAGGTCACGTTCACGGGCAACGGCCAGGCGCCGCATGTCGTGTCCCAGACCAGCGGCGATTGCGGTCCCGCCCACGGTTCGGCGGCCCCCGTGATGCTGCCGAGCGCGCCGGTGCGACACGGGGTGGCGCCGGACGTCATTCTGGCGAAGGCGGACACGCGCACGCCGGGGTGACCTCCCGCTGACGGTTCGGGGCGATGCGGCCCCACACCGTCCCGTCGGTTGTGTCTACACGCTGATGTTGGTCAGCGAGGACGTGGCCGAACTGTCCAGGCCGTACTGTGAGTTGGCGCTGTAGGCCGAGAGTGCGAATTGCTGCTGGATGCCGTCGGTGTAACCGGACGCCGCGCCGCCGGCGTTGCCGGTGCCGGTATTTGTGCCGGTGTTGGAGATGGCGTTGTCCCATGGTGGCGGGCCGGATGGTGGCCCGGTGACAGCCCCCGGCTGCGTTGTTGCGGAAGCCGAGGCGGTCGTCAGCGGGTTTTGCGACGTGGTTCCGGTGCCCGAGGTCGTTGTTCCGGTCAGGGCCGATATCAGCGACTGCATATCGGTCAGGATCTGCGAGTCCAGGCTGCTTGCATCCGGCGCCGCGGCGGTCGAGCCGGTGGCTGTCGTGGTGCCCTGGCCAGTGCCCTGCGTGGCGGTGGCCGACCCGTTGCCCAGGCTGCCGAACGTGATCAACGCCAGGGACGTCCCGTCCGACAGCGCGCCCGACGTGCCACCGCTTGACGGGCCATTGCCCGCCGAACCGGGGGATGAAGCGGCCACGGCCGTCGGATCCCAGGCACTGGTTTGGCCAGACGATGAACTGGGCGGCGGCTGATAGGCATTGAGCTGTGCCCACCGCTCGTTTTGCCCGGAGATAGAGATCGACACGTTGGATACTCCTTCGCCGACAAGTGGCCCCCGGCGTGACGCACGTTTCGCGCCAACGGTGGCTGATTGAAAAGATTGGATATTGTTTCCCAAAAGGGCGGCATTTTTTGCCGGATGGTTGATGTCGGTGGGCAAAACCTGCCGCTCGAGTCGCTGCTCAGGCGGCCCCACGTGCCGATCCGCCGGCGAGGGTCGGTTGCATGGCCGCGACCCTGCCGGTAACGTCCGCCGCGCTTAGCAAAGGATGGATTTCGCATGGACATGACGGGCGAACGACGCATTCCGGCGCCGAGGCAAATCGTTTGGGAGGCGCTCAACAACCCGGAGGTGCTGAAAGTCAGCATACCCGGCTGTGAGAGCCTGGAGAAACTGGACAACGACCAGATGAAGGCGACCGCCGCGGTCAAGGTCGGCCCAATCTCCGCCAGGTTCAATGGCAAGGTGCAGTTGTCCGATATCGACCCGCCCAACGGCTACCGGATCAGCGGTGAAGGCCAGGGCGGTGTCGCCGGCTTCGCCAAGGGCGGCGCCAATGTCAGCCTGACCGACGACGGGGCCGACACGCTGCTGAGCTACACGGTGAACGCCCAGGTCGGCGGCAAGCTGGCGCAACTCGGCGGCCGGCTGATCGATGCCACAGCGAAGCAGATGGCGGACGCGTTCTTCGACCGCTTCAGCGCGCAGGTGCAGGCGCTTTCCCCCGCCGCCGCCGAACCGGCCACGGCCCAGGTTGAAACCGCTGTTGCCGCGCCCGCGTACGTGCCGCCACCGGAATCTTCCGTCTCGATCTGGGCGCTGATCCCCGATGAGCCGTTCGGCCTGCCGGTCGCCGCCTGGATCGGTGGCGGGGTGTTCGTCATCCTGGCCCTGTTTATGCTGGGAAGCATGCTCTAGTGACGGCTTTGCCTGTTACGGTCGCCGACACCGCAAAGCTGCTCTCCGACAACGGCTACATCGCCGATCTGGAACTGGCCACCACGGTGCATCTGGCGCTGACCATGCAGCGTCCGCTGTTCCTGGAGGGCGAACCGGGCACCGGCAAGACCGAGATATCCAAGGTGCTGGCCGCCGGCCTGAACCGGCGTCTGGTGCGGCTGCAATGCTACGACGGCATGGACCTGTCCGCCGCGGCGTATGAGTGGGATCACGCCCGCCAACTAATGGCCATTCGCCTCGCCGAGGCCGCCGGCCAGACCGACCGCGACGAACTGTCCCGCGACATCTACACGCGCGAATTCCTGCAGGCTCGGCCGTTGCTGTCGGCGATCGATCCCGCCCTGCCGCCGGCGGTGCTGCTGATCGACGAACTCGATCGGGCCGATGAGCCGTTCGAGGCGTTTCTGTTGGAACTGCTGGCCGATTTCCAGATCACGGTGCCGGAGTTCGGCACGGTGCGCGCGGCGACCCGTCCGGTGGTGATCCTGACGTCGAACCGCACGCGGGAGGTGCATGACGCGATCCGCCGCCGCTGTCTGTACCATTGGGTCGACTACCCCGATGCGACCCGCGAACGGGCGATCCTGGCGGCGAAGGCCCCCGACGTGCCGGATCGCCTGGCGCAGCAGGTGGTGAACTTCGTCCAACGCCTGCGCGGCGAGGAGTTGTTCAAGCTGCCCGGCGTGGCCGAGACGATCGACTGGGCGCAGGCGCTGACCTACCTGAACAAGACCGAACTGACGGCCGGAGACGTGGACGAGACGCTGGGCGTGCTGCTGAAGTACCAGGACGATATCGCCAAGGTCCGCGGCGCCGAAGCGGCTCGGCTGGTGACGGAGGTCGCGGTGGCGGGGTAGGGGCCTTGATCCTATGCACGCGGGAGCGGGTGGTTCTTAACGGGTAAGTGGCGCTTTCTTCGCCACGTCGCTACAGTGACGCGGGTCAGGAGATGACGATGGCTGACGCCGATCTTTACGATATTGATATATTTGCCTGGTCCGAGCAGCAGGCCGATGTGTTGCGTCTGTTGGCAGAACGGCGGGATCTGCCGAACGCCCTGGATCTGTCCCATGTCGTGGAGGAAATCGAGGACGTGGGACTGAACCAGCTGCATGCAGTCAATAGTTTCATCTACTTGATCCTGTCGCATGCCATCAAATGCTGGGCCGACCCGAACGCCAGAAGTCTGCTGCACTGGCACGCGGAAATCGGCAATTGGCAGACCGAACTGGCCAGGCGGCTGACCGCCAGCATGCGAAACAAGATTGATCTGAATCGTGAATGG
>NZ_LMUJ01000051.1:66923-233440 GCF_009765975.1 Acidisphaera sp. S103 | reverse complement strand
GCGTCCATCGTTGTCCCCTATGAAGCGAATCGAGGGATCGTATGGATTCAGCCCTTTAGCCGTTTGTCACCTACTCCTTCGCCCGATTGCCCTGCATGAAGTGCCCCGTGGACTAGACAATGCGTCCAGAGGTCTGTACGGATTGTCAGTACATAATTGAGAGTTCTCTCGCTCATGACACCCAGCGGCAACCTCCGCGCCTGGATTGAGCCATTTGGCGCCAGCGAATTCATCGGCGCCTTTGTTGGCGAAACCACGACACGCGACACAATCCCAAATATGCCAAGGCGACTGCCCGCGACGCAGCTTTGCTCATCGCCCGATGAAGCGCGCCAGTGGATTGAAAATCAGGCGGCCGCCTTCGACCTTCCGATTAAATGGGCGAGCAAGATCCCGCGCGACTAGTCGAGAGCATGTGCTCGGCTCGCTGCAGCAGATGATAGTGAAGCCTCTGGGGGGTGCTATGTCAGACATGACGATCAACCGCGGCATGATGGATGTTCCGCCGCGACGCCCACATCTGGACGAAAAAACGCACGTTGGCGGCGCCCTGGCCTTCTTCCTCGTGCTTGTCGCCGGACTCGGCTATGCCGCATTCAGTATTTCCAAAGATATCAGCAATGCAGGCGAGCACACCCTGGCGGTCGGTGCTTTCGTGTTACTTGGCATTGCTCTGCTGATCGCGCTGGGCTTTGAATTCGTTAACGGCTTCCACGATACGGCCAACGCGGTCGCAACCGTGATCTACACCCACAGCCTGCCGCCAATGGCGGCGGTCATCTGGTCGGGAACCTTTAATTTCCTCGGTGTGCTGACGTCCAGCGGGACGGTTGCGTTTACCGTGGTCACCCTGCTGCCGGTGGAACTGATCCTTCAGGTCGGCAGCGGTGCCGGCTATGCCATGGTTTTCGCACTGCTGATCGCGGCAATCATCTGGAACCTCGGCACCTGGACGCTGGGGTTGCCCAACAGTTCGTCGCACGCGTTGATCGGCTCCATCATGGGCGTTGGTATCGCCAATCAATTCATGGCGCCGGGGGGATCCGCGACCTCGGGTGTGGATTGGGCGCAGGCGGTCAGCGTTCTGAAGGCGTTGCTGTTCAGCCCACTGATCGGCTTTGTGTTGGCTGCATTGCTGCTCCTGTTGATGAAGGTCGTGGTACGCAGCCCGTCGCTCTACAGCGCACCCGAAGGCAACAAGCCGCCGCCGGCCGCCATACGGGCCCTTCTGGTGCTGACCTGCACAGGGGTCTCGTTCTTCCATGGCAGCAACGACGGTCAGAAGGGCATGGGCCTGATCATGCTCATCCTGATCGGTGCCGCGCCGACGGCCTATGCGTTGAACCGCGCCATGCCGGAGAGCACCACGCCGCTGTTTCTGCAAACGACGCACGCTGCGCAGACCGTGTTCCAGGCGCATATAGAAGACGAAAATCTGCCGGCGACGGCCGCGGCCAGAACAACGGTCGGCAACGCGCTCAAGACAAAGGCGGTAAACACACCAGCGGTTTATGCCGCCCTGGCGACGCTGACCGGGGATATCGACCAGCAGGTGAAGAACTACGGCGCGATCAAAGCTGTTCCTGCCGCGGCCACGCCGAACGTGCGCAACGACATGTATCTGGCGTCGGATGCGGTGCGTGTGATGGGCGCACACCCGGCCGGTTTCAGTGATACCGAGGTAGCCGCACTGAAGTCGCTGCGATCGTCCCTGGACAGCGGCACCAAGTTCATCCCGAACTGGGTGAAGGTCACCGTCGCGCTCGCGCTTGGCCTTGGCACGATGGTTGGCTGGAAGCGCATCGTGGTGACGGTGGGTGAGAAGATCGGCAAAACACACCTGACCTACGCGCAAGGGGCATCCGCCGAGATTGTGGCGATGGCAACGATTGGTTTGGCGGATGTCTATGGCTTGCCGGTTTCAACCACGCATGTGCTGTCCAGCGGCGTGGCCGGCACGATGGCCGCCAATGGGTCGGGCCTGCGATGGAGCACGATCAAGAACATGGCCCTGGCGTGGATACTGACGCTGCCGGCGGCGATGGTGATCGCCGGCTCACTCTACGTCATTCTCCGGCAAGTGTTTTAAGGGGACCTCGGGGCGCAGACTCATTGCTGTTTTAGGTGCGATTGGAGGACATTTTTAGCGTTCGCCCGATCGCGTTGTTGAAGCATCGTCCTGCTTCTCACCCCGCGCCAAAATCTGTAGCGCTCCGTCCCGCAAGGGACGGTGGAGTGCCAATGCCTCGGTCGTTGGCGTGTTCATCCACATTTTGATCCCGTCCACTCTAGTCAGGAGCGCCAACATGGCTTTGGGGTGTCACACCGTGATCGGCGCGTTGGGCTCGGTCGTCAGGAGCGCGAATAGATCGTCGGTGTCCGTTTCGTATGATCGCAAGTAAGTGACTGTCCTTCGAAAAACCGTGAGGAACCCGTCAGTGTCGCTTAGAAATTCTTGCGACCTGCGCAATCAAACCGCGCAGCCATTGATGAGCAGGAACGCTGTCCACCCTGCGATGCCACATCATTGCCGTCAGCAGCCGAGGCGATGGAAAAGGCAGGGTCAGCACCTCAAGAGGCGCTGAATTTGCAAACGTTCGGGCCGTATTTTCCGACAAAACGGCGATCATCTCAGATTGCGCCAGCGTGGCGGCCGCCGCCAGCAACGGGGCGCGCAGCGTGACGCGTCGGCTCAGGTTGTGGCGAGCCAACTGTGCGTCCACGAAGTCGGTCTCCTCGCCGGTCGAGGATAGAACAAGATGCGGATAGTCGCCCAAAGCGGGCAGTGAGATCGTTCCGTCAATCGCCGCCCGGTGCCCGCGTCGCACGACGGCGACAAAGTCATCGTGAAACAAGCGCAGATCGGAAAACCGCTCGGCCGGCGCTGCAAGGCCGCCCACGACCAGATCCAATTCGCCACGGTCCAGCAATTCCGGAAGCTTCAATGTGCCGCTGGGACGTATATCAAGTCGGACCCGAGGCGCCTGCTCTCCGACCGCGGCGGCGAGGGGCGCGGCGAGAACGACCACCGCCCGGTTGTCCATCGCGACCGCGAAGTCGCGTTCGGCAGTTTGCGGATCGAATGGGGCAGCGCCGTCCAGCGCCGTGTGCAGGCTCTCCAGCGCCGTCCGGACCGGGCCGACAAGCCGTTCGGCATAGGGCGTCGGCTCCATGCCGTCCGGCGTCCTGACGAACAGATCGTCGCGCAAGGCGCTTCGTAATCTGGCCAGCGCATGGCTGATCGCGGGTTGCGTCATGTTCAACTTGGCGGCCGCACGGGTCGCACTGCGTTCCTGCACCACAGCGTCGAAGACCACGAGCAAGTTAAGATCCAGCATCCGCCAGTTCATGCGGCCCTCCGCCTGCTTCGAGCGTAGCCCCGACAGCTTATGCGAAACAGGCATGTTCCGGTGAAGAACGCGCATTGGCAACCTTTCAGCGCGGCTCCCAATCTTCCGACAGGCCTGTAGCGAAGGAGCCTGTTCGTATGAGACGCCGCACCATTTCTTTGACCTGTGTGACTATCGTTGCCGCCGGCGTCGCAGGCTGGTGGCTTGTGCCGGTCTCGCCCGCACCGGCCGAAGCGGCGGCGTCGCCGGCGGTCCCGGTGGTGACCGCCAAGGTCGGCGTGTCGGATATGCCCCTGGTGAAGGTCGGGCTTGGGACCGTGGCGGCCTACAACACCGTCAACGTTCACAGCCAGGTTGCCGGCACGATCCAGAAAATCGGATTTGTCGAGGGCCAGATCGTCAAACCCGGCGACCTGATCGCGCAGCTCGATCCAAGGCTGTTCCAGGCCGCCCTGCAACAGGCTCAGGCCAATCTGGCGCGCGACGAGGCGCATCTCGCGAACGCCCAGGCCAACCTCAGTCGTTACGTCCCGCTGCTGAAACAAGGCTTTTCCACCCAGCAGCAGGTCGGCGACCAGACAGCCTCCGTCGCCCAGCTTCGGGCAGCGATCACCAGCGACCAGGCGGCGATCGACACTGCACAGACGCAGCTCAGCTACACCACCATAACGTCCCCGATCAGCGGCGTAACCGGTATCCGCCAGATGGACATAGGCAACATCGTACACCCGGCCGACACCACGCCGATCGTCACGATCACCCAAATCCAGCCAATTTCGGTGATCTTCACGCTGCCGCAGAAGGACTTGCCGGAGGTCCAGGCCGCGATACGGAAAGGACCCCTGCGCGCGATCGCCTATCCGCAGGACGGAACCGACGCCCTCGGTCAGGGCTCGCTGCTGCTGGTGAACAACCAGATCAGCCAGGCGTCGGGGACCGTGGAGCTGAAAGCAACATTTCCGAACAAGAACGCAAAACTATGGCCCGGCGAATTCGTGCAGGTTAGGTTGGTGACGGGTGTTCAGCCCTCGGCGATCAGTGTTCCCACAAGCGCGCTGCAACAGGGTTCCACCGGCCAACAGGTGTTCGTCGTCGGTCCGGAAAACAAGGTTCATCTGCAACCGGTGAAAATCGCCGAAACGCTGGATGGGCGGGCCTTGGTCAGTGACGGCCTGAAAGCCGGCGATACAGTCGTGACGGCAGGCCAGTACCGCCTGCAGGACGGCACCGCAATCACCGAAGTCCCAGCCGGAAGCAGCGACGTGCAAAACCAGACACCAGCAACGCAAGGAATGCTCGGATGAGCCTCTCATCGGCTTTCATTCGCCGCCCCGTCGCGACGGCGCTGTTCATCGTGGCAATCGTTCTGCTGGGTGGCACGGCCTACACCATGCTGCCGGTCGCCGCGCTGCCCAACGTGTCGTTTCCAACCATTTCCGTCACCGCGCAGTTGCCCGGGGCGGACCCAAAGACCATGGCATCGTCGGTGGCAACGCCGCTGGAGAAACAATTCGGGGAAATCCCTTACCTGGCGCAGATGACGTCAACCAGCTCGCTCGGCTACACGTCCATCACCCTGCAGTTCGCGCTGAACGACGACATCAACGCCGCCGCGCAGCTTGTGCAGGCGGCGATTAACGCCGCGTCCGGCCAGCTGCCCAAGGACATGCCCACGCCGCCGGTCTACCATGAGACCAACCCGGCTGACGCGCCGATCCTGGTACTGGGACTGACCTCCACCACGCTGCCGATCACGACGGTCGACGACTACACGGAAAGCATCCTGGCCCAGAAGCTGTCCCAGGTCCCGGGTGTCGGCCTGATCACCATCGGCGGTGCGCAACATCCGGCGATCCGCCTGCAAATCGATCCGGTGAAGCTGGCGGCCGCCGGCCTCGACCTGGAGCAGGTCCGTTCGGCGCTGGCGAACATCAGTGTCGACCAGCCCAAGGGAACCTTGTACGGCGACACCCGGTCCTACGCCTTGCAAACCAATGACCAACTGCTCAATCCGCAGGACTGGAATAACCAGATCATCGCCTATCGTAACGGCGGCCCAATCCGGGTGTCCGATGTCGGCCAGGCGATCATCGGGCCGCAGGACAAGACCCTGGGCGGTTGGGTGAACCAGGACCAGGGCATCGTGCTGGCCATCCAGCGCTTGCCCGGTGCCAATGTCATCAGCACGGTCCAGCACATCAAGACGTTGCTGCCGCAACTGATGTCGACGCTGCCGCCGGCGATCAAGGCGACAGTTATTTCAGACCGTACGACGACCATTCGCGCATCGGTGTCCGACGTTCAGTTCACCCTGCTGCTGACGGTCGGGCTGGTGGTGGGCGTGATCTTCATTTTCCTGCGCAGCCTGTGGGCGACCATCATTCCGGCGATCGCCGTTCCGGTGTCCATCGTCGGCACGTTCGCGGTGATGTATCTGCTGAACTACAGCCTGGACAACCTGTCGCTGATGGGCCTGTCGATCGCGGTTGGTTTCGTGGTGGACGATGCGATCGTCATGGTTGAAAACATCGCGCGCCATATCGAGATGGGCAAGACGCCGCTGCAAGCCGCGCTCGACGGTGCCGGGGAAATCGGTTTCACCATTCTGTCGATGTCGGTCTCGCTGATCGCGGTGTTCATTCCCCTGCTGATGATGGGCGGCCTGGTCGGCCGTATGTTTCAGGAATTCGCCGTTGTCGTGACAGTTGCCATCGCTGTTTCGGCCGTGGTTTCGCTGACGCTGACGCCGATGATGGGTGGCCGCTTGCTGCGGCACGAACACACCGAGCGGCGAGGGAAATTGTCAGGAGGGCTGGAGCGGGCGTTCGACGGTTTGGTATCAGGCTATGACACGCTGCTGGGCGTCGTCCTGCGCCACCGTTTCACCACGCTGATGGTCATGCTGGGCACGATCGCCCTGACCGGCTATCTGTTCGTGATTATTCCAAAAGGATTTTTCCCGCAGGAGGATACCAGCCTGATCCTGGGCATCACCCAGGCAGCGGAGGATATCTCGCCCAGCGGCATGGCAGCGGTACAGACGCAGGTCATCAAAACGGTTTTGCAGGATCCGGCCGTTGCCACCGTGGGGGGCTATATCGGCGCGGGCGGCGCTACCTCGACCGAAAACCAGGGGCGGTTGTTCATCGCGCTGAAGCCGAAGGGACAGCGTCCCCCGATCGATAAGGTTATGGCGGACCTGAATGCCTCGGTCGCCCGTCTGACCGGTGTCAGGCTGTTCATGCAGGCGGTGCAGGATGTGAATATCGGCGGCCGGCTGACGGCAAGCCAGTATCAGTACACCCTGACCGATGTGGATCTATCCGAAGTCAATACGTGGGCGCCGAAAGTACAACAAGCCCTGGCCAAGTTGCCCGAGCTGACCGATGTCGCCAGCGACCAGCAGTCAACCGCGCCGCAACTGACGCTGGAGATCGATCGGCAGACCGCATCGCGGCTTGGCATCACGCCCGCCGCCATCGACGCAGTGCTTGACGATGCGTTCGGGCAGCGTCCCATTTCGCAGCTCTACACCAGCTTGAACCAGTACTTTGTCATTCTGGAAGCAAAGCCGGACCTGCAGCTTGGTCCCAATGCCCTGCAGCGGATCTACGTCGCATCGCAATCCGCCGGGATGGTGCCGCTCAGCGAACTGGCGACCCTGCACCACACCGTGGCGCCCCTGTCGGTCAATCACCAGGGCCAGTTCCCGTCCGTTACGATCAGCTTCAACCTGAAGCCCGGCGTGGCCTTGGGCGTCGCGGTGGCCGCGGTGGATGGTGCCGTCGACAGCCTGCATCTGCCCGGCTCGATACGAGGCAACTTCCAGGGAAACGCCCAGGCGTTTCAAAGTTCCTTGTCAAGCACGCCGGTCCTGATCGTTGCAGCACTGATCGCGGTCTACATCATCCTGGGGATGTTGTATGAGAACACCATTCATCCGCTGACGATCCTGTCCACCTTGCCGTCCGCCGGGGTCGGGGCGCTCCTGGTGCTCTACGTCTTTGGCTTCGGTCTCGACGTGATGGGCATTATCGGCATCATCCTGCTGATCGGGATCGTGAAGAAGAATGGCATCATGCTGGTGGACTTCGCGCTGCACGCCGAACGCGAGCAGGGATTGTCGCCCGAACAATCCATCCGCCAAGCGTGCTTGTTGCGGTTCCGTCCGATCCTGATGACCACGATGTGCGCCATACTCGGCGGACTGCCGCTGATGCTGAGTTCGGGAACCGGCGCGGAACTGCGCAAACCGCTGGGGTTTGCGATGGTGGGAGGCCTGATCGTGTCGCAGGTATTGACGCTTTTCACCACGCCCGTGGTCTATCTCTACATGGACAAGGTGGTCCGTTGGATGGGCCGGGCCCGAGGCGTGCATGGGCACCTGGTGAGCGCCGGACATGCTGACTGATCAAGGCACTGCGGGACGCCTTCGCCGCGCGCGCAGCCACGAATTCAAAACGCCGAACCGGGCTGCCGCAAGAAATCCTGTTCCTCGGGCGTGCTGGGGCGACCGAGAATACCATTCCGGTGTGGAAAGCGCCCAAAGCGGGCAATGATCTCATGATGACCGCGCGCTGCCTCGACAAAGATCTCCTTGTCCGGATGTTCCGGCAGACCGGCATAGAGCCGCACCCCCACCTCCTGGTCGGCGAGGCTCTCGCTGTGCTGGAACGGCAGGTAAAAGAAGCTGCGCTGAATCGGCGCAACCGCACGATCATAGCCTCGGGCAACGGCCTCACGGGCGATCCCAAGCGCTGCGATGTCCGTGGCGTAAGCCCGCGGCGAATTGCGGAACAGATTGCGCGGAATTTGGTCCAGCAGCAGGACCAGCGCCAGGCAAGTCCGCGGCGCGGCACGCCACGGCTCGCAGACACCCGCTGCCGCTCGGTCGTAGTCGGTTCGGAAACGTTCGGCGAGCGCGGCATCGAATGCCGGGGTTGCTTGGAACCAGATGTCGCGAAGCCGGTCGTCCCCCGGCGCAAACCAGAACGTCAGCAGCATCTCGGCACGGTGAATCAGATCCGATGGCATGTCCGCCACGATACCATACGGCGACGCGCCGCCGTGTCGTTCATCCACCGTACGCCTGGGCGATCTGCCCAACCAGCTTGGCCCGTGGCATATCCATCGCGTCGTAAACAGCCGCGGCCTCCGGCCGAGCATTATCCTTCAGGATTTCCACCATCAGCGTAGCATAGTCGGACAGGATCACGCCGGCCTGCATCATGCGCAGAAGACCGGCCTGCCGCTTGGTCTCGTTGAACGTTCCGGAGGCGTCGACGGCCACATAGGCGTCGAGTCCCATGCCAATAGCGGTGATGGCGGGGAAAGCCGCGCAAACTTCCAGGGAGATGCCCGCGAAAATCAGCTTGGTGCGACCAGTGTCGGTGATGGCACGAGCGACCGTAGGGTCGTCAAACGCGTTGACCGAGGAGCGATCGATGATCGGAATACCGGGCAGCGCCTCCACCAGTTCCGGAAACGTCGGCCCCCAGAGGCTGTCACGCGCCGTGGCGGTGACGACGATCGGCAACCGCAGCGCTTTGGCGGCTTTGGCCAATGCCACGACGTTGTGCTTCAGCTCGCCTGTCGAATAGTCGCGCACGCCGGTCATCAGGTCGATTTGATGGTCGACAAGGACCAGTGCGGCGTTCTCTGCCGTCAGGCATTGCCTGCGCCATCAGGTGCTCGCCATCGGCTCCGACGCGGGTTCGAAGGACCGGCACGGCACCAGTCTCGAGACCCTGAAATACATGGTGGCGGCCAGCGAAGGCCTGACGCTGATCCCGGCGCTGGCGGCAGAGACAGGTCCGGGTCTCAGGTTCTTGCCGCTGCCGGCGCCGGACTTCGCGCGGGACATTGTGCTGGTCTGGCGCCGCCGTGACGCACGCGACCAGGAATTTCGAGACCTCGCCGCCATTCTTCGGGAAATCGCCGCGTCCAGGCTTAAGCCGGTGCAGCCGCTGGGTTCGGGCTCTTCCCTGGAGGCCGCAAAGGTCGGCTGAGCAATACACCTTCCATCTGTTTGTCGCAGCGAAAGGGCATCGTCACGATAACCCGAGCCAGAGCGGGATAATCGGAGACAGAATCGCCGAAGCTCTGAGTCGCGCGATTAACGAAAGAGGTAGAACTGCTTATAGCGTAACATTCCGTCGTCCGGTTCTTTACAAGAACCAGGTCAGCCAGATCGGAGGCGTGCGCACCGTTACCGTTGCCTCGACCGACATGCCGGGTCCCAGTAACCCGGGATCGTGTTCGGCACCATCGAGAAGGATCTTCACCGGGACACGTTGAACGATCTTGACGAAGTTACCGGTGGCATTTTCGGGCGGCAAAAGTGCGAAATTCGAGCCCGTCCCACGCTGGAAACTATCGATGTGGCCGTGCAGCGTGCGATCGGGAAACGCATCGACACTGATGGAGACCGGTTGACCGACCCGCATACGCGTCAACTGCGTCTCCTTGAAGTTGGCAATGACGAAAATCTCGTTCGGTACCGCCGAAAACAACGTCTGGCCCGGTTGCACGAAGTTGCCGACCTGCGCGCTGCGGCTGGCGACCGTGCCGGCCGACGGCGCATAGATCTTCGTGTACGACAGATTAAGCTTTGCTTGCGCCAATGCTGCCTGCGCCTGGGTCGTATTGGCCTTCGCCTGCGCGACCTGGCTCTGCAGCACATCGACCTGCCCTCGGGCCGCCGCGAGCGTTGCGATATCCCTTTGCAGCGCCGCTTGCCGCTCCGTCAAATTGGACTGCGCCTGTTGCCAGCTTTCGGTGGTACCGGCACCGGTTTTGGCAAGCTCGCCAAACCGCGCGAGCTGCTGTGTCGCGAAGACCAGCGTCCCGCGGTCACCCGCGACATTGGCTTCGTCTGCCGTGATCACCTGGCTTTGCTCGCTCAACTGTGCCTCGGCAACCGCCTGCGCGGCCTGCGTGCTCTGCAGATTTGCATCGGCAATATCCACCGCTGCCTGAAAATCCCGTGGATCGAGTTCCACGAGGAGCTGTCCCGCCGAGAAGGCGCTGTTGTCGGTCACATGCAAGGTCGATACGTAAGCCGCGACTTTCGGCACGATGGAAACGGTATCGGCCTGGAACGAAGCGTCGTCGGTCTCGACGACATAAAGACTTGGCACATAGACATAGGCGGCCGCGGCGATGAACGCGCCCCCGATCGCCAGCGTCCACCAGGGAAGCCGCCGACGCGGCCGTCTCGACGCCGGTTTGGAACTCACCGCCTCTTGGTCCCGCTCGCTGGCGGCGGCCTCGGCATGTGCGAGATCATCCGGCGCCACCCGTTGCGATATCAGATCCGTTGAGCGATCGGGTGCGGCGGGAAGCAGCAGGTCTACCTGGGTCATTGCTTTGCCCTTTGGCTTGGAGACATGAGCGGAACGAAACAAAGAGCGATCAGGCCGATGGCGGCCATGAACAGAAATGCATCGGCGTAGGCCAGGGTGGCGGCCTGGCGAATGCTTTCGTCGCTCAGCATCCGTTCGGCCATGTGCCGGGCCTGGGCTGGCGCATAGCCGCCCCGATCGATGGCGAATTGAGCTGCCTGGTTCATCCAGGCCTGGGCCTGCGACCCGCTGGCGCGCAGGTGTTCGAACAGCCGGGACGAATGCAGCGTCTCGCGCCGGTCCAGCAGGATGGTGACCAGTGTGACACCCAACGACGCACCGAACTGGCGGAAGGTCATATAGATCGCCACCGCATCAAGCTGCCGAGCCAGGGGAATCTTCGATACCGTCCCGCTGGCGATCGCGGACAGCATCGGCGCAAGGCAGAAGGCGTAAATCATCAACGGCAGGACATAGTCGGTATCGGGCGTATCGGTCGTCAGCAGCCGCGCAAACAGCAGCATCGAGCAAATGAGCGTCGTAAAGGCGAATGCGATGGCCTTGCGTTGGCCGAAGCGTGCGATCGATATCGACACCAACGGGCGGATGGCGGCCGCGGTCAATGCATAGACGCACATGACGCGCCCTGCCTGTGTCGCGCTGAGTTGGTACGGAAAGACGTTCCTCAGGAATTCCGGGACGGCGTAGATGCTGCCTGACAGGATGATGCCGGCGAATAGGCCCAGGGAGATGGCTGCCTGAACATTACGATTACGGATAAGGCTCAGTTGCAGCAGCGGCGTGGCGTTTCGAGGACTGATTTCCCAGGCAACAAACAGCAGCAACGCGATCATGCCAATCCAGGTCAGCAACTGGATTCTCGCGGATCCGAACCAATCATCGATTTCGCCGCGGCTCAGAACGACCTGGAGTGACACCAGGGCGATGCCCAGCAGCACGATGCCCAACGTATCGATGGCGGTTGCTTGCGCGCTTGCGGACCGCGGCACGTCCGGAAAATGCCGTACCAGCAGCCGAATGGCGATGGCGGCGAACAGGACGTTGGGCAGGAAGATCAGCCGCCAGCCGAGATTGTCCGTGACATAGCCGCAGAAGACGAGGCCGGCCGCGGTCGCCATATAGAGCATGATCGAGATCCGCATCATCGATCCGCTCCGCTGCGGCAGTGGCATCAACATGTAGACGCTGGCGCGCCACCACATGGTCAGCCCTGCTCCGGCAAATCCCTGAACGGCGCGCACCAGCAGCAGGGTGCCAAGATCCGGCGCGACCGCGCACCCGACGGAGGCGACCGCAAAGACGACGGTGCTGCCGATGATGTAGCGAAGATACCCGACACGACCGGCCAACCAGATCGACAGTGGAACGCCGAACAGCAGTGCCGAGAGATAGGTCGTCAGGATCCAACTCGCCTGATCCTGGGAAATCCCCAGCGTGCCGGCCATGTCGGGCAGCACCAGGTTCACGCCGTCGTAGGTGTAGAATTCCATCCAGGTCGCGAGTCCAAGGCCAAACAGCATGTATCGGTCGGGGCCGGCGCTCGCGGGTACCGTGGTCACGTTGCCCGCGATGGCGTTCTGGTCCGGTGAAGCCGATTTCGGCATGACAATCCTCCGCGGGCCTTGTCGAATTTCATGCGGCTGATTTAGTACTACTCCGATGTCCCGGATATAGAACAAACCGGACGTCTATCTTCCGTATGGTGGAAACATAAGATGGCGGATGTTGTCGCCGAGCTGCAGTTGTTCCAGGCGATCGCCGACGCGGGCAGCCTTTCCGCGGCCGCCCGTATCCTCGGCTCCTCGCCACCTGCGGTCAGCCGCCGGCTGGCCGAACTCGAGCAGCGGCTGGGCGTGAAGCTGGCCGATCGCAGTGCGCGACGCTTCCGCTTAACCGACGAAGGCACGACATACCTGGAACAGGGCCGTCGCATCCTGGAGCAGTTACGCGACCTGGAAACCGAGGTGGCCTCACGAGGGGGCACCGCGCGCGGCCGTCTTCGCGTTGGCGCCCCAGCCGATTTGGGTCGCCGTCGCATCGCCCCTTTGCTCGCAGATTTCGCAAAGCGCCACCAGGGGCTGGAGGTGCATCTCGTACTTTCGGATGCCGGACTTGAAGTGGGCGAAGATGGACTGGACGTGGCACTACGCGTGGGCTTTCCGGATGATCCGGCTGTACTCACACGAAAGCTGTTGACGGGCCGCCGCATCGTCTGCGCGGCACCGTCCTATTTGGCAAAACACGGCGTCCCCAACTGTCCGGAAGATCTGTTGCACCATGAATGTCTTTGCCTCGCTCGGCGCTACAGCTTGCAGAACCGTTGGCGTTTCATCGACGCGACCGGCCCGAAAGTCGTGCAGGTGCAGGGGACGCTGACGAGTTCCGATGGTGAGGTTTTGCGCGCCTGGGCTTTGGAAGGTCGCGGCTTATCGTTGGAAGCGGAATGGGATATCGCGGACGACGTCCGGGACGGGCGGCTTGTCGCCTGTCTTGACGGGCTTTGCGCCGAAACGATCGAACTCTACGCGACCTACCTGCCAAGCAAGCCGATTCCGGTGAGCATCCGCCTCTTCGTGGACGAAGCCGTCGCAGCATTCAGAGGACAGGCGGCCTGAATTGCAATGCGGTCGCCTGTTCCGCCTGATCGGTTCAGATGACTATCGACATCAATCGGTCGATTTTCAGAAACTCTCCACGGCAAGGGCTTCTCAGAGCTGATCAAGAAAGGACCGCCACGACTGTCGGCACGTGAACCTGATGCCGATCGGCGCGGTGCCTTGCGCGGACGTCGAAGAGCCCCTGGCCGGCAGTCGGCATCGAGGACACGCATGCAACCGTCGCTGCGATCCATGCCGAGTTGAAATTGGAGGGCAAAATTCACGGGTTCGCTGACTTGAGCCGTTCGCGAAACTGCTCGGCCATCCACTCGATGAACACCCGCAGACGTGGCGTCATCTGGCGTGTGCCGGAATAGAGGGCATAAACAGGCAACGGCGAGGGTGGAAAATCGGCGAGCACCTCGACCAGCGCACCGGAGGCCAACTCGGGCGCAACGCGATATCGCGCAGCCTGAATCAACCCGAGGCCATGACATGCGGCGGCGACATTGGTCTCAGGACCGGTCGCAGTCAGAGTCGCAGGCAGAGGCACCTGATGAGGCTTACCTCCGACCATGAAATCGAACGGCAGAACTGCACCGGTTTGGGGCGACAGCAGACCCACCCTTTCGTGCCCTTCGAGATCCTCTGGCGTTCTCGGTGTACCGAGGCGGCTGAGATAGTCCGGACTGGCGAATGTTCCACGGGGAAGCGTCCCCAGATGTCGTTTGATCAGGGAGCTGTCGCCCAGATCGCCGTTGCGCATGAGACAGTCGAAGCCTTCCCGGACCATGTCCAGAGAATGGTGTACTTCGCTCAAGTGCAGTTGGATGCCAGGGTATTGCTGTCGAAAACGTGGTAAGCCGGGCAGCAGGAAGTGCCGCGCCTGCGTGCCGTGAACGTCGACCCGGATGAGCCCAGAGGGCTTGGCACCGACGAATACGCCCTCGGCATCCTCCAGGTCCGAGATCAGACTGACGCATCGCTGATAGTAAGCTTCGCCGTCCAGCGTCGGCCTGACCTGGCGGGTTGTGCGCTGTAGCAGCATGACACCGAGACGCACCTCCAACCCCCTGACGGCATCGGTAACGGAGGAGCGCGGCAGGCCGAGATCCTCGGCAGCCTTCGTGAAACTCCGTCGTTCCACGATGCGGGTGAAAACGCGCATGGCATCGAAGCGATCCATTATCCGGACTTTCGAATTATGATGTCGGACTATGACTAATTATCCGCCAGGGAAGAAGACGTATCTTGTTCTCACCGACGCCGATCACCGACGGCGGGCACCAAGGAGAGAGATCATGATCACCCACCCCAACAAAGTCGCCATCGTCACCGGCGCTTCGGGCGGCATCGGCGCCGCGGTCGCCGAGCGCCTCGCCAAGGACGGGTTCACCGTGGTGGTCAACTACGCCGGCAACGCGGCCTCGGCGGAAGCGGTTGTCGCCCGGATCGAGGCGGCGGGCGGTCGGGCCGTCTCGGCTCAGGCCGACATCTCGAATGCCGCCGCCGTGGCCCGGATGTTCGATTTGGCCGAGACCGCCTTCGGCGGCGTCGACGTGCTGATCAACAACGCCGGGATCATGAACCTGGCGGCGATCAGCGATAGCACCGACGACCTGTTCGATCGGCACATCGCGGTGAACCTGAAGGGCACGTTCAACACGCTGCGTGAGGCGGCCCGCCGCCTGCGTGACGGCGGAAGGATCGTCAACTTCTCGTCCAGCGTCACCGGCCTGCTGCAGCCGACGTATGGCGTCTATGCCGCCACAAAGGCCGCGGTCGAAGCCATGACCAGCATTCTCGCCAAAGAGCTGCGCGGCCGGAACATCACCGTCAATGCGATCGCGCCCGGGCCGACGGCGACCAGGCTGTTCCTGGACGGCAAGCCACAAGAGGTGATCGACCGGCTGTCGAAGCTGGCACCGCTCGAACGCCTCGGCCAACCCCAGGACATCGCGGATGCGGTGGCGTTCCTGGCCGGCCCGGACGGCGCCTGGATCAATGGCCAGACCCTGCGCGCCAATGGCGGGATCATCTGAGCCCATCTCAAACGAGGAAGTTTATCATGTCCAAGTCCGTCATTCTCGTCACCGGCGCCTCATCAGGCTTCGGTCTCATGACCGCCAAGGCTTTGGCCGCGGCTGGGCACACGGTCTATGCCTCCATGCGCGAGACCGCAGGCCGCAATGCGCTACAGGTTGCCGGCGTCGCCGCCTGGACCGCCGAAAACAAAGCGGATCTCCGCACCGTCGAGCTGGATGTGCAGTCCGACGCCTCGGCCGATGCCGGCGTCGCCCATATCATCGCCGACACCGGGCGCCTCGATGTGATCGTCCACAATGCCGGCCACATGGTGTTCGGTCCGGCCGAAGCCTTCACGCCCGAGCAGTTGATGCAGCAATATGACGTCAACGTTCTGGGCGCCCAGCGGGTGAACCGGGCGGCGCTGCCGCATCTGCGCGGCCAGCGTAAAGGCCTGCTGGTCTGGGTCGGCTCCTCCTCGACGCGCGGTGGTACCCCGCCATTCCTCGGCCCCTATTTCGCGGCCAAGGCGGCGATGGACGCTCTGGCGGTGACCTACTCCACCGAGTTGGCGCTGTGGGGCATCGAGACAACGATCATGGTCCCAGGTGCCTTCACCAAGGGCACCAATCACTTCGCGCATTCGGGCAAGCCAGCGGATTCGGCGCGGGTCGCGGAGTACGAGGCCGGTCCCTATGCCGGCATCGCCGACAAGGCGCTGAAAGGTCTGGCCGGTCTCGAGCCGGCCGACGCCGATCCGGCGGAAGTGGCACGGCAGATCGTGCGGGTCGTCGATATGCCGTTTGGCAAGCGTCCCTTCCGGGTCCACGTCGATCCGTCGCAGGATGGCGCGGAAATCGTCAATGGCGTCGCCGATCGGGTGCGGAATGAAATGTATCACAATATCGGCTTGGAAAACCTGCTCCACCCGGCAGCCATGGATTGAGTTGGATCGGAGCGAGACCGATGGACGCGAGCGCAGCCTCAGCGAATACGACAGGCTGTTCAGCAAAGCTGGCTCGCGCTGCCTGCGGTGGCGCTGCCAGGCTACTTGCCCATAAGACCGTCAGCGATGGTGACGTCCATCGTCCGCCAGTCGTGTGGCCTTCGCGCCGGTTGCGACACGGCGCACCATTCGCGGATTGACCGACGCCGCTTCAAGCGATCGCAGCTCGGCTTTCGACCGGATTACGGCAAACGTCGCCGGCGACCCGCCCCGCCCCGCCCCGCCCCGCCCCGCGTCAGTCGCGCGATATGGACAGCCCCGCAAGAAGCGGAGCGTACGCGGCAAGCCTGCGGGATACGAACTCCGTGAAGAGCCGCACGCGCTTCGTCTTGCGTGTCTCCCCCTGTGTGAGAATCCAGAGCGTTCCGTACATGTGCAGGTCGGTGCCCGGCACCCTCACCAGTAGGGAGTCGGCATCTCCGACGAAGCACGGCAGTGTCGTGATCCCAATCCCTTGCTGTGCAGCAACGATCTGCGCCTCGCCGTCCGTGGTCCTGAACGGAACCCCCGTGGTGCGAACCTCACTCTCACGGGCCCAGTCAGGGATTCCATGACTGCTTATGACGATCCACCGGATGGGATCAGGCGCGCCCGCACGCCACGCGGCGAGTCGATCGCGGGACATGTAGACGCCTCCGGACAATTCCGGTCCCTTCAGGCCGTGGAGATTGAGCGGCAGAGTTTTGCGGTCGTAGACGACGCGGATCGCCACGTCGGCCTCCCGGTTGGTCAGATTTGCCAGCTCGCCGAACGACAAGATTTCCATCTCGACATCGGGATGCAGACGCGCGAAATCGGCGAAGTCCGGCATGAGCAGGTGTGTCGCGAGGGTCGGAGCCAACGTCACCCGCAGAAGCCCGCGCACGCTCTGGTCGCGGCCGAAGACCCGCGTCTCCAGCTGGTGCGACGACGCTTCCATCTGGACCGCGAGCTCGAGGACCTCCTCGCCCGCCTCCGTCAGGCGGTAGCCCGAAGGCAGCTTTTCGAACATGTGCGCCCCAAGGCGTCCCTCGAGCTGGGCGATGCGTCGCAGCACGGTTGAATGATTCACCCCGAGGTGCGCGGCGGCAGCCCGCACCGAGCCTCCGCGTGCGACGGCAAGAAAGTAGCGAACGTCATCCCAGTCGATCATGGTGCAATCCGGCACCGCGAGGTGCGCCTTCCAAAACCCGTGTCCAACACATCGAACAGCATCTCGTATGTGGGTAGCACCAGCGATCATCATAGCCCATGCCGACAAACGCGGCCCAATTCCGAACGGCGGACACCGATCGTCGCGGCTGGCGTCAGTCGTCCAGCCGGATCGATTTCGCACCACCGATGTGCGCGCTTCCGCACTCAACGCCTGACGCCGGCGGACCCATCTCGAGGCTCTCGGGGGACTTCCCCGAACGACCAACGACAGAGCCTGAAAGGAACGGTCATGGGAAAGCTAGACGGTAAGGTTGCGGTCATCACGGGGGGATCGAGCGGCATGGCGCTGGCGAGCGCCAAGCGGTTCGTTGAAGAAGGCGCCTATGTTTTCATCACGGGCCGGAGGCAGGAGGCGCTCGACGAAGCCGTCAGGCTGATTGGCCGGAACGTGACCGGCGTGCGCGGCGACGCGGCCAATCTCGACGACCTCGACCGTCTGTTCGACACAGTCAAGCGGGAAAAGGGCAAGATCGATGTCCTGTACGCGAGCGCCGGCATGGGCGACGCCATCCCCCTGGGCGAAATCACCGAACAGCATTTCGATGCGACCTTCGGCCTGAATACGCGCGGCACGCTGTTTACGGTTCAGAAGGCGTTGCCGCTGTTCAACGATGGCGGATCGATCTTCATGACCGGGTCGGTTGCTTCAGTGAAAGGTTTTCCTGGTTACGGCGTGTATTCGGCGAGCAAGGCAGCGTTGCGCTCTTTCGCACGCACTTGGCTCAACGAACTGAAGGGCAGGAATATCCGGGTAAACGTGTTGAGCCCGGGGCCGATCGCCACACCGATGCAGGACCAGGTTCTCACCGAGGAGGCGAAGCGGATGTTCGAATCCCTGATCCCACGGGGAAAGATGGGTCGTCCCGAGGAAATTGCGGCGGCCGCGCTGTTTCTTGCTTCAGACGATTCGAGCTTCGTGAACGGGGTGGAGCTGTCTGTCGACGGCGGCTTCTCCGCCATCTGAAATCGCACGGAAAAGCGTGTGGATGCCTGGCACTCCGGGAAGACGCTTATCGCGCCGGGGTCATTCCGTACAACAAATATAAATACCGATCGGAAAAGTGACATGAGTTACGCAATCATAGGTTTCGGCGCGGTCGGCCAGGCGCTGGCCCGCATGTTCGCCCGCAAGGGCATCGAAGTGGCTGTGGCAAGCAGGCGTCAGCCTGAAGCGCTCGCGCCGCAGGCAAACGCGATCGGCCCAACGACCGTTCCCAAGACCTTAAAGGACGCGCTCGAGGCCGACATCATCATGCTGGCTGTCCCGTACGGGCAGCACCGAGATGTCGCGAAGACACGGGCAAGTTGGAAAGGCAAGATCGTGATCGACGTGACGAACACGCTCGAAGATTTGGGGGGTCTTCCTTCCTCTTCGGTAATAGCCCGGGCCCTGCCCGACGCTCAATTGGTCAAAGCGTTTAACCATTTGCCTGCCCGCGTCCTTGCGGAAGACCCGGCCATCAACGGCGGACGACGGGTTGTGTTCCTGTCGAGCGACGATGAAAGCGCGACCGCAACGGTCGCCGCCCTGGTCGAGCAGCTCGGCTATGCACCGGTTAATCTCGGCAAGATCGCGGAAGGCGGCCAGCTCGTGCAGGGGCGGGACGGGATCTGGGCGCCCCTGATCTTTCAGGACCTGTTCAAGAAGACACAGTAACGGATTTACGACCCTAGCGACGGTTAAAGGAGATGGAACGCGTGTCAACGAACAGCGAACGAATCATTTTGGTGACAGGCGCCACCGGAAGGCAGGGAGGCGCCGTCTACCAGCACCTGCGGAACAAAGGATTCAAGTTGCGCGCGCTGGTGCGGGATCCCGATAGCAAACAAGCACGTCAACTGATGGGGTATGGGGAGAAAGTGTTTCAGGGAAGCCTCGATGATCCCGACAGCCTGATGCGCGCGATGGACGGTGTGTATGGCGTATTCTCCGTGCAGCCCTACACGGCTAATGAGATCCTGCAGGGAGTGGCGGTTATCGAGGCGGCAAAGCGGCAGGGTGTCAGCCATTTTGTTTACAGTTCAGTAGGGTCAGCGGACGAAGAGACAGGCATTCCCCACTTCGAAAGCAAAGTTAAAGTGGAAGAGCATCTGCGGTCGAGCGGTTTACAATATACAATTGTGCGGCCCGTCTTTTTCATGGAGAACTGGTGGAGAGGGTTCGGCGAGTCGATCCGCAACGGGCAGCTGCAACAGCCGTTAAGCCCGACGGCAAACTTGCAGATGATAGCGGTGGATGACATCGGCGCGTTTGCAGCGCTTGCATTCGAGGATCCCGGCAAATGGAAGAACAGGACATTTTCGCTGGCGGGTGATGAACTATCGATGCAGCAGATCGCCGACGCCTTCAGCCGCGCGACTGCGCGAGACGTGAAGTACGTTCAGGTTTCCTGGGATCAGTTCGAGAAGAAGATGGGAAGGGAACTGACTGTGATGTACCATTGGTTCGAAGACAAAGGTTTTCACTTCGACATAGAACAGGTTCGGCGCGAATATCCGCCGACCCACACCTTCAACAGATGGCTGGAAGCGTATTGGAACACGGGCTTGGTTAACAAAAGATAGTAAAACAAAGCGATGGCCGCGATAACATCCTCACCGAAGAATCGGTTCACCGTGCACGCGACTACGGCACAAGGACTAGACACCTACTCTCTATCGACTGCCAACGACGACCATCGACTCACTTTGGTATCCGCTCCTACCTTGTTCTACTCCACAGTACTCCCCATCACTCCCACTCAATCGTCCCTGGCGGCTTGCTGGTGATATCATACGTCACCCGGTTCACCCCCCGTACCTCGTTAACGATCCGCCCGGCGACCCGCGTCAGGAACGCCATCTCGAACGGATAGACATCCGCCGTCATGCCATCCGTGCTGGTCACCGCCCGCAGCGCGCACGCCATGTCATACGTCCGCCCGTCGCCCATCACCCCGACGGTCCGAACGGGAAGCAGAACAGCGAAGGCCTGCCAAATCGCGTCGTACAGGCCGGCGGACCGAATTTCCTCCAGGTAAATCGCGTCCACCTTGCGCAGCAGATCCGCCTTCTCCCGCGTGATGGCGCCGGGAATGCGGATCGCCAGCCCCGGCCCGGGGAACGGATGCCGGCCGACGATCGTTTCCGGCATGCCGAGTTCGCGGCCCAGCACCCGAACCTCGTCCTTGAACAATTCGCGCAGCGGTTCCACCAGCTTCATGCGCATCCGTTCCGGCAGGCCACCGACGTTGTGATGCGACTTGATCGTAACGGACGGGCCACCGGTAAAGCTGACGCTTTCAATCACATCCGGGTACAACGTGCCCTGCGCCAGGAAGTCCGCACCGCCAATACGAGCAGCTTCTTCCTCGAACACCTCGATGAAGAGGCGGCCGATCGTCTTGCGTTTCGTTTCAGGATCGGTCACCCCTTCCAACGCGCCGAGGAACAGCTCCGACGCATCGCGATGCACCAGCTTGATGTTGAACCGGTCTCGGAATGTCGCCACCACCTCATCCGCTTCGTTCTGCCGCAGCAGCCCGTGGTCGACAAAGATGCAGGTCAGTTGCTCGCCGATCGCCTCATGGATCAGCACCGCCGCGACCGAGGAATCCACCCCGCCCGATAGCCCGCAAATCACCCGTCCACCCCCCACCTGAGCTCGAATCCGAGCAATCTCCGTCGCTCGGAATCCCGCCATAGTCCAAGATCCGGACAACCCGACAACATCATGGGTGAAATTCCGCAGAAGCTGCGCACCGTGCGGCGTATGCACCACCTCCGGGTGGAACTGCACGCCGTAGAACCGGCGCGCGTCATCGGCGATGGCGGCGAACGGCGCCCCCTCGCTGGTGGCGACAACCCGGAAACCCGGCGGCAACCGAGTAACCCGATCGCCATGGCTCATCCAAACCTGCTCGCGACCGCCCTTCGCCCAGACGCCGTGGAACAGAGCGCAGTCATCCGACACATCCACATAGGCGCGGCCGAACTCCCGATGGTCGGACGGCTCGACTGCCCCGCCAAGCTGATGACACAGAAGCTGTTCGCCGTAGCAGATGCCCAACACCGGAACGCCGAGATCGAACACCACCGGCGACGCCAGCGGCGAGACCGCCTCATGCACCGACGCCGGGCCGCCCGACAGGATAATCCCGCGCGGATGCCAGGCGGAAATGCGCGCCGCATCGGCATTGAACGGCCAGATTTCGCAGTAGACGCCCGACTCACGCAGGCGGCGGGCGATCAACTGAGTGACCTGGCTGCCGAAGTCCAGGATCAGGATGCGTTCTTGGGTGTCTGCGGGATCAGGCAGGGAATCGGTCATGACGGGGCTCACCAGCGCTTGATCCCGCGCCTTGGACCATGCCGGCCGAGGTAAAGCAAGTGAACGCCTTACCCCAGAAACGCCCCCCCGTTCACATGCAGCGTCTGCCCCGTGATGTACCGCCCGTCCGGCCCGGCCAGGAAGCGCACCGCCGCGGCAATCTCCTCCACCGCCGCCTTACGTCCCAGCGGGATACCGCCATCGATCAGCGTCTTCGGCAACGCACCCGCCGACGCCCCGCGCACCGTATCCACGGCACCCGGCGCGACCGTGTTGCAGGTGATGTCATGCGGCGCCAATTCCACTGCCAGCGCCCGCATCAACCCCTCCAACCCCGCCTTCGACGCCGAGACATGGCAACGGTTCGGCGTCCCGACATGGGTGGAAATCCCCGACAGCGCGACGATCGCCCCGCCCCCGCGTCCAAGCATGTGCGGCACCGCCGCCCGAGCCAAAATGAACGCACCATCCAGGGCAACGGACAGGATTTCCCGCCACTCGACGAGCGACATCTCCAGGAACGGGGTCTGCCGGCGCAGCCCGGCATTGCTGACCAGGATATCGATGCCGCCGAACGCCGCGACGGTTGCCTCGATCATGGCTCCAGTCGTCACCGGATCCGACACATCCGCCAGGCAACCGATCGCCTGGCCGCCCGCCGCATTGATCTCCGCCACCACGCCATCGACGGCCGCCCGATCACCGCGCCCGTTGATAACCAGTGAGGCGCCCCGCGCCGCGAGGTCAAGCGCGATGGTGCGCCCGATATTCTTCCCCGCCCCGGTGACCAGGGCGACCTTGCCGGCAAAGACCTGCTCGACGCTCATGCGGCCTTCAGAATCATATCCGCCCCCTTCTCCGCGATCATGATGACGGTGGCGTTGGTGTTGCCCGACACCACCGTTGGCATGATGGACGCATCGATCACCCGCAGCCCCTCCAGCCCCTTCACCTTCAGATCGGTCCCCACCACCGCCTTGGGTCCCGGCCCCATCATGCAGGTGCTGGTCTGGTGAAACGTTGTGCCGGCGGTTTCTCGGACATGGTTCAGCAGGTCCTCGTCGGTCTGCGCCTGTGGCCCGGGATAGATTTCTTCCTTGCAGAAACGCTGCATGCTCACCGTGGCGAAAACTTTGCGAGTGACCCGCAGGCCGGCGACCATGGTGTCGCGATCCCCCTGGGTGGACAGGTAATTCGGCTGCATCGCCGGCGGTTTCGCCGGGTCGGGCGACTGGATGCGCAGCCAGCCGCGGCTTTCCGGGCGGCAGGGAATCGCCACCATGGTGCAGCCGGGAAAGCGATGCATGGGCTCCCCGGTCTTCTGTGCGCTGCCGGCGAGGAACTGGTATTGCACATCCGGGCTGTCCAGCTCCGGCCTTGTCTTCACGAACAGCCCGATCGGGCCCGCACCGGTCATCAGCGGCCCTTTCTGCGCCAAAATCCACTCGGCCCCCGCGTAAAGCCGGCGCAGCCAGTTATGGTAAATCTCGTTCATCGTCACTGTGCCGTCGACGCAGCGATGAATGATGCGGCCGCCGACATGATCCTGCAGGTTTTCCCCCACGCCGGGCAGGTCGTGCTTCACCTCGAGTCCCAGCGATTGCAGCAACTCGCCCGGCCCGACGCCCGACAACTGCAAAATCTGCGGCGAGTTGATGGCCCCGCCGCACAACAGCACTTCCTTCTTCGCCTTAGCCTGATGTAACGCGCCATTCTGGCTGTATTCGACACCGACCGCCCGTTTGCCCTCCAGCAGTACACGATGGGTCAGGGCACGCACTTCAACCTGCAGATTGCGGCGCGATTTGACTGGATTCAGATACCCCACGGCCGCCGAGGACCGCCGCCGCCCCTTCACCGTCAATTGCAACGGCCCGACACCCTCCTGCTTCGCGCCATTGAAGTCGGGATTGTACGGATACCCCGCCTCCTGCGCCCCGGCGATGAAGGCGTCGTGCAACGGGTGATCTGTCTTCAAATCCGAAACCCCCAGTGGCCCGCCCGAACCATGGAATTCGTTGGCACCGCGCTCCTGGTCCTCCGCTCTGCGGAAATACGGCAACACGTCGTCATACGACCATCCGGCATTACCGAGTTGCCGCCACAAGTCGAAATCCTGACTCTGGCCGCGAATATAGATCAATCCGTTAATGGACGAAGACCCGCCCAGCACCTTGCCGCGCGGCCAGGAGATGCGGCGGTTGTGCATCTCCGGCACCGGTTCGGTCTCGAAATACCATGCCACCTTGGGATTATAGATGTTGCGATAGAACCCGGCGGGAATGTGGATCCAGGGATCGGTATCCTTGCCCCCCGCTTCCAGCAGCAGGACCCGGTTGTTCGGATCGGCACTCAAGCGATTGGCCAGCACGCACCCGGCCGACCCGGCGCCCACGATGACAAAATCGTACTCCCGCACCGCAACCATGCCCCGCTTCCCCCGTCATTATGGCAACCAGTGAAGCGGAACCGCACCGGATTGACCAGGGCCACGGCATCACCCTCGGCGATCCCAGCCTCTTGACGCCCGTGGCATACAAAATACAAAATACCCGCAACGAGGAGGGACGGGTTGTCGCAAGCCCAGCCAAGACTGCGAATCGAACCGCTGGACATCGGCACGGGCCTGCGCAAGCAAGCCTGCGACGCGATCAAGCGCGCCATCATGGACATGGATATCTATGGCCGCGCCGGCGAAATCCGCCTCGATGAGCGCCGGCTAAGCGAAGACCTGGGCGTCAGCCGCACGCCGATCCGCGAAGCCCTGTCGGTGCTGGAGCAGGAAGGCTTCGTCCGCTCCATCCCCCGCCGCGGCATCATCGTTGTGCGCAAAAGCAAGCGCGAGATCGTCGAGATGATCACCGTTTGGGCCGCGATCGAGAGCATGGCCGCCCGCATCGCCGCCACGGCCGCAACCCCGGCGGACATCGCCGCACTGACCGAACTGATGGACGCGTTCGAGGAAGACCCGACCGGCCATCTGACCGAATACTCCGACGCCAACATGGAATTTCACAAGGCGATCATCCGCCTGGGCGGCATCGGCCTGATGACCACCCTGACCGACTCGCTGTTCATCCACATGCGCGCCGTCCGGGCCGTCACCATGACCCAGGACAACCGAGCCCAGCGCTCCGTCGCCGACCACCGCGCGATCATCGCCGCGCTGCGTGCGGGCGATCCGGATCACGCCGAACGCCTGGTGCGCGATCACACAATGGGCCTGGCGGCGCATGTCGAACGCCATGGCGACTTTATCGACAGGCCGAAAACCGAAACCGGAGGTAAATGACCATGTCGGCAACGACAAACGACACCGAAACCGAACTGACCGACGGGTTCCACCTCGTCATCGACGCGCTGATGCTGAACGGCATCAAGACGATCTACGGCGTGCCGGGCATCCCGATCACCGATCTCGGCCGCCTGGCCCAGGCCTCCGGGATGCGGGTGATTTCATTCCGCCACGAACAGAACGCGGGCAACGCCGCCGCCATCGCCGGCTACCTGACCAAATCGCCCGGCGTGTGCCTGACCGTCTCGGCCCCGGGCTTCCTGAACGGCCTCGTCGCCCTGGCCAATGCGACAACGAACTGCTTCCCAATGATCCTGGTCAGCGGTTCCTCCGAACGCGAAATCGTCGACCTGCAACAGGGCGACTACGAGGAGATGGACCAGCTCGCCATCGCCAAACCCCTGTGCAAAGCCGCCTTCCGCGTGCTGCACGCCGCCGACATCGGCATCGGCGTCGCCCGAGCGATCCGCGCCGCGGTGTCCGGCCGCCCGGGTGGCGTCTATCTCGACCTGCCGGGCAAATTGTTCGGCCAGGTCATGGAAGCAGAGGCCGGCCGTCGGTCACTGGTCAAGGTGATCGACCCGGCGCCGGCACAGATTCCGGCGCAATCCGCCGTCGATCGCGCGCTTGATGTGCTGCGCGGCGCCAAGCGTCCACTGATCATCCTCGGCAAGGGCGCCGCCTACGCCCAGGCCGACGACGACATTCGCACGCTGGTCGAGAAAAGCGGCATTCCCTACATCCCCATGAGCATGGCCAAGGGCCTGCTGCCCGACACGCACCCGCAATGCGCCGCCGCTGCCCGCTCCACCGTTCTGCTGGAAAGCGACGTCGTCGTCATGATCGGCGCGCGCCTCAACTGGCTGCTAAGTCACGGCAAGGGCAAGCAATGGGGGCCGCCCGGCTCGAAGAAGTTCATCCAGATCGACATCGAACCGCGTGAGATGGACAGCAATGTCGAGATCGCCGCGCCGCTGGTGGGCGATATCGGGTCCTGCGTCACCGCCATGCTGCGCAGCATGGGGAACGACTGGACGCCACCACCGTCCGAATGGGTCGAAGCAATCAACACCAAGAAAGAATCCAACATTGCTCGCATGGCGTCCCGCCTCGGCAAGAACTCGACGCCAATGGACTACCACTCCGCACTGCGCGTGCTGCGCGACGTGATCAAGGAGCGTCCGGACACCATCCTGGTGAACGAAGGCGCCAACACGCTCGACCAGGCGCGCGGCGTCATCGACATCTATCAGCCGCGCAAGCGCCTGGATGTCGGCACCTGGGGCGTGATGGGCATCGGCATGGGCTTCGCCATCGCCGCCGCGGTCGAAACCGGCAAACCCGTCCTCGCCATTGAGGGCGACAGCGCCTTCGGCTTCTCCGGCATGGAGGTCGAAACGATCTGCCGCTACAACCTGCCGGTCTGCGTCGTGGTATTCAACAACGACGGGATCTATCGCGGCGACGGCGTCAACCTCAGCGGCGGTGACGACCCGGCAACGACCATGTTCGTCAAAGGCTCCCGCTACGACCGGATGATCGACGGTTTCGGCGGCGTCGGCGTCCACGTAACCACCCCAGACGAACTGAAACGCGCGGTGGACGCGGCCATTGAGTCCGGCAAGCCCACGCTGATCAACGCCGCGATCGACCCGGCCGCCGGCAGCGAGAGCGGCAACATCGGCAATCTCAACCCCAAGAGCAACCTGAAGAAGTGAGGAACACATGACCAAAGCACTCGACGGCGTAAAAATCCTCGACTTCACCCATGTCCAGTCCGGCCCCACCTGCACGCAGTTGCTCGCCTGGTTCGGCGCCGACGTGATCAAGGTCGAGCGGCCCGGTGTCGGCGACATCACCCGAGGCCAGTTGCAGGACATCAAGGGCGTCGACAGCCTGTATTTCACCATGCTGAACCACAACAAGCGCTCCATCACCATCGACGGACGCGACAAGCACGGCAAGGAAGTGCTCGAGTCCCTGGTGAAATCCTGCGACGTGATGGTGGAGAATTTCGCCCCCGGCGCGCTGGATCGCATGGGCTTCACCTGGGAACGCGTGCAACAACTGAACCCGAGGATGATCCTGGCGTCCATCAAAGGCTTCGGTCCCGGCCCGTATGAGGACTGCAAGGTCTACGAGAACGTCGCCCAATGTGCCGGCGGCGCGGCGTCCACAACCGGCTTCGATGACGGGCCGCCGACGGTCACCGGCGCCCAGATCGGCGATTCCGGCACCGGCCTGCACCTCGCGCTCGGTATCGTCGCCGCGCTGTTCCAGCGCAACACCACCGGGCTCGGGCAAAAAGTGGACGTTGCGATGCAGGACGGCGTGCTGAACCTGTGCCGCGTCAAGCTGCGCGACCAGCAGCGCCTCGCCCACGGCCCGCTGACCGAATTCCCGCAATACCCCGACGGCAAATTCGGCGAGGCGGTGCCCCGCTCCGGCAACGCCTCCGGCGGCGGCCAGCCCGGCTGGATCCTGAAGTGCAAAGGCTGGGAGACCGATCCCAACGCCTATATCTACTTCATCGCCCAAGCCCCGGTATGGGAGTCGATCTGCGACGTGATCGGTAAGCCGGAATGGAAGACCCACCCGGATTATGCCAAACCCCCTGCCCGGTTGCCCCGCCTGAAATCCATCTTCGACACGATCGAGGAATGGACCATGACCAAGACAAAATTCGAGGCCATGGACATCCTGAACGAATACGACATCCCCTGCGGCCCGATCCTGTCGATGAAGGAAATCGCCGAGGAACAATCGCTGCGCGCCACCGGCACGGTGGTAGAGGTCGATCACCCGACCCGTGGCAAATACCTGTCCGTCGGCAACCCGATCAAACTGTCCGCCAGCGCCTCCGAGGTAAAACGCTCCCCCCTCCTGGGCGAGCACACCGAAGAAATCCTCCGCGACGTGCTCGGTTTTGAGCCCGCCAAGGTAGCGGAATTCCTGGCCTCCCCGGGCCTGGGCGGCGCCCGCACCGCCGCCGAATAGCAGCGTGTCAACCGGGGACGGCGGCGTGCCGCCCCGGTTGTCACCCACGGCGGCATATCACCCCCACAGCCGAGGCAACGCGCCATCCGCCCCGGTGACCGGATCAGCCGCCGGCACCGGCACTGCCGTAACCGCGCGAGCGGCCGCATCATGCTCGCCGGGCTTCCCGCGCCGCAAATCCGGCCCCGGCCCATTATCCGGATAAGCCCCCACGATCAGCAGGTCGCTCGACTGCCCCTGATTGCAGTGCGCCACCCCGGCCGGCACGACGACGACATCGCCCGCCCGCACCGTCAGCACCTGCCCGTTCGGACCACCGAACAGCACCGAAGCCTCGCCTCGCGCAACACCCAGAACCTCATGCGCCGTGCTATGGAAATGGTGGAACGGATGCACCCCGTCGCGCCACGCCGGAGGCCACCGATTGGCGGCAAACATCCGCTCGATCGCAACCGCGTCCGCCAGCGCCGCATCCCGGTAAACCAGCAAAGGCAACCGCGAATTCGGGATCGCCCCATCGTCCGCGAACGTAAACACCAGTGGCTCGTTCATCTCACGCAACCTCCGCTTCGTCATCATCCCCATACCCCAGCAGCCGCAGCGCCCGTCCGCGTATCCCGCGCAGGCCGGCGGCATGGATCAGCGCTTCCTCCCGCCCATGCGTCACCCACACTTCCGGCGCACCGACATCATCCAGAGTCGCATTCAACTCGTTCCAGTCGGCGTGGTCGGAGATCACCAGCGGCAACTCCACCCCACGCGATTTCGCCCGCTGCCGCACCCGCATCCAGCCCGATGCCAGCGCCACCACCGGGTCCTCCAGCCGCCGAGCCCACCGGTCCGCGATGGCACTGGGTGGAGCCAGCACGATCGCCCCTACCAATTCCGCCTTCGCCGCCACCGTCGCCGGCCGCAGATCGCCCAGTTCGACCCCACGCTCGCGATAGACCTTGCACATCGACTCCAAGGCGCCGTGCAGCCAGATCGGCCGGTCCCATCCCGCCTGCCGCAACAACGCAATCAGCCGCTGACATTTTCCCAGTGCATAACACCCGACGACATGCGTCCGTTCCGGAAACAACGCCACGCTATCGAGCAGCCGCTTGATCTCATGCGCCGGCGGCGGATGCACGAACACCGGCAGGGCGAACGTCGCCTCGGTGACGAACACGTCGCACGGCACCGGCTCGAACCCCGCGCAGGTGGGATCGGCCACCCGCTTATAATCGCCGCTCACCACGGCTCGGGAGCCCTGATACTCCATCGCCACCTGCGCGCTGCCCAGCACATGCCCGGCCGGAGCAAGCCAGACCCGCACATCGCCCAGGGTGATCGGCTCATGCCAATCCAGCGCCTGCCGAGACTCTCCCCAGTCGCCCAATCGCGCCCGCATCACCGCCAGCGTGTCCGCCGTCGCCAGCATCGCGCGATGCCCCGGCCGCGCATGGTCCGAATGCCCATGCGTAATCACCGCTCGGTCCACCGGCCGCAGCGGGTCGATAAAGAACCCGCCCGGTTCGCAGAACAGGCCGGCGGGTAAGACTTTCAGCCAAGTCTCTGGATGCGGCATGGTCAGCCATATTGGCACCCGCTCTGATTTTAATGCCAGCCTGTTGAACCTTCCAACACGCCACTGGTAAGACCCCGCCCGTGGACATCAATATCGAAACCGTCATGGAACGTGGACGCGCAGCCTTCGCGCAGGGCGACCATGTCGCCGCGGAGGTGCATTTCCGTGACGCCCTGGCGGCGGGCCGCGACGACGCGGACGTGCATCATCACCTCGGTTTCATCGCCCGCACCCGCGGCGACCTCGACGAATCCGCCGCCCGCTACGCCGACGCGCTGGAGCATTCCCCAACCGACGCCCACCTGCACAACAACCTGGGCGAAACCCGCCGGACACAAGGCCACCTGGCCGAAGCCGCCGCACTGTTCCGCCGATCCCTGCAACTGACGCCGGACGCAGGTCCGATCGCCGCCAATCTCGGCTCAGTACTGGTGGCGATGAAACGCCCCGACCTCGCCTTGCCGCATCTCGAACATGCCGCCGAACTCGATCCGAACCAGATGCAGGTCCATTCGGACATCGCCATGTGCCTGTGCAGCATGAACCGCTACACCGAAGCCCTCGCTGCCTACCGGCGCGTGTATGAGATCCAGCCCAGCGCCAACGACGCCCGCTATCTGGAAGCGCTAGCGCTCCTCGCGCTGGGCGACTTCGAGAACGGCTGGCGCAAGCACGAATCCCGCTGGTATGCCCATCTCGGCCAACCCCTGCGCCGCGTCGCCCCCGGGCCGTACTGGCTGGGCGACGCCGACCTGACGGGCCGCACCATCCTGGTGCATGCCGAACAAGGCCACGGCGATACCATCCAGTACCTCCGCTACATCCCCCTGCTGCGCCAACGCGCCGCCCGCGTGATCCTGGAGGTCCAGCCCGCGCTGAAGCCGATGCTGGCCGGCCTGCCCGACGTCTATGCCCGCGGCGAGGACCCACCGCCCTATGACACCCACTGCTCCTTCATGAGCCTGCCGCGCGCCTTCCGCACCACGCCGGACACCATCCCCGCCGCGGCCCCCTATCTGACCGTTCCCCCGGACAGCCTGGCCAAATGGCAGGAGCGGCTTGGTCCCTCCGACGGCCGCCGCCGCATCGGCATAGCCTGGACCGGCACCAGCAGCGTCTGGAACCGGTCCATCCCGCTCCCCTTGCTGGAGCCTCTGCTCGATCGTACCGACTGCGAATTTCACATCATCCAGACCACCATGGAGCCGGATGACCGCACCACGCTGGAACACCTTCCTCACCTGATCGACCACAGCACGGATCTGGCCGACTTTGCCGACACCGCCGCCGTAACGGAACTGATGGACCTGATCGTCAGCGTCGACACCGCGCTGATCCACCTCGGCGGCGCCCTCGCCAAGCCGACCTGGACGATGCTGCCATTCGGTGCCGAATACCGCTGGCTGACCGCCGGCACCACCACTGCGTGGTACCCCACCATGCGCCTGTTCCGCCAACCCGAGCTGTTCGGCTGGCCGCAAGTGGTGGAAGCGATCAACGCCGCCCTGTCCGACGCAACCGCCCCCCTCGCGTGAGCCTCTACACCGATCTGCTGCTGGAAGCGGCCTTCCAGGCCCACCAATCCGGCCGGGCCGGCGAAGCCGAGGCCGTTCTGCGTCTGGTGATCGGCCGCAGCGGCCACGACGCCCACGCGGTCCATTTCCTCGGCCATCTGGCCTACCTGCGGGGCCAGTTCGACGACGCCGCCTGGCTGCTGACGCACGCCCTGGCGATCGACCCCAACCATGCCCGAGCGCACAACGACCTGGGCGAGACGCTGCGCAGCCTCGGCCGTAACGAAAACGCCCTGCCGCATCTACAACGGGCGATCACGTTGGAACCCACACTGGCGCACGCCTACGGCAACCTCGCCGCCACGCTGGTCGCCCTGAACCGGCCGGAGGAAGCCTTGCTCTGGGCGCAGGAATCACTGCGCCGGGCGACCGACAAAACCATCGCTCACTGCGACCTGGGCAGTCTGTTCGGCCGCCTGAACCGCACCAAGGAAGCGATCCGGCAATACGACCTGGCGCTGGCCCTCCAGCCTGGCAACGCGCGCGTCCATTACTTTCGCAGTCTGATGCGGCTGGCCCTCGGCCAGATGCCGGACGCCTGGGCCGAACACGAGGCCCGCCTCACGCTGCCCGCCGCGATGTCCGGCGTGCGCGCCTTCCCCGGCCCGATCTGGACCGGCCGGGAAGACCTGGCCGGACGCACCATCCTGCTGTCCACCGAACAGGGTTTTGGCGACGCCATCCAGTTCGTCCGCTACGTCCCCATGGTCGCCGCTCGCGGCGCCACCGTCCTGTTGGAGGTACAGCGCGGCCTGGGCACGCTGTTCCAATCGATCCCCGGCGTGACACAGCTTTTCGAGCCAGGCGACCCATTGCCCCATTTCGACCTGCATTGCTCGCTCATGAGCCTGCCCGCCGCGTTCGGCACCGGCCTTCAGGCCATTCCCTCGACCATGCCGTATCTGGCCGCCGACCCCGCGCTGGTCGCCGCGTGGTCCGACAAGCTGGGTCCTTGGCAAAAGATGCGGATTGGCCTGGCTTGGTCCGGCAGCCTGCAGCACGCCGACGACCGAAACCGCTCCATACCGCTCAGCCTTTTGGCACCGTTACTGAAACGGACGGATATCGCCTGTCACGTTATCCAGCGCGACATCCATGACGCCGACCGCCAGACGATGGCCGATTTCCCGGCCTTGTCCGACCACAGCGCGTCGCTGACCGACTTCGCCCAGACCGCCGCGCTGATCGCGTCGATGGACATGATCGTTTCCGTCGATACCGCGGTTACCCATCTGGCTGGCGCCCTGAACATGTCCACCTGGGTCATGCTGGCACACAGCGCGGACTGGCGGTGGATGCGGGACCGGGACGACTCGCCCTGGTACCCCAGCCTGCGGCTATTCCGCCAGAAGCGGCGCGGCGACTGGCACACCGTCATCGGCCAGGTCAGCGACAATCTCGATCAATGGGCGATCCGCCGCGGATGAACCCCTACACCGCCGCGCTGCACGATGCCTTGATTCCAGCGCTGGAAGCCGGCCGCACCGAAGAAGCCATCCCGCTGCTCAAACTGGCGATCCAATCCGGCGCCGACGACCCCTTCTTCCTATACGCCCTGGGCAATTGCCAGTTCCTGGCGGGAGACTGCGCCGAAGCCGCGATTGCTCTGACCACCGCCACCCGCATGGATCCGACCCGCGCCGAGGCGTTCAACGACCTGGCCGCCGCCTTGTTCGTCCTGGGACGCGACGCCGAGGCCCTTGCCTGCCTCAGCCGCTCCCTGACCCTGCGTCCCGACCTGCCGGAGGCGCAGGAAACCGACGCCATGTGGCTGCTCCGCTACGGCCAATTCCACGAGGGCTGGCGCAAATACGAAGCTCGGTTTCGCACCCGAGCCAATCGGCATCTGTGGCGTGCCTTCGCCCAGCCGAACTGGGAAGGCGAGCCGCTCAACGGGCGCGCCATCCTGCTGCACGCCGAACAGGGCCTGGGCGATGCGCTGCAATTCGCCCGCTATGCCCCCCTGGTGGCAGCGCGCGGCGGCCGGGTGATATTGCAGGCCTACGCCGAGATAATCCCGTTGCTGACGAAACTTCCAGGCGTGGCCAGGCTGATCGACACCGCAACGACACCGCCGCCGTTCGACGTGCATTGTTCGTTGCTGAGTCTGCCGCGTGTGTTTGGCACAGACCTGGACAGCATTCCCGCCGCTGTCCCCTATCTGACGGTCCCCGAGGACCGAATGGCACGCTGGCGCAACACGCTGGGTCCGCGGCGAGGTTTGCGCGTAGGGATCGCCTGGTCGGGCAACCCCAGGCACCGCGACGACGCCCGCCGCAGCATCCCGTTCGACGTCTTTGCGACGCTGCTGACCGATCGGCCGGACATCGAGTTCCACGTCCTCCAAACCGGACTCCGCGCGCCAGATCGAACCGGCCTGCAAGACCGTCCCTACGTGCGGAACCACGCCGATATTCCACAGGATTTCGGCGATGCCGGCGCCCTGGTTTCGCTGATGGACGTGGTGATATCCGTCGATACGTCCATTGCCCACCTGGCCGGCGCCCTGAATCGGCCGGTCTGGCTGCTGCTGGCCCATCTGGCGGACTGGCGCTGGCTGATGGAACGCGACGACAGCCCGTGGTATCCATCGATGTGGCTGCTGCGGCAGCCGGAACGTGGCGACTGGGCCAGCGTTCTGTCCGTCGTCTCATCGCGGCTGCAGGAAATGCTGGCATGATCGATGACGATCGTCCGACGCTGCATATCCGTTGCGGGTCCGACATCCGCGACACGTTGCGTTCGGCTGGGTTCGGCGGCGAGTTCCTGGAATATTCGGATCCGGTCCACGACGGCCCGCTGCCCGGAATCCCCGACCTGGTCGCGGCCCGCGCGCGCATACTGGCCGCCGGTCCTGGACAACTGATGGGTTTCTCCGAAGCCCAATGCCTCGCCGGCCTGCGGCAGGCCGAACAGCGCCTGTCCTCGGCGCACCAGTACCAGCGGGTTGTGTTGTGGTTCGAGCATGACTCCTACGACCAACTCATCCTCGCCCGCTGCCTGTCGCGGCTCGCCGAGGGCCCACTGCCGGAATGCCTGGAATTGATCTGCATCGACCGGCACCCGGACATCCCGCGCTTCAATGGCCTGGGCCAATTGGGACCGACGGCGCTGGCAGCCCTCTGGCCAGCCCGCAAATCCGTCACCCCCGAACAGATCGCGCTCGGACAGGCAATCTGGGCGGCACTGCGCCAACCCGACCCAACCGGATTACAGGCAATCGCCGAGACCGCCACGCCCGCCCTCCCGATCGCCGCGCCGGCGCTCTGGCGGCATTTGCGGGAACTGCCCGGCGTCGCGGACGGCTTGTCGCTCACCCAACGCCTTGTGTTGGATATCCTGACCGAGAGCCCAACGCCCATCGGGCGAATCCTCGCCGCCATGGTGAACGGGCGGGAACCGCTGGTGTTCATGGGCGATATCGGACTTCTGGGCACCGTCGAGGCGATGGCGCGCACCAACCCGCCGGCGCTGACGATAGAACCCGGCGAAAAACCGTTCCCCCGCATAGCGACGATCACCGACACCGGACGGCAGGTGGTTGCCGAACGGATCGACTACCTGTCGCTGCGGCCGCCCGAACGCTGGGTCGGCAATATCCTGGCGGATGGACAGTGGCGCTGGGACGAAACCGCCGGCAGCATCGCCCGAACGACTTGAACCGCCTCGTCATTCAGGCGAAACACGGCCCGCGATAGACGACAAGGGCACAAATGGAATTTCTAGGAGTCCACACGTTCGGTTTTATCTGGGACCGCAACGCGGCGCAGGCGACCGAAGATCTCGCGGCGGCAGGGTTTCGGGATTTCCAGTATCTCGCCGGCTCACCCCATCTCGATCCCTGGGCCTCGGATCGCACCATGCTGGCCGCCATGCGGCGCACCGTGGACCGGATCGGCGGCTCGATCCTGGCGGTCGATCTACCCAGCAGCGAGACGAATTTGGCGAGCGTGAACGCGGCGGTGGTGGATTTCTCGGTCTCCGCCTACCTCAAGGTCCTCGATGTGGCATCGGAACTTGGCGCACGCTGGCTGACGATCAATTCCGGCCGCAAGCACGGGCTGCTGCCACCACCGGACGACCGGCTGTTGGGCATCTACCGCGGCGCGCTCGAACACCTCGCCAAGGCCGCGCAACCGCGCGGCGTCCGCCTGCTGCTGGAGAACATTCCCGGCATGCTGCTGTCCGACGCCCCGGCGGCCAAGGCGTTCCTGGACGCGGAGGACTACGGCAACGTCGATGTCCTCTACGACGTGACCAACGCCGCCGCGATCGGCGAAGACCCGGCGCGGGGCATCCGCACGCTGGCCGAACGCATCAAGCTGGTTCACCTGTCGGACGCCCCGCCCGGTCAGTGGCGCCACGATCCCATCGGCACCGGCGCCATCGACTTCAGCGCGATCCGAGATGCCCTGACGGATATCGGCTACACACAGGGCGTGGTGATCGAGGCGATCAGCCAAAACACGCTGCCCGACCTGGTCGCCTCGCGTCAGCGGCTGGACGCCATGGGCTGGCGTTTCAAGCAAAGCTGATCGCGGCCCACACATCTGCTATCTTTGTGGCGTCGCGTCGCCAAGACGTGCTTTGTGCGTCGCGTCGCCCAGACGTGCGCCTGGCCGAATCCCTGCCGCCTGCCCTGCCAGGCCGGCGACACGATCGAAGGAGAGAACACGCATGCGCATCGATGCCATCGCCATCGGCAAGAACCCGCCGGAGGACGTCAACGTCATCATCGAAGTCGCCATCGGCGGCGAACCCATCAAGTACGAGATGGACAAGGAAGCCGGCACGCTGGTGGTGGATCGCTTCCTCTACACGCCGATGCGGTATCCCGGAAACTATGGCTTCGTGCCGCACACGTTATCGGATGACGGCGACCCGATCGACGTGCTGGTGGCCAACACCCGCCCGATCGTGCCGGGCGCGGTGATCAACGTCCGCCCCGTCGGTGTTCTGAAAATGACGGACGAAAGCGGTGGAGACGAAAAGATCATCGCCGTGCCGTCGCCGAAGCTGACCCAACGCTACAAGAACGTGCACAACTACACCGACCTGCCGGCGATTACGCTGGAACAGATCCAGCATTTTTTCGAGCACTACAAGGACCTGGAACCCGGCAAATGGGTCAAGGTCGACGGCTGGGGTGACGCCGCCGAGGCAAAGGCGCTGATCGTCGACGCCATTCAGCGCTCGACGGCAAAGGGCTAGGAGGTTCCGTGCCGATCGCACCCAGATACCGTCATAGAAGATGCCCACTATCGCGGTAATCGGCCCGGGTGCGATCGGCGGAACAGTCGCCGCCTGGCTTGCGCAAAATCCGGCCAACACAGTGACAGTCTGCGTTCGGACACCGTTCGACTGCCTGGTGATCGACACCCCGCACGGCCTGATCACCGCGACACCCAAGGTGCTGATTTCACCTGAACAGGCCAACCCGGTCGATTGGGTCCTGATCGCCACAAAAGCGTACGACGTCGCCGCCACGGCGCTTTGGCTGCCGCGACTCAGCAGGCCAGGAACACGCATCGCGGTGCTGCAAAACGGCGTCGAGCACATAGAGCGGTTTTGCTCCGTCGTCCCGGTATCCGCGCTCGTCCCCGTGGTGATCGATCTGCCGGCGGAACGCGCCGCACCTGGCCGCGTCCGGCAACGCCGCGACGGCCTGCTGACGGTCCCGGACGATGCCAACGGTCAGGCGTTCATGGGATTGTTCGACAGCGCCGGCCTGACAGTCACGACAACCCCGGATTTTCGTTCGCATGCCTGGCGCAAGCTCGCGCTGAACTGTGCGGGCGCCGTGTCGGCGCTGGTACTGAAGCCCGCCGGCATCGCCGCGCGGGAACCGATCGCGGACATCATGCGATCGTTGGTGCGGGAGTGCATCGCCGTGGGCCGAGCGGAGGGTGCGATCCTGGACGACGATTGGGTGGAAACGGTGGTGCAGCGCTACCGGGACGGACCGGCGGACGCGATCAACTCCCTGCACGCCGATCGGTTGGCGGGACGGCGGATCGAGATCGATGCCCGCAACGGCGCGGTCGCGCGCCTTGGCCGCCGGCACAGTATCGCGACGCCGGTCAACACCATGATCGTCGCGCTGCTGCAGGCTGCTTCAACGGACGATTGACCCATCGGCCACGCGTCGGGTCGCCTCACGCTGTCGGTGACGGCCGGACTCATGGCCGCCACCTCGAACGCGTCCGGCCTATTGCGCCGCCGCCAACTGACCTCGAATGGCCCCGCCGGGGTGGTTCTTGGTGTGCACGTTCACATAGTACTCGCCAGCCACCAGTTGCTGCTGCTGTTCGGCGGTCAGCTTGGCAGTGCCATGGATCGGGCTGGTCGGGCTATTACCCAGCGGCACGACGACGCCCGCGTTCTTGCCGGCCGCGGCGGGCCCGTGGATATGCGCCGCGGCGACCGCGCTGGCGAAGCCACTGAAGGTCACGTCGTAGGTGATCTCATGCGTCGTGGTATCCAGCGACACCGTCGCCGTCCCCGACCCGGTGGAGTTGGTGGGCGGCACCTCCGCCTGGGCCGTGAGTGTCGCGGTGAATTTCTGGGTTGCCGCCGAAGCGGTCCCGGCGATGAGCACAGCGATGCTGGCGAGAGCCAATGAACGTCGAAGCATACAACCTCCCGTTTTTCAGTGATGGCGCTTGTCTGTCAGAGGGCCCCACGGGATTTCTCCAGCCACGCGGTTTCCCTTCGACAAAATGGGTCCGGCGGCACTTTTCGCAATGGTCACGTCGCCTTGAGGTGATCGCCCGTCACCTCCGGCGTGCCGGTTGACGTTCCGGCCGATCGGGGGAATATCGGGCGCCCCGACAGCCTGCCTGAAGCTGCCGTCCGAACCCGGAGGAACCGTCCATGACGTCGACATCATTGCCGCTGACCCGATCGGTGGGCCAGTTCGTCGCCGATTTGTCACCCAATCGCCTGCCGGAAGAAGCCGCACGTATCGCCCGCATGGGTTTCATCGACACCATCGGTACCATGATCGCCGGCCGCAACGAAGACAGCGTGCGGATCATGACCGAAACCCTCGCCCCCGGAGACGGCCCCGCCACCCTGACGTTCGGCGACCGCAAGGCCCCTGCCCCGGAAGCCGCCTGGATCAACGGCACCGCCGCCCATGCGCTGGACTACGACGACGTGGCCCTGCGTGGCCATCCCAGCACCGTCCTGGTGCCAGCGATCCTGGCCGAAGCCGAACATCTGGGATCGTCGGGCGCCGACATGATCACCGCCTACGTGGCGGGATACGAGACCTGGGCCGAACTGTTCCGCCGCGATAGCGGCCTGCTGCATCAGAAGGGCTGGCACCCCACCGGCCTGTACGGCGCGGTCGGCGCCGCCGCGGCCTGCGCCAAACTGCGGAAGCTCGACGCCGAGAAATCCGCCATCGCCATCGCCCTGGGTGCCTCCCAGTCCGCCGGACTGATGTCGAATTTCGGCACGATGACCAAGCCCTTCCACGCCGGCAAAGCCGCCCACGCCGGCATTATGGCGGCACGTCTCGCGGAAGCCGGCTTCACCGCCAACACCGACGCGCTGGAGCATCCGCAGGGGTTCCTGCACGCGATCTCCCCTACCGGCACAGAGGATCGCGCCAGCGACAGCAAGGCCGGCACCGAATGGGCGATCCTGACCCAGGGCCTGGGCATCAAGAAATACCCCACCTGCTACTGCACCCACCGAGCCATCGACGGCATCCTGGATCTGGTCAAGGCCAGCCCGATCAAAGTCGATGACGTCGAGAAGATCACCGTCAACATCAGCGACTATTTCGCCACCGTGCTGCGCAATCATCAGCCCGACACCGGCCTGGCCGCGAAGTTCAGCATCGAGTTCTGCATGGCCAGCGGCATCGTCGCCCAGCGCGTCGGCCTGCGGGAACTGACCGACGATTTCGTCCAGCGCCCCGACATCCAGGCGCTGATGAAGAAGGTGGAGGTCGTCACAACCTCCGCCTACGATCCTGAACTGCCCGGCGCGGCCCCGCACGACCAGGTCTCGGTGAAACTGGCCAATGGCCGCACCCTCGAAGGTCAGCCGGTCGCACGAGCCACCGGCCATCCGTCACGGCCGCTGACCGACCAGCAGATCTTCGAGAAATTCGCCGATTGCCTGGATGCGGGCGATTCACCGATCCCGGCGGATGTGTTGTTCAAGCGTCTGTCGGCGATCCAGTCGATCAACGCACGCGACCTCACCGCCCCCGCTTCGACCAGCCGGGCATGAGCACAATGGTTGGGCGCCGGATCCTTCTGGGTTCGGCGCTTGCCGCGCCGTTCATCCGGACGGCGCGGGCCAATCCGATCCAGATGCGGGTGTCGGTCGATACCACGTCCACCCATGGCCGCACCCGGTCGATCGCCGACTTCCTGAAGAAGCTGGAAGCCGCTTCGCAGGGCGAGATCGCGCCGAAGCTTTTCGACAGCGGCCAGCTCTTCGCCGATCGGGACGTCATCAAGGCCATGGTGCTCGGGCAGGTCGAGATGGCCGCGCCCGGCACCTGGCTGGTGTCCGCCTACGTGCCGGAGGCCGATTTCGCCCAACTGCCCATCTTCTACGGCCAACCAGTCGAGACCACACACCGCGCCATCGACGGCATCCCCGGTGATCTCGTGAACGCTCAGGTCAGTAAAAAGCTGCGGGTCATGATCCCCGGACGATGGATCGACCTGGGATACACCAACTGGTACGGCACCCGTAAGCCACTGACCACGCTGGCGGATTTGAAAGGCCTGAAGATCCGCAACTCCGGCGGGTTCGCACAGCCGTGGCGGGCACGGTTCTTCGGCGCGGTCCCGAACATGACGGCATGGCCGGATGTGCCGCTGGCCCTGTCGCAGGGAACGTTCGACGCCCTGCAAAGCACCAACGAAAGCTGCGCCAGCGCCAAACTGTGGGATGCCGGGCTGCGCTACGGGCTGATCGACCACCAGACCATGGGCGATTACATCCCGATGATCAGCGATTCGTTCTGGAATACGCTGAGCCCGGCGATGAAGACCCTGGTCACCGATCTATGGGCGGCAAACATCGGCATCTACCGGACGAACCTGGCGACCGACCAGCAGCGGGCAGAACAGGAACTCAAGGCCAAGGGGGTCAAGCTCGCCTACGTTCCGCCCGAAGAACTGGAGGCGGTGCGCAAGCTGATGATGGCCGACCAGACAAAGGTAGCGCTGGAGATGAAGATTTCCCCCGACATCCAGGCCCGCATCAATGAGGCGATCGCCGCGACGAACTGATCGGAGGCCAATCGCCCGGTCACGTCCGCCGCACGTTCCAGAACACCGGATTCCCCTTCAGGATGCCAGTCAAATTCGACTGGTACGCGGTGGGCGCGAAATACTGCCCCAGTGGAATGTAAGGAACGTCCGTGAACGCCTGAAGCTGTATCCGGCGCGCGACGGATTGCTGCGCGGCCAGGTCGGGCGCGGTGAACCATTCGTCGCGCAGGGCCTCGATGGCCGAACTGCTGGGCCATCCCGGACCGGCGGCGCGACCGTTGCCGCGCAGGAACGGGTGGCCGGCGGGATTGATCATGTCCAGACCGGCCCAGCTTGTGTGATAGATGCTCCACCCGCCCTTCTCCACAGGATCGGTCTTCACCCGCCGCTGCACCAGCGTCGCCCAGTCCGTCGCCGGCGCCTCGACCGTCATGCCCAGCTTGCGCAGCATATCCGCCGTGATCTCCGCCAGCGCCTTGGCCGAGGCGATGTCGGTCGGCGTCAGCACCACCACGGTCTCGCCTTTGTAGCCGGCGTCGGCCAGCGCCTTCCGAACCGCGCCCAGATCGCGCCGGCTGGTCAGCGCCTCCATCCCCGCGCTGCTCGCCATCGGCGTGTTCGGACAAAAATATCCGACCTGGTCGCGCCATAGCGCCGGATCGGTGCCGACCATGCCAATCATGTAGTCCGGCTGCGACACCGCCCCGATGATGGCACGGCGGATCGCCGGATTATCGAACGGTGGGATCAATTGGTTGAAGCGCATCGTCGCGATGAACCCCGTCGGCCAGACCGTTTCCACCGTGGTATGGGTCTGCCGGTGCAGCAGCGGCAACAGATCGGCGTCGGGGATCAGCCACCAGTCGATCTCCTGCTGCTGCATCGCCGCCGCGACGGTCGCGGAATCCGGGATGATATGCCACTCGACCCGGTCGAAATGCGCGACCTTGGGCCCCGCGGTGCCGTCTGACGTCCCATCCGAACGGGGCACATAGGCGTCGTTGCGCTCATAGACCACGCGATCGCCCGCCACCCGTTCGTCCGCTTTGTAGCGGTATGGCCCGCTGCCGACCATTTCCGTTACTTGAGTGAACGGATCAATGCGAGCCAGACGTTCCGGCATGATCGGACACATGCTCGGCGACGCCTTGGCCAGCGCATCCGGCAGCAGCGGAAACGGCCGCTTCAGGCGGAACACGATCGTCTTGTCGTCCGGCGCCGCGATCTCGTCGCACGCCGCCAGCAGCGATTGCCCGAACCCATCCCTGGCGCCCCAGCGCCGGATCGAGGCAGCGGCGTCGCGGGCCAGGACCTTGCTGCCGTCATGAAACGTCAGTCCGTCGCGCAGGGTGATCCGCCAGGTTTTGCCGTCCGCTTCGGTCACCACCCCATCCGCCATCTGCGGTGACGCCCGAAAGTTCGAATCCAACCCGAACAACGTATCGAACACCAGGAATCCGTGATCGCGGGTCTGGTAGGACGTCGTCCATACCGGATCGAGCACCGCCAGATCCGCCTGCGGCACCACCTTCAGCACGTGTGCCCCTTGGCCTCGCGCCACCGAAGGCAAGGCCAACACGGCAGCGGCTTGCAGGATGCGGCGGCGGGTCGGCATGGTGCGTCTCCTTGACGGGCGGGAACGGATGTATGGGTGCGATTGCGGCAATTTTCGGGGATCAGGCGGAATTAGCGGAACGCTTGCTGGCCGTCCTCGGCACCGAAGGCGACGACGGGTCGCACGACCGGTCCCACCTGCTGCGCGTCTGGCAGAACGCGGCATCCATTGCCGAACAGGAGTCCGGGTGCGACCGGACCGTGCTGACGGCGGCGGTCATTCTGCACGACTGCGTGGCCGTGGAAAAGAATTCGCCGCAACGCGCGATGGCGTCCCGGCTGGCGGCCGCCCGCGCTCGTGTCGTCCTGGCGGACATGGGCTGGGACACCGAACGGATCGACGCCGCGGCACATGCGATCGAGGCCCATAGTTTCTCCGCCGGCATCGCCCCGGAAACAGTGGAGGCCCGCATCGTGCAGGACGCCGACCGGCTGGACGCGATCGGTGCGATCGGCATCGCCCGTTGCTTCTACGTGGCCGGCCGGATGGGATCGGGTCTTTACAACCCCGACGATCCGCAAGCGGTCCACCGGGACCTGGACGATCGGCACTTCGCATTAGACCACTTCGGTGCGAAACTGTTCAGGGTTGCGGGAAATTTCCAGACCAAAGCAGGTCAGGCACTGGCCGACGCGCGAACCCGGACAATGCGGGACTTCGTTGCCGCATTGCTGGACGAAATCGACGGGGGAAACAAATGATACGCGCGGCGATCGTCGGACTCGGCCGGTGGGGCCAGAACCTGGTCAACTGCGTGCGCACCAGTGAGGCGATTCGGTTCACGACCGCCAATACGCGCACCCGAACGACGGCCGCCGGCTTCTGCACGAATGCCGGCCTGTGCTGGGTCGACTCGCTGGACGCCATCCTGGCCGACAGGGACATCGACGCCGTCGTGTTCGCGACGCCGCATACCCAGCACCCCGAACAGGTGATTCGCGCCGCCGGTGCCGGCAAGCATGTCTTCGTGGAAAAGCCGTTCAGCCTGTCGCTCGCCACAGCCATCCAGGCAAAGGCGGCGGCGGACAAGGCAGGCGTCGTGCTGGCGGTCGGGTTCAACCGGCGCTTCCACCCCTCGATGGGCTTGCTGCGGGACGCCGTGACCAGCGGTCGCTTGGGTACCCTGGTGACGATCAGCGCCGAGCAGACGGCCCTTCACGGCATCGCGATGGAAGCCGATGCCTGGCGCGTTCGGCCGGACGAAGCCCCGGCGGGGGCGATGACTGCGATCGGCGTGCATCTGGTTGACGGCATGATCGACCTGTTCGGTTCGGTTCGCCAGGTTTACGCCGAGGTCGCCAGACGCGCCGCGCCGCTGGCCGACGACACCACGGATGTCTTGCTGCGCTTCGAAAACGGTGCATCCGGGCACATCTTCTGCTCGACCGCCGCGACGCCGCACTACCGGATGGCGGTCTACGGCACCAAGGGTTTCGCCGAGGTGCTAGGGCATCAGATGACGACGTTCCGGCTGGTCCCGGTGGGGGACAGCGGGCACTTCAGCGCCGGCACGCCGGAAGTGACCGAAACCACCGGCTTCAACATGCTGACGGCCGAATTGGAGGCATTCGCGGCCAGCATCGCGGGCGGACAGCCATTCCCGACACCGTTGCGGCAGATCATGCACGGCGTGGCCGTGTTTGAGGCCGTGGCCGCGTCGGCCGTTCAAGGGCGGACGGTGGCGGTCCAGGCCTGACCGCCGCATCAGCCGACACCTTGCGGTTTATCATATCGATTTCAGACCAATATCGGCGAATGTTCCGCAGGTAACAAATCTATCATACAGCAAAGGTTGCAAATTGGTTTCATGCCGGAGAAATACAGAAATTTTATAAATTGGCTTTTAGTCACAATCGTTGGACTTTACATCAGTGAGTGGCTCTGCCATTCTTTTGCACGCCGATGGACGGGCGGACATGGGTTGATCCGGGTTTGCGGGGACATATGACAAACGTTTGGAAGTTCGCCAGCTCGGGATTAGTGCTGCTCGCGATACTCGGCGTGGCTGGACCTGCAGGCGCCCAGACCGTTCCGCTGTCCACCTCGACCGCCACACAGATCGTCGCCGGCACCACCTATGAATTTGATGATGCAACGTTCAGCTTTTCCTGCACCTCCGCATGTGGTGGCCTCGCTTTGCTCGGGATTGCGAACGATAACGGATCAGAGATCGAGATTGAAGGTGATCCGCCCGCTTCAGCCATTTTCAGCGGCGCCGCGCGCGGCGCGCAGGATGGGAATACCCTGGGTATTACTGTCGGTCAGATAGCAGGAAGTAACGGTATTTCATCCGTTACGAATATAGTAAACGGTTCACTGGCGGTATCAACCGACACCTCCGACAAAAGTCTGGTTTCATCCACGCTCAGTTCCTTCGGCAACCCCCTGACCAATGTCAGCCCCACATCGGCGACATCAAATCTGTCCACACCCTCGACCACAGTGAATTTCACCAATTCGCTCAGCTCATTCTCGTTCGACGACCAGCTACTTGATAGTACCGGCAGCGGAACGGCCGGCGACACGCTGACGCTTACCAACGTGGCGCTGCTTTTCGAGCCGGTGCCGGAGCCTGCCTCGGTAGCCCTGTTCGCGACCGGTCTTATCGGTTTGACCGCCGCCCGGCGTCGCTTTTTTCGTCGCGCCCAGGGATAGCCCACCTCGAGTCGCCGTAGCCTCCAGCAACCGAACGCCCGGCGGCAGGGATAATCCTTGCCGCGGAACAGTGTTGTCGCGTTGCCGGGCCGGACTGTGCTATGGACGGCGGCAGGTCAATGATTTCAAATGGATAGATATGTCTCCACGCAAGCGATGGCTGCTTTTGGCGCTAATCCCGTTTATCGGCTCGGTGGTGGGCGGCACTGCGGTCCAGGCGCAACTCGCCCCGGCCCCGGATCCATCCCCCTTGGCCCCGGGCGACCTGAAGAAGCCGATCTTCGACACCCAGACGCCGGTATACGACACGACCCACGCGGCGGAAAAAAGCGCCGGCACGGTGGTGGCAGAGGTTGACGGACGCACGGTGACCCTGGGCGACGTAGGGGACGCCATCAAGGAATTGCCCGCAAGCGTGTCCGCGCTGCCGTTCGCCGAACTATACCCAAGCGTGCTGGCGAAGCTTGTACGTCAGCAGGCCCTCGTCATCCGGGCACAACAGCAGGCGTTGGATGAGGATCCGGCCGTCCGGCGCAAGGTCAAGGCCGCGGGCGACCAGGTGATGGCGGATGCCCTGCTGCATCAGGAGATTTCGCGCACGATCACCGAGCAGAAGCTGCTGGACCGTTATAACAAGGAAATCGCCGGCAAGCCCGGACCGGAGGAAGTGCATGTCCGGGTCATCATGGTCCCGACCGAGGACGCGGCGACGGCGCTGATCGCCGAACTGAAAGCAGGGACCGATTTCGCGACGCTGGCCAAGAAGTCGAGCCTGGATACCACGGCGTCCGTGGGCGGCGATCTGGGCTACGCGCGGTTGGATGGATTGAACCCGGAGGTAGGCGCGGTCGCCTTCTCCCTGCAACCAAGTCAGTTCGCACCCTATCCGGTACACAGCGCCGGGTCCTGGTTCATCGTCAAGGTCGAGGACCGGAAGCGCGTCGGCACGCCGACTTTCGCGGAAGTAAGGGGCCGACTGATACAAGAGATGCTGCGTGAGGGCGTGGGTGACGTGGTGACCAAGGCGCTGGCAGACGCAACAGTGCGGGAATACAGCATTAACGGAAAAGAGGTCTCGAGCGGCGGCGCCAACTGACGTTGCCAGTCTCACGATTCGATAAGCGATCTATTTTTACGTAATTTTATTATAAAAGATACATGCGCGTCTATTTACGTCGCAATTTAATTATGATACATCATCGTCTCGCGGTGATTTCGCCCTAAAAGGCGTGCGGGCTGCAGTTGAGGGCTGACCTTTGAGATCGAGCTGGAAATATCAGGTCCTAAGCTTGGCGGTCCTGGCCGCGATTGGCGTGAGCCATGGCGCGTCGGCTCAGACGACCGTCGCATTGGCGAATGGCAATTCCCTTACAACAGCCAACGGATTGACCTACACGATTTCGAACTGCGCCTATGCGTTGTCAGGCGTGTCACAAAGTAGTTGCGGGCCAACGGGTGCCGAACTCGAAACGTCCGGCACAGGCCGCTCGACCACCATGGAAGTGCTTGATTCCACGCCAGGCGCGAATTTGCTCAGCCTCGCTGGCACGGGGGCGCAGACCGTCAGTGACATAACGTTCGATTTAACAATCACCTCCAGCACGCCGGGCATTGCCTTGACATCCTTCACCGACACGCTTGCTGGCAGCGGCAACAGCGGCAACAGCGCGGCAGCCGGTGAAGTCAGCGCCGCAGTCAGTTCGAACTTGACAAACCCCAACTTTAATTTAACGACCAATCTCACCAATCTGACCGATACAGCAAGTTTCGCCGCCTTCAACACAGCGACAAGCAGCCCGTCGTTATATTTGGGCATCGATCTGAAAGTCAGCACGGAGTTGTCCGCCGGAAACCAGGGTCTGATCACGCTGACCAGCGTCACCTACCAGGCCCCGGAACCCGCTTCGATCGCGCTGTTCGGAACCGCCTTGACCGGTTTAGTCGTCGTCCACCGCCGGTCGAAGCGTTCGACGCGGCAGAAACGCATCGCGGCCTAGCGATTCCGCCCATCGGCGGTGCAAACCGCCTTCAACGAACATTCCGCGCCTAATAAACCTGGAATCTAGCCAATCGGGGATGTTTACCGATGCCCGTTCGCGTCGAATCGCGTGGTCCCATTCTTCGCCCGCCCCACCGACACACGCCGTGGCGAATCGCAGTTGCCTTGATGTGCGCCTCGGCACTGACAACTCCAATGCGCTCCGCCGCATTCGCCCAAACCGTGCTGTCCGGCCCGCCCTCTGCCACCCCCTCTGGCAAACCGGAAGCACAACCACCGGTTCCCGCCGTCAACAGCCTGGTCCAACTCGCCGATCAGTTCGACAAATCGTCCGGCACGATCGTGGCGGATGTGAACGGGACACCCATTACCCTCGGCATGGTGGCGGACCGTCTACGCGACCTCCCGCCCCAACTGGCCGCGCTGCCCGAGACTGTCGTCTACAAGGCCGCGCTGGACGATCTGATCCAACAACGAGCCCTGGCGATAAAGGCGAGGGAGTTGGGTGTCGACAAGGACGCGGTGGCACAACGGCACATCGGCGAAGCAACCGATCACGCACTGGCCGGGGCGATGGTCCAGCGCATCCTGCCGGAACTGATCACCGAAAAAGCGATCAAGGATCGATACGACGCCATATTCGCCGGCAAGCCGGGCCCGGATGAAGTACGGTTCCGCGTTATCGCCACCACCACCGAGTCGGCCGCGAACGATGTGCTGACCGCACTGCGGAACGGCGCCGATTTCGCCAAGCTCGCGCGTGACGAAAGCCGGGACCCATCCAACCTCGACGGTGGCGAGATCAACTATACCAGGCGCGACCTCCTGACGCCCGAGATCGGTGCGGTCGCGTTCGCACTGTCGCCGGGCCAGACAACGGCGTACCCCGTGCGAAGCAACGGACTCTGGTTTGTTATCCAGGTCGAGGGCCGGCAGCAAACGCCGGCACCCCCGTTGGACTCGGTGCGAGAACAGATCGTCGCGTCACTGACACGACAGGCCGATGCGGAAATTTCGCGCAAGGCACGTGCCGCCGTCACCGTGAAGGATTACGGCGTGACAGGCACAAGCGGGCGAGACACACCCGCGAATGCAAAATCTCATTAGATTACAATAGTTACAGAACACTTTCAACGCTCCGTCTCTGTCATACCATAATTTGGACAGATTCATCCAAAGAATTAGAAAATCACATAGACAATTTACATATCATCTTTCTATTGATATGTTGCGATCTAATCATTGTGGCGATGCGTTAATTGTGTCGCCTTGAGACCATCTTGGGGCGGAGTTTGGTGTGAACAGACAGTTGAAGTTAGCCGTCGGGGCTGCTGCCATTGTGCTGACCATCGCGATCCCCGCGAAGGCTCAGACGGCCGGCGCGACTGTGTTACAATCCACGACAACGATAACCGACGGGTCGTGGTCCATTACGCTCAGCAATTGCGACGTTCTCCCCGCCGGCGGGACCGCCAGCGCGTGTTCAGGCACGGATGAGGTGACGCCCTCCATTTCCGGCAGCACGCTGTCGCTGGTGTTTTCGTCGTTTTCAGGATCCACCGCCGAACCGTTGGAAACCGTCGGAGCGGGTCAGATTTCCGATCTCTCCTTCGGATCGATAACAGCTACCTATGCCGGCAAATCGATCGATGCCACCTCGGTCAATGTCAGTGGATCGGAGAGTGCGGGCAATTCGGCTTTTGCCAACAAAATGACCGTCACTGAAGGCACGATCAGCAATCCAAGTGGTCCGGGCGCCAAAACAAGTCTTGCCACTTCACCAACACTGCAATCGGTCGCCTTCACGCCGGTCAGTTCCGAGAGTGTGCTAAGCACTGATATCGAAACGAATGGAGCCTCGATCACAACCGGCAGTCTGACGATGTCGACCGCCACAGTCAGTTTCACAACCGTGCCCGAGCCACTATCCGCGAGCCTTCTCGCGGTTGGCGTCGCCGGGCTCGGTTTTGTTCGCCGGAAGACACGTAGGCTCAGCTAGCCTGATCCAGTCTTCCAGTTTCTTAAGATTTCGAACCTCTTACGGGGACGATGAAACATGTCCATCCTTACGCTAAATCCAATCGCCTACAATGCCTTGTCGTTCACCAACATCGATATTACCGAGACCGACGCCGGCTCCGTGGCGTCGTTCACCACCTTTCCAGGCATAGCGGGCGTCGGGGTAACACCATTCGGCACAGCGCTGACCTGGGGTGCGGTCAACGCGGGCGTCTATGGCGCCAATTCGTCGGAGGTTGTGAACTTCGACTACACGGTCAGCAGCACATCCGCCTCGACGCTGATCGATACGGTTGGTCAACTCTACACCGCCGACGTATTTTCAGGCCCGGGTGTCAGTCTCACCGCCGTTGAAAACATCTATAGCACGTCGGGCACCCTGCTCGGGACCGATAGCTACACCATGGGCGCAACGAACCTGCCCACGATCACACTCAGCACGCCGGAGCAGACGGTCAACGTGCAGGTCACGCTGACGATGTCGATCGGCTCGACCGGCACCAGTGCGTCCTCGGTGGTCATCAGTGCGTTTCAGCAGAGCTTCGGCACAATCGCCGCGCCGGCGACCGCGTCCATCGGCGACATCGTTTTCGCCGACTTGAACAACACCGGACTGGAAAGTGGCTTCGACGCGGGTCCGGGTGTCGCCGGCGTAACGGTCGACCTGCTGAACAGCACCGGCACCAGCGTGCTGGCGACCACGACGACGAATGCCAACGGTCTGTACAGCTTTACCGGACTGGCGGCCGGCATTTACGAGGTCAAATTCGTCTCCCCCACAGGCTATGGCTTCTCGACCGAAGGCGTCGGAGGCAACGCCGCGGTCAACAGCAGCGCCAACCAGACCACCGGCATCACCGCCCAGATCACCCTGACCGCCGGCGAAGCCGATCACAACGTCGAAGCTGGGCTCGTCCCGGGCGGATCCGCCGGAACCGGCACCGCCTCGCTCGGCAACACCGTCTGGCTGGACACCAACAACAACGGCCTGGACGACAATGGCGAACAAGGCGTCGCCGGAGTCACGGTCGATCTGTTGAACGCGACGACGGATACGATCATCGCGACCACGACAACCAACGCGTCCGGCAATTATTCGTTCACCAGCCTGCCCACGAACGTCACCTACGAAGTGCAGTTCGTGGCGCCCAGCGGTGACAGCTTCACGACACCGAATGTCACGCCCGCCACCCCGGGTGAAATCAACAGCGTCGCCAACAGTTCCGGCCTGACAGGGGCGATCACCCTCACGAACGGGGAAGTCGATAACAACGTCAATGCCGGGCTGACCGTCCCGCCGCCCCCCCCGACCGGGGCGATCGGTGACATCGTATGGATGGACACAAACAAGGATGGCCTGCTGAACAACGGGGAAGCCGGTGTCGGCGGCGTCACGGTTGAACTGCTGAATGGAACCGGAAGCTCGATCCTGGCGACAACCACGACCAACAGCAGCGGCGGGTATGAGTTCACCGGCCTGAACGCCGGCGTGTATGAAGTCAAGTTCTTGTCGCCAACAGGCGACACCTTCACCACGCAAGGTGTCGACAGCAACGCTGCCGTCAACAGCAGCGCGAACCAGACGACCGGCGTGACCTCGCCCATCACCCTGACCGCGGGACAGGTCGACAACAACGTCGAAGCGGGCCTGGAAAAACCCAGCAGCGGCCTCAGCGTGCTGAAACAGCCCAGTTCGATGGTGGTCAATTCGTGCGGACAGGTGACCTACACCTTTACCGTCACCAACACCGGCTCCACCCCGCTCAGCAACATCAACATCAAGGACAACATCGGGACCGCGGCGAACCCGGATTACGTCGTCCCGACCTTGGTGACGAAGGGCTTCAATGGCACCCTCGCCGCCGGCACGTCCTTGACCTACACCGAAACGGTCAACCAGATTGCCTGCACCCCGGGCAACGCCGGTTCGGTCTGCCACACGGCCAGCGGCTCGAACCTCAGCAGCGGCTGCACCGCCTGGCTGTCCTCCACCTTCAATCCCACCTCATGCGCCAACGGCGCGACCTACAAGTTCCAGGGCGTCACGTGCGAGATCAGCGGCGGCGGCGTCGGACGCAATCCGATAACCGTGGATTGCCCGGACTCGATCGTCACCTTCTCAAGCGCCTGCCAATCGGCGACCACGGTCTATAACAGCTCGACCGATTGCTGGGTAACCACACTGCCGGCGAACTGCAGCCCCGGCAGCGTCTTCCTGACCGGCGTGCCGCTGACAATCCCCAACGGCTGCAGCCTGAACAATTCCAGTGTTACCTGGTCGATTTCCGACAGTTCGAACAACTGCGGATCGTCCAGCCTGAACTGGGACACGAACTGCACCGGCTACAGCAACTTCAACCAGAACGGCCTCAGCGGCACCAGCAACTACAACAACATCGGCGTCAAATCCTGCGACAACAACGCCGGCTACGGCAGCGGCGGTTCGTGCAACGTCGGCTACGGCTACAACGGATCCAGCTACTGCGATACCGGCTACAATGGCTATGGCGGCGGTTTTGGCAGCAGCTACAATTCCTGCGGCTGGCAGGGCTCTTCCTCCGACTGCGCCGGCACGCCGGAAAACCAGAACACGAACAATAATTGCGGTGGCTCGAGTTTTGGCGGCGGCAACAACGGCTACGGCAGCGGCTACGGCAGCAGCAACAACGGCTATGGTGGCGGCTACGATAACAACGGATGCGGTGGCGGCGGCAGCAGCAATAACAACGGCTGCGGTGGTGGCAGCAGCGGCGGCAACGGCGGCAACGGCGGATCGTGCGGCGACTCCGGCTCCGCGACACAAACCCAAGGCAACATTCTGGGCGCCGCCGATACGGTGACCGTGACCGCCGCCACCACCGCCAACACGACGGTGACCGCCTCCGACACCAAGGAGGTCCAGGTACTCGGCAACAATAGCGACATCTCGGTCAATGGCACCACGCCCACCAGCAGCCTGACCAAGCTGTACGGCACGGCCGATACGCTGGAATTCACCTACACCCCCGGCAACACCGTCTCGCTGAAGCAGGTGCAGAACGGTCTGGCAACGGTCTCCGGCACCAACAGCAACACCATGGCCTTTATCGAGATCAGCAACAACGCCAACCCGTTCGCATCGAACGCCAACATCTACTTTGAGGGCTCAGTCACGTCTGGCGAAAAAATCTACGCCGATGCGACAACGAACGTGCTGACGAACACCCCGATCGCCGGCGGCCATTTCTCGACAACCGCCGGTGCGGACATGTTCGCCTATGTGTTCACCAGCCAGGCGGCCTTCCAGGCTGGCTCGGCACCGATCCAGACCATGGCCTACAACACGAGTGGCAGCCAGGCGATGCACCTCGGCGACACCATCGGCAGCCTGTCGCTGGTCGGCTTTGTGGGCGCCAGCGGCGGCCACCTGGTCTCCTGACACGACCGAAACGATGCTGAAAGCGGGGCGGGCAGCAATGTCCGCCCCGTTTCGTTTGATCAGACCAGCGAATACCCAGACCCACGGATGGTGACGCCACGGCCTTTCGCGTCCTCGATCCAGCCGAATTCCTTCAATATCTGCTGGCTGTAGGTCACCCGTCCATTCACCTTCGCCGCCCCCTCGCTCGCCAGCAGCAGCGCCGCTCGGGCCATCAGAATGGGCGGCTCGCCCCTCGGATCATCGACACCGTCGACCAGCTTGAAGTGGATCGTCCCCGGCGTCGGCACCACCTGCGACGGAGACACCGCCGCGACAGTGATCCCGTCATACTGCGCGACTTCCTGCGCCAGCCCCTGAGTAAACCGTTCCAGCGCCGCCTTGGTCGCGCCATACATCACGCCGCCATGCGCCACCTTGTCGTCGTACGGCCCCCGGCCAGGACCGATCGCCGACCCCGAACTGATGTTGACGATCGCGCCGGATCGCCGAGGGATCATGTCGGTCAGCACCTCTTTCGCCAGAATGAACGGCGCATGCACATTCACCGCGAAACACCGCACCCAACGGCTGGTCGGATAGCTTTCAGTAGGCACGTAGTAGTTCAGCGCCGCGTTGTTCACCAGAATATCGATCGGGCCATAGGCTGACCGGCCCGCCTGGACCAGCGCGACACAGTCCGCTTCGGCCGAGACGTCGGCCGTCACCGCCGTCGCCTCCCCGCCCTTCTCGCGGATCAGCGCGACCGTCCGCGACAGCGAACCCTCCAGCATCCGGTGGTCGCCTTCGTTCAGCGTCCGCGCCGCGCAGACCACCTTCGCCCCTTCCGAGGCGAACAACTCGGCGATCTGCTGCCCGATGCCGCGGCTGGCCCCCGTAACGATGGCGACCTTGCCCGTCAGCTTGCCCATCAGGCTTTCTCGCGCACGAACGGATTGCGCAACACGCCGATGCCGGTCAGTTCCACTTCGACAACGTCGCCATCCACCAGATCGGGCGAGGTTCCGTCGGTTCCCATCCAGATGACATCGCCCGGGTACAGTGTCAGGTACTGGGTCATCGCCGCGATGTAATGCGCGATGCCAAAGATCATGTCGTTGGTTTTGAAGCGCAAATCTTCCTTGCCGTTGACGCTGACGACGGTTTCCATCGCATCCAGATCGACATCGGTCTCAATCCACGGCCCCATCGGCTTGAACGTGTCCGTGTTTTTGCCGCGCCAGAACGTCCGGTCGCCGCGCTGCCAGGTGCGCTCGCTGACGTCGTTGCCGATGGTGTAGCCAAACACGCAGGACATCGCGTTGGCCTCGGTCAGGTGTTTGACCTGCTTGCCGATGATCACCACCAGCTCACCCTCGTAGTTGACCTTGGGCGGAGCGTCCCGCGGGATCACCACGTTCTCATTGTGCGCGATCAGCGCATTGTTGGCGCGATAGCCGATATCGGCTTTCTCCGGGAACACCGGCTCGACACCGCGCTTATGCGCCATCTCCCGGATATGGGCGGCGTAGTTGATGCCGGCGCAGTAGAACGTGCGAGGGATCACCGGCACTTCCAGCTTCACCTCCGACAGCGCCAGGGTGCGTCCTGTCGGTGTCGCCTTCCCCCACGGCTCCCCGCTGATTTCCGTGATCGCGTCGCCGTTCAGCGAGCCGTACGACGTCGTATTGTCCTTGCTGAAACGTACCCAGCGCATGGTCGGATCCCCCGTGTTGATCCGACCATGATCGCTCCCAGGCGGTCAGGCTGGCAAGGTCAGGCTATCCCTCGCTCTTCCACCACAACCGTCTCGATCAGCACGTCCGGCTCGTACATCCATCGAGCCAACGCACCGGCAACCATCGCACCGACGATCGGGGCCACCCAGAAAAGCCAGAGCTGATCGACATATTCGCTGCCGGCGAACAACGCCGGACCCGTGCTGCGCGCCGGATTGACCGAGGTATTGGTCACCGGAATAGAAACAAGATGGATCAGCGTCAGCGCCAGCCCGATCGGAATGCCCGCAAAGCCGCTCGCCGCCCCCTTGGACGTGGTGCCGACGATGATGAACAGGAAGAAAAAGCTCATCACCAGTTCGGTGACCAGGCACGCACTCAACGAGTATTTGCCAGGACTGAGATCGCCATAACCGTTCGCCGCGAACCCACCCGGAACCCAGCCCGACTTGCCCGAGGCGATCGCCCAAAGCACCGCCGCACCCAGGATCGCACCCACCACCTGCGCCAGGATATACGGAACCACATGCTTGTTCGCGCATCGGCCGGCGGACCATAACCCCAGCGTGACTGCCGGATTGAAATGGCCGCCCGAGATGTGCCCGACCGCATACGCCATCGTCAGCACAGTCAGGCCAAACGCCAAGGCCACGCCCAGAAAACCGATCCCCACCGCGGGGAACGCGGCCGCCAGCACGGCGGCGCCACACCCCCCGAATGTCAGCCAAAACGTACCGAAAAGCTCTGCTGTTACACGACGCGCCATATCGCTCTGCATACCTGCCTCCTGATACTTATCCGAAACGGTCTGATACAGGGCCACCGAACGGTGGATATGCGAAGTCTAGGTAACTATCGAGACATCCAGCGTGACACTTTCAGGTCAGATCATCAAGCCCCTGCCGCCTCCAGCGCTGGGCGCAGGAACGCGGCGTCAAAAACCTTGGTGGCCATGACCTGGCAACGCCGCATAAGCCGGATTTCGTCAGGCCCGTAGTCGGCGATGGCGCGATGAATGGTACCCAGGTGATCCCAGATCAGCAAATCGTTTTCGTTCCAGTCATGCGTATAGCGAAACCGCATCTCCAACTGGTGGCGGAACAGATAATCCAGCATCTCGTCGCTTTCCGCCTGCGGCAGCTCGTTAATGCGCATCGCATAGCCTTCGTTGCAATACAGCACCTTACGCCCAGTGATCGGATGCGTCAGGAACACCGGATGCACGACCGGAGGACGCCGCATGCGCTGCTCATCCGTCATCGCCGGCCGGCCGCTCGCCTTGTCCCGACGCATATGCTCCCAGAATTTCTCAAAATCATGCGTGGCGGTCATCCCGTCCAACCGGCTCTTGATATCGTCCGGCAAGGCATCGTACGCCGCATGCATATTGGCGAATTCGGTGCCTCCCAGCGGCTTGCCATCGCGACGAGGAATCCGAATCCCATACAGCACGTTCACGAACCCGATCGTCTCGCGATACGACATATCGGTGTGCCAGTCCTGCCCGGCATCGGGACTGCCGATATAGACCCCGTTCTCCTTGACGTTGGAAAGAATACCAACTTCCGGGTACGGCCGGGTCGCATCGACGGCGCTGATGGGATTGCCCTGTATCTCACCAAACAGTTCCGAGAACCGTTTGACGTCGCCGATATCCAGTTGCTGGCCGGGAAAGCGCAGCACACCATGCTGTCCCAAAGCCAGCAGGATGCGCCCAAACTCCGGTTCGGGAATCGGCCGCGACAAATCGATGCCCCGGACAGTGGCGCCAAGGATCGCGCCGGTCGGCTGGATACTGAGCATGGGTTCAGTCCTCCTCAGGTTTTCATCGTCAGCAACGCATCGGCGACCGTCAGGCCGGAGCCATCGGCATGCACGATCACCGGGTTCAATTCAAACTCCCTCACCTGCTCCCGAAGCGTCAGCGCCGCTCGAGATAGTGCCGAGACCAAGGTCGCCACCGACGCCAGGTCAATCGGTTCAGCACCACGGAAACCCGTCAACAGGCGAGCAGATTTCAGCGACATTATCATGCGGATCGCTTCCGCCTCATCCACAGGCGCCGGGGCGTGCGCCACGTCGCCGAACAGTTCCACCGTCGTGCCGCCGAAGCCCAGCATCATGATCGGCCCGAACGTGGGATCATCCACCATCCCGATGACCAACTCATGGCCTTTCGGCGCCATGCGCTGCACCAGGACACCGTCGATCGTTGCATCAGGCGCATGGCGCGCCACATCCGCCAACATCGCCCCATAGGCCGCTGTCACCGCCGCCCGGTCCGCCAGGTTCAGCCGCACACCGCCAGCCTCGGTCTTGTGCGGCAATTGCGGCGATTGCACCTTCAGCACGACAGGGAATCCTAGGCGCTCCGCCGCGTCCGCTGCTTCCTCAGCCGAGGCGGCCAGCTTCTCCCGCGTATCGGGCAGCCAGGCGGCCAGGACCTGCTTCGCCAAATACTCCGGCACCACCGGTGGCAAGCCCGGGTAAAGACGGCCAGAGACGGGCGTGAACGGTTCGGGCAGTTCGCGCCGCAACGCCTCCACATAAGCCGCCAGCTTGCCCATCGCCACGCCGACATTGCGAAGATCGCTGTGCACAAACAAGCCGCAACCGGCGGCCGAGGCGCGCCCGAACATCGATGGCAGCGTATAGGTCCAAACCGTCATCGGCTTGCCGCAGCTTTCCGCCACGGCGCGCACGCGGGCAGCATCGAGCGACACCCGCGTCTCACTGGCCAGCGACGCCACCAGCACCAGCATATCGATTTCATCCGAGTGCGCGAGATGTTCCATCACCGTCATCATCGCTGGACCGGTGTTGGACCCTTGCGCCGTGACGTCGACGGGATTGCCGGATGCGCCATACGACGGCATCAGCGGCCGCAACGCCGCCTGCGAGTCCGCCGACAGGTTCGGCACCACCAACCCGTGCGCGGACAGCGTATCGGCCATCCAGGCGCCGCCACCGCCAGAAACGGTGATGATCCCGACCCGCCGGCCCTTCGGCAGCGGGCAGGTCAGCACAAGCCCGGCGATCGCGACGGCTTCGTCGGCATCCTCCGCCTCGATCACGCCGTACCGTTCGAACACCGCGTGATAGGCCGTATGCGAGCCGGACAAAGATGCCGTGTGGGACGCAGTCGCTCGTGTCCCGGCATCCGACCGGCCGACCTTGATGGCGATCACCGGCTTGCCAAGACGGCGAGCCTTTTCCAAGGCGGCAACGAACCCGGGGCCGTTACGGACCGCCTCACAGAACAGCATGACCGCGTGCGTGTGCGGGTCTTCGACGATGTAGTCCAGGAAGTCGGCCATCGACAGGTCGGCTTCGTTGCCGGTGGAGATGACGTAGCTGAACCCCAATCCGGCCGCCTTACCGCGGTTGAACAAGGCAAACCCGATTCCGCCCGATTGGGCAATGACTCCGACACGCTTTTCCGAAACTAGCGTGCGGCCGTCGTCTTCTTTCGTTTCCACAGTTGGGCTGAACGTCGTGGCGACACGCCCCAGCGCATTGTAGTAGCCCTCGCAGTTGGGACCGCAGGCGCGGATGCCGGTTCGTTGCGTGACCGTCAGCAGTTCAGCCTGCATGTCGCCGGCGGCCCCGCCTTCCTCGGCGAAACCGGAGCTGATGATCAGGGCGTTTTTCACCCCGGCTCGCGCGCACTCTTCCACCGCCGCCGCCACACCTGCCGCGGGGATGGCGATCAGGGCAAGGTCGATACCGCCACCGACCGAACCGATCGACGGATAGCATTGAAACCCGTCGATCTCCTGATAGCTGGGATTGATCGGCAGGATACGGCCGGGAAAGCCATTCTCGTGCAGTTGGCGAAACAGCCGACCGCGGATGCGGTGCAGGTCCGGCGAAGCCCCCAGGATCGCGATCGATTCCGGCCAAAAGAAACTGTGCAGGGCGTGCGCGGTCACGCGCGTGCTCCGGTCGAGATGTCGCGACGTTCGCCCGCGCGCCCATTTGCACGAACGCAACAATCGTCAAATACCCAGGCTCGGGCGCATCCAAGGTGCGGCGCACCAAAAAGGGGAAACAACGATCGGCACGCCATATCCCGGCGTCGGATCAACGCGCCGAGAAATTCAAAGTTCATGGTTCCTGGCCTCTTTCGTCCCGCGATTGTTATCCGGGCAGGTTAAGGGGGCAAGTCCGGCGCCAAAATGATATCCCGCAAAACGATCTATCCCGATGCCATCGCCCGCCTCGTCCAAGTGCCGAGGGTCGGCCGCAGCGCCAGATTTCAACCAGGCACAGCCCATATCCGAACACACTCACATGGCGACGCAGAACGTGCAGATGAATTTTTACGCAAAATTCTCCCCCAACACCGCAAAAATTCTTCTCCGCGCGCTCTGCGCTCCGCCCTGCGCCCTCTGCGTCAAAAAAAGGCCCCAACCAAACACCGGTCTATCGGTCCCCCCCAACAACCCAGCCGCCCCAACCTGAAAGCCCCATCACAAGGGGCTGGCCGGTCCTCCATTCTCATCGTAACGCCGATACACCTCCACCGTGCTCCTAGAATGCGGTTAGCTCTCCACAGCACCCTAAACGCCGTTACCCGGAACCGTTGAATTCTCACCGACCCATTCCCCAACGCCGCCAATTTTGGCACCATCCCGATATGACCGACCCGATCACCATCGCCGTGCTCCAAAACCGGCTGAACGCCATCGCCGAGGAGATGGGCGAGGCCATGTTGCGCACCGCCTATTCGCAGATCCTGAACTCATCGCGCGACTTTTCCATCGCGCTGATCGATGCGAACTGCCGGTTGGTGGCGCAGGCGGACCACATCCCGGTCCATGTCGGCGCGATGCCCTGGGCGGCGAAGGCACTGTCCGAACGCTTCCCGAATCCCGCACCCGACGACGTCTACCTGCTGAACGATCCGTACCGTGGCGGCTCCCATCTGCCCGACCTCACCGTGTTCGTGCCGGTCTTCGCCGGACCGGTGCTGATGTTCTGGTCAGTGGTCCGCGCACACCATTCCGACATCGGCGGCGCGACGCACGGTGCCTACAACCCCGCCGCGACGGAAATCTGGCACGAGGGACTGCGCCTGCCCCCGATGCGCCTCACGGAAAACGGCGTCTTGCGCGAAGACCTGCTGGAGATGCTGGCACTGAACGTCCGCCATCCGCGTGACTTTCGCGGCGACCTGGCTGCGCAGATCGGTTCGGCGCGACTGGGTCAGCAACGATTGGCCACCGTCATCCGCGAATTCGGCGCCGAGACATTGTCCGCCTCGATCGAGGCCATGCTGGACGCCGCCGAACGCCATGCAAGGCAGATCGTTTCGGACTGGGCAGACGGAGAATACCTCGGGGAAGCGGTGCTGGACGACGACGGCTTCGACAAAACGAACATCGTCATACGCGCCCGCGTCATCAAACAGGGCAGCGACCTGACCATCGACCTCGCCGAATCAGACCCGCAGGTGACCGGGTTCATCAACTCCTCCCACGCCAACACCCAATCGGCCGTAGCGATGGCGTTCGCCTTCCTGCTCGATCCCGACATCGCCAAGAACGAAGGTGCGTTCCGTCCCCTGACGGTGAAGCTCAGAGAAGGCACCATCGTCTGGGCACGGGAAGGCGCCCCCGTGACGATGTGTACCAGCCATTGCTCGAACGAGGTCATCGAGGCGATCATCGTGGCCTTGGCCCAGGCCTGCCCGGATCGGGCGATGGGCGGCTGGGGACGGCGGCTGCGGATCGCGCTGAACGGCACCGATCCACGCACCGGCCGCCGCTTCATCTGGCACATGTTCCAGGCACGTCCCGGCGGCGGCGGATCGGCGGCCGGCAATGGCTATTCGACGATCGGCGAGTGGCACTCCGCCGGCGGGATCAAATTCGGCAGCATCGAAGTGGCCGAATCCCGTTTCCCCCTGGTGTTCGAAACCCACGAATACCGCCCCGGATCGGCCGGCGAAGGACGCTATCGCGGCGGCTATGGCGGCGACATGCGTCTGCGCGTGGAATCCGAGGGCGTCACCAACGCCAACACCGCCGGCGAAGGCGTCGTGCATGGTGCCCGCGGCATCGGCGGCGGCAAGGACGGCGCGCCGCACGACTACACGCTGCTGGCCCCGAACACGGCACCTCGCAAGCTGAAAAGCAAGGAGATCAACGTGCCGGTTCCCTCCGGCAGTGTGATCCACGTCCTGTCCGGCGGCGGCGGCGGTTGGGGTGATCCCACCGAAAGAGACCCCGCGGCCCGCGACGCCGACGCAGCCGAGGGGCTGACGTGACCGAACCCGTCCTGACCCTGACCGACCAGCCCACCGACAAGGATGAAAGCGTCATCCAGAGCGGCCTTGCCGACTACAACGCGCTGAAAACCGGCTACCGCGACTGGCGCCCGCTCGCCGCCCTGCTGCGCGACCCCGATACCGGCGAAACCCTCGGCGGCATGATCGGCCGCACGTCCTATGGCCTGCTGTTCATCGACCTTGTCTATCTGCCGGAGACTTTACGCGGTCAGGACATCGGCAAAAAACTGCTCCAGATGATGGAACAGGAAGGGATGGCCCGAGGCTGTAAATCGGCGTTTCTGCTGACCATCACCTACCAGGCACCCGGCTTCTACGAACGCCACGGCTGGACTGAATTCGGTCGCATCGCCTGCGATCCCCCCGGCACCGCTCGGGTTTTCATGACCAAAACTCTCGCCGAGCGGAACGTCCAGGGCTGATAAACCATGCGATCAATCAAGACTTCCACCCAACCGAAAGAGTAACCATTATGCCATCGCCGATCGGGCGCCGCAGCTTCATGCGCTCCGCCGCCGCCACAGGATCGTTTCTCGCCTGCTACGGCGTCATGGATCGCGCCAACGCCGCCATGCCGGTGCATATCACGCCACCCGTCGTGGATACGCTGACCATCCAAGCGGTCATCGACAACAGCCATGACATTTTCATCTCCAAAGACCAGCCGCCGGGCGTGGGGGTGCAGCGCGTCGGCTCCCCGGCCGCGTTCGGCGACAAGACGCTGGAAAGCCAATGGGGCCTGTCGCTGCACCTGGTGTCCACCAAGGCCAACGAAACCCGCCGCTATCTGCTGGATTTCGGCTTCACCCCGGATGTGCTGACCAACAACTTGAAGTTGCTGAAAATCGACCCGAACAGCCTGGACGCGCTGATCCTCAGCCATGCGCATATCGACCACATGGGCGGCCTGGTCGGATTCCTGAAAGCCAATCGCACCGGCATGCACGACAACATCATGCTCTACACCGGCGGCGAAGATACGTTCTGCCGTCGCGAACAGCAGCAGGCCGATGGCAGCTTCGCCCCCTACGGCGTGTTGGACCGTCGCGAATTGAAGGCACTGAACGTGCAGCCGATCCTGTCGGAACTGCCGATCATCATCGAGGATCACGCCTTCACCACCGGAATCATCCCCCGCACCAGCATCGAGCACGTGCTGCCCAACACCTTCGTTGTCTACGGCGAGAAAGACGGTGTCGGCTGCGACACATTCAAATACGACGAGGACCATCATTTCACCGCCGACGAACTCTCCGGCAACCCCGTCCCCGACCAGCACTGGCACGAACACGCGACCTGCTTCCAGGTCGGCGATCGCGGGCTGGTTGTGATCACGTCCTGCGGCCACGCGGGCATCATCAACACGCTGCAACGCGCCCGGGAAATCACCGGCATCGAGAAAATCCTCGCGTTGTGCGGCGGTTTCCACCTCGCGCCGGCGTCACAGCCCTACCTGGAGAGCATCATGACCGAATTGAGCAAGTTCGACATCGAGCACCTGATCCCGATGCATTGCAGCGGCAGCAACTTCGTGGAAACCGCCAAGCGGGAAATGCCGGAGAAACTCATCCTCTGCACCACCGGCAGCAAGTTCACCTTCACCGCATGAGCATCACCATCGGTATCGACGTCGGCGGCACCTTCACCGATATCGTCGTCTCCACCGCCGGCGGACAGACCGTCATCGCCAAGGCGGCGACAACGCCGGCCGATCAATCCGACGGCGTGCTGGACGGGATCGCCCTGGCGGCCGAACGCCTCGGCCTGGCCCCGGCCGATCTGCTGCGCACCACATCCCGCATCGTGCATGGGACCACCGTCGCCACCAACGCCCTGCTCGAAGGCAAAAGCGCCCGGGTCGGCCTGCTAACCACCGAAGGCCATCGCGACGTCATCGAAATGCGCGAGGGCCTGAAACCCGATCGCTACAACCTGCGCATGACGCCCCCTGCCCCGCTGGTGCCCCGCCGCCTGCGCCTGCCGGTCACGGAACGGATCCGAGCCGACGGATCGGTGGAAATCGCCCTCGACCCGGCCTCGCTGCAGGCCGCGATCGACCGCCTGCGCGACGCCGATGTCCAGGCCGTGGCGATTTGCTTCCTGCACGCCTGGCGCAATCCGGACCATGAGCAGCGTGCCGCCGCCGCCGTGCGCGACCGCCTGCCCGGTGCCTATGTCACGACATCGTCCGACGTGCTGCCGCAGATAAAGGAATTTGAGCGGTTCTCCACCACCGTCGCCAACGCGGCCGTGGGCCCGGTGATCCAGAATTATCTCGGGCGGCTGCAGTCCCGGTTGCGAGAAGCTGGATACGACGGCGAACTGCTGGTCATCCTGTCGCATGGCGGCGTCGCCTCGGTGGCGGAGGCGACACGGCTCGCCGCCGGCACCGCGCTGTCCGGTCCGGCCGGCGGCGTCGCGGCTTCGGTCGCCCTGACGCGCAACGGCCTGGCACCCAACGTGATCAGCTTCGACATGGGCGGCACGTCCACCGACATCGCCGTGGTGCGTGACGGGCAGCCGACATTGTCCGGCGACAAGTCGGTCGCCAGCGCCCGCATCGCGCTACCCAGCCTTGATATCGTGACCCTGGGTGCAGGTGGCGGATCGATCGGCAAACTGGACCGATCGGGGTTGCTCGCCGTCGGCCCCGAAAGTGCCGGTGCCATGCCCGGCCCCGCCTGCTACGGCCAGGGCGGCGCCGGGGCGACGGTAACCGACGCCAACCTTGTGCTGGGCTACCTCGATCCGAGCAACTTCCTCGGCGGACGGCGCAGTCTGGACCTGGAAGCCGCGACCGAAGTGATGGCAAAGCTGGCGGCGGAACTGGGAATAGAGACGGATCAGGCTGCCGCTGGCATCCATCGCGTCGTCAACAGCCGGATGGCGGATGGCGTCCGCGTCGCCACCGTGCGGCGTGGCGTCGATCCGCGTGGCTACACGCTGCTGGCATTCGGCGGCGCGGCCGGCCTGCACATCACCGCGGTCGCCGCGGAACTGGGTATCAGCCGGGTGGTGGTACCGGTCGCCGCCTCGGTCCTGTCCGCCTGGGGCATGCTGAACACCGACCTGCGCGTCGAACTCAGCCGCAGCCAGGGTCAATCCGGCGGCATCGACATCACCGCCCTGAAAGCAGCCTTCGCGACGATGGAGACCGAAGGCCGAAACCGGCTCGGTTGGTTTGACGGACCCGTGACGCTGCACCGCTCCGCCGACATGCGCTACGGCGAGCAGGTGTTCGAAATCCCCGTCCCATTGGATGGCATCGCTTGGGACGATGCAGCCCTGCCGGCGATCCTGGCCGACCGGTTCCACGCCGCGCACGAACGCCTCTACACCTACGCCCTAAGGGATCAGGAAGCGGTGCTCGTTAACGCCCGCGTGTCGGCGATCGGGCGCTTGCCGCAGGTAGCCGGCGTGGTAGCCGACGCACCGTCCACGGCCGCGGAACCCAAGGCCGAACGGCAAGTGTACTTGGGCGGCTGGACCCGGGTACCAGTGTTCGATTTCCTCCGATTAGCACGGGATCAAATCATCCGCGGGCCGGCGGTCATCGAATCCGACACCACCACCGTCCTCCTCCGCCCGCACGACGTCGCTCGGTTTGATCCGCGCGGCTGGCTGGATGTGGCGATTGACGTGCCGCCGGTTCCGGCGTAACCGGGATTTCAGGGAGATCGACACCATGCAGGGTGACACGACACTGAACGTCTTCTGGCAGCCTGGCTGAACAAGCTGCCTGAAACTCAAAGAGTTTCTTTCGGTCCGTGCGATCGAGTTCAAGTCTATCAATATTCTGACCGACCCTGACGGGATGAATGAACTGCGCCGTCTCGGCGCCCGCTCCATTCCCGTGCTGTCGCGCGGCGACGAATGGATTTTCGCCCAGAATATCGGCCACGTCGTGAAGTTCCTCGGACTGAATGAGGCGACCGGTCCCGTCCTGTCCCCCGCCCAGTTGATGGAACGGCTGGACCTGTTCGTCCGTACCGCCATCCAGATCGTCCCGCAGATGCCTGACTCGCTGCTCTCCACCGAGGTCCCCAACCGCCCGCGCACCTATCTGGCGCTGAGCCATCATCTGTTCCGTATCCCCGAAGGCCTGCTGGAGGTCGCGGCCGGCGCGACGCTGATCAACGATATGCTGACCAACGGACCATCGCCGGACCAGAAAACCAGTGCCTCGATCGCCGCCTACGGCCAGCAGGTGCTGGCGGCGATGCACGCTTGGTGGGACCCGAAAACCGACAAGACCGGGCAACAGATCGTCCAGACCTACTACGGCCCGCAGCTCCTGCATGAGGTGATGGAGCGCACCACCTGGCACTGCGGCCAGCACGTCCGCCAATGGTTCATGCTGCTGGGAATGGCCGGAATCACCCCGGTCGTGACCCTGGACGACTCCGCGTTCGCCAAGCTGCCGATGCCCAGCAGCGTCTGGGACGGCTAGACAGCGCAATGACCCGAGAAACGCTTTAGACCAGCCGCCGTTGAGGCCGACCCTCGATTCGTCATGGCCCGGCGTCTCTTGCTTCGCGATGGGCCGGCCTCAGTTAATTCGTCACGGCCCGGCCTCAGCTAATTCGTCATAGCCCGGCGTCAGTCCGGGCTATCCGCACCAGTAAGGTGCTTGATCAGATAGCCCAGACGTCGCTGGCCCAAGACAAGACTGATGTGTCAATGTCAACGACGGCTGATATTAGGCGCGTGCCGGACTGGTTCGGCGCAACTCGCTGATCGCGGCTTCGACATTTTGCCAGCGAGCCAGGCCGGATACGTCCCCCTGCAGGCGCGCCTCTTCCCTCCGCTCGCTGACCACAGCCTGCGCCCGAACGCCGTAAACCGAGATCAAATTCATCGCGGTCGTTTTGTTGTCTGGCTCCATCATATCCCTCCTCTCGATGGTGAGTGCGGACATGGGGCCGTGGCGAGCGGATATCCAATCGGAGAGCGTATCGTTGCCGGACGCCTGAACGACGACGAAAAGAGCGTCACGCAGCATCTGATGCAACGGCAACGGCGGTCACCGCGCCGGCGGCCGATACCCATCCGTCAGCGTCGCCAGAAAAGCGATAATATCCAACTCATCCTGCTCGGTCATGGCAGGAGCTTCGCCGAGGTGCCGGTCGAGCGGCGGGTCGACGACGTCAACGTTGTCCCGGTAGGCCGGCGGAATGTCATCGAATTTGGCGACCGTGCCGTCAGGATTGCGCGGATAGACCTTTTCCGGCGCGACGTCGCGGTCGTTGTAGAAATCCATCACCGCTCGCAGGCTGTGGAACACGCCGTTGTGGAAGAAGGTATGGCGGGTCGCCACATTGCGCAGGGTCGGCGTCAGGAACATGCCGCAGTACTGTGTCTGTGTGCGCATGTCCGAACGGAACGGGCCGCAGATACCTATATCGAAGAAATGAGGATCGCGTGTGTTCGCCAGCGCGGGATTGCGCGGCGCGCCCAGGGCCTCGAACTGATCGTCGGTGAAACGCGGCGGCTGGCCGTCCCGCCCGGCCTGATCCAGATGACAGCCGCCACAGTTGGCCCGGTTCGGGTCGTTGAACAATACGTAGCCGCGCATTTCCGCCGGCGCCAGGCGCGTTCGGCCTTCCAGCCAGTAATCGAACTTGCTGGTGTAGGGATGGAAGTCGACGTTCTCGATCTGGTAGCGCGCCACCGCGAACATCGCCTCGCTAAGCAGAAGACCCGGATCGTCCACGACGCCCGGGCCGAAAAGCTGGGTAAAACCCGACGCGTAGCGCGCGTGAAGCAGCTTGGCGGCGACGGCGGAAGCACTGGTGTTAGCCATCTCCACCGGGTTGAGCAGCGGCTGCAACGCCTGCTGTTGCAGCGTGTCCACCCGTCCGTCCCAGAACAGACCGCCCTGCGGCACCACGTTGACAGCGGATTGCGCCGTCCCGGTCGCGGTCTTGACCGTTCGCGCGGCAGTGCTGCTGGAGGCGATCATCTGGGCGAGATTGCTTGTCTCGCTCTCCTCATTGTCCGGCCCGACGCTGAACGGGGGCTGCCGTTCGAGATAGGCCAGCGAGGGCACCGCCCGGTCCCCCTGCGCGTGCAAGGTCGGACCACCCAGCATGACCGGAAGGCTTCCCGGCGGACCGTAATGGTTGGCCGGATCATGGCAGGATGCACAGGACTGCCGATGGGACGCGGACAGGCTGGTGTCGTTGAAGATCGCCTGGCCAAGCCAAGCCATGGCGGACAGCGGCGCCGCTTCGGGGCGCACCAGATGGACCGGATAGGGGTTCTCGCCGCGCGCCAGCATCTCCCGCGCGTCGGCGGAGGACGGAGGCGTGCCGGCCGCGGGTTGGACGGCGGCAACCAGCGTCAGCAGGACAGCGCCCATGATCGGGAGGCTGCCCCGCCGCATGCGTCAGTTCGCGCCGGTGGCTGGCGCCGTCTTCACAACCTCACCCGTCTTCGGATCGAGGAACAGCTTGGGGTCCGGACGGTGCGCGGCGAAGTCGAACAGGCCCGCCAGCGAGCCAGCCGTCGCATCGAACGACCCGCCGCCGAGGCGCTGGCCATGCAGCCAGTTGTCTTCGATGAACCGCACGACCGACGCCTGCGTGATTGGCGCATGGTCCACATGGTTCGCGCGCGCCCAGGGTGAGATCACCAGGAATGGCGTGCGCGTGCCCGGGCCGCAGCGGCCGTTCACCGGCTTGCCATCGACCCCCGCCGGCGCCGTGCCCGAACCACACTTGCCCGGACCATTCAACTGGTCGGCCTGGCCGTCGAAAGAGGCCGAGGTCGGCTTGCGGTAGGCGTGGTCGTACCAGCCGTCCGAGTCGTCCCAGGCGATCACCACGGCGGTGTTCTTCCAGTCCGGCCGCTGTTGCAGAAAATTCAGCAGCTCGACGGTGCCGGCCTGCTCATCCAGCGGATCGGAATAGCCGGCGTGGCCATCCTGATAGGCCGGCAGCTTGATGTAGGACACCGAGGGGAAATTGCCCGCCTTCACCGAGGCATAGAAATCAGTCAGGTCGTACTGGTGGTTCGCCGGATCGACCGTCTTGCCGTCGGCCTGGAAGGTGTGGCCGATCGTGGCGATCGAGGCCGGACGGGCATGCGTCGGGTTCGCGGTTGACGCGTAATACTGGAACCAGTCGTGGTGCGGGATGTAGTCGACGATCGCCTTGCCGACCACCTCGGACTGCGTGCTGCGGGCGCAACCGGCGGTGCCGTTCGGGTTCTTCGTCGCCAGATCGAAGCCGCCCATGAAGCCGCCCCAGGTGATGCCGGCGTCGTTCAGCAGGTCACCAATGTTCTTGCCCGCCATCATCGCCTGGTCGGACTTCGCGGAACAGGTATCCGCGCCGGGATCGACGTCGTTGATCATCGTCAGGCCGCCCTGTCCGTCGTCGATGTAATAGGACACCGCGGCGAGGGTGGAGGGCTTTTTGGTCGTGGCGACGATCTTCATGCCGTTGGTCTGGCCGGCAACGACTTCCAGGGCGCCGGGTGTCGATGGCCCATAGGTGTCGGTATAGGCATTGTCGCTCATCGCGAAATGCTGGGCGTAGCGCCACATCGCGCCGACGGTGTTGCCGTCGAAATACCCCAGTACCTGGCCTTGGGTCCCGAACGCGCCGGCGCCACCCGGCGTGCCCTTGCCGGTGTATTTCGGGAACAGGTCGGCCTTGCCGTCGTTGTAGGCCTGCTCCTCGGCCGTGTAGGCGTGATTCTGGTCGGCGGTGTTGGCCTGGGTGCGATCCAGCCGGAAAGGCAGGGAAGCACCCGGACCGTTGGCCGGATTGGTGTTCGGATTCTGCTTCAGCAGATTGGCATTGGCCAGGTTCTCGACATGCGGAGTGTTGGCGGCGGCGGCGAATGGCGGCTCGCCGGGCGGGTTCGCGGCCTTCGGATAGGTGGCGAAATAATGATCGAACGAGACGTTCTCGTTGTACAGGACAACAAGATGCTTGATCGGCGTCGCTGTCTTCACAGCGTCCTGCGGATCGGGCCCGTTGGCCGGGGTGGCCGCCCCCGTCGCGGCAAACGCGATGCAGGCCCCAATAGCGAGGTTGGCGGCAAGAAAGGTGGTGGAGGCAAGCAACGCGGTGCGGCGGGTCATCGGCGGATCTCTCATGGTAAAGCCGCCGCCATGTAGAATGCCATCCGGCAGCAGTCCGTGAAGCAATCGTGACGTTAATGTACCGTAACGCTTATCCCAATCCGGAGGCGACGTTCAGCCCATCCGGATGACCATACGGCTTTGTTTGGGATGGGAAAAGCCGCCAGCACGCGGGGCTGTGCCGGCAGCGAGTCCATTTCAATGCCAGGACGGCTTATCGCGGCAGCGTGGTCGACCCCATCAGGAATTGATCCACCGAACGAGCGCACTGCCGGCCCTCGCGGATCGCCCAGACGATCAGCGATTGGCCGCGCCGCATGTCGCCGGCGGCAAACAACCCATCCCGGGACGTGCGATACTCGACCGTGTTCGCCAGCACATTGCCGCGCTGATCCAATTCCACGCCGGCCTGATCCAGCAGGGCGCCGCGCCGGGGACCCAGGAACCCCATCGCCAGCAGCACCAGATCAGCCTTGAACTGGAATTCGCTGCCGGGCACCTCCTTCATCGTCATACGGCCGTCCGCGGTGCGTTCCCATTCGACGCGGACGCAATCCAGCGCGGTGACCTTGCCGTTTTGACCCACGGTGTGCTTGGTCAGCACCGACCAGTCGCGTTCGACGCCTTCGTCATGCGCATGGGACGACCGCAGCTTGGTCGGCCAGTCGGGCCAGACCATCGCCTTGTTCTCCTTCACCGGTGGCTTCGGCATAATCTCGATCTGGGTAATCGAGGCAGCCCCCTGGCGCGCGGACGTGCCGATGCAATCGGACCCGGTATCGCCGCCGCCCACGACGATGACGTGTTTGCCCTTGGCGCTGATCGTGCCGCCGGATGCCGCCACGCTTTCGTTGTCGCCGGCGCCGCGCTTGTTCTGCTGGGTCAGGAAATCCATCGCGAAGTGAATGCCATCGAGTTCACGTCCGGTGACATCCAGATTACGCGGCCATTCGGCGCCGCCAGTCAGCACGACGGCGTGGTAATCGGCCAGCAACTGGTCGATCGAGACGTCCTTACCGACCTCGGTGCTGACTTGGAACGTCACGCCCTCGGCCGCCATCTGGTCGATACGGCGATCGATCAGGTGCTTTTCCATCTTGAAGTCGGGAATACCGTAGCGCAGCAGCCCACCAATCCGGTCCTGCCTCTCAATCAGCGTTACGGCATGACCCGCTCGGGCCAACTGCTGCGCGCAAGCCATGCCAGCCGGACCGGAACCGACCACGGCGACCGTCTTACCGGTTCTCGCCGCCGGCGGAAGCGGCACGATCCAGCCTTCTTCCCAGGCGCGATCGACGATGGCGCATTCGATCGTCTTGATGGTGACGGGGTTGTCGTCGATGTTCAGCGTGCAGGCGGCCTCACACGGGGCGGGGCAGAGGCGGCCGGTGAATTCGGGGAAATTGTTGGTGGAGTGCAGGTTGATCGACGCCTGCTCCCACTGTTCCCGATACACCAGGTTGTTCCAGTCGGGGATCTGGTTATTGACCGGGCAGCCGTTGTGACAGAACGGAATGCCGCAATCCATGCAGCGGGCCGCCTGGCCGTTCAGGGCTTCGGGCGCCAGCGGCTTGACGAATTCCTTGAAGGTTTTCAGCCGCAGCTCGGTCTTTTCGTAGGCGCGGTCGTGACGGTCGATTTCTAGAAAGCCGGTAACCTTACCCATGATCGTCTCCAGATGGTCCGTAAGGCGAGGGGCTTTGCCCCTCGACCCCATCAAAGGCGCTGCCTTTGAAATCCATTAATTTAGGTCTGGGGGAAACGGGAGGCCGACACAGGCCGACCCAACATCGGCGTTGGCCTCCCGTCTCCCCCAAACCCCAAGTAGCGGTTCCAAGGGCAATGCCCTTGGCGGGTCCAGGGCAGAGCCCTGGCCTTACTCAGCGGCAACGGTGGCTTTGGCGGCGGCCTCGGCCTTTAGCTCTAGCAACGCCCGCTTGTAATCGCGCGGCATGACCTTCACGAAGCGGGACAGCGCGCTTTCCCAATCCTCCAGCAGCGCACGAGCCTTCGCACTGCCGGTGAACAGCAGGTGCCGCTCCACCACAATGCGCAGCCGTTCGGCGTCGAAGCGCAGCGGGTCGCCCATGCCGTTATCCTCGACGCTGGCGGCCCGTTGCCGCGGCCGGCCAGGTTCGTCCGCCCGCCCGAGTTCGGCCACACCGACCCTTTCCAGCTCGACTCCCGCCATGTTGCACAGCTTCGAGAACCGGCCTGCCTCGTCATAGACGTAAGCGATGCCGCCCGACATGCCGGCCGCGAAGTTGCGTCCGGTATCGCCGAGGACGACGACCACACCGCCGGTCATGTATTCGCAGCCATGGTCGCCGCACCCTTCCACCACCGCGACGGCACCAGAGTTGCGCACCGCGAACCGCTCCCCGGCGACGCCCTGGAAATAGGCCTCACCGGCGATGGCGCCGTACAGCACGGTGTTGCCGACGATGATGTTCTGTGCCGGATCGCGCTTCACCTTGGGCGGCTGGCGCACCACGACGCGCCCGCCGGACAGGCCCTTGCCGACATAGTCGTTGCTGTCGCCGGTCAGGTACAGCGACACGCCGCGCGCCAGGAACGCCCCGAAACTCTGGCCGGCCGTCCCGGTCAGGCTGACCGAGATCGTATCGTCCGGCAGGCCGGCATGACCGTATTTGCGGGCAACCTCACCCGACAGCATCGCACCCACCGTGCGGTTGACGTTGTGGATCGGATGCTCCAGCCGCACCGGCGTCGCCGACTCCAGGGCGGAGGCGGCCTCCCGGATCAGCACCTGGTCCAGCGCCTTGTCGAGGTGATGGTTCTGCGCCTCGGAGTGATGGATGCCGATCCCCGGCTTCAGTTCCGGCTGATACAGGATCCGACTCAGGTCGACGCCGTGCGCCTTCCAGTGCGCCAGGGCCTTGCGCATATCCAGCTTGCCGACCTGGCCCACCATTTCATTGAAGGTGCGGAAGCCAAGCTGCGCCATCAACTGCCGTACTTCCTCGGCGATGAAGAAGAAGAAGTTGATGACGTGTTCCGGCGTGCCGGTGAAGCGCTTGCGCAGCACCGGGTCCTGGGTCGCCACGCCGACCGGGCAAGTGTTCAGGTGACATTTGCGCATCATGATGCAGCCGGCGGCGATCAGCGGCGCGGTGGCGAAGCCGAATTCGTCGGCCCCCAGCAGCGCACCAATCACCACGTCCCGCCCGGTGCGCAGGCCGCCATCGACCTGCACCACGATACGGCTGCGCAGCCCATTCAGCACCAGCGTCTGCTGGGTTTCCGCCAGCCCGATCTCCCACGGCGAACCGGCATGGGTCAGCGAGGTCAGCGGACTCGCCCCCGTGCCGCCTTCGTAGCCGGAGATCGTCACGTGATCGGCGCGCGCCTTGGACACCCCGGCCGCGACCGTGCCGACACCGACCTCCGACACCAGCTTCACCGAAATCCGCGCCTTGGAATTGGCGTTCTTCAGGTCGTGGATAAGCTGCGCCAGATCCTCGATCGAGTAGATGTCATGGTGCGGCGGCGGCGAAATCAGGCCGACGCCCGCCGTCGAGTGGCGAACCCGAGCGATGTTCTTGTCCACCTTGTGGCCGGGCAACTGTCCGCCTTCGCCCGGTTTCGCGCCCTGCGCCATCTTGATCTGGATGTCGTCGGCGTTGACCAGATACTCTGTCGTCACCCCGAACCGCCCCGACGCCACCTGCTTGATCGCCGACCGTTCGGAATCGCCGTTGGGCAGCCGCACGTAGCGGTCGGATTCCTCGCCGCCCTCACCGGTGTTCGACTTGCCGCCAATGCGGTTCATCGCGATCGCCAGCGTGGTGTGGGCCTCGCGGGAGATCGACCCGAAGCTCATCGCACCTGTAGCGAAGCGCCTGACGATGGTCGCCGCCGGTTCGACCTCATCGATCGGCACCGGGGTGGGGGCGAGTTTCAGGTCCATCAGCCCGCGGATGGTCAGCAGGCGTTCGCTCTGGTCGTTGATTGTGCGGGTGAAGGCGTGGAATTCGGCCGGCAGGTTGCCGCGCACCGCATGCTGTAACTTCGCGACGGTGTCCGGTGTCCAGGCATGCGCCTCGCCGCGCATCCGGAACGCATAGTCGCCGCCGACGTCCAGCATGCCGCGGTAAATCGGGTTGTTGCCGTACCCCGCCATGTGGCGGGCGACCGCTTCCTGGGCGATTTCGGCGAAGCCGACGCCCTCGATCGTCGTCGCCGTGCCGGTGAAGCAGCGCTCGACGAACGCCGAACTCAGCCCGACCGCATCGAAGATCTGCGCGCCGCAATAGGACTGGTAGGTGGAGATGCCCATCTTGGACATCACCTTCATGATCCCTTTGCCCACCGCCTTCAGGTAGTTCTTCTTCACGTCGGCGGCGGATTTCGGCAGCTTCGACTCGACGCGGATCTGCTCCAGCGTCTCGAACGCGAGATAGGGGTTGATCGCCTCGGCGCCATAGCCGGCCAGGACGCAGAAGTGATGCACCTCACGCGCCTCGCCGGTTTCGACGACGATGCCGGTGGACATGCGCAGGCCCTGGCGAATCAGGTGGTTGTGCACCGACGCGGTCGCCAGCAGCGACGGCACCGGAATGCGGTTTTCACCGACCTCGCGATCCGAAAGTATGAGAATGGTGAAATCCGCCAGCACAGCCTCGGTGGCTTCCTGGCAAATCCTGGAAATCGCCTTTTCCATCCCATCAGCGCCCTCGCTGGCGGGCCAGGTGATGTCGATGGTCTGGGTGCGGAACGCACCGCCGGCCACGGCATCGATGTCGCGGATTTTCTCCAGGTCGGTGTTGGTCAGGATCGGCTGCGCGACTTCCAGCCGCAGGAAATTGCCGGCGCTGTGTCCCAGCAGGTTCGGCCGCGGGCCGATGATGGACACCAGCGACATCACCAGTTCCTCGCGGATCGGATCGATCGGCGGGTTGGTGACCTGGGCAAAGTTCTGCTTGAAGTAGTTGAACAGCAGCTTGGGCTTGTCGGACAGCACCGCCAGCGGCGTATCGGTGCCCATCGACCCGACCGGATCATCCCCCTGCGCGGCCATCGGCTCCAGGAAGAACTGCATGTCTTCCTGGGTGTAACCGAACGCCTGCTGGTGGTGCAGCAGGCCTTCCAGGTCGTTCGACCGGGGCAGCGCGCGCTGCTCCTCGCTTTCCGGCAGTTCTTCCAGCTTGTATTGGGTCTGCTTCAGCCACTCCGCGTACGGATGTTCGCGGGCGAGCTTCTGCTTGATCTCGGCGTCGTCGATGATGCGGCCTTCTTCCAGGTCGATCAGCAGCATCTTGCCGGGTTGCAGGCGCCATTTGCGGGCGATCTTTTCCTCCGGCACCGGCAAGACGCCGGATTCCGAGGACATGATCACGTAGTCGTCGTCGGTGATGACGTAGCGCGCCGGCCGCAACCCGTTGCGGTCCAGCGTGGCACCGATCTGGCGGCCGTCGGTGAAGGCGATGGCGGCCGGCCCGTCCCAGGGTTCCATCAGCGCGGCATAATACTCGTAGAACGCCTTGCGCTCGGGATCCATCAGCGGGTCCTGCGCCCAGGCCTCCGGGATCAGCATCATCATCGCGTGCGACAGCGAGTAGCCGCCGGCCACCAGGATCTCCAGCGCATTGTCGATGCAGGCGGTGTCGGACTGGCCGTGCGGAATGATCGGCCACATCTTGTTCAGGTCCGGCCCGATCAGGTCGGATTCCATCGACCGGCGCCGGGCATACATCCAGTTGACGTTGCCGCGGACGGTATTGATCTCGCCGTTATGCGCCAGGAACCGGTACGGATGCGCCAGCTTCCACGACGGAAAAGTGTTGGTGGAGAACCGCTGATGCACCAGCGCCAGCGCCGAGACAGTCAGCGGATTGCGCAGATCCTCGTAGAAGCTGCCCACCTGGGTCGCCAGCAACAGACCCTTGTACACCACCGTCCGCGTGGAGAACGACGGCATATAAGTGTGCATCACCGCCGGGATGTTCTTCTTTTCCGCCAGCGCCCGCAGATTGTTCAGGATCTGCTTGCGGATCGCCAGGATCTTGCGCTCGAACGCGCCCTGGTCGCGGATCGACAGGTTCGCCTCGATGATCGCCTGGCGGATCACCGGCATGGTCTCGATGACGGTCTTGCCCAGGCCGGTCTGGTCCGTGGGCACGTCACGCCAGCCGACCATGGCCTGGCCTTCCTTGGCCACCACCTGTTCGAAATGCTGGATGACGAATTCCCGAGCGGTCGGATCGCGCGGCAGGAAGCACATCGCCACGGCATAGCGGCCGACCGCCGGCAGCGACTTGCCATGCGCTCGGGCCCAGTCGTTCAGCAGGGCATCGGGAATCTGAATCAGGGCGCCGGCGCCGTCGCCGACCAGCGGGTCCGCCCCGACCGCGCCGCGATGGTCGAGGTTCTCCAGGATTTTCAGGCCCTGGGAGATGATATCATGAGATTTTCGGCCTTTGATGTTCACCACGAAGCCGACGCCGCACGCATCGTGCTCGTTCCGGGGATCATAAAGTCCTTGTCTCACAACCTCATGCATAGCCACAACTTTCCTTGGCGTAACAGACCTGCCGTCAGGGATGCGCGATTTCGCGCAAGAGACCCTTTTGCCCGCTGGGTGGACAAATGGCAACATTCTTGCCGCATCGCAGCGTAAGCTAATTTCGCCGGCAACGGCAAGCGATCTGGGGCGCATGGCTGAAGCACGCGACGCGTCGGACACAGCCGGGACCTGGCTTCATCAGATTGCCTTGGATGGTTGTCTTCCCCGGGTTGGCCGCCTGTGCAAAGCTGGCGCACTCACAACGGGAGGAACGAGACGATGATCACCCTGTACGGCATGGGCAGTCCCAACGTCGTCAAAATCTACATCGCGCTGGAGGAACTGGCGCTGCCCTATGCGGTGGCCCCGGTGGATGTCTTCACCGGCAAGCAATTCGACGATGCGTTCCTGAAGTTGAATCCGAACGCCAAGGTTCCGGTCATCGTCGATCCGGATGGTCCGGGGGGCAAGCCGTACACCGTCTTCGAATCCGGCGCGATCCTGCTGTATCTGGCGGAAAAGACCGGGAAATTGCTGCCCAAGGACCAGGCGGCGAAGTTCGACGCCATCCAGTGGCTGATGACCCAGATGTCCACTGTGGGGCCAATGTTCGGCCAGTTCGTCCATTTCCTGCGGTTCGCACCAGCCGGGAACGATTATTCCAAAAGCCGCTACCTGACCCAGGCGACCCGCGTCTCCTCGGTGATCGACCAGCGGTTGGCCCAGGCGGCATATCTGGCCGGGTCCGAATATTCGGTGGCCGATATCGCCACCTTCCCGTGGCTGCGCAACGTCCCCGCCCTACTGGGCGCCGACGCAGCGGCGAAGCTGCCGAATGTCACACGGTGGGTGAAGGCGATCGACGAACGGCCGGCAGTGAAAAAGGCGCTGGCCGAGGTAGACGCGGTGCGCGGTCGCACCACGGCGTTCGACAAAGCGGAAGCAGCCACGCTTGACAAGCTGTTCGGACGCGGCCAGTTCGCCGCGGCCTGACCACAGTGACGCCATGGACGGGCTGGCTGTGCCCGGCCATGGCGTTCGCGTGAGGGTGGTTTAGTAGTGGTAATAGCCGCCGTGGCCGCCGAACAGCAGGAACAGCACGATAATCACGACAAGCAGCGTCAGGCCGCCGCCATAATGCGCGCCGCCGTAGTAGCCGGAGCGGTAGCCGTAGAAGCCTCCGCCGCCAAACAGCAGGAAGATGATCAGAAGTAGCAGTAACAGGCCCATGAGGTTGCCTTTCGGTTAACGACCGTAGCGACATTGGCAACAACCGAGGCCGCCGGGTGTCGGTTTCATGGCAACGTAGCGGCGATACACCGGGGACGGTAAACATCCCGGCATGGTCCTTCCCGTTTGGCATCCCGACAGCCTCGCCGCCCGCCTGCCGTTCCTGCACCGGCGGGGCACCCTGACCCGCGCGGTCCGCGGGTTCTTCCATGACCGTGCCTATGTGGAGGTCGAAACGCCGTACGCGGTTGCCGTGCCGGGCGAGGAGGTCCATCTGCGGCCTTTCGCCACGCGACGCGACCATCCCGACGGAACACCGGAAAACCTCTGGCTGCACACCAGTCCGGAATTTGCCATGAAGCGGCTTCTGGTGGCCGGCTCCGGCCCGATTTTCCAGTTCGCCCGAGTGTGGCGCAACGGCGAGGGCAGCGACCTGCACGCGCCCGAGTTCACCATGCTGGAATGGTACCGGCCCGGCGCCACCATGGACTCGCTGATCGCCGAGACCACCGATCTGCTGCGCTCGACCTTGCCGCCGGTCGTTCGCTGCCGTGGCATCACCACCGATCTATCGCGGTTCGAGCGCCTGACCGTGGCCGAGGCATTTGCTCGTCACGTCGGCGTCGATCTGCTGGCGATCGGCGAGGACGCCGCGGCGCTGGCCACCGCCGCCAAAGCACGGCTGCGCGACAATGAAACATGGGAGGACCTTTTCTTCCGTCTGCTGCTGGAGCGGATCGAGCCCGCCCTCGGCCGCCGGCATCCAACCTTCCTGACCCATTGGCCCGCCGCCCAGGCCGCTCTGGCTCGGCGCGACCCCACCGATCCCCGGGTGGCGGAACGGTTCGAACTCTACGTGTGTGGCATCGAACTGGCCAACGCCTTCGCCGAACTGACCGATCCCATCGAGCAGCGCGCTCGGTTTTTGACGGATCGCGCACGGCGCCACGCGATGTTCGGGCCCGATTGGACGCTGGACGAGGATTTTCTGGCGGCGCTGGAACACGGAATGCCGCCCAGCGCAGGGATCGCCCTGGGGTTCGACCGGATGGCGATGATCGCGTCCGGCGCCGACCGGATCAACCAGGTGCTATGGCTGCCGCCCGCCGTTGAGGTCAACGCCTGAGTCGTCACGGCCCAGCGTCTCTTGATTCGTCATGACCCGCGATTCGTCATGACCCGACGTCTCCTGATTCGTCATGGCCCGGCGTCACGTCAGTCCGGGCCATCCGCCCCAGCAAGATGCTGGATCAAATGTCCCGGACGTCGCTGGCCCAAGACAAGACGGCAGCGAGCATTATCATTCCAGTCGGCCGGCATCGCTGGCGTTGTCAGGGAGGCAAGGCGCTCAACACAACCTCCGACGCAATACAGTCACGGCGGCCCCGAATTCGGCCGAGAAGCTCGCCACGCCACGGCATTGAGGAACAAGCCGACAAGTAGCACACCCAGCATAGCCTCGCTCCCAACGAGCACCCGGCCCGCGTCCGAGATCGGCACAATGTCGCCAAGGCCGAGAGTCGTTATCACGACGACGCTGAGATAAAGCATCCGCCAGAGATTGCCGCCGACGGAATCCGGTGTTCCATTGAACCCCTCGATCAGATTGACGGCATCCCATGCCCTGTCACTATCAATGGTTAGAATAATCCCCGGACGAGACCCCTTATACTTAGTTCTAAAATCATCATCCAAGGTTGAATTGTAGCAATTATCTCCGGACACGACTTCCAATTCTATATCAACTTGCGAACGCGCATAATAGTCGTCTTCAACGGGATGGAATATAATATGACAAGAAAAGCTATTTGAACGTAGAATAACCGGCTTCAACCGATCTTCTATTGGTGCATTCAAAGATCGCTTTTGAAAGACGGTCGATCCCCCTTCTAAATCGAACGACAGATTGTCCTGGCCTACCTCGAAGTGACTCATATAGACCTCTGCGGACGTATTCGAGCTGATCCGTGCGGCCGCTTTATCCATTTCATTGCGTATTTTTTCACTCAGGTATTCGACAAGATCGTTCTTCGCGCTAATCCATTGCCGTTCCAAATGAGCATATGGAGCGTAGAATCCCCGATAGGCAACCGTCGCATAGGCGAAGCCGAAACAAGGAACCGCCAAAAGGTATGCCGTCAGATAGATCAGCGGCGGTACACGAGCGAGAAACAGGTATATCCGCGGTAACCGTGGCCGCCACATGACGCTGCTCATGAAACGTGTGCTGCTATGAGTCTAAAAGGTTTCAGCGCGCTCGGCTACCGCACCTCGCGCAGCGTACCATGGGTGCAACTTGCCCCCTTCGGTTCGTCTCCATCCCCTCCGCGTCGATCTTGATCAGGTCGACCCGCGTCAGCCCAAACGAATCGATTGTCGTCCCGGGCACCTCGACCATCGGAATAATCGATCGTCTGGCCAATGAACCCGGTGTTTGGCCTATGCCCCGCGACCCTTGGCCGGCCGCGCTATTTCACCGTCGCCACCCGCAGCGCATTGGTCGTGCCCGCCTGACCGAACGGCACCCCGGCACTCACGACGATCTCCTCCCCATGGTCGGCGAATCCCTCCGTCAGGGTCACCCGAACGGCGCGCGCCACCGCCTCGGTCATCGAATGCACATCCGGCACGACCACCGCATGCACCCCCCAGACCACCGCCATCAACCGAGCGGTCGCCTCGTGCGGGGTCAGCCCGATGATCGGCGATTCCGGCCGCTCCCGGGCCACCCGCAGCGCGGTGCTGCCGGACGCGGTGAACGCCACGATCGCCTTCGCCCCGATCGTATGCCCAACCTGGGCCGAGGCCGCGGCGATCGCGTCCGCGGCGTTCTTCTCCGGGGGCGCGCGGGAAGCATCCATCATCGCCCGCCAACCAGCGTCCTGCTCCACCCGCGCGACGATGCGGTCCATCATGTTGACCGCCTCATAGGGATACTGGCCGGCGGCTGTCTCACCCGACAGCATCACCGCGTCAGCGCCGTCGAACACCGCGGTGGCGACGTCCGAAGCCTCGGCTCGGGTCGGGGCCGGGGCGCTGATCATGCTTTCCAGCATCTGAGTCGCCACCACCACCGGCTTGCCCAGAGCTCGGGACAGCCGGACGATGCGCTTTTGCGCCAACGGCACTTCCTCCGGCGGCAATTCGACACCCAGGTCGCCGCGCGCGACCATCACCGCGTCGGTCAGCGCCAGGATTTCCTCCAGATTGTCCAGCGCCTGCGGTTTCTCCAACTTCACCATCACCCAGGCCCGCCCGTCGATCAGCCGTTTGGCCTCAACCACATCCTCGGGTCGCTGCACAAACGATAGACCAATGTAGTTGGCGCCGTGCGAGACGGCGAATTCCAGGTCCTCCCGGTCCTTCACCGTCAGAGCGGGGATCGGCAGCACCACGTCGGGAACATTGACGCCCTTTCGGTCGGACAGCGGGCCGCCCACAACGACCTCGGTTTCCAGGGCATCGCTCCGTTTATGCACCACTCGCAAGCGCAGCTTCCCATCGTCCAGCAACAGCGAGGACCCGATCGACGCAGCCTCGATGATCTCCGGATGCGGCAGGTTGACGCGCTGGGCGTTGCCCGGCGTCGCGTTCAGGTCCAGCCGGAACATGTGACCGGTCTGCAGATGGACGCGCCCGCCGCCGAACCGCCCAACGCGCAGCTTCGGTCCCTGCACGTCGGCCAGGATGCCGATCGGCCGGTCGAATTTTTCCTCCAGTTCGCGGATCGCGGCAAACCTTGCGGCGTGGTCTTCATGCGTGCCATGCGAGAAATTCAACCGGAACACATCGGCGCCGGCCTGGAACAGGCGGGTCATGATCTCCAGCGATGAACTGCTGGGACCCAGCGTGGCGATGATCTTGGTGCGGCGGCGACGGCGCATCTTTGGGCGGACAGCCATAGGCGATTCCCTTCGGTTTTGTTGGAGCCATGCGTTCGGCATGTCTCAGGCGATCAGGATCGCCCTGATATCGTTAACATTCGTGAGCGTCGGGCCAGTCACGATCAAGTCCCCGACGGCTTCGAAGAAGCCATGGCTGTCATGGCCGGCCAGCATGGCGCGTGCATCCAGGCCCTTCGCGCCCGCTCGGGACAGCGTGTCCGGGGTCAGCAGGGCACCGGCGATCTCATCCATGCCGTCGATGCCGTCGGTATCGCCGGACGTGGCCCAGATGCCGGGCGCGCCGTCCAGGGCGATGGCGAGGCCCAGCAGGAACGTGGTGTTGCGGCCGCCCCGGCCGGTCGCCTTACCGGTCATGGTCACGGTCGTCTCCCCACCCGACAGCAGCACCGCCGGCGCCCGCAGCGGTTGGCCGTGGGTTCGGACGGACCGGGCGATGCCGGCCATGACGGTGCCCATCTGGCTGGCCTCGCCTTCCAGCGCGTCGCCCAGGATCAGTGGAGTCAGGCCCAGCGTGCGAGCCTTCGCCGCCATCGCATCCAGCGCCATCATGGGGGTCGCGATCATGCGGAACTCTACGCGCGGCAGGCTGCCGGGTTTCGGCGTCTCGTCATCATCCCGGGCCAACCGTGCGGCGACAGCCGGGGACGGCACGATGCCATACCGAGCGATCAGCGCACGCGCCTCGGCGAAAGTGGTGGCATCGGGCACGGTAGGGCCGGACCCGATCACCGCCGGATCGTCGCCCGGCACGTCGCTGATCGCCAGCGTCACCACCCGCGCCGGCGCGGCGGCGGCAGCCAGGCGCCCGCCCTTGATGGCGGACAAATGCTTCCGCACCGCGTTCATCTCGGTGATGTTAGCCCCACAGGCCAGCAGCGCCCGGTTGATCGCCTGCTTGTCCAGCAGCGTCAGCCCCGCCACCGGCGCCGCCAGCAACGCCGAGGCACCCCCCGACATCAATGCGATCACCAGGTCGTCCTTGGTCAGCCCCCGGACCCGTTCCAGCAATCTCAACGCGCCGCGTTCGCTGTTGGCATCGGGAACAGGATGGGACGCCTCGATCACCTCGATCCGCCGAGTCGGCACGGCATGCCCGTATCGCGTCACCACCGTCCCTTCCAGGACGACATCCGGCCAGGCGTCCTCCAGCGCGGCGGCCATGACCGCGGCCGATTTGCCGCCACCCACCACGATGCAGCGGCCGGACACCGGCTTCGGCGGCAGATGACGAGCCAGCACGGTCCGCGGATCGGCCGCCGCGACGGCGGTATCGAACAGGGCACGCAACGCGGATCGGGCTGTCATGTCGTTCCAGGGCGTATCCCGGGGCATCGACGGTTTCCTCTCTTTTCCGGCGCGGGGAGTATGGCGAAGCCGAACGAGGCGCGCCATCTTGGGGGGAACCGAGAAGGAGACAACCATGTCCGCACCCGAATTCGACACCGCCACCCGTACCGAACTGGAAGCCGCGGCCTTCCGCCGCCTGGTCGCCCATCTGCGCGAGCGCACCGACGTGCAGAACATCGACATGATGAATCTCGCCGGATTCTGCCGGAATTGCCTGAGCCGGTGGTACCGCGAGGAAGCCGCGACTAAGGGAATCACCATCGCCGATCCGGATGCGCGGGAGATCGTCTACGGCATGCCGTACAAGGAATGGCAGGCAAAATACCAGGCCGAGGCGTCCGCCGAACAGAAGGCAGCGTTCGCCAAGGCGAATCCGGGACATTAAGTCCGGCCGCCGGTCACTCATGGTTGACCGGCGTCCCGCGCCGCGGGCAGCGCCGGCCAGTTGGTCCACGTCCCATTGACCCCGGCGCCCCCCGAAGCTATCCCCGCCCGCCCTGCCACAGCGGAGAGATGAGGCGTTATGGCCAAAGCCGTGAGCGAAGAAGAAATCAAGTCCGGCGGCGTCGCGGTCGATCGTCTGCGTAGCCTCGTCGAGCGCATCGAGCGCCTGGAGGAAGAACGCAAGGCGCTCGGTAGCGACATCAAGGACATTTACCAGGAAGCGAAATCCGCCGGCTTCGACCCCAAGGTGCTGCGTCAGCTCATCCGCATCCGCAAGCAGGAAGCCGCCGAGGTGGAGGAGCAGGAGACCATGCTCGACATCTACCGCCGCGCGCTGGGGATGTAATAGCGACCGGCGACGGATGTGACATCCGCTTCCGACCCCACCATAGCGGGAAGCATGCCGATGACGGTCCCCCCACCCTCCAGCGGCCCCAGAAACGCGGCCCTCGATGGGCTGCGGGGAATCGCGGCGTTGTCCGTCGCCCTGGGTCATTGTGTGGTGCAGGTCACCGGACTGCCCCTCTGGGCCACCAGCATGCGCGATTTCCCCTCGATGCCGGCGGCTGATATCGGCATGCGCGTGCTGTCGGCCTTGTTCCCCAGCGATGCCGCCGTCATGGTCTTCTTTGTCCTCAGCGGCCATGTGCTCTGGGGATCGTTTCAGCGTAAACAGCTCGGTTTTTTCGCCGACCTGCCGGATTACGCCTGCTCCCGTGTGTATCGCCTGTTTCCGCTGGCGATCGTCAGCGCGCTGCCGCTGGGACTGTTGTCGAGCGCGCCGGCCGCGGAACTTGTCAGGAACATGCTCCTGCTCAGCAACAGCCTCAACGGCGTTCTATGGTCGCTGCAGGTGGAGGTGGTCGCGAGCCTCGCCTTGTTCGCGCTCTGGGGTATCACCCGCGGAAACCGGCGGGGCCTGCTGCTTGGCCTGCTCCTGGGGTTCGCCGCGACCCCCTTCTTCCGAGGCCACGGTAACGTCGTGTTCTTTCCCGCCTTCGTCCTGGGCGCATCGATATCCTCGATCCCGCCGCGGCTGTGGAACCGGTGGTGGATCACCGGCACCGGAATCGCGGTTCTGATCTTCACCAACGTCGTCCTCGGCCACGGCGGAATCACCCGATGCTTCGAAATGGCCGGCGCCACGGTTCTGGTCGGAGCAGTCGCGAACGGTCGCATCCCCATCCTGAGCATGCGCGTACCGCTGTTTCTGGGGGCAATCAGCTACCCCTTCTACCTGACCCATTTCATCGGCATGTCCGCCGCCGACCATCTTCTGGTCCTGCTGCCGGCCGCGCCGTCCCTGGTTATGATAGCCGGCATCGCGATCGTATCGGTCGCCGTGACAATCCCGGTGGCCTGGCTGCTGCACGTGTTCGTGGAGAATCCGGTCCTGCGCGCCCGTCCGCGGCTTCGATGGTGACGGCGGACGTTGGAAGCGCAAATGGCCGATGAAAACGCGGGTTACCGCACGCCGCATCCTACAGCGAGATCTTGAACAACGCCCCCAGTTCGCCGATGATCCCGCGCCGGAACGCCAGCACGCATACGCAGAAGATCGCGCCCTGCGTCACCGTCACCCAGGCACCGAACTGCGCCAGGTAATTTTCCATCGACGTCACAACGACCGCGCCCATGGCCGGGCCGAACACCGTCCCCAGCCCGCCCAGCAGCGTCGTCAGCACAACCTCACCCGACGTCGAGTAATGCACGTCGGTCAGCGTCGCGATCCCGAACACCAGGGCCTTGGTGCCGCCCGCCACGCCCGCCAGCGTGCAGGACAGCACGAACGCGATCAGCTTGTAGTCGTCGGTGCGATAGCCCAGTGAGGTGGCCCGCGGCTCGTTCTCGCGAATGCCCTTCAGCACCTGCCCGAACGGCGAGTGGATGATCCGGTGCACCAGCAGGAACCCGCCGATGAACACCGCCGCCGTCACCCAGTACATCGCCATGTCGTTGTTCAGGTCGATAATGCCGAACATATGCCCGCGCGGCACCTGCTGGATGCCGTCCTCACCACCGGTGAAGGGCGCTTCCAGGCAGAAGAAATAAACCATCTGCGCCAGCGCCAGCGTGATCATGGCGAAATAGATGCCGGAGCGGCGGATCGCCAGGTATCCCAGTACCAACCCAAGCACCGCGCCGGTCAGCCCGCCGAAAATGATCGCGATTGAGGCATCCACATGCCACGCCTTTATCGTCCAGGCCGCGACATAGCTGCCCATCCCGAAAAACGCCGCCTGGCCGAACGACAGCAACCCAACATAGCCGATCATGAGGTTGAAGGAGCAGGCGAACAGCGCCGCGCACAGCACCCGCATCAGGAACACCGGATACAGCACGTAGGGGCAGATGACGATCAGCGCCACCATCACCACGAAGGCGATGGACTGCGTGCGCGAAAATCCGAACATGTCAGGCTGTCTTTCCGAAAAGGCCGCGCGGCTTGACCATCAGGATGATCACCATGACCAGGAACACCACGGTGGCCGAGGCCTGCGGATAGAACACCTTCGTCAGCCCCTCGATCACACCCAGGCCGAAGCCGCTGATGATCGAGCCCATGATCGATCCCATGCCGCCGATCACCACGACGGCGAACACGGTGTTGATGAAGTTGTCGCCCATGTTGGGGTTGACCGAGTAGATCGGCGCCGCCAGCACGCCGGCGAACGCGGCCAGGGCCACGCCGCCGCCGAAGGTCAGGGTGACCAGCCGCGGCACGTTGACACCGAACGCCTGCACCAGCGGGGCGTTTTCCGTCGCCGCCCGCAACGTGGCGCCCAGCGAGGTCTTCTCGATGATGGCCCATGTCGCGAGGCAGACCACCAGCGCCGCCACCACGACCCAGCCGCGATAGATCGGCATGTACATGAAGCCCAGGTTGACGGCGCCCTGCAGGATGTCGGGGATGCGGTAAGGCAAGCCGGAACTGCCGTAGCCGTTGCGGAACAGACCCTCGATCACCAGCGACATGCCGAACGTCAGCAGCAAGCCATAGAGATGATCCAGCTTGTACAGCCGGCTGATGACGAGCTTTTCCAGGACGACCCCGATGATGCCGACCAGCAGCGGGGCCAGGATCAGCGATGGGAAGTAGCCGATGCCGACGTAGTTCAACAGCATCCACGCGGCGAAGGAGCCCATCATGAACAACGCCCCATGGGCGAAGTTGATGATGTTGAGCATGCCGAAGATCACCGCCAGTCCCAGCGACAGCATCGCGTAGAAGGCGCCGTTGATAAGCCCCAGCAGAAGCTGTCCGAACAACAGCGGGCCGGGAATGCCGAAGATCATGATCATGGTTGTTTCCCGGCCCTGCCGTTCCCCTGCGTTATTTTCAAGCCTTGATGAAAGAGCAATGACCCTCGGCCAGCGGACGGAACGCCTGGTCGCCCGGCGTCATCGCCACTTGCTTGTAGTAGTCCCACGGCCCCTTGCTTTCCGACGGCTTCTTCACTTCGAACAGATAAGAGGCGACCAGATTGCGGCCATCCTCGCGAATCTTGCTCTTGCCGAAGCAGTCGTCCTCCACAGGCATCGCCTTCATCCGGTTGACCGTGGCGACGCCGTCCTTCTTGGCCTCGACTACGCCCATGTCGACGACCGTCTTCAGGTAATGCAGCGTGGCGGAGTAGCAGCCCGCATGGTCCATGTTGGGATAATTGTTCGGGGTCTTCGGCAGCACCCGCTTGGTGAACGCGCGCGTGCGGTCGTTCATGTCCCAGTAGAAGCTTTCCGTCAGGTTCAGGCCCTGGGCGGTCTCCAGGCCCAGCGCATGGACGTCGTTGATGAACATCAGCAGCGCGGCGATCTTCATCGACTTGTTGAGGCCGAACTCGGCGGACTGCTTGATCGCGTTGACCGTATCGGCGCCGGCATTGGCCAGACCGAGGACTTTCGCCCCGCTGGATTGCGCCTGCACCAGGAAGGAGGAGAAATCGGTCGTCCCGGGGAACGGATACTGGGCGGCGCCCAGGACCTTGCCGCCGGATTTCACGATCAGCGCCGAGGTATCCGCCTGTAACTGCTTGCCGAACGCGTAGTCGGCGGTCAGGAAGTACCAGGTATCGCCGCCGGCTTTCACCATCGCGCCGCCGGTCGATTTGGCCAGCATGTAGGTGTCGTAGTTCCAGGAGATGAAGTTGGGCGAGCATTGCTCGCCGGTCAGCGCGGAACTGGCGGCGCTGGCGTTGAGGTAGACCTTGTTCTTCTCACGCACCACCGATTGCAACGCCAGCGCCACCGACGACGTCGGCACGTCCAACAGCATGTCCACGTTGTCGCGATCGAACCACTGGCGCGCGATCGACACCGCGAGGTCCGGCTTGTTCTGGTGGTCGGCCGAGATCACCTCGACGTTCATACCCTTGGTGGAGACACCGAAATCCTCCAGCGCCTGCCGCGTGCAAGCGACCGAGGTTAGGCCGCCGGTGTTGGTGTAGGGACCGGACTGGTCGTTCAGCACGCCGATCTTGATCGTCGGCGATTTGCTCGCCGACGATTGGGCATAAGCCGGGCGGATCAATGGCAGCGCGGCGGCCGCGGCCACCGTGGTCAAGGCGTTTCGGCGTGTCAGTCGCATCAATAAATAACCTTTATGCTTTCACGAGAGAGCAGCCGCCCTTGTCCAGCGGACGGAATGCTTCGTCGGCGGGCGTGGTGGCGAGCAGCTTGCAGTAATCCCACGGCCCCTTGCTTTCCGAGGGTTTTTTCACTTCCCACAGATAGGACGGGTGGATACAGCGGCCGTCGATCCGGATCGATCCCTTGCCGAAGCATTCGTCGTCGGTGGGCATCGCCTTCATCCGGGAGATCGTGGCAGCGCCGCTCTTTTTCGCCTCGGCGACACCCATCGCAGTGACCGTCTTCAGGTAGTGCAGCGAGGAGGAATACACCCCGGCATGCACCATGGTCGGCCGCGTGCCCGGCATTTTCGCGGTGTAGCGGTCGGAGAACGCCCGCGTGTGGTCGTTCAGGTCCCAGTAGAAGGCGTCGGTCATGACGATGCCCTGCGCCGTCTCCAGGCCCAGCGAGTGAACGTCGCTGATGAACAGCAACAGCCCGGCCAGCTTCATCTTGATGCCGAATTCCTTCGCCTGCTTGATCGTGCTGATGGTGTCGGCGCCGGCATTGGCAATCCCCAGCACCTTTGCGCCTGTGGCCTGCGCCTGGATCAGGTAAGACGAGAAATCGCTGGTCCCCGGGAACGGATAGGCCACGCTGCCCAGCACCTTGCCGCCGGCACCGGTGATGAAATCGGTGGTGTCACGTTGCAGCGCGTGGCCGAACGCATAGTCGGCGGTGATGAAATACCACGAATCGCCGCCCGCTTTCACCATGGCGCCGCCGGTGGACTTCGCCAGCATATAGGTGTCGTACACCCAATGGATGGTGTTGGCGTTGCAGGATTTTCCGGTCAGGTCGGAACTCGCGGCGCCGGAGTTCAGATAGACCTTGTTCTTTTCCTGGGCGACGCCGGCCACTGCCAGCGCGACGCCGGAATTGGCGACCTCCACGATCACGTCCACGCCGTCGCGGTCGAACCACTGGCGGGCGATGGTCGCCCCGACATCGGGCTTGTTGAGATGGTCGGCGACCAGGACCTCGACCTTGAAGCCTTTCGAGGCGAATTCGTCGACCGCCATATGTGCCGCGGCAACGGCGCCCGGACCGGCCAGGTCGCGATAGGGACCCGACATGTCGGTCAGGCAGCCGATCTTGATCGTCGGTTCCGCCTGGGCTCTGCCCGAGCGAAACGGCACGGTCGCGGCGGCGGCCGTCGCGAATCCGCCCAGCGTCATGGTTCTACGTGTGAAGTTCATCACGCCAACTCCTTTCGGGGCCTTTCGCGGGGCGCCCCGGTCTCCCTTTGCCGGCGGGTTGGTGGGCGGGCCGGCGCCGTCCTGCAGTCCGTTTGCCGTAAGCCGAATTACGGCGCCTAGTCGGGCGGAAGTCGCGGTCTCAAACCCCCAGGTATTCGTGCAGCTTGTCCATGCTGGACTCGAGTAACTGGTTCGGGATCATATCGACAATCTTGCCGTGTTCCATGACGTAATGACGATCCGCGACCGTCGCGGCGAAACGGAAATTCTGCTCCACCAGCAGCACGGTGAAGCCGCGGTTCTTGATCTCCCGGATCGTCCGGCCGATCTGCTGCACGATCACCGGCGCCAGCCCCTCGGTCGGCTCATCCAGCAGCAGCATCTTCGAGCCGGTGCGCAGGATGCGGCCGATCGCCAGCATCTGTTGCTCGCCGCCCGACAGTTTGGTGCCGTGGGCGGTCCTGGCCCGTTCCTTCAGGTTGGGAAACAACGTGTAGATCTCGTCTACCGACAGCCCGCCGGGGGCGATGACAGGCGGCAGCTTCAGGTTCTCGGTGACGGACAGCGTGCCGAAGATGCCGCGTTCTTCGGGGCAGATGGCGATGCCGGCATGGGCGATCTGGTTCGACATCATCCTGATCGTCTCGCCGCCGCGGAATTTCACGCTGCCCTCGCGGCGCGGCACCAGGCCCATGATCGATTTCATCGTGGTGGTCTTGCCGGCACCGTTGCGGCCAAGAAGCGTGACCACCTCGCCTTCGCGAACTTCGAGATCGACACCGTGCAGGATGTGGCTTTCGCCGTACCAGGCATTCAGCCCGCTGATTTCAAGCATGGGGGAGTTCAAGCATCGACGGTTCCCAGATAGGCGGCGATCACTTCGGGGTTCTTCGACACCGTGTCGTAGGTGCCCTCGGCCAGGACCTTGCCTCGGGTCAACACAGTGATCGTATCGCAAAGGCCTTCCACAACCGAAAGATTATGTTCCACCATCAGTATGGTGCGGCCCTTGCGGATGCGCTTGATCAGCTCGACGATCCGGTCCACGTCGCCATGCGCCATGCCGGCGGTGGGTTCGTCCAGCAGCAGCATCTCGGGGTCCAACGCCAGGGTGGTGGCGATCTCCAGCGCGCGCTTCAGGCCGTAGGGCAGGTCGGCAACCACGGTTTGGGCAAAACCGGACAGGCCGACGTCGGACAGCAGTTCGCGGGCCCGTTCGTCGAAGACCTTCAGCGAGCTTTCGGACCGCCAGAAGTCGTAGCTCGCGCCACGGGACCGCTGCAACGCCAGCCGGACGTTTTCCAGCGCGGTCAGATGCGGGAACACGGCGGAAATCTGGAAGCTGCGGACCAGGCCCAGCCGAGCAACCATGGCCGGCTTCATGCCGGTGATGTCGCGGCCCTTGAATTTGATCTTGCCGCGTGAGGGCGGTAGGAAAGCGGTCAGCAGGTTGAAACACGTCGTCTTGCCGGCGCCGTTGGGGCCGATCAACGCGTGGATAGTCCCTGCTTCAACACGCAGCGAAACGCCATCGACAGCAACGAAGCCGCCGAATTCACGCGTCAGGCCGTCTGTCTCCAGGATGGTGTCTGTCACCCCCGGACGTCTCCCCGTTGGAATTGATTCCAGTATGCGGGGCGTTTTGCATATACCGAGAGATGGTGCAAGGCCGTCTTCCGCCACGGAAAGCGGCGTACAGGCTGATAAGTGGGAAGCCGCCCCCTGCCCGGGATGGCTTCAGGCAACGTATCGGTCGCCATTCATCCGCGATGCAGCTGTCCACCTGCGTGCCATAGCGCGTCACCCGGGACTCGCCCGGCGGACACACCACCGTTACAGAGGCACCCGGAATCCCTGGCCCACCGATCCCCGGGGCCGGGGCAAGACGAACCCGGGTGCCCATCCATTGCAAAGCCGCCGCGCGCCGACCCTGTTCGCCCTGGCCGCCGCCGTCGCCGTCGTGGCGGCGTGCGACGTCGGGCACGACTACCAACGCCCGGCGCTCGACCTGCCCCAGGCCTACCGGGCAACCGCGGCAACCGAAGCGGCCGCGTGGCCGTCCACCGTCTGGTGGCAGGGCTTCCGGTCGCCGGAACTGAACGCGCTGATCCAGGCCGCCCGCACCCGCAACTTCGACATCGCCGCCGCGATCGCCCGGGTCCGGCAGGCGGATGCCCAGGTCCGCATCGCCGGCGCGTCGCTGCTGCCCAATATCGGCGGCAACGCCGGCGCGTCCTGGCAGCATGAAGGCATCAACACCGGCAGCACGCTGGTAAGCAACGCCGGCTTCGATTTCCACAGCTACAGCACCGGCCTCAGCGCCAGCTACGAGCTGGATTTCTGGGGCAAAAACCGAGCCGCCCGTCAGTCGGCGGTGGCGTCCGCGATGTTCAGCCGGTTCGATCAGCAGACGGTGGCGCTGACAGTCGTCACCAACGTCGCCAACACCTGGTTCACCGCTTTGTCGCTGGCCGACCGTCTGGCCGTGGCGCGCGGCAACCTGGCGGACTCGGAGCACACCCTCGCGGTGATAAAAGGCCGCTTCGACGCCGGCACCGCCAACCAGTTGGACATCGCCCAGCAGGAATCCCTGGTCGCCGGCGTACGCGCCACCATCCCCAACTTTGCCAGCCAGTTGGACCAGCAGGTCATCGCCCTCGGCATCCTGACGGGTCAGCCGCCGGAGCGCATCGCCGTCACACCCGGCACCTTGACCACACTCGCGCTGCCGCCGGTCGCACCCGGCCTGCCCTCGGAACTGCTGGCGCGCCGCCCCGACGTCGCCTTGGCCGAGGCCCAGCTTGTGGCGCAGAATTTCAGCATCACCGTGGCTCGGGCCGCGTTCTTTCCCAGCATCCAGCTGACCGCCAGCGCCGGCTATCAGGCGCCGGCGCTGAACCGGCTGGTGACGCCGGGCGGGGCACTCGCTTCGGTGGCCGAGGGCCTGACGCTGCCGATTTTCGACGGCGGCACGCTGCGCGGGCAACTCGATCTGGCGAAGGGGCGGTACGATGAACTGCTGGCGGACTATCGTAAAGCGGTGGTGCAGGCGTTCACCGATGTCGACACCGCACTGACCGCCTGGCGCTACGCCACCGAACAGGAGCGGCTGCAGGCCGTCGCTGTCGAGACCGCTCGGCGGGCGGCGACGATCGCGCGGGCGCAGATGGAGGCGGGAACGGTCGATATCACCACCGTGCTGACGGCGGAGACTACCCTTTTTAGTGCTGAAGATACGTTGGTCCAGGTTCGCTTGGCACGTGCGCAGGCGTTGCTGACTCTATACAAGGCTCTCGGTGGAGGTTGGACGGAACCGGATCGTTCGGTGACCGACCAATTCCCCGGCCTGGCCCCCGGTATGGTCCCTGGCGGCATGGCGCTGCCGGTAGGAGGGAATGTCAAGTGAGAGACGCATTTCCCGGTCGATCCGTCATGACCGGTCCCGGTCGATCCGTCATCGCCGGTCCCGGTCGATCCGTCACCGCCGGTCCCGGTCGATCCGTCATCGCCGGTCCCGGTCGATCCGTCATCGCCGGTCCTAGCCGATCCGTCATCGCCGGTCCCGGTCGATCCGTCATCGCCGGTCCCGGTCGATCCGTCATGGCCGGTCCTGGCCGATCCGTCATGGCCGGTCCTGGCCGATCCGTCATCGCCGGTCCCGGTCGATCCGTCATCGCCGGTCCCGGTCGATCCGTCATCGCCGGTCCCGGTCGATCCGTCATGGCCGGTCCTGGCCGATCCGTCATGGCCGGGCGTGTCCCGGCCATCTTCGCATCGGCCGGCGAAACGCGGATAGCCGAGACAGGCTCAGCGATAATGATGAGAGCAACGTCTCTGCAACCGGACCAGCATCGCCAGGCGGCATTGGAAAGCGCCCCCGCATGGATGCCCTGACCCGCGAACCCCTCCAAACAAGGTCCAAACCGCGCCGCTGGGGCATGATAGCGCTGTGCCTGCTGGCCGTCGCCGCCATCGTCTACGCGATCTGGTTTTTCCCCGCCGTTCCCCCGGCAGCCAACAAGCGCGACGCCACGGCCGGCCAGCCGATCCCCGTGCTGACCGTCGCCGCGGCGACGAAGGACGTGCCGATCTATCAAGACGGGCTGGGCACCGTGCAGGCGTTCTACACCGTCACGATGAAGGTGATGGTCGATGGTCCGCTGCTGAGCGTGAACTTCAAGGAGGGCCAGGACGTCCACAAAGGCGACGTGCTGGCGCAGATCGACCCGCGCACGTATCAGGCGGCGCTGGATAGCGCCATCGCCAAGAAGGCGCAGGATCAGGCGCAACTCGCCAACGCCCGTTTGGACCTGGCCCGTTACCAGAAGCTGGTGGCGAACAACTATACCTCGGCACAGCAGGCGGATACCGCCAAGGCCCAGGTCGCGCAGTTTGAGGCCCTGGTGCAGCAGGACCAGGCGCAAATCGACACCGCGCGAACGCAACTGAGCTACACCACCATCGTCTCGCCGATCGACGGCCGCACCGGCATCAGACAGGTCGATCCCGGCAACATCGTCCACGCGGCCGACACCACCGGCATGGTGGTCATCACGCAGCTTGAACCGATCGCGGTGCTGTTCACCCTGCCGCAGCAGGCCCTGCCCACGGTGGCGAAGGCGATGGCCGACGGCACCCCACAGGTCCTGGCGCTGGCCCAGGACGCCACCGGCGGCGCATCCAGATTGCTGGACACCGGCACGCTGACGGTGCTGGACAACCAGGTTGATTCCACCACCGGCACGATCAAGCTGAAGGCGGTCTTCCCCAATGCCCGGCATCGCCTCTGGCCCGGCGGCTTCGTCAGCATCCGGTTGCGCACCGACATCGCCAAGGGTGCGGTGGTCGTGCCGCCGGCGGCGATCCAGCGCGGCCCGCACGGCCCCTATGTTTTCGTGATCGACCACGACACCGCGACCCGCCGGCTGGTGACCGTCGGATACGAAGACGAGCAGGGTTCGATCGTCGCCGCCGGGTTGAACGGGGGACAGGCCGTGGTGACCGAGGGCGCATCCCGCCTGTCCGACGGCAGCAAGGTCAGCCTCGCCAGGCTGGACGCCGGCGCGGGCCAGGAGCCGGACCAGCCGACCGCGCCAGGCACCAGCCGGGATGCACGTCACTAGAGCATGATCGCGCTGGGCGGAACGTCCAGAGCGCGTGAATCATGCGATCAAACAAAGCTCTTTGTGTTCAGTGGCCTGCCGATCCCAGAAATCCGTCGCAGAATGCGACGAACTTCTGGGGCAGGACACTAGGTGCAGGCTCCCTCCAGATTGGCAATGCCAAACGTGCCAATCAAAGGAATTTCCCGCGTCTTGACCATGATGTGGGAGATGGTCTGGTCCCGCCCGTTGACCAAATGCCAGCCCGCGCCCGGCGTATGGTCCAGCGTCATCTGGCAACTGCGGTATTCGCTGGTAAAGCCGTTGTAGAGGAACGTGGTCACAAGCTGCAACCGGTCAGACGCGTCGGAGAAATGGCCCCGCAAGATGATCGCGTCATGCCCGGGAACACCGTCCAGGACCGCACCGCGACTGCTTTCGATGACAGCCTGCGAGAATTCCTCGACCTTCACCTGTTCGGTCTCCTTGCGCCGCGCCGCCGAGGCGAAACGATGCGTCTCCACGCGGATTGCCTTGATCGCACCACCATCCAGCAACACGCCCAGGCACTGGAAGCTCCCGTCGGTTTCGTTGTCGATCATCGCGAGTTGCTTGAACGATCCGGTCGATTTCGCGCACGCCTCAGCCGGCTGGCCAGGCGGGTCCGTCGGCCCGGTCGCGGCGAGAACGGAGAAACCGGCAAGCACCGCCGCGGTCAATCCGGCCAACGCGATCGTCCATCCGAACGGCTTCCGAAACATCGTGAAATGGCCTCTCCATGCATTCCGGGCAAAAGAACGACCCGATCCCGTTCCAGGACCGGCGAAAACCGAGCATGCGTACAACGCCTGATGCTGAAACTCTCCCCGGATAGCGGCGGTTGCCTTCCATCGTGCGCTCGGGCCTTAAGAAAAGTCCAGACATCACGATCCCGGCAACAGGACAAACAGCAGTCACCGTCATCGCACAGTCACTTTCGCGCGATTCATTAACTTTACAACAAACAACTAAGTGAAACCCGGGATTGCAACTCACCAGATCCAGCAAAAACAGCACCTAAGCCGATGAAATCGGTAGGTAACGCCAAAACTACCGGCAAATAATTTCCCTAATAGATGATTCCGATACTCATTCGGCAACGTCGTCCCAAGATATGCGTTACGCTCTTACGATGCGAAAAGGATTGCCTATGACCGACGACCGGTTCCGCGTGCTCGATCAGGGCTCCCACGACGCTTTGCCGGCAGCAACAAGACACGGCCTCGATCGCTCGGCGGCCTCCAGCGATTTCGCCGGCACAGCCTCAGGCCGGGACACGCGTTTTCCGGTGCCGTCATGGTCATAGAACGATCCCTCTCGATCGCGCGATCGCTCGTTTTCGCCAATCGCCCCCACGCTACCATGCCGGAGATGGCGCGCACGGTCCCGCAGTTCCGGACCAGGACCGCAACAGATCGTGATCCCGTCGCGCCGGCCCGGCCGACGCCCACCATCGACAGCGCAACCAGCAGTGACGCTCGGGCTAAATGCAGTCTGGCTCTCAATAATATGCGAGGCATGGTCATCGTCACCGTCCTCGCTTTCCATTCTTTCCTGGCCTATCTCGGCTTCCTGGGTCCCAAGCCGTTTCCATTTGACAAATCACCGTTCGAATGGCGGGCATTCCCCATTGTCGACAGCCATCGCTGGTCCGGATTCGACATATTCTGTGCCTGGCAGGACGTCTACTTGATGACGTTGATGTTTTTCCTGTCGGCTTTGTTCACCTGGTCGAGCCTCTCCCGCAAGGGATCGCTGAAGTTCCTCATCGAACGGTTCACCAGGCTGGGCATACCATACGTGTTCGCCTTGGTCGTCCTCATGCCGATCGCGCTCTACCCCGCCTACCGGGTCACCGCCGCCGATCCCAGCCTCGCCGCCTACTGGCAGCATTACCGGGCACTGCCGTTCGTGCCCAACGGCCCGATGTGGTTCCTGTGGCAACTTCTGGCGCTGACCGTCATCACCGCGGCCCTGTATCGCATCGCACCCCGCTTCGTCACCTTCCTCGGCCGCCGCACGGCATCCGCCAAAACACATCCCAGCCACTTCTTCATCGGGCTGACCGCCGCCTCCGCCATCGTTTACGTCCCCATGGCGATGATCTTTACGCCGATGAACTGGTCCAATCACGGCATATTGGCCGTCCAGTTCTGCCGGCCATTGCACTACGTGGTCTATTACCTCGCCGGTCTCGCCGTGGGTGCCTACGGGCTGGAACGCGGCCTGCTCGCCCCCGACGGCAAACTGGCCCGCTCCTGGGCCACCTGGCTGGGTCTCGCCGTGGGCTTCCAGATCCTCTGGATGGGCCTTTCCGGCCTGGCGATGATCGACGCCGCCTCCCATCCACTCCTCCTGAACGTCGCCGTCGACATCGCGTTCGTCCTGGCCTGCGCCAGCGGTGGTTTCTTCGTGATGGGGGCCTGCCTGCGCTTCGCCACCAGGCCGTCGCCGATATTGAACAACCTCGCCGGCAAATCCTTCGGCATGTATCTGTTCCATTACGTCTTCGTCGTTTGGCTGCAATACGCCCTGCTGGGCGTGGCGCTGTTCGCCCTCGCCAAGGCCATGATCGTCCTCGCCGGCACCCTGCTCCTCGCCTGGGCAACCACCGCCGCCATGCGTTTCATCCCGTTCGGTTCGTTACTGCTGGGGTCGGAACGGCGTTCGCTGACAGCAACGCTGCCACCGCGTCAGGCAACACGTCGCCCTGAAAACGACACACGGCCCGCCGAACAAGGTGCCGTCGCAATATGAAAGCGCGCCCCACCATGTCCACGTCGCTGATCATCAAGATCGCATCGCGGAATCTCCTGCAGGACAGGCTGCGCTTCATCGCGACCATCGTCGGGATCGTCTTCTCCATCGTTCTCGTCAACATCCAGATGGGCCTGTTCCTCAGCTTCGAGCGCATGGTCACCACAATGATCGATCATGCGCCCGCCGACCTCTGGATAGTTCCGTTTGGAACCAAATGCTTCGAGGACCCCTCGCTGCTCGATGCACAGGACCGGACAAAGGCCCTGGCGGTCCCGGGTGTCAGCCAGGCCACGCCGGTGATGATCGGATTTTCCGAATGGACAGTGCCAAACGGCGGCACGACACCGGTTTTCGTCATCGGTTCCGATGAAAGCGGCGCCGGACTGCATCCCTGGAATGTCACCCAAGGCGATACCGCCTCCCTCTCATCCCCCAACGCCGTCGCCGTCGACGCCACCTATTTCGGACGCCTCGGCATCACCAAACTCGGCGACACCACTGAAATCCGAGGCCAGAAGGCCCGGATCTCAGAGATCACCGACGGCATCCGCTCCTTCACCACCACCCCCTACGTCTTCGCCCCGCTCGCCCGGGCGCAGGCCTACATGGGCACCCCGCCCGGCAAGGTCTCCTATCTGCTGGTGAATCTCGCGCCCAACACCGATATCGCCGCCGTCCGCAACCAGTTGCAGACGAAACTGTCGAAGGTTGAGGTCCTGACGCCCGACGAATTCCGCAACCGTAGCCGCAACTTTTGGCTGTTCGGCACCGGCGCTGGCGCCGCGCTGTTTGCCGGCGCGCTGCTGGGCGCCATCGTCGGCACCGTCATCATCGCGCAAACCTTGTATTCCAGCACCAAGGATCACCTGAATGAATTCGCCACGCTGCGCGCTATCGGCTCATCCAATCTTTACATCAACAAAATCATCATCTCCCAGGCGGTGCTCAGCGCCGTGATCGGCTTCGCCGTTGCCGCCGGCATCGGTCTTATCGTTGTCGGGATGACCGCCAGGACGGCATTGCCGATTGTCATGACCCCGGAACTGACCGGCGGCCTCTTCCTGCTCACGGTCCTCATGTGCGTCACCTCCTCCGTCGCCGCCGTGGTGCAGGTCGTCCGCATCGACCCAGCGCGAGTATTCAGACAATGACCGCACCCGTTATCGAAGCAACCGACATCACCAAGACCCTCGGCGCCGGGGCTAGCCAGGTGCGCGCCCTGAACGGCGTCAGCCTGGCCCTCACCGGCGGTGAGCTGACCCTGCTGATGGGACCGTCCGGCAGCGGCAAGACGACCCTGCTCTCCATCCTCGGGTGCATGCTGACGCCGACCTCAGGCGAAGTTCGCATCCTCGGCCGCTCGATCGCCGGCGCCCCGCCGGGTCAGTTGGCCGAACTGCGTCGCGACCATATCGGGTTCATCTTCCAGAACTATCACCTGCTGCCGACCCTCTCGGCCCTGGACAACGTCCGGCTGGCGCTGGATGTGCGCGGCGAACCCGCCGGAACAGCCCTCGCCAAGGCAAAGGACGTGCTGGCGACCGTGGGCCTGTCGCACAAGATCAATGCATTCCCCCGCCAACTTAGCGGCGGCGAGCAGCAGCGTGTCGCGATCGCCCGAGCCATCGTGGGCGACGCCTCCGCCATCCTGGCGGACGAGCCGACCGGCGCGCTGGACAGCGAAAACGGCCACGCGGTCATGCTGCTTCTGTCCCGCATCGCCAGGGACACCAACCGGGGCGTTCTGGTGGTCACCCACGACCCGCGCGCTCTGCCATTCGCCGATCGGATCATTCACATGGAGGACGGGCGCATCCTCAACGAGGAGTACAGCACCACCATCAACGGTAAGCGAGACTGGTTCGATACCGCGACGTCGTTCAGGCGCCCGAAAGTAACCGCCGGCGACGAGGCCGACTGGCAACCCGCTCACGAGGCCATGAGCTATGCACCAGCCGCGAAATAGCGCCCTGAGCGGTTCGGCGCGTCACGCCGGCTGGTGTTGCCGGCCGGATAGCCGCAGCGCCGTCAGCCCGACCAGCGCTCGGCGGGCGCGGGCGGCGTCCAACGCCAAACCCAACAGCCCCGGCAACTGCCTGGGCTGCCGAAGCAGCGATGCCAGCACACGCCTCAGGTCGATGCGGCCCCACCGATCCACCGCCAGCAACGCGGCCGGCGGCAAATCCCGGTCCGCCGCGTCCGAAATCGCCCGCACGACGACAAACGGCAATCCATGCGCCAGGGCAACGCGCGCCACACTGCCGCTTTCCAAATCGATCGCATGCGCCCGGGTCTCGGCGTGCAACTGGCGCTTGGTGCTCACATCCGTCGCGGCCAGCGTCCCGGCCACCAGGCGGTGCCCGGTCAGCCCACCGAACCGGTCGGCCAGCGTCGGCTCCGCCGCATACAGATGCCCTTCGGACAGGATGGCGGAAGGAATGATCACCGACCCCGGCCGCAACGCCGGATCCAGACCGCCAGCAAAGCCGAAGCTCACCAGCGCATTCACCCCTTCTTCGACCAATTGGTATGCCGCGTCGGCCGCACCTTCCGGCGTGCCACCGCCAACCACCACGGGATAGCCGAACCGCTCCGCGACCCGGGCCTCAGCCGTCAGCCCAACAACAAACCCCGGTCTCGACCCGGTGCTGGTTCTCAAAATCCCACCTCGACGCGATGAGCATTTCCCCGACGTAGATTGCGGTAGCGGGCGATTGCCAGCAGCGGGAAATATAGCTTGTAGCCGTGGTAGCGCAAGTAGAACACCCGCGGGAAACCGACCGCCGTGTAAGGCGTCTCATCCCACTCGCCATCCGATTTCTGCGTCCCGGCCAGAAAGGCGATCCCACGCGCTGTGGCGGAATGATCCGCCGCCCCCGCCGCCATCAGCCCCAGCAACGCCCACGCCGTCTGGCTCGGTGTGCTTTCCTTGTACCGTCCGTGCGGCGCCTCCCCGTAGCTCTCCTCGTCCTCACCCCAGCCGCCATCCGGCCGCTGGACGGACAGCAGCCAATCCATCGCTCGCACCATCGCCGGGTCGTCATGCGCCACCCCGGCCGCATTTAGCGCACACAGCACCGACCACGTGCCATAGATATAGTTGGTGCCCCACCGGCCAAACCAGCTTCCGTCCGCCTCCTGCTCCCGCCGCAGATACGCCAACGCCCGCACCATCACCGGATCCTCGGCCGGCATACCGATCTGCGCCAGGAACGACACACAGCGCGCGCTGACATCCGCGGTCGGCGGGTCCAGCAGCGCGCCATGATCCGCGAACGGAATATGATTCAGGTACCCGTGCGTGTTTTCCGGCTCGAACGCGCCCCAGCCACCATCGGACGCCTGCATCCCGATCACCCACTCCCGAGCCCGCTCGATCGCCTCGACATGGGTTGGATCGCCGTTCCGGTGCAGCAGCAGCCCGACCACCGCCGTGTCGTCTACATCAGGATAATGCGGATTGTTGTACTGGAACGCCCAGCCGCCAGGACGCAAATCGGGGCGCCGTACCGCCCAGTCGCCCACGACATCGGTGATCTGCAACGGCCGCAGCCACGCGCACTCCGCGTCTGTCGCCACCCCAGCTTCCGCCAGGGCATGCCCGGCCAGGCCAGTATCCCACACCGGAGACAGGCAGGGCTGGCAGTACGCCCGATCCGCCTCGATCACCAGCAGCTTGCGCACCGCCCGCCACGCGATGGCGGCATCCGGATGATCGGGCGCGTAGCCCAGTGTGTCGAACATCATCACGCTGTTTGCCATCGCCGGGTAGATCCCGCCCAGCCCGTCCTCGCCGTTCAGCCGTTCGGTGACGAAGGCCACCGCTTTGCCGATCGCACTCTGCCGCGTCGTCTTCGGCAACAGCGGCACGGCCACCCGCAACGCCGCATCGATCCCCTTGAAGAAGCGCCCCCAGCCGGAGCGGTACGGCCCCCGGATCCAGTCGCTCACCTGATCCGGCGGCGTACGGAAAAGCTCCGAAATGCCGACCCCACGCGGATTGCGCGCCTTCGGCCGCAGCGCCATCAGCACCAGCAGCGGCACCATCACCGTGCGCGACCAGTACGACACCTTCGACAGATGGAACGGAAACCACAGCGGCAGATGCATGATCTGCAGCGGCATCACCGGCACCGCACGCCACGGCACCGCGCCGAACAGCGCCAACTGCGCCCGCGTGAACACATTCGTCCGTTCCGCCCCGCCCGCCGCCAGGATCGCCTCCCGCGCGCGGCGCATATGCGGCGCATCCGGATCGTCGCCGATCGCCTTCAGCGCGAAATATGCCTTCACGCTGGCCGAGATGTTGAACACCCCATCATGGAACAGCGGCCAGCCGCCGTGTTCGCCTTGGGTCGCGCGCAGATAGATGCCGATTCGAGCCTCCAGATCCGGGTCAATGCGGGCCAGGAAGTGCTCTAGCAGTACGTATTCGGCGGGAATTGTAGCATCCGCTTCCAATTCGAAAACGAAATGCCCATCCGGTTGCCGACGCCGCATCAACGCGTCGGCCGCTCGGTTTACCGAGTCCAGCAACGCGGAGTCATCAGGAACCGGCAGGGTGATCGCGTCCCCGGGAACCGGGGCGGAGATCGAATCCAAACCCATCATATCCTTGCGGTCAAAGCGTGAGAACGACGTCCGCGGCGGAACGGCCCGACCTTATGGCGCCCTCGATCGTGGCGGGCAAGCCGGTATCCGTCCAATCCCCCGCCAGAGCCAGGTTGCTGGCATGCGCCGTCCGGCCCGCGGGCCGCCGGACCTCCTGCCGAGCCGTGGCGGTGAACGTGGCCCGCTTTTCCTTTACCACGCGATAGGCCGGCAAGGTTTCCTTGGCACTGGCCGGCAACCCCAGCGCGTCCACGACATTCGGCCACACCAGGGAGGCGATCGCCCGGGCGGCATCGTCAACCATGTTGTTCGCGGCGCTGATGGTGACCGAAACATGCCCCGGCTTCTTGAACAGCCATTCCGCAGTGCCGGACGTCAGGCCGATGAACCCCGTTTTCCCCAGCGGCCCGCCGGGATCAGCCGCATAACGGTAGTGGATGTTCAGGATCGCTTCGAACGCGTCTGGCGCGATTAGCCCCGGCAGCAGGTCCGCCGCGACCCACGGCGGCACCGCCAGCACCACCGCATCGTCCGGACCCACGGCGATCACCCCCTCCGGCCCGCGCAGCGCCGTGATCCGGCCGCCCTCGATCGTCATGTCCGCGATCCGACTGTTGAGCCGGACCTCGGCCCCCCGACCCTGCAACGTTGCGACGGCCGGATGGATCAACCCCTCCGACAACCCTTCCTTCGGCAGCATCGCCCGGCACGCTTTGCCCCCGCGCAGCAGCGTCTCCCGCATCACCGCCCCCAGCAGCCGGGCCAATCCCTCCTGCGAACTGGTGTTCAGCGCGGCCACCGCGATCGGCTCCAGCAGGCGCCAATACAGACGTCCGCGCCGCATGCTGTCGGCCACCGGCGTGTCGTCCCGGATACGCACGATCCGAGCCATGCCCAGATAGTCGGACAACCGTGTTTCCGGCACCCGGCGCCCCGCCGTCAGCACCCACCAGGGAATCCGCCCGCTGTTCGGACGCACCGACCAGCGTTCCCCGGTCTTCAGGTCCATGAACGGAAAAACCGCCCGCTTCGCTGTCTCGAACGCGTTTTCGGCCCCCACTTCGGCAATATACGCCCGTGCCGCACGGTTGCCCGACAACAGCAAGTGGTTACCGTTGTCGATACGCAGACCAAGTTCCTTGTCGAAATACGACCGGCAACGCCCACCCGCCGCCGAACCCGCCTCGTGTACGGTCACGGTCCGGCCCGCCGCGGTCAGCGACAGAGCCGCCGAGAGGCCGGACAGGCCCGCGCCGATCACGTGAACATGCGTCATATCAGCCCGCTTCTGCACCGTCCCCCAGGCCGGCGCAACCAACCTCCGGACGTATCGCACTTAGTTTTGATGACATTTCGAAGCGCCGCGCGGCGGCCAAAACAGCCAACAGACCAAGGGCTCCAAGCCGAAACAATCGAGTCGGGTCAGGGCGGGCGGGTCCCCATAAGAATCAGGATAAGCGGTGGGCAGGGAATTGTTTGACCTAACCGGCTTCGGCCCACCCATCACGGCCGGGCGTATTCCGGCCACCCACGACGTTGCCGCATCCCATGCTGCAAAGTGTGGGTATTGAGTCTCCATCTCTGACGACTGCGGCAGGCCGATCAACCGCGAAGAATTTTAACGCAGACGAAGGCAGATGAGCAGGAATGAATGCAGATCAAAGCCCCCGCGCGACCATCCGGCACGGATCAATCGGTACCCGCCAATCCGCCGCTCGCAAAATCACGCCTCCGGAAATCAGCGTTCATCTGCGTTAAAATCCTTTGCCTTCCACCCCAGGATCGGCCGCCATTCCCGACGCCGGCATCCTCAAAGCAGGCACAGCGCCCGCAACTCGTGGCGCAGCGCCGCCGGCAAACTCTCCAACCCCAGGATCGCCCCGAACGCCGGCATATCCGGCGGCGCGGCATCCGCATCGAGATACCGCCACCCCTGGAACGCCCGCGTCGGCCGCCCCGCCAACACCACCAACTCCGGATCGAGGATAAAGCTGGTGCACGGCGTCCGGTCGTCCCGTTCATCCTCGACGATATCGACGATACGCTGCCTGGCCATCATCGTCCCGGCGATCACCCAGTACATCGACCCGCCATCGATGATCTCCAGCCGCCGCCGCGGGAAATTGCGCGTGCGATGGCGCAGCCGAGGATGCGTCAGCATGCGTTCGGCCTGCAGTTCGCGCAGATGGTCGGTGTCTCGCACGCCGACGGCCAGTTTGGTCACATGCAACATGATCGAGCGACTCGGATGTCAGCGGTTAATCCACGCCAGTGTAGGCGCAAACGCGCGGCAGACCACCCAGATGACACCGGCAGCCTCGGTTGATTTTATGCTGCAATGCAACATATCCATCATCCATCTAAGCCCAGACCCATTGAAAGACCGCCCACCACATGAAATGGTCCCGTAATTTCAAGGCACTCCGCACCGGCATCAAGCTGGCCACCCGGATCGCCAAAACCCAACTGAACACCCCACGAATCGACCCGCCTCCGCTTGCACGCCCCAGCCGGATGGTCGATTTCCAGGGCTTCGGCGACAACCCCGGCCATCTTCGGATGCGCGCCTACGTCCCGCCCACGATCCAAGGCGCCCCGCTGGTGGTCCTGCTGCACGGCTGCGGCCAGGACGCCGCCACCTTCGCCGCCGATTCCGGCTGGATCGAGCGCGCCGACCGCCATCGCTTCCCGCTGATCCTGCCCGAACAAGCCAGCGCCAACCACGCCGGCCGCTGCTTCCAGTGGTTCCACCCCAAGGACACCACCCGAGACTCCGGTGAAGCCGGCTCCATCGCCGAGATGACCCGGGCCGCCATCGCCCGCTTCGGCAGCGACCCCACCCGGGTCTTCGTCGTCGGCCTGTCCGCCGGCGCCGCCATGGCCGCCGCCCTGCTGGCCGCCTACCCCGACCTGTTCGCCGCCGGCGCCGCGGTGGCCGGCCTGCCCGTCGGCGCCGCCCGCTCGACCATGGAGGCGCTTATGCGCATGGCCTCCCCCAGCCCCGACCAAAGCCCCGAACACTGGGCCACCCTAGCCCGCACCGCCGCGCCGCCGGAGTTCGGCGGCCCCTGGCCCCGCCTGTCGATCTGGCACGGCCAGGCCGACACCACCGTCGCACCCGGCAACGCCGCCCTCCTCGCCACACAATGGCGCGCGCTGCACGGCCTCACCGCCCCGGAGGTCGCCGAACAGACCCGCAACGGCGTGCGCCACCAGATGTGGCCCAACGCCAAACAGCCCCAGGTCGAGCTGTGGTCGCTGCCGCATCTGCCGCACGCCTACCCCGTCGGCCGCCGCGTGGTGGAGCCCGGCCGCTTCGTCGAACCCGCCCAGGTGGACGCCACCGCCGGCATCGCCAGGTTCCTCGGGCTGGACTGATCCACGCGCTACGTGCCTACTGGTGACCGGGAAGAAACGGAGCACCAGGACCATGAGTGCCATCGTCGATACCGGCAACGAACCCGTCGAGATCGGGTCGCTTGAAGAACGTTATCGCCAGTCGGCGGCCTTCCGCGCCGCCTCCGACCAAACCCGCGTCACATCGACGCACTGGCACATCGCCGTCGCCAATGGTCTCGGCTGGGGCTTCGACGGCATGGACGGCGTGATCATGGCGCTGGCCTCGCCTCTGCTGATCAAGGAATTCGGCCTCAGCGTCCCCGACTACCGGTCGGGCCTGCAAATCGCCCTGCTGGTCGGCATCCTGGGCATGTTCGTCTGGCCCTGGCTCGCCGACCGTTACGGACGGCGCACCTTGCTGGCGCTCAACATCGCGCTGTTCTCGCTGATGATGCCGGTGCTGGCGCTCACCACGACATGGGCGGCCTTCGTGGCCGTCCGCTGCATCGTCAACTTCGCCCTGAACGGCGAGTGGTCGCTGGGATCGATGCTTGTGGCCGAAACCTGGCCCGCCCACTTACGCGGCCGCATCGTCGGCATCAGCCGCGGCACCTGGTGCTTCGGCGCCGCCCTCGCCGGCGCCATCGCCACCTATGTCATCGCCGGCTTCGGCTGGCGCTTCGCCTTCATGGTCCCTGCCGTCGTCTCCGTGATCGCCGTCTATGTCCGAGCAAAATGCCCGGAATCCCCCTACTGGGTCCGCATGCAGGACCGCAAGGCGCGCATCACTCGAGCAAAGTCCGAGGGCATGCTGCTGTCGCCCGCCGACCGGGAATGGGCCGCCAAAGCCAGGCGCATCCCGATCAGCCAGCTATTCCTGCCCGACATGCGCCGCAACACCGGCGTGGCCACCTTCATCGCCTGCTGTTCCACCACCATCTACGGCACGGTCGGCAACTGGATGCCGCTGTACCTTTCGCACGAACGCCACTGGTCCACAGCGATGTATGGAAAATTCTACATCTGGTGGGGCCTGATCGGCTTCCTCGGCCTGCTCGCCTCCGGCTGGATTTCCGACCGCTTCGGCCGCCGCCCCGCCTTCTACGTGATGCTGGCCGAGGGCGCCGTCTTCATCACTCTGTGGGTGTTCGCCAAAACCGATACCGAGTTGTGGATCTACGGCCTGCTGTGGGGCATCGGCTTCCTCGGCTTCTGGGCCCCCAGCATGATCCTGACCGCCGAGGTCTATCCCACCCGCATCCGCGGCGTCGGCAACGGCTTTTCCTGGTCCGTCGCCTGGCTGTTCGGCTTCGTCCTGTGGCCGTTCCTCGCGGTGGGACTGCAACAGCACACCGGCTCTTTCGCCGCCGCATTTTTGCTGATCCCAGTGGCGATGGCCTGCATGGCTCTTGGCGTCTGGTGGTTTACGCCCGATCATGCCGGACGAGAGCTCGACCAAATCGCAACCTGATCACGGAGGGGACAATGGCCAAAGGCATCCTGCTGGTGGCATTCGACTACACCAACGCCCACGAGGACGAATTCCACGACTGGTACGACCTGGAGCATGTGCCGGAACGCCGCCGCGTCCCGGGCTTCGGCCTGTGCGAGCGCTGGATCAGCGTCGCCAACCCGAAACACGCCGTCGCCAGCTACGACCTGGCCAGCCTGTCGGTGCTGCAAAGCGAGCCGTACAAAGCCATCGCCTACGAAAACCTGTCCGTCTGGTCCAAACGCGTCGGCCCGATGTGCACCCGCCTGATCCGCTTCGACGGCGAACAGACCCTGCCCGGCGAAGCCGACAGCCCCGCCAACGCCGGCGGCCTGCTGGTGAACGCCATGAACGTCGCGCCGGAGCACGAAGCCGAATTCAACGAATGGTATGACAACGAACACATCCCCGCTTTATCCGCCGTGGCCGGCGTCCTTTCCGCTCGCCGCTTCCACGACCCGAAAGGTACCCATCGCCACTTGGCTTTGTATCATCTGAAAGAACCCGAGGTCGCGATGGGCGAGGCCTGGAAAACCGCCGCTTCGTCACAATGGACCGATCGCCTGCGGCCGCATTTCAAGAACCATCTGCGGATCCTCAGCCGCCGCTACGTGAGGTAGTCCGAACGCCTCATCAAAGTTGCCAAGGGGAGCATGGTCGCCACCCCATCGTCATGGTGGCCGAAGGGCCACCATCCACGCCTTTTGTCGAGACAATTACCGCGAGCCGCGGATGGCGGCGTTCGCCCACGATTACGATGGGGGCGCAGTTACCGGCCCACGTGACTCTGCTATTTCCACTCATCGCCTTGGCGACCAGACCCAACAGTCCGCCCCAAGCAAGCCGCGCCTACCCAATCAATAAATCGTTTTGGCAACTCTGAATCCGATATAATTTGTCGGGACAGTCATGTCCATTTCGCTACGATTTGCGGAACGCAAAACCCAAGAACTGCTGGACCAATCGCCGCCACGCATTACGCGCTCGGAGCAATCTCCGACGGTCCAAGCACTACCGTCGGATGGGGCGACTTTGTAGTCTGTATTCCAACAGTCTTCCGTCCACTCCCACGCGGTCCCCAGGACGTCGTAAAGCCCGAACTGGTTGGCGTGGAAGCTGTCGACCGGGGCCGTTCCTTTCTCGTCCCATAGGCTTCCACACCCATCGCAATCGGCGTTGCCCCGCCCAATTTCGTCACCCCACCAGCGCGGCGTTTGTTGGTTTGCTCTGGCCCCGTATTCCCATTCTGCCTCTGTAGGCAGACGATATTTTCCCTCTTCGCGTTGCGTCCTGTTGGTCCGAAGCTTATCATTCAACCAAGTGATATAAGCCTGAGCATCCTGCCAGCTGACACAGACCACAGGGTCACGATTCGTCTGGGGAAAACCGGGGTTGTCCCACCCACCCTCGGGGTTGATTCGGTATCGATGATTGTCGAAGAAGGTGCATCCCCCCGTAGCGATATAGCCAGTATCCCGGACGAAGGTGGCAAATTCAACGCGGGTCACAGGGTATTTTCCCAATGCAAACGGGCGACCAATGCGCACCAAATGCTGCGGATGCTCGGCTGACATATGTTTCTTCGCCATGAAACTTTCAAAAAAACTTACGGCGGCAAGATCACGCTCCGTTTCCGCCGATAACGAGCCCATCAGGAACTCACCTGCGGGAATGACCACCATCTCGGGACAGTTGGGACAGTCGCGAAATGTCGAGCCGGCTTGTGGCGGGATTGCCCCAGAGTCAGCAGCCACGACGCGAGGTACGCAAATCAACAGGGCGATCAATATCGCTGTCAGCAAGATCGACACCTGCACTCCATTAACTATCAGCAACGAATAAAGCTGCAACCGCCCCGTAATCACAAATCCCGACAGATCAGCCACGCATCCCCCTACTCCGCCGCATCCCGCAACGCCAACGGCCGCACCACATCCTTCAACCGCGCCTCATAAACCGCCTGCCAGTCATCCCCCGGCATCACGCACTCCCCGCTGCGTGCCCGGGCGTACACCTCCGGCGCATCCACCCCCGGCGGCACCACCCCCTGGTCGCGCAACGCCCGAGCCGCCAGCAACAACCGCCGCCGAGTCCGCGTAATCATCTGGTCGCTCGGTGCCAGGTGCTCGAACCCATGATCTACGATCGACCCCATGCTCTCGGTGATCGCCTGGTCCTGCATATGGATCATGGTAATCCCCGTATAGATCACATCGTTACGCTGAGCCTCCCGATCAATCTGATAATCGTTCGCCGCATTCGCCACCGGACGCCACCGCCCATACCAATCGGTGCTCGCCGGCTGATAATCGATCAGCGCCGTCTGCCCCGGGATCAACTGTCCGTTCTTCAACGGCAACGGCTTGGCCATGTTCTTCCAAGTCAAACTAATAAACATCGTGTGCGTATCGTCCATCGGCACCCAAGCCCGCGCCTGCACCCGGTCCGTAATGTCCCCCTGAGGCACCCACGTCCAGAACGGAAAACCAAAATGCGCGAACCGCCAATACGTCTTGCCCTCCTCCGCCGGCCGGTACGCGCTATACATCGTCCCCCAATCCGTATCCGCCACCTGGTAAGAAGGCGCCCGGTTTCCCACCTGATACTTCAACATATTATCGTCCCCGACCTCCTCTGGCCGGATACTGCCCGCATGCAGGAACCCGAAATGCGAGGTATCGATGTCCCCCTCCAGCGCCTGCAGCCAGTTGCACTCCCGCTGAGCAAACATCAAGCGCACATCCGCCGCATCCAGCAGCGTCGCCTCGATCTCCGGCATCGGCGGCGCCTCGGCCCGAGTGCCCATGTAAACCCAGATCAACCCGGCCCGCTCCACCACGCGATACGCCTTCGCCCGAACCTTCTGCTTGAAATCCTGATCCGCCGGCAAATTGGGCATGTCGACACACTGCCCGTCCGCATCGAACTGCCAGCCATGGTACACACACCGTATCCCGCCGTCTTCATTACGGCCAAAGAACAGAGACGCACAGCGATGCGGACACCGATGATCCATCACGCCAACCCGTCCGCTGCTGTCACGGAACGCGATCAGCTTCTCCCCCAGCAGCATCAGCCGCAGTGGATCGCCCTTCAGGGCAACCTCGGACGACATCGCCGCCGGTATCCAATACTGCCGCATCAGCTCGCCCATCGGCGTGCCCGGCCCGACCCGAGTCAGTTCCTCGCTCTCGATCGCATTGGTCATAATACCCTCCCGGTCCGCTCTATGGCGGCACACGGACAAGGCTAGGAGTCATCCACCAACCCGGTCAACCACAACCCGTCAGCGCGCACCCCAACACACGAAATGCGGGTTATCCCACCCCGCCTTCCCATACCGCAACGGAGCCCCATCGACCGTCTCCACCGCCCCACCAGCAGCCTCCAGCACCGCATGCGGCGCACAGGTATCCCACTCCATCGTGCGCCCAAACCGAGGGTACAAATCCGCCCCTCCCTCAGCCACCCGGCAGAACTTCAAGCTGGACCCGAAATTCACCACCTTGGCCACCGTCCGCCCGCCCAGAAACGCGTCCAAACGAGCCTGATCGCCATGATGACGGCTCGCCACCACCGTCAGCCCCTCCACCGGCACGTGACGCGCGACAATCGGCGTCCGCACCCCATCCTTCAGCCGCCACGCACCGACCCCGACGATCCCGCCGAACACCGCCCCCGTCGCCGGCACCCCAACGACACCCAGCACCGGCCTCCCGTCCCGCACCAGCCCGATATTCACCGCGAAATCGTCGCCGCCGCTGCTAAACTCGCGCGTCCCGTCCAGCGGATCGACCAGCCAGAACGCCTCGGTCGCCGCGGTCACTTTCCCGCCGGCCATTTCCTCCTCGGCGATCACCACGCAGCCTGGCAGAGCCTCTCGCAGCCCGGCCAGGATGATTGCCTCCGCCGCATGATCCGCCTCGGTCACCACGGACGCATCCGCCTTCCGCTGCACCTGAAACCCGCGATCGCGGATGCGCCGGATTTCAGCCCCCGCCCGCTCCGCCAGCCCGGTCGCCAGCGCGACCAGCGCCTGATCGTCCATCACGCCGGCTCCGTCGCCGGCTGCTCGCGTTCCGCCTCCAGCTCGCGGGCGGCCTTCGGCTCCTCCGCCAAATCCACCACCGCCGCATTCACCAGTTCGGACCGCTTCAGCAGCAGATCCGCGGTCTCATACACCAGGTTCGGTTCGAACAACCGCAGGCACGCCAAAGCCCGAGGACAATCCTCCGCCTTCGCCAGATAGCACGGACTGCACGTCATGTTCCGCCGCAGCGCCACCGCGTTCAGCCCAACCGGCCCCCACTCCACCGGATCGACCACGCCGGAGTGAATACCAACCGTCGGAATGCCGACAGCCGCGGCGATATGCTTCGGCCCACTGTCATTGCCAATGTACAGAACGCAATTCTTCAGCAACCGAGGCAGGTCCACAAGCGTCGTCTTGCCCGTCATCGACGCGATCGCCTTCGGATGTTGGACACTTTCCAGTAACTTGCTGGCGACATCCACCTCATCGGCACCGCCCACAAGCAGGATGTTGACACCGTTCTTCTCGACCAACAAATCGATCAGCGCCGAGAAATGCTCCTCCGGCCATTGTTTCGTTATATTCCCGGCCCCCGGATGGATCGCCACCACCGGCTTGGCGAACAGCGCCCGCACCGGATCCGGCAATTCCGCCAACGGCATCGCGGCCGGCCCCGGCTGCATCAGGATGCGATCCGTCTCCGCCGCATGCCCGACCGCATCCACCAGCCCGATCAGGTCATCGACGATGTGGCTGCGCTTCCGCTGTAACGTTCTGTCACCGTCCCAATCCAGCGCGATGTCCAGGTACGGGCACTGCCCCAGATAGTCGAATCCCGCCAAAAACCGAGCACCGGTGTGCTTCAGCACGTCGCGAGTGGACAGATGCTTCCGCAGATCGATCGCCAGATCGAACCGGTACGGCCGCAGCATACCGGCCAGTTCGGCATAATCGTTCGCGGTCAGGTCACGTTCCCCCAATTGGGACCGGGCATGGAAAAACGCGAACGGAATGAATTCGTCGATGCACGGCTCCGTCGGCACAAAAGCTCGAGATGCCGGACCGGCGAGCACGGTGATCCGCGCATGCGGAAACAGCGTCTTCAGCCGCCGGATCGGTGGCAGCGCGGTGACGAAATCGCCGATATGATCCAGCTTGACCACCAGGATCCGCTGGATTTCCTCCGCCAGGAACAGCGGCCCGCCCGAAACCACCGTTTGCACCGGCTCATCGTCGGGACGATAGTCGTCGGCATGACGAGACAGGCGTGGATTGAAATACGGATCGCCTTCCGCGAACGTCGTCTTCCATGCCGCGTTGAAATGCGACAAATCGAACACGTCCTTCAAATTCGCTCGGCTTGCCAATTCGTAATGAGTCAGCGACGCATACGGCGTGTATACAGTCAGCAGCCCCTCACGATGCGCCCGCAGGCAAAAATCAAGATCGTTATTGACGATTTCATGCGCCTCGTCGAACCGTCCAAGCTGCTCGAAGGTCTCGCGGCGCACCAGCATGCAGGCACCGGTCACCGCGATCACATTGCGCTGGGTCAGCGCCAGCCCGAAATACCCCGGATCGTCGTTCGCCGCGAACCGGAACGCATGCCGTCCGATACCGTTATTGGCCAGGAACATACCCGCATGCTGCACCTTGCCGTCGCGATACAGCAGTTGCGGGCCGGTGATCCCCACCTCCGGCCGGCGCGCATGTTCCAGCATCGCATCCAGCCAGTCGTCCTGGATGATCTCGATGTCGTCATTCAGGAACAGCAGGAATTCGCCATCCGCCATCGCCGCCGCCCGGTTGTTGAAAACCGACCAGTTGAAGGCCTCCTGGATCTCGATGACCTTGTCGGCATGCTGCTGCAGCCAGACCTTCCAGGCGACCTCCGATTGAGGGATATTGTCGATGCAGATGATCTCGAAATCGCGGTAGGCCGTCCTGGAACGCAGCGTCTCGATGCAGGTCTCGATATAACCGTGCGACGCGCAGGTCGGGATGATGATCGACACCTTGCCCGTCGTCGGCACCGCCCGCTTGACCCGCCACGTCCCTTGGATCGGAGTCGCAAGAACCTCACCGGCGATGCCCCGCCGCTCCAGCGCGCGCTCCAGCGCCGCCCGCTCCAATGCGGGACCGTCCAGTTCCACGACCGACCGCTGGCACAGCAGTTTGGGAATGTGATGGATGCCCCCCGCCAGCTCCGCGCAGCGCAGCACAAGATCGTATTCGCCACCCGAAACCAGGCTCGCCGGCGTAACCCCGGCCCTGGCCAGCAACGCGGCGGAAGCGACCCAAACCCGGCCGATATAGTTCGTGGACAACAGCAGATCCAGCGAGAAATCCGGCTTGAAAAACGGCTCACTGTCCTTGCTGACGGGACTCGGGCGGACCTCGTCGCCATACAGCAGGTCACGGTCCGGATGCCGGCCACTGGCCATCGCCAGCTCCAGCAAGGCATCCGCCCCCGGCTCATCGCCCGGCAGCAACAGTCCATACAGCACCGGCCCGTCATCGGCGTCAGCCTGCGCCAGCAATGCGGACCAGGCATCGGCATCCGCCGGGCTGATCACCGCGAACCGGCTTGCCAGATGCGGCACCCAATCGTCGATGGCCGTCCTCGTCGCCGCGCCGATCTCGTCGTCCCCAGCCAGGACCAGCACGGTCCAATCGGCATACGCCTGCGACACCAGCGCATCCAGCGTCACCCGCAGACGATCGATCTCGACCGCCCCATCCTGCCGCAGAACGAACCGAAAAGCCGGACGGTACGCCATGTCGGCCAGGAAGCCGGATATCATCTCCATCTCGACCCGCGGAAGACGCCGGCGGATCGCGACACTGTCCTTTTGATCGTCCGACTTGCGCACGGTAAAGCCGAAAGCCCGGGTCAGATCCTGCCCGCTGTTGGCGCGGATCCGCAGTTCGATCGTGTGGTCGCCGTCGCGCAGGCTGCGCGGCGGACAATGGAATGCGAAGCCGCTGCGCAACGCATTCGGCCATTCCGGAAACGCCGCCCCCACATCCTGCCTGGCAAGCCCGTAATGCGCATCGCCCAACCGCTGGTCGTCGAGGAACACCTCGAAACTGGCGATGCCCGTACGGCTCAGCAGCCAGCCGTCGATCGTCAGCCGCCCGGTGATCAGTGCGACAGCGACACCATTCGCCACCACCGGACTGTCCATCTCGAAGCGGAATTCCTTCGCCTGGTCGGGCGTGAGCTCAAAGTCGTCGTTGGACGACGAAATGTCGGCGACCGGAACCTGTTCGGGGACGGCGACCGCGGTCACGACGACTGGAATCCGAGCCTCTTCCTCGTCGTCACGACTGCTCCGCACGATAACGCGGACAGTATGCTCGCCTTCGAACCGCTCGCCGATCCGCTGGTCGAACCGGAAGCCCGACAGCCGCGCCATCGGGATTTCGGCGAACAGCGCCCCCACATCGGGACGCGGGTACCCCATGCTCGCCAGCCCGACCTCGTCGTCGTTCAGCAGCACCCGCACCTGGACGATCCCGATTCCGCACACCGCCCATCCTTCCAGCGTCAGCGTGCCGTCACCGGTCAACAGGGCGGTGTCGCAGTGCATCCGGATCTCGGCCGGCGGTTCGGGCAATGCCGGGGCGGCCGTCGCCACCCGTCGTCGAGACGATGCAGCGGCCGCTGCCACGGGTGGCGCATCCGGCAGCACCAACGCGAACAGCGCGTTGTCCTGGAGCTGGAAATCGGCACTGAGTTGATAGGTCGGTTGCTGATTGAACAATGAAAAGGTCGGCGACGGGCTGGCCGTGGGCGCCGGTTCGCCGGCGCGCTGCGGGCGAGGCACACCGCGCCGGCGCAGCCGTTCGACCGGAATGCTTTCCTCATGTCCGAACCCGTTCGGACAAACGATCTGGGCTCGGATGCGCCTGGCATCGCGATCCACTTCGTCCAGTTGCAGCGTCAGGCTGAACCCGGACAATTCCCCGTTCGGATACCCCGGAAACGCCGCCCCAACGTCTTCGCGCTCGCCGCCGATCTTGGCCTTTCCGATGCGCTCCTCATCGACGAAAATCTGCACCGCCAGCGTTGGCCCCAGCGACATCGCCCATCCTTCGACGGACAGGACGCCATCGCCGTCGATCGTTCCCCGCTCGATATACATGATCGCGTATGGGCGGGCACCGATCGTACGGACCGGGCCGGAGACGACCGAAATCGGTTCGCCCGTCGTCGGATCGATATCGATCTCGAAATCCTCGGCGTATTCGAAGCCGTCCTCGGTGCGGGCGACGATTTTGAACTGGCATCGTTCCGCCTCGCCATCGCCTGGGCGCGGCAGGTTGAACCGGAAGCCGCGCAGGCGGCCGGGGGTTCCGTCCGGCATGGCGACGATGGCGGCTCGTTCCGGCTGGCCGAACGATGCGGAACTGGTGATCCAGTCGCCCACTTGCAGCCTGATTTCCTCGATCGCGGCCTCGCTCACGGCTCGGCCGCGGATTGCGATGTCGAAGCGGCCATGCGCGTAGCCGCCCGACACCGCCGGATCGATCTCGATCAGGATGACAGGATCCGCGACCACCATATTCGGCGGATCATCGGGTGCGACCGCGACAACGGCACCGGCCGCCACTGCCACGATATTGTCATTCGGACGCTTCACCGCACGCTTGCGCGTCCCAGTGGGCTTTTTTTGCGATGCCGGTATTTTATGCGTCATTCGGCCAGGTATCCCATCGATGACTTGCGAGCCGGTTCGTCGAAAATGATCGCCGCCGGCGCCCGAAGCCCCTGGCAGCGCACCAGGGCAGTCTACAATCCAAAGGGAAGCCGCCCTTCACGGTAGCCGTCCTTGCTGAAATGATCCTGCGCGGACTCCACCACACCCTTGCGGATACTGTCGGCCACGTCGGGATTTTCCGCCAGGTACCAGCGCTCTTCCACCAGCATCGGAAACGGCAGGCGCCCCTCGAAATAGCCGTCGTCGACGAAATGCTGCCGCGCCGAACGTATGATACCCGCCTTTACAGCGTTTCCGATGTCCTCATACGTACGCATATACCAGTCTTCATCGACTTCCACCCCCCGTATCATCGTTCGCAGTATTTCCACGAAACTCTCGTAGGAGACATTGACCCGGAGTTCCCCGCGGACGGTGGATATCTCGATCGAGCGGCGGATCAATTCGAAAGGCGGGAGATATCTCACGTTCTCTCCTTGGTACGGCGGCGGTCAGCCAGTCGAGGGCAGGCACAGGCAAACAACCAATAGCGATTTCGCGCCCGGGATGGAACACCGTTTAGCGGCTTTTTGCACGTGCAGCATGGGAACCGTCCTGCTATGGAACCGCTCACCGCCGAACCCATCCGGGGCCGTCAACCGACAAGGCCCACCGACAAGGATCGCCGCATGAATCTAAGCCTGGTCAGCACCGGCCCGACTTCCCCACCCACCGACATCCAGCTCGCCGCGGTCGTCCGGGCGTTCCACACCGCCCGCGTCCTGGTCATCGGCGACGTGATCCTGGACCGCTACGTCACCGGTTCGGTGCATCGCCTGTCCCCCGAAGCGCCAATCCCCGTGCTGCGCCCGGCCGACAACCGCTGCACCCTGGGCGGCGCTGCGAATGTCGCCCTGAACATCGCCACCCTGGGCGGCCAGGCCATCCTGGTGGGCGTGGTTGGCAACGATGCCGCCGGCGACGACGTCGAGCGCCTTGTCCGCACGACGCCCGGCATCGCCTCCGCCCTGGTGCGCATCCCCAACCGCCCGACCACCGCCAAAACCCGCTTCATGACCGGATCCCACCAGCTTCTCCGCCTGGATGAGGAAACCACCGCGCCGCTCGACCAGGACGGGCTGCTCGCCGTGATGGAAGCGGTCGAGGCCAGCCTCGGCGACGCCGATGTCATCGTATTGTCGGACTATGCCAAGGGCGTGCTGTGCGACGGCGTGCTGGACGCGATCCTGGCCCGCACGACGAAAGCCGGCCTACTGGTGATCGCTGACCCCAAGCGGCCGGACTTCGCCGCCTACCGCGGCGCCGCCATCCTGACCCCGAACGAACACGAAGTCCGCGTCGCCACAAGGATCGAGGCCGACCACGACGCCGAGGCCGACCGCGCCGGCCGCGTGGCGCTGGAGGCAACCGGCGGCCAGGCCGTGCTGGTCACCCGCTCCGCCAAGGGCCTGACCCTGGTCTGCCGCGACCAGGACGCCCTCCACTTACCCACCCGCGCTCGGGAGGTCGCCGACGTCTCGGGCGCCGGAGACACCCTGGTCGCGGCATTGTCCGTCGCCTTGGGCGCCGGCGCCGCGCTGCTGGACGCGGCGATGCTCGCCAACGCAACCGCAGGCATTTCCGTCGGCAAACAGGGCACCGCCACGGTCTCGCGCCAGGAACTGCTGGATGTCCTGCACCTGGACGATCTGGTGACCACCGACCGCAAGGTCGCCAGCCTGGAAGATGCCATCGAACGCGTCGCCGAATGGCATCGCCGCGGCCTGAAGGTCGGCTTCGCCAACGGCTGCTTCGACCTGATCCACCCCGGCCACGTCCGCCTGCTCAGCGAAGCCCGCGCCGCCTGCGACCGCCTGATCGTCGCTCTGAATACGGACGCATCGGTCAAGCGCCTGAAAGGCCCCAGCCGGCCGCTGCAGAACGAGATGGCACGCGCCACCGTCATGGCGTCGATGTCCCCGGTCGACCTGGTCACCCTGTTCGATGAGGACACGCCGTTGGAGATGATTCAGGCCCTTCGGCCGGATGTCCTGGTCAAGGGATCCGATTACACCGTCGACCAGGTGGTCGGTGCCAAAGACGTGCAAGCCTGGGGCGGCAAGGTCGTCCTGGTCACCCTGCGCGAAGGCCACAGCACCACCGGCACGATCCGCCGTATGACCGCGCCGGCGGAAAACTAAAACCAGCCGCCGTTGCGGCCGACCCTTGCTTCGTCATGGCCCGGTTAATCGTCTTGGCCCGGCGAAGTCCGGGCCATCTGCCCCAGTAATGTGCTGGATCAGACGACCCGAACGTCGCTGGCCTGGAGACGGCTTGTCATGTAAACGTCAACAGCGGCCGGTATAAAGATACCGAACAGACAGAAGAGTCCCGCACGTCTTGCAAGACGTTCTGCCATCGGACTGTGCCGCGGGCCTACAGAAGGCCACCTTGCGCAGCCGCGGCCTTCATCTCCTCGACTGTGCTGAACATATCGGTCGGCGCACAATACACCGGCGCGCGCAACCGCCCCCTGATGCCTATTCGGATCGTACTCGTGATGGATCGCTCAGGTCGAAAACCCGAGGTTCCGGCTCGAACGATCCTGGTTCACCCGTTCTGCCCCGAACTCGCCCGATCGGCCGGACGTTCGATGCAATCCCGGTTGCGAGGATCCCGGAGCGCTCGGCGTGCATAGTAGTTGAACGCGGCGACGTTGCGCTTGGGCTTCAGAATCCAGTCATGCGCTTCCTTGCCGAGTGCAACGTCAATCGGCTGGATCTTCCCCGCGGCAGCCGCCAACAGATGCATCTTCGCGGCACGCTCGAAGGCCAGGGCCTTGACGCACGCCTCTTCAATCGTCGGCGCGGCAATCAGCAGGCCGTGGTGCGACAGCATCAGGGCACTCTTACCGCCCAGCGCACCGGAAATCAGCTCGCCTTCTTCGTTGCCCACCGGAACACCCGGCCACTTCGCGACAAATGCAACGTCGTCATACAGAACGCAGTTGTCCATGTGCGACACCTCAAGAGGAACCTCGAGCATACTGAGAGCCGCCGTGTGGACCGCATGCGTGTGGATGATGCAGTTCACGTCCGGACGCGCGCGATACACCCACGAGTGAAACCGATTGGCGGGATTGGGCATGCCTTCACCCTCCAGCACCTCAAGATGCTCGTTGACCAGCAGGAAGTTGCCGGCGCAGACCTCGTCAAAGCCCAGGCCGAGACGTTGTGTATAGAACCTGTCGCGATCGGTGCCGCGCGTCGTGATCTGGCCGGCAAGGCCGGAATCGTGGCCGTTGTCGAACAGGATACGGCACGTCAGCGCCAACTTCTGCACCGTGCTGTAGCCGTTGTCCTCCAGATACAGGTCCATCTGCTTGTCGGCATGGTCGACGAGCTGCTCTTTGCTGAGTTCGAAAGTATCGACGGTATCCATGACGGTCCTCCGGGAACTGTGTGATGGCCGGCGCCCGCAAGCAGCGAAATCCGCCACCCGGGCAGGCAACCCGTCGCCTCTCAATCCTGCGGACAACATGTTGCCTACAGGGTATATAGTTGCCTTCAGATGAATTGGCTAGTGGTCCGATCCCGACAGAAGCGTCCCATGCGGTCGAGTGCCAAAATCAACACCTGGTGGCTCAATCACACGGCACCATCCGTCTGAATTCAGCCACCAGCGCAAAACGCCGCCGGCACCCACGAGGCTGCGGCAGCGGCACGATCGGGCAAGGCGCCCAGGGCAACCGCATTGGCGTCCGGCGCGATTTCCGGTATCTCCCCCAGCGTGGAAGAGAAACAATCCAGTACCGCGACCGGCCAGTCCCCCGAACTCATTGGCAAACGTGTCCGTTCGATCCGCAGGCGAACGGGAGTCACCCTCGAACACCTGGCCGAACGGACCGGCCTCAATAAGGGCTATCTCTCTCGTATCGAAAGCGGGGAGAAGTCGCCCTCGATCGCGACGCTGCTCAAACTGAGCGCAGAACTGAAGGTGCCGACGAGCCAGCTTTTTGGCGAGGAAGTCGACGACGATGATATCCACCTCTTTCGCGGCGAAGCGAAGGGCAGCAAGGGGACCTCACACGCGCCTGACCTGACCAGTCTCTCGGGCAACACACCGTCTACGGGCCTGGCGACGTTCCTGTTGCGCCCCTCCGACAGGTTTGAAGACGAAAAGCGCGCGGAGCATTCCGGCACCGAGGGCGTATTCGTTGTCGAGGGCAGCATCGAACTGCAATTCTCCGACCGGGTCATCACCCTGGGCGCCCGTGACTACGCCCAGTTTCCCGGCCACCTGACCCATCAGATCCGTCGGACTTCGCCGCGGGCGACAGTCCTGATTGTCGTGAGCGATGCCTAGTGTCCTGCCCCAGAAGTTCGCCCGCTGTGGCGAACTTCAGATTCGGGACACTAGCACCCGATCGCGGAGAAGCCTGAGTCGCCCAACCCCAGCCACCGCGTTACAACATTCTTCCAAGCCGACAGCAATGAAACGCGCGAACCACGCGCCAAACACACAGGGACCGCCCAACGCATGACGCAACCGAAAATCGCCATCGTCGGCGCCGGCATGGGCGGCATGGCCGCCGCCGGCACGCTGCGCCAGGCCGGCATCGACGTCCAGGTCTACGAACAGGCCCAGCGCTTCGGCCGCATCGGCGCAGGCATTCAGATGCTGCCCAACTCGATGAAAGTGCTGCGCGGCATCGGCGTCGAGGCCCGGCTGAGGGAACACGCCCATGCCCCCTACTCCCACCTCAACCGCGTCGGCGACACCGGCGAGATCAAGCGCGAACTGCCCATGCCGGAAGACCTCTACGGCGCCCCGTTCCTCTGCATGCACCGAGCCGACCTGCACGAAGCCCTGGCCTCGGTCGTGCCGAACGACATCATCCACCTGAACAAGAAACTGACCGGCCTCGAACAGAACGGCGGTCCGGTCACGCTGTCCTTCGCCGACGGCACCACCGCCACGGCGGACGCGGTGATCGGCGCCGACGGGGTGCATTCGCTGGTGCGTGACATCATCATCGGACCCGACAAACCAATCCATCGCGGCCGCATCGCCTATCGCGCCGTCTTCCCCTCCGACCGGATGCCCCGGCCGATATCCGGCTCCCGCACCAAATGGTGGGGCCAGGACTGTCACATCGTCATCTACTACACAAGAAAAGACCGCGGCGAGGTCTACCTCGTCACCAGCGTTCCCGAACCGGGCGACTGGATCACCCCGGAATCCTGGTCGGCCAAAGGCGACGTCGAAGACCTGCGCACCGCCTACGCCGGCTTCCACGAAGAAGTTCGCATGGTCCTGGACGCCTGCCCCGAGTGCCACAAATGGGCGATCCTGGAACGCGATCCCCTACCGACCTGGAGCCGAGGCCGTGTCGTCCTGATCGGCGACGCCTGCCACCCGATGACCCCGTACATGGCACAAGGCGCCGCCACCTCGATCGAGGACGCCGCCGTCCTGGCCCGCTGCCTTCAGGGCGTCGAGGTCACCGGCCTGGAAGCCGCCTTCAAACGCTTCGAAGCCCACCGCAAGCCAAGGACCTCGAAAATCCAGGCAATTTCCAGCGCCAACACCTGGATGAGCGGCGGCAACGACGACCCATCCTGGCTCTACGGCTACGACGCCTGGACTGTGCCCCTGGACGCATCGGCCCCGCAAGCCGCGTGACCACCCCCAGCGAAGCCACCCTGATCGCCCGCCTGGAAGCGGTGCCGACATCGGCCTGGCACATCCGAGCCCGCATCGTCATGGGCAGCGCCACCTTCTTCGACGCGTTCAACGCCCTGTCGATCGCCTTCGTCCTGCCCATCCTGGTGCGCGCCTGGCACATCTCACCCCCACAGATCGGCGTGATGATCGGCGCTAGCTACGCCGGCCAGTTCGTCGGCGCCCTGGTCTTCAGCTGGGCCGCCGAACGCTGGGGCCGCGTGCCCTGCGCCGCCACCGCCACCGCCATCTTCGCCGCCATGAGCCTCGCCTGCGCCGCCGCCTGGAATTTCGACTCCCTGCTGCTCGCCCGCTTCATCCAAGGCATCGGCGTCGGCGGCGAGATGCCGGTCGCCGCCGTCTACATCAGCGAACTGTCCAAGGCCCGCGGCCGAGGCCGCTTCTTCCTGCTCTACGAGATGATCTTCCCCATCGGCCTGATGGCCACCGGCCAGGTCGGTGCGATCCTGGTCCCGCTGCTGGGCTGGAAAACCATGTTCCTGATCGGCGGCCTGCCCGGCCTGGCCATCGCCCTGCTGCTGCTGCGCCTGCCGGAATCCCCCCGCTGGCTGATCGGCAAAGGCCGCCTGGCCGACGCCGAAACCATCATCGCCCGCATGGAGGCATCCTCCCGCCCAGCCCCATCCGCCGCGCCAGAACCGCCCCCACCGATCCCCACCGCCCCCGCGCGAACCGGCCGATGGAGCGAACTCCTCTCCCCCGCCTATCGCGCCCGCACCCTGATCGTCTGGACGCTGTGGGCCAGCGCCTTCCTGATCGCCAACAGCCTGAACAACTGGATGCCGACGCTCTACACCACGGTCTACCACCTGGCCCTGCCCCAGGCACTGCGCGCCGCCTCGATGACCAACGTCGCCCAGGTGGCCCTGCTGCTGGTCGCCGCCCTGACGATCGACCGCACCGGCCGGAAATACTGGACCATGGGCGCCTTCGCCGCCGGCGCCGTGCTGCTGGGCATGCTGGCCCTGGGAGGCACCCAAACCGTTTCGGTCGTGATCGTACTCAGCACGCTCAGCTACGGCCTGATCGGTTCGATCGCCGCGGTGGTGTATCTCTACACGCCCGAAATCTACCCGACCCGGATGCGCGCCATCGGCACCGGCGTCGCCACCTCATGGCTGCGCGTCGCCTCCGCCATCGGCCCGACCCTGATCGGCTTCATGCTCGCCAAAGGCGGCGTGGAATCAGTCTTCCTGCTGTTCGCCGCCGTCGCCATCCTGGGCCTGATCGCCGCAACCCGCATGATCGAAACCCGCAACCTCGCCCTGGAGCATATCGCTCGCTGAGAGTTAAAGCATGATGATCAGAGGCGGAATGACCGGAGATCAGATCAGACAAAGCGAATGGTGCCGCGGATCACCCGGCGATGATCCCCTTCCGGAACAGAAAGCAGCCATAAGGCCGTGGATCGCCAACCTGGACCACCGCAAACGCCGACTTCGCCGCGTCATAGAAAGCGAAACGTTCGATTCCGCTCAAGACAAGCGACGGCCCGAGTTCGGCCTGGACTTCCTTCTGCACCTCAGGCCACGCGTCCGGCTCCCCCACGACCTGCATCCGCCGCACCGGATCCGGCAAAAAATCATCAATCGGCAGCACCGACAAAACCGCTCGGCTGACCCGCCCCATGGTAAGGCCAGGAAGGCGAATTAGGCGGCCGCTGGCGGTGGAACCGGCAATGCGTTCAGCCGGATGATTGGCATCCACCAATGCAAGGTCGTCGCCGTGGCCCATGGCCGCGAGCACCCACAGCAGGTCGGCGGACAAGACAGGATCAATGGATTTCAGCATCACTTGCGTCCCCGGTTGCAGAGATACACCCGGTCTGCGGTACCACCGAAGATAGCGGGCCAAGAGGCCTCGGGGATCAAGATTCTGGCTGTGTCATGCCAGCGGTCATAGCCACCGGCGAGGTTCACCACCGGCCAGTCGCTGCCCCACAAGATACGATCCGGCCCGAAGCAGGCCAGAACATGATCGACATACGGACGCAAATGGTCCCCCTGCCATTCGGACCCGGCCTCATTCGCCATCCCGGACAGCTTACACGTAACATTGGGCCGTTCCGCAAGGCGCGCCACATCGTCACGCCAGGGATCGAGCGTGCCCGCTTCGATATGCGGCTTGCCCAGATGGTCGAGCACGATACCAAGCCCAGGATAGCGATCGGCGATGTGCAACAGCCGTGGCAGATGGCGCGGCAAGACCAGGGCGTCGAAGACAAGCTGATGACGGATCATCGCATTGATCGCGGGTACCAGGGCGTCGCGCAGCAGCCAATCGTCGTCCTCTATATCCTGAACCATTGGACGCAAGCCGACCAACAGCCTGTTGCTCGCCAGTCGTACGACATTCCCGGCTGCATCGGGCGCTTCGAAATCGGTCCACCCCACGACCCCAGCGACAGTCGGGCTGCGTTCGGCGATCTCCAGCAAAAATGCTGTCTCCGCTTCGGTCGCCGCCGCCTGCACCAGGATCGTCGCCTCGATGCCATGGCAGGTCAGGTGCGGGACCAGGTCCTGCAGATCGAAATCGCGGTAAATCGGACGAAGACTGGGCGTCAACCAAGCGTAGTCGCCCCGGTCGAGGCGCCAGACGTGGTGATGGGCGTCGATCGTGCGTGGTGGTTGCATCGCCGCTTTATCGCGCTCCCAAAACAAAGCCCACTATTCGCGGATATTGCCGCCCGCTTACCCCAACGCCTGATCCAAATCGGCGATCAGATCCGCCGCCGTCTCCAACCCAACCGACAACCGGATCACATCCGGCCCAGCCCCCGCCGCCAGCCGCTGTTCATCCGTCAACTGCCGATGCGTGGTGGACGCCGGGTGCAGGATCAGACTGCGCGTATCCCCGATATTCGCCAGGTGCGAGAACAGCCCCACGCTCTCCACCAGCCTGATCCCCGCGTCATACCCGCCCTTGACCCCGAAGGTGAACACCGCCCCCGCCCCGGCCGGCATATACTTCGCCGCCAGCGCCCGATACGGACTGTTCTCCAGCCCCGCATAAGACACCCACGCCACCCGAGGATCGCCCGCCAAATACTCGGCCACCGCCTGCGCATTGGCACAATGCCGTTCCATCCGCACGTGCAGCGTCTCAACGCCCGTTATCGTCAGGAACGCATTCATCGGCGCCATCGTCGGCCCATAATCCCGCAACGCCACCGCCCGAGCCTTCGTGGTAAACGCGAAATCCCCAAAATTCTCATAAAACCGCAGCCCGTGATAAGCCGGCTCCGGCTCCGTCATCGACGGGAATTTCCCGCCCTGCCCCCAATCAAACTTCCCCGACTCAACAACGATCCCGCCCATCGAATTGCCATGCCCCGCCAGGAACTTCGTCGTGGAGTGCGTCACGATATCCGCCCCCCATTCGAACGGCCGGCACAGATACGGCGTCGCCAGCGTGTTATCCACGATCAGCGGTATCCCCACCGAGTGCGCCACCTCCGCAATCGCCGCCAGATCAACGATCACCCCGCCCGGATTGGCCAAACTCTCCACGAAAATCGCTTTGCACCGAGGCGTCAGTGCATTTCGAAAATTCTCCGGATCGGCCGGATCGACGAAATGGCACGTCCACCCCAGCTTCTTGAACGACAGCCCGAACTGCGTCAGCGACCCGCCATACAGGTTCCTCGAAGCCAGGAACTCGTCCCCCGGCTCCAGCATCGTCGCAAAAACCAAAAACTGCGCCGCATGCCCCGACGCCGCCGCCACCGCGGCACGTCCGCCCTCCAGGCTGGCCACCCGCTCCTCCAGCACCGACACCGTAGGATTGGTCAGCCGAGAATAAATATACCCGAAATTATGCAGGTTGAACAAAGACGCCGCATGATCGACATCGTCGAAAACATAAGCCGTGGTCTGGTAAATCGGCGTGGACCGAGCGCCCGTGGTGGGGTCCGGCGCCGCCCCCGCATGCACCGCGCGTGTCTCAAACCCATACGAAACATTCGTCGCCGGCAACGCCCGAGGCTTTCCCACCCGATCCGTAGGCGCCTGAGCCGCCTTGTTCCGGATGATCCCCGAATTCACCCCGCTCCACGACAACTCACCGCCCAGCCGCCCGAATTCGATCTTCGGGCAGCGGTTCATGATCACTTCGATCCCCGCCGCCTCGCCCTTCGCCGCCGCTTCGTCATTCCGGACGCCTAATTGCATCCAGACGACCTTCGCCCCGATGGCGATGGCATCGTCCATGATCGGCCCGACGGCATCCGAGGCCCGAAACACATCCACCATGTCGATCTTGTCGGGGATCTCGCGCAGGTTGGCGTAAACACGCTCCCCCAACAGATCCTGTCCCGCGGTCCCCGGATTCACCGGGATGACCCGATACCCCTTCCCCTGCAGATATTTCATCACGAAATAGCTGGGCCGGTTCCAGTTCGACGACGCCCCCACCATGGCGATCGTCCGCACGGTGGACAGGATACGGCGCAGCTTCGCGTCGGAATAGGCAATCGGATTGAGAACGGTCATACGTGGCGGCCTTCCTAACGCTGGGTGGCAGCATTTAGTGGATTTCGGAAAGCCAGGACAACTGGGGCCGGTAGCCCCCCCTCAATCGGGATTTCTCTCTTGTCCAAATCTTCCGGACTTCGCACAATGTAATCGAAACCGAAGTGGTCACAGCTTATGCCAGCGTCGGATATCGATACAACGAACCAGGACGCAAAACTGCTGGCGATCGTCGAAGCCGCCAAGCGCGATATTTTTGCATATTACGGTTACCTGATCGAAAACGCGGTCGACGTTCCAGCTCCGCCCAAAAGCCTGTCGATGGCAAACGACCGGCTCATACGCAATTATCTGGCGATCGAAAGACTGACCGACGCCAGGAACGCGCTGGCCCGCCTCGCAGCGCCCGTCACGGCAACCCAAATCCGCGTCAGCCAGGCCGTTGTCAAGGAAAAGGTCGATACGGGCTCCCCGATCGCCCCTCCCGACATCGCCCCCACTGTTCGGCGATTGAAGACGTTGTCGCGACTACTCTGGTGGCTCTCGGCCATTCTTGTGATCGTGATCGTCCTCGGAAGTTACTTTTTGCGGGTTCATAATGGGGCGGCGCAGCCTCTCCGAGACATCTCATTTTGGGGGATAAATCTATTTGACGCCGCGCAATTTTCTCTCCCGGCATTGTGCGGCCTGCTCGGTGGAACCGCCTCCGGCACGCGCGTATTTTCGGCCGCCCTGGCCCACAGCATGCTCGACGACCGGACAGCCCTCAGCATCGTCCTTAACCTGCTTCTGGGAGCCATCGGTGGGACTGCCGTCGCGTTGCTCGCGCTGGACGTCGATTGGAGCACGATGGCGACGGGATTTATCGTGGGCTATCTCGCACCAGGGGTGTTCTCCCGGCTTGACGATCTGACGGCATGGATATTCCTGCCCAAAGACCTTCAGGATGCCAATCGGCGGACCGGCTTGGATCTGCTCCAGCCCATCAACGTCACCACACACTTCGCCACCGGCACCATCATAACGTTGATGTTCTTGTTTGGCTGTCTGGTCGCGGCACCAAGATCGTTCCTGCTGGACAGCCTGCCAACACCGCTCGAGGGTGCCTCCTTCGCCGGGATCGTGCCGGTGATGACGATCTTGGCCGGTGCCCTGGGCGCCTGGGCCCATGTCACGATGGACATCCTCGGGGCGTTCGGAGAGCAGACCACACAGGCCGAACCGCGCCGGATTCCGCTTCCATGGATCCGCTACCTGGCGGGTGGAGCCGTCGGGACAGGGGTCGCATACATATTGCCTGGCAGTATACTGACGAACACGGCGACCCTGACCTCGTTCAATCCTTTCGCCCTCATACTCCTGTCGCTCTTTGGTGGATATTGGGCCGCGCGATCGCTGAAAACCGCGATCAATTCGGTGGACCGTATCCTCGGTGGCAGCAGTGCGGCCGTCGTCGAGGAGGGCGTGCGGCGGGCGCTGACACCGCCGCCGCTGGTCAACTATCGTGGCTACATGCAGGCAGCCCTGCTCGACGCCGCTGATCTGACATCATTGATGGTGAACGACACCGCGAACCTTCGCCCGGATGCCACGGAGTTCATCCTCGACCTGCGATTCCATCCCGACAAGTCCGAGGATGCGGCGTCCGCGCCGGTTTTGGTTGAGGGCGGTGTCAACGAGGGCGACGCCGTATTTGATATCGAAATAGGCGCCGACGGTTTCGAACCAGCCCGGCGGCGCCTGCGGGTCACGACCAGCACCGGCACCATCACCAGGACGGAACAGCTGAACTACACGATACAAGAAGACAAAACTGCGGAGCCCGAACGTGCTTTCCGTCTGACGATCAGCCAAAGCGGTCGCGTGGTGCAGTTCCAGGTTCTGAATGTTGTCCTACTCGAACAGCCATGACGGATCGTACCGATCTCACGATCACCGTAGCTAGCAAAAAAGGCAGGCGGCGGCTGCTGTTTCAAGCCATCCGCACCGGCAGCAGCGCCAGCTTTCCATTGTCGCCCGATTCAGAAAACAAGCTTGTCAAGCTTCGCGAGGCACTGCCGAAAAAGCTGCAACGGTTTCACACCTCGATCGCTGGCCTTCAGGCCAGGGACGATGCGGCGGCACGGACGAAGCGCGACAATGCGATCGCTGGCCTGCGAGCAATCGGTCAGGAATTCCTGAAGGCCATCCTGATCGAGGATGACGACCGGCCAAAACTGGACGCGATCATGCGTGAGGCCTTTCCGCTGCACCCCACCGGACGTGCCAATCCGGGGCGCATCGACCTCGTGGTCTTCAAGCGGGGTGAGATGGACCTTCTGGGACTTCCGGTGGAAATCCTGCCGATCATGGATCCGCGTGGCGTGCTTAACATCGGCGGGCCAGGCATCCCCGACCTCGAACAGGCTTTGTTGCCATTCCCGGCGTTCAGCGCCGTTGTCGCGCGTCGCATAGGCGCGCAATTTGATCCCCGTACCAAACTGGAGCGAGTGGCAGGCGGAAAAATCCCGGTCAAAATCATCCGGAATCCGGAGTTCCACCCTGACGATGACACGTCGCCACTCATCAGCGAAGTCAATTGGCTGCGCGAGGAGACAGAAACCTACGAGGTCGAAAATCCTTGGCCCGAAGATGACGTCCAAGAAAAACTCGCGACCGAAATGCTCGGTGTTTGCCTGTTGGAGCCTCGCGCGTCATTCGCCGAACATCGAGGAAAACGGTCGTGGGCTGATCAGATCCAGCATTTCTCCTGTCACTATACCAGTCAGGACGATGGGCTGGAAGTTCTCGGCATCCGTGGAGAACCCACACCGCTCAACATCGCCGTCTCGCACCTCTCTTCATTGATGTCGGATGAAATACAATATCGTCGAACCATTCCCGACGGCCTGTTTCCCGGACCGGTCATTTTTCTGAACGCTTGCAACTCCGCTGGTGTCGACCGGCATGGCGGTCTCTCCATCGTTGAGTTGCTGTTGCGTGAAACCAAGGCGCGAGCCGTCGTGGCGACCAGCACGCCAGTTGAATCCTCACTTGCCTCAACCTTCGCCCTCGCCGTCTACGAAGGCCTGAAAGACGCTCTGTCGCTTGGCGAAGCCGTCCTGAAGGCGCGATGGACGCTCGTCGACAATAAGACGCCATTCGGAATTTTATACTTGATATACGGCAATCCGGATTTACGACTTGAACCCATGGCCAGGATAATGTGAAATAGGCCAGCACAGCCCACTGGTCATCGATGGCTTGTCTTCAGCCGCGAAAACCGCTTCCACACTATACATGGACAAATTCATTGGGGAGGTCATGCCATGCTTGGTTTCTGCCGCGACCCTTTCATGACGCAATTGCACCGCCTTGGCTACACGCTGATGCCATTGGCGGAGGCCGGCATCGCGCCGCTGGATGTCTACGGACGCCAGGGTCGTGAACTGTTCCGCTTGGGTAATGCCGCGAAACTCTTCACACCAGGCGAAGTCCCATTGCCTGAACCCGAAATCAATATCACGGCCGCCGACCTGAAGCGCAAGAACTCGACCACCGTCGATAGCGGCCTTGGACTGGCCTTCATGTCAGAGTGGCTCGGTCATGCTCATCCCGAACTGAACGAAAAGATCAATCGATCAAACAAATTCACGTTCGAATTCAAAGGCATCGTAAAGGACCGCGTGGACCTGGAGCCCCTCGACGAATTCCTGGTAAAGGCCCAGCTCAGTCTTGCCGGCCCGCTGCTGCGGCGCATGCTCGATGGTGACGAAGTGTACATCACGACCGGCCTGCTCAAGGCAAAGTCGATGTCGCTTTCATCCAAAACCAAGATCCTCATCGACGGGCACGCCACAATCCCAGAAACCGAGGCTCTGCCCGTCGGCGCCAAGGCAAACGTCAAATTGTCCAGCGCCACGGACAATGAACTTGAATTCAAGGCCGCCAAACCACTGGCCTTTGCATTCCAGGCCGTTCAAGTCTGTGTCGTGAACGGGGCCTACAAGACCATCCGCGTCGACCGGACCGGATTGCAGCTTATGAGCAATACCGGACTGGCGGAGACACAGAAAACCGAAACCGGGTGGCTGTGCGATCAGGTCGGCACGTTCTTCCCCCGGTTCACGCCCGAACCTGACTGACGCTCTACCGCGTCTGCTGAATGGCCGACAGGATCCAGTGCCCGCCGCGAGACCGCACAAACGTCCAGATCTCCGTCTCCGTCACGTGCTCATTCGGACTGCCGTCGACCACCCGCCCGGCCGTATCCCGCGTCACGTCGATCATCGAGAACCGCATCGCCACCGTCGCATACTCCCGTCCACCTTCGGCCCAGGCCTGGGACAAATCCCCCGACACCAGCCGAACATCGCTGACCTGGTTGCGCACACCGCGGCTGACCTGCTCCGACAACTGTTCGCCGAAGTAGCTGACCATTTCCGGTGTCGCCATCGCCTGCAACCCGTTCATGTCATGCGCGGTCCATGCCGCTTGGATGCCCATCAGCAACTGCTCGAACTGCTGATAATCAGCCGGCGTGATCGGGATGGTCGGCGGTCCCGACGGACCAGGCCCCGGTCCCGCTCCCATCATCCCGCCGCCACCCGAATATACGTTCGGACCACCCGCCATCGCCGCCGAACGCCCGCCCATGAACATGCGAAACAGGAACCGCACGACCGCGACCACCAGGACGATCTGCAACACCAGGCCCAGCAGCCCGAACAGCCCCAGCCCGCCGCCCATGAACCCGTGGCCGAACACCAGCCCGAACAGTCCCGCCGCGAACAGCCCACCCATCAGGCCCCGCATCATCCCGCCGCCCTGATACCCGTACCCGCCGCCATAACCGGGCGACGTCTGATACGGCGTCATGCTCCGCTGCAGCGGCGCCGCCGAATACGGCGCGGTACGCGTCGAAGGCGGCGCCGAGTAGGTCATGCTGCCCCGGCTGCCGAACGAACTGCCGCCGCCAGCCCGAGCCTCGGCCAGCCCGGGGGACAGCGCCAGCGCCAGGGCGGCGAAGCCGGCGATCAGAACAGAAGTGCGACGCATTGGATTTCGCTTCGATGTTGTGACGGCCGCAATATGGTGCGCCCGCCCCGCCAAGGCCAGGGGTTACCCCCAAAGCATGCCCGACGGCCCACAACAGCGCCCCACGCAACCCACCGCCGCGCCAGCGGGCATTGCCGCGGCCGCCCCGACGCGGCAAGTGCAGCCCCCCAAATCCGGCCCCCTCCGGCGACCACGAGAAAGCGCTGACCCGATGACCAAGCCCATCCCGGAAGACGGCCTGCGCGGCCCGCATCTGATCATTGCCGTCATCACCCTGGTGATCGCCGTCGCCATGGCGTCGCTGGACACGTCCATCGCCAACACCGCGCTGCCCACGATCGCCATCGACCTGCACGCCAGCCCCGCCGATTCCGTCTGGGTGGTGAACGCCTACCAACTGGCGCTGGTCGTCTCCCTGCTGCCCTTCGCCTCCCTGGGCGAGATCATCGGCTACCGTCGCGTCTATGTCTGGGGCCTGGTGGTGTTCACCATCGCCTCCCTGCTGTGCGCGCTGAGCTGGTCGCTGCCCACCCTGACTGCCGCCCGCATCATCCAAGGCTTCGGCGCCAGCGGCGTCATGAGCGTCAACACCGCCCTGATCCGCTTCATCTACCCCTCGCGCTCCCTCGGCCGAGGCGTCGGCTACAACGCCCTGACCGTCGCCGTCTCCACCGCCATCGGCCCCACCATCGCCGCCGGCATTCTGTCGCTGGGCACCTGGCAGTGGCTGTTCGCCATCAACGTGCCCCTCGGCCTGGTCGCCTTCGTCATGTCCGTCCGAATCCTGCCCGACACCAAACGAGCACCGCATCGCTTCGACCTGGGCAGCGCGGCGCTGAACGCCACGACCTTCGGCTTCCTGATCTTCGGCATCGGCGAGGCCGCCCACAACGCCAACCTGCTGATCACGGTAACAACCCTGACCATCGCCCTCGCCGCCGGCCTCACCCTGGTCTACCGCCAGCTCGGTCTGCCCGCCCCGATGCTGCCGGTGGACCTATACCGAAGGCCGATGTTCGCGCTGTCGTCGCTGACGGCGTTCTGCTCGTTCTCGGCCCAGGGCCTGGCCTTCGTCGCACTGCCGTTTTATTTCCAGACCGTGCTGGGCTTCAGCGCGGTGGAGACCGGCCTGCTGCTGACCCCCTGGCCGGTAATGACCGCCATCGCCGCACCGATCGCTGGCCCGCTGTCGGACCGTTTCCCGCCGGCGATCCTGGGCGGCATCGGCCTGGGCATCCTGTGCGTCGGCCTGGCCCTGGTGGCGACCCTGCCCGACCACCCCGACATCCCCGGCATCGTCTGGCGCATGCTTGTGTGTGGCACGGGGTTCGGCTTCTTCCAGTCGCCCAACCTGAAAGCCATCATGTCGAGCGCCCCACCCGAACGCAGCGGCGGCGCCAGCGGCATCGTCGCCACATCCCGCCTGGTCGGCCAGGCCGTCGGCGCGGCGTTGGTGGCGCTGTGCTTCGGCATCTCCCTGCTGCACGGCCCGTCCTTGGCCCTGGCGATGGCGGCGATCTTCTCCGGCGCCGGCAGCCTCGTCAGCTTTTCGCGGATGGCGACGAAGGCGCCGGGGCGGGGTGGATTAAGATAGGGCGGCAGGACGAGGCGACGGTTGCCGAAATGATGCCAACGTAGGCGTAACCGAACTTGAGCGGGAGCTATGCGGCCTCCCGAGCCAAGACCTGCAGCCTTAAGACTAGCTCCCCGGGAATCATGACCCATCAGGTCAAGGAGGCGGCGTGTAGCCGCGACGCGGGCACGCGGATGCGCGATATCGCCAGATCGTGTAACATGCTAATAGTACGGTTCTGAAGTTGTCGGTGTGGCGTAACCCCTTTCTGCCTTAAAAGATGCTCAATCTCTACAGACTGCCTCTCATAAAGTTATATCAGCGAGTCCATGAACTTGAGGCAGATCGCATTGGTAATCGGCTGCTGGCGCTCGAAATTCAGGAGGAGTTGCTCCAACGCATAGTTCGAGCTGAAGCCCGCATTCGTCGCCGACGCGATTTCAACGCGCGAACAAAGTTCGAGCTATCAAAACGTGACAACAGCCGCGATACTTCAAATAAGCTTAGAACCCGTCATGCGCGCGGAATCGACTACGTTCGGGCTCAAAAGACGCTGATTAAATGCCTTCGCTCGATAGGCGATGCGGTCGCGTTCATTTATGGTGATCGCTACGAACTCAAGCAGCTTGTAAACAATGGGGACCCGGGTTTTATCTCTGGCAAACGTGGAACTAGATTGGAACGAATGGTTCTGAGGAAATCGTTTCGTTGGGGCGCAACGGTCGTGATGAACGATCTTACAAATACCCTACGTCATGGCGACATCACCGTGTTTAATCCTGACCTCTGGCCGGATGGTGGAAGTCCCATCTCACCAGTGGAAATTAAGTCTGGGCGAGGTGGAAATAAGAAAAGAGCGGCAAGACAAATTCAGGCTCTAGCGGATGTGATGAAATATATACGCACAGATTCGCGCCGGACCGAAGATGGTGTTCAGATGAGGGTGCCTCCAAACGAGGAAATTCGCCGTTACGACGGGGTGATAACCCGCTTGGTAAGAGATCTCCCACGAAGGGGTTGGGCTACGGAAGAGGTGGAGCGCGGATTATATTACATCATCATAGATGGCGAATCACCTAGAGTAAGCATACCTGAGGCATTCCACTTTTTAGGTGGAAAAGAAAATCATCGATGGGTTTTCATTTCTTCTAACAAAATTAGAAATGAAATTCTAGGATATTATCCTTTTCCTTTGTTAATACATCATTCAGAAGGACTGTACAGGTTCTACAATGGTGAATTTGTCATCAACGTCGCTGTTGACATTACACATCTTAACGAAATTATTTTTCCCAAGGGAGTTTCTATTGAGCCTGAGCAGGATGGTTGGTGGAGACTTAACAAACTGGATCCTGACGATATGTGGGGTGAGCGTTATATTTCGTCGCGAACCGTCGGTTTGCTAGGTGCAGAGTTTGCGTCTCTACGCTGGTTCATCGACAACATCGTCTTGGGATGCTTAAACACCGATATGAACAATTTCATGAGTGAGCAAACAAAACCAACCTAACCACAAGTCTCCTTCATCATTCCTGAATACGTAGTATAAGGATGAATCCGGTTAGTCGCCGCCAAGCGAGCGACTTAGCAAATAGTCTCATGGTCTACTCCCCCAACGAAACCAACCGCTCAAACCCGGAACCCACCCCCGGCAAAACCACCCGGCGCGGGTGAACGTCGACCGTGACCTCAACCTCTTGCCCAAGCCCCGCGAGGATGATCATCAGCCGATCAATCGTAAACCGCCCAAGGTTGGCCCTCCGGATGCGGGAGAAATCCGCCGCCGCCACTCCAGTCATGTCCTGCGCCGCGCGAACGGTCAGCTTGCGTTCATCAAGCACGCCAATGATTCGCGCCGCCAGAAGCGCCCGCAGTTGCTCCCGATCGGCATCAGGATGGCCGAGGTCCCGAAAGACGTTGCCACTGCCTCGGATCATGTCGGTATCGTCGCTCATTTCAGCATCTCCTTCAGTCGCTTCAGCCGCGCCTCGATAAGGTCAATGTCCTGCTTCGGAGTCTTGATCCCCGTCTTCGATTTCTTCTGGAAAGCGTGAACGACCCAGATGTCGTCGCCGATTTACAAGGCATAGACGACCCGGAACGCATCGCCGCGATGCCGCAGCGCCAACTCCATCACCCCGGACCCGAGACCGGTCAGGGGCTTGGCAATCTCTGGCATCCGGCCTTCCGCCAGAATGGTGAGCGCCCGCGCCATCTCGATTTGTGCCCCTTGGGGGAAGCCCTCGAAATCCCTCCTGGCACCCTTGAGCCAGCTTATCGGCCGCGTGTTTCTCATCTAAGCGAGATATTGTCATATTTGACAACATAAGTCAATGAGCCCCACCCCTTGAAGCACCTCCACCCCTTACCCATCTACCAACATTTAGAACATAACACGAACATAAATGCCCGAACCCACCCCCGCGACGAAATCGAGGTCATGCTCGGTGTCCAGGCCCTCTCCGCCTACCATGCCGCTGCCGCTTGCTGGCGCATCGGCATGAATCTCGGCCAACCGAACGGCAACAGCACCCGCCACATCACCACCGTCTGCTCCGCCGCCCGTACCTTCGACACCATGTCGCGCGCCCCCGAACGCCGCCAGGCCAAACCCCTCAGCATCCCCATCGGCCGCCCCGCCAGCCGCATTTGGGACGACGCCCCCAACCCAACCGAGGTCATCCTCGCCCTCGAAGAAACCTGCCGCGCCGACCAGGCACCGCCGCAAACCCCCACCCCACCGGCCACCCCCATCACCTGGACCCCGGAACAGCGCGCCGCCGTCGAAACCCTGCGCCGCGAGAAGGAAAACGAGGGCCTCGACATCGCCAACACCGAGAGCATCCTGCCCGGCTGCGGCATGATCCCCACCGAAAACCCCACCCCCAGCAGGCCGCCTACATCGGCCGCCGCCTCGGCCTGATGTACAAACGCGAAATCGAGGAAAATCGCCGCAAAGGCATCACCACAATGCCGAAGATCCGAGGCATCCGTCCCGGCGACCTCATCTCATGATGGACCTCGTCCTCGCCCTGCTGACCCCGTTCTTCGCCGCCGCCGGCCTGCCCGACCCCCGCCAGGCCGCCCAAGAAACCATCGCCGCTTACAGAACGACCAACCCGGACCAACTGCTGACCGCCGTTCGGGTCGTCACCTTCGCGCTGGCCACCATCGACAACCTCCGCCTGTCGCTGACGGATGACGTCTCCCTGTCGATGAAACTGAAACTTCGAAGCAACGCCAACGCGCTGAACCGAACGTCGCAAAAAGCCGCCGACACACTGGAAGCCGCCCCACCTCCAAAGCACTCACAAGACCAAGCCTGGGCCGCCGCAATGACCGAAATCGCCACCGAATACACCGCCGAACTCCCCAACCTGCCGCCCGCCCAGCGCCAAACCCAACTCGCCCGCATCAGCGCGCTATCGGACATCGCCAAAACCCTCGCCACCAACAAAGCCCCTCCCCGCAAGGCCCGCCTGCTCGGTAGCACCGCGATACAACCACCCTGAAACAATAACATCACAGCAACCTGGGGTTGCTCTTCCATAACGAATACGCGATTTTCCCCGGCGAACACCAACACGGGGAACGCAAAATGTCGGACAGCACAACCCAGCAGGCCCCAAGGCCGAACATCCTCCTCATAACCTGCGACCAATACCGCTTCCCCCGCTTCGCCTACGGCCCCAACGGCGGCTTCGAGCACGCCCTGAAACAGATCCTCGGCTTCCAAGGCACCGTCGACGAACACAACATCTACGCGAAATATTTCCCCGGCCTGCTACGACTGCGCAACCGAGCGGTCGTCCTGCGCAACCACACCATCGCCGCCAGCGCCTGCACCCCAAGCCGAGCCACCATCTACACCGGCCAATACGGCACCAAAACCGGAGTCACCCAGACCGACGGTCTGTTCAAGAACGGCGATTCCGAGAATTTTCCCTGGCTGGAAGCCGACGGCATCCCCACCCTCGGCACCTGGATGCGCCACGCCGGCTACACCACGCATTATTTTGGCAAATGGCATGTTTCGAACCCGCCCGACCACTCGCTGAAACGCTACGGATTTGATAACTGGGAAGAATCATTCCCCGAACCGCACGGCGCCCAGGCCAACAACCTCGGCGTGTACCGAGACGTCGGCTTCACCGACAGCGCCTGCGCCTTCATCCGCCGCCAGGGCCTCGCGCTGAACTACGACCGCGTCTACGCCTCGATGTCCGCCGCCGACCCGAACACCCAGGGGCCGGACACCAGCACAATCCCGCCGTGGTTCGCGGTCGCATCGTTCACCAACCCGCACGATATCGCCACCTACCCCGGCGTGATCTCCCAGGCGCTGCCGGCCGACAACCCGAAGACCATCACCGTCGGCCAAAAGTCCTTCACCCCGAAAACCCAGTCGGTCTTCGGCCCGCTGACCGTCCCGCAGGAGGCCGACGTCACCCCGCCGCCCGTCGCCGGTACAGCCCAGATCCAGCTCAACCCGCTCGGTTTTCCGCAGAATTGCGCCAATCCTTCGCCAACGCAGAACGAGACGCTGGCCGACAAACCCACCGCCCAGCACGAGGCCGCCTACAAGGTCGGCCTGGCACTGGCATCAAAAGGCGGCTTCAACATCGTCAACGGCCTGACCGCGGCGTTCCCGAAACTGCCCGGCGACAACACGTTCGACGCGGCCGTCAAACTGTCGCTGCAAAGCTGCATCCCGTTCCAGCTGACCGACGACCCCGACCAGAACTGCAAGCAATTCATCCAGCTCTACGGCTGGCTGCACGCGGTCGTCGACGCCCACATCAACGCGGTGCTGACCGCGCTGGAGGAATCCGGTCAGGCCGACAACACAATCGTCATGTTCCTGGCCGACCACGGCGAATACGCCGCCGCCCACGGCATGATGCTGGAGAAATGGTACACCGCCTATCAGGAAGCCCTGCACGTGCCGGTCGTCGTGCAGTTCCCGCCGCCGTCGAACGCCACCGTGCATCCCACCCCGGCTGGCACGGTCGCGCCGGAACCCGCGCAACTCGATGCGCTGACCAGCCATATCGACATCCTGCCCACTATCCTGGGCTTCGCTGGCATGGACTCCACCCAGCGGAAAACCATCGCTCAGCAACTCGCCCTCAGCCGCCCCGTGCCGCCGCTACCCGGCGTCGACCTGTCGCAGGTCATCGAGAACGCCCTGACCGGCAGTCGCGTCGAAATACCCATCGTCGAACCCGACGGCGACATCCGCGAAGGTGTGCTGTTCATCACCGACGATGAAATCACCGCCCCCCTGCCCCCGTCCCGCACCGCGCAGGAGAAGCACTCGTACGAGGAATTCGCCATCTACCAGGCCGTGGTCGAGGTCGTGCGCGAAGGCCGGAACGGCAAACCAGCGGTCATGCTGACGGCCGGTTCGGTGAAACAGCCCAACCACGTCCGCTGCGTCCGCACCAAGGACTACAAGCTCGCGCGCTACTTCGACCCCGCCGGCAACGCGCCGCAGGAATGGGAGATGTATGATCTCCACAACGACCCCATCGAGGCCATCAACCTCGTCGAGGTCGCCATCACCCCACCACAAGCCCGCGCCAACCTGCCCCACGCCGAGAAAGTCCAGGCCGCCGCCAACGCACTGGCAAAGCTGCTGGCAAAACTGGAAAGGCGGGACCTATAGCCAGCCCCCTACCCCCCTAAACCGGCAGCGTCACCGTCGCCTTCGCCCCTCCGCTCGGGCGGTTGGCGATCACCACATCCCCACCATGCGCTCGCATGATATTGCGAGCGATCGGCAGCCCCAGCCCAACCCCTCCGGTCTCCCGGTTGCGGCTGGGCTCGCCGCGGTGGAACGGTTCGAACACCCGGTCCAGCTCACTGGGCGGGATGCCCGGGCCGTCGTCCTCTACCTCCACCGTCACCATCCGCGGGTCGCGGGTCACCAGCCGCACCCGAGCGGATCCGCCGTAATTGACGGCGTTGGCGACCAGGTTGACGAACACGCGCTTCAGTGACAGCGACCTGGCCTGTACCGTCACATGCGCCGGCCCCTCATAGTTCAGCTTGTCCAGCAAATCGGGGCACGCATCCCCTGCCTCATCCAGGATGGTCCGCAGCAACTCCGCCAGATCGAGATGCGACACCGGCTCCGTCGTCCGCGCATCCCGCCCGAACGCCAGGGTGGCGGACACCATCGCCTCCAGTTCCTCCAGGTCGGCCAGGATCTTGCCGCGCTGTTCTTCGTCCTCCACAAACTCCGCCCGCAGCTTCAGCCGGGTGATCGGGGTGCGCAGGTCGTGGCCGATCGCGCTCAGCAGTTCCGTCCGGTCCTCCACGAAACGCCGGATCCTGGCCGCCATGGTGTTGAAGGCGACGGCCGCTACGGCGACCTCGGTCGGCCCATTTTCCGGCAGCGGCGCCGCGTTGACGTCGCGGCCCAGCGCCTCGGCCGCCGCCGCCAGGGTACGGACCGGCGCCGTCAGCCGCCTTACCGACCACAATGTCAGCCCCGCCGCGGTGACCGTCATCAGGCCGAACGCGACGAGGAAGTCAGGCGAGTGCCACGGCCGCAGCGGTTGCAGTTCCGCCGATACATTCAGCCACTCACCGTCCGGCAACCGCATCCCGATGACAGCCTTATGGGTGAAATGACCGCCGTAGATCACCATTTCGCGCCAGCGCAGATTGGGGCCACCCAGCGGAAACAGGTTCATGTTGACGCGCAGCAGGCGCTGCTCCGGCGTCGGCATCTCCGGCAGGTCGACATTGGGCGGTGAGGCACTCAGTGCCGGCACCAGCGCCGGCCCATGATGCAGCCCGGCCAGCACCGCCGCCCGCCGAGGCGGATCGGTCAGTGCCATGGTGCGATACAGATCGACCACCCGCCCCGCGAGTTCACGCGCCTGGCCCAGCCGCTGCACATCCAACCGATCCAGCGCGTGGATGGTCAGGCCGGCCCCCTGGACCAGGATCAGGCCCACCAGCAGCACAAAGGCGGTACGAGCAGCCAGGCTGCCCGGCCAAAGACGAAGTTTCATGCACGCTCCATCATGCGAATGCGTGTTCGGGGCACATCATGCGAGTGCGCGCCTCAGGCAGATTACGCGAGTGCAGGTGTCGCACACATTACCGGCAATACGCGCTTCCCGCATTACATGCGAGCACGCGCCGGTATTGGGTCAGGCCCGTTCCACCGTCGCCGCCAGGACATACCCGCCGCCGCGCACCGTCTTGATCAACTGGGCGTTGCGGCCGTCATCCTCCAGCTTGCGGCGCAGCCGAGACACCGCGACGTCGATGGCTCGGTCGAACGGCCCGGCCTGGCGCCCGCGCAGCAGGTCCAGCAGCATGTCACGGGTCAGCACTCGGTTTGCCCGCTCCACCAGTGCCAGCAGCAGGTCGTACTCGCCGCCGGTCAACGCGACCTCCACGCCCTCGGGGTTCAACAACCGGCGGCGCGCCGGTTCCAGCGTCCAGTTGTTGAAGCGATAGCCGCGCACCGACGGATCATGCTTCGACTCCCCCTGGTCCCCCGACCGCCGCAGCACCGCGCGTATACGGGCCAGCAACTCACGCGGGTTGAACGGTTTCGGCACGTAGTCGTCCGCACCGAGTTCCAGGCCGATGATCCGGTCGGTCTCCTCACCCATCGCGGTCAGCATCACGATCGGGATTTCCGACTGGGTGCGCAGCCAGCGCGCCAGGTCCAGGCCGGATTCGCCGGGCAGCATCAGGTCCAGCACGACCAGTTGGTAATGGCCGTTGAGCCAAGCCCTTCGAGCCTCCTTGCCGTCGCGCACCGCGGTGACGCGGATACGCTGCTTCTCCAGGAAGCGGGCGAGAAGGTCGCGAATTTCGCGATCGTCATCGATGACAAGGATATGCGGGGTCTGGTCCATGCCCAGTTACATACGCCCCGAAATGGCGCTTCGGAACGACCGTTGCACTTTTTTGCAATTCGTCGCCTGCCAGAGCGGATCGCCGCCACACTGATGGCCCATGTATGCGCCCGTCGCACTTCCAGGGAGAAACCGAATGCGCCAGACCATTCTCGCCGCCGCGGCGGCTTTCGTAGTCGGCGGGATTGCCACCGGGGCCGTCCTGTCACAAGCCCAGCCGGCACCGCCGCCGGCGCAACAAACGGACGGCGCGCCGACGCCGGGCCATCACTGGGCGGGCGGCTGGGGCCATCATCCCGGCCCGAACGGACAGGCGTGGATGCACCATCATCATCCGCACCCGTTCGCGCTGGTCTACCGCCAGCAGGACCGCAACCTGGCCCCCGCCGACGTGCAGAAAATCGCCGAGGGCTTCCTGCTGTGGAACGGCAACCACAGTTGGAAAGTGACCAACGTGGCCGCCACCGCCGACGGCCCGATCGGCTTCGACCTGGCCACGCAGGAGGGTTCGGTGATCGCGAAATTCACCATGGACCCCCACACCGGCCGGATCCACCGGGTCGGGTAGTCACCGCCATGACGGCGATCGAGGGGTGCCCCTCGGTCGCCGGGCATGGACGCTTCCTAACGCGTGTGACAGATACCCGCGGGTAAGGAGACCTACCCGCGATGTTCGATTCCAGACTAACCGTATCCCATGACGGCCCGATCGCGATCGTCACGTTCGACCGCCCGGAACGGCGCAATGCCTTCGATCTGTCCATGTGGCGCGGCCTACATGCGCTGATGGACCAGCTTTCCGCCGATGACGACCTGCGCTGCGTCGTGCTGCGCGGCGCCGGCGACAAAGCCTTCAGTGCGGGCGCCGATATCGGTGCCTTCGCGGTGGAACGCGGCACCGAGGAGCGTGAGGCCGAGTACGCTCACGTCCTGGACGAAAGCATGCAGTCGATCCGCCTGTGCCAGCACCCGGTGGTGGCTATGATCATGGGCCACTGCCTGGGCGGCGGCGCCGGCATCGCCACGATGTGCGACTTCCGCGTCGGCGGCGAGGGCATCCGCATGGGGATCACCGCCCGCAACCTGGGCGTCTGGTATCCGTACGCCGAGATCGACCCGATCGTGACCCTGGCCGGGTCCGGCGTCGCGTCGGAGATGCTGATCGAGGGCCGCATCTTCAACGGCCACGAAGCCTATGAAAAAGGCCTGCTGTCCCGTGTCGTGCCCGACAGTCTGGTGGAGTCCGAGGCGCTCGCGCTCGCCCGCCGCGTCGCCGAGGGCGCCCCGCTGTCCGCCCGCTACCACAAGGCCGCGATCCGCCGCCTGCGTGGACCGCTGCCGGTGACGCGGGAGGAGGAATTGGCCACCAGCGGTTTTACGAAGACCGAGGATTTCCGGAATGCCTGCCGGTCGTTCATGGCGAAGGAACGGCCGGTGTTCCGGGGACGGTAAGACATGCTGGACACCATGACCCGGATTACCACTCACCCAGGCGAAGTCCTCCGTGAGGAGTTCATGAAGCCCCTTGGCCTTACTGCCAGTGCATTGGCTCGGGATCTCGATGTCCCGGTCAACCGGATCACCGGCATCATCGCCGACACCGATCCTCGGTCGGTGACACCGGACACCGCGCTGCGGCTGGAGCAGCATTTCGGGATGGATGCGCAATTCTGGCTGAATCTGCAGACCGAATACGACCTGACCAAGGCCATCGCCGAGAAAGGCGAACTGATCAAGCAGCGCGTCCGCGTTCGCACACCATCCGCGGCCTGAGCGTCAGGCGTTGGTGATCCCGCCATCCACGGTGATCGTCTGGCCGGTGATGTAGGACGCGTCGGGCGAGCACAGGAAGCGGATCACCGAGGCGACCTCGGACGGTTTGCCGATGCGCTTCAGGGGAATTTCCTGCATGTAGGCCTCGCCCCGTTCGGCGACGACGGGCGCGGCCATTTTCGTTTCGATCAGGCCTGGGGCGATGGCGTTCACCAGCACGTCCGGGGCCAGCTTGCGGGACAACGCTCGGGTCAGGCCGACGATGCCGCCTTTGGCCGCGGCGTAGGACACCCGGGTCGCGCTGCCACGTCGATACGCCACAGAACTGGTCAGCACGATACGAGCAGGTTCCCGGCGGTCGAAGCGGGTGGAGAATGCCACCGCCATGTCGTACGCATTCGTCAGGTTGGCGGCGATCGCCCGGTTCCAGACGCCGTGGTCGTCGGGGTTCAGTTCGTCCTGTTCGAATAGTCCTGCCAGGTGGACCAGAGCGTAGACCGGCGCGCCGGCGGCTTCGATCACGCGGGCACATTCCGCTGGCGTATCCAAGGCCGACGCGATTGTTCCCAGGCGGACACGGCCGAGTTGGGCTTGGGCGCGTTCCAGGGCGGCTTCATCGATATCGGCCATGATGACGTGGCCGCCGTGATCCATGAATCCCTTGACCGTTTCCAGGCCGATACCACCGGCGCCGCCGGTGACGACGATGCGCTTGCCGGTGAAGGTCGAGGGCATCGGCTCAGGCCACCAGTGCCGGGTAGTCCAGCGTCGCCATGACCTGCGCCCGACGCATGTAACGATGTTCGTCCGGCATGTAGTCGGCGACGGCGTTGTGGACGGTGCCGATATTGTCCCACATCAGCACGTCACCCACCGCCCAATGGTGCGCGTAGAGGAAATCGGCGCGTTCCTGGTGGCGGAACAGGTAGTCCAGGATCATTCCGCTCTCGTGCGGGTCCATGCCGTCGATCCACATCGTGTAGCCGGGGTTGGCGTAGAGCACCTTGCGGCCGGTCAGGGGGTGGATGCGCACCAACGGTTGGGAGACTGGGGGCTTCTTGCGCTTCTGTTCCTCGGTCAACGCGGGGCGGCGGGAGCCGGGGCGTTGGCGCATGACCTCCCAGAATTTCTCGAAGTCGTGGGTCGCGGTGCGGCCTTCGAGCTTGTGTTTCAAATCGTCCGGCAATTCGTCATACGCGGCGTGCATGTTGCGAAACTGGGTTTCGCCGAGGGATTTTCCGTTGCGCATCGGCACCGCCTGGGCGTGCAGCACGTTGGCCAGCGCGATGTCCCGGCTGTAGGACATGTCAGTGTGCCAGCCCTGCCCGGCATCGTTCAGACCCACGGGCTTGCCGTCGGGGCGGACCTGGTTGGAGAGGATCATGACCTCGGGGAGGTCGGGTTCGTGGAACAGGTTGGCGACGTTGACCTCCAGGTCGCCGAAGCGGTGGGCGAAGGCGGCGAAGGCCTGGGTGTCGAAGGTCTGGTTGGGGAAGCACAGGACGCCGTGCTGGCCCAGCGCCCGCAGCAGCGTGCGGAGGTCGGCGTCGGTCAGCGGCATGGCGAGGTCGATGGCCTGCACGCGGGCGCCCAGGGTCTGTCCGCTGGGTATGATGTCCATAGTCGGTGTCCTCTCGCGGCCGTTTCCGTTGGCCGTGATGGTAGCGATGGGGTGGGCGGATGGCCAGTCGGGGGGATCGAAGGGGCGTCGGTCAGATTGAGAGGGTTGTTTCCGGTCTACGCGTAGATGCGCTATATTCCAGCCACCAGCGACGCGACAGCAATCAGGATGCACCGTTCCGCTGGGCCGTCCATCCTGACCAAGGCCGGAGCATGACAAAGATCGAGATCGAATTGCCTGACGCAACCGCGAAAGCCGCACGCGATGCCGGATTGCTGACGTCGCAGGTGCTCGACCGGTTGCTCACCGACGCGACGAGGCGGCGGCACGTCGCGGACGCGCTGCTCTCGATCGCCGATCGCGTGGCCGAAGCCGACATCGCGCCGTTGACGATGGAAGAAGTCGATGCGGAGGTGAAGGCGGTACGTGCCGAACGGCGGCGGCGTGCGGGCGGTCATTGACACCAATGTGCTGCTCTCCGGGCTACTCTGGCACGGGACGCCACACAGGCTGGTCGAACGGATCCGAACTGGCGCGCTAACCCTGGTCAGTTCACCGGCACTGCTTGCCGAACTGGCCGAGGTCATCGGTCGTGCGAAGTTTCAGGTGATCCTGGCGCGGTCCGATACCAATGCCGAACAGATGCTGGCCCAGGTGCGGCAACTGGCCGAGATCGTCGATCCGCCGCCGCTGCCAACGCCGGTCAACCGTGACCCCGACGATGATGTTGTCGTGGCGCTCGCTGTCGCGGCTCAGGCCGATCTGATTGTGGCCGGCGACGACGATTTGCTGGGCCTTGGTGCCTATGCCGGCATCCGCATCCTCAGCCCGGCCGATGCGCTCGCCATTATCGACGGATAAGAGCGGGACGCCGCTGGCTCGCAGAACAGGATCGTTGCTATCACGGCCGAGGAGATGACGACGATCACACGTTGTCGCCGGTCGCTGCATCCCACTCCTGCCGGCTGACTGGCCGTGTGTCGTACGTGGGACGCAATTGGCTGGACAGCGCGGTCAACCGTGCCGGGAGGATGGTGGCTGCTTCGCGCCGAGCGCGTTCCCGAGCCAAGCGTTCGCACAAAGCAGTAGTGACCGCCTCGCTTATGGTTTCCCCGGTCAGTCGGGCGAGGCTGCGCGCCAGCTCGTCGGCTTCCGCTGTCTTGATGCTCAGCGCCATGGGCGGCCTCTTCTAGACGTTCCGTCTAAATAGTGTCGGTTGTGGATTTTGCCACATCGGATTTTGGAACGGTGTCTCGGCTGTCGCTATAGTACGATCGAACAGCTGGTGACCATGACAGGTTCGTATGTGTTGAGCCGATGTGCTGCGGTGGGACCGCCGACCGCGGCCCACAGACATAATTCAGAATCTTGATTTCGAGGCCGGACGAAGATGTTCGTCTCGCTATTCCAGATAAGGCGTCAGCACGTCTTCGATCCATTTCATGAATGCTCGGACTCGGCGCGACAGATTGCTCCGATGTGCTACGACGAGGGACACGGCGAGTGGCCGGCGACGAAAATCGGGCATGATCTCCACAAGCGCTCCACTCTCCAAGTATCGGCCAACCCCCAAAAGTGGCGCCTGAATCAGGCCAAGGCCGGCGAGGGCAGCAGCTTCGTAGGTCTGCGCGCTGTTGACGTGTAGCGCACCTGGCAACTGAAGCGTCGCGTAGCCGTCGCCGTCCGGATATTCCCATCCAATGGGTCTTGCGCCCAGCATCGTCGAAAAATGAACTCCCCGATGTTCCTGACGCCGGAGATCTTCTATCGATCGAGGGATGCCGTAACGCGCCAGATAGGCGGGACTGGCAGCGTTGACCGTGCGCAACAGGCCCAGCGGGCGGGCAATCAGCGTCTCGTCCCGGATGGGACCAAGCCGCAAGACACAGTCAAACCCCTCTTGAACCAGATCGACTTGCCGATCCGAACTCGACAACTCCAACTCCAACTCGGGGTGGGCCGCCAGGAAATCCGGCAAGGCCGGCACGATCGTCATCCGCGCCACCTCGGTCGGCAGATCGACCCGTAAACGCCCGCGAAGTGCCACGCGATCGCTTGCGAACATCGAGTGCAGGTCATCGACTTCAGCAAGCAGATCGCGGGCTCGGGCGTGAAATGCGCGCCCGTCCTCGGTCAACTGCACGCTGCGCGTCGTCCGGTGCAGAAGCCTGACACCGACATCTTCTTCCAGCTTCCGCACCGCCGTTGAGGCCCTCCCCTTCTGAATGCCCAGGCTATCGGCCGCGTGGGTGAAGCTCCCCATTTCCGCGACCGTTATGAAAATGTGGATGGGTTCGAGATTCTGCATTTTCGTGCCTCGATATTGTTCATCGCAGAGAGAACAGTGCGTTCATTTTGTCGGTGTTTATCATATTCAGGAGACACAGTAAGCCTCGAACTTGGATGACCTCATTGGAGAACAACAAGTGTCCGAAACCATGAACCTATATCAGGTGCCTGAAGCTATGACCTTGCATCGCGCCCTGTGGGCCGGCCGGATCATGAGTGCGATTGTCGTTACCGTCCTGGTGGCAGACGGCACTGTTCAGCTTTTCGCGCCGGCACAGATCGCGAGCGTGTTGCAGGAAACCGGGTTCGCGATGGACCTGACCCGTGTCGTGGGTCCGATCATACTCGCCTGCGCCATCCTTTACGCCATCCCGGCCACGGCCGTCCTAGGCGCGATCCTGGTGACGGGGTTTTTGGGAGGCGCCATCTGCGCCCATGTCCGCATTGGCGAGTTGGGATCACCGCCGGAAATCATTTCCCTGCTTCTGGGCGCGATGACATGGGGCGGCCTCTACGCGCGCGATCCACGTATCCGGGCCATTCTGCCGCTCATCCGTTGAACCAACAGGGGCAGTGCTCTGTCCCTCAAGATCAGGAGAAACCACATGTTTTTAGTAATGGGAATCACGGGAAAAGTTGGCGGCGCAACGGCAAGACATCTGTTGGCGCACGGCAAGGAGGTACGCGCGCTGGTCCGCAATCGCGAGAAGGCGGCTAACTGGGCGAACCAGGGCGTGGAACTGGTAGACGGCGATTGGAATGACTCGGCAGCCATCGAGCAAGCGCTCAAAGGCGTCGAAGGCGCGTTCGTCATGTTGCCGGCCGTCTGGGCCCCCTCACCCGACTACAAAGAAGCCAAGGGCGTGATTGCGAACTATGTCGAGGCGCTCACCAAGGCGGCGCCGCCGCGAGTGGTTGCGCTTTCGTCGATGGGTGCGAACAGGACCAGCGGGCTCGGGATGATCACAGCCTTGTCGCTTCTGGAGCAAGGTTTTCGCGACCTGACATCCCCAACCGCATTTGTGCGCGCAGGTGGGTTCTTCGAAAACTTCCTCTACGGCTTGCAGGTCGCCCAGGGTGGAACGCTACCGGTCTTCTACAATCCGACAAACCGGAAATCGACCATGGTCGCAACGAACGACATCGGCGCTGAGGTCGCAACCCTTTTGACTGGCCCAGCATGGTCAGGGCCGCGCGTCGTCGAGGTTGGTTCGATGGTCAGCGCGGATGAAGTCGCGGCGCAATTGGGTGAAGTCCTGCATCTCGACGTGAAAGCCTTCGCAGTCCCGCGTGCAGGGTGGGCGGAAGCGTTCGAGCAATTCGGCATCCCGAAGGGCCATACCGGACCTGCCGAAGACATGTTTGAGGCCGTGAACGCGGGATGGATGGACCTCGGAGTCGAGGGTACGGAGCACGTGGCGGGTACGACGTCCGCACACGACGTCTTCGCGGCGGCCCAGAACGCCGCCAAGACCTAAGTCCGGGACGGATCAGGCGTGAGACGGAGACCGCCTGGTCTCATCGGTAGCCTTAACCGTTCAGTGGAAGCCCGTCGGGGACGGCGACATACATCGCAACCGTTTCTTTGTTCACGTGTGTGATGTGACCCTTGCCTGCCGTGTCCTCGACCAAGGCCATTCCACCCGGGCTCAATACCTGCTTCTGGCCGTCGCCTGCTTCGATGACCATCTCACCTGTCGGGACAATGAGGAGTTGACGTCTAGGTGCTGGATGCCAGTCTTGCACGAAGGGGCTGCCAGTCGCGAACTGGCAACCCGTTGCGGAATACATCCGCGTCACTTTGATCGGCCTGCCGCTAAGCTCTGTGACGAACGGGACATCGATTTCTCCGATGGTCGTCACACCAGCGTCGTTGGTAAAGACCCGCGGGCATTTCATATCCGCCTCCCTGCCAAACTGTAGATTTACCATGAGACAAATTTGAGCCGGATACCAGCCTTAACGCTGCGACGGAGTAATTTGCAAATATCAAGACTTTCGGGTTTCCCGGAAGGTATGACCGTAATGGAAGTGCATTCGTTGGGAAGCAACCCCGCTCATGACGCTAAGCGAGCCTGAGCGTGCTCGTAATCGGCGGGAAATCTCCCTTTGGAGGCTGAGTTTGATCGACCGGCCCTATCCGTCCCGAGTTGAAAAGTTCGTAACCAAGCTTGGTATTGAACACGTTCCTCTCAGCAAGATGAGTGTATGTCCGATCCATTTGAACCCGGCCAAAATTTGAGAATATGGCGGCGTATATATTCTGTATCTTAAGGCATTCATTTAGGGGAAATCCCGCCGCAGCATAGTACAAGCCAATTACAACCGTCGCGTAGTCTATAAATCGAGCATCGAATTTGTTGTCTAAGCGCTGCATATCCCAAGCTCCGGTGTTAGCGAATAGGGCACGAGCAATCCAAAGCCGTTCTGTGTTATTCTTGTCATGAAGTCCTTGGGATACAAAATAATTAGGAGTATATAGGCTTGGTCTGATTATCGGGCTTTTGTCGTAACCTTTAATTATACGATGTTGATCGTCAGTTAATTCTGTCACGTCGTCATCTGAGAACTTAGCTTGTCCCGTAATTGCAAAAAGCCCCTTGAACATTGCCTTCAGTAGGTCGTCCTTTGTTTGTAAAACACCGCGGTTAATCTTGAATACGATCGGATTGCCGAGTCGGGAGGCATGAGCGGCAATACCTCTTATGAGATCATTGTCAGCGACGGGCAGATGATGGTGGGCGATTGCCTGATGTATAATTCGCATCTGGTGGAGGGCTGCTGGATTATCGCGCAAATCAGCTAAGCCTGATCGAATAGCTTCTTCCCCCATTTGGCGGACTGTCTCAGGGAGCATTGACCTCGGCACAAGGTGAGGCGGGCTAAGCATCATCCTCGTGAGGGAGGAGGCTCCGGTCAGGATGACGAGGTTTCTCTGCATGAGGCCGGTGCCCAATTACAAATCTGAGGCAGACGGAGCCAGTCGATCTAGGTCACAACCTTATCTCACAAAGGCGGCACGGGGAAAGGGATGGGGGCGCAAAGTCAAGACTTCTGCAAGTTTAATTCTAACCAATGTTATCAATAGGTTGTGGCTTCAAAAGCTATGAAAGACACTCTAAAAGCATCGGTCATGCCCAACCTTTTCTTCTGATTTCGACGGCTTCTTGCCGCGCAGGTGGTTCCTAAGCCTAATGTCCGCTATCCATGTCCTTTCATTTCATACCGGGCCAACTGCTCTCGGCCAACCTCTACCGGCCGAGTTGATGTTGAGAAGGACCGCTTTGGGACGAATGTGACCCACCATCCGTGGCGGTGCAATGTGGACAACGGACAGGCGTGGATGACCGGCCTGCGCCGACCATGACGGGGAAAAGCAGATCCAACCAGCCGATTGTTGAGTCAGCCCTCTCCAAGAGGCCCCACCTATAACCCGCAAACTCCGGCATGAAAGCGCTGAGCCGGCCTTGGCCCGCGCTCAAGCGCCTTCGAAATCAGTGGGTCAAGCTGCCGCGACCTTTCCCAAATAGCTTTGGAAAACGCCGACATGGTTCAGGGCGTCGTCGCAGGAGTCCGACCATAGGTCGCGAGACCGGAAGCGGACATCGTACGTCGGCTCCATCGATGCCTGCATGCCGTGTCCGGCCGCATCGGGGAAAGGATAGGGCGCCGTTATGTAGTGTTCTGGGGCCATGAGCTCGATGACGTGGCGCATTTCGTCCATGTTGTAGACGGGCGCAGGCGGACAGGGCGCGCACCACAGGCTCCCACGTTTCGTCATATGCACAAAGGACTGTATCCTGCCTCAGTGATCGCCCTTTCAAAGCCTGACTGGCAGGCTGTATCCAGTGACGAATCAAACCACATCGCGACAAAAACCTGCCTGGCCAGAGCGCCTTGCACTCGACGCTCTACCAGGGCAGGACACGGTAACAGGACCGTCGATCACAGGCCGAAATGCGCGATATCCGCCGGCGTCGGCTTCCAGGCGGCGTTGCCGCGCCATTCCTTGATCAGAGTCGACATATCGGCGCCGTAACGCACGCGGAACAGCAGGGTGCGGCCGGGTCCATTTTCGTATTCATGCAACTCGCCGCGGGGATGCACGACAAAGGCGCCCGGGACGATATCCACGGTCTGGTCGGGCGTGCGCATGATGCCGCCACCTTCCAGGCAGAAGTATATTTCGGTGCAATTGGGATGCAGGTGATGCGGGCTGATCTGCCCGGCTTCCCAGCAGGCGACCGTCACGTCGCCCTCACCCATCCGACCGAGCACGTTTTCGACGTGCTTTATCGGGTCCCAGCGGGCTTCGTGGTGCAGGTTGAAGACATCCATGGCGATTCTCCGGTTGTGTTTCCGGAAGCCTGAACGCCCGCGCGCCGGGCGGCAACAGTCTACGGCGCCGGAGCAGCCGCCGCGGCGGGCGCAGCCTGCTTTTCCGCCATGTACGCGTTCAGCCGGGCGGTGGCCAAATTACCCTGCGCGATGGCACCGCCCATCGCCTCATGCGCACGCGCCATCAGCGCCGCCCGCACGGCGGGATCGTTGATCTGGCTCTCCAGATACTGGCTGAAACTGAACAGCGCCTGTTTCTGCCCCGTCAGGCTGGGCAGGTCCATGACCGCCATCGGATCCTGGTTGGTGGGGGCCGGCGGAATGGCCCGCCGGGGCGCATCCAGCCAGGTCAGCGAATCCAGCGGCGAATTGGCTTGTGCCGTTCGCGCACCCAACGGCTGCACAGCCGGCCAAAGCTGACTGGCCAGACGCAGCACGCTGGTATGATCGAACGCTGTCGAAATGAAGCCCGGGGCGAGCCATGGCGAGACCAGGATCGCCGGCACCCGCACACCCAACTGGTTGAAGGCGTAAGTCTTGGTGTTCCCGTCGGGCGGAATTGTCGCGGGTGGCGTTACATGGTCATAGAAGCCACCATGTTCGTCGTAAAGAACGACCAGAAGCGTTTGCTCGAATACCGCCTGGTTCGCCTGCAGTGCGTTGAAGACCGCCGCCACCAGCAGATCGCCGCGCATGATGTCCTGGGGTGGATGCTGGTCGTTCTCCTCGGTGCCGAAATACGCCGGTTCGATGAACACGTAGGCCGGCAGGTCACCGGCCTGGACGTCGGCGGCCCAATGGTCGAACGTCCGGTAATGATCCAGCTTGTCGAGCTGATGCACCATCAGCAGCGATTGCGGGAAATCGCCGTGATAGATGCGCCAGTCGGTACCAGCGGCATCAAGCTCGTCGTAGAGCGTTTCTTGGTCGTACACATGGATCGCGGGATTGAAGACCCCTTCGGGCATATCGACGTGACCCAGCGATGTGCCGCTGTGGACAAAGAAGCGGTTGGGCCAGGTCGGACCGGGCAGCGACGAATACCAGTGATCGCAGACGACGAAATTGTAGGCCAGGAAATGCAGCGCAGGCAGATAGCCGTACGGATACCAGCCCATGATCTCCTTACGCTCATCGGGTCCGGCCTGGGGGTAGGTTTGCGCGAAGTCGGACACGAAGCCTTGGTTGCCGTTGGCGATTTGCCGCAGGACGTTGTGCAGGTCATGTCCGGGATCGTTGGCGATGTTGCGCGATCGGGTCTGTTCCTGGAAGACGGTGTCGGTGGTGACCGGGTAATCGGGATTGATGCCCGGGCGGTCCGGATCGACGCCCTCGATGCCGGGGTCATGCTGCTTCATCCAGCCCAAGACCCGGTCGAACGAATGATTCTCCATCATCAGAACGACAACACGGGTGATCGGGATCGCCATCGGTCGCTTACTCCCCGGAAGAGTGGTCAGTGGCTGCCAGCCCGCATGCTCATCACTTCGACGGCTCGAAAGCCACCAAATTCGTGCCGTTACGGCTTCGACGACAGCTCCTGGTGGTCCAGCAGCCAGGCGGTCGCCTGATTGGCACTGGGTTCCACACCCAGCCCGGGTCCCTCGGGCAGCGGAAAAACGCCGTCGCGAACGCGGGGGAATGGCTGCGCCAGGGCTTCGCGCAAAGGGTTTTCCATGATGTCGTGCTCCAGCAGGCCCGGCCCGCCGACCGCGGCCAGGACATGCGCCGCGGCCAGCAGCCCGACGCCGCTGCCAAGCCAGTGCGGGCAGTATGTCAGGCCTCTCGCCACGGCCTGGCGGGCGACCGCGAAGGCGCCGGTCACACCGCCCCATTTCAGCATGTCCGGCTGCACCACACGGTGGCTGCCAGCCGCGATCAGCGCCGAGAAATCCTTGAAACCGGCGACGTTTTCGCCACCGGCGAGCGGTGCGGCGGACAGCATGGCCAGTTCCGCCCACTCTTCCGGTGGGCTGTCGGCGGGGATCGGTTCCTCGATCCAGCCCAGACCAAACGCCGCAATCCGAGGCACCGCTCGGCGGGCATCCGGCATGTCCCAGCCCTGGTTGGCGTCCACCATGACCCGTTCGCCCGGATGGAGCGCGCGGTTCAGTCGCTCCAGGACGGCAAGGTCCTGCTCCAGGCCAAAGGCAACCTTCACCTTGAATGCGGTGAAGCCGGCCTCGCGAGCACGGGTGACGGCTTCGAGGGCGGTGTCCGGATTGAGGCCGCTGGCGTAGACCGGCACGCTGGTCCGGTCGGGCGAGGCGCCCAGCAGGCGGCTGAGCGAAACGCCGGCTCGGCGCGCGGTCATGTCCCAGAGCGCCAGGTCCAGGCCGGCGATGCAGGCCCCGATCGGACCCTGCTCGCCACCCTGGATCGCCCATCGGCGGGTGCGGGCGGTCATGGTCTGCCAGGCGTCGGCCGGATCATGGAAGTCTTTCCCCAGAGCTGCCGGCGCCACGACGGTTTCCATCAGGCGCACTTTGTTGTCGGCGGAATAGGGTGGGAAATTGCACCAGATCTCGCCCCAGCCGTGGGCGCCATCGGTATCCTCCACCCGCAGCAACAACGCCGACCGGCGTGGGATGGAGCCGAAGGAGGTTTTTACCGGTTCGCTGACCTCTGCGCGATAGAGGAACGTTTCGATGCGCGCCAAGCGTATGGACAACGGCTTGCCTCCATGAAGATGCGATCCGGGTCATAACAGCCCAGACAAAACGCCGATAACGATGATTTTTGATACGAGGTATCTGAACCCGCGATCACGAGGCTTCTTTCCGTTGCGACCGGTCCGGCGACCGGGCGGTGATCCGCGCCAGCGGGGCTACGAGAAGCAGGGCGGACCCGCCGACGGCCGCCATCGCGAGAAAGACCAGGCCACCGTGCCGGGCATACAGCCAACCTGACAAGAGCATCATAAGGCCGGTTGGCGCGCCATAGCCCAGCGCGGTGTGCAGCGCCTGCGCGGTCGCGGCGCGTTCGGCCGGCACGAACCGGCTCAGCATCATCATCGCCGACAGATGCTGCATGGCGAAGGTCGCGGCATGCACCAGTTGCAGCGCCACCAGTACCGGCCAAGGCGGCGCGACGGCGGTCAGCGTCCAGCGCAGGATGGAAGCCGCCGCCGCACACGCTGTCAGGCCGGCGGGGCCCAGACGCTCGACCAGGCGGCGGCCGCGCGCGAACAACAGGATTTCGGCGACGATGCCCTCGGCGATCAGCAGGCCGATCTCGGTGTCGCTGTAGCCCTGAGACCGCCAGAACAGCGCGGCGAACCCGTAATAGGCGGCGTGCGCGCCCTGGATCAGCGCCGTGCAGCCCACCGCCAGCCGGAATGCCGGGTTGCGGAACAGCATCAATCCGGCGAACGCCTTGGGGGCCGCCGGCGGGGTCGCGGCCTCCGGCAGGAATGTGCTGAGCACGCCGGCGGTGCCATAACCCACCGCCAGCAGCCATGGCACCAGCCATGATCCCACCCGGTTCAGCAACCAGCCTGCGACGGCGGTGGCCACCATGAAGGTTGCCGATCCAACGGCGCGCACCGGGCCGTATTCCAGGCGGCCCTCCCGAGCCAGGGCCAGCGCCAGGGAGTCGGCCAGCGGGTTGATCGCACTGGACGCGATGCCCTGCGCCGCGGCGATCAGCAGCAGCGGCAAGAAGCCGGAGGCGGCGACGTAGGACAGGCCGAAGCCGGCGGCCGTGAACGTGGCGAACAGCAACACCGGCCGCCGCCGGCCGATCCGGTCCGCGACCGTGCCCCATTGCGGGCCGGCCAGGACCCTTAAGAACGCCGCCGCCCCCAGGATCTGTCCGATCGCGGCGGCGGAGACGCCCCGGTCGGCGAACCACAACGGCATGAAGGCGTTGATCGCATTGGCGGCGAAATAGGCACCCAGGAACGCGGCGACACGCGTGGCCGCCGTCATGGGGATGTCAGCCAGCCCGCTGCATCGCGGCGACGTCTCGGACCTTGCGTGCCATCGCGGCGATGCCGTTGCCTCGGTTGGTGGACAGCGCCTCCAGCAGGCCGAGGTCCTTCAGGAAGACGGGGTCGGTGGCCAGGATTTCCTCGGGCGAGCGGCCGGAATAGACGCGCAGCAGCAGCGCCACCAGGCCCGACACGATGGCGGCATCGGATTGACCGGCAAAATATAGGGTGCCGTCTCGGAGGACGGCCTCCATCCAGACGCGGCTCTGGCAGCCGGGGACACGGTGCGCGTCGTTTGTCCAGTCGTCCGGGAATGGCGGCAGTTTTCGGCCGAAATCGATGATGTAGGCGAACCGGTCCTCCCAGTCGTCGAACAGGCTGAGGTCTTCGCCGATCGCCTCGATCGCGGCGGCGGCGGTGGGTTCTTCGGGCTGGACGAATGGTTCGGTCATGATCGGGATGTGCTGGTGCGGGGATCAGGCGTCAAGGCCGCGATTGCGCTAAGCCATGATGGGGCAGGTCAGCAGCGGGCGGCCGGTACATCAACAGGGTCTTGTGGCCCCGCCTGTTGGCATCGCGCTGTTTCGTCGTCACAGACCATCGCGATCCGTAAGTGCCGTCAACAGTAAAGCAATCAAGCATGACGCGGTGTTCGCGCGGAGTCCCTCGGAGTAGAAATTCATCTCGTGCCACACGGCCCCTTGCTTCGCCCCTTGCTGGCCGCATGGAAAATTCATTAGTGGCGTCGCATCCGAACGCCTATTCGACCCTACTCCGCGTTGCTCCGCGCAAACTTCGCGCAACTCCGCGTCGTTCTTGATTGCCTTTCGATCCACCGCGATGAAGCTGGATATAACAGTCCCACGCAACGGCTGTTCCGTAGGGCGTCCCGACTTCCTGTTCGGTGCAATGATGTCCCGATCAGTGAATGATGATCTCCACCCGCCGGTTCTGCGGCTCGCGCACACCGGGGCCGGTGGCCACCAGCAGATGGGTCTCGCCAAACCCCTGGATGGCGATCGCGTTCTTCGGCACCCCATCCCGGACCAGTTCGGCGGCAACCGCCTGCCCGCGGCGGATCGACAGACCTTGGTTGTACTGCGGCGTGCCGGAGGTATCCGTGTAACCGTTCACATCGATCCGGGTGTACTGGACCTTCGTCGCGTTATCGGCCGCCTCCTTGACGATCTGCTGCGCGCGCCCCGTCAGCGTCGCCTTGTCCCAATCGAAGAACACCAGGTAACTGCGAGCCGGCGCAGGCGCCGGGATCGCCACCGACCCAGGCGCCATGGGTGCCGGTGCAGGCGCCGCACCGAAGGCGTAGCGCAACCCGATCAGAACACTGTGGTTGAAGTCGTCGGTACGAACGGCAGTGACGCCGTTGCCGTCGTAGGTACGGTCACCAGCGAGGCCCATGAGGCGATACTCACCGGTAACTGACAGGCCGGGAACGGCAGAAATCGGTATCGCGGCACCAACGATCGCCTGATAGGCAAACTCACCTGCGGTACCGGTTGCCGTGTGAAAGTTGGTTGCGCTTACGTCGGCCCACTGATACCCGGCTCCAGCCCCGATATACGGCACGAACGCCGGGGACAGGCCATTGAAATCATACAGCACATTGGCCATCGGGCCAAATTTCTGTTCCGATCCGTGGAGCGTTCCGTTACGAAATCCTGGGTTGATCGATTGATCAAGGCTGTTGTAGCGGTAGTCGAACTCGAGTTCAGCGCGCAACCCGTTGCCGAAGCCCCAGCCAAGGCTGCCGACGCCGGTGGCGCCGACGTCCATCTGAAGGCTCTTGCCAGGGGCGGAAGTAACACCGTTGACGGACTTGTCCGTCTCGTTCTGCATGATGTTCACGCCGCCGCCAGCGCCGACATACAACCCGGTGATAGGCTGCGCCTGGGCCGCCAGCGGAAGGGCTGCCGCGACCGCAGCCAAAAATGCGGTTCGACGTTTCATGATCGTTCTCTCTTCGCGCTGACAAACCATTGCCGCGGCCAGGAAACGCCGGGATCAATGCTCACTTCGACACTGTATCGTAATCCTATTGAATCGTAGATCAATGCCGAAGCAAACGCAATTGGGGCAGCGCCACTTTCATAGAGGACTGTTGCACGACCGCCACGAGTGGCGGCGGATCATGGACCATGCCGAAGCGATCGCTATCCGGCGTCACTCACCCCTCGGGTTCGGTGTGCATCCGCACCCAGGCCGTGAATTCGTCGTGCGGCAACTCGCCTGCCGCCATGGCGAGCGTCATCACCACTGCCTCCGCATCGCCCACAGTGAACAGACATCCGTTCAGCCGCAGGAACAATTCCAGCGCCACGAATGCCGTCCGTTTGTTACCGTCGACAAATGGGTGGTTTCGAGCGATCCCCAGCGCAAAGACCGCCGCCAGTTCCGAAACATCCGGTTCGCCATACCCCACGCGGTTCAGCGGACGGGCAAGCGCATTGTCCAGCAGCCCGGCGCCACGGAGGCCGGTGGAGCCTCCGTGTTCCGCCAATTGTTCGTCGTGGATGGCGAGAACAAGCTGCGAGGATAGCCAGACGGTCACTTCGCCAGTTCGCGCAGGACGGCGCGGCGTTCCTTCATCACCTGGCGCGCGACCTCCATTTGGGCGGCGAAATCAGGGTCGGCGACGGTCAGGCGTACGCCATCCGGCTGATCGACGGCGTAGAGCGTGTCGCCCTTGGTCACGCCCAGCTTCGCCAGCAATTCACGAGGCAGGATCACGCCGACCGAGTTGCCGATCTGGGTCAGTTTCAGCGCGTGCATGACTCCGCCCTCCTCGCTTACCCGGACGTTATAACGGATGTTAGACGGACCCGCTACAGGATAAACCGACTCAGATCGCCCTTCTGCGCCAGGGGAGCCACTTTCTCGGCCACATACGCGGCATCCACCACGAACGTTTCGCCGCCGTGGTCGGTGGCGCTGAAGCTGATATCCTCCAGCAGCCGTTCCAGGACCGTGTGCAGGCGGCGGGCACCGATGTTTTCCACCCGATCGTTGATGTCGGAGGCGAGGTCCGCCAGCGCGTCGACCGCATCGTCGCGGAAGTCCAGCGTCACGTTCTCGGTCCCCAGCAGCGCCGAATACTGCTTCAGCAATGAATGCTCCGGCTCTGTCAGGATGCGTCGCAGATCGTCGCGGGACAGCGGCAGCAATTCGACCCGGATCGGCAGCCGGCCTTGCAGCTCCGGCAGCAGGTCGGACGGCTTGGCCAGGTGGAACGCACCGGAGGCGATGAACAGCACGTGGTCTGTCTTCACCAGGCCGTATTTGGTGTTGACGGTGGTGCCCTCGATCAGCGGCAGCAGGTCGCGCTGAACCCCTTCCCGGCTGACGTCGCCGCCGCGGAAACCGCCTTCCGTGGTGCGGGCGCAGATCTTGTCGATCTCGTCCAGGAAGACGATGCCGTTGTTCTCGGCGTGGGCGACGGCGTCCTTGGTCAACTGCTCATTGTCCAGCAGGTTGTCGGCTTCCTCGGCTTCCAGGATGCGCCGAGCGGCTTCCACCGTCATGCGGCGCTTCTGCTGCGGGCGGTTGCCCATCAGCCCCTTCATCATCTCGGACAGGTTGATCACCTGGCCGGGCGGCATGCCGGGCATGTCGAACTGGCCGATCGGCGAACTGCCGGGATCGGAGACGGAAACCTCGATTTCCTTCTGCTCGAACTCACCGTTGCGCAGCATGCGGCGGAATTTGGAGCGTGTGTCGGCGGCGGCTTCCTCGCCCACCAGGGCGGAGATCAGGCGTTCCTCGGCGGCGGTTTCCGCCTTGACCTGGACGTCCTTGCGGCTGGCCTCGCGCAGCATGTTCAGGCTGGCATCGACCAGATCGCGCACGATGCTTTCCACGTCGCGGCCGACATAGCCGACCTCGGTGAACTTCGTCGCCTCGACCTTCAGGAACGGCGCCTGCGCCAGCTTCGCCAGGCGGCGGGCGATTTCCGTCTTGCCGCAGCCTGTCGGGCCGATCATCAGGATGTTCTTCGGCACGACCTCCTCGCGGATGCCCTCCGGCAGTTGCTGGCGGCGCCAGCGGTTGCGCAACGCGATGGCGACGGCGCGCTTGGCGTCGTCCTGCCCCACGATGAAGCGGTCGAGTTCCGAGACGATCTCTCTCGGCGAGTATGTGGGGACGTCCATTTAGATCGACTCGATGATGATGTTGCCGTTGGTATAGACGCAAATGTCCGCCGCGATCTTCATCGACCGGCGAGCGATTTCCTCGGCCGTCAGATCGGGCACCGCCATCAGCGCGCGCGCCGCGGCCAACGCGTAGTTGCCGCCGGAGCCGATGCCGATGACGCCGTCTTCCGGTTCCAGCACGTCGCCGTTGCCGGTCAGGGTGAAGCTGCGGTCCTTGTCGGCGACCGCCATCAGTGCCTCCAGCCGACGCAGATAACGGTCGGTCCGCCAGTCCTTGGCGAGTTCCACGCAGGCGCGTTCGAGCTGGTTCGGATACCGCTCCAGCTTGCTTTCCAGCCGTTCCAGCAGGGTGAACGCGTCGGCCGTGGCGCCGGCGAACCCGGCGATGACGGTGCCGCCCGCGCCGATGCGCCGGACTTTGCGGGCGTTGCCCTTGACGATGGTCTGACCCATGGAGACCTGGCCGTCCCCGGCCATGGTGACGTGTCCATCCCGCCTTACGCACAGGATGGTGGTGCCGTGCCACCCGATCGGGTCGGCCGCGGCGGAGGAGGTGTTCTGCATAACGGGCCTAATTGGCGATCCTGGCCCGTTTGGGCAAGGGCCGCCGTGAATGCCGGCTTCGAGTTGCCGGGGAACGGTGACCACGTCCGATCCACGGTTGCGGTCGAATTTGATTTGGCCACGGGCGTGGCCGGCCCACGCTACCGCCATGGAGTGCTACGCTGAAACTGCCCGCCGTGATGACCATGGCCGAGTTCCTCGCCTGGAACGCACCTGGCGGCGGGCGCAGGCAGCTTGTCGACGGCGAGCCATCCGCCATGTCGCTCCCCAGCCTTACCCATGGTGCGATCCAGAGCCAGCTTGGGTATCGATCGCCGGACACCTGAACGTCCCCGGCAACCCGTGTTCGGTGATCACGACACCTGGCATCGTTCCCCGCGTGCGGGCCAATGAGAATTTCCGCATCCCCGATCTGGCGGTGACCTGCACGCGCTATGAGATCGAGGAATACGATGTCAGCAACCCCGTGCTGATCGTCGAACCTGCGGGAAATCGTGATTCTCAGCGGCACGGAGATTCGTGCGGAGTTGCTGTGCCGCGACAGCGACGGGAACTGGCCTGCGACGCCGACGGTCATCGCGGATGGCGATCTGATGCTGAACAGCATCGACCTTACGTTGGGACTCGGCGAGATATATCGCACGACGCGGCGCACCCACGGGTGATGATCGCTTCCATCGCGGGGGTGTTTGCCTGGGTCGTGGGCTGGCCTGCCCGTGCTGACAATGGCAGCAATCTGGGGGTGGAGGGCATAGGATTCTAAACGCAGATGAACGCGAATGAGCGCTGAATCCCGTCGGAGCAATCTTGCAAACCGCGATTTGGTGATAGGGATCGATCCATTCTGAATCGTCATTCGGGCGCTTTGATTTGCGTGCATTCCTTCTTATTTGCGTTCATTTTCGTTATAATTTTTGGTGGTTGGATCGGCTTGAACTGATCAGTTGATGCTTCCAGGAAACGATCTATCCGTTTCGTTGCCCGCCCGCATGAGCGATTGATTTTGGGCGTCGCCCAGGTGGTCCCGCGCAGCTTCAATTTGGCATCCCTTCCCGTTCGCCGCACACTCGCGGGCAGGAGGAACCGACAATGCCAACACAACGCAAAACCGCCATCGTCACCGGCGCCGCGAGCGGCATGGGGCGCGCCATGGCGCTGTGCCTGTCCGAAGCCGGCTTCGACGTCGCCGCCGTGGACCGCAATGCCGCGGCGCTGGGCACCCTGCCGGCCCCGATCAAGCCGGTCGCCGCCGACCTCGCCGACCCGGCCTCCTTCGATGCCATCGTGGCCGCAACGCTGGGCGCGTTCGGCCGGATCGACGTGCTGGTGAACAACGCCGGCATCGGCCAGGCAGCGATCCGCGACGACCAGCGCCGGAAGCCGATCCGGTTCTGGGAAGTGACCCCCGAACAGTGGAACCGGTTCCTGACGGTGAATGCCACTGGACCGATCATGATGTCTCGGGCGGTGCTGCCGCATATGCTGAAGGCCAACAGCGGGCGTATCATCACCGTCACCACCAGCCTGGGGACGATGGTGCGGGAGGGCTACCTGCTGTACGGGTCCAGCAAGGCGGCGGCGGAGTCCTCCATGGCCGTGCTGGCGGCCGACCTGAAGGGTACCGCCGTCACCGCCAATGTGCTGGTGCCGGGTGGGGTGACCGACACGCCGCTGGTGGGCGACGCGGGAGACCGGTCGAAGATGTTACGGCCCGAGATCATGCTGCCGCCGCTGCTGTGGCTGGTGTCGGACGATGCCGCCGATGTGAGCGGCCGGCGGTTCATCGCGGCGGATTGGGACGTTTCGCTGCCGGCGGCGCAGGCGGCCGAGGGCGCGGGCGCGCCGGTCGCGTGGCTCAGCATCGCCAGGATGCCGATCGAACCGGGGTAGAGGACAGATTGTTGGTAGTCCGGATCGTTCGGTGGCGGCGCGGTGTGGTTGGCGCTGCCGGATGACCTCACACTGTTGCTACACAAGAATTATTGAACGGAAAAAATCCCGGAATGGCCCTATGTCGTTGTGTGCTCAACGGAAGGGAGTCTCTTATGCGTCTCGCCCTATTGGTTCTCTTGCTGCCCCTCGTGCTGGCCGGGTGCCTGTCGTTCAGCAGCAGCGATCCGCCGCCGCCGGCGGGCAACACCACGGTCGTGACGCCGGCCCGCTAAAGCACGATGGCCTCAACCTGAAGCGATTATGCTTTGGCTTGCATGCTTGAGGTTGAAGTCAACCTCAGGCGATCGCGCTCTAATCCCGGGGTGATGCGGCTTGGTGCGCCTCGATCCAGCGCGCCGGGCCCATCACCTGGCCGGAGAACAGCACACCCGCTTCCGGCATCGGCAACCCGCCGGTTCGCAACGTGTCCGCCGTCCATGTATTGCACGTGTTGAAACCGTCATAGGTATCCGTCGCGGCGTAGAACACGCTGCCGGGATAGGGACCGTTGGCCAGCAGGACCGGTTCGCCGGCGACGGAACGTTCGAATTCCTGCCAGATGCTGGCCTCGATCCGGTTCAGGCCGGCTTGGGAAACATGCAGCGTAACGACATTCGACGGCCCGAACGCGGCTTGCGGCGACGCCTTCAGCGCGGTCATCAGCAGCGCGCTTTTGCTGGGCAGCAGGGCGTTCAGCATGCTGCCCAGGTTCTTTTCATGGTTCACCAGGAACTGCCGCTCGCCGAAGCCGAAGGTGAGGACGCGCACGCCGGGGAATTCTGTCTCCAGCGTCGCCAGGGGACCGGCGATTTCCTCGACCGGGAGCGCGATGTCGGTGTGCCAGCCACGGTCGATGACGTAAACGATAGCGGCGTTGGGGACGATAGCGGCGTTGGGCGGCTCGATCGGCGTTGGCGTCGAACAGGCGGCAAGCAGAAAGGCGAGGCAGACGGCGGCGAAAGGGCGGCGTGGCATGATGGAGGGATCGTCTCCGCTTGGTGGCTGAAGGCGGGGATCGAGCCGGCCCTTGCGCGGCGACCGCGTCTGACAGGACAATAGCGCCTTCAGGAGCGTTGTCCCAAAGGTATCATGATCCCTCGCATTGAATTCGACCCGACCGCCCCCGCGCCGCTGGACGGCATCCGCGTGGTCGACCTGTCCCGCCTTGTCGCCGGCAACATGGTCAGCTTGCAGCTTGCCGATCAGGGCGCCGAGGTCATCAAGATCGAGGACCCCAAGGTCGGTGATCCGCTGCGCGCCTGGCGGGTCAAGGGGCTGTCGCTGCATTGGAAGGTTTACGCTCGGAACAAGAAGAGCCTGGCGATCAACCTGCGGCCGCAGGCCGGGCGGGATGCGCTGCTGGATTTGCTGGCGACCAGCCATGTGCTGGTGGAGAATTACCGGCCCGGCACGCTGGAGCAGATGGGCCTGGGGCCGGACGTGCTGCATGCGCGCAACCCGGGGCTGATCATCGTGCGTATCACCGGGTTCGGGCAGGACGGTCCGTACCGCGACCGGCCGGGGTTCGGCACGCTGGTGGAGGCGATGTCGGGATTTGCCGCGAAGAACGGGTTTGGCGACCGGCCGCCGGTGCTGCCTCCGTTGGCGTTGGCCGATATGGTTTCGGGGTTGTATGGCGCCTATGCGGTGATGGTGGCGCTGCGGGTGGTGGAGCGTGGCGGGCGTGGGCAGATCATTGATTTGCCGTTGCTGGAACCGATGATCTCGGTGTTGGGGCCGGAGGCGGCGATGTACCGGGTTTCCGGCGAGAAGCCTAAGCGGACGGGTAGTCGGTCGCTGACGACGTCGCCTCGTAATGTCTATGGCACGAGCGACGGGCGGTTCATTGCGATCTCGGCGTCCATTCAGGCGATGGCGGAGCGGCTGTTTCGGGCGATCGGGCGGGCGGACATGATCGATGATCCGCGGTTCCGGACGAATACGGATCGGGTGCGGAATATCGACGAATGCGACGGGGTTGTGGCGGATTGGATCGCCGAACGGACTCAGGCCGACGCGATGGCGGTGTTCGAGGCGGCGGAGGTGACGGCGACGCCGATCTATGAGATCGATCAGTTGATGGACGATCCGCATGTCCATGCAAGAGGGGTGCTGGTGGAGGCTCCGGACGACGAGGCGGGATCGGTGTTGATGCACAACATCATTCCCCGATTGTCGGAGACGCCGGGGCGGTTGCGGACGGCGGCGCCTTCGCTTGGGCAGCACACGCGGTCCGTGCTGGAGTCGATTGGATACGATGCCGATCGGTTGGCCGCGCTGGCCGCCGACGGCGTGATCAAGGAGGGTTGACGATGCGTGACGATCTGCCGGTGTGGCGGTCTTTGATGTTTGTTCCGGTGACGGCGGAGAAGTTCGTCCGCACCGGCGCCGATCGCGGGGCGGATGCGATCATCCTGGATCTGGAGGATGCGGTTGCGCCGTCGCAGAAGGAGCATGCGCGGACGCTGATTGCCGGGGCGATTCCTCAGGTGAACCGCAACGGGGCCGATGTGGTGGTGCGGGTGAACCGGCCGTGGCGGCTGCTGGTGCGTGATCTGGAGGCGGCGGTCATTCCGGGTGTGACGGCGCTGATGCTGACCAAGGTGGACAGTCCGGAACACGTGCTGGCGTGCGCGGAGATCGTTGCCGAGTTGGAGGCTGAGCGGGGGCTGCCGGCCGGCGGTGTCAAGTTCATTGCGCTGGTGGAGAACGCGGTCGGGTTCTTTCGGATCAACGAGATCGCCAAGTGCCATCCTCGTATTGTCGGGCTGAGCCTGGGGTCGGAGGATTTTGCCGCCGATGTGGGCATGCAGTCGGATCCGGAAGGGCTGTTCTATCCCAAGCAACACACGATTTTCGCCGCCAGGGCGGCGGGGATCATGCCGATGGGGTTCATCGGGTCGATCGCTGATTTCCGCGATCAAGAGGCGTTCCGGGTGATCGTGCGGCGGTCTCGGCGGCTGGGCTTCATGTGTGCCAGCGCCGTGCATCCGTTGCAGGTGCAGGTGCTGAATGAGGAATTCTCACCCGATCCGGCCGAGGTGGCGAAGGCGGAGAAGATGATCGCGGCGTATGACGATGCGTATGCGAAGGGGTTGGGGGCGGTGCAGTTCGAGGGAGCGATGATCGACGTTCCCGTGGTGGAACGGGCGCGATCGGTGGTGCGGCGGGCGACGGCGCTGCGCGGCCGGGTGAAAGGATGACTGCCCACCGCCGGACTTGAACCGGCACGTCCTTTCGAACTGCGGATTTTAAGTCCGCTGCGTCTACCATTCCGCCAGGCGGGCATGTCCGAGTCTTTTACCGGGGCTCGCCCGGCGAGGCCAGAGGGTGGCCGGGGTGTTTTACCGCGGTCAAGCGGGATGGGCGCGCGCCGTCTGTTCGGCCAGCCGGTGAATCGCGGTGTGGTGGAGCAGTTGGTCCTTGTGTGACGGGGGCCGAGCGGTGTCGGGCTTTGGGGCGTCGTAGCGGATGATGGGCGGGCTGGTTGCCTCGGGTGCCGGGGACGTTGCCGCGTGGGTCGATTCGATTTTGCCGAGGTTGATGGCCTGCGCGACGGCTTGGGCCACCGCGGCCTGGATTTCCGCGTCTTCGATGTCGGGTTCGGGCGGCGGCTGTTCGGGCGGCGGTGCCTGGGGTTCGGCGTTGGCGATCCGGAGGCGGCGGCGCAGCATCATGGTGCGCTCGCTTTGATCGGCGGAGCGGTTGAGGGCGTTGGCTCGGCCGTAGGCGCGCATTTTCTCGGCCATCGTCATGTCCTCCTCGGCGGCCTGCCCGAGCAGGGAGAGCGCGGCCATGGAGAAGGCGATGGTGCGGGCGATGTTGGCAAAATCCGCCCTGGTTTGAGGCCCGTAGGCTTCGATCGCGCTTCTGGCCATGGCTCGGGCCATGTCGTAGTCCCCGGTGCCCTTGAAGAAGAACGGGATGAGCTGGTCGGCGATGGCGAACATCAGGCCGACCCTGGGGTCCAGCTTGCTTTTGGGGTGTTCGGACGCAGTCGGGGCAGCAGTGGACATCGGGTCGGCCTTGGTTGTTCGTGTTATGTTCCTATGATAAAGCGGACGGGAATGCAAGGGAAATTTGGCTGGCAGTTGTCATGGCGGGCTTCAATCATCATACATAGCATGACACATATCGGAGCCAAATTTGGGCTCTCGCGCTGTGCGGGTCTTCAAAAATAGCTGGTTCGAGCGGTTTGCCCCGAATGGAAAGGATCACCGACGCGGCGCTTTGCGAAGCGGTGTCGCGTGCCAGCAAGGGGTTGGTGGATGCCGATCTCGGGGACGGCGTTATCAAGCAGCGGGTTGCCCGGCCCGGAGCGGGCAAGTCAGGTGGCTACCGGACACTGATTTTCTTCCGTGCCGGGACGAGGGCTGTTTTTTGCCTTCGGGTTTGTCAAGAGTGACATGGGTAATGTCCGCAGTGCGGACTTGGCCGATTTGAAGAAGGCGGCAAGGGTGGTTTTGACACTGTCAGATGCCGAGATCGATGAATGGCTGACAGCCGGCCTGTTTGTGGAGGTGGATTGTGGTTGAGAAAGCGAAACAGACGCGTGCGTATCGCAGCGAAATAGCGGCCTCTGTTCACGAGATGATGGAGGGCGCTTACGATGCGGGTCTGATCGACAAACAGACCATGCGTTCGTTTGATGATTCGTGCTTGTCGCCGGCGCCGCCGCTCGCGCCGGAGGAGATCAGGGCGATACGGGAACAGGAGCATGTTTCTCAGCCGGTGTTCGCACGTTATCTGAACGTTTCGAAGAATTTGGTGTCGGATTGGGAACGTGGCACCAAGCGCCCGGGGGGACCCGCGCTGCGTTTGCTGGCGGTCGTGCGAAAGAATGGGCTTCGGGCGATTGCTTGAACGCACGGTTCGGAGGTGTGCAGAAACTGGTTGCTTGGTATCCTTTTCTACTTCAGTTCATTCTGCTAGGCAAAATATATATCACCCCCCCCCCGAAACAAAGTTCAGCGAAGGCTATGCAATACGACGGAACCCATACCTTTCTTAGCCTATCTCATCGTCTTCTCCGATATCAAAATCTTCGCTCGCGTACATCGCCAGAATATCGGAGATAATTTCCTTGCGGGTGTCTCGATTACTTTCGTCTAATTCTACAATGAAGTCAATTGCCAACTGCTGTTTGACGAACCGTTCCTCATCCAACTAGCCTCCCATAACGTGGCAATAGATCCCCCAAAGATAGTTGGCGAAATCTTCCTCAGAATCGGCCAATTCCGCATCTGATACCCTATACCGATTATCATCCATCACGTTGCATCCAATGATTTCGTTATGCCACTGGCTTGATGAAACGCCCCGCTGGATGCCGAGTGTGTTGCACCGTTCGTGCGTGGATGGCCGGGACACGCCCGGCCATGACGGTACAGGAACGAAGCTCTTTCGTCAGACCGACGGAGTGCCCACCCTACAACCCGCACGCAATATCCAGCGCCATGCGGATCAGTTTGTCGCTGGCCTCCGGCGTGCGGAAGGCGCTGTGGGCGGATAGGGTCACGTTCGGCAATGTCGTCAGCTTGTGTCCGGCGGGCAGCGGTTCGATGGGGAATACGTCCAGGGCGGCGTGGCGCAGGTGGCCGGATTCCAGGGCGGCGATCATGGCGGCTTCGTCCACGATGGCGCCTCGGGCGGTGTTCACCAGGATTGCGCCGGGACGTAGCTGGCCCAGGCGTTCGGCGCTGAGGAAGCCTCGGGTTTCGTCGTTCAGCAGCAAGTGTATGGACAGCACCTGACTTTCGGCCAGCAGGGTGTCCAGGTCCACGAACGTCACGCCTGGGGCGGTTTTCGGGGTGCGGTTCCAGGCCAGCACGCGCATGCCGGAGCCGGCGGCGATGCGGGCGACCTCAGCGGCGATGCCGCCAAAACCGAGCAGACCTAGGGTTTTGTTGGTGAGTTCCATGCCCTCGGTTCGGATCCAGTTGCCGGCGCGCATACCGTTGTCCATGCGCGCCAAGCCGCGGGCGGCGGCCCACATCAGGGCGATGCTGTGTTCGGCGACGGCGGTGTCGCCGTAGCCCTTGATGATGTGGACGGTCTTGCCGATGGCGGCGAGTTCCTCGGGGTTCATGTAGCTGCGGGCGCCGGTGCCCAGGAAGATGATGTGCTTCAGGCTGGGGCAGGCACGCATCGCCTCGGTCGGCAACTGGGAGTGGTCGTCGAAGATGAAGTCGTAGCCGGCAGTCAGGCCGGGCAGTTCGTCGGGGCTGATCTCGCCGCGTTCCAGCACGTCCATCGGGGGATCGGTGGGACGAGCGACGCGGTGGAACACCGAGGCCAGATCGTCCACGGCATCCAGAAACAGACCCTTCATCGCGACTCTCCTAATCCGAAACCGCCGCGACTGTGCGCAACGATGCGGCGCGGGGCAAGAAGGTTTCCGCCGGCGCGGATGACTCTGTTAGACGGGACCGTTATGCCGCGCCCTGCCCCCGTTGTTCCCCGGTTCTATCCGCCCGAAGGGATGGCCAGCCGGACCAAGCCGGCCGTGCCGCCGCCGTCTCCACCGGCGCGGTCGCGGAAGCGGCGTGTGTTCTTCTGGCTGTTGCGCTGGGGCTTCATCGTTGCGGTCTGGGGGACGCTGGCCCTGGTGGTGACGGTGCTGTGGTATGCGCGCGACCTGCCTCGGCCGGAGTCGGCGCTGGATGCGGTTCGGCGCCCCAGCCTGACACTGCAGGACCGGTCGGGGCATGTCATCGCCACGTACGGCGATCTGGTGGGCGAACCGCTGCAACTGAAAGAGTTTTCGCCGTTCCTGCCGGAGGCGATCGTCGCGGTGGAGGACCGGCGATTCTGGAGCCATCCCGGCATCGACCCGCAGGGGCTGCTGCGCGCGGCATGGGTCGATCTGACCGCCGGGCGGGTCGTGCAGGGCGGGTCGACGCTGACTCAGCAGGTGGCGAAGACGCTGTTCCTGACCAACGCACGCACGACCAAGCGGAAAGTGCAGGAACTGCTGCTGACGCTGTGGCTGGAACGGCATTTCACCAAGCAGGAGATCCTCGAGATCTATCTGAACCGGGTCTACCTCGGCGCCGGCACCTGGGGGATGGATGCGGCGGCGAAGACGTATTTCGGGGTGTCGGCTCGGCGGGTGACGCTGGCGCAGGCGGCGGTATTGGCCGGGTTGCCACGGGCGCCGTCCCGCTTCAACCCGCGCACCAATCCCAGCGCGGCGGTGGCTCGGGCGAAGGAGGTGCTGGCCACGATGATCGAGTCGGGGGCGATCACGGCGGCTCAGGCTGCGACAGCCGCGACTCAGATTGTGTTTCCGCCCACCCCGGTTGGGTTCGGTTGGTTCGCCGACTGGGTGGCTGAACAGTCTCAGGCGGCCGTGGCGCCCGGTGTCGATGCGGTGGTGCGGACGACGCTGGACGATCGCGACCAGGCCGTCGCGGAGAACCGGTTGGCGGCGCTGCTGAGCGGTCCCGGGGTGGCGGACCATGTTGGCGAGGGGGCGGTGATCGTCCTGGATGCCGCCACGGG
>NZ_LMUJ01000051.1:65030-66804 GCF_009765975.1 Acidisphaera sp. S103 | reverse complement strand
GCGGAATTACCATGCCGGCCCGTATAACCGAGCCGTGCTGGCCAGGCGGCAGCCGGGATCGGCGTTCAAGCCGTTCGTGTGGCTGACCGCGCTGGAAACCGGCATGACACCCGACGACACCGTGCTGGACGCGCCGATCCGTGTCGGCAACTGGAGTCCGCAGGACTTCGAGCGCCGCTACCTGGGCGAGATCACGCTGGAGGAGGCGCTGGCGCAGTCGATCAACACCGCCTCGGTACGGTTGCTGCTGCGGTCGGGTGGGGCCAGTGCGGTTGCCGCGACGGCAGCTCGGCTGGGAATCGCGGATAAATTGCCGCGGGAGGCATCGCTGGCGCTGGGCACCGGGGAGGTGGGGCTGCTGGAGCTGACCGCCGCGTATGCGCCGTTCTTCAATGGCGGCGACCGGGTGGTGCCGTACGGACTGGACAAGATGGCGCATGCGCCGGAGCGGGTGATCAGCGCGGACGATGCGGCGAAGATGGCGCGGATGCTGGGTGCGGTGGTCAGCCGGGGGACCGGGCGGGCGGCGGCGGTGCCGGGGCGGGTTGTCGCGGGGAAGACAGGCACGACCCAGGATTCTCGCGACGCCTGGTTCGTGGGGTCGGTGAACGGGAAGCTGATCGGGGTGTGGATGGGGAACGACGACGACCGGCCGATGAAGGGGGTCATGGGCGGCGGGCTGCCGGCCAGGTTGTTCCATGACATCGCAACGGGCATCGACTGACCGGTCGGTTTGGCCGCCTTGGTGTCAGAAATGTTTACGAATCTCTTACAAGGCCGCGAGAACGACTCTGCTAACTGGTTGATCTGACTTCATTTCGTATTTTGGCATGTGTTGTGCATTCGTCTCCTCTCGCCTGTTTGGGGAAGCAGGTGGCTTGTTAATACTGGGGAGAATGCGGCCTATGGGGACAGAGGATGGACCACTCGGGCTGATCGCGATACTTGGTACGCCGGCACTTGTGGCGGTCAGTATCGTCATGCTGCACTTGCTGCCAAGCGCAATGCTGAACATTCTGATGGCGTGGATTTTGGCGTCGTTTCCAATCGGCGTGCTGATCGGCCACTGTGTGTTGAGCGAAGAGTAGAAGCGGCGGTTTACACCGGGTCACATTGATATTGGCTTTGTCATGATCATGGCCGCGTCAATACCCCATCAGTTGGGCGTAGCGGTCGCGGCAGAAGCTTGTGTCGCCGAAGCTGGCCTGCGCGACGCGGGCGCGTTTCATGAAAAAGCCGATTTCGTGCTCGTCTGTCATGCCGATGCCGCCGTGCATTTGGACGCCTTCGTTACCGCACAGGTATAATGTTTCGTTGGACTTGGCTTTCGCCAGACTGACCAGGGCCGCGGCGTCATTGCCGTTCTGATCCAGCGCCGATACGGCGGCGAGGACGGCGGAACGGGTAATCTCCACTTCGCAGAACATGTGTGCGGCGCGGTGTTTCAGCGCCTGGAAGCTGCCGATGGCGACGCCGAATTGCTTGCGGTCCTTCAGGTATTGGACAGTGCGGTCGAAGGCTTCGTTGGCGCTGCCGAGCATCTCGGCGGCCAGGCCGGCGCGGGCTCGGTCCAGGACTGTGTCGAGGAGGCCGGCGTGGCCGAGGACGGAGTCGGGGCCTACGGCGACGTTGTCTAAGCGGATCAGGGCGGCATTTCGGCTGTCCACCATGGTCAGGCGCGTGCGGGTGGCGGCCTCGCCTGGGACCAGGAACAGGGTGATGCCGGTTTCGGTGCGGGCGGCGACGATCAGGGTGTCGGCGATGTGGCCGTCCA
>NZ_LMUJ01000051.1:34195-64921 GCF_009765975.1 Acidisphaera sp. S103 | reverse complement strand
CCGTCCTTGGTGGCGGTTGTGGCGATTTGGGTGGGGGCGTGGCGGGTGCTTTCCTCAAGCGCCAGGGCGATGATGTGCTCGCCGGCCAGTAACGGGGGCAGATATTCGGCTTTCTGGTCGTCGGTGCCGGCCAGGGACAGCAAGGAAGCGCCTAGCAGGGCGGTGGACAGCAAGGGCGTGGCGGCCAGCGTGCGGCCGGCTGCCTCCATCACCTGGGCGAGGCCGGTCATGCCGAAGGCGGAGCCGCCGTCGTCCTCCGGCACCAGGAAGCCGGTCCAGCCGAGTTCGGCCATCTGACGCCACAGGTCTCGGGAGAAGCCGGTCGGGTCGTTGTCGTCGCGCAGTTTTCTCAGCGCGGTGATGGGGCTGCGTTCGCGGAAGAAATCGAACGCGGTTTCACGCACCATGCGGGCTTCGTCGGAGAGGACTAGGGTCATTGGTTTAATCCGGCAGGCCGAGGACGCGCTTGGCGATGATGTTGAGCTGGACTTCGGAGGTTCCGCCTTCGATGCTGTTTGCTTTCGAGCGTAACCATTCTCGGGTGAAACGAAGTTCGTCCGGCGTGAAGCCCTGCCCTTCCCAGCCGAGGCCTTGGAAGCCTTCGGATTCCAGCAGCAGTTCGTAGCGGCGCTTGTTGAGTTCGGTGCCTTGCAGTTTGAACATTGCCGATAACGGGCCGGGTGGGGCGCCGGATTCGGCTTCCTCGGCCGCTCGGCGGCGGGTCAGTTGGAAAGCGTGGGCGTCCATGCTGTAGGCGGCGACGCGGTCGCGCAGGATGGGATCGGCGATTTTGCCGTTGTCGTCGCCGGCGTAGTGTTTGGCAGCGGCTTCGACGGAGATCTCGAACTTGGCGGCGTTGCGGTTGGCGATGCCGCCGATGCCTTTGCGTTCGTGCTCCAGCAGGCGTTTGGCGATGGTCCAGCCTTTGTTGAGCGGGCCGACGAGGTTGCCGGCGGGGACGCGGACGTTTTCGATGAACGTTTCGCAGAAGACGGAGGCACCGCTGATCAGGCGGATGGGGTTCGGGCGGACTCCGGGGTCGGCCATGTCGATCAGCAGGAAGCTGATGCCCTCGTGCTTTTTGGCGGTGGGGTCGGTGCGGACCAGGCAGAAGATCCAGTCGGAATGGTGGGCGTTGGAGGTCCAGATCTTGTGGCCGTTGACCAGGAAGTGCTCGCCTTGCAGGACGGCGCGGGTGCGGAGGCTGGCGAGGTCGGAGCCGGCCTCGGGTTCGGAGTAGCCCTGGCACCAGCGGATTTCGCCGCGGACGATGGGCGGGATGTGGGTCTGGCGTTGTTCCTCGGTGCCGTATTCGAGGAGGACGGGACCGAGCATGGAGAGGCCCATGCCGCGGAGGGGGAGACGGCAGCCGAGGTCCTGCATTTCTTCTTCGAGGATCAGGGCTTCTTCGTTGGACAGACCGCCGCCGCCGTATTGTTTGGGCCAGGTGGGAGCGGTCCAGCCTTTGGCGGCCATGCGGTCGAGCCATTGCTTCTGTTCGGGGCGGACGTATTGGGCGCGCTTGCCGCCGGCGACCTGTTCATTCTCCGGCATGAAGGTGCGCATGGCGGGGGGACAGTTTTCCTCCAGCCAGGCGCGGGTCTCGGCACGGAAGGTCGGCATGGGCGGTTCCTTGGCGGTTTCCGTTGTGGTGGGTAGGGGAGCATCATCTTTGGGGGTGAGCAAGGGGCGGATTTGCGGTAGGATGCAGGGTATGCCGGACGGGCTTTATGAGCGTGACATCCTTTCCTGGTCGGAACAGCAGGCTGACCTGCTGCGCCGGCTGGCGCGCGGGGAGCGGGTGAATGACGTCGATTGGGAACACGTTGTCGAGGAGATCGAGGACGTGGGGCTGTCCGAACTGCACGCTGTCGAGAGTTTTCTGGACCTGATGCTGGTGCATCTGTTGAAGGTTCGTGGCTGGCCTGACAGCCCGTCGCTGGCGCATTGGCGCGGGGAGGTCGGGTCGTTTCAGAAGAATGCGACGCGGCGGTTTGCTCCGTCGATGCGGCAGAGGATCGATTTGGCGAAGCTGTATCGCGATGCGATGGAGCAGCTTGCTGGGGTGGACTATGACGGTGTTAGTCCGCTTGCTTGGCCGGTTACGTGCCCGTTCACGTTGGACGATCTGCTGATGGAGCGGCGGACGGCGCTGGAAGAACGGCTCGGCGCGGCCGTGGAGAGATCGTAGCCGGCGTACGTCGCGCCAGTGGTCCGATCCCGACGCCTGATTTCCGAACGTTGCTGCCGCGGTTCTTATGGTTGATGATCCTGATCGATCTTCTGGCAAAAGCGGATGAGATTTCCGAACGGATCGATTGCACCCGTTTCCAGCGTTCCCCAGGGTGTTTTCTCAAGGCCAGGCCGCATATAGCGATAACCCTTCGAACTGATCTCCTGATGGAAAGCTTCGACGCCGTCCATCATCACGCGAATTCGGGCACCGGGGCAGCCGTCCCCATGGTGTTCGCTCAGATGCAGGATGAGGTTTCCGCGCGAGATCTGTCGGTACAGCGGCGCATTCGCGTCGAAGCGGTGATCCCAATCGACCGAAAACCCGAGGAATCCCAGATAGAATTCGTCAGCCTTGGGGACGTCGAAAATACGAAGAATGGGAACGATCGTATTGAAGCGGATGTCCATCACATGCTCCTGCCACACAGCCAAGAAATCGATACCGCCGGTCGAGGGCCGTCTGCCGCGCCATGGCCTGGATTTGTTATCCGGTCATGGACACGATTATTCCCTCGCGCGCCCGACATTCGCAATCGCCGCCAATGTCGCCCTTGTGTGGGCGATGTAATCGGGCGTGATCTCTCGCGCGAGTTCGGCATCCACATGATCGATGGCTGCCCGTGATACGGCGGCGGCGGCATGCCCCCGTTCCGTCAGGGCGACCGTCAATCGGCGCCGGTCTTCGCTGTCGACCGAGCGGGCCAGGTAACCCCGGACGACCAGCGTGTCGACGAGCTGTCCGGCGGCCTGTTTCGAAACCCCAAGTTCCTTGATGACCTGGCTGAGTGGCGCGCCGGTGCGGGCAATGGCACCGATGACGTAGGGGCCATTGCGGGGCAGGTCATCAAATCCCACCTCGGCCAAGGCTTCCCGAATGGCTGATCCGTAGGCCGCCCGGGCCGCTCGCAAGAGCGTCGGCAAGCCAACGTCATCGAATCCTGCGAACGCGCTGCTCATGCACCCACGATATAGACAACAAAATTGACAGTCAATGATTGGTACGACAAGATTGCAACCGACCCGGCGTTTCGCTTAGCGCGAGCGGGTCATCTCGGACGTTGCTGCCGCGTTAGCGGTTCGGCAGACGATTCAGGTCGTGCGGAGCGTTAGGAGGCGCAACATGGGAACTGTCATCATGCTTTCCGGCCCGATCGGGGCGGGCAAGACAACCGTCGCCCGCGAACTGATCGCCATCTTGCCGGAACCGCTTTCCTATATCGAGGGCGACACGTTCTGGTCCTTTATCAAGAAAACCAAAGCCGGGGATCGGCGGGAGAACTTTCGTATCATCATGCGCGCAATGACCGCGGCGACCTTGCCGTTCGCCCGATCCGGCTATGATGTCCTCCTCGATTTTTCCATTCCGCCGGCGTTCCTGAATACCGCGCGCGTTATTCTTAAGGATGTGCCACTGGATTATGTTTTGCTGCGGCCAAGCCAAGCTGTCTGCGAGGCCCGCGCCACCGGTCGCGCGGAGGGTAAAATTGTCGATTACACCCCCTATCGCGATTTCTATGCGCTGTTTGAGGGGGCCGACCGCTACACACTTCAAGACGACGAAGCGGAAGCGCCGATTGTTGCAAGTCGCATTCGGGAAGCCCTCGGCGCAGGCGCTTTTCGTGTCCCGTGACATTTGGCGGCGGATCGTCCTTCCTTGACATATCACGACGCATGAAATCCTCTGGGAGGACGCTCGGCCATCGCGGATAAGATGGATTGCCCAACGACCATTGGAGGCCAACGAATGTCCGTCCGCACGTTGATCGTGACCCTGTTATTGGCCGCGGCGGTTCCAGCGCTGGCGCAAGAGACGGCCACTCATTGGTCAGGGTACCAGGAAGGCGATTATGCCGTCAGCAACTACAATTTCGCCAGCGGCCAGACCATGCCGGAGGTGAAGCTGCACTACCGCACGATCGGTTCGGCGAAACGAAACGCCGCGGGCCTCGTGGTCAACGCCGTGCTGCTGTTACAGGGCAATACCGGGACCGGCGCCAACTGGTTTCGCCCGAGTTTGGCCGACGAACTGTTCAAGCCGAACCAGCCGCTCGATCCGGCGAAATATTACATCATCATGCCCGATGCGCTGGGCCGTGGCGGCTCCTCGAAACCGTCCGATGGTCTGAAGGCCGGATTTCCGCACTACCGATACCATGACATGATCGACCTGACGCACCGCCTGGTCACGGATGGGTTGAAGGTCAACCATTTGCGGTTGGTCATCGGCAGTTCCCTGGGCTGCATGCAGCAATTTCTGTGGGCCGAGTGGTATCCGGACCTGATGGACGGCACGATCGGAATGTCGTGCCAGCCGGTGGAGATCAGCGGCCGCAACTACATGCTGCGCCATGCCGCCGCCGAACTGATCCGCCACGATCCGGCCTGGCATGACGGCAACTACGACAAGACCCCGACCCTTTATATGTACGCGGCCGCCGGCAACGACCTGACCGAAAGCCCGGTACGCATTCAGGAACAAGCGCCGACCATGGAGGCCGCCAAGGCACTCTACGACAAGCGCCTGGCAGCACTGCTGAAAAATGGCGACGCCAACAACACGCTTTTCGAAACCGAATCGATCTACGACTACAGCCCCGAGGCCGACCTGCCGAAGATCAAGGCCCATGTGATGCTGATCAACAATGTCGAGGATTTCGCCGACCCGCCGACACTCGGGACCGTCGAACGGGCGTTCAAGACGATCAAGCATGGCACCTACGTGCTGACCCAATATGGCAAGGACACGCACGGGCATTTCACCCATTACTACGGGGCGGTCTGGAAGCCGTATCTGGTGAAATTCATGGCCGGTCTGCCGCCGGTGGCGCGGTGACGGCCGCCACCCCCTAACGATCGCAGGAGCAGACATGGACCTCGGATTGAAGAACCGCACGGCACTGGTGATGGGCGGCACCAAAGGATTGGGCCGCTCCATCGCCGACGCCCTGGCGGAGGAAGGCACTGCCCTGACCATCAGCGGCCGCGACCAGGGCAGGCTGGATGAAGCCGCGGCAGCGCTGCGGGCCAAAGGGGCCACCAGCGCGACCGGTGTCGTCGCCGATGTCGCGTCAGGTGATGCCATGGACCACCTGGCGGACGCCGCGGTCGCGGCCATGGGCAGTGTCGACATCCTGGTGCTGAACCACGGCGGGCCGCCGCAATGCACCGCATCGGAAATGACCGAAGACCAGTTGGTGAAATGGTTCCAGCACATCGTTGTCTCCCCGATCCGCATCGCCAACAAGCTGCTGCCGGCGATGCGCGCGCGGGGCTGGGGCCGGATCATCGTCGTGGGCAGCACCGGTATGCAGCAGCCGATCCCGAACCTGGCGCTGAGCAACACACTACGTGCCTCGATCTGGGCCTGGCTGAAGACGATGTCGGGCGAGGTGGCGAAGGACGGCGTCACGATGAACGTCCTGGCCCCGGGGACGATCCACACCGACCGGACCAACGAGTCCGCCGCCGCAACGGCTCGGCGCAAGAATATCGGCTTTGAGGAAGCGTTGGCCGAACGGCTGGCCGAGGCAGCGGGGCAGATTCCGGCGGGACGGGTGGGGACGCCTGGGGAATACGGACCGATGGGCGCGTTCCTGGCCAGCGATAAGGCCGGGTATATTACGGGGAGTATGATCCGGGTCGATGGCGGGCGGATTCGAGGGATGGTTTAGGGGCGCGGCACCGGGGCACCAACGTTCAGAGCGTTCGGATAGTTCATATATTGCAATTAGAGCACTTACCCTGTACTTTGCGACGCATACGCCAGGAGGGATGCGATGGTGGCCCAGATTCAGGCGGCTCTGAACGCCAAGGACATCGCGGACGCCGTGCGGGAGGTCAGGGCGCTACGCGCTCGCCTCGCAGGCCGGCGGTCAAATACCAAGATCGAGGTGGACGCGGGCACGCTGAAATCCATCCTCAAAGTCGTTGATGCGGTTTCGTCGCAGTTACCGCGCGGCGGGGTCGTGATTGGCGGCGCCAAGGCTGCGAAGCCGACCGCCGTCGCTGATGAGATCAGCCCCCAGGAGGCAGCCACCATTCTCCAGATGTCGCGGCCGTCGGTCATGCGGCTGATCGCGAAAGGCCAACTGCACCCTCGCAAGGTTCTCTCCCACAACAAGCTGTCACGGGCCGAGGTCGTGAATTATCAAATCGAGCAATCCCATCAGCAACGGCAGGCGCTGAGCAATCTCGTGACGCTGACCGAGGATTATGATTTCTGACAGGACGAGGGGCCTTGCCAGTACCGGTCGCCGTTCTCGACGCCTGTGTCCTGTTTCAGGGCAGATTGACCAACTTACTTCTGCATCTCGCCGAAGCAAAGGCGTTCGAGCCAATATGGTCCGACGATATCCATGCGGAATGGATGCGGAACCTGCATTCCAGGATGACCATCCCGATGGATAAAATCGAATACCGGCGCAGCGAAATGGAAAGGGCGTTTCCCGCGGCCAATGTTCCGGCGCCGTCAACGCTCATTGCCACCATTCAGGGCGTGAGCAAGACGGCGGCGCAAAGGAAGGATGCCCATGTTGTCGCGACGGCGGTCATCGCCAGGGCCGCTGTCATTGTGACGCACAACATCAGGGATTTCTCACCCGAGGTGCTCAGCCATTATGAACTGGCCAAAGCCCGGCCTGACGCGTTCTGCGTTGGGCTGCTAGCCGGCCATCCGGCGCAGGTCCTCGCCGGAATACGTATGCACCGCGCCAATCTCAGGAGAACGCCGATGTCACCAGCTCAGTACATCGACTATCTCGCCGAAGACCGGCTGGGCATGCCCAGGTTGGCTGTCGCATTGGCATCACTCGGCCGGGCAATAGAAGGCGGGTAATTCGCCGGCGGCATGATCCGGGCCGATGGCGAGCTCACCCAGGGATGATTTAGAGTGCGATATAGCTATGTTACTTCTTCGTCTTGAAGCGAGGCTTGAACCGCCGAATCGACCGCCGGTGATCTAAGTCACCGGCGGCCGTGAGTGAATACAGGCAGTTCAGGCCGCCGCCTTCTTTGCCCGGTGCTTGATGAGCGCTTTCTCGAACTCGCCCACTGCGAATTCGTGGCTAGCTTGATTCTTCGACAGCTTTTGCGGGTCGAACCGCGCCATATCGAGCACGAGACGGTAGGCTCCAGCAATGTCACCGAGATAGCGTTGCAGGAATGCCTTTAGGCCATCGCGCCTACCGGTAAAGCCAATCCGGACTCCGGCCTTCGTTCAACCCGCCCCCTCACCCCTTCGCCACCAGAAATTGCCTGTTCACACAATTCTCCAACCGGCCATCCCGCAGAAACCGCGCCGCGGTCCGAGCCGCGAAGGCCCGGTTATCCCGCAGGCTCTCCGGCGTATAGAACGCCGAATGCGGCGTCAGCAGCAGGCGGTGCCGGATCCAGTCCTCGTTATTCTGCCATGCCGCGATCAGCCGCCGTTGCACATTCGCCGGTTCCTCCGGCAACACGTCCAGTCCAGCCGCCAGCACCGTGCCGTCCTTCATCGCGTCGTACAGCGCGTCGACGTCCACCACCGGCCCCCGGGCCGTGTTGATCAGGATCATCCCCTTCTTCGCGGCGGCAAACGCCTCGGCACCGATCAACCCGCGAGTCTCGGCTGTCAGCGGCGTGTGGACGCTGACGAAGTCGCACTGCCCCATCAGTTCGGCCAGCGAGTCCGCACGCCTTACCCCGATCGCGAACTGATAGCCGTTCGGCTGGTACGGATCGTAGAACACCACGTCCATGTCGAAGGCCTTGGCGCGTCTGGCCGCCGCGGTGCCGATCCGGCCCATGCCGACGACACCATAGGTGCACACCGACAGGCGACGTCCGAACGGATTATGCGCCGGGCGCCAGTTGCCCTTCAGGTCGGCACGTAATTCCTGGTCGTGATAGGCGACGCTTTTCGCCAGGGTCATCATCAGGGCGATCGCGTGGTCGGCGACCTCCCGCGTGCCGTAATCCGGCACGTTGCAGACCGGAATGCCCAGCTTGCCGAAACGCTCGATGTCGACATCGTCGTAGCCAACGCCATATTTCACGAAAATGCGGCAATTCCGCAGCTTGTCGATGTATTGCGGCGGGCACCCGCCGACCACCGCGTCCGCGTTCGCCCATTGGTCGTCGGTGACGTCGTCGAATTTCTCATGGAATTCCGTCTCGAACCCCGAACCGACCGCTTCGGTCGCGACCGGTACAAGCTGTGCCGGCAGGTTCGGCCAAAGAATGCGCATTGCCATGACGGTGTCTCCCCTCGTTCGATGTTGGGCCCATGGTGCCATCGCCGCCGTGGAATGGCCACAGGGCGGCCTCTTGACGGTAGTCTCGCCTTGGCACCGAATGGTCGCCAAGGAAAAACAGGGAGACTGAAAAATGGCCGACAACGCGGCTTCGGTCGCTGCGCCGCGTCTCACCAGCGTGATCGTCGCGGCGACGATCGGCAACATGCTCGAATGGTTTGACTTCCTGGTTTACGGCTTCTTCGCCGCGACGCTGGCCGAGGTATTCTTCCCCACCGGTAATCCAACCGTGTCGCTGCTGATCACCTTCGGTGCGTTCGGCCTGTCCTATGTCGCGCGTCCGATCGGCGCCGCCTTCATCGGCACCTATACCGACCGAGCGGGGCGAAAAGCCGGGCTGACGCTGTCGATCGCGTTGATGATGATTGGCACGACGCTGATGGTCGTCACGCCCGGCTATGCCACGATCGGCATCGCGGCGCCGGTCATCATCACGATCGCCCGGCTTTTGCAGGGATTCTCGGTCGGCGGCGAGTTCGGCAGCGCCGTTGCTTTTCTCGTGGAGCATGCCGGCGACCGCAAGGGTTTCAGCGCGAGCTGGCAGTGGTCCAGCACCGGCATCATCTCGGTCATTGTCGCGCTGTTCGGTCTCGGGTTGACGACGCTTCTGACCCATCAGCAGCTTGTCGCCTGGGGATGGCGCCTTCCCTACGTGTTCGGTTTGCTGGTCGGGCCGGCCGGTCTCTACATCCGCTCACGCATGGCCGAGACGCCTGAATTCCTGGGCGCCGTCAAACCGCCGACCTTGCCGATCGGCGAACTGCTGCACCGCCATCCAATTGCGGTCCTGCTGGCGATCTTCGCCTCGACAATCTCCAACAGCTCTTATTACCTGCTGCTCTATATTCCGACCTATGCGGTCAAGACATTGCACTTGCCGGCCTATACCGGCTTCGTGGCGACACTGCTTGGCGGGGTCTTGCTGGCTGTTTTTTCCGTTGTTGCCGGGCATTATTCCGACAAAACGCCACGAACGCGCATCATGCTGGCCATGGCGTGGCTGTTCGCCATCGCCGCCTACCCGATATTCTGGTTGATGGTGGCGTACCCGTCACTCGCCACCGCGATGTTCGCCGTCGGCTTCCTCAACCTGATCAAGGGCGGATACAGCGGCGTGCTGCCATCGCTGCTGGCGGAACAGTTTCCGGTCGAATCGCGCGCCGTCGGGATCGCGTTCAGCTACAGCATCTCGGTGACGATTTTCGGAGGTTTCGCGCCGTTTGTCGCCACATGGCTGATCGCGGCGACCGGCGACCCGCTGTCGCCCAGTTTCTATTTGATGGCAAGCGCCGTGATCAGCATCATCGCTTTGCTGGCGATCCAGCGGCGCACCGTCCGTGTCCAGCAGAACCAGGATGGGAGAATGCCGCTGCCAGGCTGATAATCCCAAAGCCGGAATGATCGCCAGGCGGTCGTCATCGACCGCCGTGATCCAGGTTTCCCGCGGCCAGGCGGCCCAGTGCGTCGTGGATCTTGCGGTCGATCTCGATCCCCTCGCGTAACAGGCGGGCTCGGGTCTGGTAGGCGCGTTCGCCGGGGATGCGGATTTCTTCCACGCCCGATTGGCGCGGCGTGGCCTTGATCGTTTCGATACGTTTGCTGACTTCGTGGCGGTAGTCCTGCGGCGACATGAACAGGTCGGGTTTGAAGGCGATGAACATGTAGCCGCCGATGTCGCCCGCCGCCCGTGTGCCGGCGGCAAGGGCACCGAGTGCGTCCATGGCGAGCGCGAGGCCGAAGCCCTTGTAGCCGCCCTCGGGGCCGCCGAAGGGCAACAGCGCGCCTTGCCGTGCGGCCTTGGCGTCGGTGGTGGGCTGGCCGTCCGGTCCCAGCGCGACGCCTGCGGGGATGGGGGTGCCGATACGGGACCGGAATTGCAGATCGGTGCCCATGAACGCCGATGTGCCCATGTCGATGACCAGCGGATCGGCGTCAGTGGGGAAGCCGAAGGCGATCGGGTTGGTGCCCAACGCCGCCTTCGTGCCGCCGAACGGCGCCACGGCCTGGGGTGAGGCGACGGTGTGGATCACGACCAGGCCGGCGCGGGCGATCATCTCACAGTAATAGGCGCTGCGTCCGGTCATCCAGCAATTGGCGAGGCATATCAGGGCCAGGCCGTGTGCCTGGGCGCGCTGAATGGTCGCCTCACTGGCTCGGTAGGCGGCGATCATGCCGCTGTTGTTGCCGCCGTCGAGCATGGCGGTCGGCCCGGTCTCCCGCACCACGGTGACGGGGTGGCGTGGTTTCTTGAAGTGGGGATAGTCGACGACGTTCAGAAGTTTCGGCAGGCCGGAATACTCGTAACCGCACAGGGCCGCGTCCAGCACGTGGTCGGTCAGGATATGGGCTTCGTCCTGGTCGTATCCGGCGCCGCGCATGGCTGCCTCACCGAGTGCGCGCGCTTCGGCGGCCGTCATTCGGACGCGGTCTGTTGTGGTCATCTGAGTATCCTCGGTTGTCAGATCGCGCCGTCGGCCCGTAGCGCTTCGACCGCCTGGGCGTTGAGGCCGAGCCATTCGGTTAGCACTGTGCCGGTGTGTTCGCCTAGGACCGGGGACGAGCGGATGGCCGGTGGCTTGCCATCGATGCGGACGGGCCAGCCGGGCATCTTGAAGTCCTTGTGAATCGGGTGGTGCATGACCTGCATGATGCCACGATCCTCAAAGCTTTGGTCGTCCTGCAGCTCCATCGTATCGAGGACGGCACCGGCGGGGATGCCGGCTTCGCCGACGGCGCGCATGGCGTCGTGCTTGCTGCGGGTGCGGGTCCAGGCGGCGATGATTTCGTCGACTTCCGGCTCGCGGTTCACCCGATCCATCGGGGTTGTGTAACGGGTGTCGCCGATCAGTTCCTCGCGCCCCACGACTTTCAGCAGCCGGTCCCAATGGTCCGGGTTCGCTCGGCTGGTCATGATGTAAACGTAGTCGTTCGGGCCGCCGGGGGCGCAGGGGTAGAGGCCCATCGGGGCATTGTTGACGCCGACGACCTTGCTGCCGCCGCGCTCCGCCGGCTTGCCGGTCAGGCCCTGGGTGGCGAAGTTGATACGCATGTAGTGCATGATCGCATCCTGCATGGCGACTTGCAGCCGGCACCCCTGCCCCGTTTCCTTCCGCTTGAACAGCGCGCCCAGGATGGTGATCGCCATGGTCATTCCGGTTCCGGTATCGCCCAGCGAAATGCCCGGTCGGGTCGGCGGACCGTTCGGATCGCCGGTGACGCTGAAGGTGCCGCCGCAGGCCTGGGCGATCATGTCGAACGCCAGGTTTTTCTCGTACGGGCTGCCCTCGCCGAAGCCTTTGACCTGGGCGTAGATGATAGAGGGGTTGAGTTCGCGGACGACGTCGTAGCCCAGGCCGAGGCGTTCGATGGCGCCGGGGGCGAAGTTCTCGATGCACACATCGGCCTGGCGGATCATGTCCTTGACCAGGGCGAGTCCTTTGGGGGACTTCAGATTCACCGTCATCGAGCGTTTGTTGGCGTTGAAGACGTGGAAGTAATACGGGTCGGTGTCCGGTTGTCCCGGGCGCAGGCGGCGGCCGGGGTCGCCCATTTTCGGGTTCTCGATCTTCACCACGTCGGCACCCAGCCAGGCGAGGGCCTCGGTGCAGGATGGCCCGGCTTCGAACTGGGTGAGATCGACGATCTTCACACCGGCCAGAAACTGGACGTTGGCGACAGCGTCGGATGTGGCGGGTTCGGGCATTGGGGCGCCTCCTTGGATTTTTCCGGTGTGGTGATTTCCGTTGGGCCGAAGGGTGCCACATCGTCCCCCGCTTGTCATGGCGACGGGCGAGGACCGAGGCACGCGATGCCCTTTTGTTGTCTACATACAATATATCATGCCTATTGACAACACTGCTGTCCCGGCTTCTAGTCCTTCGCGGGAGGATTCAACCCGCATGCCAAAGCTGACGGACTACACGTCGTATGCCGATGCCCAACGCCTGTTCTCCACCGCGCGTCTGTGGGACCTGTTCGACGGAAATCGCGAGCGCCTGAACATCGGCCATGAATGCGTCGATCGTCACGCGGTACCGGGCCGAGTGGCACTGCGCATCGCGCACGCTGACGGCCAGGATGAAACGATCAGCTTCGTGGACCTGGCGATCTGGTCATCGCGGTTCGCGCACTGGCTGGCAGATCAGGGCGTGGCGCCCGGCGATCGTGTCGCCATCATGCTGGAACCGTCCCTGCCGTTCTATGCCGCGTTGTTCGGTTCGGTAAAACACGGTGCCATCGCGGTGCCGCTGTTCACCTTGTTCGGTGCCGACGGCGTCCGGTTGCGCACGCAAGATTGCTCGCCGACCCTGCTGTTGACCACGCGGGAAAAGGCCGACGCGCTGGCGGGATTCGACGGCCCGCGTGTCGTCGTGGCGGATGACGCCTTCATGGCTGGGTTGGCGGCGTTCCCGGACGAATATAAGCCCCGGACCGCGGCGACCGATCTTGCGATCTTCCAGTATACGTCGGGCACCACGCGGGAGATGCCGGACGCGATCAGGCACACCCACCGCGCCGTGGTCGTGGTGATGAACGCGGCACTGTACGGCACGGGTTTAAGGCCGAGGGACCGGTTCTTCTGCCCGTCCTCGCCCGCCTGGGGTCATGGGCTTTGGCATGGGACGCTGGCGCCGTTGGCCCTGGGTATCGAAACCGGCGCCTATGCTGGTCGTTTCGATACCGATCGTCTGCTGCAGGCGCTGGGGGAATATCGGACGACGAATTTGTCCGCCGCCGCCACGCATTACCGGATGATGAAAAACAGCGGCCGGATCGGCGATTTCGGGACGTCGCTACGGAAGCTTTCGTTCACCGGGGAGCCGATCGACCCGGAAACGTCGCTGTTCATCCAGGATGCGTTCCGCACCAAGTTGTGCAGCATGTATGGCACGACCGAGGTCGGCGTCGTCCTGGCGAACTACCCCGGCGCCGCGGACTTCCTGGTCAAGGAAGGGGCGCTGGGCCGGCCGGTTCCGGGGGTCGAGGTCGAGGTGCAGCGGCCGGACGGGTCCCGTTGCGAGCCGGACGAACTGGGTGAAATCAAGGTGCGCCGGCACGATGCCTGGTTCCCCACCAAGGACCGGGGACGCGTGGACTCGGACGGGTATTTCTACCATGCCGGGCGGGCCGACGACGTGATCATCTCGGCCGGTTGGACCATGAGCGCGGTGGAAATCGAGAACGCACTGCTTAGGCATCCCGCCGTGCAGGCCGCGGCGGTGATCGGTGTGCCGGATGCGCTGCGGGGCCTTGTCGTCAAAGCGTTCATCGTGCCGGTGGCCGGCCACGCGACGGACGATTCCGTTGTCGCCGACATCCAGAGCTTTGTCCGCACCCGCCTGAGCCAGCACGAATACCCGAGGCTTGTGGCTTTCGTTGCGGACCTGCCGCGGACGCCGGCCGGGAAGATCAATCGCAAGGCGTTGCGCGACCAGGAAGCTATTCAACAAAGGAAACACGCATGAACGCGGAACCCACACGTCGTTTTGCCAGGATCACCGACGAAGCGCTCGATGCGTTGCGTGCGCGCCAGAACGTGCCGATCGAGAACACCGCCGAACCCTGGTGCTACGAAGCGACCCGTGACAACATCCGTCACTACGCGCACGGAATCGGCGACGACAACCCGCTGTGGTGCGAGCCCAGCTACGCCGCCAAAACCCAATATGGCGACATCATCGCGCTGCCGAGCTTCCTGTTCACCACCAGCCGGATCATTTCGGGCTACGTCGGCGGGATTCCCGGCGTGCACGCGATGTGGGCCGGCGCGGACTGGACCTGGCACAAGCCGGTGTTGCGCAACCAGGCGATCACCACCGAGGCCTGGCTGAAGGATCTGATCGAGCACGACACGAAATTCGCCGGCCGCGCGGTTCAGCAAATCTATCACGTCAATTTCTTCAACCCGGCTGGCGACCTGGTGGCCGAGGCCGATAGCTGGTGCTTTCGCACCGACCGCGATCAGGCTCGCGAGCAGGGCACGAAATACACCGAAGTCCGCGCCCGCCCGCCCCGTGTCTATACGGACGAGGAACTGGCGCGCGTCTATGACCTTTACGCGGCGGAGACGATCCGCGGCGCCACGCCGCGGTATTGGCAGGATGTTACCGTTGGCGAGGTGTTGCCGACGATGGCGAAGGGACCGATGACGGTCACCGGCTTCATCGCTTATGCGCAGGGCTGGGGCGGCCTTTACATTCGGGCCAACAAGCTGGCGTGGCGGCAGGTGCATAACCATCCTGGCCTTGGCATCAAGAACCGGTTCGGTATTCCCGACTGCCCCGAACGCGTGCATTGGGAACCGGAGTTCGCCCTGATGGTGGGTGCGCCCGGCGCCTATGACTACGGTCCGGAACGCTGCTCCTGGCTGACGCACCACCTGACCAACTGGATGGGTGACGACGGGTTCCTGCGCCGGGCGACGTGCAAGATCCGCCGCCACAATCCGGAGGGCGATCTGCTGTTCATCGATGGCAAGGTCATACGGAAATTTCAGGACGGCGCGCGCCACCTGGTCGAGATCGAGCAGTCGGCGGTCAACCAGGATGGCGAACTTTCCGTGCTGGGCACGGGCATTGTCGAATTACCAAGCCACTGAGGGCTGCGTGACGTGACCGGGGCCAACCCCGGTCACAGTAGCGTTCAGGTCAACTTGCATCCCGTTTCAGCCAACGGGATGAAGGAGTCCTTGCCGTCGATCGTCGAGATCGACTCATAGAAGTCCCATTTGTGCGTTGCTTTCGCGGTTGGTTTGACGCGCCAGACATGCATCGCGTCCAACACCTGGCCATTGGCCTGGACCGGTACATTGTCGTGATAAAAGTCGTTGACCGGCATTGCCCGCATTTTTGCCGCCACCGTATCCGCATCCAAGGTACCGGCCGCCTTCGCCGCCCGCATCCAATGCATCGCGGCGGAGTAATCGGCGGCCTGCACCATTGTCGGCGGCAAGTTCATTCGTTTTACAAACCGTTCCGCCCACGCTCGCGTCTTGGGTGTCAGGTCCCAGTAAAAGGAATTCGTCAGCACCAGCCCCTCACACACGTCCTGGCCCAGTGCGACGACATCGGTCACGAACATCAAAAGTGTCGCGAGACCCTGGCCGCCTTTGACGATGCCGAACTCGGAGGCCTGCTTGATGCAGTTCTGCAGGTCCGCACCCGCGTTGGCGAAGCCGACAACCTTGGCGCCGGACGCGCGTGCCCGCACCATGGCACTGGAGAAATCGGTAGTACCGAGCGGCACTTTGGCATCACCCAGCACTTTGCCGCCGGCGGCTTCGATGAAATGTGTCGCGTTGGCCTGCAAGGAATAGCCGAACGTGTAATCCGCCGTGATGAAGAACCAGGTGTCGCCGCCGGCCTTGGTCAGCGCGGTGCTGGTTCCCTTCGACAGCGAATAGGTGTCGCCCCAGAACCGGAACCCGTACGGCGAGCAGAATTTCCCGGTAAAGTCGGTCGCGGACGGCCCGTTGCCCAGGTAGATCGTTTTTTTCTCGCGTGCGACCTCTTGCACCGCAAGGCCGGAGGATGTTGCACCCCCGTCAACCAGCACGTTGAATCCGTTATCGATCCATTCACGGGCCTTGGCGCTGGATATGTCCGGCTTGTTCTGGATATCGGACTGCACGACCTCGATGGGCCGGCCAAGCAGGGTGCCGCCGAAATCCTCGACAGCGAGATCGACGGCAACCTTGGCGCCGGGACCGCCAACGTTCCGGTAAGGGCCGGCTACGTCGCTCAACAAGCCGATCCGCACCGGCGCGGACGCAGCCCGCGACAGGGCCGGACGCGCCAGCGCCGTGGCTGTCGCCGCACCAAGCATTACGCGACGTGTGATTGTTCCAGATGTTTTCATTATCTTGTCGCTTCCTCAACCATCATTTTACGATAGCTGAGCGTTGACCGCGAACGTTGTCAAGACGCCTTATATATTGTCTGGAGACAATTTAGCCGGGCTACCTTTGGTCCCGAGTTCTGTTGTATGAGGACAATATGAACATAGACGCCCGACACAAGACCGCCGCCGACCTTAAACCGGCAAAAAAAGCGCCCCGGATCAGGCAGGTTCCGGCGCTGACGCGCGGGATCGCCATCCTTCGCCTGCTGGGCCGAACCGACGAGCCACTGGGCGTTCAGGCAATTGCCAGGGCGCTCGGCCTTGTCCCCAGCACCTGCCTGCACATCTTGCGTGTGCTGGCCGACGAAAATCTGGTGACGGCCGATCCCGTGTCGAAGAAATACGCTGTTGCCTCGGGCCTGGTGGCCCTGGCGCGTTCGGCGTTGCGTCAGCACACGTTTCCGGCGGTCGTGCAGCCGGACCTGGACGAACTGGCGCAACGATACGGCGCGACCGCGATCGGGGTGGAGGCAAGCGGCCTGGAACACATGATTGTCGTAGCCATGGCGCGTTCCGATTCGCCGCTGCGCGTGCATGTCGATATCGGCAGCCGCTTTCCGGCGCTGATCAGCGCCACCGGCCGCTGTGTCGCCGCGTTCGGCACCTATCCGTGGGCGGAGATCCAGGCACATTTCACCAAGCTGCGGTGGGACAATCCTCCGACGCTGGCGGCCTGGCGGAAGGAGGTGCATGCCGTTCGGGATGCCGGATATGCCGTTGACGACGGACGCTATATCCGCGGCGTCAGCATCGTCGCGGCACCGGTTCGTATGCCGAACGGTTCGATCAACGCCCTGGTCGTCGTTGGTGTCAGCGAGCAGATGCGTCGCGTCGGCCTAACGACCGTCGGCGAGGATTTGCGCACCCGGGCGATACGCGTTTCCCGAGCCTTGGGCGGGGAAACGTTGACGGGGGGCTGAACACAGTGTCCCCGACGGTAGTGGGTTTAGCAGAGCGTTGGAGAAACGATTTTCCTTGGAGTCGGTTTGACACATGGACCTCGTCATGGACCGCGAAGTCCGGGCCATCTGAACTTTACCGTGGCAAATGGCCCGGACAGGCACCGAACCACGACGAATCAAGGTTCGGCCTCGATCGCAGGCCGGTATTACGCCCGGACAATCGCCTCGCCGCGAACGCATCGACCATCATCGGCCGGCTCGGGCTGGTGCGCCGGTGGTTTCGCACGAAACCATACACCGGACTTCACCGCGATCGCCAGCATCACCCCATAGACGATCAGCGCCGCCGCCAGGAAGCCGAACAGCCAGTGCAGCGACCCGGTCAGGTGCAGCGCCAGTCCGCCGCCACCCACCGCGATCAGCATCCGGCACAATCCGGCCAGCAGCGGCCACATCAGGCGGCCTGCGCCCTGGGAGGCGAAATACAGCGACAGGCCCAGGCCGAAGAAGCCATAGGCCGGACCGGCCGCACGCAGATACGCGGCGCCGATCTGCAGCATCCGCGGATCGTGACCGAACAGGCCAAGCCAGGCGTAGGGCCAGGTGGCGGCGGCGAGGCCGATGGTCTCGGTCAACAGGAAGGCCAATGCGCCGCCGGTCAGGGCGATGCGCAAGGCGCGTTCGGGCTGGCCAGCGCCGATATTGGTGCCGACCAGCGCCACCATCGGGCCGCCGAAGCCGAACACCAGCGGGATCAGCAGATATTCCAGCCGCCCGCCGGTGCCATACCCGGCAATGCCGTCGGGGCCTGCCGCGGCGCCGACGAGTGCCGTGGTCAGCAGGATCGTCAGGCTGGTTTGCAGCGTGCTGACGGCGCCGACCGCCCCCACACGCAGGATTTCGGAGAACATCCGCCATTGCAGGGCAGCCCGCCGTATGCGGACGACGCTGCGGCCGGGCAGGATATACCAGGCCAGCAGCAACCCGGTCATGACGTTGGTAATGATGACAGCGAGACCTCCGCCCTGGATGCCCATCGCGGGGATCGGACCGAAGCCGAAGATCAGCGCCGGGGACAGCGGGATCAGCACCACCACGCCGATGCAGATCGCCATGGCGGGTATGAACATATTGCCGGTGCCGCGGATCGTGCTGGCGAGCGCGTTCATCAGCCAGACCAGCACCGTGCCGCCGAACACCACGTTGGAGTACAGCATCGCCGCGTCCAGCGACCTGCCCTGCCCGCCCATCGCCACATACAGCGGGCGGCCGAAGGTCAGCATCAGGATGGAAAACATCAGTCCCAGCGCGACGTTGATCATGATGGCATGCATTACCAGCGCGTTCGCATCGTGGTTCCGACCGGCGCCCAGCGCTCGGGCGATCGCCGAGGAGATACCGCCGCCCATGGCGCCGCCGGAGATCATCTGCATCATCATGAAGCCGGGAAACACCAGCGCCATGCCGGTCAGCGCGTCGGTGCCAAGGTGGGAGACCCACCAGGTCTCGATCAGTCCGGTGGAGGCCTGCGCCGACATCACCAGGATGTTCGGCCATGCCATGCCGACCAGCGTGGGGACGATGGCGCCTTGCAGCAGTTTGCGGGTGCGCGGGCTCATCGCCGGTGCCTGTGACGGCCCGGTGGAGGTTGCGGTGTTCATCGTGTGGCCCATCTGCTTGGATGGCGCCACTGGCGGGCGCGGCATCGCGACGTTATAACTTTCATAATGAAAGTAATATGGCACGAGGGCATTGTCAACCGCACGGGACGCGCCGTCGTCTCAGCCACCGGATTTGGATGCCGAGCCAGGTCGCAAGATCAGTGAAAGAGGCCGGAATCTCGCGCCAAGTCATACTTATGTATCGACATCAGATAGTTTCGTATAATCGCCAAATGGATAATGCCGGCGGCGGCCTTGTCGAGGCACGATCTGCTTGACATGTGGTTGTCACAAAGAGCAGGCTTCATCTGCAACAGAACAGGAGGGTGTAGATACAGCATGACGCCACCTGAGTTATTCATAGTCGCCGACCAACGTGGCATCGGCGGCTGAATCAACAGACCACGCAAAGTTCGGCTATACATGCCGAACGCGAAGATATTCTTCGCTTTGACCCCCGATAACGCGACAGGCGTTCGGGGGTCTTTGCGTTTACCGACGACAGTCGTTTCTACCTTGGATCGACCCAATGCTCCGACAGCGGATGGTGATCTTCCACCAGCTTGCGCAGCCGCTCGGTTTGGATATGGGTGTAGATCTGCACCGTGGAGATATCCGCGTGGCCCAGCAGCATCTGCAGGCTGCGCAAGTCGGCGCCGCGCGCCAGCATGTGCGACGCGAACGAGTGCCGCAACACGTGCGGCGACACCCTGGCCGGGTCCAGTTCGGCCTCCAGCGCGACCTGCTTCAGCAACAGGAAGAATGCCTGCCGGGTCAGGTTTTGCTTTGGGTCTCGGCCGGGAAACAGCCACGGACTTTTCGCTTCCGTCGCGGCCAGCAGCGCTGACGCCGCCTGCTTCGCGGCGGTGGACAGCGGGACCATCCGCTCCTTGCCGCCCTTACCCTTGATGATCATCACCTCGGCCTTCGCGCCCAACGCCGTTCGGGGCAGCGATAACAGTTCCGACACCCGCATGCCGGTGGCGTACAACAGCTCCAGGGCGGCCTGCGCCAGGGCACCGGGACGGCCGGGTTTGCGGGCGGCGGCTGCCAGCAGGGCATCGACTTCCGCCTCCGCCAGAAATTTCGGCAACGGCTTCGGCAGACGGGGCGTGTCGAGCTGGCTGGTCGGATCGTCGGTCCGCACGCCATCCTGCAGCAGGAACAGATGGAACTGACGCAGCGCCGACAGCCGCCGGGCGGCGGTGCGGGCGGACAGGCCACGGGCGTGCAGCGACGCCATGTAACCCTGGCAAGTCGCCGCATCCGCGTTGGCGGCGGCGAAACCCCGGCCGGCGGCGTATGCGGCGAAATCGCTCAGGTCCAGGGTGTAGGATGCGATCGTGTTTCGGGCGGCCCCGCGTTCGACGGTCAGCATCTCCAGGAAGGCGTCGACCCGGGAATCCATCCTGTGGGGTCTATCTCAATGGGCGGTGAATTTGTCGTTCGGCACGACTTTCTCCACCGTCTGCGGGTGCGGCGCGGGCGGGAACACTCCCAGCATCAGCACACCGCCAGCCAGCGCGACCAGGCCGGCCAGGACGACAAAAAAGAAAATACGGATCATCGAGGCTCCTGAAACCGGTTTGCCGGACCTTCAGACTGACGGGCTGTTCGACTCGCGGGCGATCGCCCGTTCGGAGACCGATGTGCTAAACCATTTCCAGACCCACCGGGCAGCCTGAAAATCGCCTAGCTCGTTGTTTGGCAGCATGATTCACCCGCGTTGGCCGTTCCACCCGGCGCGGCCATGCTCTATCGTCCGGACCCATGACACGCAATACTGCTCTGCGGGAGGCTTTGCCGATCCCCGATACGATCGCCGGACGCAGCGTCGCGCTGGTCGGCCTGATGGGGGCGGGGAAAACCTCCATCGGCCGCCGGTTGGCCGCGCGCCTGGGCCTGCCGTTCCGCGACGCCGACCAGGAAATCGAGCTGGCGGCCGGCTGCACCATCCCCGAACTGTTCGCACGATACGGTGAGGCAGCGTTCCGCGACGGCGAACGCCGGGTGATCCGGCGCCTGCTAGCCGGCGACCCGATGGTGCTGGCGTTCGGCGGCGGCGCGTTCATGGACTCGCATACACGGGAAGCGACTCGGGCCGACGCGATCAGCGTCTGGCTGCGCTGCACCCTGCCGACGCTGGTTCGCCGCGTGGCGGGGCGGGAGAACCGGCCTTTGCTGAATGGGCGTGACCGCGAGGACACGCTGCGTGAGCTCATGGCGGTGCGGTATCCGATCTATGCCGAGGCCGACGTCATCGTCGATTGCGGCGATGAGCCGCCGGATGTGACCACCTCGGGCGTGATGGCGGCGCTGCTGGACTGGAAGCCGGCGCGGCGGCTGCATGTGGTGCTGCCCAGCACGAGTTATGACGTGGTGATCGGCGACAATCTGCTGGCTCGCGCCGGTGCGCTGCTGGCGCCGAAGCTGCAGCAGAAGCGGGCGGTGGTGGTCACCGACCAGATCGTGGCGGGGCTGCATCTGCAGACGCTGATGGATGGATTGGCGGAAACAGCGATCAGCGCCAGTTCGATCGTCGTCAAGGGCGGCGAGGCGTCCAAGAGCATGGACACCTACCTCGACGTGGTGGACCAGTTGCTGGAGGCCAGGGTCGAGAGGCGGACGGCGGTGATCGCCCTGGGTGGCGGCGTGGTCGGCGACCTGGCCGGCTTCGCGGCGGCGACGACGTTGCGCGGGCTGCCGTTCATCCAGATCCCGACGACGCTGCTGTCGCAGGTGGACTCGTCGGTGGGCGGCAAGACGGGGGTGAACACGCGGCGGGGCAAGAACCTGGTGGGCGCGTTCTATCAGCCGAAAATGGTGCTGGCGGATACCGGGACGCTGGGGACGCTGCCGCCACGGGAGTTGAAGGCGGGGTATGCGGAGATCGCCAAGGCCGGGCTGATCGGTGATGCGGCGTTCTTCGCGTGGTGCGAGCGGCATGGCCAGGGTGTCGTGTCGGGCGACCGGGAGGCTCAGGCGGAGGCGATCAAGCGGGCGTGCGCATTCAAGGCGGCAGTGGTCGGGGACGATGAGCGGGAGGAAAAGCCGAACGATGGGCGGGCACTGCTGAATTTGGGGCACACGTTCGGCCATGCGCTGGAGGCGGAGTACGGCTACGATGGCGGCTTGCTGCATGGGGAAGGCGTGGCGGTCGGCCTGGGGCTGGCGTTCAAGCTGTCGGTGCGGTTGGGGCTGTGTCCGCCGGCGGATGCGGAACGGGTGATCGCCCATGTCTCGGCGGTGGGGCTGCCGGCGGATTTGTCCATGTTGAACCGGCGGTTTTCGGCCGAGACGCTGATCGGGCACATGCGGCGCGACAAGAAAATGCGGGATGGGGCGCTGCATTTCGTGCTGACGCACGGGATCGGGCAGGCGTTTACCAGCGCCGATGTGCCGCCCGATGCGGTGATGGATTTGCTGCGGGACGAGGGGTGTGGGGTTTAGAGAGTTCCCGACCGATCTGATGCGACTGGGGCGCTTCGTGACTGTCGTATCCCGATGTACGTGGCCGGGTGGAACGCAAGCGTTCGTTCGGTCTTCCTTGATTTCTATGCACGGAGAAAGCCGAAGGACCACGAAGCGCCACGGAGATTCGTTGCAACGTTAGATCGGTATTGGTCTAATGCCTCGTTGGATTACCTATCAAGACGCGCCAGAGTACCGGTCCGAGCGTGCCGCCACCAAGCCATGACACGCGGCTATGCATCTTCCCGCGCATGAGCGGCCTTTGGCGGATCTCCTGGCAACTTCCCTGTGCTGCGTTTTGAAAAACGGCCTGTGGCGCTTCGTTGGGTGACGTGGCTTTCTTCTTCGTGGCCCTCCGGCTTTCTTCGTGTTGAGAATCCCCGGCCTGACACCCACTCAGCAAGCGGACGGGGAGACGCCGGGCAGCAGTACAACGATCACGTTCCTCATCAGGAATTTTCAAACTGACGGGATCGCGAGGGAATCGAAATCGCGTGGCAATCAACCCATCATTTTCCGCGACGCGGATCTCTACGCCTGAAGCGGCGCGCTGACGTCCTGGCCGAAATAGGCATGTTCCAGCCGGTTCGGCAGGTCGGACTCACTGGTTGCGGCCTCCAGCACGATGGAACCGCGCGCCAGGGCGTAGACGCGGTCGGCCATGGCCAGGGCTTTCTCGATCAGCTGTTCCACCAGCAATACAGCCGTCCCGGTCTGCTTCAAACGCGCGGCGACGGCCAGCACGCGGTCCACCAGCACTGGCGACAGGCCGGCTGACGGTTCATCCAGCATCAGCAGGCGCGGCTGGCGCACCAGGCCCTGGGCCACTGCCAGCATCTGCTGCTGGCCACCCGACAGCGTCCCGGCCCCGTCGTTGCGCTTAGCGGCGATCTCGGGGAAGTAGGTCAGGGCTTCCTCCACCCGCGTCGCACGCTCCCCGCGCGCCATGCCGTACCCGGCGAGCAACAGGTTATCCAGCACGGTCAGTTGGGTGAAGACACGGTGGCCCTCGATTACATGCACCAGCCCGGCGCGCACGGTGTCGCGCGGGCTGGAACCGGCCATGTCCTTGCCGCCGAAACGGATCTGCCCCGACCAGGGCAGCAGCCCGGATATCGCCCGCAACAGCGTGGTCTTGCCGGCACCGTTCGGTCCCAACAGCGCCACCGACTCACCCGGGGCGATCGTCAGGCCGATGTCGCGCAGGACGCCGATCTTGCCGTAGCCGGCGGACAGGCCACTGATCGTCAGCAGCGGTTCAGGCGCCGAGGTAGGCATTGACGACCTCCCGATGCGAACGGATTTCCGCCGGCGTTCCGGCGGCCAGCACTTTGCCCAGGTTGAGCACGGTCACCCGGTCGCAGATGTCGAAGATCAGGTCGGCGTGGTGCTCCACCAGCAGCACGCCGGTCCCGGTGCGGGTAATGGCGACGATCAGTGCGCCCAGGCGGCGGATTTCCTCGGCCGACAGACCCGCGGCCGGCTCATCCAGCAGCACGAAGGCCGGGCGCAGCATCAGGGCGCGGGCGATCTCCATGAAGCGCAGTTCGCTGTGCTGCAGCCGGTCGGCCCGCACCGCGGCCAGCAAGTCGAGGCCGACGATCGCCAGCGCCGCCATGGCGGACCGGCGCAACGTTGCCTCGTCACGCAAATGCCGCGGCAGCATCAGCATGGCTTCGGCGAAGGTGCAGTGCCCATCGACCGAACCGCCGATCATCACGTTCTGCAGCACCGATGCGCCGCCGATCAGCCGCGGAGTCTGGAAGGTACGAGCAATGCGGTGGCCGGCACGCGTGGTCGGCGCTTTCGGCGCCAGCACGGCACCATTCAGCCGGACCTCTCCGTTGTCCGGCGCGTAGTAGCCGGAAATCACATTCAGCGTCGTCGTCTTGCCGCTGCCGTTGGGACCGATCAGGCCGTGCACCTCGCCGGGACGGAGTTCCAGGTCGAGCCCGTCGATCGCCCGTACGCCGCCGAAACTCAGCGTGATGGTTTCCAGGGTCAGGGGAGTCCCCTTGCGGTTGGCGTCGAGCAGGTCGGTCAGCAATTCGGGACGCGGGATGATCTCGCGGTGGCGCTCCAGCGGGCGGCGATTCTTGAAATCCAGCAGTTCGGCGATGCCGCCGGGGATCACCAGCACGATGACCAGCAGCAGCGCGGCATAGAGGAAGGTGGACCACGCCACCAGCGGGGCCGCGAACTCCGGCAGGACGGTCAGCAGGATAGTGCCGAGGAGCGGGCCCATGATGGAGCCTCGGCCGCCGATCAGGATGGCGATAAAGAACAACACCGACAGGTCGAAGGTGAAGGCGTCGGGCGTGATGTAGGATTGCAGCGACGCGAACAGCCCGCCGGCGATGCCGGCAACGGCGCCGCTGAACAGAAACACCACGACCAGCAGCATGGGTTTGGAGATGCCGGCCGCCTCCGCCGCAACCTCGGAATCGCGGATCGCGACCAACGCGCGGCCGAAGCGGCTGGCGGCGATGTTCGCCGTCATCCAGGTGCAGATCGATGCCAGCCCGAGGCAGAAATAGTAGAAGCCCCAGGAGCTGTCGAACGGTGCGGGGAACACCGGACCGGCGACACCGACACCGCCGCCGGTGACGCTCTGCCAGGCCAGCGCGATCTGGGTGACGATGGTGGCGAAGCCCAGGGTGGTCATCGCAAAGTAGAAGGTGCGCAGGCGCAATGCCGGCAGGCCGACGATCACGCCGGCGATCGCACCGACCACGCCGGAGAGCGCCAACGCGAGATAAGGCGAGAACGCCGGCGTGACGGTCCCCGCCGTCAGGACGCTGGTGGTGTAGGCACCCAGAGTCAGCAGTGCCACCCAGCCGATAGCGATCTGGCCGCCGAAGCCGACCACCAAATTGAGTCCGGAGACCAGTATCCAGTAAATGCAGGCTCGGCTGGCGATGATGCTCCAGTAGCTGTCGCCGACCAGGGGCAGGCAGACGGCGATGGCACCGAGGCCGAGGAAAGGCAGCAGGGGTTGCAGCCATCCCTGGCCGCCCGTGCCCGCCGTCCGAGGACGCGGGGCCGATGTCATGCCGTCGGCCATTACACGCGCCTTCCGGCCGCCGCACCCGCCAGACCCTCGGGCCGGACCAGCAGGACAATGATGAACACCACGAAGACAGCGACAGACGCGAAGATGCCGCCCACAAGGAAGTTGGCCGCCTGCTGGAACAGCCCGAGGGCAAAGCCGCCGACCACGGCGCCTCGGTTGTTGCCCATGCCGCCCAGCGCCACCGGCACAAATCCGTAAAAATTCAGCATCGGCTCATTCGCGAAGAACGCGAGCAGCACTTCACCGCCGGCAAACCCTGCCAGTGCGCCGATCGCCCCGGCCAGCGCGAAGCTGGTCATGCGAAGCCCCTGTTCCGGCAGGCCGATGGCCCGAGCGGCGTAGGTATCCTCGGAAATCGCCATGAAGGCGCGCCCGACCAGCGTGCGGCGATACAGCAGTTCCAGCCCGACGAGCGTCGCCACACAGGCCAGGACCGGAATCCAGAACTGCTGGTCCAGCAGGCCGGGACCGAACGGCAGCAACCGCGGGAATGGCTGCGGCTCCGTGCTCCACATGATGGCAGTGAACTGCTGGATCAGCAGCGCGAAGGCCAGCGTGGACAACACATACAAATGCTGTTCCAGGCTTTTCAGCACCGGCCGCACGGTGACCACTTCGGTGACGACCCCGACCAGCGCGCCGCCGGCCAGGCTGAGGACAAAGCCGACCACCACCGGCAGGCCGAGACGGTTGATGAACAGCGCCCCGAAGACGCCGCCCAGCATGCCGACGGCGCCGGCGGTGAAGCTGAATACGCGAGATGCCGTGAACATCACGTTGTAGGTGATGCCGATCAGCGCATAGACCGCTCCGATCGCCAAACCATAGACGACGATCGACTCGATCATCCGATCAGGCGCCGTAGCCGGGTGCGAGATTGAACGCGCCGTCACGCAGCGAATTGGCCTGGCACATCACGATCTCATTGTCCGGGAAGCCGTTGTGTTCCTCCGGCGTCCAGGTGATATCGGCGTAGGCGCCCGGCCATTTCGACAGCTTGTTGAAGTAGCCGGCGATGTCCTGCGGCGAACTACCGGCCGCCTTCACGGCGTCGGCGATCAGATGCGGCGTGTCGTAGCCGATGGCGATCCACCACAGCAGCGTGTCGCCCATCTCGATATTGGCCTTCTTCAGCCGTTCGACGAAGGCGGCGGCTCGGGGGACCAACTGGCCGGCCGAGTTGTAGCTGCAGTTGAGGAAGTTGTTCTGGTAGACCTTGTTCCAATACTCCGGCTTCGACAGCAGCGCCTTGGTCTGGCCGGATCCCAGGGTGGTCTGGCCGACGATCGGCACGTCCCAGCCCATGTCGCCGCGGGTGTTGATGATGCGCGACAGGAAACCGGCGTTCACGCTCCATGGCATGATCGCATCGGCACCGGCGTCGCGCATGCGCAGCAGTTCCGGCTTCAGGTCGGGATTGCTGGCGTCGACGTCGCCCTGATAGACGACGGAAACGTCTTTCTGCGCCTTGAGCATCCCGACATAAGTCTCGACCGAGGCGGTGCCATAGCCGGTGGTGTCGCCGATCACGGCGATCTTCTTCAGCTTCAGGACATCGGTCACATAGCGGTTGGCCGCGGCGCCGATCTGGTGGTTGGTCGGCGCGTTGCGGAACGCCAGCGGGTATTTCTTCACGTCGGTCAGCGTGTCCACCCAGCACGGATCGATCTGCGGAATGCCGTCCCGGGCGATCAGCGGCGTGGCGGCCAGCGCCTCACCGGAGTTCAGCGGTCCCCACACCACATGCACCTTCTGCCGGCGGGTCAGTTCGGTCGCGCCGTTCACTGCCTTGGTCGGATCGCTCTGGGTGTCGCGGGTGATCAGCTCGATCTTGCGGCCGTTGACGCCGCCGGCGGCGTTGATCTCGTCGACGGCAAGGATGGTGCCGCGATTGATCGCGACGCCGGTGGAGGAACCGGGACCGGTCAGCGCCGGCAGGAAGCCGATCTTGATCGGTTCGGACGCGGCAATTGCCGGCCGGGCAAGGCCGGACGCGAGCGTGGCCACCCCGGCCGCGGAGCCGGCCAGGACATGGCGGCGGGTCACTGACATTCGAAATTTCTCCCAAGACTGCGGTTGTGTTATTATTGATACGACGTAGATTTCTACCATCCGCCATCCGGCATCGTCAATGCGGCCGAACCGGCGATGAACCGCCCCGCGCGCCGGCCAGACGGCGCCAGCCGCGACCGATCCAGCCGCGGCCAGATCGAGAGATCAAATAGAGAATTTACAACAGTTCCCGACTGGAAAAGGACATTTTCAATCCCATGATCGCGGTATGACCACCGGTTTCCATCATCCCTCCGCCGGAATGCGTTCGGTGAACAATGACTTTAATTCGCGTTCATCCTCTGTTAATTGCACGGCCGAGGGGTCCACCCGCACCCAACGTGGTGACCGGCTGCCGATCGACGATGGACAATGCATTTATTTCGTCGTGTCGGAGGGTCGGCCTGCCCCACCGAAACATATCTTCCCTCTTGCGTCGCGCCGGGTTCGCTGCGCCGATGATCCGGCCTTTCATCGATCGCGACTCGCTGACGGATGGACCCCGCCGAATACGCCCTTATGGATGCCGCCGAGGATCGCATGTGGTGGTACCGCGCCCTGCATGCGCGCCTGCTCGACGGCCTGGCGGCGGCACGCGGGCGAGTGCTCGACGCCGGCTGCGGTACCGGCGGCTTCCTGGCCCTGCTGCGCCAGCGGCGTCCCGACCTGGCCGGCTTTGGCGTCGAGTGGGATCCCGCCGCTGCCCCCCGCGCGCGCCATAAATCCGGGGCCGCGGTGATTCGGGGCAGCGTGAACGCCCTGCCGTTCGCCACCGGCGGCTTCGATGCCGTCGTCTCGGCCGACGTGCTGTGCCATGCCGCTGTGGACCTGGCGGCGGCGCTGGCCGAACTGAAGCGCGTGCTGCGGCCCGGCGGCCGGCTGGTGCTGAATATGCCGGCGTATCAATGGATGCTGTCCGCCCACGACCGCCGGGTCCACAACGTCCGCCGGCTGACCGTCGCGGCGACCGCGGCGATGCTGCGCCAAGCCGGCTTCCAAGGGGTGGGGGCACGCTACTGGAACGGCCTGCTGCTGCCGCTGATGATCGTTCAGAGAAAAATCCTTGCGCGCGGCGGCGCCGTGTCCGATGTCGCCCCGTTTCCGCCATGGATCGATGCGGCTTTGCATGGCATGACGGAATTCGAACGACGCCTGCCCGTCCCGCTGCCCGTTGGCGGATCGGTGCTGGCCATAGCAGAGACACCATGAACGACACGGTTACCCTCTTCGAGACGACCATCGTGCGACCCCGGACGACCCGGGTCGGCCTGTCCATCGTCGTCCCCGTCTATCGCGGCGCCACGACCATCGGACGCCTGGTGGAAGCGCTGTCCGACCTGCATCCGGCGGGCGGGCTGGAGGTCGTGCTGGTCAACGACGGCAGTCCGGATAATTCCGGCGACGTATGCCGCGCCCTATTGGAAACCGCTCGGATCCCGTTGGTCTATATCGAGCACGCACGCAACTACGGCGAGCATAACGCGGTGATGACCGGGTTGCGCCACGCCAGCGGCGATTTCGTCATCACCATGGACGACGACCTGCAGAACCCGCCCGAGGAGGTCGTGAAACTCTACGACCATGCCCGCCTGGGCGGCTGGGACGTGGTCTACACCCGCTACGCGGTGAAGCAGCATGCCGGGTGGCGCAACCTGGGCAGCCGCTTCGCCAACGGGGTGGCCGACCGCCTGCTGGACAAGCCGAAGGGGCTGTACCTGTCGTCCTTCCGCTGCATGTCGGCGATGGTGGTGGACGCTGTCACCCGCTACAGCGGCCCCTATCCATATGTGGACGGCCTGATCATGCAGGTGACCCAGCACATCGGCAGCATCGAGGTACGGCATCTGCCCCGGCAGGAAGGCCGATCGAACTATACCTTGGTTCGGCTGGTGCGGCTGTGGCTGAACCTGGCCACAAGCTTCTCGCTGGCGCCGCTGCGGCTGGCGATCTTCGCCGGCCTTGGGCTGTCGGTGCTGGGGGCGGTCGGCGCCGTCGCCACGATAGCGGAGGCACTGTTCGTGCATAAGACGCCGTCCGGCTGGGCCTCCACCATGACGGTGCTGCTGCTGGTGTCCGGCGTGCAGTCGATGATCCTGGGCGTGCTGGGCGAGTATGTCGGACGCACCTTCCTGTCCGCCAACGGCAAGCCACAGGGCACCGTGCGCAACATCCAGCGCAATGTGGTGGGCGAGGACCTGGCGTGAGCGTCTATTGGCTGGTTCTGTCGGTCGCCATCGTCACCAGCATGGCGGGGCAGACATTGCTGAAGGCCGGCGCCGGGGCACCGGATTTCATCGCCCAACTGTTCGATATCCGCACCATGGTCGGGTTGTGCCTGTACGGCGGCGCGGCACTGCTTTACATCGTCGCGCTGCGGCGGATTCCGATGTCTGTCGCGCTGCCTTGCACTGCCATCTCCTACGTCGCGGCGGCACTGATCGGGCATTACGGGTTCGCCGAACCGCTGGGCGCGATGCAGCTTGGCGCACTCGCGCTGATCTGTGCGGGTGTGGTGATGCTCGCCTTGGCGTGAGACGGGCGGCTGATCAGTGCCGTGCGAAGGCCCCATAGACCAGTGACCGGGGGGCGAACGCGCCGTAGGCCGGATCGGCATTGGATTGGCCGGTCTGCGCGAAATCGCCGTACGGGCTCTGTGCCGCGACCGGGGCGTGCAGGTCGCCATTGTGCCACCGGGCCATCACCAGCACGCGATAGGCGTCGCCCAAGTCCGGCGTCTCCGAGTGGTAGGCGGCGATGGCGGTCGCCCAGTCCTTGCTGCCGACGTACAACGAATTGAGGAAGCGGGCGGCGTAAGTCGCGTTGATCGCTGGATCGAACGCGTCGTCCAGCGACGCAAACGCATCGGGGTGATACATCAGGTTCACCTGCATGCAACCGACATCGATGGATTGCACACCCCTGGCCTGCAGCACTTTGACGGCGGCGATCGCCTGCTGGCGTGTGTCAAAAAACTGACCCACACCCTCGGCATTGATCGTCCAGGGCCAGGGGCGGATCCGGCCGGTGGCGGGATCGACCCGGCCGGTCTCCGTCAGGCTGATGGCGCCCAGAAGGCGGGGCGGCAGACGGCCGGTGTACTCGGCCGAGGTCGCCGCGGTCTCGCACAATTGCGCAGGATCGGC
>NZ_LMUJ01000051.1:0-34095 GCF_009765975.1 Acidisphaera sp. S103 | reverse complement strand
ACCCGGTAGCCGGCGGTCCGGTGCATCGCCGACGGCGGCAGGGATGGGTGCGCCGCCAATTGGCCCGCCGATGCGACGGCGGGCACGGCAAATGCGAGAAAGATCGGAAGACAGACGAAGGACCGCATGCGGCGGCCTTTACACACGAAACAGTGTCGAACGCCAGGATAATCGGATCCGCGGCCTGTCGATACGGCATGGCATTCATAACAGTAGCTGGCCTTCTTGCGGGGGCTTTCGGCCATCCGGCCGCCTGCCGGCGCGAAGGCGCCCTGGCCGCGCGTTTCCTGGGCCACCGGGCCGACGGATGGTCGTTTATCCCGGCATCAAGTCACATGATCGCGATTATTTTCTATTCGATATGTGTGACGGAAACCTGTTCATCACCGTCATGTCAGCCGCCTTGCACAGCCTTGCCCCGAGCCACAGGTGTTCAGCGTCAATTGCGTTCGAATTAACAGGAGGCCTTGTCCATGGCGCAGGAATTTAACGATCAACTCATTTCATTTTTGCCGAAGATGCGCGTATGGGCGCTTGCATTGACGCGCAACCGCGCGGCGGCCGACGACCTGGCCCAGGATGTGGCGGCCAAAGTCCTGGTTGCGCAAGATTGCTTTATTCCTGGAACGAATTTCTCCGCCTGGGTGCATCGGATCATGATCAACCAATTCATCAGCAGCATGCGTTCCAAACGTGAATTCACCGATGCTGACAATATGCCGGAGGTACCCGTCGCGGCGGCTCATGAGGATCGGGCGGCGTTGCGCGAACTTGGATGGGCGCTGGAACGCCTGCCGCATGACCAGCGGGAGGCATTGTCGATGATCGTGCTGCACGAGCAGTCCTACGAGGAAGCCTCCGAACAGACGGGCTGCGCGATCGGCACGTTGAAAAGCCGGGTGCATCGGGCGCGGCTGCAACTTCGGACGTTCATGATGGGCGAGACGACGAAGATGGCGGCATAGGGGCTCTTTTGCGTGATCGGCTTGATGTAGCGTTTCCGCCTTGAGCGGAATCGCCTTGTGAGGCACCTGTGTGATTGCTCATCCGTCATGGCCGGGCGTGTCCCGGCCATGACGGTGAGAGTGTGCCAACCGGCGCCTTATGTCCTGCCCTACCCGCCCCGGAACAGGAACGCGCCGAACAAGCCGGCCGGGTCCTTCCACACCTGCTGCATGCCCCACCCGGCTCGGCGTGCAATCTCGATCAACCGGTCCGGCGTGTGCTTGTAGCTGTTTTCGGTGTGGATCGATTCCGCCTCGCGGAACGCGATGCGCCGTCCACCCAGATGCACCGTCTGATCGCGGGTGGCAATCAGGTGCATCTCGATCCGGCTTTCTCTGTCGTTCCACACCGCCTCGTGACGGAAGGCATTCAGGTCGAAATCGGCCCCTGCCTCCCGGTTCAGGCGCCTGAGTAAATTGAGGTTGAACGCCGCGGTCACGCCAGCCGCATCGTTATAGGCCGGCAACAATATCCTGGGGCTTTTCCGCAGGTCGGCACCCAGGAGAAACCACGAATCCGGCCCCAGGCAGTCGCGTGCCGAGGCAAGGAAACGCGCCGCCGCGGCCGGGTCGAGGTTGCCGATCGTCGAGCCGGGAAAAAACCCCATGCGCGGCGATCCAAGCGGCGGCAGGCGCAGCGGCTGCATGAAATCCGCGGCGATGGGGACGACGGTCAGACCGGGATGGACGTCGCCCAGGCGGACCTGCATGGCGGTCAGGGATGAGGCCGCGACATCGATCGATACATAAGTCGTGAAGGGCGAGTCCGGACGATCCAGCAGGATGCGCGCCTTGGTCTCGTCGCTGCCGCCGAATTCCACCAGCACCGCATCGCGGAAGCCATCCGGCACCACGCTGGAGGCGATCGACGTCAGCAGCGCGGTTTCCGTTCGTGTCAGGTAATATTCGGGCAGCCTGGTAATTTCGTAGAATAACCGGCAGCCTTCGTCGTCGTAGAACAGCTTGGCCGGCAACGTCTTGGGTGTCGCGGTCAGGCCGCCCAGGGCAGCCTCAAGGACGTCCGCCCGCTGGTTTTGCGGGACAAATCCGGTATCGTTTGGCACATCAGCCTCCCGTTATAGGTCCTTGGCCAGACGAAGGCCGGTGAACTGCCATCGCTTGTCGGGGTGGAAGAAATTCCGGTAGGTCGGTCGCGTATGGCCTCGCGGCGTGGTCCATGATCCGCCGCGCAGGACCATCTGGTTGATCATGAACTTGCCGTTGTACTCGCCGATCGCGCCCGGAGCGGCCCGATAGCCGGGATAGGGACGATAGGCGCTTTCGGTCCACTGCCAGACATGGCCGGTGATCTCGTGGATCGCCGGATTGGCGCTCGCGGCCTCCCACTCGGCTTCGGTGGGCAGGCGGGCCTCGCTCCAGCGAGCGAAGGCATCAGCTTCGTACCAACTGATGTGGCGGACGGGGGCATCCAGCGCCAGCGGGGCCAGGCCGCCGGGTCCGAACTGGAACCAGGCGCCGTCCTGACATCGCCAGTACAGCGGCGCGGTCCACTCGGCTTCCCGCACGGTCGCCCATCCGTCGGACATCCACAGCGACGGGGTGCGGTAGCCGTTATCCTGGATGAAATCGAGCCAGTCGCGGTTGCGCACTAGGTGGGAGGCGATGGCGTGCGGATGCAGGTACGTCCGATGCGCCGGCGTTTCGTTGTCGAAGCAGAACCCGGTGTCGGCATAGCCGATCCGATGCAGGCCGGCGGGACATTCGACGAAAATCGTTTCGTTCGGGTGGCCCTGTGGATCTCGCCAACCCGGATCGATCGCCGGGCACAACGGGTTGGCGGAGAAGGCATGCAACATGTCGGTGACCAGGAGTTCCAGATGCTGCTGTTCGTGGTGCAGCCCGAGTTCGATCACGTCGTGGATTGCGGTGGGTAGATGCGGGATCGCCTGAACCAGTGCCGCATCGACGTGGCGCCGGTACTGGGTGACCTGATCGGCGGACGGCCGCGTCAGGAGGCCTCGGGATGGGCGCGGATGGCGCGGGCCGACGGCCTCATAGTATGAGTTGAACAGGAAGCCAAAAGCCGGGTCGAATACCCGGTAGTCCGGCACATGCGGGACCAGCACGAATTGTTCGAAGAACCAGGTCGTGTGCGCGCGGTGCCACTTCGCCGGGCTGGCGTCAGGCATGGATTGGACACACTGGTCCTCCTCCGTCAGTCCGGCCGCCAGCATCTCGGTCGCCTGCCGCACCGATTGGAACCGGCCGGATAGGTCATAAAGATGTGACGGTTCCTGGTACAGTCCCATATCGTCCATTGTATTCCTCCGGAAAAGTCTTAACGCAGGCACGTATTTTCCGATTTTACCCAAGCGAACATTTTTGTGTTATTGTACGGTCTATTTAGGAAGGGTTGACGAAAGGTCCACCGGCCATTGACGATCAATCGACACGCGATCCGGCACCACGGATGCGGTCGATCAGTCCGATCGGGTCCGCCGGCAGGACATTGCCGCGCCACGCGACATGCTGGTCGGGACGGGACAGCACGAGTTTCTCCGCATAGACCGGTTCCGTGGTGGAGACATCCAGCAGATGCATCGGAACGCCGCGGATTTCGGCGGCGGCGAGCAGATGGCCGACGTCCAGCTTCGGATCGAAGCGCAGCAGGGTGAAGTCGGGGCCCATGGCGTCGTACAGCGAAATCCCCTGCCCCAGCCAGATATGCGGCGTCCGGCACCCGGGCACCGTGGAGGGGGTGAAGTCGTAGATATTGTAGCCGGGCGCAGCGCCGTCGTGGGCGATGATGGGTGAGTTCTCGATGAACGACCCGAAATTCAGCCCGCCGCAGCAGAACTGACCGACGTTGATGTCGTAGGCATCCTGGCCGACGCGGGCACGCGCGGCATCGCCTTCGGGGCCGGGCTCCTCCAGATTGTCAGGGATGCCGCCACGCTGTTTCGCCAACGCGCTGGACGTATCCATGGCGTAACGGGACACCTGTTCGGTAATCGGCATTCGTTCGGTCTCGTAAGAATCGAGGATCGCCGGGGGCGCCCAGCCCTTCAGCACCGCCGCCAGCATCCACGACAGGTTCATCGAGTCAGCAATCCCGGCGTTCATGCCATAACCGGCGTTCGGCACCCAGATATGGGCGGCGTCGCCGCACAGGAACACCCGGCGGTCGCGGAACCGGTCGGCGATCATGCGGCGGGCGGTCCAGTCCTCTTTGGTGATGATCTCGATGGGGAAGGACGGGCCGACGCCCAGGATGGTGCGCATGCACCAGTCGCGGTCCACGTTGTCGAACGTTTCGCCCGGCCGCATGTAGTTGTGGATCAGCCATGTCTCCCGCCCGTCGATCGCGAACATGTTGGCGCTGCGGCGGGGGTTGAGCGAGGTATTGGCCCAGGCCGGCTTAGTCGGCGTCGCCTTCAGCAGGTCCGGCGCTCGGAAATAGGTGGATTGCCGGTGTTCCAGCACCGCATCGCCGGTCAGGCTGGCGCCGATCCGCCGCCGCACCGTGGAATGGGCGCCGTCCGCGCCGATCAGGTAGTCGGCGGTGATGGTGAGGTCCTCGCCGCCGTCCAGGTCGGCAGCGGTGGCGGTGACGCCGGTGTCGTGCTGCTCGAATTCAATAAGCTGGGTGCGGTTCAGGATGCGAATCCCCGGCATCGCCTTGGCATGGGCGAACAGAACCGGTTCCAGATAGATCTGGTTGATGCGGTGCGGCGGTTCCGGCGTCGGCCACCACGTATCCGGGCCGCCGGTCGCGGTGTAGCGGTCCGCCCGGCATGGGATCGGAATGCGCGACAGTTCAATCCCGGTGGTCGTCGTGCGGAACGCGACGTCGTTGGGGTAGTCGGCGGGCAGGCCGGTGTTCCGCACCGCCTGCACCACGCCAAGCCGGCGGAATATTTCCATCGTGCGGGCACTGACGTGGTTGCACTTGACACTGGGGGGTTCGCCGGGGGCGCGGCTTTCCAGCACCAGCACGGGGATGCCGCGCCAGGCCAGGTCCATCGCCACTGTCAGTCCGACTGGCCCGCCGCCGGCGATCAGCACCGTCGTCGCGATCTGTCTCATTCAAGCCGCCTCCCGCATTTGGCGGCAGTCTGCCCGGTTCGATGACGGGCCGGAAGAGGGGCGCGCGTTCGGCTTCCCTGGCATCAGTTGGCCTTCACTTCGCGGCCCGTCAGGCTGACGCCCGGGTCCCGCGCACGAATGCCGAATACGGCGGCCGTCGCGGCGGCGGCAAACAAGACGGCGGAGATCACGACGGCGATCCGAAGTCCCTCGATCATGTTGCCGCGCATGAGCGCCCCGTACAATGCGATTCCGATGGCCGCGCCGGACTGGCGGATCGCGTTCAGCAAGCCCGATGCCGAACCGGACCGCGCGCGCGGCACGGTCGAAAGCAGCGCGGCCGTCATCGGCGGCATGGCGAGGCCGGCACCAAAGCGGACCATCAATTGGGCGGGAAGCATCGACAGATACGCGGTGTCGGGACCGAGGCCGGTCAGAAGCATTGCGCCGGCGGCCGCGAGGAGCAGACCACTCACGATCGGTAACCGGGCACCCGCTTTGGCCGACAGCCATCCACCCGTGAGGTTCGACACGGTTATTCCGATAGCGAACGGTACGAAAGCCAACCCCGCCTCGGCCGGCGTGTAAGACAGCATTCGTTGGAAATAGAGGGTCATCCCGAAGGCCAGGCCGAACAAGACGACGCTGACGACAAATCCGCCGAAGGTGGCCGCGCTGAATGTCGTATCCTGGAAGAATGACAGTGGGATCGCGGGATCCTTGGCGTGGCGCTCCACCACCAGAAGGAGGCACGCGGCGAGCGCAGCCACGATGAAGCCTACAATGACGCGCGGTGCCGTCAGGCCGAACGAACCTGCCTCGATGACCGCCCAGACCAGGGCGATCAGGAAGATGATCGCCAGGATTTGACCGGCCGGGTCGATGCCGCGCCTGATTGCCGGCCGGTCGGTTTCAACGGCGAACCTGGCGGCGAGCCAGATCCCAAAGCCCGCAATCGGCAGATTCGCCAGAAAGATGCTGCGCCAGCCCAGCGTACTGAGGAGAAGGCCGCTTATGACGGGCCCCACCGCCAGAGCGACACCGCCGGCCGCCGTCCATGTCCCGATCGCTCGCGCGCGGGCCGCGGTATCATCAGCACAGGCATGATTGATCAGCGCCAGCGAGCACGGCACGAGCAATGCGCCGCCAACGCCCTGCATCGCCCGGAATGCGATCAGTGCGAGCGGGGTGGTCGCCAATCCGCAGGCGCAGGACGCCACGGCGAAGATGGTGAAACCGGCGATGAAGGCTCGTTTGGAGCCGATGCGGTCGCCAAGGGCTCCGGCGGACAACAGCAAGGCGGCGAACACCAGGAAGTAGGCATCGACCGTCCATTGCAGGGTGTCCACGCTGGCCCCCAGTGCGGCACCGATCCGCGGAAGGGCGACGTTCAGGATGGAACCGTCCAGTTGCACGACCGCGAAACCCAGGCTGGTCGCCGCCGTGATGACGGTGGTCCGTTTGGCTGCTTGCCGCATGGTCGCCGACCCTTCCTTTATAAGAAGGGCATGATAGAAGTGTGCTACTGACACCGTTGTGTCAGTAGCGATGGAGGATGCCATGCGCCGAGCCGATCGGCTGTTCGATGTCATCCAGGCCTTGCGGTCGGCCAAGGGACCGATCACGGCGGCGGCCCTGGCGGACCAACTGGAAGTCACGGTCCGCACCGTCTACCGCGATGTCGCCACGCTGCAGGCGCGCCGTGTGCCGATCGAGGGGGCGGCCGGGATCGGCTACGTGCTGCGCCGGGGCTTCGACCTGCCGCCGCTGATGTTCACGACGGAGGAAGTCGATGCGATCGCCGTGGGCGTGCGGCTGGTGCGGCGCCTGCGCGATCCCTCATTGCAAGATGCCGCCGCCAGCGTGCTCGCCAAAATCGCCGTCGTGCTGCCGGATCAGGCTCGGGCCTACCTCGATGCGGCGCCGTTCTACGTTGCCGAGGGCCGAACGCCGGTGTCCAACGGGGTCGATCTGTCGGAAATCCGCAGCGCGATCCGCGATACCCGCAAAATCCGCCTGGAGTATGTGGATGAGCAGGACCGCCGCACCCGCCGCACCATCTGGCCGATCGCACTGGCGTATTACGTCAATGCGACGCTGGTCGCGGCCTGGTGCGAGACGCGGGTCGACTACCGGCATTTTCGGGCGGATCGGATCGAGAATTTAACGATCCTGGAGGAGCACTATCCGCCGGACGGTGGAAAACTGATGGCCGGCTGGCTGGCGCTGGAGAAAGAATGGCGGCGCGAGCCGTAGGCCCGTTACCGCCAGCCGGCCATCGGCCACTGGACCTTCGACACCGCCGCGTCGTCCGGCCAGATGGTGACGTAGTCCTTGCCCTGAAGCTGGGTCAGATAGGTCGCGCTTTCGACGTTCTGGCCGGTGTCGTCGAAGCGCACGCCGCGATAGCCGATGACCATCGCGCTGTGCGGCATCGCCGTCGCCTTCAACGCCGCCTGCAGCTTGACGGGATCGGCCGATCCGGCGCGGTTCACCGCGTCCGCCAGCACGAAGAAGGCCTGGATGCACCGGCCGCTGACGTCGCTGATCTCATTGCCGGTCTTTGCCTGATAGATCGCGTTCACGCCGGCGGACAGGCTGCCGGGCGGCCCCTTGCTCCAGACGCTGCGGTTGACCAGGCCTTTGGAAATGTTGCCCACCGTCGGCAGGAACGATGAATCGGAGAACCCGGCGGAATCGCCGATGATCATCGGCGGCAGGTAATCCAGGCTCTTCATCGTGCGCATGAACAGGATGGCGTCGGAGGCATAGCTGACGAACAACGCAACCGACGGGTTCTTCTGTTTCAGTTGCAGCACCTGTGCCGAAACATCGGCGCCGTTCGCGCTGTACGGGATGCGGATGGACACCGGCAGGCCGGATTTCTGCGCACCCGCCGCGATCGCATCGCCGACGGAGGTGCCGTAGTCGGTGTTCTCGTTGACAATGGCGATGTTATCGATCGTGCGGCCGGCCTTTTTCTGGTCCAGCAGGAACCGCATGTAGCTGTCGGCGAAATTGGCCGCGATCGGGGTGACGCGGAAGGTGAACTTGAAGCCTCGGCCGGTGATGTTGGCCGCGACCGAGTCCGACACGACGAACGGCACGCTATAGCGTTCCGAGACCGCCGTCGCGGTCATCGCGCAGGACGACTGATAGGCGCCGAACAGCGCCGAGACCTTGTCGCCGGTGATCAGTTTCAACGCCAGGCTTTGCGCCATGGACGGATCGCCGCGGTGGTCGACGAAAATCGGTTCGATCCTGGCGCCGCCCAGGTTGGGCAGCCCCGGGGTCAGGCCGATGGTGAGGCCTTTCAGCTCCGGATGGCCGGTGTTGATGATATCCGCGGCGACCTGAATGGCCGCCTTGGCTTCCAGCCCCGATCCGGCGGAATTGCCTGTGAGCGGGAACAGGGCACCCACCTTCACCGCGGCGGCCGCGTGCGCTCGGGTTGCGGCGATCACGGCGGGGGCGGTCAGCAACACGGTACGGCGACGGATCATGGAGCCTCCTGAACGACGGTTCTGGAGACATAGCGCGAAGCGATGTGTGGCTGCAACGAAATCGGCCGTGGCTTGCGAACGATCGCCGTTTCCGTTTATCTAAGGCGGATTCTTGAACATCCAGCCGTTGGGGGGATGCGTGACCGCTTACGACCACCATCGCCGCACCGGACCCTGGCAGGCCCCACGACATCACGTTGTGGGGCGGGCCGAACGCTGGATCTGACGTCTTCTTCCGTCCGGCATCGCTCGCCTAGCGATCGCTTCATCTGCGCTGTCGATGTGGTTCCGAACCACACCGGCGGACGATTCGGACAAGAGACGTATCATGACCCTGATTCAACTGCGCCGCCTAGGCATCGTTTCGCCGCGCGTGCTGTTCCAGAACCTAGATCTTACCATTCATGAGACCGACCGCATCGGCCTGATCGCGGGCAACGGCATGGGCAAGACCACGCTGCTGCGTTGCCTCGCGCGGCAGGTGGAACCGGGCGCGGGGGATATTGTTGCGCGCCGCGGGCTGCGGGTGGGGTATGTCGAGCAGGACGTGCCGGTAAACCTGTTGGACCTGCCGATGACCGAAGCGATCCGGCGCGCACTGGCGCCGGCGGAGCGGGAGGCCAATGCCTGGAAGATTGGGCTGGTGCTGGACATGCTGGACACACCGGTGGAGATGCGGGACCGGCCCCTGGCGGCGCTGAGCGGCGGCTGGCAGCGCCTGGCGTTGCTGGCGCGGGTGTGGGTCACCGATCCGGATGTGCTGCTGCTGGATGAGCCGACCAACCATCTGGACCTGCAGCGGCTGGCGGTGCTGGAGGATTGAATCAACCATGCCACCGAAGGCGTCGCGATGGTGATCGCCAGTCATGACCGTCAGTTCCTGGATCATTGCACCAATCGTACGTTGTTTCTGCGGCCTGATGAATCGAGGGTTTACGCGCATCCATTCAGTCGCGCCCGCGCATTGCTGCAGGCGGACGATGGTGCGCGAGAAGCAAAGCTGGCGCGCGATGTCCGGGAAGCATCCCGGTTGCGCCGAAGTGCGGGACATCTGCGCAATGTCGGGATCAACAGCGGCAGCGACACCTGGCTGAAGAAGTCGAAACAACTGGCAGAACGCGCGGCGGCGATCGAGGATTCGTTGCGTCCGGCCGAACAGACCCGGACAGGGGATATTCGGCTGACCAATCGGGGGACGCATGCGAAAGTTCTGGTTGCGTTAGATAACGTTCCGGTCTCGACGCCGGAAGGACAGGTTTTGTTCAACACAGGGATGTTGAGGATCTTCCAGCACGACCGCATCGTGGTGATGGGGGCAAACGGCACTGGAAAATCGAGGTTTGTGGAGCTGCTGCAACGGGCGATGCTGGATGGTGAGGCAATTCCTGGCGTCACCGTCAGTTCCTCGGTCGTCGTTGGCTACCTGGATCAGCTTATGTCGCGGTTACCGTCGGCCGACACACCGCATGGTTTCGTGACCGCGACGTTCCGGCCCGGCGACCAGCGCGCGGTCAGTTTGCTCGCCAGCGCCGGTTTCGATATCGACACGCAACGCCGTACCATCGGCCAGCTATCGCCCGGACAAAAGGCTCGGCTTGGCCTGTTGGCGCTGCGGCTGACGGAACCCAACTTCTACCTGATGGACGAGCCCACCAACCACGTGGATATCCAAGGCCAGGAACGCCTGGAAGCGGAAATCCTGACACATCAGGCGACCTGTGTGCTGGTATCGCATGACCGGTCTTTCGTCCGCGCCATCGGGTCCAGGTTCATGCGGATTCAGGATGGGTGGCTGGTGGAGCAGGAGGCGCCGGATCGTTGAAAGTGATAGATTGGCTGGTTGTACCGCCAGGTCACCGTTGAGTATTCGGGACATTTAGCCCGATCGTTGCACAGGCGTCTGGTGTCTCGCCGTTCGCCTCCCGAGTGGGTGTCAGGCCAGGGATTTTTTAACACGGAAACAGTCCGAGGGCCACGGAGAAGAGTATCGCGTCGTCTGCTCAGGCGCCTCGGGGCATCCGTGAATCGAAGCGTGTACAGACTACACCACAGGCAGACCGGAAGGCTGTTCGGGTGCGGATACGATTGTAATGACACATCCCGTGCCAGGAGCCCCGCGGCACCGCTCCGTGGCCCTCAGTGGTCCTCCGACTTTCTCCGTGCGTAAAATGAAGGACGAGCAAGCGAACACGCAGGTTGCACCCTACCCCACCCGCGAAACAACGCGCGCCATCCCCAACGACACGGCCCCTAAAACACCGCCTCCGCCTCCATCGCCACATGCCCGGTCGGATTATGCGCCCACAACGCGGCCCCCTGCCCGTCAGGCACCCCATGCACCGAGAACGGCGCGACATCGAACAGCGGGCTGACCGCGCGAAAGCGAAACGACGCGACCGGCCGGTCGGTGTTCCGCCGCAACAGGTCGATCAGCAGCGTGGCGATCAACGGACCGTGGACGATCAGGCCGGGATAACCCTCGGTTTCAGTCACATAGCGCCGGTCATAGTGAATACGATGGCTGTTGAACGTAAGTGCCGAGTAACGGAACAGCAGCGGATCGCTGGGCTGGATATCGCGCTGCCAGACGCCGTCCGTCCGCACCGGGCGGGGCACCGCGGGCGCCTCACCCGGCTGCGGCGCATCGCGGTAGACGATGTCATGCTCCTCGACCAACGCCAGCCCGTTCGCACCGGTCACTTCGTGGCGCACCAGCACGAAGCACAGCGCGCCGTTGCGGCCGTGTTTCACCGTCACATCCTGCACGGTGGACACGCGCGTGATGGCCTCATCGACGCGCAGCGGCTGATGGAAGGTGAAGCGGCCGCCGGCCCACATGCGGCGTGGCAGCGGTACCGGCGGCAGGAACCCGCCGCGTGCCGGGTGTCCGTCAGGTCCCAGGACGGATTGCCGAGCGGTTGGCAGGAAATAGAGCCAGTGCCAGAGGGGCGGCAGCGGATCGCCGGCGGCGGGGGCCGGATCGTCCCGGTCAAGCGTCGCCGACAGCGCGGCGATCGGAAATCGCGTGACCTGGTCGTGCAGCGTTTCCTGCTTGCCGATCCACGAACGCAGGTGATCGACATCCAATTCCGTCATTTCGATAGCTCCATCGCGGCCGCACGTGCCCTTGCGGCCCCCGCGCGGGCCATATCGGCACATAGCCCGGTATAGGCGGTCGGGTCGAGCAGGCCGGTGATCTGTTCCGGTGTCATATGCGTGGTGACACGTGTATCGGCGGCCAGCAGCTCGCCGAACGACTTGCCCTGCACGAAGGCGTCCTGCGCGGCGTCATACACCGCGTCATGCGCATGCTGCCGGCCGATCGCGGCACCCAGTTCCAGCATCACCGCCTCGGCCATGATCAAACCGCCGCCAAGATCCAGGTTGGCACGCATCCGGACCGGATCGAGGCGCAAATCACCGACGATCTCAGCCAGCCGACTCAGCATGTCGCCGGTCGCGATGCATGACCGCGATTCCGCTGTGTCCATCATCAGGCTTGTGGTCCGGTCCGCCTCATGCTCCGTCATCATCGCTTCCAGCGCCAGCGGCACCATGCAGCGGATTTCGGCGGCGGCGGCGATGATGTCCTGGCACAGTTTCGGATTTCGTTTCTGTGGCATGGTGGAACTGCCGACGGTGCCGGGCGGCACGGGCTCCTCGAGCTCGCCGAACTCGGTCTTCATCAAGGTATAGATTTCACGGCCGATTTTACCGCACGTGGCAGCGAGCAGGCCCAGCAGCATGATGTTTTCCGCCAGGTGGTCTCCGATCGCCCGGGATGGAACGGTCATGGAACCCAATCCCAGCAGCCGGCCGATCGCCTGTTGCACGGGCGGTCCGTTTTTGCCCAGCGAGGCATACGTCCCGGCGCCGCCACCCAACATGGCGACGAACAGCCGTGGCGCGGCCTGCCGGAAACGGTCCGTGTGGCGAATCAGTTCGTCGATCCATACCGCGACCTTGTAGCCGAAGGTCGCGGGCACGGCATGCTGGCCGTGGGTGCGGCCGGCGATCGGCATCTCGGCGCCGCGTTCGGCGAGGCTGGCCATCGCCGACAGGATTTCGCCGATCTGCCGCAGGAACACGGCATGGGCCTGGCGCAGCACCAGCAGGTCGCCGGTCTGGGTGATGTTCTGTGTCGTGGCGCCCCAATGGACCCAACCGCCATGTTGCTCGCCGACGACGCGGCCGAGTTCCCAGACCAGGGGAACGATGGTGTGGCCGGTACGGGCGAACCCTTCGTCGATGCGCGCTCGGTCCATCTTCTCCAACCGGGCAGCGCCGGCGATCGCGTCAGCGGCGGCGGCTGGGATGATGCCGAGTTCCGCCTGCGCGCGAGCCAGTGCCACCTCGACGTCCAGCCAGGCCTGCCAGCGGTTTTCCAGGCGGTACAGGGCACGAATGCCGGGGTCTACCACCCGTGTGGCGGTGGGTAATGTGTCGCTCATGGCGGTCTCCTCTTTCAACGAAAGATCGCAGCAGGGCGCTCGGGCGGCAAGGGCAAGCGATCGGCATCGCCGCATCGCGTCCGGGCCCCCCTGCCGGCCGTGGCGTGCCCCGCGTCAGGCCGAGCGAGACGGGGTGCCGTGGACCAACCGGGCACCCCGGGCAAGGGTTTCGGCCGCCTGGGCGACGATGCGCTCAATGACCTCGGCCGCGCCCGGGATGTCGTTGACCAGGTCGACACCCTCACCCGTCCAGACGACACGCGTGTCAAAGTCGTCCGGGGCCGTCGCCAGCACGATCTTTTCCTGTGCCGGCTGGTCGGCCGCCAGCTCGTCCTCCCGCCCGTTCCACCGAACGGAGAAGGCGTTGCGCAGCGCCCGTCCCGGATAGATCGCCGGCCACGCCGCGCCGCGCACCACGTCGAACACCCGTGTCTGCTCCGTCTGATCGCCGCCAGCCGCGAGCGTCGTGGCCTTCATCGCCTGATCCCACAGCGACTCACGCGTGGCGGTGAAGCGGGTTCCCATCGAAACACCGGCCGCGCCCAGCGCGAGCGCGGCGGCAAGGCCCCGCCCATCGGCGATACCGCCGGCGGCCACGACCGGGATCGAACCGACGGCATCCACGACCGCCGGCACCAAGCCCATCGTCCCGCGAGTCGTGCCGGAATGACCCCCGGCATCGCGGCCCTGCGCGATGATGACGTCGGCACCCGCGGCGGCGGCCTGTTTCGCCTGGGCCAGGGTCTGCACCTGGCAGATGATCTTGCAGCCCGCGTCCTTGATCCGCCCGGTGAACGGGGTCGGGTCGCCGAACGACAACATGATCGCCGCCGGCCTGGCATCCAACGCCGCTTCCAGCGCCGCCGGGTTCTTCTCCAGCGCCCACAGGATGAAGCCCACGCCGACACGCGTGTTGCCGGCCTCGGCCAGTTCCTTGCGAACGGCGTCGGCGTTGGCATAGCCCGAACCGACCAACCCAAGCCCGCCGGCATTCGTCACGGCCGCCGCCAGCTTGCCGCCTGCGGCCGACCCCATCGGCGCCAGCAGGATCGGATGCTCGATGCCCAGCAGTCGCGTCAGGGCCGTCTCGATCATTGGCATCTTGGTATCCCGTGTTGCATCGTTGGGCGCAGAATACGGTCTTTGTGCGACATCCGCCATGCGGGTGGCATGGCTTCCGCCTACGGAATTGCCTAGCATGCCCCGACGTCGCCTCTCGATTTCCTACTGGAGCTTCGCATGGCCAACGCCCCCTTCGTCATCGAACCGCATTTCCGCCTGCAGGAATGGGTCGCCGAGGAAAAAGGCTACTTCAAGGACGAAGGCCTGGATTACGTCTTCCAGGAACTGATCCAATCCAGCGACGGCCGGCATCACGATCGCGGCGACAAGGTCGGTGCGTTCCAGTCGTTCGAGCGTGGACGCGAGGCGGCCGTCAGTTGCGCGTGTCACTGGACGGTGGGGGTCGCGGCGTCCCGCGGCAAGGGCCGGCTGTATTCGGACGCCTACTCCGTCGCACCAGCCGGCGTGTTCGTCGCAGCGGATTCACCCATTCGACGCCCCGAGGACCTCGCCGGGGTGCCCATCTCGGTCGGTTTCCAGTCCGGCAGCCACTACGCGACCATCCAGGCCCTGGAACAGTATCTGCCGCGTGAGCAGATCAACCTGTCCTTCGCCGAGGGGATGCTGTTTGCCCGCTTGGATAACCTTCTGAATGGCGTGTCGCCGGCCTCGGCGCTGTTCAACGGTCCGTATTACCTCGCGGAGCAGTTGGGCTTTCGCAAGGTCGTCGACACCACATTCATGATCGCGTCCATGATCACCGGCGATCCGGACCCGGAAGATCTGCGGAAGTTTTTCCGGGCCTTGCGCCGGGCGCAACGGGACATTGATCTTAGGCCGGATCGTTATAATCGATACTATCGGAATGAGTTCCCCGTGCGTTACCACGCCACCATGGACCCGCGCGGCTGGGGACCCGGCGAGCGCCTGGTGTTCGAGCCTTACACCCGGGAAGTGTACGACGAGACGTTCAGTTGGATCGCGGCCCGTGGCATCTTCGACCCCGCCGCGATGGGCGCCGGCGTCTACGACGATGCTGTCATCACGACCGCGGGGTAAGGCTCGTTGATCTTTCACGCGGCCGCGTCGTCCGCGAACAACGGCCGTTCAGGCGGCGCATGCCGTTTGCGGTGATGCCCGGCGGTCGAAGGCACACCAAAGCCAAATCAGCAGGCGCCTGAAGCCGGCCCCCGACGGCGGCTCGTCGACGATCTTCCCCGCGGTAGCCGATCGCCTTGTCCCCGCGTGCGGCGCGTCGTGACCGCGGGCGCCGGAGAGATGCCGGTTCGCCGGGTAATAGCCGGGACCACCCTGGCCCGGGCGTGACCGTCACCGGGATTGCCCGGCGGTGGTGCGGCACGTTTTCCCCAACGCCACGAAAATCATCGTCATACACGACGATCCGAGCACCCGCGGGCCAACTTCGTCGAACGAAGTAAGCACGGCTCGCAAGACCGTTCTAAGGTCAGAGTGCGCCACACGCACTAGCCGGAAGTGACGCGAGACACAGATAGGGAAATAGACACAATGTCGACCAGCCTTAAAGCAAAACCTGTACTTCCTTCGTTCTCGGGCTCCACGCTGCTTGATCAAATCGAACTCAAGCACGGCCCGATCGCATTACTTGGCCGTTTCTTCCTGCTGGCGGAGCAGGCCGCGCGCGATCGTGGGGTCCATCTACGCTTGCACACGGATATGGATTCCCTGGCGGAAATCTACCCGGAGGTGACGCCGGGCCGAAGCTTGCCGGTACTGTCGACCTTCGATCCCGCGCACAGCGACCTCTCCCCGAAAAATGCCTTTTGGATCTCCGGCCATGATGACTCCGGCAAGGTCATCGCCACCCAGGCGGCGCGTCTTTTCGATATGACGCGATCGACGGTTGAGCGGGAACTCGTTTCGATGCGACTGTTTTACGCGGCACCGGAAAAATATCTGGCAGCCGGCGCGCGGTGCCTGGTCGATTGTCCGCCCGCGAACGATATTACCGGCCGTGTGGTTTATTCTGGCGGCGCGATCTACCATCCTAAGGTCAGGGGATGCGGACTTTCCCGTATCCTGCCGCGGATTTCGCGTGCGCTCGCCCACTCCATGTGGGACTCCGAATACACGTTCAGCACGGTGGAGACCTTGTTGATAGCGAAGGACGTTCACCGTTCCTACGGCTATACAAGGCATAGCGAGTTAGTCAGTCTGCGTGGCACCAATCGAGGCGCTATGGACTTCGGTCTCATCTGGATGCCGACTGGGGAAATGCTGGAGGATCTTACCAACTATACATCGGAAACCGTCGGGAACGAGGTGCGCAACACGGAGACGACCGACACAAACTGGCCGCCATCGCGGCGCCAGGGCAGCAGCAACCGTTCGTAACGGCTGCGGCGTGCGGGATAACCCGGTACCCTGATCAGGGCTTCGATAAACTCGAGACGCGGCGCCTGTGCGCGCTGCGTCTCGAGGTACCCCGCCCAGAAATTTTGTCCGTATTGAGGGTCGGGATGTCCGCTCGCATCATGCCCGACCATCGCGTGGCGCCAAGAGGCTTCGGACCAGGTAAATCCATCGCCGCAATATTCAATGACGCCCCTGGAATCACCGGTCATGCGCATAACCGTTGCCCGGCCGAGCAGCGCCGGGTCGCCAAATTCGGTGGCCAGATCAGTACGCAGGTTGCCCTTGCTGCGGCGCCATCGTTGAAGCAGGCCCGCGAGCGGCGACATCCGCGGGTTGCCGTGTAAACGGCGGAGCGATATTTCCTCCCGCTGGAAGTCCTCGCGCGTGATGTTGCCGCCCACGCTCGCGAGGTCGGCCAGCCGTGCGGCCGCGTCCTCCACGCCCGGCACGATCTCGATGATGCCTGGAGCGTCAGCGACTTCGATGACAAAGCGTTCATGTTCCAGTGTGACCATCTGGAAGACCACGGCTTCGAATGCCGCCTTGGTCAGGAATCGCGGACGCAGGGTGATACGGACACCGGACCGGGTCGTGTGGATCCGCACGAATCCCAGGTTCCGGATAACGTACTGGATCAGATCGGCTTCAGGTTTGGCGACATGCAGGCTGTCCAGCAACGCCCGCGAGCCGGTCCGCCAGATACGGCCGTTATCGTCCACGATGAGATCAGGGCCGGTTAACACGGGCTGCCCTAGGACCGTTTGCCGGTCCGCGGCAGGCAGGCAAGGTCGTCGATCAGGTTCAACAGGGATTGGCGCATATCATCGTCCGGCAGGCGTTGGATATTCCTGGCCGCCAGCAGCGTGGCTTTGTCGGGTTCTTGTTCGGAACCCTGGGTGTGATCGGCCAGAATGGCATCGAAGAAATAAGTAACGGGCACGTTCAGCGCCAGGGCCGAGCGGTACAACATCGAACAGGGCAAGCGGCTCTTGCCGGACTCATAGCGCTGCAATTGCTGGTAACTGATGCCCAAAGCCTTGGCCAGTCGCTCTTGCGACATATTGCGTAGGATTCTCCTGGCTTTCATGCGCTGGCAAACGTGCAGGTTGACCCAATCCACGTCTTCATCGGCTATGGGCAAGACAGACGGCTGCTGGCAAGGCATGTGGGCGAAGCTCCCTTTGGCACGCGCGGACCGCGATGGGCGCAATGTTCGTAACATGATCGCCGCCGCCGACGCTACGGGTGTATTGCTACTGTCACGATCGCGTTTTCCAGGTCCGGACAGGAGAGGCCTCATAACTGTGGTAGTCGTTTAGAAAATGCAACCTCCACTCGCTGGTATCCACGGGAATCTTGCTGCACTGACAGCACTCCCGGTTGTCCTTTCGAGGGTCCACATGAGCGATAAGAGATCCGACATTGCCATCCTCGATCGTGCCTATGGCGACGGCAAACTGGCCGGCTTTTGGGGCCTCGAGACCTCCGCGGCCTGTCCGTTCGGCAGCGACCAGACCGGCCCGCGGATCGCCTGGCTGGACGGATTTGCCTACGGCGCCTGGCAGGGGGGCGCCCGAAGCAGCGATTCCGGCCAGGGAGGGGAATGCGACGGCGCCAGATTGGCGGCGTATGACCGGCCCGACCACGAAATTGTGGACGTCGCGGTCGCCCACCTGCTTCGCTTGTCCAAAGCGATCGGACCGGGCACGGATCAATGCCTCGAACTGGACTCGGCGCTACAGGCGGCGACTGTGTTCATACGGTCGGTCCGGCGGACCCGGGCGGCACGCCAGGACCCGCCGGAACTGCTGAAACGCCAGACCCGCGCACAACGGTACAGTCAGACGCACCGGTGAACGGCGCCGACTGAACGGGCGGACCTACTCCGCCCGGATCAGGCCGCGATGGCTCGGGGCGTCGATGAACGCCAGAATCTCGGCCACCAACGGATCGTCGCCGAACTTCGCACGTGTTGACGCCAGCCGCTGCGCGAACACCCCTTCCTTGCCGAACAGCGCCTTGAACGCGATGTGCAGACGCTGGATCGCCGCCTTGTCGAAGCCGCGGCGGCGCAGGCCGATCACGTTCAGCGCGGCCAGGCGGGCACGGTTGCCGATGACGCTGCCGAATGGGATCACATCGCCCTCCACCCCGGAAACCCCACCGATCATCGCGGCCCGGCCGATACGAACGAACTGGTGAATGGCCACCGCGCCGCCGACCACCGCGTGGTCGCCGATGCTGACATGCCCGCCCATCACCGCATTGTTCGCGACGATGACGTTGCTGCCCAATTGGCAGTCGTGCGCGACGTGCACCACCGCCATCAGCATGCAGTCGGTGCCGACCCGCGTCACGCCGGTGCCGGTCGCCGTGCCGCGATGGATGGTGCAATGCTCCCGCACCAGGGTACGCGCGCCGATCTCGCAGCGGGTCGGCTCATTTTTGTATTTCAGGTCCTGCGGCGCCAACCCGACGGTGCAGAACGGAAAGAGTTGCGCGCCCTCCCCGATACGGGTGTGCCCCTCAACGACGACATGCGACACCAGTTTGGCGCCGCCTTCGATGACGACGTTCGGCCCCACCGTGCAGAACGGGCCGATTTCGACGCCAGGGCCCAGTTCGGCGCCATGCGCCACGATCGCGGTCGGGTGAATGCTGGAGCGATCGGTCATGCGTGGGCTGATATCCGTCATCGAATCCATGGGTATTCCGTTCCGTGGCGCCAGTTTCGGTTGGATCGCGGCCAAACTATGGGCGGTGGCGGTCACCACCAACTCAATCATTGTTGCCCGATGTTTCCGATCCTGGCCTGTAACACTCTGTTTCGCCTAGGATTTTGGCGTTACTAAGGCAAAGGCGCGGCACGATCCATGATCATGGCGGAGTAGGTCGCTTCCGCCACCGTGACGCCATCGACCTTAGCAACGCCGTGGAACTTCCAAACGTTGCCGCGGCTGCGTTCCTTGACGATGTGAATGCGCAACTGGTCGCCGGGCACCACGGGGCGGCGGAACTTCGCCCCCTCGATCGACATGAAATACACCAGTTTGCCGGCGGCATCCGGCCCGAGCGTTTCCACCACCAGCACCGCGGCGGTCTGCGCCATGCTTTCGATGATCAGCACGCCCGGCATGACCGGGTGGTTGGGGAAATGGCCGGCAAAGAAGCCTTCATTGACCGAGACGTTCTTGACCCCGATCGCCGAGGCGTTCAGCACCACATCGACCACCCGGTCCAACATCAGGAACGGATAACGATGGGGAATATCGTGCATGATCCGATGAATATCGATCAGCTCGACTGTCTTGCCCGCTTCGGGCGTTTGCACCGCAACCTCATCCATGATGTTCAATCCACGTCCGGGTTCAGTTTCGTGGGTGTCCCGCCGCTGCGTGCCGGCACGCCGCCGTTGCGTACCCAGCGCCTGACGGTCGCGACCTCCTTGAAGAACGTTTTCACCGGCTGGGCCGGCGAGCCAATCATTTCCGACCGGGGCGGCACGTCGGAGATGACGCCCGCCTGGGCCCCGATCCGCGATCCCGCACCGATCCGCAGATGTCCCGCGACGCCGGACTGACCCGCGAACACCACCTGGTCCTCCAACACGGTCGAGCCGGAGATACCCACCTGCGCCACCACAACGCAGGCCTTGCCGATCCGCACGTTGTGGGCGATCTGGACCAGATTGTCGATCCTGGTTCCGGCACCGATCACCGTGTCTTCCAGCGTGCCACGATCGACGGTGGTGTTGGCGCCGACCTCCACATCGTCCTCGATCAGCACACGGCCGAGTTGCGGGACGGTATGAAAGCCTTGCGGCGTGATCGCGAAGCCGAAGCCGTCCTGGCCGATGCGGGCGCCGGGGTAGATATAGACGCGGTCACCGATCAGCGCATGCGACAGACTGGCATGCGGCCCGATCCGGACATCCCGACCGACCTGCACCCCGTCGTCGATCACCACCATGGCGCCGATCCGGCCACGCGGGCCGATCGTCACGTTATCGCCGATCACCGCCAGCGGCCCGATTTCCGTGGTCGGGTCGATCTTCGCCGACGCCGCGACGACCGCGGACGGATGGATACCGGGTTTGACCGGCGGTTGCGGGTGGAACAACGCCGCCACCCGCGACCAGGCGACCAACGGGTCTGATACGACGATGGCGACGGTTGTCTCCGGCACCTGGTCCTGCATATCCGGATGCACGACCACCGCCGCGGCCCGGGTCGCGGCGAGGGTCGGCCGGTACTTTCGGTTGTTCAGGCAGAAGCTGACGTCGTCGCCGGTGGCGGCGGCCAGCGGGGCAATACGATGCAGCATCAGCCGGCGCGGCGGGGCCTCGGCCAATTCTCCCTCGACCCCCGCCGCATCGACGACAGCGGCCAGCGTATGCGGCCCGGCCCGTTGGAAGAAACGGGGATCGCCCGCCAACGCCGAGCGGTCCCCACCGAACGGCGTTGGATCAGGCGCCATGGCTCAGTGCTTCTGCGATGACTTGGCGGCCGCCGCGGGTTTGGCCTCAGCCTTCTTCGGCTCGTTCTGCGTTGCGGCGGCCGAGGCCATCGTCAATGGGGACACCCCGTCCGGCGGAACGACGACGCTGGGCAGCGTCTTGTTCAGCACCTCGGCCACCGCCGGAGTGATGTCGAAGTCCGCCGTGGTCCCCAGTATCTGCGCGCGATTCAGCACCAGGTTGATGCCACGGGACAACGCGACCTGCTGGGCGACCTGCTCCATCGTGCGGTTGATCTGCATCATGACATACTGGCCGGCTTCCTGGATGATCCTGTTACGCTCGCCGAAGCGGCGTTGCGCCTCGGTGGCGCGATCCTGGATTTCCTTTTCCTTGGTGCGGATCTGCTCCGGCGACAGCTTGGCGCGTTCGGCGGCGAACGCCTGGCCGAGGTCGCGCAAGGCAGCCTGTTCCTTTTGGGCATCCTCGTTCAGCTTCTGGCCGCGCGCGTTCAATTCCTTGTACGCCGTCTGATAGGCGGTGGACACCCGCAGCACGTCGGGAACCGACAAGATGCCGACGATGGCGGCCGGGGTCGCCTGTCCCTTGGGAATCGGCGGAATTTCCGGCGCCGGCGGAAGCTGGAACTGCGGCGTCGGTACGCCGCCAGCCTGCTCGCTGCCCCCGTCATTCGGAATGGGAATTTCGCCGGGCGCACCGGACGGAGCGGGGCGCGGTGCCGCGCGGTGGGCAGGCGGCGTGGCAGCCGGATGCGCCGGCCCCGGCACGAACCATTCAGGATTTTGCGCCTGCTGGGCAAATCCGGAAACGGGAGCAAAAACCAATGCCAGCGCGACGACCGCGCCAGCACCCTTGATGTAGTTTTGAATCACTAGAACCTCGTGCCGAAGCCAAACCGGAAGATTTGCGTCTGGTCGCCTGGTTGCTTGAGAACAAACGGCGCCAAATCAACATTTATCAGACCAAACGCGGTTTTCCAGGAGATACCGACACCGGCACCGAGCCGTGGCGCGTCGGACGCCTCGACCGTGCAGCTTACGCCAGCGGAGACGGTGCAGGCGCCCGGCCTGAACGACGACTCGGTCAATGCGCCCACATCGACGAAGGCTCGGCCGGTCAGGCCCAGATCGGGAGAAACCGGCAACGGAAAGTGCAGCTCGGTCGTCTGCGTCCAGATGAAGCGGCCGCCGAGCGGATCGTCCGTCGACGCGTCGTGCGGGCCGGCGCCCCCGGTTTCGAAGCCGCGCAGGTTGTCGCCACCCAGGAAGAAACGGTCGATGATCTCCTCTCGTCCACCCGACAGCAGAGCCATGTAACCCGTGCTGCCCGCCAGTTTGATGCCCCAGTCGGGGTTACCGAACTCGCGTTCCAGCGGGATATAGTAAGCGGCGTTCACATTACCTCTCAAAAACCGGGCATCGCCACCAAGACCGGCGTAGTCGGTGCCAACCTCAACGACATATCCGCTGTGCGGCTGGACCTTGCTGTCCCGGTAATCGAGCGTCACGACCTGACTGACCTGCGACAGCAGCGTCGTCCCCGCTTCATTCAAAATAAAGGGGCTGGCGCCGACTTCCACGTTGTACACATCGCGATTGACCAGCGAATAGCTCCAGGTCTGCCGCAGATGTTCGTTGAACGCGTAACCGAGACGAAGGGCGAAACCAACGCGCTTTTCATCATAGGGCTCGGTTCCCTCATAATCCGTCTGAACAAGGAAGGCGTCGACACCGGCGACAAGATTGCGATCGAGGAAATACGGATCGGTTACCGATGTGTTGATGGAACTGTCGCGCTGGGCCAGCGTGCCGTTGATGCTCGCATTGACGCCGGTTCCGATCAGGTTTTTCTCCGCCAGACCGACATCGATCAGCGCGCCGGCATCGGTCGAATAACCACCGCCGAAGGACAGTTCGCCCGTGGCCTTCTCCGAGATGGTCGTGTTGAGGATCGCCTTGTCCGCCGCCGAACCCGGCGTGGTGGCGATATCGACATTCTGGAAATAACCCAGGTCGGTCAATCGGGTCTTGGTGCGACGGATCTCCTCGGCGCTGTACGGATCGCCTTCGGCCAAGCGGAACTCCCGCCGGATCACCTTATCCTCGGTCCGCACGTTGCCGACGATGTTAATACGCTCAACATACACCCGCGGCCCTTCGCCCACGTCGAAAGCCAGATCGATCGTATGCTTCTCGGCATTGCGCGTGGCCCGCGGCTTGACACTCACGAAGGCATAGCCGCGGTTATGGACGGCTTCCTCCATCATGTCGGCGGTCCGGCCCACGGCATCACCGTCGTACCAATCGCCCTCATGCAACTGTAGACTCGATTGAAGATCGGATGAGGTCAGGTTGCGAAGCTGCGCATTGATGGTGACTTTGCCGACCTTGTAACGGGCCCCTTCATTGACAGTGAAGGAGAGGAAAAACCCCTTCCGATCGGGAGACAGCTCCGAACTGGCGGACGTGATATCGATGTCGGCGTAGCCGTTTTTCAGATAGAACCGGCGCAGCAGTTCCCGGTCGTAAGCCAGTCGCTCCGGGTCGTACTGATCCGCCGTGGACAGGAAGCGCCACCAACGCGACTCGCGGCTGCTGATAACCTCGGTCAGCCGGTCCTCGGTGAAGGCTTTGTTGCCGTTGACCACGATCTTGCTGATCAGCGTGGCCGATCCGTCGTTGATCTGAAACACCACGTCGACGCGGTTCTGGTCCAGGTGGATGATCTTGGGTTCCACCGTCGCGTCGTAGTAGCCGCGCTTGGCATACAGATCCAGGATCTTCTGCCGGTCGGCTTCCGCCAGGGCCGGCGTGAACACGGCGCGCGGCCGCAACTGCATCGCCGGCCGAAGCTGGTTGTCGTCAAGCTTGTGGTTGTTCTCGAACGCGACACGGTTGACGATCGGGTTTTCGACCACCCGCACCACCAGGGTGTCACCGACGCGCCCCAGCCGGACGTCCTGGAACAGGCCGGTGGCGTACAGCGTCTTCAGGCTGCGATCGATGCGATCCGGATCAAAGGCATCGCCGGGCTGAACCAGAAGATAGGACTTGATCGTGCCATCCTCGATCCGCTGGCTACCTTCGACCTTGATCGACTGAATCCCCCCGCCGGTGGGGGCGGCAACCGGTCTCGCATGCGCAGCAGGCGCGGCATGCACGCCGGCCGGACGAGCGGGCGGAGTCGGAGCCTGAGCGGCGGCGGCCCCAATGACCAGCAATGGCATCAGGCAGGCGGCCACAAACCGCACAGCGCGAATCGTCAACAAAAGGCTGGTCTCCCCCAAACGGCGCGTGCGTTCTACAACAGACGAGCGTGGCCAAGCAGCGTCATACAAACCGGGCGCACCATAACGATGGGTTGTCACCGATGCTAGTGGCGGTGTTTGCCGGCGACCCGTCTGTCACTCTTTGTTTAAGTTTTTGATTTGGAAAAGGAAATCCGAACCTCTCGCGGCACGCTGCCGGCGACTCGGGCGTTCCGTCGGTCCGTGAGGGCATCGGGATGCGCCGATCGCCCTTCTCCACCGCCGTCGATTCGCGTGTCTCCGCGATCGGATACTAACCGATCAGGCCGGCGACCCAGTGGAACAGCCCGAGATGGGTCAGGTCGTTCCACGTCGAGAAGACGAACATGCCGACGAGGAAGGCGAGACCCGCGCGGAACCCGTATTCCTGCGCGCGTTGCGGCAGCGGCCGGCCACGCAGCGCCTCGGCCAGATAGAACAGCAGGTGTCCGCCATCCAGCACCGGGATCGGGAACAGGTTGATCAGCCCGAGGTTCACCGACAGCACGGCGATGAAAGAAATCAGGCTGGCGACGCCAAGTTCAGCGACCTGACCGGACAATTGGGCGATACGCAGCGGTCCGCCCAGATCCTCGGTGCCGCGGCTGCCGCTGATCATCTGCGCCACGCCGCTGAAGGTGTCCGCGGTAATGGTCCAGGTTTGCGTCACGCCGCTCCACAGCGCCTCCGGCAGGCTGACCTTGCGGTATTCCACCTCACCGCCGCGGACACCCAGCAAGCCGACCTGATGGCCGCCGGCATCATGCGAATCGGGGGTCACTTCGATCGTCCGGTCGGTGCCGTCGCGCTTGATGGTCATCGCCAGCTTGACCGCCGGATGAATGGCGATCTGATGCTGCAGGTCCTCGAACGTGCCGATCGGCTGGCCGTCGATCGTGACGATGCGGTCGTTCACCATCAGGCCGGCGCGGGATGCGGCGGAATCCGCCACCACGCTGCCGATGACCGGCAGGGTGAAGGGCGTGCCCAGCACGCTGAACAGACCGGCGAACAGCACCATGGCGAGCAGGAAGTTGGCGATCGGACCGGCCGCGACGACGATCGCGCGGGACAGCACCGACTTGTCGTGGAAGGTCTCGCCGGGAACCCACTGCGCGCGGACCTCATCCGGCACGTCCTGGGGACGTTCTTGCCCGTGCAGCTTCACGTAGCCGCCCAGGGGCAGCCAGGCCAGCTTCCACACAGTGCCGCGACGGTCGGTCCAGGAGGTGATCGCCCGGCCGAAGCCGATCGAGAACGCCTCTACCCGGACGCCGCGCCAGCGAGCCGCCAGATAATGGCCGAATTCATGCACGAAAACGAGCACACCCAGGACCACGACAAAGGCCGCCGCGCTGCGAGCGAATTCCGGTATGGCAGTCAGCACTGGCCTGGCTCTCCTGTCAGCGTGAAATCATATAGCGTGGGCAGGCAGCAAATCATGGGCGGTCCGGCGCGCGGCAGCGTTGAGTTCGATCACATCATCCAATGTGTCCGCACGCGGTGTCCCCAGCATCTGCAACACACGCTCCACTGTCCGAGATATGTCTAAAAATCCGATATGTTTCTGAAGAAATGCCTCAACAGCGATCTCATTCGCTGCATTTAAGATGGTGGGCGTTCCGCCGCCGATTTGCAACACTTCTCTTGCTAGACGCAACGCGGGGAACCTGACCAGGTCGGGCGCCTCGAATTCCAGGCGGCCGACGGCGGCCAGATCGAGCCGTGGCGACTTCGTCGCCATCCGCCGCGGCCAGGCCAGCGTGTGGGCGATCGGGATGCGCATGTCGGGCGACCCGAGCTGCGCCAGGACGGACCCGTCATGGTAGCAGACCATGCTGTGGACGACCGATTGCGGATGGAACAGCACGTCGATCCTGGTTTCATCCAGATCGAACAGCCGGGCGGCCTCGATCACCTCCAGCCCCTTGTTCATCATCGTCGCGGAATCGATGCTGATCTTGGCCCCCATCGACCAGACCGGATGGCGCAGCGCCATCTCCGGCGTGGCGGCGGCCATGTCCTCCAGGCTGGTGGTGCGGAACGGGCCGCCCGAGGCGGTCAGGATGATCTTTTCCACCGCGTCGCGATTGCCGTCCGCCATCGACTGGAAAATCGCGTTGTGCTCCGAATCCACCGGCAGCAGGGTCGCGCCGGCCTCTTTCACCGCGCGCAGCATCACGTCGCCGGCGCACACCAGGGCTTCCTTGTTGGCCAGGGCGACGAACGCCCCGCGGCGGATCGCCGCCAGGGTGGAGGCCAGGCCGGCGGCGCCGGTGATCGCCGCCATGGTCCAGTCGGCGTCCAGCGCGGCAGCCGACACCACGGCCTTGGTGCCGGCGGCGGCTTCGATTCCGGTGCCGGTCAGCGCATCGCGCAACGCGGCATAGGCCGAGGGGTCGGCGACAACGGCGACCTTGGCGCGCAGGGCGATCGCCTGTTCGGCGAGCCGAACGGCATTGCGGCCGGCGACCAGCGCTTGCACCTGGAAACGCTCGGGATCCGACGCGAGCAGTTCGATCGTCTGGGTTCCGACGCTGCCGGTGCTGCCAAGGACAGTGACGGTCCGTACCGAACCGGGCTGGGGAATAGGGGGAATGGATTGATAAACCGCGTTCATTTCCAAAGCACTACTCCACGTCCCAGGATCAACGCCAGTAGTGCCGCCGCCGGCACGGCGGTCAGCAGCGCATCCAGCCGGTCCAGCAGGCCGCCATGGCCCGGGATCATGGTGCCGGAGTCCTTTACGCCAAAGTGGCGCTTCAACTGGCTTTCGAAAAGATCTCCCGCCTGGCTAATGATGCCGATCAGCACGGCGAACATCACCGGACGCCAGGAAATCGGCCCATGCCGCAAGATCGCTGACGCCGCGGCCCCCACCGCGGCCGCCGCGAAAAGGCCGCCCACGGCGCCGGACCAGGTTTTTCCCGGCGAAACGGCCGGCGCCAGGCGCGGGCCGCCGATCGCTCGTCCCGCCAGGTACGCCCCGATATCGCTGGCCCAAACCACAAGCAGCAACACGATCACATTGACGCCACCGCTGCCGGATGGCTGCCGCAACCATACCAGCGCCACCGCGCCCAACCCGAGATAGGGTATCCCCAATCCGAGCGGCCGGGATGGGGACAGGCCGCGGCCGATGGCGGTGGCGACGGCCAGGAGAACAAGGACCGCGATATCCTCGCCCAACGCCGTCAACACCACGGCAAGCGGCAAAACAGCATACAGCAGCACCGCCAACGGCGAGGCACGCCGGCGGCACAAACCCAGCCATTCATAAGACAGGCCGGCGGCGATCAGGGCAATCAGCCCGGCGAAAGCGGCCCCGCCGATCCAGATGCACCCCAGTGCGAGCGGTGCCAAAATCGAGGCCGACAGAATGCGAAGCCTGAGATCGGCCCAGCGGGTCGCATTGTCCGGCAGCGGATTTAGTCCTTGCGCGCGCCGAAGCGCCGCTCCCGCCGGGAGAATTCCTTCAACGCCGCGCCGAAATGGGCGTGGTCGAAATCCGGCCAAAGGACGTCAAGAAACACCAGTTCGGCATAGGCCGCCTGCCACAGCAGAAAATTCGACAGCCGCTGCTCGCCCGAGGTGCGGATGACAAGGTCGGGGTCCGGCATGCCGGCGGTGGCGAGGAAACTGGCGAAGACGTCTTCCCCAAGATCGCCGGCCTCCAGGCATCCGGCCCGCACGGCTTCCAACGCGGCCCGTGCCGCGGCGGCGATCTCGGCCCGCGCACCGTAGGACAACGCGATGGTCAGGTTGAGCCGGGTGTTCACCGCGGTATCGCGTTCGGCGGCTTCCAGATCGGTCTGAATGTCAGAATCGAACCGGCAGCGATCGCCAATGAAGCGTAGGCGCACGCCGGATTGCTTCAGTTCAGTGATCTCCGACCGCAAATAACGGCGCAGCAGGCCAGTCAGACCCAGGATTTCGCCCGCCGGGCGGCGCCAGTTCTCACTGCTGAAGGCGTAGATGGTCAGCCAGGACACGCCGGACTGGATCGCCGCCTCGATCGCGCGCCGGAGCGCTCGGGATCCTTCGCGATGACCGGCGATGTGCGGCAGACCTCGCGATTTGGCCCAACGCCCATTGCCGTCCATGATGATGGCGACATGGCCGGGCACGTCTGGCCGGGCTTCAAGGGCACCGATCGGGGAAACCTCGGCGACTACCTCGGACGCCGCGATGGCTGTTGACACGAAGTCCTCCGACACCAAGCCCATGGCTGTCTGTTTGGCGACGATCGGCACCCTGTCCGCGACCCGCCTTAGACCTGCCTGATGTCTTTTTCCTTGTCCGTGAGCGTTTCGTCCACCTTTTTAATGAATTGGTCGGTCAGTTTTTGCACTTCGTCCGCCCAGTTCTTCGCCAGGTCCTCACCGATCTCGTGTTTCTTCTCATGGCCCTTGATCTGCTCCATGCCGTCGCGACGGACGCCGCGGACCGAGATTTTCGCGCCCTCGGCGTATTTATGCGCCAGCTTGGCCAGTTCGTTGCGCCGTTCGGTCGTCAATTGCGGGATCGGCACGCGGACCAGCATGCCGTCCGTCGCGGGATTAAGGCCCAGGCCGGAGTCCCGGATCGCCTTCTCCACCGCCGAGATCATCGACTTGTCCCAAACCTGCACGGTCAGCATGCGCGGCTCCGGCGCGCCGACGGTGCCGACCTGGTTCAGCGGCATTTCCGTGCCGTAGGCGATTACCTTCACCGGATCCAGCAGGCCGGGATGGGCGCGCCCGGTGCGCAGGCCGGCAAATTCCCGGCGCAACGTCTCCAGGGCACCGTCCATGCGGCGGGTGATATCCTGCTTCAGGCTATTCAGGTCCGCGGTGGCCATGATGCTGCCTCCCAACTCCGTTTATTTGATCGCGTGCCGCGCGATCCGTTACGCTAGGTCTCGATAATCTTGGTGAACGCACCCTCACCGCGCATGACCTGGGCGAACGCACCGGGGGCGTGGATGTTGAAAACGATGATCGGCAAATGATTTTCCCGAGCCAGGCTGATCGCGGCGGCGTCCATCACACCAAGATCGTTGGCCAGGACGTCGAGGTAGGTCAACTGCTCATAGCGGGTCGCACCCGACACCTTGCGTGGATCGGCGGAGTAGACGCCGTCGACCTGGGTGCCCTTCAGCAGCGCGTCGCACTGCATTTCGGCCGCGCGCAGCGCCGCGGCGGTATCGGTGGTAAAGAACGGATTGCCGGTGCCGGCGCCGAACACCACCACCCTGCCCTTTTCCATGTGCCGTTCGGCCCGGCGGCGAATATACGGCTCGCAGACCGACGCCATCGGGATCGCCGACTGCACCCGGGTCGGGACATCGCGCTTTTCCAGCGCCGATTGCAGGGCGAGCGCGTTCATGATGGTCGCCAGCATGCCCATGTAGTCGGCCTGTGCGCGATCCATGCCGGATGCGGCGCCGGACACGCCGCGGAAGATATTGCCGCCGCCGATGACGACGGATACCTCCACCCCCATGGCGACAACGGCCTTGATGTCGTTGGCGATGGCGTTGACGGTTTCGGTGTCCAGGCCGAATTCGCGCCGACCCATCAGCGCTTCCCCGGACAGCTTCAGCAGTACGCGCTTGTAGACGGGGGGCGGTGTCATGTGACTCCCGTGGGACAATGAGGACCGGGCGGCACCCTAGTGGCGCCGCCCGTTATGGACAAGTCGGAGTCTGTCGAACCGGGGCGATCAGACGCCGGCGGTGGCGGCGACTTCGGCGGCGAAGTCGTCCTTCGGCTTCTCGATGCCCTCGCCCAGCGCGAAGCGGACGAAGCCGGTCAGCGTGACGCCGGCCTTCTTGACGACGGCGCGTACCCGGCTTTCGCCGTCATGCACCCACACCTGCTCCAGCAGCACCACTTCCTCGTAGTATTTGCGGATGCGGCCTTCGACCATCTTCTCGATGATGTTTTCCGGCTTGCCGGAGGCTCGGGCCTGATCGCTGAGCACGGCGCGTTCCCGTTCCAGCGCCGCCGGATCGACGGCGTCGACGTCCAGCGCCTCGGGGCGGGTCGCGGCAACATGCATGCCGACCTGACGGCCGAGGGTTTCCAGCGTGGCGAATTCGCCGGGGCCCTCGACAGCGGCGAGCACACCGATCTTGCCGAGGCCCGGCTTCAGCGCCTGGTGCATATAGGACGCGACGACACCCTGCTTCACCGACAGCACGGCGGCGCGGCGGATCGTCATGTTCTCGCCAATGGTGGCGACCAGGTGGGTCAGTTCCTCGGCAACCGTCCGGCCGGTGCCGGGGAACGGCGCGGCCTTGATCGCGTCCAGGTCTTCGCCGACGTCGAGCGCGATTTTAGCCACCGCCTCGACGAAGCCCTGGAAGGTCTCGTTGCGGGCGACGAAATCGGTTTCGGCGTTGACTTCAACGATCGCCGCCTTGTTCGCGGCGGTGGCGACGGCCACCAGGCCCTCGGCGGCCACGCGTCCGGACTTCTTGGCGGCGGCGGCAAGGCCCTTCTTGCGCAGCCAGTCGATGGCGACCTCGATGTCGCCGTCGGTTTCGGTCAGCGCCTTCTTGCAGTCCATCATGCCCGCGCCGGTCTTGTCGCGCAGGTCTTTCACCAGGGCGGCGGTAATCGCGGCCATGTCTTTATCTCCTGACTAGAGCATGATCGCGCCTCACGGAACGCTCAGGGCGCGTGAATCATGCGATCAAACGAAGCTTTAGAGCATTTTCGGGCCATGCGGTCAGCCCGAAAATACCCTGATTCGATTCAGGCGGCCGGGGCGGCGGGTTCCGGCTCCATGTCCGCGAGCACCTCGGCCGGCAGGTCTTCCCGAGCACCGATATCGGCGCCGGAGGAGCCCATCTCGGCGCTGATGCCATCCAGCACCGCGCCCGAGATCAGGTCGCAATACAGCGTGATGGCTCGTATTGCGTCGTCATTGCCCGGGATCGGGAAGGTGACGCCGGTGGGGTCGGAGTTGCTGTCGAGCACGGCGACGACCGGGATGTGCAGCTTGTTGGCTTCCTCGACCGCCAGCTTTTCCTTGTTGGTGTCGATGATGAACAGGATGTCCGGCAGGCCGCCCATGTCCTTGATGCCGCCCAGCGCGCGATCCAGCTTGTCCTTGTCGCGGGTGATGTCCAGGACTTCCTTCTTGGTCAGGCCCTGGGTGTCGCCGGTGACGAGATCCTCGATCTGGCGCAGGCGCTTGATCGAACCGGTGATGGTCTTCCAGTTGGTCAGCGTGCCACCCAACCAGCGGTGGTTGATGTAGTACTGACCGCACTTCTTGGCCGCCTCGGCGACATGTTCGGCCGCAGCGCGCTTGGTGCCCACGAACAGGACGCGGCCGCCGGCGGCGGTGACATCACGGACGGCACGCAGCGCACGATCCAGCATCGGCACGGTCTGCTGCAGATCGATGATGTGGACCTGGTTGCGGGTGCCATACAGGAACGGCGCCATGCGCGGGTTCCAGCGGCGGGTGTGGTGACCAAAGTGAACGCCGGCTTCGAGTAGCTGGCGCATCGTGAAATCGGGCATCGCCATAAGCGTGCTCCTTTCCTGTCGTCCGGTTGTTGCCTCCGCGGGGGTTGCCCCAAGGGATGTCCCCTGTCAGCACCGGAACCCAAGACTGGGAAAGGTTCCCCGCGTGTGAATTACCGCCCCAGGGGATCATCCTGTTGCCGGCGGGCGGGGATATGGCGGAGAATTCGGGGGAATGCAAGGCTGATGGCGCGTGCGGCGAACGGTGGTGGGTCATGAAACACGTTCAAAGATGGCTCGATCATAACAGCATGTCCGATCCGGCGGGTCACGCCGCCGCGATCGCCGGCCTTCCGCCGGACATCGGCGTTCTCAATGCCATCGTCCAGGGCTTGCTCGTCCACTCCGATTGGCTGGCTGAATACGGCCTCGATGCCACCCGGCTTCAGGGGGTCTCACGCATGACCCTGCCCGTCGCCGATCGGTTGGACGACATTCTGCAAAGAGACGGGCAAAGCCTGCAAATCCAGCGGCCACCCGATCGGCGCGCGATCGGGACGTGCCGGGATTTCGCCCTTCTGCTGTGTTCCTTCCTGCGCGGCCAAGGCGTTCCATCCCGTGTGCGGTGCGGTTTCGCCGCGTATTTCGGCAACGGCTGGGAAGACCACTGGGTCTGCGAATATTGGGTCCAGAACACCCGGACGTGGCGCCTGAGCGATCCGCAGCTCGACGAGCTTCTGAAGGCCATACTCCAAATTGGGTTCGACCCCAGGGACGTTCCCCGCCAATCCTTCGTGACCGCGGGACAGGCGTGGTTGAATTGCCGCGCGGAAAAATGCGATCCCAACCGCTTCGGCCACGGCGACGTGAGCGGCCCGTGGTTCGTCAAAGTCAACGTGTTCCGCGACCACCATGTTCTGAACGGCCGGGTGACATCGGCATGGGACGGCTGGCGGGATGCGCCGCCATCGAAACGCCTGATCGAGGCGCACGAGCATCCGTTGCTGGATGATCTCGCGGCCCACCCGGAGCAAGCCCTGGTTGACGTCGCGCCCGGCTGGCTGACCTGACGGCCGCACATCTTGCTCCGCCGGACGGACCGCGCATGATGCGGCGAAATGGCGAGGAGATGCCAAGATGCGGCACGCGAACAGGCAGGCGGCATGGGCCGTCGACGATCTGCGGACGAGTCCCGGCTGGATGTTCGAACTGGACGACCGCGCGCGGCACGACCTGACTTCGGCGGTGCGTCGGGCGGCAGACCCGGCGAAGACGCTGCTGGATTACCGCCGCGACGATTTCGACCTTGGTTCCGCGTCGCCGGTGATCGCGGCCTCGTTGCGCGCGGTCCGCGACGGCACCGGGTTCGCGATCCTGCGCGGGATGCCTCGGGATGGACTGACGGCCGAGGAATTCGAACTGCTCACCTGGGCCATTGGCTTGCACACCGGTGTCGCTCGGCCGCAGGGGAAGGCCAGTCCGTTCATGACGGCGGTGCGCGATGCCGGGACGGTCTATCGCACCGGCAAGGGGCGGGGATACTCCTCCAACGCCGACCTGGATTTCCATACGGACAGCGCGGATATCGTGCTGCTGACCTGCTACAACGTGGCCAAGTCAGGCGGCATGAGCATGGTGTCCAGTTCGGTCACCGCACATGAAGTGGTGGAGGCGGAACGGCCGGACCTCGCCGAACTGCTGCACCTTCCGTTCCATTTCAGCCGGCAGGCGGAAGAGGCGCCGGATGAGGCGCCGTTCTACCCCAACCCGGTCTACGATCAGCGGGATGGCCTGCTGTTCAGCAAATGGAACCGCAACCGGTTGCGGTCGGCCCAGGCGATCGAGGGCGTGCCGACCCTGTCCCCCGCCCAGTTCGATGCGCTTGACCTGCTGGACGACGTGCTGCGCCGGCCCAATGTGATGCACACGATGTATCTGCGGCCGGGCGACATGCAGATCCTGAACAACCACGTGACGCTGCACTCCCGCACCGAGTTCGAGGACCATGATGACCCGGTGCTGAAGCGGTGTTTGTTCCGGCTGTGGCTCGCACCTCCGGATGGGGTGGCGCTGCCGGAAAGCTGGCGGCCGGCGTACCGGTCAGTGGAGGCGGGGTCGGTGCGAGGCGGCATTGTCGGGCAGGCGTATGATGAGGCGCGCCGGGCGTTCGAGGTGAGGCAGGCGGGGGATTTGGGGATGCGGATCGGGTGACGGGGGGGGGGCATCTTCAAGTGTCGGCGGCGATCGGGCGAACACCGAACGGTCTTCAACGAAGCAGTGCCCGATCCTACCGGGTGAAATCGTACTCCACGCGAAGGCGGGCCATCCTTGCCGTCAAGGGCCGCGATCAGGCATCGCCCAAGGGGAGCACCAGCGTCAGACGCTCGACAAGACCGGCGGGATCAGCCGGG
>NZ_LMUJ01000050.1:14065-26345 GCF_009765975.1 Acidisphaera sp. S103 | reverse complement strand
AATTCGTTGGCCATCGGCCTGCTCCCATCAGCTAAGGAGCTTGAATCCCACCCGCCCGAGCCGGGGCAAGAAAATAATTGGGTTCCGAGCCTAGCGCTTTGTTTGATCGCATGATTCACGCGCTCTGGACGTTCCGCCCAGCGCGATCATGCTCTAAACGCCGCGTCGCGGTGTTGACGTGCCGCAACATCGTGGGTGACCGGGCCGAGCCCGGTCATGACACAAGTGATGGATTGATGGTGTCCGGCTACTCCGCCGCTTGGGCGTACGCCTCCAGCGGTGCGCAGGTGCAGATCAGGTTCCGGTCGCCATAGACGTTGTCGACCCGCTTGACCGGTGGCCAATATTTTGACGCTGCCACCCAGGGCAGCGGAAACGCCGCCTGGCCGCGCGGATACGCATGCGTCCATACGTCCGCCATGACTTCGGCGGCGGTGTGCGGGGCGTGCTTCAACGGGTTGTCGACGCGATCCAGCCGGCCCGCGGCGATCGAGGCGATTTCTCCCCTGATCGCGATCATCGCGTCGCAAAACCGATCCAGTTCGGCTTTCGATTCGCTCTCCGTCGGCTCGATCATCAGCGTGCCGGCGACCGGCCAGGACATGGTGGGCGCGTGGTAGCCGTAGTCTTGCAGCCGCTTGGCGATATCCTCCACCTGCACGCCGGCCTCGTTGGCAAAGCCGCGGCAGTCGATGATGCATTCATGCGCGACCATCCCGCCGGGACCGGAATACAGCACCGGATAGGCCTCGCGCAGCCGGCCCGCGATGTAGTTGGCGGATAAAATCGCCACCTCGGTCGCGCGCTTCAATCCGGCCGCGCCCATCATGCGGATATAGGCATAGGGAATCGGCAGGATCAGCGCGCTGCCGAACGGCGCGGCCGAAACCGGCCCGATCCCGCCCGCCGGCCCCGCATCCGCCCGCAACGGATGGTTCGGCAGGAACCCAACCAGATGCGCCGCCACGCCGATCGGCCCCACGCCCGGCCCGCCGCCGCCATGCGGAATACAGAACGTCTTGTGCAGGTTCAGATGGCAGACATCGGCCCCGATCGAGGCCGGCGACGTCAGCCCCACCTGCGCGTTCATGTTGGCACCATCCATGTAAACCTGGCCGCCGTGCTGGTGGATCACACCGCAAATGTCGCGAATACCGGCCTCGAACACGCCATGCGTCGACGGATAGGTAATCATCAGCGCGGCCAACCGATCCGCGTGCGCCGCCGCCTTCGCCCGCAGGTCAGCCAGATCGACGTTGCCGTCACGATCGCAGCCGACAACCACCACCTTCAGCCCCGCCATCGCCGCACTGGCTGGATTGGTACCATGTGCCGAGGACGGGATCAGGCACACATCGCGATGCTGCTCACCCCGCGACTCATGCCACGCGCGGATCACCAACAGCCCGGCATATTCACCTTGGGAGCCTGCATTCGGCTGCAACGACACCGCGGCAAACCCGGTGGCGGCACACAGCCAGTTTTCCAGCCGGCGAATGAGCGTCAGATACCCAACGGTCTGGTCAGCAGGTGCAAACGGATGAATGTCGGCGAACCCCGGCAGCGTAATCGCGATCATTTCAGCCGAGGCGTTCAGCTTCATGGTGCAGGACCCCAGCGGGATCATGCTGCGGGTCAGCGCGATATCCTTGTCTTCCAGTCGTTTCAGATAGCGCAGCATCTCATGTTCGGCGTGATGCTGCCGGAAAATCGCCTGTTGCAGGAAAACCGAACCGCGCAGCGTCTCGGCCGGAATCGACGCCACCGCGCCATCCAGTTTGGCACCCAGCAACCCCGCCAACGCCACCAGGTCGTCACGCGTAACGGTTTCATCCAGCGCGATCCCGACGCCGGTGTCGTCGACCCGTCGAAAATTGTAGCCGGCACCGGCCGCTCGGGCGATCAGATCGTCCGCCCCTTCCACCACGATCGTGTCGAAGAATGAGTCGTGCCGCACCCGCAGCCCGGCGCAAATCGCGACGTCAGCCAACATCCTGGCCTGCAACGATACGCGGCGGGCAATGCGGCGCAGACCCTCCGGTCCGTGCCAGACGGCATAGAATCCGGCGATCACCGCCAGCAGGACTTGTGCGGTGCAGATGTTGGACGTGGCTTTCTCGCGACGGATATGCTGCTCCCGCGTTTGCAGCGCCAGCCGCATCGCCGGATGCCCGGCCGCGTCGAGCGACACGCCGACCAGACGCCCGGGCATCGCCCGCTTGAACGCATCGCGCGTGGCGAAAAACCCGGCATGCGGACCGCCGAAGCCCATCGGCACGCCAAAACGTTGGGCCGACCCAACGACGATGTCGGCCCCCATCTCCCCCGGCGGAGTCAACAGCGCCAGCGCCAGCGGATCGGTGGCGACAATCGCGAGCGCGCCAATCGCGTGCGCTGCGGTGATCTCCCCCGACAGATCCCGCAATGCGCCGGTCGTGCCGGGATATTGCAACAACAGCGCGAACGGCCTGGCGGCACCGACGGCGGCGATATCGCCCGGCGCGACCTGCTGCAAAATAAGTCCCAGTGGTTTCGCTCTGGTTGCCAGCACCGCCAGTGTCTGCGGATGCAGGTCGCTGGCAACCGCCAGGACATCGGATTTGATCTTGCTGAGCGCGTGCGCCATCGCCATCGCCTCGGCCGCCGCGGTGGCTTCATCCAGCAGCGACGCGTTGGCGATCTCCATGCCGGTCAGTTCGGAAATCATCGTCTGGAAATTCACGAGCGCTTCCAGGCGCCCCTGCGCGATCTCCGCCTGATACGGCGTATAGGCGGTGTACCAGCCAGGATTTTCCAGCACATTTCGAAGAATCACCGGCGGGGTGACCGTGCCGTGATAGCCCATCCCGATCAGGCTTTTCACCACGGCGTTCTTCGCCGCCAACGCGCGCAGTTCGGCGATGGTCGCCGCCTCATCGATCGGCGGCGGCAGGTTCAGCGCCAGGTTGGACCGGATCGAATTCGGCACAGTCTTGCCGGCGACATCATCCAGCGTCGCCGCCCCGACCGCATGCAGCATGGCCGTCAGTTCGGCCTCCGACGGGCCGATATGGCGGCGGACGAAGCCGTCGTTTTCCTCAAGTTCAGCCAACTCGGTCAGAACGTCCATGCTTACAGCGTCTCCAGGAATTCGTCGTAGGCGTCCTGATCCATCAGCGCCTCGAACGAGTCGGGATCGTCCAGTTCAAGGCGGAAGAACCAGCCTTCCCCTTCCGCGTCGCTGTTCACGATGGAGGGATCCTCGACGATCGTTTCGTTGATCTCGACGATCTTGCCGGCCAGCGGCGCATAGACGTCGGATGCCGCCTTCACGCTCTCGACGACGGCGCAGGCTTCGGCTTCCGCCACCATGCGCTCCGGTTCCGGCAGTTCGACATGGACCAGATCGCCAAGCTGCTCCTGCGCGTGGTCGGTGATGCCGACCGTGGCGATATCGCCGTCCAGCACGACCCATTCGTGGTCTTTGGTGTAACGTTTATCCGCGTTCTTATTGGCCATGGAACGTTCCTTCTCAGCGGGTGTAGCGGTGGGGGGTGAATGGCATTGGCACGACCGTCGCGGGAATCGTCTTGCCACGCACGATCAGGTTCAGTCTGGTGCCGTCGGCGGCAAGATCGCGGCGGACATAGCCCATCGCGATCGGCCCGTTCACGCTGGGACCGAAACCGCCGGAGGTGATGGTGCCCGCCGCGGTTCCATCGTCCGCCACGATGGTGGTCAGGGCGCGCGCGGGGGCTCGCCCATCCGGGCGGATGCCGACGCGGCGGCGCGTAACGCCGTTGTCGAGCTGGTCGCGCATCAGCAGGCCGCCGGGAAAATCCCAGTCCAGCTTGCGGCGCTTGCCGACGACCCAGGTCAGGCCGGCCTCGATCGGGCTGGTCAGTTCATCGATGTCGTTGCCGTAAAGGCAGAGACCGGCTTCCAGCCGCAGCGAATCGCGGGCACCCAGACCGATCGGAACGACTTCGGGATAGGCGATCAGTTTGTCGGCCAGTGCCTCCGCCTGTTCGGCGGGGACGGATATCTCGAACCCGTCCTCTCCGGTGTAGCCGGAGCGGGACACCAGGCAATCGATGCCGCCCAGACTGACCGCAGCGATCCCCATGAACGGCAAAGCGGCGGCGTCCGGCGACAGGCGCGCCATGACGGCTACAGCCTCCGGACCCTGCAAGGCCAGCAGTGCCCGGTCTTGTTGAGCAGTCAGCGTAAGATGGTCCGGCAGATTGGCCGCAATGTGGGAAAAGTCGACATCCTTGCGGCTTGCGTTGACCACGAGGAACAGCCGGTCCTCGTCCAGGCGGGCGACCATCAGGTCGTCGATGATGCCGCCGGCTTCATTGGTCAACAGGGTGTAGCGCTGGCGGTTCGGCTTCAGCCCGGCGATATCGCCGGGGACCAGCCGTTCCAGTGCGGTCACCACATCCGTTCCGGCAAGGATGGCCTGGCCCATATGCGACACATCGAACAATCCCGCATGGGCGCGTGTGTGCAGATGTTCGGCCAGCACGCCGCCCCGGCAGCGTGCCGCAAGGTCGCCGGTCATGTCGTATTGCACCGGCATGGCATAGCCGGCGAACGGCACCATGCGGGCGCCGTGACGGCGATGCCATTGGTCGAGGGGAACGGTACGCAGGGGTGTGGCATCGTCTGGTGGGGCGTTTTGAGCCAAGCTTGCAGTCTCCGCGACAGGGCCATCCACCGGCGGGATGCCGGCGGCGATGACCCCCCTCTGTCACGGTACCTGAGAGATTCGGGGGTGTGACCCCTTACTCCGTCGGTGCGAACCCCTCGCTGGCGCGCGGTTCGGCTTTCCAGAGATCCCTGCCCGTCGCGGTCCTTTTTGCCTGAGCGTTTCCGGGGGCCGGTTGCGCCTTCGGCGGCGGGGCGTAGCCCGCTGCTCTCCCGCGGCGGGTGCCTGGGACGAGCCGACAATGCACGCGTTCCGGGGCGGCTGCCAAGTGGTTTCGACCAGCCGTTCGGATCGGTCACGCATTCGCGACGACACCGGTCCGAGGCAGCTAGAAACGATAACTATTATGCAGTCAAATTCCTGTTGACATCGAAATCAACGGGATGCAAGGCTCACAAACAGGGCGATTCGTCAACGCTGAAATTAACCAACAGGGGCGGACCATGTCGAAGCCAGTGACGGAAGATTTGTTTTCTTTCAGCGGCCGGCGTAACCGAAAATCCTATATCCTGGCGTCATTGCTCGTTTTCGCGATCATCGTCCTGGTGTGGTGCGTCATCGGCGCGATGGCGTATGCCAGCAACAGCTACGCCGGGTTCATTGTCGGCGGCCTGGTCAGCATACCAGCCGCGGTCGCCGGTTGGGCGCTGGGGTCACAGCGCTGCCGGGATTTCGGTTGGACCGGCTGGGCGATGCTCATCACCCTTATCCCGTATGTCGGCTGGCTTTTCGCCATCGCCATCATGTTCATCCCCGGCAACCAGGGGCCGAACCGTTATGGCCCCGACATGCTGGGACCGCCCGGCAGCAATGCCCTGCGCGGCATGACGGCCTGATCGCCGATCCAAGAACGGGGTGCCGCCGTCAATACGTCGCTCGGCCACCTGTTACATCGTAAGTGAAGCCGGTGGTGAAACTGCACTCGGGGCTCGCCGCCCAGACGGCGGTTGCCGCGATTTCCGGGATCCGCACGAACCGGTTCATCGGGATTTTGGCCTTCATCGTGGCGATGTGCTCCGGCGTCATCTGCGCGAACAGATCGGTCTCCGCGATCGCCGGCGCGACGGCGTTGACCAGCACGCCGGTCTCCACCAGTTCCTTGGCCAGCGACTTGGTGAAGCCGATGACGCCGGCTTTCGCGGCGGAGTAAGCGGCGCCGCGGGCATTGCCCTCCTTGCCGGCGATCGAGGCGATGTTGACGATGCGCCCGTATCCCCGCGCCACCATGTGCGGCACGATCGTCCGGCAGCACAGGAACACGCTGGTGAGGTCGGTCGTCAGGATCCTGGTCCAGACATCCACCGGCAAATCGACCACATCGTGGATCGGCCCGTTGATGCCGGCATTGTTCACCAGGATGTCGATTCGGCCGGTTTGAGCCATGGCCGCGGCGACGGCCGTCTGGATCGCGCCCAGGTCGGTGACATCGACGATATCGGTTCGGACCGGGTGGAAACCCGCCGTTGCCGGATCGAACGGGGCGAAGTCGAGGTCCCAGAGGATGACCTGGGCGCCCTCTTTCGCCAGGCGCTGGGCGATGCCGAGGCCGATACCCCGGGCGCCGCCCGTGACGATGGCGGTGTGGCCTTCGATACCGAGGGACATGATGCTGGTTCCTTATTCAGACCGCGCGGATTCCGCTGAGCAGCGCGCGCGTGGCGGCGCCGCAGATGCGGGCGCGTTCAAGCACAGATAGATGGGCGTAGCGGGCACAGGGTGCCTCGATGCCGATGGGAATGTTGGCGGGGAAGGCGCGCAGGAACCTTGCCAGCGGCAATTCGCCCTCACCGGGGTAGAAGCGGCCGCCGCGGCCTTCGGGGCGCAGGCCCTCGGGCGGCGGCGGCGTTGCGGTGGCGTCGCAGAGGTGGATGTAGGGGAACAAGGACGGATCGATCGCGGCCAGGTCGGCGGGGTTGGCACCGGATCGATAGAGATGCAGTGCGTCGATCAGCAGCTTTGCGTTCGGTTTGCGGGTTTTTTCCAGCAGGGCCAGACCCTGGGACGGCGTTGCTAGTTGGACGTAGGGAATGGGTTCCAGGGCGACTCCAATGCCGTAACCGCCGGCGAGGTCGCAAAGCTGGGAAAAATTGGCTGCCAGCCTGCCATCGTCGGGGTCGTTGCCGACGACGAGCAGATGTTTCGCACCCAGCCGGCTGCCGAGGGCCAGGGCGGGTTCCAAGGCGGCGACATCGGTGTGCGGCATTAGCCACACCGCCTCGATATCGAAGATGCGGCGGCCGGTGGCATCGAGGCGTTCCTCGATCGACCGGATCAGCGGTTCGTCGCCGATCACCGGGACGATCGTGTCGGTCGGCATGGGCGCGACGATGCGAAGACCGAGCGCATCGAAACCACCGGCGAGGGCGGCATCGATCAGTTCGAGCGGATGGGCGTCGAGGACGGTCAGGTGTGCGAGCGACAGCATCGTTACAGGCTGCCGCCGGCCAGCCAATTGGCGCCGCGCGCATACAAAGCTTCGACCTCGGGGCCTTTCAGGCCGGGCATGTCGGGCTTTACCGTGTAGCCGATGCGGGTCTGGATATACGCGAGATGACGGTATCCGACGGGGAAGCGAATGAGCAGGTTGGGGTCCAGTTCCAGCCTCGCCGAGGGGCTGACGGGGACCATTGTGTCTTTCTCGTAGATCGGCTGCCGAAGCACCATGCCCCAGCGCCCGTCGCGCTTTTCCAGGAAGTCGTAGAAGCGGCCGGTGCAGACGATGTCGCACTGAACGCCCTCCACATCGCCGCGCTGGGAGATCGTCATCTTGGTCTGCGACACCGCTCGGTTTTGCGTGAGATCAATCGAGATGCCGCCGAGGAAATGCAGGATGCTGACGCCTTTTTCCCAGCCTTCCTTGCTGACCCGGATGAATTCGTCGGCGGTGCCCTGGAACCAGGTCGCCATCATGACTCCGTCGTCGTGCCAGACGGTGCGGAAGCGGTCCCAATGGCCGGCATCGCGCCAGACGACCCAGTTTTCCAGAAGGTCGCGGATTTCGCGGCGGTCGGATACGGGGTCGCTGTTGTCCGTCATGGGGTGCCCTTGGTGGTTTGATCGCGGGAACCTAGCGCACCCTGATGGCCACGAACACTGACCGATCGGCGGTGCCGACCAGCCGTCATTCTCGTTTTGGGCGGTGGAGGCAGCCGCGATAACTGCCCAACTAATAGGTGACACCGCACATTATTTGATCATTTTCGACCGATCCGTCGTATGGGCACTCGTTATTGCGCGATTTTGGGCAGGAAATTACGATTCCTGTCGATGGCATGGGATTTGCTTGAAAGTTCCACGACCGCGCCTTAACGCGCTTGTCACCCTGTACCGGCAATGGCGTCGGATAGGGGTGACACCGGGCCGCCGTTTGGGCGCCGGGACGCCATGGTCCTGAAACTCCGCGTGCATCAGCGCCGATGCAGCATTGCAATCATGGTGAATGATGCTGCCACTTGAATCAGCGACCAGCCGGGAACGCCTGGTTGTCATCGGCAACGGCATGGCGGGGATGAGAACCGTCGAAGAACTGCTGAAGCTCGATCCGGCGCGGTACGACGTCACCGTCTTTGGCGCCGAACCGCACGTCAACTACGACCGCATCATGCTGTCATCGGTTCTGGCGGGCGAAAAACAGGTCGACGACATCGTTATCAATCCTCGGTCCTGGTATGACGAGAACAACATCGTGCTGCACGCCGGCGATGCGGTCATGGCGATCGATGCGGTTGCCCGGACGGTGACGGCACGCAGCGGGCTGACTGTCGGCTACGATCGGTTGTTGCTGGCCACCGGCTCCAAGCCGATCGTGCCACCGATCCCTGGCCTGAACCTGCCGGGTGTCTGCGCATTCCGCGACATCAAGGATGTCGACACCATGATCGATGCCTCCAGCCGGTATCGCCGAGCGGCGGTGATCGGTGGGGGGTTGTTGGGGCTGGAGGCGGCATGGGGATTGAAGCGGCGGGGCATGGAGGTTGCGGTCATCCACCTGATGCCGACGCTGATGGAACGGCAGTTGGATGAGACCGCCGGCCGCCTGCTGCAGCGCGATCTGACCGAACGCGGCATTGCGTTTTTCACCAACGGCCAGACCGAGGAAGTCACCGGAACGGAGCGTGTCACCGGCGTTCGCCTGGCGGATGGGCGGGAGGCACCGGCCGACCTGGTGGTCGTTGCCATCGGCATTCGCCCGGAAACCGACCTCGCCCGCGCCGCCGGGCTGGAGGTCAATCGCGGCATTGTCGTGAACGACAACATGAGCACCTCGGACCCCGATATCTTCGCGATCGGCGAATGCGCCGAACATCGTGGCCAGGTCGTTGGACTCGTCGCCCCGATCTGGGACATGGCTCGTGTCTGCGCACATCATCTGGCGGGTGGCGAAACATTGTCGTACGCGGCGCAGGCCACCGCGACACGGCTGAAAATCACCGGGATCGATGTTTACTCGGCCGGACAGTTGGCGGCGGGTGAAGACGAGGACGAAGTCGTGCTGCGCGACGCGCGCCGTGGCGCCTATCGCAAGCTGGTGATGCGTGACGGCAAGGTCGTCGGGACCGTGCTGTACGGCGATGTCAACGACGGGGCCTGGTATTTCGATTTGATCCGCCGGCAGACCGATGTCTCCGACTTCGCGGACCGGATGATTCTAGGTCAGGCGGTGACCCAGGCGGCAGGTGGTCCGGCGGCGCTGGATGTCGCGGCGATGCCCGACGATATGCAGGTCTGCGGCTGCAACGGGGTCTGCAAGGGCACCATCGTCGAGATAATCAAGGCGAAGGGCCTGACGACCTATGACGCGGTGAAGGCTCATACCAAGGCGTCCGCGTCCTGCGGCACCTGCGCGCCGCTGGTGCGCCAGATCCTGGCCGATACGCTGGGGATCGAGGTCAGCGGTCCGGCCATCCCGACGGTCTGTAAGTGTACCGACCGCACGCATGAGGAGGTGCGGTCGGCGATCGTCGCCCAGGGGTTGAAGACCCAGGACGCGGTGCGGGCAAAGATGGGCTGGCGCAACGCTGATGGCTGCGCATCCTGCCGGCCGGCGTTGAATTACTACCTGTTGTGTGCGTGGCCGGGGGAATACCAGGACGACAGCCGGTCGCGGTTCGTCAACGAGCGAATGCACGCCAACATCCAGAAAGATGGTACTTACTCGGTGATTCCGCGGCTGTGGGGCGGCACCGCGACGCCCGGCGAGCTGGCCGCCATCGCTGCTGTCGCCACGCGGTATAACGTCGCGGAGGTGAAGATCACCGGCGGTCAGCGCCTGGGTCTCTACGGCATCAAAAAGCAGGATCTGCCGGCGGTCTGGAGCGCGTTGAGCGACGCGGGGTTGGTGTCGGGGCACGCGTACGGAAAATCGCTGCGCACCGTCAAGACATGTGTCGGTCTGGAATGGTGCCGGTTCGGCACTCAGGATTCCACGACGTTGGGGAAGATGCTGGAGCGGCTGACCTGGGGCAACTGGACGCCGCACAAGTTCAAGATGGGCGTTTCCGGTTGTCCTCGTAATTGCGCCGAGGCATCGATCAAGGATTTCGGCGTGATCTGCGTCGAATCCGGCTTCGATTTGCTGGTGGGTGGCAATGGCGGCATCGAACTGCGCGGCACCGACAAACTGTGCCACGTGGCGACCGAGGCCGAAGTGCTGGAATACGCCGCGGCGTTCATGCAGCTTTATCGGGAGGAAGCCCGCTACCTGGACCGCACGGCGCCATGGATCGAGCGGGTCGGCATCGAGTACGTGCGCAAACGTATCGTCGAGGACGAGGCCGGCCGCCAAGCCCTGCAGCAGCGCTTCCGCGTTGCCCAAAGCTACCTGCAGGACGATCCCTGGGCGGAACGCGGCAAGCGCGGTGTCGATGCGCATGAATTCACCCCGCTGGCGGTACTGGGCTGACGATGATCGCTACCGCCACGGACTGGGTCCGCGTCTGCCGGCTGGATGATATCGTTCCGCTGGGTGCCCGTGTGCTGCCCGCCACGAAAGGCGACATCGCGCTGTTCCGTTGCCGTGACGACAGCGTGTTCGCGGTGCTGAACCGCTGCCCGCACAAGCAGGGGCCGCTGTCCGAGGGAATTGTGCATGGCCATCAGATTGCCTGCCCGCTGCATAGCTGGGTGATCGATTTGGAAAGCGGCGAAGCCGTGGCGCCCGATATCGGCTGCACGCCGAAATTGCCCGTGCGGGTGATCGACGGCGAGATCTGGCTGTCGCCGACCCGGTAGATCGCGTGCCACCCCTTCTAGCCACGGAATGAGTCAGCGCCATGTACAATGAAACCATCGAACGATTCGCCGACATCGCCGTTGCCAAGGCACAACTTCTGCGGCAGCGGCCGGCGGGTTTTTTCGTCAGCGCGATGATGGCCGGCGCCTATGTCGGCCTGGGCATCATCCTGATCTTCACCTTGGGGAATGAAATCGATCCGGCGTGGCGCAAGCTGGTGATGGGCACGTCATTCGGCATCGCGCTGACGCTGGTGGTGTTTGCCGGATCGGACCTGTTCACCGGTCTGACGATGTACATGACGCAGGGATCGTTGACAGGCCGCACCGGCTGGCGGGACCTCGCCGGTGTGTGGGTCATGTCCTGGCTGGGCAATCTGGTCGGGTCGGTCTTGTTGGCGCTGCTGTTCGCGCAGGCCGGTGGAGGCGCGTTGCTGTTCGGCAAGAGCACGTTCCTGTTCGATATGGCCGCCGCGAAGATGGCTGCCCCCGCGGCGGCGCTGTTCGCCCGAGCGGTGCTGTGCAACTGGCTGGTGTGCCTGGCGCTGTGGATGGCGGCGCGCATGACCAGCGACTCGGCGAAATGCATCGCCATTTTCTGGTGCCTGTTCGCGTTCATCGCCTGCGGCTATGAGCACAGTGTGGCCAACATGACGCTTCTGACGCTGGCGCTGATCGGCAATCACCCCGATACGATCAGCATCACCGGCATGGTTCACAATCTGGTCTGGGTCACCCTGGGCAACATCGCCAGCGGCGCTGGGTTCATGGGCGTGGCTTACTGGTATGTGTCGCAGCCGGCCGCCGCGTCCGCAGTGCCGGTGCTGGCGGAAGGCGAAGCAAACGCCTGATCCGGCGTCGCCAGCTCTCATCGTCATGGTGGGCGAAGGGCTGCCATCCACGACTTGCTGTGCTGGTCTCGGAAAGCCATGGATGGCAGGCCTTCGCCCACCATGACAGGCGCCTTTAGCCGGCAGGCCCCATCCCCCGCATCGCGGCGTGGCAGGCAGCTATGCCAATCCGGCGGATCGCCCAGACCCGCCCGCCCTGTCGCCACATCCCATCACTTTGCTTACTCTGGGGCGGAACCGACCAAGGGACCGAACCACAATGACCGAACCCGCGAAGGGCCATCCAGCCGGGCCGCTGAAAGGCTACCGCATCCTCGACCTGACCAGCGTGCTGTTCGGCCCGTTCGGCACCCAGACACTGGGCGACTGGGGCGCCGAGGTCATCAAGATCGAGAGCCTGACCGGGGACACCTGGCGCCATTCCGGTCAGTTCCGCAACCGCGGCATGACCGGCCAGTTCATGGCGGTGAACCGCAACAAGCGCAGCCTGGCGCTCGATCTGAAGCAC
>NZ_LMUJ01000050.1:0-13906 GCF_009765975.1 Acidisphaera sp. S103 | reverse complement strand
TTGCCCCCGCCGACGCGCTGGTCAGCAACATCCGGCCCGCCGGCCTCGCCCGCCTTGGCTTCAGCTACGAGACCTGCAAGGAACTCAACCTGAAGATCATCTACGCGGTCGCCACCGGCTTCGGCCAGGACGGTCCCTGGCGGGCGCGCCCGGCCTTCGATGAGATCATTCAGGCCGCCTCCGGTTTCGCCTCTGCCATGGGTACCGATGAGGAGCCGGCCTTCGTTCCCAGCCTGATTGGCGATAAGATCTGCGGCATGGCGTTGACCTCCGCTGTGACCGCCGCGCTGCTGCACCGGGAACGCACCGGCGAGGGGCAGATGGTGGAGGTGCCGATGCTGGAGACGCTGGCGGCGTTCAACAGTATCGAGATGTTCGGCGGCCATGCTTTTGTGCCGCCCATCGGGCCGTCCGGTTATAAGCGCATGAAAGCCCGCCGCCCCGTCCGCACCAAGGATGGCTGGCTGACCATGTTGCCCTATTCCGGCGCCAACTGGTGCGCTTTCTTCGAGGCCGTCGGACATCCAGATTGTATCGAGGAATTTTCGGTGCGCGACCCAGTGTTACGCGCCAGGAACATCGACAAAATCTACGACCGGATGCGCGATATCGCACCCAGCCGGACCACGGCGGAATGGGAGGAATTGCTGCTGCGGATCGACGTGCCGCACACGTCGTTCACGAAGCTGACAGAGGTCGCCGAACAGCCGCATCTGAAAGCAGTGGGATTGTTCGAAGAGGTAGAGCATCCGACCGAGGGCAAAATCCGCCAGGCCCGCCCGCCCGCTCGGTTTTCCGCCAGCCCTGCCGGGGTTCGCCGTCTGGCGCCCGGGCTGGGCGAGCACACGCGGGAGGTGCTGCGTGAGGCGGGGTATGCGCCGGCCGAGATTGACAGCCTGATCGAAAACAAAGCGGTCGGGGCGGCGTAAGGGGAGAAAGACAATGAGTGACTGGAGCAAGGTGACGAGGCCGATCCCGGTCCCCAACGAATGGACCAAGCCGTTCTGGGATGCCGCCAAGCGGAATTCCCTGGAATTGCAACGGTGCCAGAGTTGCGGGCATTTTCAGCATCCGCCGTATGCGACATGCGTCCAATGCATGGGAATCGACCTGAAATTCGAGGCTGTGCGCGGCGCGGGGACGATCTATGCCTACACCATCATGTATCACACGGGTGACAAACGTTTCGCTTCCGTCGTGCCCTATGCCAGCATCGTGGTGGAACTGGATGACGCACCCGGTGCGCTGCTCGCCGGCAATCTGCTGGAATCCAACTACACTGAGGCAAAAGTCGGCCGGCGGGTCGAGGTCATCTTCGAGAAACTGAACGACGATATTACGCTGCCGCAATTCCGTCTCGCGGTTTAGGGGAGAGAACCGACATGTGGGACAATCGTTGCAAAATCGCCATCAGCGGCGTCGGCTATTCCAAGGTCTCCCGGTCCGCCGACATTCCGCTTGCCGCGCATGCGCTTGCCGCTGTGAAAGACGCGGTGGCGGATTCGGGGCTGGAGATGTCGGACATCGATGGTCTGGCGACCTATCCGGAGCTGCCGGCGACCGGCCATGCCGAGGTCGACGGCATCTCCATCGTCTCCGTCAACTGCATGATGGCGATGCTGAAATTGCCGTCGCTGACCTGGCACATCCAGGTGGGCACGACCAATATCGGCGGGGCTGTGCAGCAGGCGGTGAACGCGCTGCTCGCCGGCGTGTGCAAATACGCCGTGGTGTGGCGGGCGATGCACAATCCCAAGGGCACATACCAGAACCTGCCCGGGGCGCAGGCCCAGGGCGCTGCCCAGTTCACCGCCCCCTACGGCTTCGGCGGTCCCGGCCAGGGCATGGCAGTTGCCTATACACGCTGGCTGGAGCGTAACAATCAGACACGCGACAAGATGGCGACCCTCGCCGTGACGCAACGCAAGCACACGCAGCATAATCCGCATGCGTATTTTTACGGCACGCCGCTGACTCGAGAGGACTATTTCGCCTCCCGCATGGTCGCCTATCCGTTCTGTTTGTTCGACTGCGACATCCCGGTGCAAGGGGCGGTCGCCATCGTGCTGACGACGGCGGACCGGGCGAAGGACCTGAAGCCGAAACCCGCCTATATCGCCGGTTACGGCCAGCGGCTGCACTTCGAAACCGCCGGCCGCATCGGCAGCCTGTCCAGCTACATGGAAGGCGGCAGCAGCTCCGCCAAGCTGACCTGGGAACGGTCCGGGTTCAGCCCAAAGGATGTCGACGTGGCGCAGATCTACGACGGCTTCTCCGCCTCCGTCATCTACGGTCTGGAATCGTACGGGTTCTGCAAGGAAGGCGAGGCACTGGATTTCATTCAGGACGGTCGTATCGAACTCGACGGCGAACTGCCGCTGAACACATTCGGCGGCAGCCTGGGCACCGGCCGTATCCACGGCCTGTGGCACATCATTGAAGGCGCATTGCAGGCGTCGGGACGTGCAGGATCACGCCAGGTCAAGGGCGCCAACGTGTCGTTTGTCGGGGCCAGCGCGCCGATCGTGACCGGCACGACGTTTATCTTCGTGGGGGATCCGTACTGACCCCTCAATCCGCGTAGGTCACACCCCAGCGCCCGGAGCCGTCTGTCGGCGGCTCACACCACACCGGCACCGCGTTCCGGGTGCGCACGTTCGGCTCGTGCCCCATCGCGCCACGCAGCGCTCGGAACACCGCGCCATGCGCCACCACCAGCACCACCGGCGGCCGAGCGATGCAGCGGTTGACGGCGGCAACCGATCGGGCTGTCAGGGCGGGGAAACTTTCAGCGCCCTCGGGCGTCAGCAGCCCATCCACCCACTGCTGAAACCCCCAATCAGCCATCGGCGTGCCTTCCTGGACGCCGAACGACACTTCCCGCAGACCCTCGTCGATCTGCACCGGTAGACCGAGTTCGGCACCAGCGATTTCGGCGGTGACCCGGGCACGCGACAGCGGAGAGGAGATCAGGTGGCGAATCCCCTTCCCTCGCAGCAGCAGTGAGGCAGACCGGGCCTGCGCCAGCCCGGTCTCATTCAGCGGGATATCGACGGCCCCCTGCGACAGATTTTGAACGTTCCAGTCGGTCTCACCATGGCGCAGGAACCAGAACGCAACGGGGTGCAGCCTGTCGGCAGGGGGGGCGCTCATCGGATCAGGCCAGACCTTCTTGCTTCAGCACGCGCTGGACGGCGGGACGTGCCATCATGCGGTCCAGATGTGCGGCACAGTTCGCCGGCAAGGCGATGCCGACACGCTTCGACCAGAACTCGACATAGAAGATTGCGGCGTCGGCGATGGAGAATTTGCCGACCGCGTACTCCTTGCCTTCCAGCGCCTTGTCGATGAGGGCGAAGCCTTTTTCGGCGATTTCCTTGCCTTTGGTCTTCACGGCTTCCTCATCCGCCGCGCTGGGGGTGAAATTGGCGGCGCGGAATTGCCGGCCGAAGCCCTGCATGTGGATGGTGGCGACGGCGTAATCCAGCAGTTCCAGCGCGTGCGCCTGCTGGTCGATGTCGTCCGGCAGCAAGTTGGCGAAGGGATTGGACTTGGCCAGCCAGTAGGCGATGGCGGGGAATTCGGTGAGGACAGAGCCGTCGTCGCGGGCCAGGGTGGGCACCTTCGATTTCGGGTTCACAGTGGCGAACGGCGGCTTGTACTGCTCGCCTTCACGCAGGTTCACAGCAGCCGTCTCGTAAGGCTTGCCGATTTCCTCCAGCAGCACATGGATGCCGATCGAGCAAGCGCCTGGTGCGTAATAGAGTTTCATCCGCGTTTCCTTCCGTCGGTTGTTGAAGCAGAGGCCCGTCAGCGCCAGGCCCCGACCGCGGGCCGGTCGAGACCAAGGTTCTCCCGCAGCGTAGCCCCTGTGTAGTCGGTATGGAACAGCCCACGGCGTTGCAATTCGGGGACAACGAGGCGGGAGAAATCCTCATACGCGCCGGGAACGTGGGAGGCGGCGACCACGAAGCCGTCGCAGGCGCGGGTGGAGAACCATTCCTCCAGCCCATCGGCGACGTCTTTCGGGCTGCCGATGAAGCGCGGGTGGTCGTGGAAGGTGCCTCGACGGGTGATGTTGATGAAATCGCGCGGCGACGGCAGGCGATTGCCGAGTTCCCGGCGGATGCGGTCGCGCATGCCTTGCACGCCGGTCCAACTGTCGATCTGCTCCTGGGTGAACGGCTGGTCGATCGGCTGTTTGGCGAAATCGAAATTCAACACCTCGGACAGCAGGGACAGGCTGTCGATTTCCTTGGGGAGCGAGTCGATGAGGGCGGCCTGGTCTTCGGCCTCGGCCCGCGTTTCGGCGACGACGGGGTAGACGCCGGCGCAGACGAAGGTCTTGTCCGGATCGCGGCCGGCGGCTTCGACCTGGGTTTTGAAGGACGCGTAATCGCGCTGCGCCTGGGTCAGGCTGTGATAGGCGACGAAGACGCACTCGGCCCAACGGGCGGCGAAGCGCTGGCCTCGGCCGGACTGGCCTGCCTGGATCAGGACGGGGTGGCCTTGGGCGGACCTTGGGACGGTAAAGGGGCCGCGGGAGTTGAAGAATTCGCCTTTGTGGTCGAGGCGATGGACCTTTTCGGGGTGGGCGAACAGCCCGGTTTCGCGGTCGGCGACGATGGCGCCGTCTTCCCAGGCGTCCCAGTGGCCCATGACGACCTCCAGGAACTCGTCGGCGCGGTCGTAGCGCCGGTCGTGCTCGCCGTGGGAGGCGTGGCCCATGTTCAGGGCTTCGCCGTCGTTCATCGAGGTGACAATGTTCCACGCGGCCCGGCCGTCGGTGACGAGATCCAGCGTGGCGAAGACCCGGGCGACGTGGAACGGCTCGAAATAGGTGGTGGAGAAGGTGGCGCCGAGGCCGAGGCGTTCGGTGGCCATGCCCATGACGGTCAGGATGGTGATGGGGTCGAGTTTGACGCAGCGGATGCCGTTGGCGACGGTGTGGGCGTGGTCGCCGCCGAACAGGTCAGGCATCGCCAGGCGGTCGTCGAAGAAGCCGAGGTGGAATTTTCCGTATTCGAGGGCTCGGCCGACGCGGCGGTAATATTCGGCGGTCGTGAAATCCTGCCGCGCCAGGGGGTGGCGCCAGGAGCCGACGAAGTTGGTGCAGTTCTGCGCTTGCAGGAAGCCGACAAGGGTCATCTGGCGCATCGTTCTGGTTTCCCTGCCGTGGTTCTGGGTTCTGTATACCGGTGGGTACGGGATGGCGAAAGGTTCGGGGGAAAGGCGCTTGCATTCGCCAACGATCCCGCCTAGAACCCGCGACCTGATCGGAGCGCGGGCGTAGCTCAGGGGTAGAGCACAACCTTGCCAAGGTTGGGGTCGAGGGTTCGAATCCCTTCGCCCGCTCCAGATTTTCTCCAGGAAATCAAACGGTTAAAAGACGCCCTGCGGGGTGTTCTTTGCTTCCCCGACCTCGGCGCGAAAATCGGGGAAGCAGGGGGGAAGCGGCGGAAAGCGCGAAGTAGCGGGCTTTGGGTCGCCTTCGGCATGGCCAGCTTCCCCAAACCACCGTTTGTCGCCTGCACGACAGACCACAATGCGAGACGTCGCGCTCGATTAAGAGGGCTCGCTTTGGGCGCGTCTGTGCTTCCCTGGAGGCCAAAGCGACGGCAATTTTGCTTCCCTGGGCGCTTCCCCCGTGCTGGCTGCGAGGCAGATCCGAACCTCATCGTTCAGCGCTCCCGTCTACTAGACGCGTTGGCAGCACCAGCCGCAGCGAGTCTGGCAACCGCACAAATCCATGCGCCGCATAGAAACTGGCGGCCGCCTCGTCCACAGCATCGGCGATCACCATCGAGGACCCGACCGTCTTGGCGGTTCCAAACGCCCGCTGGAGCGCGTCGGCCAAAAGGATCGCGCCCAGACGCTGTCCATGCCTGTCCTTTGAGATGGCCAGCCGGTCGATCAAGGTGGCATTCACCAGCGGGTAGCGTGGAACGTGCTTGCGCGCCATCTCCGGCACATCGCCTTGGGAAATCGGCACGGCGCAAATAGTATAGTAGCCGAGGACCCGAGTCGGCTCGCCGGTCTCGCTCAAGATGAACACGGCATTCGCCTTCCGACGCACGTCCTGGCCGGCCTGGGTCTGGAGATAGTGACCCAGGCTTTCCACCCCACACGCAAAGCTGCCCCGGTCGTGCTCGTCCCCGAGCAGTACGATGCGAAGATCTTCGGATGGCCGTTTCGCCATTCACGGCACGACCCGGCGGTTATGCTCCGCAAACGCCCGCTGGAGCCGCTCGCTCGACGCCGGAAGATTGACCAGGGCATCGAAGAAGACGACGCGGTCCCGCCCGGATAGAGCGAGCGTCTCATGCTCCGCGATCGTCCGCCGGGCAGCGTCCGTAAGGGCGGTCATGCAGAAGTCGGTCAGCTTGCGCCGTTCTAGCTGAGCCGCCCGTCGATCAGAGTTTTGGTCGGCTCGTCCACCCGAAACCCGAGTCGCTCTTCCCGAAGCCGCCGGTTGTGTTTTGCTGTCGTGGCCATGACACCTCCAACTCCACACGTACGTCAAATGGACGAACTTTTCCAGCACTACATTCCGTAGCAGGTCTGAGCGAGGGGTAGGCTTGATCGGTTTGAGGTCTTGCGACCTGCGCCAACGGCGGGGCAGGCACTGTAACATGCGGCCACCCAATTCGACCCTGGCCGGGTGCATGCGCCACGAGAACATACGGGAGCGACACGATGCAGAGGCTGGTGGCCTAACGAAAATCAGAACCAAGCTTAACTCCGCCGCCAAACGGTCCAACCGGACGCGATCACCTCACAGATCCGCGATCCTGGTATCGACTCGCTACGCTCTTTGATCAAATATCGAGTAGGAGGGGATTGCGTGCCGATAGCCGAGAAAGTAATACGCGATGCGGTCGCCCGCTACGATCGCGAACGGGATCGTTACCTAAAGCTGGCTGCACGAGTGTCGGACATTTGCCGGTCGAGTATCGTAGAAGATAACGCGATCCGGGCGCAGGTGACATTCAGGACCAAGACTGTCCGAAGTTTCGAGGGTAAGCTGACGCGCTTCGCGCGTCGGCCAGACAAGAATTATTCGAGTGTCGATGAAGTGTTCGCCGGCGTCGGGGACTTCGCAGGCGTCCGCATCGCCACCTATAGGCCGGAGGATGAGCGCCGGGTCACCGATGAGATCAGGAAATTGTTCGAGGGCGAGGCCAGTGCGGCGGTGTTCGTCGACAAGAAGGACAAGCTCGCCGTCAACAGCTACCAATTCTATCGAGCCACTCATTGCCAGGTCTTCCTTCGGGAAGACGATCTGGTGGGCCATTATGAGAATTTGCGGGGAACAAGCTGCGAGATTCAGGTGTGCTCGATGATGGCGCACGTCTGGAACGAAATCGAGCACGACATCGGTTACAAGCCGGAGGGCGGGCGCCCCGGCGAAGCGGAAAAGGGGCTGCTCGAGGCTCTCGGTCACCTGACTCGCTCCGGTGATGCCGCGATCACGCGGTTGCTCGCCGCTAACGCCGCGCGGATGCAGGAAAATGTCGGGGATTTCGTTGACGTCCATGATTTTGTGGCGCGAGTGAGGCCCCATTTTCCGGAAGCAGACCTGTCAGTTAACGCTGGTCAGGCGTTTGATGAGATTGTCCAGCAGGGGCTCAACTCGATACCGAAGCTCATTGCGTCGCTCGGAGAGGAGGCGCTCAAACCAGCCGTGGCAGCCAGCAGGATCGAGGCGTTTAACCGCTATCTGGAATCCATCGACAGCGCGGAATATGCCCTGAATCCGGCCTCCGCCGACGTCGTGACCGTAGCAATACTCCATAAATTTGCCGGGGCGATCGTCGACCGGCATCCCTCCGAACGCGGCAAGGGCCGGCCAGCGCGGATATTCTTCGTAGGCCGCCTCTATGACCGCTTCCTGGAAAGCCTGAACACCAGCGAGCGCAGCGCCGCATGAGCTTGGCGCACGTGTAATGAGCAGCGCGCTGCCACGCACGTGGTTCGCCGAGACCGGTGCGACCTTCAAGCCCGCCGAGTCGCAACTTGCGATTTCCAAATCCCCCATCGAGCGCTCGCCGGGTGACGCCTCGCCTGACCTGGTGGAGCTTGTGCTCGCCAATGACACGTCCGTGCGGCTGCGCAATTCGATCGTGGCCACGGCCGAAGCCGGCACACTGCCGTTCCTATCTGTTCGCGACTATCTGGCCGCGGGCCCGACGGCAGTGCCAATCATGATGCGCAACGTCCGGCATTTTGGCGCGAAGACAGCACGCGAGCTCGATCTCCTCGTCAAGGCGGCGGCCGAAGCCAACGCTGCTCCAACAGAAATGATCGCGCCGGCTGAAGATGGTCCTAGCCCGCAAGAAATACTTGGAGCGATCGGACACCTCTCCCTCGTCCAAGCCATCGAAGGCGAGCTTCTGTCGGCCCGGCTCGAGCACGGACTGGCCGCTCCCGAACTCCGCACGATGCGCTTCAGTGCTGTCGCATTCGCGCTCGACGACTTCCTCGCAGCGCTTCAGCGACGGCTGAACATTGGCAGGACATCCGTCAAGGAAATGGCGCGCCTGGTGCGGCGGCTTACACCGCGGCTGCTGGCCGAGAATGGCGTCGCGCAGGCGCAAATCGCGCGAACCTACGAAGCCCTGTTCGGTGAGGAACAACCAAACGACGCTGATGATGCGGCCGATGATGTGCCGCATTTTGAGACGCTTGCCGGGTGTCTCAACTGGCTGCTCGGCCAATGCGAGGCGCGGGATCGTCTGATCGTCGAGCGCAGATTCGGCCTAGGGCACGCGGCACCTGAAACGCTTGAGGAAATCGGAGCGGACTATGGAGTGACACGCGAGCGGATTCGCCAGATCGAAAAGCGGGCTCTGCAGCGCATGCGGGTTCGAATGCGGCGCGTTCCGTTCGCTGACCTTGTCACATCGGCGTCGCCCGACGCCTGGCTGCAGATCAGCGAAGGCCGCGGATGGATCTCCGACAAACAAATGGACCCCGCCTTGCGCAAACTCGATGGCACCATTCAGCTCGCATTGGAGCTGACCGGGACGGCACCGGGCAACTGGCTGTCGGCCAAGTCGACGCGCGCGGCCCATGGCTGGTTCGGCACGCCGGTCGATCCGGAGCTGACCAAGTCAGCCGCAGCCGACCTCGGCGCTTTTCTGAACTGGCCGTTGCCGCGCTCCTTCTCCGAAGCGGGCGGTGCCGACATGCCGCTTCATCTGGAAGCAGCGCTCAGGATCGAACTCGGCCTTGAGCTTGATCAGGGCTATGTCGTCCAGTCGAAGCCGGGACGGCGGATGCGCCGTGCGATTGGTCTACACCGCGTATTGGCTTCGGCCGCCGTGCCACTCTGCGCCGAGCGTTTGATCCAGCTCTATCATCAGCTGTGTCCATCCGACCCTTGCTCCGCGCGCGACGTGGACATCGTTATGCACGCGGCGCCGCATCTCTTCATCGAGACGTTCGATCATGTTTGGTTTGGTATCGGAGCCTGCGGCGCCCCCGTCATTCTAGATGATCGGCCGGCGCGCCTGCATGAGGACCAGCCGGCGAATGCCGGATCCGATGCGGACGACGATGGCGAAACCTGTGCAGAGTCGCTGGTCGTCGCCCTGGAGCGCCGTGGGCCCGAGCGCCTATTGACCCTCTACCAGAATGCGGAGGACATCCTTCCACCGGGGCGCTCGCCAAACAGCATCGGGCCGACCTTACTCAGCAATCCCCATCTCTTCGCGCGATTCCTCCCGGGTGTTTATGGCCTGCGCCATCAGGTGCCTCCGCCCGAAGACCTGCTCTCCAGCCCTCCGCCCTATCTCCTCGAAAATAGTCAGCTACGCCTACTGGCGCTTGCGCGACGCGCGGGCGAGCGCCGCAATGTGTTTCCCCTCTGGTCCGCCGAGGGCGAATACGCGCTCGCGCGCTGGGGCCGCCATCACGGCGCGCCGGAGAATTTCCGTTCGCTGCTTGCCGTCGCGGACATTGACGCGTGGCCCATCTCCACATCCGAGCGCGCGCACTGGCAGGAACTCGCGCGGCGTGAAGGCCGTTTCCAACTTGCAGACGCCCTACGTCATGATGCCTTTACCCGACCCGAATTGGACCGTCTTCTCGCGGCCTGCATCGAAGCCGGGAATGCCGGCGACCTCAACTGGATGGCGGTGAACCGAATGGCGGGACGGCGGATCGATAGCCATGCTGGCGCGTCCGTCATGGCAATCCTGCTTGCCCTCGGTGCGCTGCGTAGCGAGAGCGCCGCCCCCTCCACCTGGCAGAGCCCTCACCGGGTGACCGAACGTGCGGGGGATTTGCGCGTGCAGATGATCTGCGAACTCTCCTCGACTGGAGCCCTCGCCTGGGACCGGGGCATGGGACCGAGTCTGCAGGACGAGATACGAGCCGCGGCCGCTGGGATGGACAGCTGGCCGGAGGCCGGCCGTCTCGCTGGGATGTTCGACAGCTCTGTACGCAGCCCCATTGCTTCGCCGACCATTGCGATCGATCCGCTCGACGCCATCATGGCCGAGAGCCGCCAGTCTGCCGAGAGGCAGAAGCGCGAGGACCTGCTACAGTGGCTGCTTGAGGAATGATGCGGCATCGGGGCGTGGATGACTAAGGGGGTTGAGCACACAGGCTTTCATCCGAAGAGCCACTACCGGAGCGGCCGCGACAGCCTAGCCGACGACTTTTTCGCGCCGTGCATCCGCGAGGCGAGCACCTACCGGCGCGCTGCGGGATATTTTTCCAGTACGGCCTTGCTCGCTTGGATCGACGGCCTTCCGCGGGCAGCGCTCAGGATGCTATCCATCCGCCTCATCTCGTCCCCGATGATATCCGAAGCGGATCGGCGCATCCTGACAACGTTGGACAACGATCAAGCCCGTGCGGCGTACCGGGCGACTGTCGTCGATCGCATCCTCGAGGAAATTGCCAAGCTTGCGCTGTCACCCAACGACACGGCGATCCGCGCGCGCGTCTTCGCATGGCTCATCGCCAATGACCGGCTGCAGCTCAAATTCGCTTTTCCAGAGCACCTCGATGAACCGGGCATCTTCCATGAGAAGTTCGGGATCTTCGATCTGGAGGGCGGCGGCAGGATCGCATTTACCGGCTCGGCGAACGAGACAAGCGGCGGCCACAGCAGGAACTACGAAAGCATAGATGTCTATTGCGATTGGCTCCCAGGCGAACAAGATCGCGTCGCGACCAAGGCCGAGCAGTTTGACGAAACTTGGGCCGGCGAAGCCGCCGGACTCGCCGTCGTTGAGCCATCGGCCAAGATTCTTGACCGGCTGCGCCAGAACGCCGACTGGCCGTTCGTCGAGCCCACTCTGAAGGAAATAGCCGACAAACCCGAAGAAGCCGATCCGCGCTGGCGACATCAGGACGAGGCGGTGGCGGCCTTTCTGGAGAATCCCGCAGGTATTCTAGAAATGGCGACCGGCACCGGAAAGACACGGACGGCGATCAAGATACTAAGCCATCTCGTGTCCGAAGGCGCGATCAACTGCGCCATCGTGACCATGGAAGGGACCGACCTGCTCGAGCAATGGGCGGGGGAACTCGACGCCTGGAGTTTGGACGGCGGTCCAAAATGGCTGATCTACCGCCATTTCGGTCGTTATCACGAGATGGGCGATTTCCTCGTTGATCCAGAAAAGACGCTCATCGTCGTCTCACGCGGACAGCTCGCCCGTCTGCTCGTGCGTCTGCCTGACCGGATCGAGGCCAAAGCGCTCATTATCCACGACGAGGTACATGGGCTCGGTACGCCGAGTCTGGTTGCGAGCCTTGCCGGTCAGCATGCCGCATTCGGCTGGCGCGTCGGTCTCAGCGCCACACCAGACCGCGCCTATGACGCCCAGGGCAATGACTTTATCACCAGTGAACTGGGACCGCCCCTGTACCGCTTTCCGCTGGAGAAGGCGATCGCACGCGGCGTGCTCAGCGAATTCGATTACAGGCCGCTCGCCTATGACCTCACTGATGGCGACCGAGAAAGGCTCCGACTCGTTTACGCCAAGAAGGCCGCGCGCCTGCGCGAAGGCCGACCGATGGGGAATGAAGAGCTCTGGACTGAGATCGCGAAGGTCTACAAGACTGCCGAGGCAAAACCGGAGATCTTCGAAGAGCACCTCCGGGTCGCCCCCGAGATCCTGAACCGCAGCATCATCTTCGTCGAGACGATCGAATATGGCGAGCGCATCCTCGCTTCGATTCATCGTCGCACCCACCGCTACCGCACCTATTATGCGGATGACGATCGTGATCATTTGGTTGCCTTTGCCCGGGGCGACATCGATTGCCTCATCACCTGCCACAGGATCTCGCAGGGCATCGACATTCGCTCGCTCAACGCAGTGATCCTGTTCGCCTCCGCGCGCGCGAAGCTCGAAACGATCCAGCGCATCGGGCGCTGTTTGCGGATCGATCCGACCAATCTTAGCAAACGCGCACTTGTGGTGGACTTCGTGCGGCCGGGAGGTGAAGCTGACACCATCCCAAACGCGGACCAGGAACGCAGCGCGTGGCTGATGGATCTCGCGACGGTAAGGAAAGGAGATGATCATGGCACTTGATTCCGCGCTGGCTGCCGCACTGCGCGAAGCTGTCGAGGAAAGCGGTCAACCGCGGGCGCTTTCGCTCCGGCTCGAAGCGTGGCTTCAGGCCATGACCGAGGGCGACGACGCGCAGGAAGACCAGGCCCAACGCTACGAGGATGTCCGCGAAGCGATCCAGCTAGAAGGACGCCGAGTGCGAATTGACATTGCGGGGTGGTCGGCCTCGGGACTGCGCTGTCCCGACGTCGTCATCGACCTGATTGGACCAGCATCGGCAACACCCAAGGTCACCTTGCTCCAGATGCCCAACGGCACGGGCAAGACCACCACACTCGAGATGCTGATCGCAACGCTGAGCGGCGCCGCGACATCGTGGGACGAGAAGCTGGTGCGCAGCTATCGACGAAAAGGCGATGACGGCGAGCTTGGTACATTCGTCGTATCGCTGCTTGTCGACGGTCGGCCCTTATCGATCGAACTTATCCTCGATTTCGAGATGGGGAGCGCACGCTATCGGACCACCAATCCCGGGAGCCGGGGCGTGGAAGACTCTTGGTCGCCGACTCCGCTTGTGCGTCGCTTCCTCGCCAAGGAATTTCTCGGCTTGTTCGTTTTCAACGGCGAGTTTGCCGCCCGCTTGCTCGACGAACGGCAAACGGCAAACGGCAAACGGCAAACGGCAAACGGCAAACGGCAAACGGCAAACGGCAAACGGCAAACGGCAAACGGCAAACGGCAAACGGCGGCGGACGACGCGATCGATGCACTTTGCCAGCTCTATCTTCTCGATGAGGTTGAGGATTTCGTCGAGCAGGAATGGTCGCGGCGGACCAGACAGGCTGGCGCAAAGAGCGACGGCGCCCTTGCGCGGCTCCGCACCAAGCTTGCTGATATGACCACACGACGAGCGATCATCGTCCAGGGGCGAGCCAAGGCCGAAGGTCAGGTGCGCGACACCGCCGCTGAAATCGCGGATCTTAGCGCGAAAATAGAGGAACGTCTGGCGACCGGACGATCGACCCGTGAGCAGTTCAACGAAGCCAAGATCGAGATGGCGCGGGCCGAGGGCGCACTCGCGGTTGCGGCAGGGTATGCGATGCAGGCGCTACGCCAGCCGCTCGCGCTTCACCCGTCTTTCGCGAAGTCGTTGATCGCGCTCAAAGACAATCTTGATAATCTCCGACTTCCTGAAAACACCTCCGCCCAGTTCTTCAACGAACTGCTCGAGGAGGATGAGTGCATTTGCGGCCGCGAAATGACGGTCGGTGCTAAGAACCTGACTCGAAATCAAGCGATCGCCTGGTAATCTCGAGCGATCCTGCGGATGAGCAGGAAGCCCATGGCCAGCATGAACCAAGCCTGCGACG
>NZ_LMUJ01000049.1 GCF_009765975.1 Acidisphaera sp. S103 | reverse complement strand
TGCCTCCTGCCTTGCTCAGTTGCGGACCATGCTGAACCGCTTGCTCGACAAGCAAGGAATTGTCGCGCCTGCTGCTTGAAATGGCGAACATGAGAGTGGATAGAATCTAACATTTGATGACCTCTTTTGACGGCAGCGATAATTTTGGCGGGATCCTTTGTCCAGTGGAAAGGTCGCGGGTCAGCGTTGGTCTCTGCCAGAAAGCGTTTGATCGCGGCCTGTAGTTCGACAACCGAGCAGAACACGCCTGTTTTGAGCCTACGCTTGGTCAGTTTGGCGAAAAATCCTTCGACGGCATTCATTCAGGAGGCCGATGTGGGCGCGAAATGGAAAGTCCACCTCGGATGCCGGGCCAGCCATTGCTTGACCTTCGGATGTTTGTGAGTGGCGTAGTTATCGACGATGGCGTGGATCGCCTTTGGCACGGCCGCCTCGGTTGCATTGAGAAAGCGGATAAACTCTTGATGCCGGTGGCGCTGCATGCAGCGTCCAATCACCGTGCCATCCAGCACATTCAGGGCCGCGAACAACGTGGTGGTGCCATTCCGCTTGTAGCCGTGCGTCATCGTACCGCAGCGGCCCTTTTTCATGGGGAGGCCCGGCTGGGTCCGGTCAAGTGCCTGAATTTGGCTCTTTTCGTCGATCGACAAAACAACGGCATGCTCTGGGGGATGGACGTAAAGCCCGACGATATCGATCAGCTTATCGGCGAACCGCGGGTCGTTGGACAGCTTGAACAAGCTGATTTTATGCGGCTGGAGGCCGTGCTTGCGCCAGATCCGCTGCACCGAACTGACGCTGATGCCAATGTGCCTGGCCATCGCGACCGAGGTCCAATGTGTTGTCTCGCCGGGCGCCGCGGTCTGTGTGGCGGCGACTACGCGGGTCTCCATCTCGCTTCCAAGCGGCGGAATGCGCGAGGGGCGGGTCTTGTCACGCAGTAGGTCCGGTAGGCCTTCGGCCAGAAACCGCTCCTGCCATCGCCAAACCGACGTCTTGCTCGTACGGTCCGGCGCGTGAGTTCCATCGTGCCGCAGCCATCGGCGGTCAAAAGCACGATTTGGGCACGCCAGACGTGCTTTTGCGGGCTGTTGCGATCCGTCACGATCACAGTGAGGGCCTGACGCTCAGCTTTGGTAAGGTCGATTGTGGTGACTTTGCGCATCCCGCAGACTCGCATAGGCAAGTATCCGGGAGAATCCTAAATCGGATGCAAATGTCAGATTAGATCCACTAGCATATCCGGTGGCCGAACCACCATCAGACATCGATTCGAAAATGCGCGCTACCCGAACGCCGCACAAACAAAAAGGGGCGGACCCTGCGGTCCGCCCCCTTCGCAACGTAACAGCAGACGAACGGATTAGAAATCCATCCCGTCCATGCCGCCCATTCCACCCATGCCGCCGCCACCCGGGGGCATGCCACCGCCAGCGCCTTTCTTCTCCGGACGCTCAGCCACCATCGCCTCGGTGGTGATCAGCAGGCCGGACACCGAAGCGGCGTCCTGCAGAGCCGTGCGCACGACCTTCGTCGGGTCGATGATGCCGGCCTTCACCAGGTCCTTGAATTCACCGGACTGGGCGTCGAAGCCGAAGTTGTAGGCGTCGTTCTCGAGGGTCTTGCCCGCGATCACGGCGCCGTCTTCACCGGCGTTCTCGGCGATCTGGCGCAGCGGGGTCTGGATCGCCTTGCGGATGATCTCGATCCCGAAGCGCTGGTCGTCGTTGTCGGCCTTGATCTTGCTCAGGATCAGCGAGGCCCGAGCCAGGGCAACACCGCCGCCCGGAACGATACCTTCCTCGACCGCCGCGCGCGTGGCGTGCAGGCTGTCGTCAACGCGATCCTTGCGCTCCTTCACTTCCACTTCGGTGCTGCCACCGACGCGGATGACGGCCACGCCGCCGGCCAGCTTCGCCAGGCGCTCTTGCAGCTTCTCGCGGTCGTAGTCCGAGGTGGTTTCCTCGATCTGCGCCCGGATCTGACCGCAACGGCCCTGGATGTCGTTCTTCTTGCCGGCGCCTTCGACGATCGTGGTGTTTTCCTTCTCGATCAGGATCTTCTTGGCCTTGCCGAGGTCCGCGAGCTTCACGTTCTCCAGCTTGATGCCAAGGTCTTCGCTGATCACGGTGCCACCGGTCAGGATCGCGATGTCTTCCAGCATCGCCTTGCGGCGATCACCGAAGCCAGGCGCCTTCACGGCAACGACCTTCAGGCCGCCGCGCAGCTTGTTCACCACCAGGGTGGCGAGCGCTTCGCCTTCGACGTCCTCGGCGATGATCACCAGCGGACGGCCGGACTGCACGATGCTTTCCAGCAGCGGCAGCATCGGCTGCAGGCCGGACAGCTTCTTCTCGTGGATCAGGATGTAGGGCTGGTCCATCTCGGCGATCATCTTCTCCGCATTCGTGATGAAATACGGGGAGACGTAGCCGCGGTCGAACTGCATGCCCTCGACGACGTCGAGTTCGGTGGCGATGCCCTTGGCTTCTTCGACGGTGATGACACCCTCGTTGCCGACCTTCTGCATGGCTTCGGCGATCATCTTGCCGATCTCGGTCTCACCGTTGGCGGAGATCGTGCCAACCTGGGCAGTTTCGGCCGGGGTGGTGATCTTCTTGGAGCGCTTCTTCAGCTCCTCGACGACGGCCGCGACGGCCTTGTCGATGCCGCGCTTCAGGTCCATCGGGTTCATGCCGGCGGCAACCGCCTTGGCGCCTTCGCGGACGATCGACTGCGCCAGCACCGTGGCGGTGGTGGTGCCGTCACCAGCGATGTCGTTGGTCTTCGAGGCCACTTCGCGCACCATCTGGGCGCCCATGTTCTCGAACTTGTCGGCCAGCTCGATCTCCTTGGCGACGGTGACGCCGTCCTTGGTGATCCGCGGCGCGCCGAAGCTCTTGTCCAGAACCACGTTACGGCCCTTGGGGCCCAGCGTGACCTTTACCGCGTCGGCCAGGATATCCACGCCGCGCAGCATGCGGGCGCGGGCTTCGCCGCCGAAGCGAACGTCCTTTGCAGCCATTCTTCGTATTCCCTCGTCTGTGTGTGACTACTTTGTCCGGAGCATCCGGTGGGCGCCGTGAGTCGTGGCCATTGCGTGATCCACGACCCTTCGCGACCGGATGCGCGCGTAGAAAGAAGGGGAGACCGCTTACGCGGCCTTCTTCTTGCCGGCGGAGGCGGTCGCCGTGATGATGCCCATGATGTCGGACTCCTTCATGATCAGGAGCTCCTCACCATCAAGCTTCACTTCCGTGCCGGACCACTTGCCGAACAGGATCTTGTCGCCGGCCTTGACGTCGAGCGGGACGAGCGCGCCCGCTTCGTTACGGGCGCCGGGGCCGACGGCGATGACTTCGCCTTCCATCGGCTTTTCCTTGGCCGTGTCGGGGATGATGATGCCGCCGGCGGTCTTTTCTTCCGCGGTCAGGCGCCGGACTACGACCCGGTCGTGCAGGGGACGGAAACTCATTGTTTAAAGCTCCTGAGTTCGTTCTCAGTCGGTGATTGAACGGATGCCAAAACCAGACACGAGCCTCCCATGAGCACCCTGCCGGTTGTTAGCACTCCCTCACTGGGAGTGCCAGCGATCTAACCCTGCCCGCGCCGCGAGTCAAGCGTTTGGCAGCACTCTTTCGAGGGGAGTGCTAAGATGCTGAATTTATTGTGTTTATAGTTGCATATAGAGAAGATTCTCCGACATCATCCTGTCATCCGGCTGGTGTCGCTGGGCCGGGGATCGAACCCGGGAACGATCAGGCCGCGCGATACGCTCTGAAAGGAAGCAGAAACCATGAGCCTGGTTCGGCAGTTGCAGGATTATCGCCTGACGACGGTTGAGATCCTCTACCATATGCCCGATCATCCGAGCGTATTGCAGACGTTTATCTGGCAGGATCTGGATATTGCCCCGCGCTATCCCGTGCTGCACAAATTCCTGGATTTCTGGAAGCGGGAAATCGAGGGCAGCCTGCATTCCGTGCGGGTTGCATCGGCAAGCCTGGTCAAGCCCGCCAGCATCGGTCACGCGGATGCGTTGCTGCGGCTGCATTGAACGTGATCGGCTGAGGCCGGCACCAGGGATGGCCGGAACCAGGGGTGAAAAGTGACCGGGTAAGGTTGCGACGCTTCTTTAACGCTGCCGCACACCTTATAGTAAGGGCATGCCCTTCGACGTTCATGATTTTCCGGACGCTTCCCGCATGGATCGCGCTGCGACGCGTCAAAGCCGTCGCCTTGTCGCCATCTGGCTTTTCACCGTTGCCGCGATGATCCTGGTGATGGTCGTTCTTGGCGGTGCCACCAGACTGACCGGCTCCGGGCTGTCGATCATGGAGTGGGACCCGCTGATGGGGGCGCTGCCGCCGATGAGCCATGCGGAATGGCAACGGCTGTTCGCGCTGTATCAGAAAATTCCACAATACGCCCTGATGAATGACGGCTTCGGCCTTGCCGGCTTCAAGCACATTTTCTGGCTGGAATGGACCCATCGCCTGTGGGGACGGCTGATCGGCGTGGTCTTCCTGTTGCCGTTGCTCTGGTTCTGGGCGACGGCTCGGATCGAGCGTCATCTGGTCCCGCGCCTGGGTTTGCTGTTCGTCCTTGGCGGCCTGCAGGGCGCGGTCGGCTGGTTCATGGTCGCGTCCGGCTTCGAGGCCGACTCGACTTCGGTATCGCCATACCGTTTGGTGGTGCATCTCGGGCTGGCCTTGATCCTTTATGCCGCGATCGTCTGGACCGGGCTGTCGGCGCTGCATCCGATCCGTTACCGGCCGGCGACGCCGCCCTTGCTGCGCGGCCTGGCGTTCACCTGCCTGGCGGTGCTGAGTCTGACGATCGTGGCCGGCGGCCTGACGGCCGGAACGCATGCCGGATTCACCTATAACACGTTCCCGCTGATGGACGGGCGGCTGGTGCCGGACGGCTATGCGATGCTGCATCCGTGGATCCGCAACCTGACGGAAAATATCGCCGCCGTGCAATTCGATCATCGTCTGTTGGCCACGATGACCTTGATCCTGGTCTCCACCCTGGCGGCGCTTGGCTGGCGTTTGGGTCTGCCGAGGCCGCTTGCGGCCTGCCTCGCGGTGGCGGTGGCAGGGCAATATGCCCTGGGCGTGACCACCTTGCTGCTGGTGGTGCCGGTTTCGGTCGCGACCCTGCACCAATCGGGCGCGGTCATCCTGCTGACCGTCATACTGGTCGTGGTGCATCGTTTGTTCGGCGTCCGCCGCCGTCAGGTCGATATGCCGGGACCGGTCGAGATATCGCCCACATGACCGAACGGGTCACGGTTTCACTTGAGACCGTGTTCGATGCGATCCCAGTGGGACTTAATGTGGTCGATGCGGATCGCCGCATCGTCCTGATGAACAGGGCCTTCCGTGAATCGCTTGGGTTGCGGCTCGATCCCTATCCGCCGGGTACCTTGGTGGAGGACGCCGTCCGAGCCGCGGTGCTGCGCGGGGTCTACGGTCCCGGTGATCCGGAGAGCCAGGTCCGGGCGGTCATGGCGGTCGATCACGGTCATCCCGGCCGTCTGCGCCGTTGCAGCTTTGCCGGCCGCACCTTCGATTTGTTCAACACACCCTTGCCGGACGGCGGCTATGTCGTCACCGCCGTCGAATCCACGGGCCTGCTGGCCGATCGGGCCGATGCCGAAAACGCGCTGGCGCAGACCGCGACGGCCCTGACGACGCTGCGGATCGGACTGGCGGTATTCGATTCGCAGCGGCGCCTGTCGCTGGTCAATCCTCGTTTCCCGGCCTTGCTGGCCCTGCCGCCGGATCGCGTCGTGGCCGGCTTCAGCTTCGTCGCCATGCTAACCCTGATGGAAACGCGGGAAGAATTTGCCGGTCCGGACGGTTTGGCGTTCATCGCCTCCCTGCGGGATGCGGCGCCGGGCATCTCCTGGAACCACCGCCTGCATCGCGCGGATGGGCGGTCGATCGACGTCATGTTCGACGCGTTGCCGGACGGCGGCTGCGCGATCTCGGTCAGTGACATCACGCCGCAGGCTCGCGCCGAGGATGAGGCGTACCGGCGCGCGCATCTGTTGGACCTTGTGCTGCTGAATATCCCGCACGGGATTTGCGTCTACGGCCCCGACCACCGCATCACGAAGGTGAACGATACATATAATAGAGTGATGGAGGGTGCGCCGGTGCGGATCGGCGACCACCGGTCCGACCTTATCCGCCAGCGTGCCGAAGCCGGCGAATATGGTGAGGGCGTGACGGAAACCGTCATCGCCGTCCAGGTGGCATACGATACCTCCCGCCCGCAGAGGCGCCGCCGGGTGCGCCCGAACGGCACCGCCATTGATGTCCGAACCGCGCCTTTGCCGGATGGCGGCCATATCAGCGTCGTGACCGATATTACCGAACTGGTGCAGGCGGAGGCGGAGGTGCGCCGGCGTGCCGAGGACATGAGCACGATGCTGGGCAATATCCGGCATGGCATCATGTTGTGGGGACCGGACCGGATTCTGGTGGCCAGCAACCCGGTGGCGACCGAACTGCTCGACCTGCCCGCGGACCTGCTGACCCCCGGCCGTCCGGAGGCCGAGGTGATCGCCGCGCTGTCCGAACGCGGGCATTTCGGTTCGGGCGATGAGGTCGCGAAACGGGCGCGGATGCTTCTGCACCTGGACCGCACCACGCCGTTCGGCCGGGAAATCGCGACCCGGTCGGGCCGCGTTCTGCACGCTCAGTCGAACCCCGCGCCAGGCGGCGGCTGGATCAGCACGTTCTCCGACATCACGAAGATGCGGGAGACCGAATCGGAGCTGCGGCGGGCGAAGGAACTGGCGGAGGCGGCGAACCAGGCGAAATCCCGCTTCCTGGCGACCATGAGCCATGAGCTTCGTACGCCGCTGAACGCGATCATCGGGTTCTCGGACGCGTTGGCGCGGGAGAACGGCGACGTCCCGGCGAAACTGGTCGCGGAATACAGCGGCCAGATCAACGAGGCCGGCAAGCAGCTTCTGTCGCTGATCAACATCATCCTTGATGTTGCCGGGATCGAAAGTGGCCGGTTCGAGGCGGGCGCTGAAAGCGTCGATATCGTCAAGGCCATCCACGCGGCTGTTCGGCAGGCCGACAGCGCCGCCCAGGCCGGCGAGGTCGCGATCGAATTGGCACTTCCCGATACGCTGCCCTGGTTGCGGGGCGACGAACGCCGGATCAGCCAGGCGCTGTCACAGATCCTGTCGAATGCGGTGAAATTCACGAAAGCCGGTGGCTCCATCACGGTTGAGGGCGGATTGACGCCGGAGGCGGATTTGTTCGTGTCGGTCACGGATACCGGCATTGGCATACCGGCTGCCGCGTTGGAGCGGGTTTTCGAACCGTTCACCCAGTTGGATGGGTCATTATCGCGCCGTTATCCGGGGGCCGGCCTGGGGCTTTTCACGGCGCGGGCGATCGCGATGGCCCATGGTGGCCAACTGCATCTTGCCAGCCGAGCCGGAGAGGGCACCAGCGTCCGGATTATCCTGCCGGGGTCTCGCATCCTGAATCCTGAGGGGCCGTGAGCCGAGGTTGAAGCGGCTTGGCCGGCACGGGTGGTCAAAGCCGGCCGGACGTACCATCTTTCTACGAGCAAACGTTGAAGGATTGCCCCCATGAGCGCCATCGCCGCCACCGACAAGCTGTTTTTCGAACGAGCGGACGCCGCGCTGGACCAGGCCGCCGCCGCGCAAATCGTCGATCAGGCGCTGCGCGGCAGCGACGACGGGGAGCTTTTCCTGGAATACCGTGAAAGCGAATCCATCAGCCTGGACGACGGCAATATCCGTTCGGCGAATTTCGATTCGGGCCTGGGATTTGGCCTGCGGGCGGTGGCCGGCGAGGCGACCGGCTATGCGCATTCGGGCGAAATCTCCGAGGAGGCGCTGCGGCGGGCGGCGGCGACCGTCTCGGCGATTTCCGGGGGGCATTCGGGAACGGCCGCCGAACCGCCGCGGGCGACAAATTCACGGCTTTATTCGGACGCGAATCCGCTTCGGCTGATGGATTTTTCCGCGCGCACCTCACTGCTGGGGGAAATCGATGCTTATGCCCGGGGCAAGGATCCGCGGGTAAAGCAGGTTATGGCGTCAATCAGCGGTGAATGGCAGGCAGTGCAGATCATGCGCCCTGACGGCACGCGCGTCGCCGACCTGCGCCCGCTGGTCCGGCTGAATGTGTCGGTGGTGGTGGAGCAAGGTGGGCGGCGTGAAACCGGTGGTCACGGCACGGGCGGCCGCTTTTCTTACGATTTTGTCACGCAGGAGAGCACGTGGCGGGGTGCCGTTGACGAGGCGCTGCGTCAGGCCCTGGTCAATCTGGACAGCCGGCCCGCGCCCGCCGGGGAAATGCCGGTCGTGCTGGGGCCGGGTTGGCCGGGCATCTTGCTGCATGAGGCGATCGGGCATGGCCTGGAAGGCGACTTCAATCGCAAGAAGACCTCGGCGTTCGCTGATCTGATGGGCAAGCGAATTGCGTCGCCTGGAGTCACGGTGATCGATGACGGCACCATGCCGGATCGCCGCGGCAGTCTGACGGTCGACGACGAGGGCACGCCGACCAGCCGTACAGTGCTGATTGAGGACGGAATTCTGGTCGGCTATCTGCAGGACAGGCTGAATGCGCGGCTGATGGGGATGCGGGCGACCGGGAACGGCCGGCGTCAATCCTATGCCCATGCGCCGATGCCGCGCATGACCAACACCGTGATGCTGGGTGGATCGAACACGCCGGAGGAGATGATCGCGTCCGTCAAACGCGGTCTCTACGCCGTTAATTTTGGTGGTGGGCAGGTGGATATCACGTCCGGCAAGTTCGTGTTCTCGGCCAGCGAGGCGTACATGATCGAGGACGGGAAGGTCACGGCGCCGGTCAAAGGGGCGACGTTGATCGGTAATGGGCCTGATTCGCTGACCCGGGTGCAGATGATCGGTAACGACATGGCGCTGGATCCCGGAATCGGGACGTGTGGAAAGCACGGGCAGGGAGTACCGGTGGGTGTTGGCCAGCCGACGCTAAAACTTTCTGGTTTGACGATCGGTGGCACGGCAGCGTGAATTAACGCTTTCCAGATTCGTTAATCCTGAGACTCGGCTGCCTTCGGGTGGCCGAGTTTTTTTTGTGCGTTTTATCGGGCCAGGCGCGGATGACTTCTGTCCCATTAATTAGCCGCGCACTCGCAATGCGATACCAGTCGCAAGTATTAACACAACTTATTCGATATAATTGTAATCGACTTTTAGTAAACGTCTTCAAATTATTTTGGCTTTGTAGTCGAAGCACTGACGATTTGACGTTAACTTAACGTCAAAAAAACGATAATAAATTCTCATTCTGTGAATATGTCTCCATCAACGGATCGCAAACGGTTTCTGAGCGGTTCGTAAACTCGGAACAAAGTCACAGAAAGGTCACGCCAATGTCCGCTTTCACAAATGTCTTCGCCCTGGTTTCCACCACCGACGCTTCCAAGGTTCGTCTGGGCGGTTTCGCTCCTTCGCTCGCCACGGTTGACGCTTCCAAGGTCCGTATGGGCGGCTTTGCTCCTTCTCTCGCCACGGTTGACGCTTCCAAGGTTCGCATGGGTGGTTTCGCTCCTTCGCTCGCCACGGTTGATGCTTCCAAGGTCCGCATGGGCGGCTTTGCTCCTTCGCTCGCCACGGTTGACGCTTCCAAGGTTCGCCTGGGTGGCTTTGCTCCTTCGCTCGCCACGGTTGACGCTTCCAAGGTTCGCTTGGGTGGCTTTGCTCCTTCGCTCGCGACGGTTGACGCTTCCAAGGTTCGCCTGGGTGGTTTCGCTCCTTCGCTCGCCACGGTTGATGCTTCCAAGGTCCGCATGGGCGGCTTTGCTCCTTCGCTCGCGACGGTTGACGCTTCCAAGGTTCGCCTGGGTGGTTTCGCTCCTTCGCTCGCCACGGTTGACGCTTCCAAGGTTCGCCTGGGCGGTTTCGCTCCTTCGCTCGCCACGGTTGATGCTTCCAAGGTTCGCCTGGGCGGTTTCGCTCCCTCGCTCGCCACGGTTGACGCTTCCAAGGTCCGCATGGGCGGCTTCGCACCGACGCTGACGACCGCCGACATTGGTAAGGTCCGGATGGGTGGCTTTGCTCCGACCCTTTCCACTGTCGACGCTTCCAAGGTCCGCTTGGGCGGCTTTGCCCCGACGCTTGCGACGGTTGATGCTTCCAAGGTTCGGATGGGCGGCTTCGCTCCGACGCTGGCGACGGTTGATGCCTCCAAGGTTCGGATGGGCGGTTTCGCTCCGACGCTTGCCACGGTTGACGCTTCGAAGGTCCGCATGGGCGGCTTCGCTCCGACGCTGGCGACGGTTGATGCCTCCAAGGTTCGGATGGGCGGTTTCGCTCCGACGCTTGCCACGGTTGACGCTTCGAAG
>NZ_LMUJ01000048.1:308223-391110 GCF_009765975.1 Acidisphaera sp. S103 | reverse complement strand
CGAAATATTGCGTTCAGGACTCAAAAATCGTGCCAGACAGCCGTGGGCGTGTCCCGGCCATGACGACGAGACGACCGACGCTCACGAGGGCCATTCCATGAAATTCACCCTCTCCTGGCTGAAGTCCCACCTTCAGACCGATGCCTCGCTCGACCGGATCACAGACACGCTGACCCAGATCGGCCTGGAACTGGAAGGCGTCGAGAATCCCGGGGCCGCTCTCGCCCCGTTCCGTGTCGCCCACGTGATCGAGGCGGTGCAGCACCCGAACGCCGACCGGCTGCGCGCCTGCAAGGTGGACACCGGTGACGGCATCGTCTCGGTCGTCTGTGGCGCACCCAATGCGCATACCGGCATGAAGGCTGTCTTCGCTTCGCCCGGCGCCTTCATCCCCGGCACCGGCATTACCTTGAAAGTTGGCGAAATCCGCGGCGTCCAAAGCGCCGGGATGCTGCTTTCGGCGCGCGAAATGGGCCTTGGTGACGACCATTCCGGTATTATCGAACTGCCGGCCGATGCTCCCGTGGGCACGTCCTACGCCGCTTATGCCGGCCTGGACGACCCGGTCATCGAAATCGGCGTCACCCCCAATCGCGGCGATTGTTTCTCGGTCCGGGGCGTCGCCCGCGACCTTGCCGCCGCCGGAATCGGCGCGCTGAAACCATTCGCCCCTGCCGCCATCCCGCCCGCGTTCGACGGCGGCCCGCGCTGGGTGATCGATTTCCCCGAGGCCTGTCCCTGGATCATCGGCCGCACCATCCGCGGGGTCAAAAACTCCCCCAGCCCGAAATGGCTGCAAGACCGGCTGACCTTCATCGGCTTGCGCCCGATCAACGCCTTGGTCGACGTCACCAATTTCTTCACCTTCGACCTGGGCCGCCCGCTGCACGTGTTCGATGTGGGGAAGCTGTCCGGTGACACCCTGACCCTGCGCCGTGGCGCCGGCGAGACAATCCGAGCGCTGAACGGGAAGGATTATGTGGTCGATCCCGAGGACTGCGCGATTTGCGACGCCGCCGGCGTCCAGTCCATCGCCGGTGTTATCGGCGGCGAGGCCACCGGCTGTGACGACACCACCACCGCGGTCTTCGTCGAGTGTGCGTTGTTCGATCCGATCCGCGTCGCTCGCACCGGGCGCCGGCACCAGATCGTCTCCGACGCCCGCCAGCGGTTCGAGCGCGGCCTGGATCCCGCGCTGATGCCGGGCGCGATTCAGGCTGCCACGGCGCTGATCCTGGAACTGTGCGGCGGGGAAGCCGGTACCGTCACCGCGGCGGGCGGCGAACCCGTGTGGCAGCGCGACGCCACGATGCGGTTCGTCCGGGTGAAGACCTTCGGCGGGTCCGACATTCCGGCCGACGAAGCCGTCGCCTCGCTGGAGCACCTTGGTTTTGACGTCCGTCATCGGGACGCCGAACAGGTCACCGTCGCCGTGCCTTCCTGGCGCAACGACATCGCCGCGCCGATCGCGCTGGACCAGTGGCCTGGCCTGGACCCGGCCAGAGCCGCCAAGGCGGCCGAGGGCTGCGCCGCGATCGAAGCCGAGAACGACCTGATCGAGGAAGTCCTGCGCCTGCGCGGCCTGGACGCCGTTCCGCCCGTGTCGCTGCCGCGCGAAAGCCCCGTCCCTGTCGCGACACTGACCCCGCGCCAGCAACGCAACGCCGTCGCCCGCCGCACCTTGGCCGCGGCCGGGCTGATCGAATGCGTCACCTTCAGCTTCATGGCCCGAGCGGACGCGGAACGGTTTGGCGACAGCCCGGATGCGCTGAGGCTCAGCAACCCGATCGCGGCCGATCTGGACCAGTTGCGGCCTACTCCGCTGGCAACCCTGGCCCTGGCCGCCAAACGCAACGCCGCGCGCGGCTATTCCGACGTTGCGCTGTTCGAGGTCGGGCCGGCCTTCGCCACCGACGCGCCCGACGGTCAGAGACTGGTTGCCGCCGGCCTGCGGGCCGGCCAGACCCCGCGAAGCTGGGTTGTGCCGCAGCGTCCCGTCGACGCAATGGACGCCAAGGCCGACCTGTGGGCGCTGCTGACCGCTGTCGGCGTGCCGCTGGAAGCCGTCCAGGTCACGACCGACGCGCCGTCGTTCCTGCATCCCGGGCGCTGCGGGATGGTGCGCCAGGGCCCTAAGACCGTGCTGGGGTATTTCGGCGAAATTCACCCGAGGCTGATCGCCGCGCTGGACCTGCCCGGCCCCATGGTGGTGTTCGAGTTGAACCTGGACGCCGTCGCCGATCCGAAGCGCCGGAAGAAAGCCGCGCCAGATCTGCCGGCCTTCCAGCCCGTCCGCCGGGATTTCGCCTTCGTGGTCGACAGCGCCGTCGCCGCCGACAGTGTCCTGCGTGCGGCCAAGGGAGCCGAACGCACGCTGATCACCGCCGTTGCCCTGTTCGACGTCTACGCGGGCGACAAGATGGAAGCCGGCCAGAAATCCCTGGGCGTGGAGGTCACCTTCCAGCCCCGGGAACGCACCCTGACCGACGCCGAAATCGAAGCCGCCAGCCAGAAGGTCGTCGCCGCCGTGGCAAAAGCAACGGGAGCAACGCTGCGGTAGCCATTCTGACTCGGCACCATCGGGTAGGTCGATACCAGACCGACCCGATCGCGTTGGAACATTGCGGCATCAAAGGGCGACACGCGAACGTGATCGTTTGGGAACAGAAGGCGTGGATCACGCCAAAATAGACGTTTATCAAGCAAGATCGGGCCAATATGACCCGATCTTGCCCATCCGATACCTGAGCTCCCACAAAAGGATAGTGCCGGCTCCCGCGAGCCCGTCCGCATCAATCAAATGGATACGTAGACGCTAAGTTCTGGGCGTGACTAAATTTCCTTGTTATCACAGTTATGTATTACATCATGTCTTACGCGGCGCCGTACCTTAGACAGGCAAAAATTAACAGCAGGGATCTTCGTCATGCTTGGGTCTATATTGGACTTGGTTGGTTCGTTACTTGGGGCTGGCAGCCCCGGGAGTGGCACACAAAGTGCGCCCGCACCTGACATCGGTGCGGGCCTGGTTGGTGCCGGTGCCATCGCTGCGGCCTTGCTGATCGCCAGTGTCATCAGATGGCGCCGCCAAACCGGTTCGTAAGTCGGAAACATCCGGTCGAAGCAGGCCGTGCTGAATCGGGACGGTGATGGATACCGTTGGCACTTCCGATCGATCGGCCCCAATGCTGCAACGAACGCAAAAGATCATACTGATCGCCGTGGTGGCATTCGTCGTTTGCGGAATGATGTTGGCGACGCCTCGGCTCGAGGTTAGCGACGCCGACGCCGTGGGCGCCCAAAGCGGCTTGCAAGTCTTCGAACTGCTCGGCCTGCTCGCGGCGATCTACTGTCTCGCAAAAGCGCGTTCGATGCCCGCCACTGCGTTCCAGTCCGCTTCCCTTGCTGGCGCCGTCTTGTTGTCGCTGCTCAACTTTCACGGAGCAGCCGTCATCATCGCCGCGACGAGCCTTCTGTGTGGCAACCTCGGCGACGCCAACATAAAAGCCGCAGGTACGATCGTCGCCGCGATTGCCGTCCAGGCCGTTGTAGCACCGTTTGTGTTTACGAAGGTTGCACCGTTTCTTCTTCCGCTCGACGCGGCAGCGGCTGGTTTCCTCCTTTCAATGATCCTGCCTGGCGCAAGCTGGTCCGGCACGGTGATCCACTCGATCAACGGACACAGCGTCGTAGTCCTCGCGGGTTGTTCATCGTTCCACAATCTGTCGCTGGCCATGCTGTGCTGGGTCACCATTACCATGGCGTACCGACCCTACTGGACGCGGCACGATCTGTGGGTCGGCGCCCGAGCCGGCTTCATTCAGATCACTTTCAACGTGGCGCGTCTGCTCCTGGTCTCGATCAGCTACCCGATGTTCCACTTCTGGCATGACGGCGTTGGCCGCCACTACTTCGCCGCCGCGGCAACCTTTACCGCGACGTTGGTTGTCGCGATGGGTGTACTTCGAGCGGATCGAAAGGCACCGGCCCGATCGCCGGAAGCCCCGATCTCACCGGCGCCGTTCTTCGGCGGTTGACGGTCGCATTTGCCGGCGCGGACGCTGACGGAGCGCCCGAGCCACAACGCAGCGAGGAGACGCTGCGCTCTACCCCACCCCTAACGCTGCGCGCGCGTCGCTGACGACCTTGTCCGAGGACCGCTTCCGCCACCGTACCCGCTGCCCGATTGGCGTGTTTTCTACCTCCGGCAACACTTTCAGGGCGACAAACACCGGCCCGGGCGCGCCCAATATCGCCGGGAGTTCTCGTTTGAAATCCGCCAGATCGGAGAAGCTGAACGCTCGCGGATAGCCGCAAGCCTTGGCCATCGCGGCATAATCGACCGTTTTTGCCCCCGGCACCGGCTGGCCGCCGGTTGTGGCGTAAACCTCATTGTCCAGGATGAAATGGTAGAAATTCGCCGGCGCCTGTTCGGCGATGGTCGCCAGTTGCCCCAGGCTCATCAGGATATCGCCTTCGGAATCGAACAGCACGACGCGCTTGTCCGGCTGCGCCAGCGCCAGTCCCAGCCCGAAGCCGGAATGACCACCCATCGCGGGGTCGCCCAGCGGCAGGTCCAGCGCGGTATCGCTGATCTGCAGCCACTGCTTGCCGCCCCGGCCCGAGATCACGATCGCATCGCCCCGGTGAGCGGCGAAGACTTGCAGAAGCTCTGCTGTGTGCATCATCGTCTTATTCCCCCTACCGGTTGAAGCCGTGATATTCGTCGCCCACCAGCACCACCACCGGTTGGCGGGTCTTGTCCGCCAGTTCGAACGCTTTCGTTATGCGGTCGGAGTCGGAATCGTTCTCGATCAGGAAGAATGGGATGTTGAACGCCATCAGGAACCGTTCCGTATAGGTCGCGGCGGTGTCGGTGTTGACGCCGTGCCGCGTATAGCCGCGATAGCCGACCATCAGCACCACCGGGACGTTCAGCCCCATCAGCCAGCCGCGGATCGAATCCCCTGATTCCAACATTCCGGTGTTCTGGATCAGCATCATCGGCTTGCGTCCGCCGGCGTAGAGGCCGGCGGTGATGGAGCAGGCGTGGCCTTCTCTCGTCACCCCGACCAGGCGTAGGTCCGGATCGGCTTTCATCAGCAGAAACAGCCAGTTGGTCTCACTGTCCGGCAGCCACACGACGTCGGTGACGCCGTTCTGCTTCATCTGCCGCATCACTGTCTCGGGGCTTAATGCCTCGCTGCTCATGCCAATTCCCCCTTGGGCTGTTTGTCGGCCCGCCGATACGCAGCTAACATCGGATCGACGAACATAACCAGGGGAGCAGGCACTGTGACCACGACGACCTTCAAGATCGGCGACACGATCGTCCACCGCATCATCGAGATGGAATGCGGCTTCACACCCGCGCTGGAGTTCCTGCCAGGCCTGACGAAGGAGCGGCTGGACGAAAGCCGGCCGTGGATGGCGTCGCCCCTGGCGCTGGACAAAAACGACAACCTGGTGCTGTGCTTCCAGGCCTACATCATCCGCACCGGGAAACATGTCATCCTGGTCGATAGTTGCGTTGGTAACGACAAGGACCGCCCCGCCCGCCCGCTGTGGCACAAGAAGACCGACAGCGTTTTCATGGATGGCCTGAAAGAGGTCGGGCTGAGCGTCGACGACATCGATTTCGTTCTATGTACGCATCTTCACGTCGACCATGTCGGCTGGAACACCCGCCTGGAGAACGGCCGCTGGGTGCCTACGTTCCCCAAGGCGAAATACTTGTTCTCGAAGACCGAACTCGATTTCTGGCTGGCCGAGAACGACAAGGCCAGGGTCGAGCCGATTGCCGACAGCGTCATTCCGATCGTGGAAGCGAAGCGCCACCAGTTGGTCACCAGCGATTACGGCCTGAACGACCTGGTGTCACTGATCCCGTCGCCCGGCCACACGATCGATCATTACGCCGTGACGTTGGGCAAGGGCGGCAAGGATGCGATCTTCACCGGCGACTTCATCCATACGCCGTTGCAAGCGAAATGGCCCGATCTGTTCATGCGCATCGATTACGACGGCAAGCAGAGTTCGGCCACCCGCTGGAAGCTGCTGGAATCGCTGTGCGATACCAACACGCAGTGCTGCTTCGCGCATTTCCCGTCGCCGTCCCGCGGTTACGTCAAGCGGTGGGGCGACGGGTTCAAGTGCGAGTATATTACCGGCTAAATCAGACGCCCTCGACGATGCGTATGTCGCGTTCGGCACCATCGCCGAGCGCGGCAAGCGCGGCTTGGTAGGCGGGGCTGTCATGGGTGGCGGTGGCTTGGGCGAGGCTGTCGAACTCGATCAGCACGGTGCGCTGGTTCAGCCCGGCTTCGTACGTTTTCGCCGGCGTGCCGCGGGCCAGGAATTTTCCGCCGCCGGCGGCGATCGCCGGACCGGCCAGTTTGGCATAAGCGGCCAACTTGTCCTGGTTGGTGACGGCGCGATAGCTGCTGATCCAATATGTCTTGGCCATTGTGTTCCTCCTGATGGACCGCGGAACCTACCATTTCATCAGGACCGGCGACAATTGGCGGTGCTTGTGCTATATACGGGCGCATGAGCGTTGCACTGCGCCACCCGATGACCGTCGCCGAGTTCCTGGCCTGGGAGGAAAGGCAGGAATTCCGATGGGAATTTGACGGCTTCGAACCCGTTGCGATGACTGGCGGCACGGTCGCGCACCAAGTCATCGGCGACAATATTCTGGTTGCCTTGCAAAATCGGCTCGCCGGACGCCATTGCCGTGCATTCGGTGCCAATTTGAAGATCGACGTCGCCGGTCGCATTCGCTACCCCGACGCTTTCGTCTCCTGCACGCCCGTTCCACCCAAGAGCACCGTCATCCGCGACCCGGTAGTCGTTTTCGAGGTTCTCAGCGAGGGCACATCCCGCACCGACCGCATCGCGAAATTGCGCGAATACGGCGCCACGCCGTCCATCCAGCGCTACGTAATCCTGGAGCAGGACGCGATCGCCGCCATGGTGTTCGTCCGCAAGGGCACCGACCTGGTTGCCGCGACGCTGACGGCGGACGACACCCTGCGGATGCCGGAAATCGACGTCGAAGTCCCGATGGCGGAATTTTACACCGGCATCGAGATCATCGAAGAACAAGCCGCCGAGTCCGCCTAACCCCTCTCCAGCCGGATATTCCCAAAGCTGTCCACTTGCGCCGTCATCCCGCGCGGTACCAGACAGGTCGCGTCGTACTCCTGCACGATCAGCGGTCCGGTAACCGTTCCCACGAGCTCGGCCCGATCCACGACCGGCGTGTCGACCCATCCCTCATTCGGGAACCAGGCGCGTCGGTTGGCGGGCACGGACTGTGCGAAGGGTGGTATTCGCTGCGGTAGCCTGGGCTGTTCGGGCAAACCCCGCCCCATCACCGACAGCCCGATCAGCTCCACCGCTTCACCCTCAGGCGCTCGGAATCCGTACGTCTTTTCGTGCTCATCGCCGAAGAGGGCGGCAATGGTCGCCGGCGTAACGGATCCGTCAGGAAGCGCGACCTCGATCTCGCTCGATTGGCCGGCGTAACGGGCGAATGCGGACCGCTGGAACACCTGTCGTCCCGGTGCGAAACCATCGTGCGTCAGTCGTTGCGTTCCTGCTTCGGTCAGTTCCGCGATAATCCGGTTGATACGATCGGGGTCGGCGGCATCCAGGCGGACGCGGATACTCTGGCGAGCGTGATGTTCCGCATCCGCGACCAGCAGCCCGAAGGCACTGAATACGCCTGGCAGCGGTGGAATGATGACCCGGGCAATCCCCAGTTCCGCCGCGATCCCGGCGGCGAACAAAGGCCCGTTGCCGCCGAACGCCAGCATCGCGAACTGCCTTGGATCGCGTCCCCGTTCCACCGACACAGCCCGTATTGCCCGCATCATTGTTGCCGAGGCCAGCCGCAGCATTCCATGGGCTGCTTCCTCGATCGAAAGCCCGAGGGGTATCGCCAGATCACGCTGGATCGCGGCCCGAGCGGCTTCCAAATCGAGGCGCATGGTTCCGCCGGTCAATCCGCCCGGATCGAGATAGCCCAGCACGAGATTGCAGTCGGTGATCGTCGGCGCTATGCCGCCGCGACCGTAACAAACCGGTCCCGGCACGGCGCCTGCGCTTTCAGGTCCGACCTTTGGTGCGCCGGCGCTGTCGAGCCGGCAGATCGATCCACCACCGGCACCGACCTCCGCCAGATCGATCGCCGGCAGTTTCAGCATGTAGCCGGCGCCCACCAGCAATCGCGATCCGGCCATCACGCCGCCGCCGACCTCGATCGCCTCGGTACGCAGCACCTCGCCGTTTTCGACCAGGCCGGCCTTGGCGGTCGTTCCGCCCATGTCGAACGTAATGATCCGTGGCTCATCCAGACGCCGAGCCAAGGCCGCGCCACCGACGACACCCGCCGCCGGGCCGGATTCGATGATATGGGCTGGCGATTCGGCGGCAAACGATGCCGAGGCCAGGCCACCGTTGGATTGCATCAATTGCAACGGCGCTTCTATCCCAAGCGCACGAAGCCGAGCATCCAAAGCGGTAATGTAAGCCCGCACGACGGGCTGCACGTAGGCATTGATCACCGTCGTGCTGGTGCGCGGATATTCCTTGATCTCCGGCAGGATTTCGCTGCTGACCGAAATCGCCATGTCGGGCATAGCATCGCGGACCATGGCCGCCACCGCACGCTCATGCGCCGGGTTTGCGTAACTGTGCAGCAGGCATATGGCGACGCTGACAACATTTTCAGCGCGCAACGTCGCGATGACCGGTTCCAGGCTGGCCGCGTCCAGCGGGACAGTGACAGACCCGTCAGGACGCAGTTTCTCGGTCACTTCCAGCCGAAGCCGGCGTTCAACCAGGGCCCTGGGCTTGGTCCAGCCGATATCGTACAGCACCGGCATCCGCAGGTCGCGGATTTCCAGGATATCGCGAAATCCTCGTGTGGTGATCAGCGCCGTTTTCGCGCCTTTGCGCTCCAGCACCGTGTTCGATCCGACAGTCGTGGCGTGCAATACGTCGGCCACCGGCCCCGGCCGATCGGCCAGCAGTGTCCGCAGCCCCGCGATGATGCCATCGCCATAATCATGCGGGGTAGAAGCCGTCTTGTGCGTCGTCACGGCCCCGTCGCCGGAGATCGCGACCAGGTCGGTGAAGGTGCCGCCGATGTCGATACCAATGCGTACGCTCATGCCGCCGGCTCCCACGCCACGGCGGGTAATGGTTTTCGTTGCATTCGTAACCGAGCACGCAAGGTTTCGGTGGCTGCGGGGTCGATGAGCGGCGGATCGCCGGCCGCAACGACTCCGTAGTCACGTGCCGCCGCGGTGACGGTGACCAATCCATCGCGCAGATCACGTGCCACCAAGTCGAGGTCTCGATCCAGTGCTGGTCCCCAGCCGCCGGCACCGGGCAGTTCGTGGCGGAAGACTTCGCCACGCCTCAACGTCATTGTCAGCTTGGCGTGCAGTTTCGTTTCGTCGGCCGAACCCGGGTTCATTACGTTCACGCCGAATGCGCCCGGGCCGCCGCCTTGCAAGCCATACGGCCGATGGGTCTGCCGATCGGCTCGTACCTGCAATATACCTTCGTCCGCCAGCATCCGCCAAGTCTTGCGCTGCGACATGCCGCCGCGGAACCGCCCTGCCCCGCCGGTATCGGGCACAAATTCATAGTCCAGCACTTCAAGCGGGTTCTCGGCCTCGATCACTTCCACGGAGAAGCTGGCCATGTTGGCGAACATGCAGGTGTTGCCGTCCAACCCGTCCGCCCAGGGCCGCCCGCCCCACCCGCCCGAAATGAAATCGACGTAGATGAACGGGGTCAGCTCTTTTTCATACCCGCCGATCGTCAGGCCGGTATTGCCGCCGTCCGAGGCCGCGAACACCTTTTCCGGGTAGAGTTGGGCTAGCGCACCGAAGGCGCAATCCACGCCGCGGAATCCGGTCAGGCCACGCGCCGCACAGGCTGCCGGCAGCTTGCCGTGGGTAATCGTGCCGGCAGGCGCGATGATCTTGATCGGCCGGAACACGCCGTCGTTGTTCGGCATGTTCACGGACAGCACCGACTTCACCGCGGTGAAGCTCATCGCCGCTGTGTAGCTCAATGTATTATTGATCGCGCCTTTCACTTGCAGTGCGCTGCCGGTCCAGTCCACCTCCATCGTGTCGCCGCGCTTGCGGATGGTGCAGACCAGCGGGATCGGGACGCCGACATCGATCTGATCGTCATCGATCCAGTCGGTGAAGGTCGCCTCGCCGTCCGGCAACTCCAGCAGGCATTGCCGGGTCAGCCGTTCCGAGTAGTCCATCATCGAAACCATCAGTGTCACGACGCCGTCCGCGCCGTAACGCCCGACCAGGTCGGTCATCCCACGGGCGGCGATCTCGCATGCCGCCAACTGTGAGCGGATATCGCCGAAAACCCGGCCCGGAAGGCGCACATTCTGCTGGATCATGCGGAACAGGGTCTTGTTCTCGACCCCGCGCTCATACAGCTTCAGCGGCGGAATCCGCAGTCCCTCGGCGTAGATTTCCGTGCTGTCGGAGGCGTTGGAGCCGGGGACCCGGCCCCCCACATCGGTATGATGGCAAATCGTTGCGGCATAGGCGATGGGCCGTCCGTCCGCGAACAGCGGCTTGAAGATGAAGATGTCCGGCAAGTGCATGCCGCCGGAATACGGGTCGTTGTTGATGAAGATATCGCCGTCGTGCACGTCGTCGCCGAACTGCGCCAGCACCGCCTGCAATGCCACGGGGATGCTGCATAAATGGCCCGGCAGCGACAACCCTTGCGCCACCAGGCGTCCCTGTGCGTCGCAGATGGCCGCGCTGTAATCCATGATGTTCTTCAGGACACCGGAATAGGCGGTTCGGTAGATCGTCAAAACCATCTCATCGCCGATGGCCGAGATCGCATTGCGGAACAGTTCTTCGGTAATCGGGTCGGACATCGCGCCTTTTTTCCGTGGTGATCAGCGATCCGACCACTGAAACGGGTTCATGGCAACCGGGTCCGGGTTATGGCATGGTCGGGGACAAATACCGTCCAAGGGCTTCTGCTTCATGCTTCGCCGATCGCTGTTTTTGCTGCTTCTGGTGCTGCTGGCACGCTGCGACGCCCCGCCGGCGATCGATTGCAACCTGACCATGATCGCGCAAATGCCGTTGCAGGTGGAAGATCACCTGCTGGTCGTGCCGGTCGGCATCAACGGCAAGTGGGTTCATCTTGTTGTCGACAGTGGCGCGGAACGCACCACGATCAGCGACGCGGCGGCGGATCAGCTGGGATTGGCGCACGATTCGAGCCATGTTTCGCATTCCTCGGGTATCGGCGGCTCCATCACCACCAACGATGAGGCCATCGACCGGCTGGTGATCGGCGGCGTGCATTTCCCGGTCAACCGGATCGCGGTGGGGCCCCTGGATCTGCGCGCCATGCGGGGGCTGGATGCCGATGGCCTGCTGGGGGCGGACATCCTGTTGGCGTTCGACATGGATATCGACGTGCCGGACCACAAACTGACGCTGTACCGCAGCCGGGTGTGTCCCGGCGCGGTGCCGCCGTGGCCGGAGCCCGCGGTCGAGATCATCGGCGTGACGGCACGCAAGGACCGGCTGCTGCTGCCTTTCGAACTGGATAACGTGGCCGGCACGGCAATCCTGGATACCGGGGCACAGGGCAACGTCCTGGGGGTGGACATGGCGCGCCGGATGGGACTGAACGACCAGACGATGGCCGGGGACCCTTCGGTCCGCCAGATTGGCGTGGGACCAGGAAAAACCATCTCCCATCTGCATCAATTCAGCCTGTTGCGGATCGGACCCGTCGGTCTGGAATCGCCGAAATTGGCCGTCTTGCAATCGGATGTCGGGGTCGGCGACGCACTGATCGGGGAGCCGTTCCTGCAAGGCCGCCGGGTCTGGCTGTCGTTCCGCAACCGGCAGGTTTTCGTGTCCAAACGATCGAACGCGCCATGATCGACAAGTTGGAGATGCTGCTGGCGCTGGCTCGGGAGCAGCATTTCGGCCGAGCGGCGGAGACGTGCGGGGTGACTCAGCCGACATTGTCGGCCGGATTGAAGCAGCTTGAGGAAAGTTTTGGCGTCCTGCTGGTGCAACGGCAATCCCGCTTCATCGGCTTCACGCCCGAGGGTCTGCGGGTGCTGGACTGGGCACGCCGCATCGTCGGGGACTACCGGGCGATGCGGGATGAGATCAGGGCATTGAAGCGCGGGTTGGCCGGGCATCTGCGGATCGCGGCGATACCGACCGCCCTGCCGATCGTTTCGACGCTGACGACTCCGCTGCACGTCGCGCACCCCGAGGTGGTGTTCAGTATCTTGTCGCGGACGTCCATCGAGATCCTGAACCTGCTCGATAACCTGGAGGTCGATGCGGGCCTGAGCTACGTGGACAACGAACCGCTGGGGCGGGCTCGGGCTATTCCGCTTTATCATGAACGCTACCGGCTGCTGATCGCCTCGGACGGACCGCTGGGGGACCGGGATTCCGTTAGTTGGGCGGAGGTGGCGAGCGTGCCGCTGTGCCTGCTGACGCCCGATATGCAGAACCGCCGCATCATCGACCGGAAGCTGCACGATGCCGGGGTGGAGCCGGCGCCGACGTTGCAATCGAACTCGATGGTGGTGCTGTTCTCACACGTGCGGACGGGTCGGTGGGCGAGTGTGATGCCGGCGGTGCTGGCCGAGACGATGGGGCTGCCGGGACCGATCAGGGCGATTCCGATCGACGATCCGACTCCGCCGCCGACGGTCGGTCTGATTTATCCGCAGCGGGAACCGCTGACGCCGCTGGCCGCCGCGCTGGTGACGGAGGCACGGCGGATCGGGCCGGGGTGGATGGCGACGCTGTGATCGCGACGGACGTTGGCGTTGACGCGTCGGTTGGCATTGTCCGCGCAGCCGTCGTGGTGGGCGGGGGCTGATGTCTATGTCTTTGTTTTTGTATGGCGAAGGCGTGGATGCCGACCTTCGTCGGCATGACGGTCGTGCGGCGGTGCCGTGGTGCCGTGTGCCGTGTGCCGTGTGCCGTGTGCCGACGAGGCTACATCAGCGGCGGCTGGTTTCAGGAGTCACGCCCGCCGGAAGGTCACTACCAGCACATCGCGGAACCCAGGCTCCTCCGGGTCGAGGGGTTCCACCGGCGTCACGCCGTGCATCACCCTTGCATCGTCCACCAGGGCGGCGTCGAACGGCGCGGTCAGGGTGAAATGGCCTAATTCCTTGCCGCTTAGATCATGCACCGAGGTCATGCCGCTGGCGATGTTCACCCGGTTTACCAGCAGGACCAGCACGTAATCGACGCCGTCGCGATGCATGCCCTCGGGGGTTGGACGGCCTTCGACACCGCGGCGGGCCTCGATGCGGAACTGATGGACCTCCACGTGCCAAGCGTGGGCCGGGCTTACCATCCCGAACAGGGAGCGACAGAAGGTCAGTATTGTCGTCATGGCCGGACCAGCGGCGATGGGTTCGGTGACCGGTTCGAACCAACGCTCGATGCCGCCGTTCAGCGTATTGTAATCGCGGCTCTGGTAATGCGGCTGGGCTGGCTGGCGGACAATCCCGTCGCCGCTGGCCGCGAACACGGCGTGGCGGCGCTTCCGGTAGCGACCGCCGTCGGCCATGTAGGTATCCGGTCCCAGGTCGTCCCAACTGCCGGTGAACGCGGCCCAGTCGGTCAGCGGGCCGGTCTGTAGCAGCAATGCCTGCAAATCCGGGGCGCGGACGAAGGTGTATCCGTCGGTCCGGATCGAGTCAGTTAGCTGCCGCAGCGTGTCCATGGTCGTCCCCTTTTTCGGCAGGAGCCTGGACCAAAGCGGACAAATTGATCGTCTGCACCGGGTTGAAGATCCTGATCCCAAGCTCCTGGAACCGTCGCTTCATGCGCCGGTTGAACTCGCGTTGCACGGCCCAACGGCCGGAATCGGTGCATACCACCTGCCCGGCGATCGTCACCTGGGCGCCATCCACCTTATCAACGCCCCAAAGTTGCAGGTCGCTCAACATCTTAGCCGACAGGTCGGCGTCGGTGCGCATCTCGGCCACGATCGCCTTGAGTTCATCGCATACCCGGTCGGTGTCCTCGTCATGGGCAACGCTGACGACCACCGAGGCGTTGCCCAGCCCGCGGTTGACGTTGGTGACACTGGTGACGGAGCTGAACGGAATGATGTGGACCGACCCGTCGCCGGCGCGCAGCCGGATGGTGCGGACGGACAGGGCCTCCACCACGCCGGTCAGCCCGGACACGGTCACGTTGTCCCCGACCTGCATGGCATTTTCCAGCAGCAGGAAGATGCCGGTGATCAGATCCTGGACCAGCTTCTGCGATCCGAAGCCGATGGCCACGCCGATGATGCCAGCACCGGCCAGCAGCGGGGCGATGTTGATGCCGATCTCACCCAGGATCATCAGGCCGGCGATGATGGCGATGGTGATCAGCACCGTGCTTCGCAGCAACGGCAACAGTGTGCGCAGACGGGCGGATTTTGCGAGTTGCGCCTCACGCTGCAGCCGATCCAGGTGCTGTTGGAAGCCGCCGTTGATCGCCTCCCATGCGGCGAACGCCAGGACGATGGTTACCAGCAGGGTGCCGCTCGCGGAGAGGATACGCAGGCCGAGCGCGCTTTCGATCAGCCAGAGGAAGGTGTTCAGGCCGTAGAGTTGCAGCAGCCCGAGGACGCACAGCAGGTAGATCGTCAGCCGCAGGGCGAGGGTCACGACCGGGTGGTAGATCCCCAGCCTGGCATACATGCCGGGATAGAAGCCCTCGCCTTGCGAGGCCGGCCGCATGAACCGATCGACCACGCCCAGCAGGACCAGCAGCACAAGGCGGGCGCCGATCAGGACGAGGATGGTGACGATGAAGTAGTGCAGCAATGTCTCGTAGCCGTGCGGCACCTCGATCGCCCACACCAGCCAGCCGGCGATCAGGAAGAACAGCGCGATCCAATGCCAGACATTGGCGAACCGATTGCGCAGCGAGGCGGCCAGTCCGGTTGCCCCCGCCGGCGCGCGCAGCCGGCGCCTGACCGCTCGGCGTTTCTGGATGACGATGATCGCCAGGCAGAGATGCAGGATCAGGCCGACGCCCTTCTGCAACGCCTCATGCGCGATGTCGGACAGGCCCAGCAGCAGCCCGACCTCACCGATCGCGTAGCCGAAGACGGCGATCAGGATCAGCCGCCGGCTCCAGTACATCAGGTAGGCGGCGGTGGTGTCGCGCAGGTAGAAAAGGCGGAGGCGGGATGTGCCGGGGGACAGCAGCATGCGCACGAGGCACAGCATGGCGGCGCAGGCGGCGTAGGAATCGACCACCGCCAGGATGATCAACCGGCTGCCGGCGTGTCCGCCCAGGGCCGATCCGGCGATCAGATGCCCGACCAGGACGATGCCGAGGACGGGCACCAATTCCAGCAGAAGACGGGCGATCACCAGCGGAACACGCCTGAGCAGGTTCCAGGCGGAGGGGGCGCGGCGGCGTGGCAGTGGCGCCTCGATCTCTCCTGCCTCGGCACGGGCGACGGCATCTTCGTCCGGTTCGGGCTGTTCGACCGATTCGTCGGGGTCGGTCGGGCGTGGCGGGGGGGCCAGGGCTTCCAGGCTGCGAATCGGACGCCGCATGGCGAGCCGCAGGCCGTACTCGGCGGCGGCGGCGGCGGCCAGTGCCAGGGCGAGACGCCAGACGACGTCGGCCAGCAGGCCGCGCGCGGTGTCGTTGGTCGCCATCATCACGACCCAGCCGTAGAGCAGCGGCAGGCTCTGCACCGTATCCATCGCGTCGGTCGCGCGGTTGCCAAGCTGGCTGACGAAGTCGGAGGCCGACAGCAGGACCTGGGCGCCCAGGCTGTCGGGGGCGAGCGGGATCTTCAGGCCCTCGACCGTGGTTTCGGATTTGGCTGCCGTGGCGGCGGGCGGGGTGGTGGGCGGAGTCGCGGCCGAGGTAGCCGGTTGTGCCTTGACGATCGCGTTCAGGGTCGCGGCGAAGGCGGCACGTTTCGCCGGATCGTTCAGCACCTGCAAGGCCGCGCGCGCCTGGTCCGCGGTGATGGCGGGCTGCGCGGCGGGCGGGCTGGCCGGCTTTTGCGCGGATGACGGCGTCGGGATGCCAACGAGCAACGCGCACAAAAAGATGAGGACGAGGCGAATCATGCGCCGGGTACGACCACAAATGGCTCGGTCGGGTCAACGCAAAATCCGGGTTGGATGGCGGGCCGACTCGATTGTGACGCGGGGATGACGCGGGCGGCGATGCTGCCTATTATCTTGTTATGCACACTTTCCTGACGGTCCTGGTCGGTATCCTGATGCTCGCCACGCTAGGGGTGCTGCTGGCCGGGATGGTCGGGATGGTGCGGGAGGGCAACCCGCGACGGTCCAACAAGCTGATGCAATGGCGGGTCCTGTTGCAGGGGCTGACGATCCTGCTGTTCATGATCCTCATGAGCCTTTTGCGCTCCTGACCTGCATCTTACCCGTCGGTAACAGCAGCGTTTGACAGGCGGAAACCCCACCCATATGGTCCGGCGCCCCTCTCGCAGGTGCGAAGTGACGTTCGGAACCAGGATGGTACCGAGCGTTCTGGGTGTCTGTGTACCAACGTCGTTAGGAAGCGGTGCGGTTTCCCATGAAGATTATTGTCCCCGTCAAACGGGTTGTTGACTACAACGTGAAGGTTCGCGTGAAGTCCGATGGGTCGGGGATCGAGACCGCCGGCGTGAAAATGTCGATGAACCCGTTCGACGAGATCGCCGTCGAGGAAGCCGTGCGCCTGAAGGAAAAGGGCGTGGCAACCGAGATCATCGCGGTGTCGATGGGTGTGGCGCAATGCGCCGAGACCATCCGCACCGCGCTGGCCATGGGCGCCGATCGCGGCATCCTGGTGGAGAGCACCGAGGATCTGCAGCCGTTGGCCGTCGCCAAGCTGCTGAAGGCGATCGTCGATCAGGAACAGCCGGGCCTGGTCATCCTGGGCAAGCAGGCCATTGATGACGACATGAGCGCGACGGGCCAGATGCTGGCCGCGCTGCTGGGTTGGTCGCAGGGCACCTTCGCCTCCAAGCTGACGGTCGAGGGCGATACGCTGACCGTGATCCGCGAGGTCGATGGCGGGTTGGAGACGGTGGCACTGACGCTGCCGTCCATCGTCACCACCGACCTGCGGTTGAATGAGCCGCGATATGCATCACTGCCGAACATCATGAAGGCGCGCAAGAAGCCGATCGCCAACATGAAGCCGGCCGATCTGGGCGTGGATGTCACGCCGCGTTTGACTGTGCTGAAGGTGGCGGAGCCGCCGAAGCGCAAGGCCGGGCAGAAGGTCAAGACGGTGGAAGAACTGGTGAGCAAACTCCGGACCGAAGCGAAGGTGATCTGACGATGACGAGCCTGGTTCTCCTCGAATTCGACGCGTCGGGCATCAAGCAACCGTCGCGTAGCGCGGTCGCCGCAGCCTCGGCGTTGGGTGACGTGCATGTGTTGGTGGCCGGTGCGGGTCTGGCTGACGCTTCGGCCGCCGCGGCGAAGTTGCCTGGCGTGGCGAAGGTCCTGGTCGCCGACAATCCGGCGCTGGATCACCTGATGGCGGAGCCGACGGCGGCGCTGCTGGTCGAGTTGGCGCCGGCGTATTCGCATTTGCTGGCGGCCACGACAGCGGTGGGCAAAAATGTCATGCCGCGAGTCGCCGCGCTGCTGGACTTGCAGCCGATCAGCGACATTGCCGGGGTAGAAGACGCCGACACGTTCATCCGGCCGATTTATGCCGGGAACGGGCTGGCGACGGTGAAGTCGTCGGACAGCAAGAAGATCATCACAGTGCGCGCGGCCAGTTTCGATCCGGTGGCGGCTGAGGGTGGCAGTGCCTCGACCGAGAATGTGACTGTTGGCGAGATGCCGGGGCTGTCCAAATTCGTTTCCGCGGAGTTATCCAAGAGCGAACGGCCGGAACTGACCGCTGCTCGTGTGGTGATTTCCGGCGGCCGGGGCATGCAGAACGGCGATAATTTCAAGCTTATCGAGCCGATTGCTGATAAGCTGGGTGCCGCGGTCGGTGCATCTCGCGCCGCCGTCGATGCCGGCTTCGTGCCCAATGAGTTCCAGGTCGGACAGACCGGAAAGATCGTCGCGCCTGAGTTGTATATCGCTGTCGGGATTTCGGGGGCCATCCAGCACCTCGCCGGCATGAAGGACAGCAAGGTCATCGTGGCGATCAACAAGGATGAGGAAGCGCCCATCTTCCAGGTCGCCGATTACGGCCTGGTGGCTGATCTCTTTACCGCGCTGCCGGAACTGGCAGCGGAATTGGAGCGCTCCTGAATGAATGCTGACGTCAAACCTGCCGTGGGATTTGGCCCTTTGGTGACCGAACCGCCTGAAATCAACGCGGTCGGGGTCATCGGCGCGGGGCAGATGGGCAACGGTATCGCCCATGTGTGTGCCTTGGCGGGTTTGCCGGTCACGATCATCGACATCAAGCAGGACGCGCTGACCAAGGCCATGGCGGTCATGGCGCGCAACATGGAGCGGCAGGTTAATCGCTCCATCATCTCCTCCGACCAGCGGGATGATGCGCTGGCGCGGGTCAGCACCTCGACCGACTATGCGGCGGTGAGCGGCGCGGATCTGGTGATCGAGGCGGCGACGGAGAAGGAAGACCTGAAGCGCCTGGTGTTCAAGGCGCTGATTCCGCACCTGAAGCCGTCGGCCCTGGTGGCGTCCAACACGTCGTCCATTTCGATTACCCGGCTGGGCGCGGTGACCGACAGACCGGAAAAATTCATCGGCATGCACTTCATGAATCCGGTTCCGGTCATGAAGCTGGTGGAGATCATCCGCGGCATCGCCACCGATGAGCCGACCTTCCAGGCGGTGATGGCGCTGGCTCGGCGGTTAGGCAAGATCAGCGCGGTCGCCGAAGATTTTCCCGCGTTCATCGTCAACCGCATCCTGGTGCCGATGATCAATGAGGCGGTGTTCGCGCTGTATGAGGGCGTCGGTTCGGTGTCGGCGATCGACGACGCGATGAAATTGGGTGCGAACCATCCGATGGGGCCGCTGGAACTGGCGGATTTCATCGGGTTGGATACGTGCCTGTCGATCATGCAGGTGCTTTATGAGGGGCTGTCGGACAGCAAGTACCGGCCGTGCCCGCTGCTGGTGAAGTATGTCGAGGCTGGGTGGTACGGGCGTAAGACGGGGCGTGGGTTCTACGATTACACGCAGACGCCGCCTCGTCCTACGCGTTAGGTTCGGGTTACCCGGGCGGTGCCGCTTGGACGAGGTGTTCGGGTAAAGGGACTGGGCAGAGGACCATGGGTTTCCACAGTCCGCGTTGAACGCCAAGACGCCAAGACGCCAAGATGGATGGCCACTCTCTATGCGTGATAGTCCACGGCGTTGGGCGCCGATTGTGGGTTAGGAAAGGCGTGGATACCGGCATTCGCCGGTATGACGAGGGGTAACGAGCGGTTGACGGACCAGTGGGCGACACTGGTTCGGCGGCACCGACCGGCCGTCGATGGTGGCGGCCGGGCGAGGCGAATAAGGGCCGTGGTTGGCAGGTCCGGGTCCTACTTGGCCAAGATCGCCTCTATTTCCGCTTCGGAGCAGCCGGCTTCAGTTAGGATTTCCCTTGAGTGCTGGCCAAGGGTTGGCCAGGGACGGTGGATGTTTGGCGGGGATTTGGAGAAGCGGGCCGGGATGGCGGGGATGACGACGTCGCCCTCGGTGGGATGCTCGTGAGGTTCGAAGTATCCAGTCTCGGTCAGGTAGGGGTCGGTGAACAGGTCGGCGAGGTTGTTGGCTTTGCCGCAGGGGATGTCAGCGGGGCGCAGTTCGGCGAGCCATTCTTCGGTGGTGCGCTGTTTCATGCCGTGGGTCAGCGTGGCGTAGGCGGCGTCGATGTTTTTCGACCGTGCCGCAACCGAATTGAATCTGGGGTCGTCGATCAGGTCGGGGACGCCCATCGCCTCGAACAGCTTGCCCCATTGTTCGTTGCTGTGGGCGATCACGCTGATGTAGCCGTCCTTGGTCGGATAGGGGCGGCGATGCGGGGTCAGCATGCGCGGATAGCCTAGGCCCTTCTCGGGTTCGCCCATTGTGCCGTGCCATAGGTGCTCGACCAGCATGAAGGACAGGATGGTCTCCATCATCGGCAGGTGGATTTCCTGGCCTTGGCCGGTGCGCTCGCGGTGGAACAGGGCCATGCCGATCGCCGAGGCCAACTGGGCGCCGGTCAGCTTGTCCACCATGACGGTGGGGAAATAGCGCGGGGCGCCGTCGGGGCCGGCGTTCAGTGAGGCGGTGCCGGACACGCCCTGGATCAGGTCGTCGTAGGCGGGAAACTCCTGCATCGAACTGCCTTTGCGGAAGCCGGACGCGCAGGCGTAGATCAGTTTTGGATTGCGGGCGGATAGCGTCGCGTAGTCCAGGCCCAGGCGCTGGGCGGCGCCGATCCGCATGTTGTGAACGAAGACGTCGGCGGTTTCGACCAGGCGCAGGATCGCCTGCCGCGCGGCCGGCTTTTTCAGGTCGAGCGCCAGGCTGCGTTTGTTGCGGTTGAGGTTGGCGAAATACGACCCCATGCCCGGGGTGCGGGATGGCCCGATCGCTCGGGTCGAGTCGCCCTGGGTCGTTTCGATCTTGATGACGTCGGCGCCCATGTCACCGAGGGTCTGCGAACAAAATGGGCCGAGGACGACGGTGGTGATGTCGATGACCCGGATGCCGGACAGCGGGCCGGTTGGTTGCGTCACGATTGTTTCCTCATCATTGGGCGAGGTGAAGCTTCGCTGCCGCACGGCGGATTGGCAATGTTGATCCCTTGGGTCAGGCGGGCCGGTGCAGGCTGGCATGTCCACACGGCAATATCGCGCGCCGGACGTTCGCACTAGCTTGCAAACCATGAACCCACCGCCTTCGTCTGCCTCCGATGCTCCTATTCGCGTGACCGAACGCACCGTCCGTCCACAGACCATCCTGCTGATCGTCGCCAGCGCGATGTTCATGGAGCAGTTGGACGGAACGGTGCTGGCAACCGCGCTGCCGACCATGGCGCGCAGCTTCAGCGTCGACCCGCTGCATATGAATGTCGCGCTGACGTCGTATCTGCTGACGCTGGCGATGTTCATTCCGGCCAGTGGACGGCTGGCCGATCGTTTTGGGTCGAGATCAGTGTTCCGAGCGGCGATCGGGCTGTTCACGGTTGGCTCGGTGTTGTGCGCGCAGGCGCCGACATTATGGACGCTGGTGGCGGCGCGCATGCTGCAGGGCGCCGGGGGCGCGATGATGTCGCCGGTGGGCCGGTTGGTGATGCTGCGGGTGGTGTCGAAGGCTGAACTGGTGCGGTCCATGGCGTGGCTGATGGTGCCGGCGACGATCGGGCCGATCGTGGGGCCGCCGCTGGGCGGGTTCATCGTGACCTATCTGTCCTGGCACTGGATTTTCTACATCAACGTGCCGATCGGCGTGGTGGGCATCATCCTGGTCACGATCTTCATCGACGAAATGAAAGAGCCGGCGCGTACCAAATTCGATCTGCTCGGGCTGGTGCTGTCGGGCACGGCACTGGCCTGCCTGATGTTCGGGATCGAGGTCGGCAGCCGCGGCGCCGGATCCACATGGATCGTCGCGGCACTGCTGGGGGTGGGGTCGGTCTCGGGCGTGCTGTACTGGTTTCATTCGCGGCGGATTCCGCGGCCGATGCTGGATTTTCGGCTACTGCGGGTGACGACGTTCCGCATGTCGCTGCTGTGCGGATCGCTGTCGCGGGTTGCCGTGGGTGCGATGCCGTTCCTGATGCCGATGATGTTCCAGTTGGGGTTTGGCCTTTCGGCGGTGCAGAGCGGGTTGATCACCTTCGTCAGTTCGGTCGGGTCGCTGGGGATGCGCGCCTGTGCGCCGGCGATCCTGCAACGCCTGGGGTTCCGGCCGGTGCTGACCTGGATCGGGGCACTGGCCACCGCGCTGCTGGCGTTGAGCGCGGCGTTCCGGCCGGATTGGCCGTTGCCGCTGATCTATGGGGTGCTGATCGCGAACGGGTTTTTCCAGTCGTTGCAGTTCATGGCCTACAACACCATCGCCTATGCCGACGTCCCGCGCGAGGACATGAGTGCGGCCACAAGTTTCTACACGACGTTCCAGCAGATGTCGCTGACGATGGGCATCGCGATTTCGGCGGCGGCGCTGGCGGCCTCGATCGGGGTGACGCACCATGTGCATGCCATGCTGCCGGATTTCTCCGCGGCGTTCCTGTTCGTTTCGGCGATTTCGTTCATGGCGCCACTGCTGGCGACCCGGCTGGACAAAGGCGCGGGGGCGGAATTGTCGGGGCATCGCGACCGGCCGGGGTCGGTGAAAGTGGTGCGGTAGGGCGATTTTGGGTGGCGTTCCCGGCCGACGTTTCGCATTGTGCGCGCAACGTCATAGGAACATCGAGTCATGTCCGATCAAAAGCCGCTTCAGTTCGTCTCGCTGCTGGGGAGCCTGCGCAAGGGGTCGTTCAACGGCGCCGTGGCCCGAGCATTGCCGGCTCTTACGCCGGCCGGAACAACCATCCAGGCGCTGGGGTCGGTCGGCGATTTTCCGCTTTATAACGCGGATATCCAGGCTGGTGGGTTCCCTGCCCCGGTGGTGGCGATGGGGGAGGCGATCGCCAAGGCGGACGGGGTGATCATCATCACGCCGGAATACAACTACTCGATTCCGGGAGGGTTGAAGAACGCGATCGACTGGCTGTCGCGGCTGCCGGCGCAACCGTTCGCCGGCAAGCCGGTGGCGATCCAGTCCGGGTCACCCGGCGCACTGGGTGGCGCGCGGGCACAATACAATCTGCGGCAGTCGCTGGTGTTCCTGGATGCTCATGTGCTGAACAAGCCGGAGGTCATGATCAATCAGATCGCGACCAAGGTGGACGCCGGTTCGGGGGAACTGACGGATGAGGCGACGCGGACGTTCATCTCGACGCAGTTGCAGGCGTTCGCGGCGTTCGCGCGCCGTTTGGGCTAGATCCGTGTTACGGGACGGTTGAGATTATGTGCTCAGCCGTTCCGTGTTGGCGGCGACCGTCTGCTGGATCGGGACCATCGCGGCCTGCTGCGCATCGAGTGCCAGCATGCCCATGGCGAGGAAATTCGTGGCTGCTCGGTTGAACCATGCCAACGCGAACTGGCCTTGCGCTTCGGCCATCGCCATTGGGGTCGTGCAGTTGGTCATCGCGAGTGTCGCGCGCGCGGTGGTCATGACCTCGTCGGTGGCGATGCGGGAACATTCCCAGCCGAACTGGTTCGATTGTTCCAGCATGATCATGCCTGCAGCGGAGAAGGCCTCCATCTTTTCCGGCATCATGCGGGCGAATTCGGCATGGTCGGCCCGCATGGGGTCGAGGGCGGCGGCGATGCCGAGGATGACGCGCCTGGCGATGATCTCACCGGCCGCGATCGCGATGTCGTTGCCGGTGTCGGCATTGCGTGTTGCCGCGTCGAGCATGCCGTTGAGGGTTGTCATTCGGTTTTCCTGGAAGATGGAGCGGGGAGACGGATGGTTGGGTCGCGATATCGCGTCCGTTCGGCTTCATGTTGCGATGCAGCATGACATATGCAAGGCGCTTCCCGATACGGTGTAGTCGCCAAGGACAGCCGGGTCCATCCACTGGCAGCCTTCGTGATCGACGACTCGGAGCAGCCTACTCGGCGGTGGCCATCAGCATGGCGGGGCCGGTGACGAACGGCAAAACGGAGCGCCCATCGGCCACAAACGCGCCGTCGGCGGGTGACTGGGTTTTGGTTGGGGCCGCGGTCGAGGGGGGAACATCGGCGGGTGACGGCGGAGCGATGATGCCGGTGGCATCGTCATCGGGCTGTGGGCTGCTGACCTCCGGGTCCAGATCCGTCGGCGCTCCGGGGACGGCGTCGGCGGGTTGGCTGTCCGCCGCCGGCAAGGGGGGCGGCAAATCGGGGGGCGGCACCGGTCCTCCGGCGCCATGCTTGCCGTTCGCCGGCACGACCTTGGGCTGGGCGCGATAATTGGTGTAGTACACGTCGGTCGCGGCAAACGAGCCATCGGTGGTCCGCTTCAGCCATACGACGGCGTCGCGATAGGCACCGGCATTGGCCTGCACCCCTGGTCCAGCGGGGAATTTCCCGCCATTGCTCAGCCACACCATCCCGTGCGCGACACGCACGAAGCCTTGCACGATGAGTTGGCGGGTCGAGAGCCCGAAGTAATCGGCCGGGTCTTCCGCCCAGACATCCATATCGATCGACGTCACTTCGGCGACCTGATTCTGATAGCCGCCCGCGACCGTGACGAAGGTTCCCGCCACCGTGCCGGATGCCGCCGGTCCATGCAGGACCAGACTGCCGATGCGGATGGTGCCGTGTTCTCGGACGACCTGGCCGCGGACGAAAAGGGCGCCGATCCGAGCCCGATCCAGCCGACTGGCGATGATGGTCCCGTCGGGCTGCCGCAGACCGCTGACGCTGGTCCAATCGCCGATGCCGAAGCGGCCCGCCATCCAGGTGGTGGGCAGCACCATTACGGCCTGCCCGGCGACCCGGATGGAGCCGGAGCGTATGTCGACTGCCTCGATCGGGCCGGAAACTTCATACCGGACGGTGATCTTGCGCGCCTGCGGGACCGATTCCCGCGAGGCCAGCGGGCCGGTGGCATTAATGATGACCATTTGGCCGACCCGAAGCTGCCCGGTCGTCATGGCGCGGCCGTTGATGGACACGGGAACGGATTTATCCAGCCGCACCTCCAGCCCATCGACGCAGACGGAGGCGAAGCCGGTCACGATACCGACGATACCGGTGCCGCCGATGCCCCTGTCCGCCACCTGCATCCGGGATGGCGCGCCGGTGCCGCCGATGCCGCGCTCCGCGAGGGTTGGGGTGCCGTAATGGCTGGCGCGGCAGGCGACGGGTGGCTGCAGCACCGCCGTGTCAACGGCTGGGGGCGTCGGACCAGAGCAAGCCGCCAGGACCGCCAGCAGCAGCAGCGCGATCGGGCCCTTCATGCGGCAGCTCCGCCGGCCAGGGCCGGTTGATCCTGCGTCGGCAGGTCGTTTTCGTTGAAGACAAAGGCGCCGAAGTTGAGGCGATGCGTCGGCTCATCACCGGTGGGGGCGGCGTCGATGAGTTCGAGGGCCTTGCGATTGACCTCCAGCAGCGCACGCACCGCGACGTCGCGCGCGAAGGCCTCCAGGTCTCGCACCTGGTTCAGCGTCAGCTTGTCGTAGTGGACGCTGCGATCGAGAAACGGCGCGGTGTCGCCGGCGCTGATGTTCGCGACCGCCGCGGACACGTGGTCATGCAGGTTGCGGGCGAAGTAGAAAAGTTGTTCGGCACCGCCGGGGCGGGGAATGAAGGCCTCGGCGTTGAGCACGACGTGGTCCGACGCCGCCATGCTGACCAGCCCCTGGCTGAGCCAGTCGTCCAGCACGGCGCGCGGGCGGATGTCGGTGGTCACGGACGAAACGAGCGATTCGAAGGAGGGCGCGTCGGAGCCGGGTTCGGCGGCGCGCGGCAAGGATCGCGGGCGGCCGCGGTCATCGACGAAGCGGGGGGAACCAAGCCAGAGGGCGATGATCTGGGTGGAGACGGTGACGACCTCGGGTGGGCTCGTGCTGTCGGGCGGCATTTCCCGGAAGCGGCGGATTTCCTTGCGGTGGACGCCTGTCAGCAGGCTGATGCGACTGTCCGTCCGGGCTTTCGGCTGGGTCAGGATGTCGGTGACGGCGACTTCGACGAAGAGGCGGCGCAGGACGTCGGTGAGGACCGGAAAAGTGATGCCGCCGCGGACCATGAGCCGCACCAGAGGCCGTAACAGCCGGCTCGACGCCGCGAGCAGGGCCGCCGGAGGAGACGGCTGAGGTGGGGTGTCCGTTGGCATCGGCGTGGGGGGCTTCCTTCGCCGGCGGCATTAGCATGATTCGATGTGGGAAAAATACCCACAAGTTGCGATTTTCGATCGCAGGCGGTGAAGGGTGGTATTTGGGTAACGGATATTGGCGTTGGTTGGGGTGGGATACTCTCTTTTTGGTATTTATGGTGCCCTTTGGTGGCATTGGGCTGCTTCGCCTTCGCGGATCGTGAGTGCCGTTGGAGGGAAGAAAGCAATCAAGCGCACACAGAGTTGCACCGAGTTGGCACAGAGTTGCACCGAGAAGATATTCACTCGGTGCTACATTCAGCGTCTTAGCGTGGCCGCCCTGGGCGGAACGCCAATTGGCCGGGTTGGGGGTCTCTGTTCGGTCATCGTTTGGGAGGAACCTTCGCCGCCCGCATCACCACCGCCGGGATTGCGATCAGCACAACCAGCAGCCAAACGGCCACCGCGGACGCAGTTGGCCAATCTCGGTTGGAGAAGAATTCCTCCCACAGGACTTTGCCGATCAATTGCGCCTGCGGGCCGCCCAGCAGGGCCGGGATCACGTATTCGCCGATGGCGGGCACGAACACCAGGGCGGCGCCGGCGGCTATCCCGGGTCGGGAGAGGGGAAGGATCACGCGCAGGAACACGCGCCAGGGGGGAGCGCCCAGGTCGGCGGCTGCCTGCATCAAAGTGGGATCCAGGCGGGACAGGCGGGCGTAGAGCGGCAGCACCATGAACGGCAGATAGGTATAGACCATGCCGATATACATTGCGGTGTCGGTGTAGAGCAGGTGGGGCGTACCGAGCAGGCGGACGATCAGGCCGTCGTCGGCCAGCAGTCCGATCCAGGCGTTGATGCGCATCAGGAATCCGGTCCAGAACGGCAACATCACTGCCAGCAGTAATGCGTTCCGCCATCGGGACGGGGCTCGGGCGATGGCCAGGGCGGCGGGGAAGCCCATGACCAGGCAGATCACGGTGGAGATGCCGGCGACGCGCAGGCTGCGCAGCAGGGCGTCTCGGTAGAGTGGGTCGCTGGCGACCAGGCGGAGGTTATCGAGCGTGAAACCCAGGCTGAACGGCGGGATCCGGTCGGCTGGGGTGGCGAAGGCGATCAGCAGAACGATTGCCAGCGGTGCGACCAGGAGCAGGATCAGCCACAGGGTGGGGACCGCGAGAACCCAGCGGCGGGTTGCTGCTGTCATGGCGGCAGCAGCATGCAGGCTTCGGGCTGCCAACTGACGCGTACTGTTGTTCCCGGTTCTATCGCCGCTGCTGTCAGACCGTCTGACAGGGCGCGTTTGATTCGTAAGACCGTGCCGTCCGCTAGACGGACAGAGACGGACAGGGCGTCGCCGGCGTAGGTGCTGTCGGTCACCGTGCCGTCGACACGGTTTGGCAACGGATTGCCGCCGATGCGCAATCGTTCCGCTCGGAGCGCCAGCAGGCCGGGGCCGGTGGGACCGGGGCGAGCGGTGCGGATGGTGATGCCGAGGTTGGGCAGGGCGACGGAGGTGCCGTCGATCATGCAGGGCAGGATGTTGGCGGCACCAAGGAAGCCGGCGACGAAACGATCGGCGGGGGATTCGTAGAGTTCCGCGGGTGTGCCGACCTGGGCCATGCGGCCGTCTCGCATGACGCCGATCCGGTCTGCCATTTCCAGCGCTTCGTCCTGGTCGTGGGTCACCAGGACGAAGCTGATGCCCAGCGATCGGCGCAGACGCACCAACTCGGTTCGGGTGTCCCGGCGGAGGCTTTGGTCCAGGGCGGAGAGAGGTTCATCCAGCAGCAGCACGCGGGGGCTGGGTGCCAGGCTGCGGGCCAGGGCGACACGCTGCTGCTGGCCGCCGGACAGTTCGGTGGGGCGGCGGCGGCCGAAGCCTTCCAGGCGGACCAGGGTCAGCATTGCCTGCACGCGTTGGGCGGTTTCGGTTCGGGAGATGCCTTGCTGACGCAGGCCGAAGCCGATGTTCGCGGCGACCGACATGTGCGGGAACAGGGCGTAGGACTGGAACATGGTGTTGACCGGACGGCGGTGCGGCGGCAGGCCGGACAGGTCGGTGCCATCCAGCAGAATTTGTCCGGATGTGGGACGGACGAAGCCGGCGATGGCGCTCAGCAGCGTGGTCTTTCCGGATCCGGAAGCACCGAGGAGGACAAACAGTTCGTTGGGTTTGATGGTGAGGTCGAGGCGGTCGAGAGCGGGGATGGTGCCGTAGGTGACGGTGAGGGCGGAGATGGTGAGGGCGTCTGCGGCGTTTATGCGACCTGCCGTCATGGCCGGGCGTGTCCGGGGTTTCGGCGCTTCGGCGGCCGGTGCGAAGATGGCCGGGACGCGCCCGGCCATGACGGAGAAAGAGTGCTGGCCGGTCGTGACGGTGAGAGGGTGCCGGTCGGCTGTGGCGGTGAGAGGGTGCCGGCGGGCAAGCTCAGTTTCCTGCCTTGAAGCGGGCCCAGAGGCGGGTGCGTGCGCGGTCGGCGGCTTGGGTGGATGGGCCGATGGTGAAAAACCGTTGCATGACCGCGTCAGTTGGGAACACGTTGGGGTCGTCCAGCAGGGTGGTTTTGACCAGCGCTCGGGTTGCTGGGATGGCGTTGGGGTAGCGCGTCGCATCGGTGATGCGCGCCATGATGTCCGGACGCAAAACGAAATCGATGAAGGCCAGCGCTTCTTCCTTGTGCGGTGCGTCGGCGGGGATCGATAGCATGTCGAAACCGATCTCGGCGCCTTCCTTGGGGACCACGTAGGTGACGTTGACGCCCTTACCGGCCTCCCGAGCGCGGGCGCCGGCTTGGTCGACGTCGCCGGAATAGTCCAGCGCGAGACAGGCTTGTCCGGTCGCCAGGGCTTCCAGTGCGCCGCCGCTGGCGAATTCGCGGATGTAGGGGCGGATCGCCATCAGTGCCTTGGAAACCGCGTCGAAGTCTTCCGGCGTGGCGCCGTCGGGGCTGCGGCCGAGGTAGCGCAGGACCGACGGGACCACATCGATCGCTGAATCCATCATGATGATTCCGCAGGGGGCGACCTGCTTTGCCCATTTGGGATCGAGCAATAGCGCCCAGGAGTTCAGCGGCGCGTCGGGTGCCACGGCGTGGATTCGATCCGGGTTGATACCGAGACCGATCGAGCCCCACAGGTAGATCGCGCCGTGACGGTTGTCCTTGTCGGACGATTCGACGCGTTGCATCAGTACCGGGTCGAGGTTCTTCCAGTTCGGCACCTTGGCTCGGTCGATCGGCGTCAGCGCGCCTGCCTTGATCAGGCGGGAAAAGCTGGGTTCGTTACTTGGCAGCACGATGTCGTAGCCGGAATGGCCGGCGAACAGTTTCGCCTCCAGCGTTTCCAGGCTGTCGAACACGTCGTAACGGGTCTTGATGCCGGTTTCCCTGGTGAAATCGGCCAGGACCGACGGATCGATGTAGTCGGTCCAGTTGTAGATGTTGACGACACGGTCCTGCGCCCGGGCGGATAATGCCAGGGCCATGAAGATGAGGAGCCAGCGGATCATCAGGGGGAACCGGGCGGAATGAAAGCGGCCTGGGTGCCGCCGTCGACCGGGATGGTCGTTCCGGTGACGTAGCGCGCGGCGTCCGACAGCAGGAACATCATGACATCCACAACATCGTCGGGTTGGGCGATGCGGCCGACCGGCGACACGCCGGAGGGGCGGTAGCCTTTCGACTGGGCCGGATCGGCCATGGCGCGGACCATTGGCGTATCGACCGTTCCCGGGGCCAGGGCGTTCACCAGGACGCCGGATGGCGCCCACTCAGCCGCCATCACGCGGCAGAGCTGGCTGACCGCGGCTTTGGATGCCGCGTAGGCGCCACTGACGATCTTTGGCCGCAACGCCGCAAGGGAGGACAGCAGCACGACTCGAGCAGGGTCCGATTCAGTCGCGGCGTGCCGCAGCGCCGGCAGGGCTGCCTTGGCGCAGAGGAAGGTGCCGCGCAGATTGGTGTTCAGCACGAGGTCGAAATCTTCGAGCGCCATGTTTTCCAGTAGCGCGGTCCGCAGCACGCCGGCACAGCAAACCAAGGCGTTGATGGTTTCGCCGGCGCGGGCGAAGGCGGCGTCGACACTGGCGGCGTCCGCGACGTTGCAGACGACCGGTTGGAATCGGGTTTGGAAAACGGCGAATCCGTCGCCCACGGCTTCCAGCCGGTCTCGGGCCATATCGAATCCGAAGACCGTCCAGCCCGATTCGAGCAGCCGACGACACGCGGCGTGCCCGATTCCCGACGCGGCGCCCGTGATCACCGCGATTTTACCTGTTCCCGCCGGGGTCATGCCGGTCGCCCCTCTTGTTGCCTGGCAACATGCTACAATGCGAGACGCGCGCACCGAAAGCTTGGTTTTGGTAGCAAAACGCGAAGCGGACATTGCGGTCGCTGGAATGTGTGCCTGGGGGCACAGTGCAACGGTGTTCCATTGCCACGATGATATCGCAATGTTGTCCTTGTGTTGTCCCAATCGGCGGACAAATATCTCGAACCTCAGATAGGGAGATTTTTTCGATGCGCAAAATACTACTCGCCGCTGTCGCGCTAGGGGGCCTGACCGCCCTGGCCGCGACCGGCGCTTCGGCGGCGCCGTCGGCCGCCGGCGTTCACGTCGTGCCGTCGCACCCGGCGGTGACCGATGTTGATTACTACTACCATCATCATCACTACCATCACCGCCACTACGACCATGGTCACTGGCGTTACTGGTAATCGAGGCGCTGAATGATCGTCCGCGCCGAGATACCCTCGGCGCGGAGCGATCTGAGCGTGACGGCTTTGTCCCGCTTTGCCAGGCGCTTGCCCGTATCATCGGTGAGGAGCCGATGGTGCGCGTAAGCGGGTGAGGGCCATCCCATCAGCGCCTGGAGCAGCCGATGCAGATCGGTTGCTGGCTTCAGGTCGATGGCTCGGGTTACCAGGGTGATGCCCTGAATCGCGTCATCGTGCGTCACGCATAGATGATAGCTGGCTGGCGTATCTTTTCGAGCGAGCACGACGTCTCCGAATTGTTCCGGATGGCAGATGGTGCGGCCGATTTCTTCTTCCTCATAGTCCAAGTTCGGTCGGTTGGCCGCGGTCATGTCCAGCCGCAGGGCGAATCGCTCGCCGGCGGCGATCCGGTCCGCTCGTTCGGATGGCGATCGATGGCGGCAGGTGCCGGGATAGAGCGGCGCTCCATCCGGGCCGTGTGGTGCGGCCGCCGAGGCGGCGATGTCGGCGCGGGTGCAGAAGCACGGGTAGATCAGGCCTCGCTCCGCCAGTCGATCCAGCGCGGCGCTATAGTCGGGCAAATGCTGGGACTGTACGCGGACCGGGCCGTCCCAGTCCAAGCCGAACCAGGCCAGGTCTTCCTGGATGGCGTCGGCGTATTCCGGGCGGCAACGGGTCGGGTCGATATCTTCCAGCCGCAGCAGAAAGCGTCCGCCGACATCCCTCGCCCGCCTCCAGGCGTTGAAGGCGGAGAACGCGTGCCCAAGATGCAGGTAGCCGGTCGGGCTGGGCGCGAAGCGGGTAACGATCATAGACTGGTGTATTAGCGCGGGAACGGGAGATACCACAGCATGCCAAGCCTCGACGCGATTCACTGGGGACCTGCCTCCAAGGGGACGCCCAAGCAGTTGGTGATTCTTTGCCATGGGCTGGGGGCTGATGCGTTCGACCTGATCGACCTGGCGCCGGCCTGGCAGCACGCCTGTCCGGATGCGCTGTTCGCGTCGGTGCATGCGCCGTTTCAGCACGATTCAGGTTTTGGGCGGCAGTGGTGGAGCGTCGCCGACCGCTCGCCGCCGGTGATGGAGGCGGGCGCGCGGACCGCCGCGGCCTATCTGCATGGCTTTATCGATGCTGAGTTGGCTCGGCTGGGGCTGCCCGGCGATGCGTATGCGATCATGGGGTTCAGCCAGGGTGCGATGATCTCGCTGTTCACCGGGCTGCGTCATGCGGTCGCGCCGCGTGCTATCCTGGCGTTTTCCGGGGCGTTGATCGCGCCGGAGGCCCTGGCGGCCGAGTTGGTCAACCGCGCGCCGGTCCTGTTGGTGCATGGCGAGGCGGACGAGGCGGTTCCGGTCACCCGGTCGCATGAGGCCGAGGCGGCACTGATTGGCGCGCAGGTGCCGGTGGACGCGCATTATATCCCGGGTCTTGGGCACGGGATCGACGATACCGGGATCTCACTGGGCGGCCTGGCGCTGCAACGGGGATTTGCGTGACGAAACAATGAAGTCGCGGACAGGGTTGACACGAGCGGGTTGCGGCGCGGTTGGCGGTCTGTCATAAATCGCGCAGGTTTTCGGCGGCGCACAATATCTGGCGACTCGACGATTTCTAAACGCCCAGGTGTTGTGCTCCTGTTGAAAGGGAGTCGCTTTTGCCTGTTGGCGGATGGCAGTTGCCCGATCTTACGTTGAACGCGGCGTTCCGGCCGGGGCAACGCCTGTGAGCCATATTCCCAACCTGCAAACCCTGGTGCTGAACGCTGACATGCAGCCGTTGAGCTGGGGTCCGCTGTCGGTCTGGTCCTGGCAGGACGCGCTGGTGGCGGTGCTGCAGGAACGGGTCAATCCGGTCATCAACTATGACGTGGAAGTGCATTCGACCCGGCGGTCGTTCGCGATCCCGTCGGTGGTGGCGCTGAAGCGGTTCCATAAGCGGCGCAAGGTGGCGTTCACGCGGTATCACGTGTTCCTGCGCGACCGGTTCAGTTGCCAGTATTGCGGGGAGACGCTGCCGGCGAAGGATCTGACGTTCGATCACATCGTGCCTCGGTCGCGGGGTGGGGTCAGCAGTTGGTGCAACGTGGTGACGTGCTGCCAGGCGGATAATCTGTTCAAGGGCAGCCGGTCGTTGAAGCAGAGCGGGCTGCGGCTGCGTTGCGCGCCGATGGAGCCGACGCCGCATCAGATCGATGAAGCGGCGAAGTGGCATGTGTCGCGCGAGAACCTGCACCGGACGTGGTTGGATTTCCTGTATTGGGATGCCTCGCTGGAGGCTTAGGGGGTGAGTCGTGGAGGTCGTTGGGTCGCGGTACGCCATGGCCGGGACGATACTTGACTCGGTGAGTTGACCGGACCGCAACCGGGAAGGCCTGTGTCCGGACAGGCATCTCTTTTTCGACGCAGAGGCCGCAGGGCGGAGCGCAGGGTGCGCAGAGGAAGATTTTCGGTTGTACCCCGGACAAGTTTGGCGTCGATTTTTAACGAAAGGTCGGGTGCCCCGTCGTGTTGGCGACGGTCTCGGGTTTCCTCTGCGTACCCTGCGCTCCGCACTCTGCATCGGAAATAAGAGGAGAGCGTTCGGACACCGGCTGTTCCCGACGGCCACCAACCGACCGGTTAACCCGCTATTAACCGACCTGCCCCCAACATCCGGCTATGAAAACCCGATCACCCGAACCCGGGCCGGAATTGACTGGCCGCATCATCCGCCTGGCCATCAAGGTGCACAGGACGATCGGCCCGGGGTTGCTCGAGTCCGTCTACCACCAGTGTCTTTGTTGGGAACTTCACAACGACGGCCTACCCTTCGAACGCGAAGTTCCCCCGCCATTCGTCTACGAAGATATGCGCATCGATAACGGCTACCGAGCGGACATCATTGTGGACCACACTGTTCTGCTCGAGCTGAAATCCGTCGAACGCATCCTGCCGGTGCATGAGGCCCAAACACTGACGTATCTGCGAATGAGCGACTGCACGACGGCTTTGCTGATGAATTTTAATTGCGTTCTGCTGAAGGACGGACTGCACCGTTTCGTTGCGTGAAACGGTGCAGTCCGCTCTCGCACCTTAGGTGCCGCGGCGCGGGACGTTCATGTTGACCGTGACGTTTTTTCGCTGGGTGAAGCTGTCGAGCATGCCTTCCAGGGAGAATTCACGGCCGATACCGCTCTGCTTGTAGCCGCCGTAGGAGTGGCCGGGCTGCTGGCCGAGGCCCTGGTTCACCTGCACCCAGCCGGATTCGATGGCGTGCGCGGCGCGTAGGGCGCTGCCGATTTCGTGCGTCCAGACGTAGGCGGCGAGGCCGTAGTGGCTGTCGTTGGCCATGCGGATGGCCTCGTCTTCGTCCTTCCAGGGGATGGCGACGAGGACCGGGCCGAAGATTTCCTCGCGGGCCAGGCGCCAGTCGTTGGAGGTGTCGGCGAAGACGGTGGGGACGGCGAAGTAGCCCTGGCTGAGTGGGCCATCCTTCGGGGGCAGGCCGCCGAAGACCAGGCGGGCGTCTTTGCGCTTCAGGCCTTCGTCAACATAGTTGCAGACTTTACGAAATTGCTTTTCGTTGATGATGCTGCCGATGTCGGATGTTTCGTCGAGCGGGTCGCCGAGTTTCAGGGCCTGGACCTTGGTGGTCAGTTTGTCGAGGAAGCTGTCGAAAATGTCCTGATGCAGGAACAAACGCGATCCTGCCGTGCAGGACTGGCTTTGGCGGGTGAAGCGCATGCCGGAGATGACACCGTCGACGACCCAATCCTCATCGGCGTCGGGGTAGACGATGGATGGGCTTTTGCCGCCGAGTTCGAGCGACACCGGAACGATCCGTTCGGCGGCGGCGCGCATGATGATCTTGCCGACCTCGGTCGAGCCGGTGAAGGACAGTTTCTGGATGATGGGGTTCTGGGCGAGCGGGCCGCCGCATTCCTCGCCGGTGCCGGTCAGGACGTTGAGGACACCGGGGGGGAGGAATTCCTGGCAGATTTCGGTCATGAGGAGGACACCGAGTGGCGCGTCCTCGGCGGTTTTCAGGACCAGGGTGTTGCCGGCGCAGAGGGCGGGGGCGATTTTCAGCGCGCCGAGGAGGACGGGGGCGTTCCAAGGGATGATGGCACCGACGACGCCGAGGGGTTCGCGGCGGGTGTAGCTGAGGACGTGCTCACCGAGGGGGATCGTTTCGCCTTTGAGTTCGCCGGCGAGACCGCCGAAATAGCGGAAGATGTCGGCAGTCAGGGTGGCTTCGGGGCGGGCCTGGGTGCGGATGGCGTTGCCGGTTTCTTCCGCGATGATGTGGGCCATTTCCTCGATGCGGGCTTCCATCGCGTCGGCGATGCGCAGCAGCAGGCGACCGCGCTGGCGGGGTGGGATTTTGCTCCAGGCGGGGAAGGCTTTTTGGGCAGCGTTGACGGCGCGATCGACGTCGGCCTTGGCGCCGCGGGGGATAGTGGCGACGGTGGTGCGACGGCCGGGGTTTTCCACCGTGAGAGTCTCGCCGGACGCGCTGTCTACCCAGGCGCCGTCGATCAGCATGCGCGCATGGCGCGGCTTGCTGGTGGCGGCGGGGCGGGCCTGTTCGGTTATCGACATGGTCGAGGTTCCTTGGCAGTGCGTTTTGGGTTATGTCGTGGGGGATATAGCCACGCGGTGGCCGGGGGTCCAGATGGCGGGTCGAATTCGAATTGTCATGTTGCTGTTGATGCTGTTTCCGAGCGCCGGGATGGCGGACAGTTTGCGGGTTTATGCGGCGGGCAGCCTGAGCGGCGCGTTCACGGAAATGCTGAAGGACTTCCCTGCCCCGCCGGACAGCGTCGCCGCGCCGGTGTTCGGGCCGTCCGGCGTGTTGCGGGAGCGGATCGAGCATGGGGAGGCGGCGGATATCCTGGCTTCGGCTGACATGGCGCAGCCTCGGAAGCTGGCGCGGGCGGGGCAGCCGGTGATCATGTTCACGCGCAATCGGTTGTGCGCGCTGGGGCGGCCGCGATTGACGTCGGATAATTTGCTGGACCGCATGTTGGATCCGGCGGTGCGACTGGCGACGTCGACACCGGGGGCCGATCTGGGTGGCGATTATGCCTGGGCGATTTTTGCTCGTGCCGAGGCGGTGCATCCGGGCGCCAAGGCTGTGTTGGAAGCGAAGGCGTTGAAGCTGGTGGGCGGGCCTAATACGCCGTCGCTGGTGCCCGGGCATGGGGCGGTCCAGGGCGTGTTTCTGGCAAACCGGGCGGACATTATGCTGGGTTACTGCAGCGGTTCGGGGCCGGTGATGAAGGAGGTACCGGGACTGGTGTCCGTTACGGTACCGGCCGCATTATCGGTCGGACCGGCGTATGGCATGGTTGTGCTATCGGATCATCCTCTCGCTGAACGTTTTGCGTTGTTCGTCATGTCGGAGCGTGGGCAGGCAATTTTGGCTCGGTTCGGTTTCGATCCGGTTGGACTTGCCTCGCCTTGACGGACGGTTGGTTAGACCGTTTTGGCGGCCGGTGTGGTTGATCGATCGGGTTGGTGCAGGTAGCGCCTTATGCCGGAGAGGGTGATCAGGATTGGCGCGGATAGTGCGAGCGCGGCGGCGACGAGCAATGGCACGACGTAGCCTCCGGACCGGTCGTGCAGCAGGCCGGTGAACTGCGGGGCCAGGTAGCCTGACATGTTGCCGATGGTGTTGATCGCGCCGATGCCCGCGGCGGCGGTGGCCGAACCGAAGTAGGCCGTCGGCAGGTTCCAGAAGACGGGCAGCGTGGAAGACAGGCCGCACAAGGCGATGCAGAACGCGGCCATGGCGAGGTAGACGTTGCCGAGCGAAAATGCGGCGGCCAGCATGCCCAGTCCGCCGATCGTTACGGGGACTATCACGTGCCAGAAGCGTTCTCCGGAGCGGTCGGAACTGCGGGAGATCAGGATCATCCCGACGGCTGTGCAGAGGCTGGGCAACGCGCTTACGTAACCTACCTCGAGGTTCGAGAGACCCAGGCCCTTGATAATCAGCGGCAGGAAGAAGGCGATGGAATAGTTGCCGTAGAGGGTGAACGCGAAAGCGATGGTCAGGATGATGATCTGTGGGTTCAAGATCGAGGGCAGCAGGGCTCGGCCATGTGTCGGCTTGTTGGCAGCTTCCGCGTCCAGGCGGTTTTGCAGCCATTCGCTTTCTGTTGTGGTCAGCCATGGTGCGTCGGCGGGGCGATTGCGCAGGATGCCGATGCCAACGAACGCGAGGATGATGGCCGGGAGGCCTTCGGCGATGAAAATCCATTGCCAGCCGGCGAGACCGAGTAGTCCGTCGAGGCGTAGCAGGTTCGCCGAGAGCGGTGCACCGATGACGCTGGAGATGGCGCTGGCGGCGAAGAAGAAGCCCATCATGCGGCCGCGATGCCGGCTGGGAAACCAGCACATCATGAAATAGGTGACGCCGGGGAAGTAGCCGGCCTCGGCGATACCGAGCAGAAAGCGGGCGCAGACGAAGCTTGTTTCACCTGTAACCAGGGCGGTGCTGGTGGATACCAGTCCCCACAGGCCCATGATGATGGCAAGCCACGCTCGGGCGCCGAGTTTTCGCAGCATCAGGTTGGCGGGGACCTGACACAGAACGTAGCTCCAGAAATAGGAGCCGGCGGCGAGGCCGTAGACCGAGGCGCTGAGGCCGAGGTCCTTGTTCATGGTCAGGGCGGCGATGGAGACGTTGTACCGGTCGAGGGCGTTGGTCACGTAGGCGATGCACAGAAACGGGATCAGCCTCCATGCCACCTTGCGGATCACGGCGGTTTCGACATCGGTCATCCTGGATTCCTCTTCCGGGCGTCTGTTGTGCCCATCAGAGTTTCAAACTGGGGAAATGTCGAATCAGGGGGGGCGAGGGTTCGCCGTCGGTACTGTAAGGCGTGGATACCGGCATTCGCCGGTATGACGATGAGAGGGCCGGTCTTGTGGCGACGGTTCGTGCGTGGATGGCCGGGACATGCCCGGCCATGACGGTAGGGTACGGCCGTGACGGTTGGGGCGGTTAGTGGATTGTGGTTCCTGTTGTGCGGCCGGAGCGGCCGTAGGTGGCGATTGTGGTCATGCCTTCGACTTGCCAGGGTTTCATGGTGAAGGAGACCGCCTGGCCTTCGGGAGTGCGTAGGGTCAGGATCAGGTCTTCGCTGTTGCCCGTCCGATCCATGCTCCAACTGTCCAGTGGGTGGACCGTTTCGGTTCCGGTTGACGCGGGCACGGCGTTCAGCATGGTGTTCAGCCAGCAGGCCGGCAGAGAAAAGGTCACTGCCTGGCCGCTCTGGTCACGCAACCGCAACTGAAGGTTTTTGCCGTCGGATGACATCCGGACATCCAGCAGTTCGGTTGCGTCGATCATGTTTGCGCGGCCTGGATTGCCTGCCAAATGCGGTGTGGTGTGGCGGGCATGTCGATGTGGGTGATGCCAAATTCCGAGAGCGCATCTACGACGGCGTTCATCACCGCCGGCAGGGAGCCGGCGCAACCGGCTTCACCGCAGCCTTTTGCACCGAGTGGATTGGTGCGGGCGGGTACGGGGTGGCTGATGAAGCCCATGGTGGGGAAGTCGCCTGCGCGTGGCAGCGCGTAATCCATGTATGAGCCGGTGATGAGCTGACCGTCCTCGTCGTATCTGACGCTTTCCATCAGGGCTTGGCCGATGCCCTGGGCGATGCCGCCATGGGCCTGGCCGGCGACTAGCATCGGGTTCACCAATGTGCCGAAATCGTTGACGGTGGCGTAGCTGACGACTTCGACGGTGCCGGTTTCGGGATCGATTTCGACCTCGGCGATGTGGCAGCCATTGGGGTATGCGGAGGGCACGCCTTTGTTGATGTGTTTGACATCCAGCGATTGCGGCAGGTCTTCCGGGATCTGGGCTTCCAGGCGCAACCGTTGTGCGAGATCGACGACGCCGATGCCCAGATCGGTTCCCGCGACGCTGAACCGGCCGCGGGAAAATTCGATGTCGGCAACAGAGGCTTCCAGGAAGTGCGCGGCGGCGCGTTTGCCGCGTTCGATGACGATATCGCTGGCGGCGATGATGGCGGCGCCGCTTTGCATCATCGAGCGGGAGCCGCCAGTGCCGCCACCGGCGACCAATTCGTCGGAATCGCCTTGCAGCAGCTTGATGTTTTCGAATGGTATACCGAGCTGGGCGGAGAGGACCTGGGCGAAGGGCGTGGCGTGGCCCTGGCCGTAGTCGAGGGTGCCGGTGATGATGGTGACGTTGCCGTCGTCCTCGAAACGGATGCCGCCCATTTCGTTGCCGTCACCGGCGGTGACCTCCAGAAAATGGCCCATGCCTCGGCCGCGCAGTTTGCCGCGGGATTTAGATTCGGCTTGGCGGGTGGCGAAACCGTCCCAGTCGCCGGCGGCGAGGGCTCTTTCCATCACTGCGGGGAATTCTCCACAGTCGTAGAGCATTCCGTTCGGTGCCTGATATGGCATCTGTTCAGGTTGGATATGATTGCGGCGGCGCAGTTCGACGCGGTCGATGCCCATTTCGCGGGCGGCGGTTTCGACCAGGCGTTCCATGTAGTAGTTGCCCTCGGGGCGGCCGGCGCCTCGGTAGGCCCCTACGGGCGTTGTGTTGGTGAACATGCACTTGGTCGTGACCTGGATCAGCGGCGTGTTGTAGACGCCGATGATGTTCTTCGCGGTGTTTTGCGTCGGCGGGATGGTGGTGGCGTTGCTCAGCCAGGCGCCCAGGTTGCCGTGGCCGGTGACGCGCAGGGCGAGGAACTTGCCGTCGGCGGCGAGAGCCAGTTCGGCGATCATCTCGTGGTCGCGGCCGTGGCTGTCGGACATGAAGCTTTCGGAGCGTTCATCTGTCCATTTGACCGGCTGGCCGAGGACTCGGGCGGCATGCAGCAGGCAGATAGATTCCGGGTAGGCGGAGGCTTTCATGCCGAATGATCCGCCGACGTTTCCAGTCAGGACATGGATTTTTTCGACTGGCATACCCATGACGCTGCTGAGCAGCGCTCGTTGCCCGAACGCGCCCTGGCAACCCAGGCGGAGGATCAGACGATCCTTTTCCGGATCGTATTCGCCGATCGCCGAACGGGGCTCCATCGGGCAGACGACGATGCGATTGTTGCGTATTGACAGGCTTGTGACGTGCGCGGCTTCGGCGAAGGCGGCGGTTACTTTCTCCTCGTCGCCGAAATGGAAATCGAGGCAGACGTTGCCTGGCGCATCGTCGTGGATCTGGGGTGCGCCTGGGGCGGCGGCGTCACCGGCGGTGGTGACGGCGGGCAGCGGATCGATGTCGGCGAAGACCGCCTCGGCTGCGTCTTTTGCCAGTTTGTTGGTGTCCGCCACGACCATGGCGATTGGTTCACCGACGTAGCGGACTTTTCCGGATGCCAGTGCGCGTTGGGCAGGGCGTGGAGTGGCGGTGCCGTCGCGGTGCTTGCCCGCCGCGGCCGGCATGTTCTTGATCCCGGCGGCGTCCAGGTCCTCGGCCAGGATGACCGCGTGGACGCCGGGCATTTCGCGGGCGGTCTGGACGTCGATGCTGTTGATGATGCCGTGCGCCATCCGGCTGCGCACCATGACGGCGTAGAGCTGGTTGGGCCGGTTCAGATCGTCGGTGTAGCGGCCTTGACCGCGCAGCAGGGTGGGGTCTTCCTTGCGGGAAACCGGTTGTCCGACAGCGAATTTCTCAGCGGTCAGCAGCGTGGGATCGAACGGCGCATTCATTCGGATGGGGCTCTCATGGCTCTAGGCTTCGCCATATCCAACAGGATATAGCGTTTTGGGGCAAGGTCTGGGCGGTGGTGGCGGGGGTTGGGTGTGGTTCGTGGGCCGGTGCGTGGATGGCCGGGACACGCCCGGCCATGACGGATAGGCAACGGATTGGCCGCGACTGATCATATGAGCAGGCGTTTTCATTGACTTTTCGGCCGTCACGCTTTCCTGGCGCGAAAGCAAAGGCGTGGATGGCGAGCCTTCGCTTGCCATGACGGTGGCGCGGCGGTGCCGAAGGAGTCGCGACGGTGCAGAAGGGTTGCCAGCGGCGCCTGATAAGCTGCTCGGCGATGGTAGAGGGGGTCAAGGCTATTGGCCCAGCACTTCGATCGAGGTGGATTTGATCAGGGCCAGGACCGGGGTGCCGGTCGATAATCCTAGATGGGCCACGGCGTCGGGAGTGACGCGTGACAGCAGGCCGCCGTCTGGCAGGGCGATTTCGACGATCACCGAACGCCTTGTGGGATCGTTGGCGATTTGGCGGACTGTGCCTGGGATGATGTTGTGGAGGCTGATCGCCTCGGGGGGCTGGCTGGCCAGGATGACCTCACGGGCGGGGATGCGCATGCGGCAGTTGGTGCCGACCGGCAGGTCCAGCAAGGGGACCCAGAAGGTTGCGCCGGCGCCTTCGAGGCGGGTCAGGGCGCGTGGGGTGTCGTTTTCGCTCACCTGGCATAGCAATAGCGCGCCGGCGTCGTCTCGGCGGGCCAGTGGCAGGTCGGCCCTAGCGGCGACTTCGGACACGGCGCCGAACGCTACCACCTGGCCTGCTTCCACCAGCACCATGGAATCGGCGAGTTGCACCGCTTCGTCCAGGGCGTGAGTGACGTAGAGGATGGGGAGGCTCAGCGCGGTTTTCAGGCGGGTCAGGTAGGGCAGGATTTCCGCTTTGCGGGCTGCATCGAGGCTGGCCAGGGGTTCATCCATCAGCAGCAAGTGCGGTTGGGCGAGCAGGGCTCGGCCGATGGCGACGCGTTGGCGTTCGCCTCCGGATAGGGTGTGGGGGCGCCGAGTCAGCAGGGGGGCGATGCCCAGGAGATCGACGACCTCATCGAAGTGGATGGAGCCGGGGGCGACGCGGCGCATGCCGAAGCGCAGGTTGGTGGCGACCGACATGTGCGGGAACAGGCGCGAGTCCTGGAACACCAGGCCGACGCGGCGGCGTTCCGGTGGGATCCAGGTGTCGGAGGCGGTGTCGGCGAGGACGGTGCCGTCGACCTCGATGCGGCAGATGTCGGGACGCAGCAGGCCGGCGGTGGCGTTGATGATGGTCGACTTGCCGGCGCCGGAGGGGCCGAACAGCACCGTTACGCCCGGTGATGGGACCTCGAACGCGAGATCCATCCGGACGGACGGAAAGCGATGGGTCAGCGTAATGGAAAAACTCATCGTCCGAGCATGGTGTTCAGTTTTTTGCCGAACCATTCGGAGAGTAGGAGGCCGATGAGGGCGAGGGTGATGGAGACCATCGAGAGTTCGGCCGCCTTGGTCTCGCCGCCTGGGGATTGCAGCGCGGCGTAGATCGCCAGCGGCAGGGTTTGGGTCTGGCCGGGGATGTTGGCGGCGAACGTGATGACGGCGCCGAACTCACCCAGGCAGGTGGCGTAGCCGACGATGCCGCCCACAAGGATGCCGGGGGAGGCCAGCGGCAGGGTGATGTTGACCAGGCGGTCCCACCAGCCGGCGCCCAGGGTGCGGGCGGCCTGCTCCAGGCCACTGTCGATGGAGTCCAGGGCGAGGCGGATGGAGCGGACCATGATGGGGAAGGTCATGACGGCGCAGGCGAGGCTGGCGCCGGCAGTGGTGAACACCAGGCGGATGCCGAACCAGTCCAGCAGCAGCGCGCCGATGGGGCCGCGGATGCCGAAGATCAGCAGCAGCAGCCAGCCGGTGACGACGGGGGGCAGCACCATGGGCAGATGGACCAGGGCGTTCAGGATGCCTCGGCCGGGGAAGCGATAGCGGGTCAGGACCCAGGCAGTCAGGGCGGCCAAGGGTAGGCCGAACGCCACCGCTCGCGCGGCAACGGCCAGGGTCAGCCAGACGGCTTCCCATTCCTCGGGCGATAACATCGTCATGGGAACGGTATAGCGGGGAAGATACGGCGGGCAAAATCAGTCCGCGGCGTCAGCCATCCGGGTCATTTCGGGCGCCTGGAGGGCGGCGAGCAAGGCGGTGGCGCTGGCGGACCGGAGTGGGATGAAGCGCTTGCCGGCCTGGCGGCAGAGCGATTTGGTGGCGTTGGCGGCGTCGTGGCTGATGCAATCCACTGGGAACAGAGCGAAGTCGCAGCGGCTGACCAGGCCGGGCAGCAGGGTCTGGTGGTTTTCCACGCCGCCGTCGTGGTGCAGGAAGGTCGCGCCCAGACCCTCCACCATGGCGCGCATGGGGGCGACCTGGTTGGGGCGGCCGCCGACGTAGAGCAGGACGATGTTGTCGAGGCGGGCGGAGGGGGAGTCCTCCGGCGAGGTGGCGAGGGAAGCTTCCACCGCGTCGAGTTCCTGGCGCAGGGCGGCGTTCGCGCGTTCCGCGGCGACCCTGGCGGCGCGTTCGGCATCCCGTTCGGCCTGCATGGCCTGGAGGCGTTCCTCCAGTGTGGCACGGCGGCGGGATTCCACGGCGAGGCGGCGTTCGCGGTCGGCGATCAGGTCGTGCAGGGTGGTTTCTTCAGTCGGGGCGTTGGTCGCCGCGTCGGTGACGATCCGGTCGGCCAGGGCCTGGCGCAACTGGTTGATCTGGGTGTCTCGGGTGACGACCGCGTCGTGCAGGGCCTGCTGCTGGCGGTCCAGTTTTGTTTCCAGCGCCGCCTTGTCGGCTTCGAGTTGGCACAGGCGCCTGATATCGGCGCGGTTGGCCGATCCGATGAGGTGCGACAGCATGTGCACTTCGCCGAATGCTTCGCGGATGATGGTTTGGTTGGTCTGCGGGTGGGTCAGGGTCGCCCAGTAGGCGCCGGGGATGTCGCCTCGGCGGACTGCATCCCGCCATTGGGTGCGAAGCGCGTCCTCGGTGTCCGCTCGGGCGAACTGGTTGACGGCGAGCTTGTGGCGATGATCCAGCGCTTTGTGCAGCGCTCGGGCGGCGTCGTCCTGGCGGCCGGCCAGGCTGACGGCGATGCCGTGCAGCTCGTGGTCCGAACAGTCCTGGGATGCCATGCCGAACTTCTTCAGGACCTGGCGGATTTCGGCGTTGGACAGGCAGGTACCGATGATCGAGCAGTGCAGATTGGTGTTGAATTCCCAGATCTTGGTGCGTCTCGGCGCGGTTTCGCGCTTGACCAGCGTCGGCGGGATCGCACGGAAGTCGAACGGCCGCGTCAGCACCGAGGTGCTCTTGATCGCGAACGCAGGCCCCACTCCGCCCATTCCCATGCCCTTCTGCAGCGTTGATCCCATTTGGATATAACGACTCGCGCCCGTCGATATCCCGTCGTAGTGTTTGACTGGCTACAGCGATAGTGGCCCATCGAGCCGTACCCGCCAAGTGGAAACTGGTGTCGCGGCCGGCAAACCAAGGAGGAGACAATCATGGATACAATCGCGCTTGATTCAAGGTTGCGGCACGCTGGCGGGTTTCTCGGCCGCCGGTCGGGCATGCTGATCGATGGGAAGCTGGTACAGGCGGTGTCGGGAAAGACGTTCCCGGTGTATAATCCCGCGACCGGAACGGTGATCGCCAATGTGCCGGAAGGCGACAAGGCGGATGTCGACCTTGCGGTCGCAGCGGCGCGGCGGGCGTTCGACGATGGTGTGTGGGCAAAGGTCGGCCCGTCGGCGCGCGGCAAGATGCTGTGGAAGCTGGCGGATCTGATCGAGCGCGATCTGGAGGAACTCGCCGAACTGGAATCGATCGACAACGGCAAGCCGTATGCGGTCGCCAAGGTCGCCGACCTGCCGCTGGCGGTGGATATGTTCCGCTATATGGCCGGCTGGGCGACCAAGATCACCGGGTCCACCCTGCCCTTGTCGCTGCCGGGCGAATACCTGTCCTACACGGTGCGGGAGCCGGTGGGCGTGGTCGGGCAGATCATCCCGTGGAATTTCCCGCTGTTGATGGCGTGCTGGAAGTTGGCGCCGGCGTTGGCGGCGGGCTGCACAGTGGTGCTGAAGGCGGCGGAACAGACGCCGATGTCGGCGCTGCGGTTGGGCGAACTGTTCCAGGAAGCCGGGTTCCCGCCGGGCGTGGTCAACATCCTGACCGGGTTCGGCGAAACCGCCGGCGCGGCGATCGCGGCGCATCCGGACGTTGATAAGGTGGCGTTCACCGGGTCGACCGAGGTGGGCAAGCTGATCGTGCAGGCGGCGGCGGGCAACCTGAAGAAAGTGTCGCTGGAACTCGGCGGCAAGTCGCCGGCGATCATCCTGCCGGATGCCGATCTGGACCTGGCGATTTCCGGGGCGGCGAATGCGATCTTCTTCAATCACGGGCAGTGCTGCTGCGCCGGGTCTCGGCTGTACGCGCACAAATCGGTGTACGACAAGGTCGTCTCGGGCGTTGCCGATATTGCCAGCAAGATCAAGGTCGGGCCGGGTCTCGATCCGTCGACGGAAATGGGGCCGCTGGTGTCGGATGAGCAGTTCTCCCGCGTGACCAGCTATATCGAGGATGGGCGCCGGTCGGGTGCGCATGTCGCGGTGGGCGGCAACCGGGTGGGTAACCTGGGGTATTTCGTCGCACCGACGGTGCTGGAGAAGACCACGCCGGACATGAAGGTGATCCGCGAGGAAATCTTCGGGCCGGTGGTCTGCGCCACGCCGTTCGACGACAACGACCTGGATGCGATCGCCAAGCGCGCCAACGACACGATCTATGGCCTGGCGGCCAGCGTGTGGACGGCGAATGGCGGGACGGCGCACAAGCTGGCCAGCCGCATCCGTTCCGGCACGGTGTGGATCAACTGCCACAACGTGTTCGACGCGTCGCTGCCGTTCGGCGGCTACAAGCAATCCGGCTGGGGCCGGGAGATGGGCGCGGAAGTGTTCCACAACTACACCGAAGTGAAGGCCGTTACCGCGGCTTTGTGATCGGCGGCTGGACTTGAGGCAGCGTCGGGTGCCACGCTGGCGGCATGACCGACGACCATGACAAACGACCGGGGGAAGTGGCGGTGCCGCTTCCCCCGACGACTGATGCCGGTGTGTATTTCATCGGTGTGATCCGCACGCCGTGGCGGGAACGCGGTGAATGTCCCAAGCGGGGACGACTGGATGGTCCGGTATGTTCCATTGTTGTGGATGAACGCTGGCGTCAGGGGCTGACGGACATCGCCGACCATACGCGTATCCAGGTGCTTTACTGGATGCATCGGTCTCGGCGGGACCTGGTGATACAGTCGCCGTTTCGTACCGGGCGGACAACGGGTACGTTCGCGTTGCGGTCCCCGGTGCGGCCCAATCCGATCGCGTCGTCGGTGGTCGAACTGGTGGGAATAGAGGGCGGAACGTTGCTGGTTCGTGGGCTGGATTGCCTTGATGGCACGCCGCTGATCGATTTGAAGCCGGATCGTACAGCTACGCCTGCCTAGCGGTCGGGTGGACTCTTGGCGCGTGTTACGTTATGTTCGTCAGGGTATAGCGTTGCGCCGTTCAGAAAGCGACGGGGGCGACGCTCATCCAAACATTGGTGAGGAGACTGACCTGATGAACGTCATGACGCAGGTCCATCCGTTCCTGGATGGCAAGACGAAACGCATGCTGATCGGCGGCAAGTGGCTCGAGGCCGCATCCGGCAAAACGTTCGAAACCCGCAATCCGGCGACCGGGGAAATCCTGGCGCATGTCGCCGAAGGCGACGCCGAGGATATCGATCGCGCGGTCGCCGCGGCGCGTGAGGCCTTCAATGGCCCGTGGAGCAAGTTCAAGCCGGCGCAGCGGCAAGCGCTGTTGCTGAAACTCGCTGATCTGGTCGAAGAGAATATCGAGGAATTCGCCGCGCTGGATACGCTGGATATGGGCGCGCCGATTTCCCGCACGCGGGGGAATAAGGCTCGCGCGGTGGGGATGCTGCGGTTCTATGCCGGTATGGCGACGGCGCTGCATGGCGAAACGATCAATAACTCGTTGCCGGGTGAGATCGTGTCGTTCACGCTGAAGGAGCCCGTTGGCGTGGTCGGTGCGATCATCCCGTGGAATGGTCCGTTGACCGCCGCGATCTGGAAGATCGGGCCGGCGTTGGCGACCGGCTGCACCGTGGTGCTGAAACCGGCCGAGGAAGCGCCGCTGACTCCGTTGCGGTTGGGTGAGTTGTGCCTGGAAGCGGGTGTGCCGCCGGGCGTGGTGAACGTGGTGCCGGGCTTTGGTGAAACCGCCGGTGCGGCACTGGCGTCGCATCCGGACGTGGACAAGGTGGCGTTCACCGGGTCGCATGTGACGGGGCAGTCGATCATTCGGGCCTCGGCTGGCAACCTGAAGCGGGTGTCGCTGGAACTGGGCGGCAAGTCGCCGGACATCGTGTTCGCTGACGCCGACCTGTCGCAGGCAGTGCCGGGGTCGGGCATGGCGGTGTTCGCGAACTCCGGCCAGATCTGCAGTGCCGGGACGCGTCTGTTCGTCGAAAAGAAAATTTACGACGAATTCGTCAGCCGCGTTGCCGACTTCAGCAAGACATTGCGCGTTGGGAACGGCGCCGATCCGGAGACCCAGGTTGGTCCGTTGGTGTCGCAGGAGCAGATGACGCGTGTCAGCAGCTACCTGAACATCGGCCGCCAGGAAGGGGCGCGTCCGCTGTCGGGTGGTGAGCGTCTGACCGACGGCGATATGGCGAAGGGCTTCTTCGTGCCGCCGACGGTATTCGCCGACGTGCGCGACGACATGCGGATCGCGCAGGAAGAAATCTTTGGGCCGGTGATCTCTGCCATTCCGTTCACCGACGTCGAGGAAGTCATCGAGCGCGGTAACAAGACTCAGTTTGGGTTGGGCAGCGGCGTGTGGACCCGGGATGTCGGCAAGGCGCACAAGCTTGCTCGGGCTATTCGGGCAGGGTCGGTTTGGATCAATTGCTACCAGGCGATGGATCCGGCGGTGCCGTTCGGTGGATATAAGATGAGCGGGTATGGCCGTGAGTCCGGCGTGCAGCATCTGGAAGAATACCTGAACGTGAAGGCGGTCTGGATCAAGACTGACTAGTCGCGAGCGTTCGCTTGGCCCCTCCCGGTTTCGGCCGGGAGGGGTGTTCGTTTGGGAGAATGACTTATGCCGACATGGATGATTACCGGCTGCTCCACGGGGCTGGGCCGCGATTTGGCTCGTTCCGTGCTGGCTCGGGGCTGGAATGCTGTTGTTACGGCGCGCGATCCAGCGACGGTGGCGGATATTGTCGCCGGACATGCCGATACGGGATTGGCGGTGCGGTTGGACGTTACGGATGGCGTGGAGATCGCCGAGGCGGTGCGACAGGCGGAGGCTCGGTTTGGTGCCGTCGATGTGCTGGTGAACAATGCGGGTTATGGCTATCGCGGCGCTGTTGAGGAAGCCAGCGAGACGGAAATTCGTACTCTGTTCGATACCAATTTCTTTGGCCTTGTCGCCATGACGCAGGCCGTTCTGCCGGGGATGCGTGCCAGGAGCCGGGGCTATATCATCAATATTTCATCCGTGGGCGGGCGGATGGCGGCGCCTGGTTCGGGGTTTTACTCGGCGAGCAAGTTCGCGGTCGAGGGGATGTCGGATGCGCTGCGCAAGGAGTTGAGGCCGCTGGGTATCGGCGTGATGGTGGTAGAACCGAGCGGGTTTCGGACGGATTTTGCGGGGCGGTCGTTGCGGCAGTCGGCCCGGACGATCGATGCTTATGCGCAGACGGCTGGTTTGCGGCGTAAGGAAAATCTTACCAATGATGGACGGCAGGCTGGTGATCCGGTTCGTGCCGCGGATGCTATTATCAAGGCCGTGGAAGCTGAGAAGCCTCCGTTCCGGCTGGCGCTTGGCCGTTCCGCCGTCGAACGCATTGGGGCGGAGATGGATGCGCAGCGCCGCGATCTGGATACGTGGGCGGACGTGGCCATCGGTGCGGACTATCCTGTTCAGGGATAGCGTTGCCTCGGCGGATTTTGCGAAAATAAGGACCCGATGTCATGCAGTATGTGAAATTCGGCGGTACCGGCTTGCGTGTTTCCCGGCTTTGCCTTGGGACGATGACGTTCGGGCTGCAATGCGATGAGGCTCGGAGCCATTCGATCATGGATGCGGCGGCCTCGGGTGGGATCGACTTCTTTGATACCGCCGATGTGTATCCGCTGGGTGGTGGACGGACGACGGCCGGGCGGACTGAGGAGATCGTCGGCGGCTGGCTGAAGGGCAAGCGGCATGATTTCATCCTGGCCACGAAATGCGTGGGTCAGATGGGTCCGAAGCCTTGGGAGTTGGGGATGTCGCGCAAACATATCCTCGACGCGATCGATGCTTCGCTGCGGCGGCTGGGGACGGATTATGTCGATCTGTACCAGTTGCATGGCTATGACCGGCATACGCCGATCGATGAGGCGCTGGAGGCGTTGGACACCGTGGTCCGGTCGGGGAAGGCTCGTTATGTCGGCGTTTCGAACTGGCCGGCGTATAAGGTCGCCCGAGCGGTGGGACGGAGCGAGGTGAGGAATTTGGTGAAGGTGGCTTCGGTGCAGCCTCGGTATAATTTGCTGTTCCGGAGTTTTGAGCGCGACCTGTTGCCGCTGTGCGAGGAGGAGGGGATTGCGGTTATACCGTACAACCCGCTGGCCGGCGGGCTGCTGACCGGCAAGCATGACCGGCAGGCGCCGCCGCCGGAGGGAACACGCTTCGCTCTGGGGAGCGCTGCCAAGCGGTATCAGGACCGTTACTGGAACGAGAGGCAGTTTGAAACGATTGAGGCGCTGCGGCCGGTTGCGGCCGAAGCGGGGATGAGCATGGCGACGTTGGCGCTGTCGTGGGTGTTGTCTCAGCCGGCGATCACGGCGCCGATCATTGGTGCCAGCCGGCCGGAGCAGCTTGCGGACAGCCTGGCCGCGGCGGAAAAGGGGCGGTTGCAGTCGGAGCTTTTCGGCCGGTTGGATGATATGACGCATGGTTGGCGGGCGGTCGACGCGGAGCGGTGATCGGTTGCCAATTCGCCTTTGCTTTCATCTGTGAAAGGCGTGGATGCCGACCTCCGTCGGCATGACGGGTTGGACCGGTCGGAGGGCCTACGTCAGCGGCGGTCAGTATTCGATTTTGGGAGGACGGGCATGCGGTTTGGTATCCATAATCCATCGTTCGTGTTTGGGTCCGATCCGGCGGAGGCTTTCGAGGGGATCAAAGGGAAGGCTCAGTGGGCCGAGAACCATGGGTTCACTTGGTTTTCGGTGATGGATCATCTGATCCAGATTCCGCCGGTCGGGGCGGCTGATGAGCCGTTTATCGAGGGCTGGACCGTGCTGTCGGCGCTGGCGGCGGTCACCAGCCGCATTCGGTTGGCGACGCTGGCGTCGTCGGTTGCTTATCGCAACCCGGCACATCTGGCGAAAATCGCAGCGGGGGTCGATCTGATCAGCCGCGGACGGCTGACGCTGGGGATCGGCGCTGGCTGGTTCGATACGGAATACCGGCAATATGGCTGGGAGTTTCCGGAACGGCCGGCGGTACGCATCCGGCAGTTGGAGGAAGCGGTCAAGCTGATCAAGGCGATGTGGTCAGAGAGGCGGACGTCGTTCCACGGCCGTTATTTTCATGTGGAAGACGCCATTCTGGAACCGAAACCAGCTCGGCGGCCGCCGGTGATGATCGCGGGCGGTGGGGAGCAACTGACGTTGCGCGTGGTGGCTCGGTTGGGGGATGCCTGCAATGTGTTCGGTGACCCGGCGGAGGTGGGGCGGAAGTTTGAAATCCTGCGGCGACATTGCGAGGCGGAAGGGAGTCGTTACGACGCGATCGAACGGACCAACACGCTCAGTTTGATGCTGGCCCGCGATGAGGCGGCGCTGGCGGCGAAGCGCATTCGGCTGGGTGTGTCGGGACCGTTCCGGGGATTTGCCGGAACGATGTCCCAGGTGAGAGACCTGATCGGTCGATACGGCGATGCGGGGGTGCAGTTGTTCATTTGCAGCGCGTATAAGAATGACGCGGAAACGCTGGAGCTGCTGGCGTCCGATGTTATTCCGCATATGGCGTAGCTGACAAAGGAACCGACTGCTTATGGCTTTGACAATTCTGGTGACCGGCGCGACGGCCGGTTTTGGTGCGGCCATGGCTCGCCGTTTCGTCGGTGATGGTCATCGTGTGATCGCGGCGGCTCGGCGGGTGGATCGGTTGGAGGCGTTGCGGAAGGAACTCGGGGCGGCGGTGCTGGCGTTGACGTTGGATGTGACCGATGCCGATGCTGTCAGCGCCCTGCCCGGCAGCCTGCCGGCGGATTGGCGGGATGTTGACGTGCTGGTCAACAATGCGGGGCTGGCTCGGGGGCTCGATCCGGCGCACAAGGCGAGCATGGCGGACTGGGATCATATGGTCGCAGTGAACGTTTCGGGCATGATGCATATGACGCATGCGCTGCTGCCGGGGATGGTGGCTCGCAATCGGGGCCATGTCATCAATATCAGCAGCACCGCGGCGATCTACCCGTATCCGGGCGGGCACGTGTATGGCGCGTCCAAGGCGTTCGTTACGCAGTTCAGCCTGAATTTGCGTGCCGACCTGGTGGGCACGGGGGTACGGGTGACGGACCTGGAACCGGGGCTGGTGGGTGGCACCGAATTCAGCGTCAACCGGTTCGGTGGCGATGCGGAACGGGCTGGCAAGGTCTATGCCGGGACGGTGCCGCTGACGGCGGACGACATCGCCGAGGCGGCGGCCTGGGTGGTTGGCCTGCCGGCGCATATGAACATAAACCGGATGGAAATCATGCCGACGTGTCAGGCTCCGGGGCCGCTGGCGATCAAGCGGGCGTAGCCGATCTCTTTACGGATTGCCCCGTACTCGCGAAAGTCGGGATGACTCAACGAAACAGGAGGAGAAACCGCTATGCCGTTCTATGAAAGAGGCAATGTTCGCATTCGCTATGAGGAAGCCGGTAGCGGGTTTCCGTTGCTGGTTACCCCTGGCGGTGGGTTGAATTCCCGTGTCAGCAACTGGCCGACCGCGGTGTTCAACTCCATGGATATTTTCAAGGATGAATTCCGCTGCATCACGATGGACCAGCGGAATGCCAATGGTGGTGAGTCGACTGGCCCCATTCCGGAGAGTGATCCTTGGGGTGCCTTTGCAGACGATCAGCTTGGGCTGATGGACCATCTGGGCATCAAGCAGTTCCTGTTCATGGGGTACTGCATCGGTGGTTGTTTCGCCATGAAGCTGATGGAACGGGCGCCGGAGCGTGTGGTTGGCGGCGTGCTGGTGCAGACGGTTGGGCATCATCCAGATCATCCGGATTACATGTACAACTCAGGGCGGGATGTGTGGGCGCCGGAATTGCTGCCGAAGCGGCCGGATCTGACGCAGGCGCAGGTGGATAAGTTCCTGCACGACCTTTACCGTGTGCGGCCGGAGTTTGTTTACAGCGTGTCGAAGGATTTTGCGCGTTCTTGCCAGACGCCGATCCTGGTGCTGCCGGACGACGTGCCGGCGCATCCGCTGGTGTCTTCGGTTGAGGTCGCGCAGTTGTGCCCAAATGCCGAGATCAACGTGTTTCCGTGGCGGGAGCCGGCTGAGTTGAAGGCTCGGACGATCGATCGGGTGCGGCGGTTTCTGAGGGCGCATCGGCGGTAGGGCGTTGAGGCGGCGCGGATGCCGATCTGCGTCGGTGTTAAGGCGTGGATGTCGACCTGCGTCGACATGACGATGGGCTTGACCCAGGTATCGGCATGACGATTGGGGCATCGACGTAATCGATCCCTCCCCCGGCCGGCGGCCAAGGGAGGATTTCGTGGTTTACGCGGTCAGGTGCGAAACGTTTTTGGTGACGGTGTAGTACTGCAATCCTTCGACACCACCCTCGCGGCCGAAGCCGCTGTCTTTGACGCCGCCGAATGGGGTCTCGGCGGCGGAGGCGACGAAGTGGTTGATTGACAGGTTACCGACCTCGACGCTCTCAGCCAGTTGTTCGGCGTTGCGGGCGGAGTTGGTGAAGGCGTAGGCGGCGAGGCCGTACGGGACGGAGTTGGCTTTCTCGATTGCTTCGTCGAGGCTGCGGACACGGCTGATCAGGGCGAGCGGTCCGAACGGCTCTTCCCGCATTGCGCGCGCGTCGTCGGGGATGTCGGCGACGACGGTTAGTGGGAAGTGGTAGCCTCGGTTGCCGATACGGGTGCCGCCGGCCGCAATCTTGGCGCCCTTCGACTTGGCGTCGGCGACGAACATTTCCATCGCCTCGATGCGGCGTTCGTTCGCCAGCGGTCCCATCTGGTTCGCCGGGTCCATGCCGTCGCCGACCTTCATCGCGGCGGCCTTCTCGGCGAAGGCTTCGGTAAACTGGTCGTAAATCGCATCCGGAACGAAGAAGCGGGTAGGGGAAACACAGACCTGGCCGGCGTTGCGCGACTTGCCGATGGCGGATTTCGCGGCAGTGGAAACCGGATCGATATCGTCACAGACGAAGACCGGGGAATGGCCGCCCAGTTCCATGATCGCCGGCTTCATGTGCGCGCCCGCCAGGGACGACAGATGCTTGCCGACCGGCACCGACCCGGTGAAGGTGACCAACCGGACGGACGGTTGCGGGATCAGGTATTCGGAGATGTCGGACGGTTTGCCGAACACCAGGTTCAGCACGCCAGCGGGCAGGCCGGCGTCGTGGAAGGCCTGCACCAGTTGCACGGCGCCGGCGGGGGTTTCCTCAGAGGCCTTCAGGATGATGGAGCAGCCGGCCGACAGCGCGCCGCCGACCTTGCGGGCGGGGGAACTCATCGGGAAGTTCCAGGGGGAGAAGGCGGCGACTACGCCGATGGGCTGGCGCAGCACGGAATGGCGCATGCCGGGCTCGCTGGGGATGATGCGGCCGTAGACGCGGCGACCTTCCTGAGCGTCCCACTCGATGATCTCACAGCCGCGCAGGATTTCCAGGCGGGACTGGGCAATGGGCTTGCCCTGTTCCAGGGTCATCGCCACCGCCATCTCCTCGATGCGGCCGCGCATGATCGAGGTGGCCTTCAGGATGATCTCGGCGCGTTTCGCCGGGGCGGTGCGGGACCACAGCTTGAAGCCTTCCTCGGCTGCCGCGAGGGCGTTGTCGAGGTCCGAACGGGTGGCGTGGGGCACGATGCCGAGGACGCTTTCGTCGTTGGGATTCAGGACCGGCGCGCCATCCGCGGTCTTCCATTCGCCGCCGATGTAAAGCTTCAGTTGTGGGTAGTTGGACATATCAGGATGTTCCCTTGCGGACATGGTGACGGGATTGCCGGGTCGCGCAGGCGACCGGATACCGCCAGGCGGTAAGCGCTATTCCCGTTCGGGTATATCGCATTTGGTGGCGCATCTGGCAATGCCGGCGGGTTCATGGCGTCTGAACGGCGTGAGCCTCGATCGGTTGCCGGTGCGCGTTTTGAATGTCCCGGGTCATGTGCGAAGGTGGTCCATGGCAACGAACCAACCCATGCCGGCCCTATCGGACATCGCCGCGAAAGTCGGCGTGCTGCCGTATGATGCGGACGTCGCGGTCGATGCCATCCTGGGCGAGGCGGTCCGGCGCGTCCGCAATCGAGGCATGACCGTCGGGGGTCTGCTGCAGCGCACCGGTGAACGGCTTTCCAATGGCCGGCTGAGCATATGGCTGGACGATGTCGGCACCGGCGAGACACTCCGGCTGGACCAGCCGCGGGGACCGGGCGCGAAGGACTGCATTGTCGATCCGGATGCGCTGGCCCATGCCGCGTGCCTGTTGCGGCGGGTCATCGAACAAAGGCAGGACGTGGTCGTCGTCAACCGCTTCGGTTATGCCGAGAGTGTGGGGGACGGCATGCGGGCTGAGATCGCGGACGCGATCTGCTCCGACGCGGTGGTGCTGATTGCGGTGCGGGTGTCTCGGCTGGAGGGTCTCGAACGCTTCCTTGGGGGGGCGGCGACCGTGCTGCCGTTGGCTTCGACGGCGGTCGCGGACTGGGTCGAGCGGGCCGTCAGTGCGCGCCGGCAGGGGATCGCCGGTCAGGTCGCGGGGGTGTAGCCGAAATCGGTAAAAATGCGCGTTGCCGCGGGTGAGCGCAGGAACGCCAGGGTCGAGGGCGCCTGGGGGTTGCGAAGTTCGCTGGCCAGGGCGATGGGATAGACGATCGGTGCGTGCGAGTCCGGGGGGAATGTGCCGATGGCGACAACATGCGGATCGCCGTGCACATCGGTTTTGAAGCAGGCCGCGGCGGCGGCTTCTCCCTTATCCACAAGGACGACGGCCGCTGGCGCGCTTTCCGCGATTGCGATATGGGACGCAACCATCGGCCAAAAACCGAGCGCCTGGAGGCTTTGTTTGGCGTATCGCCCGGCTGGGTCGTGGTCGGGGTCACACATGGCGAGCCGGCCGCCACCAAGCCGGGCTTGCAGCGAGAAGGTCCGGGAGATGATGCCGACGATCGGGCTGCCGGCCGGGCCGGCGAGCACAAGGTCGTTGGTCATGAGATTGGTCCGGGATTTCGGGCGGACCAGTTTCTGGCGTACGGCCTCATCCATCCAGGTTGGATCGGCGGTCAGCAGGATATCGGCCGGCGCGCCGCCGGTGAGTTGGCGGATCAGGACTGGCGTTGGCGCGTAGACCGCGACCGCGGCGCCGCCGGTGTCGCGATAGGCCGCCAGGACGCGGTCCAGCGCGGGACGAAATGTCATGGCGGCGTAGATTTGGACAGGGGCGGGCGCCGCTTCGGACTGCGCCGCAGGCAGGGCGAGCAGAGAACTGAGCAGGCCTCGCCGGGAGAGAATCACGTGTGTATGCCTCGTTTGCTCGATCCGAACCATTCTATAATGGTTTCATCCGTTTCGGTATAGATGCATCGGCAGCGCGAATGTTCGGCGCGCCGACGGGATTGACCCGGGGGCATGACGGGGCGGACAGTCGATGCCTGTGCCGGTTAGGATAACAGGGCGCGTCTTGTGTCCCACGCTGCCCCCACCAACTTTCGGATAGCGAGAAGGAAGCAAACATGTCCGTGAAGACCTACCCTGTCACCCATAGCGATGCGGAATGGCGTCGTATTTTGACGCCGGAGCAATACTACGTGATGCGTTCCCATGGCACCGAGGCGCCGGGCAGTTGCGCCTTGCTGGCGGAAAAGCGGGCCGGCCGCTTCACTTGTGCGGGCTGCGAGACGCCGCTGTTCGAGACGAAGCTGAAGTTTGAGAGCGGAACCGGATGGCCGAGCTTCAACGATCCGATCGAGGGGGCGGTGGAGACGACGGTCGATCGAAGCCTTGGAATGATCCGCACCGAGGTGCATTGCGCGACCTGCGGCAGTCATCTGGGGCATGTGTTCGACGACGGCCCGCCGCCGACGTACCAACGCTACTGCATCAACGGTGTCGCGATGGATTTCACGCCGGATTAGGCTGGTTCCGGGCAGGCCGCGACCTGCCCGGAATCTGTTCGTTACGCGGCTTCGTAGCCGATCACCGCCTTGATCTCGGTGAAGTCGTCCAGTGCCCACTTGCCGTATTCGCGGCCGTTGCCGGACTGTTTGTAGCCGCCGAACGGTGCGGCTGTGTCGCTGGACGGATAGTTCACGAACACATTGCCGGCGCGCATCTCGGCCGCGACGCGGCGTGCGTTCTTGATGTCGCCGGATTGCACGTAAGCCGCCAGGCCGTAGACGGTTTCGTTGGCCAGGCGGATGGCGTCGGCTTCGTCCTTGTAGGGCAGGATCGACAGAACCGGCCCGAAGATTTCCTCGCGCGCGATGGTCATGTCGTTGCGCACGCCGGCGAATACCGTTGGGCGAACGAAATAGCCTCGGTTGAGGTTTTCCGGACGGCCGACACCGCCGGCCACCACTTCCGCGCCTTCGTCGATGCCGGCCTGGATCAGGCGTTGGATTTTGTTGAACTGCACTTCGCTGACGACCGGGCCGATCGTCGTCTTGTCGTCAGTGACATTGCCGACGACGACGCGTTCGGCGGCGGCCTTGGCGATGGCCTTGACCTCCTCATGCCGGTCAGCGGGGACGAACATGCGCGTGGGCGCGTTGCAGGACTGGCCGCTGTTGCCCATCATTCCCAGCACGCCCTTGGTGACGGCGGTCTGGAAATCGACGTCCGGCAGCAGGATGTTGGCGGACTTGCCGCCCAGTTCCTGGGAGACCCGCTTCACCGTCTTCGCCGCCGCCTGTGCCACCAGGATGCCGGCGCGGGTCGAGCCGGTGAACGACATCATGTCGATGTCAGGATGAGACGACATGGCTTCACCAACGACGCCACCTTCGCCCTGGACCATGTTGTAGACACCGGCTGGAACGCCGGCGGCGTGCATGATCTCGGACCAGATGATGGCGTTCAGCGGTGCGACTTCCGACGGTTTCAGCACCATGGTGCAGCCGGCGGCGATGCCCGGTGCGACCTTGCAGACGATCTGGTTGATCGGCCAGTTCCAGGGGGTGATCAGGCCGACGACGCCAATTGGTTCGCGAGCGATCAGGGTGGAGCCTTCGACGTCTTCGAACTTGTAGGTTTCGAGGACCTGGATCATGCGCGTCAGGTGGGCGGTGCCGGTGCCGGCCTGCCGCTGCACGGCGAAGGCGACCGGGGCGCCCATTTCGCGGGACAGGACCTCGCCGATGTCCTGCTTGCGCTTGTTGTATTCGGAGAGGATGGCTTTCAGCAGATCCAGCCGGTCGTTGCGTGAGGTGCGGGAGAACGACGGGAATGCGGCCTTGGCGGCAGCGACGGCGCGATCGACGTCCTTGGGACCGCCGACGGCGATCTGCGTGAAGGCTTCCTCGGTAGACGGATCGACGACGTCCAGCAGCGTAGGTTGCAGCGGGTCGACCCAGGCCCCGTTCACGTAGTGCTGCCGTTCGTGTTCCATGCTGTAATCCTCCTGACCGGCCTCGTGCCCGAGGCTTCCTGCGTTATATAGTCCTGGATATCACGGACGGCCAAGGGCCGTCCCTCGGCGAAGGAGTTTTATCGATGACCGACCACCCTGCCCTGCAAGCCGGCCGCGTTGCGGTCATCACCGGTGCGGCCAGCGGCATCGGCCTGGCCGCGGCTGTGCGGTTTGCCTCGATGGGGCTGAAGGTTTGTCTGGCCGATCTTTCGGCGGACGCGCTGGAGCGGGCCGCGGAGAGTGTGGTTGCGGTTTCCGGGCGGGATGCGGTGCTGACCGTGGCGACGGATGTCAGTCGGGTGGAGTCGGTTCAGGCGTTGCGGGATGCGGCTTATGCTCGGTTTGGGGAGGTCGCGGTGTTGATGAACAATGCCGGCACTTCGCCTGGTGGCGGGCCATACGAACATATCGATCGTTGGCGGCGTGTGCTGGAGGTGAATCTTTGGGGCGTCATCAATGGCGTGCAAACGTTCACGCCGTCCATGCTGGCTCAGCGTAACGAATGTGCCATCGTCAATACGGGGTCAAAACAGGGCATTACGTGCCCGCCGGGCGATACTGCTTACAATGTCAGCAAGGCGGGGGTGAAGGTGCTGACCGAGGCGCTGGCCCACAGTCTTCGGAATGAAGAGGGCGCTCGGATTTCGGCGCATCTGCTGGTGCCGGGGTCTACGTTCACCGGAATGACACGACGGAACCGGACGGAAAAGCCGCCGGGTGCCTGGACGCCGGAGCAGGTGGTGGATGTGATGGTCGAGCGGGTGAACCGGCGGGATTTCTACATCATCTGCCCGGATAATGAGGTGACGACCGAGATCGACAACAAGCGGATTCTGTGGGGCGCGCAGGACATCACGGAGAACCGGGCGCCGTTGTCGCGTTGGCACCCGGATTACAAAGAGGAATTCGAAGCGTTTTTGAAGGGGTGATTCAGTCGGTTGAGGCCAGTTTACCGACCTTGACCGGTGTGGGCTGCCAGTTGTTGGGGAACAACGTCTGCAACGCCTCGACCTTCGGGATGTCGTTGATGGCGATGTATGGCTGGTCCGGGTGCAGGTCGAGATAGTCCTGATGGTACGCCTCGGCGGGGTAGAATGGACCGGCAGGATCGACGCGCGTGGCGATTGGCGTGCTGAAGACATGCGCGGCGTCAAGCTGGGCAATATAAGCTTTCGCGACGCGTTCCTGGTCCGGACCGTTCACAAACAATTCAGAGCGATATTGCGTGCCCCAATCTGGACCTTGCCGGTCCTTCTGCGTGGGGTCCAGGGCGACCGAAAAGAAGATGCGCAGCAGCGTGCCGTAGCTGACCTTGGCGGGGTCGAAGGTCACCCGGACCGATTCCGCGTGGCCGGTGGCGCCTGAACTGACTTGTTCGTAGCTCGGGTTGGCGACGTGGCCGCCGGCGTAACCGGAGACTGCTCGGGTGACGCCGTTCACGTGTTCGAATACGCCCTGAACGCCCCAGAAGCAGCCGCCTGAGAAGACGGCGGTCTGCAGGCCGGTGGTTGCTGCCTCATCCACCGCGGGAACGGGCAGTGCGTGTTCGGCGCCCTCGGCGTGGGCCAATCCGACGGTCAGTGCCAATATGGCCGTGGCGACAAGTGAGGGTTTGACCATGGGCCTGATCCTGACAACGCAATTGCGGAATAGCACGAACTGGTGCCGTTAACGAATTAACGAAAGGAAATTCGAGTATCAGCACATTGTCGTTGGCCAGTGGCTGTCCACGCCTTCGCTTTTGCGTGTCGAAGGCGTGGATGTCGACCTTCGTCGACATGACGAGTGGTGAGCGACGGCGGTGGTGTTACTCCGGTAGCACTTCATCCTTTGTTTCCCGTCCCAGCAGGGCGGCGATGATACTCAGTCCGGCGAAGCAGGTCATGATGGCGGTGGCCTGGTTGAAGGCGCCGCCCATGATCCCGACCAGCAGGCCGGCGACCAGCGGGCCGAAGCTGGTGACGACGCGGCCGGAGCCGTTGCAGAAGGAGACGGCTGTGGCGCGGACATGGGTTGGGAACAGTTCGGGCAGGTAGACGGCGTGGCCGGAGAACACACCGAACACGAAATATCCGAACAGCGGCAGCAAATATGGATACAGATCCCAGGTATCCACCCACAGATACATGTAAAGCCCGACCGCGATGGTTCCGACATTGTAGAAGATGATGGTCGCCCGGCGGCCCATCGCATCGGCGATGAAGCCGAAGGTTGCGTAGCCGATGATACCGCCCAATCCCCACAGCATCATGCCGTGGCCGATGAACGGTGCCGCCGCCGGGCCGGTGATGCCCTGGCGAGCCAGCAGTTGTCCCTGGATAGTCGGCAGCCAGATGGCACTGGTCCATATCGCCAGCAAGGTGCCGAGGCAGAACAGCAGCCCGATGAACGTGGCGTAACGCAGTCCTGGCGAGAACAGTTGCGCCGGGGTGAAGCGTAGATAGGCCTGGTCGGCCGCTGATTGTTCCCGCTGTGCCCGGATCGCCTTGCGCCGAGCGGCGACGGCTTGGAAATGTTCGGGTTCTTCCAGGCCTCGGCGCAGCAGGACCAGGATGATCGCCGGCAGCACGCCGGTGAACATGACGTAGCGCCAGCCATAGGGTCCGACGATCGCGAAAAGCTGGCCGCCGATCAGGCTGCCGAAGCCGCCGCCGGTCATCATGATGCCCAGGACCTTGGCGCGGTGCATGTCGGCGAATGCCTCGGCGACCAGGGGGATGCCGAGGATGATTTCGGCGCCGGTGCCAACGCCGGTGAAGAAGCGGCAGATGCCGAATGTCAGGGTGCTGTGGGTCAGGCCTTGCAGCGCGGTGAAGACGGCCACCAGGACGACGCTGAACATCAGCGTTCTGACCCGCCCGAAGTAATCGCCGAGGATTCCGAACACGAAGCCGCCGAGTGCCCAGCCGAGGAGGCCGGCCATGCTGAGGAAGCCGCCGACCCGGCCAATATCTGCCGCGGTCGGGTGCCCGCCGATCAACTCGGTCATCGCCGGATGCAACACCAGGGCGAACAGACTGAAATCGGTATTGTCGAGTGACCATCCCAGCCACGCGATCAGGAACACCATCCATTGATAGCGGCTGATTTCGCGAACCCACGCCCATCCGTTGGCCGTCGTCGTCTGTCCCATGTTGCCTCCCGCGGGCGCTGCTCTCTGGGGCGCGCTCCGTCGGGAAGCTTAGTCAGGTTTTGTGGCGATTGGAAATGGCTACTTGATGCGTCCCATTTCGCGCAGTTTTTCCACGACGTTGCCCATCATACCGAAATACGGTTTGGCATCGGACAGGTCGCGAATACGGTCAAGACTATCGCGCACCATCTCGATCGTTACGGACTCGGCGGGGTCGAACTGGGCGCCTTCACTCACGAAATACTGCACACGGGCGTAGCCGCCGGCAGTGGCGGCCATGATTTCTCCGTTCTGGTCGCATTCCTCGCTGCACAGCCAGGCGACCATGGGGGAAACGAGTTCGGGCTTCATCCAGGGGGCGATGTCGGGCGGGAGGAGTGATTCGGTCATTCGGGTGTAGGCGGATGGCGAGATCGCGTTGCAGCGGATGTTGTATTTGGCGCCTTCGTGGCGCAGCACATTGATCAGGCCGTTCACCGCCATTTTCGCGGCGCCGTAGTTGGCCTGGCCGAAATTGCCGACCGTGCCGGAACCGGAGGTGGTGACGACGATGCGGCCGTAGGACTGCTTGCGCATGATGGGCCAGGCCGCCTTGATGCAGTAGGCGGTGCCAAAGTGATGCACCTGATTGACGAACTCGTAGTCCGCCATCGTCATGTTGTTGAACGCCTTGTCGCGCAGGATGCCGGCGTTGTTGACCAGGATGTCCAGGCGGCCCCAGGTTTTGATTGCCGTGTCGATGATGGTTTGGGCGGCGGCTTCCTCGGCGACGGAGGCATAGCTGGCGACGGCCTGGCCGCCGGCTGCCTTGATTTGCGCCACCACCGCATCGGCTGCCGCGTTGGCGCCGCCGGTGCCATCAACCGCTCCGCCGGGGTCGTTTACAACGACTTTGGCGCCGCGCGAGGCGAGCAGCAAAGCGTGCTGGCGGCCGAGGCCGGCGCCGGCTCCGGTGACGATCGCCACGCGGTCATCAAAGCGAACATCCATGGATCAGTTTCCTTTTTATGTTCTGACAGCAACTTCCGGCTGCTGTTGCTGTCGATTGTACGCGCGTGATATGGCGGGGACAACGGGGACACAGGAGATGCCGATGTACAGCCATCCCAACGTGAAGACCGAGCGGGACTTTCCGGTTCCGGAGACGATGAAGGCGTGGGTGCTGGGCGATCCGGGCCAGTTGAGTTTTAGCGAAAAGCCGACGCCGGTGCCGGGTCGGGCGGAAGTGCTGGTGCGGATCGATGCGGTTGCGATTTGTGCGACCGACCTGGAGATCATTTATCATGGTCCGCCGGCGATGATCGAAGGCGGCATGCCGTTCAACAAGCGGTTCACGCCCGGCCACGAATATATGGGCACTGTCGTGGCGCTGGGCGCCGGTGTTGACGAGTACGCGATCGGCGATCGGGTGACGGTCGAGATCCATGCCGGTTGCGGGCAGTGCAAGCGGTGCCGTGAGGGCATGTACACGTCGTGCCATAACTACGGCCTGAACTATGGCGACGTGAACAAGGGCCATCGCGCCAACGGCTTCACCACCGATGGCGGTTTCGCCGAATATGCGGTGAACCATATCAACACGCTGATTCATATCGAGGACAGTATGTCCGATGAAGAGGCGACGCTGGTGGTGACCGCTGGCACCGCGATGTACGGGCTGACCGAACTGGGCGGACTGGTGGCGGGTGAGAGCGTGGTTGTGACCGGGCCTGGGCCAATCGGGCTGATGGCGGTGGCGGTCGCCAAGGCGCTCGGGGCTTCTCCGGTGATCCTGACCGGCACGCGCGACAACCGGTTGAAGATGGGTGTCGAGCTTGGGGCGGATCATGTCGTGAATGCTCGGGTTGAAGATGTGGTTGAGGCGGTGCGCCGGCTGAACGGCGGCAAGGGTGTGGATTATGTGATCGAGTGTTCGGGTGCGCCGAATGCGATCAATGAGGCGGCTTCGATGCTGAACCGCGGCGGGCGGATCTGCCTGGCGGCGTTCCCGCATGACCCGGCGACGATCGATATCGCTAATATCGTTCGCAACAATATCTACCTGTATGGCATTCGCGGCGAGGGCAAAAGTGCGACGCATCGTGCCGAAGCCTTCATGCGGCAGAAGCGGTTCGACGCGACGAAAATCCACACGCACACGTTCCCGCTGGCCGATTTGACGACGGCGCTGCGCTATGCTCGGGAACGCATCGACGATGCGATCAAGGTGGTGGTGAAGGCGAAGGCCGTCGGGCAGTCCCGGATGGCGGCGGAGTAAGCGTCTACTCCGGCCGGATGGTGTTGCGCACGAACAGGCCGCCGGCCGCGATGGCTCGTCTTGCGGCCGAGAGGACCGGGAAGAAGATGTGCCAGATGTGGATCATTTCGGGCCATATCTGCAGATCGACGGGGACATCCGCCGTGCCGGCCTTGCGGGCGAGCGCAATGGAGTCGTCCAGCAAGGTTTCAACCGATCCGACCTGGATCACTAGCGGCGGAAAGCCACGTAAGTCGCCGTGAATCGGTGAGGCATGCGGATGGCGCGGATCGGCGCCGCCGAGATACAATCCGGCCATCATTTGGATCGTGGCCTTCTGCACTGTCGGGTCGGTTTCGGCTCGGTCGATGAAAGATGCGCCTGTGGCCTGCATGTCTACCCAGGGGGAGATGCACCAGCCGCAGCCGGGCAGCGGCAGGCCGGCGTCGCGGGCGGCCAGCATGGCGGCGATCACCAGGCCTCCACCGGCACTGTCGCCGGCGAAGGCTATGTGTTTTGGTTGAAGGCCGCTGTCCAGCATGTAGCGATAGGCTGCGACGGCATCTTCCACCGGCGCGGGGAACGGATGCTCCGGTGCCAGGCGGTAGTCGATTGCGAGTGTCCTGGCGCCAGAGGCCCGGCCGACTTCGGCCGCCAAATGACGGTGGCTGTCCAGTGAGCAGATCACATAGCCGCCACCGTGTAGATACAGGATGGCGTTGGCGGGATCTGCGCTCGGTGTCGAGGTCCATTCCGCCTTGACACCGTTGGCGTTCACCGGCTGCACGGTTACGTCGGCCGCCAAACCGAAGGCCAACCCCCGCGCGTCGGAATCGAGGCGCATCTGGGCGATTTCCGTTGCCCGGGGGCGAGCGGCGATCGTGGCGCGCAGTTTGGCGATTTCGGGGTCGGCCATGGTCGATCCTTTCGTTTGTTACTTTGCGTATTTGCCGCCGATTTGCGGGGTTGGACCTTCCTGGTTCTTCTTCTGCCGGTCGAGGCGGGTTTCGCGTGACCAGGTGCGTTTCAATTCGTCTCGGATATTGAAGCGCAGCTTGCCAAGGCCTTGGGTTTCCAGTTCGACGACGTCGCCATCCATGAAGCTGGACAGGCCGCGATGGTTGGTGCCGGTGGCGAGGATGTCGCCGGGTTCCAACGTGTGGATCGACGTTGCCCATTCGATACAGCGGCCGATGTTGTGGGCCATGTCGTCGGTGTTGAAAGACTGCTTCAGGTCGCCGTTCACCCACAGGTTGATCGGCAGCTTCTGCGGATTGGCGATTTCGTCCTTGGTCACCAGGTACGGGCCGATGGGGGCGAAGGTGTCGCGGGATTTCATCTGGAAGAACACGTTGCCGGCGGGCGGCAGGCCTCGGGCCGATCCATCGATGAAGTTGATGTAGCCGAAGATGTAGTCCATGGCGTCGGCGGCCTTCACGTTGGTCGCTCGCTTGCCGATGACGAGGGCCATTTCGGCTTCGCCCTCGAAGATCGTTGCCGGAACGTCGGGCAGCACCATCGTATCGTTCGGTCCGATGATGGCGGTGGAGGCCTTGTGGAAGGCGTTGATCGGGGCGGGTTTCGCCAGCGTGCCGTCTTCCATGTAGTTCACCGCCATGCAGACGATGTTGCCGGGCTTCGGCAGCGGCGGGCGGATGCGGACACTGGCCAACGGCGTGCCGGAGCCGGTGGCGGCGGCTTCCAGTTTGGATCGGTAGTTGGCGAAATCGGCGATCAAGCTGCTGATCAGGTCGCCGGGGCCAACGTGGCGGATGTCCTTGACCACGGCGGAGACGTCGTGGATCGCATCGCCTTTGACGACGCCCAGTTTGAAATCATCGAAGAATGCCAGTTTCATGACGCGCTCTCCTGCTAACGGTTGTTACCGAGCCAGTCCTCGCATCGAGGCGGGTTGGCCGGGCAGCTTGATGTTGGGTCCGACCTGGGTCGGTTTTCCGTTGTTGATCCGGAATACCTGCAGGTCTTTGTCGACGAAGTTGCCGACGTAGATATAGTCGCTGTTCGGGCTGTAGGCGATGCCTTCCGGCAGCTTGCCCAATGGGGCCTTGCCGGTGACGGTCAGCTTGCCGCCGGGTCCGATCGACATCACGGCCAGTTCGCCGCCCTTGGTCTTGAACCAGTCGCTTTCTTTCGCTCCCGAACCTTCTATCAGCGGCGTGGCGGCCCATTTGCCGTTCGGGGAAATGGCGAAGCCCTCGGGCCCGGTGCCGGGGGACATGATGTTGACGACATGCGGATGAGGGCCGGTTGCTTCGATGATGACCTCGGCGTCGGCGTTGTTTTTCATGGCGCCGGTGTTGGAGGCGATGACGTATTTGCCGTCCGGGGTGATGTCGATGTTGTAAGGATTGAACGCGGACGGGATGTCCAGCGTCTTGTCGTAGGTGACTTTCTGGCCGTCGATGTTGAGGACGGCGATTTTGTTGACCAGGTTCAGGCAGACGAAGGCTCGCGTGCCATCGGGAGTGATGACCACGGCGGCGGCTTCCTGCTCCATCGGGACGTCGCCGAGGGATTTCACGACGCCGTTCTGGATGGACAGAACGGAGACGCTTTTGCCGGCGCGATTGGCTGTTAGGGCGAGATCGCCTTTGTTGGAGATCGCGATGCCGGACGGTTGGGCGCCGACGGTGACGGTGTCGGCGAGTTTCGGTGGGTTGGCGTTCAGATCGATCACGAACAGCTTGTTGTCGGGCGCAGTCTTCCAGGCGTCGCCGTCCTTGTTCATCACAACGGAGTTGGCGATGAGGCCCAGCTTGCCGTCGGACGTGATCTGCAAGTTGGTGGGCGGGCCAAGCAGGGAGTTCATCAGCGGCAGCGATGCGCGGATGCGGGGCTTGGCTGGGTTGGAGACATCCACGACCAGCACGGCATCGTGGCCGGGTTCGGCGTTGACTGAGCCGTTGGGGCCGTAGGCGGCTTTTTCATCCAGGCCGATCAGCATGTCGTGGGTGCTGGCGAGGGCGGGTGTGATGGTCGCAAGTCCACACGTTATCAGCAACGCCGCGCGCATGTTCATGGTTCGTTTCCCCGTGGCTTATCGTTCCGGATAGGGTAGGCGTGTGACGGGGACGGCGCAACCTTGACGCTGGATAGGGCGGGTGCAAGCGTGATGCCCAGGGAGAAAGTCGATGAAATTCGGTGTTTTCTACGAGCATCAGTTGCCCCGTCCGTGGACGGCGACCAGCGAATATGAGTTGTTTCAGAACTCACTGTCCCAGGTCGAGTTGGCGGATAAACTGGGCTATGACTACATGTGGGAAGTCGAGCATCACTTTCTGGAGGAGTATTCGCATTCCTCGGCGCCCGAAGTGTTTCTGGCGGCGGCCAGCCAGCGGACGAAGCGGATCAGGCTGGGGCATGGCATCGTCCAGTTGACCACCAACCAGCCGCATCGGGTGGCGGAGCGGGTGGCGACGCTGGATCAGATCTCCGGCGGGCGGGTGGAACTGGGCATGGGCGAAGGCGCGGGACCGGCGGAGCTGCATCCGTTCGGAACTCGGGTGCGCGACAAGCGGGACCGGTGGGAAGAGGCGGTGCAGGCCATCATCCCGATGTTCACGCATGACAGTTGGGAATTTCACGGCAAGTATCATGACTTTCCGGCTCGGAATGTGGTGCCGAAGCCGTATCAGAAGCCGCATCCCCCGCTGTGGGTCGCGTGCTCCAACATCCGCACGATCGGTGAGGCAGGGCAGTGGGGCATGGGTGCGCTGGGGTTCAGTTTCGTTTCGCCTGATGCGGCGAAGGCGTGGGTGCATAAATATTATAACATGTATTTACATCAGCCTCGGCGGCTGACGGAGTATGCGACCAACCCGAACGTCGCGATCGTGAATGGGTTCATGTGCGCGCCTACGGACGAGGAGGCGCTGGAGAAGGCGGCCGGGTGGACGTTCTTCATTTTCGCGCTGTCGTATTATGGGCGCAAAGGGGTCGATGCGCCGGGCAAGGGCGATTTGTGGCGCGAGTATCAAGATTGGCGGCATACGGAGAAGGCTCAGGCGGCGTTGCGGAATGGGCTGATCGGATCGCCGGAAACCATTCGCAAGCGGCTGCGGCAGTTCGAGGAGGCGCATGTCGATCAGGTGATCCTGCTGAATCAGGCAGGGAAGACCTCGCATCAGGATATTTGTGAGAGCTTGGACCTGTTCGCTCGGGAGGTGATGCCGGAGTTCCATGGGCGGCAGGATCGGCAGGACGCTTGGAAGCAAGATGTGCTGGCGGGGCGGATCGTGCTGGAGGATCTGGATACCGAACGATACGATTTGTACGCGCACCAGAATGAGGATATTGTCCGGATGACTCCCGAACAGCTAAAGCAGCGGATGGCGGAGAAGGAACGGATGGCCGCGGCCGGGAATTAGCGGACATTGAAGACGGAACGGGAGATGTTTTGATGCGCCAGATGGTGATGGTGGGCTTCCTGCAAGCCCAGAACTGTACAAACCTTGTCAGCTCGTGGCGGCATCCGGAGTCGCGTTCGGATTCGACCTCGGCGGACTATTACCAGACCATTGGGCGGGTGCTGGAGGAGGGTAAATTCCACGTTGGTTTTTTTGACGATCGGCTGGCGATGCCGGATCGATACGGCAACGACCATCGGCATACGGTCGAACATGGTATCCGCTGTGTGAAGATGGACCCGGTTACCGTGCTGACTGTCATGGGCATGGCGACTAAGCGGCTTGGTTTGGGTGCGACACGATCGACGACCTATTATGAGCCGTTCGACGTCGCCCGTACGTTTGCGACGCTGGATCTGATGACGGAAGGGCGAGCGGCTTGGAATGTCGTGACGTCGATGAATGATGGCGAAGCGTTGAACATGGGGAAGGACGAGCATCAGGAACACGATTCTCGTTACGATCGCGCCGATGAGTTCATGGAAGTCGTGTTGGGGCATTGGAATAGCTGGGACGACGATGCCATCGTGCATGACAAGACGACCGGTGTGTTTGCGAACCCTGACAAGGTGAGCCGGCTGGATCATAAGGGCGAATGGTTCAAGTCTCGCGGGCCGTTCACGGTGCCTCGGTCGAAGCAGGGGCATCCTGTTATCATTCAAGCGGGGCAGAGCGGCCGCGGCAAGCAGTTTTCGGCACGCTGGGGCGAGTTGGTGTTCGTCAGCACCCCGGTCAATCTGGAGGTGGGGCGGCAGAATTACCGTGAGATGAAGGCCGAGGTGGAGCGTCAGGGTCGCGATCCCTCGCATCTGTCGATCACGCCGTCCGCTTATGTTGTTTGCGCTGAAACGAAGATGGAGGCCGAGGACAAGATGGCCTTGATCGAGACGTTGGCGACTGACGAAGACGCCCTGTCGTTGCTGTCGGAGGCGATGAATTTCGATTTCGCCAGCAAGGGGCTGGATGAACCGTTTTCCGATGAGGAGTTGGATGGGATTTCCGGGACGCAATCGATGCGTGACCGGGTGGTGAAGGCCAGCGGTATTCGCAATCCGACGCCTCGGGATTTTGTGAAATTCAGCCACCGGGCGCGGCCGAATTTGCCGTTCATTGGGGGGCCGAAGGAAGTTGCCGACGGGTTGGAAGAGTGGTTCAGCACTGGCGTGTGTGATGGGTTTGTGATCGCCGCGACGCACGTGCCGGGGACTTATATGGAGTTCGTCAAACATGTCGTGCCGGAGTTGCAACGGCGTGGGTTGTATCACAAGGATTATACGGGTGCGACGTTACGGGAGAATTTGGGGATTCCTATTCCGCGCAGGAGCGTGACATGAAACTCGGGTTGTCGATCGGTTATTCCAAGGCGAAGCTGGATCTGCCGGTGGCCTTGGTTCAGCGGGCCGAGGAACTGGGGTATGATTCGGTCTGGTCGGCCGAGGCTTATGGATCGGATGCGGTGACGCCGCTGGCGTTCCTGGCGGCGGTGACGAAGCGGATCCGGCTGGGCACGGGGATTATGCAATTGGCGGCGCGGACGCCGGCCAATGCGGCGATGTGTGCGGGCACGGTTGATGCGCTGGCTGGTGGTGGGCGGTTTATCGCCGGGTTGGGCGTGTCAGGCCCGCAGATCGTGGAGGGTTGGTATGGGCAGCCGTGGGGACGGCCGTATTACCGGCTGAAGGACTATGTTGCCATCATGCGCAAGATCTTTGCGCGTGAAGAGCCGGTTACGCATGATGGGCGTGAGATCCCCCTGCCCTACACCGGCGATGGCGCCTCCGGTGTTGGCAAGCCGTTGAAATCCATTCTGCATATGAACCCGGAGATTCCGATCTATCTGGCCACGGGCAGTGAATCGACGGTGAAGCTGACAGCGGAAATCGCGGATGGCTGGTTGCCGATGGGGTTCGTGCCCGGCTGTATGGAGGAATACGGCCCCTGGCTGCAGGAAGGTTTCAGGCGGGCCGGCAATGGGAAGAGCCTGAAGGATTTTCATATCCAGGCGTCGATCCATGTGGAAGTCGCCGATGACGTCAAAGGCGCCCTGGCGAAGTTGAAGCCGGAGGTCGCGCTGTATGTCGGTGGCATGGGGCACAAGGATAAGAATTTCCATAAGGACCAGATGATCCGGCGTGGATTCGCCGAGGCCGCGGATCGAATCCAGGAGTTGTATCTGGCGCACCGGAAGGACGAAGCCATTGCCGCGGTTCCGGATGAATGGGTGGACATGAAGTCCCTGGTGGGACCGCCGGCGCGCATTCGCGAACGGTTCCGGGCTTGGGAAGATTCAGGTGCGAATAGTCTGACCGTCCGGTCTCGTCAGTCTGAGGCTATAGAGGTGATGGCACAGGCTGCTCGGTTGAACTGAGGATGGGGGAAACGATGCGCTTTGAGGGCAAAATCGCGCTGATCACGGCGGCGGCTAATGGTATCGGCCGAGCAACGGCGGCGATCATGGCGGCGGAGGGCGCGACGGTGGTTTGCGTTGATAACCACCCGGAACGGCTGGGTTCGGCGGTCGCGGCACTGGGAAAGCAGGCGCATGGGCGGTTGTGTGACGCGTTGGATCAGGGGCAGGTCGATGCCGTTGTTGCCGATGTGGTTCGGGAATTCGGCCGGATCGATATCCTGGTGAATGCCGTGGGCGGCAGCACGATCATTGCCAAGCCTTCGGCGACGGTCGAGGAACATTCGCTGGATGATTGGCAGCGGGTGATCAAGTTCAACCTGGATGGGACGTTCCTGTTTACCCATGCGATCGTGCCGATCATGAAGGGGCAGAAGGCGGGGAAAATCGTCAACCTGGCGTCGATTGCCGGGCGGGGGATGAGTGTTGCCAGCGGGGTGGCCTATGCCGCGGCCAAGGGCGGGATCATTGCGCTGACTCGGAAATTGTCGTTCGAGCTTGGGCCGTTTGGGATCAACATCAATGCGATCGCGCCGAGCCTGACGTTGACGGAGCGGATCAGGCCGCATTGGAACCAGCGGTCGCCGGAGGCTCAGGCAGCGCAGGTCGAGGCGACGCCGTTGCGGCGGGTGGCGGAAGCTTCCGATCAGGCGAAGGTGATCTGTTTTCTGGCGTCCTCGGATGCGGATTTCGTTACGGGGTTGACGATCGATGTGACGGGTGGGCAGTCGGGGTAGGGCCGGTTCCGTGATGGCTGGGAACGGTCATTGTTGTGGTCGGGCGGTCTCTGGGTGCCATGGTTTCGTTTGGGATGTGAAAGGCGTGGATGCCGACCTTCGTCGGCATGACGGGGGGACCTGAGCTGGGTCTTGGCACGACCTTAGGCGCGAGGCGAACTCGCTATTGGCCGAACCGGGGTAGGTGTTCGGCTAGTTCGGCGTAGGCGTCGTCGTCGGTGCGGTCGTAGCGTAGCGGGGTCACGACGATCTTGCCGGCGCGCATGGCGCTGTAGTCGCTTTCTGGGCCTTGCTGGATGTCGCCTCGTTTGAAGTTCAGCCAGTGGTAGGTCATTCCGCGCGGGTCGATCCGGCTGTCTACGTGCATTCCGGCGACTGCGCCTTCGCCTTGGCGGGCCAGGGTCATCGGGCCTACCTCGGCGGCGGGGATGGGGGGGAAGTTGATGTTCAGGACGGCGCTTTTGCCCCATCCCACCGCCAGCAGCTTGCGGATCGTTTCGGCGCCCAATGAGCGCGCCGTGTCCCATGGGACATTGTTGCGGTCCTTGAATGCCTGGCTCAGGGCCAGAGCCGGACAGCCGAGCATCATCGCGGTCATGGCGCCTCCGACGGTGCCGGAGAAGACAGTTTCCATGCCTAGGTTCAGGCCTCGATTGACGCCGGACAGCACCAGTTGTGGCGGGTTGTCCTTCATGATGTGGCACAGGCCGATCGCGGCGCAGTCGCCGGGGGTGCCGGTCACGCCGAAGCGACGGTCACCGCGTTCGCTGATGCGTAGGGCGTGATGCAGGCTGATGGCGTGGGACTGGCCGCTCTGGTCGTGTTCGGGAGCGACGACCCAGACCTCGTGCGCGATTTGGGCGGCGACTTCCTCCAGCACCTGCATGCCGGGCGCGTCTATCCCGTCATCGTTCGTCAGCATGACCCGATCCAGCACTGTGCGCACTCCTTGTTGCCGCCTCTGTTTGGCCCGGTTGCGTCCCGGCGGGCAAGAGGCCAGCATCGGGGAAAGGGAAGGAGATCGTCCATGTTGATCATCGATGCGCAGGTTCATATCTGGGGCAGCGGCAAGCCCAGCGCACATCATCGCCAGACCTCAGTTTACACGGCGGAGGAGCTGATTGCGGAAATGGACGCGGCGGGGGTGAACGGCGCGGTCCTGCATCCGCCGAGTTGGGACGCAAAATCGAACGAAATGGCTGTTGAGGCGGCGGTCAAGTATCCGGATAAGTTCTGCTCGTTGGGGTGGTTTACGTTGAATGATCCGTCGCAACGCAAGCGGATCGAGACGTGGAAACAGCAGCCGGGGATGCTGGGGTTGCGGTGGTCGTTGACTCGGGATGGGCAGGAGACCTGGCATCAGGACGGGACGATGGACTGGCTGTGGCCGGCGGCGGAGAAAGCCGGCACGCCGATCGCGACGATGGCGTGGCGATTCCTGCCGCTATTCAAGCAGATTGCCGAACGGCATCCACATCTGAAGCTGATCGTCGATCACCTGGGGCTGGTGCGGTCGGGACAGGGCCAGGAGGCGTTTGCGACGTTGGATGACCTGCTGCCGTTGGCGAAGCTGCCGAACGTGGCGATCAAGGCGACCGGGGCGCCGGGATACTCGAAAGAGGGGTACCCGTTCCGGGATATCCAGGATGGGCTGCATCGGATTTTCGATGCTTACGGTCCGGATCGGTTCTTCTGGGGCACGGATATTACGCGTATGCCGTGCAGCTATCGGCAGTGCGTTACGTTCTTCACCGAGGAGTTGCCCTGGCTGAAGGGCAAGGACCTGGAGACGGTGATGGGCCAGGGTGTGGTCGACTGGCTGGGGTGGAAGCGGGGGTAGCCTCGCCCGCTTAAGCCCCGTGGATAAGTAAGTGCTTCGACGTTGGCATTACCACCCAATCCCTTCATGACGGACGAAGCCCCGCTATCCACGACTTGCAGAGCGGGCCTTGGAAAAGGCGTGGATGGCGGGCCTTCGCCCGCCATGACGATGAGACGCTGGCGGCTCTCGCCAAGCGGTTCGGTGATTTCGTTGCGAGTCTCTACCAGTCGGTTTTGTAGCCCTGGAACGGGGTGGCGATCCGCTTGATCTCCTGGATTATGTCGGGTGGGACGTCGCCGCCGAAGGATGAGGAGTCCGCTCGCAAGTTCAGGGCGTCGCTGAGGCCGCCGAAACGTTCCTGGATGCGGGTGGCGATGTCCTTGTGCGTGCCGACGGCGGCGAACAGGTGGACGACGTCGTCAGAGACGCGGCTGGCCATTTCGTTCCACTTTCCGGCTTTCGACATGGCGTTCAGTTCGCGGCCCAGATCGCCGTGGCCGTGCAGTTCCAGGACGCCCCAGTAGCCGGGGGTCGAGCCATAGAAGGCTACGCGGCCGCGGACGATCTCGAAGGCTTTTGCGGTTGCTTCCTCGTCCTTGCCGGTGGCGACGAAACCGCCGCCGGTGATTTCGAAATGCTCGCGGGTGCGGCCGGTGCGGGCCATGCCTTCCTGGACGCGGGGGATGATGGCTTCCTCGATGTAGCGGCGGGTGCAGAAGCCGTGCAGGCGGACGCCGTCGGCCACTTCTCCGGCGAGACGCAGGGAGTGTTCGCCCACGGCGGCGAGGGTGATCGGCACCATCTTCTGGCCGGTCGAGGGCGGCATGAAATAAGGCGGCATCAGGGTGAAGGTGTAGTGTTTGCCGCGGAAGTCGAGTTTTTCGCCCTTTTCCCATGTGCTCCAGATGGCTCGTAGGGCCTGCACGTATTCGCGCAGACGGGGGGCCGGCGCGGTCCAGGGGGTGCTGAAGCGCTTTTCGTTGTGCGGGCGGATCTGCGGGCCGATGCCCAGCACGAAGCGGCCGCGGGAGGCGTTCTGTAGATCCCAGCTTGCGTTGGCAACGACCATCGGGCTGCGTGGGAAGGCGATGGCGACGGATGTGCCGAGTTCGACCCGGTCCGTGTTCACGGCGGCGATGGCGTGCGCCAGGAACGGGTCGTGCTTGTTCTCCATGGTCAGCAGGCCGTCGTAGCCGGCTGCCTCGGATGCTTTGGCGGATGCGGCGGTCTGCCGCAGGTCGGCCTGCGGCAGCGTGTTCAGAACGCGCATCGGTCAGCGCCCTGTGAAGACGGGCTTGCGCTTTTCCTTGAATGCCAGGACGGCTTCGCGGTGGTCCTCCATCTGCGAGCAACGGGCCTGGTTGAAGGCTTCGGCGTCCAGCGACGTGGGGAAGTCGGCGGTGTTGGCCACTTCCAGATTCCGTTTGGTGTAGCCCAGGGCGAGATGCGGCATGGCGGCGATCCTTTTCGCCATTGCCATTGTTGTCGTCAGCAGTTCCGCATCGTCGACCACTTTGTTGACCAGACCGATCCGAATGGCTTCCTCGGCATCGATCATGTCGCCGGTGAACATCAGCTCCCGAGCCTTGGCGGTGCCGACGAGATGGGTCAGCGACCAGGTCGTGCCCCAGTCGCCGGACAGGCCGATCTTGATGAAGCCGGCGCCGAAACGGGCCGATCGCGCGGCGATGCGGATGTCGCAGCCGGTCGCCATGCCGAGGCCGGCACCGACGGCAACGCCGTTGATCATGCCGATGATGGGTTTCGGGGTGCGGTGCATCAGCTCCGGCACGCGGCCGGAATGCAGGATGCCGGCGGCGCGTTCCTCGAACACCTTGGCCGACCGGCCGCCCATGGTTTTGACGTCGCCGCCGGCGCAGAAGCCTCGGCCGGCGCCGGTCAGGATGATGCAGCCGATGCCCGGATCGGCACCCAGGCGGGTCAGTGCCTCCACCAATCCGTTGCGGATGTCGTCGGACAGCGCGTTCAGGTTCTCGGGCCGGTTCAAGGTCAGCGTGGCTATGCCGTCTTCGACGGTCTCCAGCAGGTCGGGCATGGACGTTCTCCAGGATGTCAGTCGTGGCCAGCTTGGCGTGACGGGGCGGCGGCTGCAACACTGCATGCCGCATCAAGGGGGGGACCCACCGCATGAGCCTTATCCTGGACACGCGCCTGCGTATCGGCATCCAGACCATTCACCGCCGGACTGAACCGGCGGACAGCCCGTGGTTGCCTCGGATCGACGAACTGGTCGAACTGGTGAGGCTGGTGGACGACAGTGGGTACGACTCGCTGTGGGTGGGCGACCATATCTCCTTCCCCGTCGCGATCTTCGACCCGCTGCTGCAGTTGGCGCAGGCGGCGGTGGTCAGCCGGCGGCTGTTGTTGGGAACTTCGGTGCTGCTGTTGCCGCTGCGGCATCCGACTCCGGTGGCGAAGCAGGTCACCACGTTGGATCATTTGACCGAGGGGCGGTTTATCCTGGGCGTTGGCGTGGGTGGGGAGTTTCCTCGTGAGTATGCTGCCTGCGATGTGCCGCATAACGAGCGCGGGGCTCGGTTGGCCGAGGGGGTGACCGTGTTGCGAAAATTCTTCAGCGGCGAGCCGGTGACGCATCACGGCAAATTCTATGGGCCGTTCGAGGACGTGCCGATGAATCCGCCGCCGCGCCAGGCGGGCGGGCCGCCGATCTGGTTTGCCGGCCGGAAGGAGGCGGCGCAGCGCCGTATCGGGCGGCTGGGGGACGGTTACCTAGCTTATGTGATTTCCCCGGATATGTATCGCGCCTCGCTGGCGACGATCGGCGAAGCGGCGGAACAGGCGGGCCGCGGATCGATCCCGTTTGGGACCGGGCATCTGCTGTTTACACGGTTGGATCACACCTACGAAGAGGCGCTGGACCGAGCGACGGAAACCCTGAGTGTGCGGTATGCCATGGATTTCCGGAAGGCGGCGCAGCGGTACTGCGCGCTAGGGACGCCGGCCATGGTGGCGGAACGCATCCGCGAATTTTACGCCGCCGGGGTGCGGCATGTCGTGCTGGACCTGCTGGGTCCTTATGAACAGAAGGCCGATCAGATCGAATGGTTCGCTCGGGAGGCCATGCCGCTGCTGGCGGATTTGAGCGGAGGTCAATAGAACATAAATGACGGTTGGGCTGATTGTTGTGGGTGCATGAAGACGACGGGTCGGACAGGATCCTCATGGAAGACTTCCGTAACGGGCACTGTCCGGCGACTGGTAATACCAGCCGCCGTTGACGTTGACACATCAGGCTCGTCTTGGGCCGGCGAAGTGCGGGGCATCCGATCCAGCACCTTACTGGGGCGGATAGCCCGGACTGACGCCGGGCCATGACGGATCAAAGGTCGGCTTCAACGGCGGCTGGTATAACGGGGTGCCCTGAAGCAGCCCCTACGTCACATCCCGCCCGCCGAGCGTGCGCTGCTTGAAGTCCTCCGGCACTGCCGCACCAAAGTCGGTGAATGCCCGGCGCACCGCATCCGGTGTCGCGCCGAAAACCTGCTTCCGGTTCTCCCGCGCCCACGCCAGCGAGCCAACTGGGCCTTCCAGCGACGACTGGAACACCGGCATCACGTAGCGGGCGAACAACTCGTAGCTCCGCATCGTCTGTTCCCGCGTCGCCCACTCATGTGCGCGGAACAGGATGCCGCCGAATCCGCCCTGGCTGTACTCCAGCAGGCGGTTGATCCCTTTCGCCACTGTTTCCGGTGAGCCAACGAGCGTGGTTCCCTGCTTTACCCCGTCGCTCAGCGGATCATCGGACCGGCCGGGCGGCCGGCCCAGCGTGTCCTCGAAATAGCTGATCGTCTCGTTGCGCTCGCCCCTGCGGACTTCGTCCAGCGCCTGTTCATCGTCCTCGGCGATATGGGCGTTCACCACGATCCGCCACTTCTTCCGACTGACCGTCTTGCCGTTCTTGGCGGCGTGTTCCTCGGCGATTTTCCACTGGCTGGCCATCGCTTCCGGCCCACCCGGCAATCCCGCACCGATCGACAGCACACCGGTCCCGTGAGTCCCCGCCGCGATCATCCCGAACGGCGTGATCGTGCTGGCCACGGCGATCTCGAAATGCGGGTCGCTGTACGGCGCCAGATGCAGGCGGGCGTCGTTCATCTCGAACCAGTCGGTCTTCATCGTCACCCGGCCGTCCATCTGCAGCAGCCGCATGATCGCGTCCATCGACTCCAGCATGCGCGGCCGTTGCGTCGCTGGCTGGATCCCCAGCATGTAGGCATCGGACGTCAGCGCGCCCGGCCCGCAGCCCAGCATCGCGCGGCCGCGGGTCATGTGATCCAGTTGCACCCAGCGCTGCGCCACCAGGAACGGATGGTGATACGGCAGGCTGGTCACGCCCGATCCCAGCTTGATGTGCTTCGTCTTCTCGGCCGCCGCGGCGATGACCAGTTCCGGCGACGCGATCAATTCCCAGCCGGCCGAGTGATGTTCGCCCACCCAGGCTTCATCATACCCCAGGTAATCCAGCCACTGGATCAGTTCCACGTCGCGCGCGATCGCCAGGGTCGGGTTCTCGCCCAGCCGGTGGAACGGGGCGAGGAAGATACCGAAGGTCAAGCCGCGGTGGGCCATGGGTCATGCTCCAATGATGCTGTCTTCTATGTGCCTCAAATACCCGCCGGTAGCCAAGGGGCGGCCGCGATGGCAGAGTCCGGTCAACCACGGCAAAAGGAGGAAACAGCCATGCGTCTGCAAGACAAGGTCGCCATCATCACCGGTGCCGCATCCGGCATGGGCGCCGCGACCGCTCGGCGTTTCGGGAAGGAAGGCGCGAAAGTCGTCATCGCCGACATGTTGGAGGAAGAAGGCAAGGCGGTTGCCGACAGCGTCAACGCGGCTGGCGGCAAGGCGATGTTCATGGCGTTGAATGTGACCGACGAAGCCGGCTGGAAAACGGTGGTGGACAAGACCGTCGCGGCCTACGGCAAACTGGACATCCTGGTGAACAATGCCGGCATCAGCGGCAGCGCCACCAACGATCTGCTCGATTCCGAGCTGTGGAATCGGGTGATGGCGGTGAACAGCACCGGGGTCTTTCTGGGCACGGCGGCGGCGGTGCGGCAGATGCAGCAGAACGGCGGCGGCTCGATCATCAATCTCTCGTCGATCTCCGGCATCGTCGGCCAGACCATGGTGCATATGAGCTACAATGCCGCGAAAGGTGCGGTGCGGGTCATGACCAAATCCACCGCGGTGCAGTTCGGCAAGGACAATATTCGTTGCAACTCCGTGCATCCGGGATTGATGCCGCCGATGCGCACCTCCGGCGCGACCGCCGATCCGGTCGTCCGCGCGAAAATGCTGCGGGCCGTGCCGCTGGGACGCAATGGCGAGGTGGACGACGTCGCCAACGCCATTCTGTATCTGGCCTCCGATGAGGCGTCCTACGTCACCGGCGCGGAACTTTACGTCGATGGCGGCTATCTGGCGATGTAACCAGCCTCGATGCGGCTGGCACAGGCGGGTCAGTCCGGCCGCTTCCACACGGCGGACGCATAAATGGCGTCCGGGAAATCGGCCTGGATCGTCCCTGTCATCCGCTGCTCGTGGCTGTCGAGGTCAGCCAGGAACAGGTCGCGGCTGATGCGGGCGGTGACCAACGGGATGTCTCGCCGCATGCTGGGGACATCGCCGATCGGCAGGCCGAAGCTGACGAAACCGGCCGGATTGTGGACATGGATGTCGCGTAGATACGGCGCCTGACCGGGTATTTTTTCCAGGTATTCGTGGCCCTGTCCCAGATAGGGATGGCTGCCCAGGAACGGGTCTTCCTCGGTCGCGGGTGGCCGGTATTTGTCGCGCCACAACAGGATGCGGTCCGCGAAACCGGCGATTTCGGGTCGAGCGGAGGGATCGACGAAATAACCCGTGCCGGCGATGACGTGATCGAAACGGAAGGTGCCATCCGCGGCGCGTACCACGATCTGGCCGTCGTCCATGGACGCGTCGTGCCATGGGGCGGCGAGGTGCAAGTGAAAATTCGGGAAGGCAACGGCACGCTGGATCGCATCGACGGTTGGCGTCGATCCGGCGTCGCGGAAGCGGATCGCCTGATGCCAGCGGATCGCGTCGGGCAACTGCCGGTAGTTGTCGTAGGCACCCGGATAGCCGCGCAGGCGGGTAATGGGCACCGATGCGATCGAGGGGCGGCGGGCGAACAAATGCACCGCGGCGGCTCCGTTCTCCAACGCAACCCCGGCGGCGTCGAAGGCGGCGGCCGCGGCGCCGACGACCGAGATCATCTTTCCCTGAAGCGCGGCAAAATCGATGCTGTCATGGGTGTGTGACACGACATTCTTCGGAAGAGCGGCGAGAACCGGCGGGATGTAGGCGCCACCGTTCCCGGTGAAGCCTGTCGCCAGGACGATTTTCCGGGTTGTTTCGACGATGGACCGTCCCTCGATCCGCAGATGCAGGCGGAAGCAGCCGTCGGCCGGTTCGATGCGGATCAAATTCGTGCGGTAGCGAATGGGAATGTTCAGGAAATGCCGATACCAACTCAGGTATTCGGCCCATAGCAACCGTGGGATACGGTCGATCGCGGCATACGCGGCCTGTCCGTGACGGGCTTCATACCAAGCCTGGAAGCTGAGTTCGGGAATGCCCAGCTCCGGACCCGACAGGTTCTTGGGCGTGCGTAACAGGTGCATCCTGGCGGCGGTCAGCCAAATCCCGGCCGTGGTTTCGTCATCCGCCGCATCGATGATCGAAACCTTGCCGACACCGGCTCGGCGTAGGGCGAAAGCCAGCGCGGATCCGGTCTGCCCACCGCCGACCAGCATCACGTTGTGATCGATGCCGGGCCGATCGGGGACCCAGTTTGCCGCGTCGGGGCCGATCAATCGAAGCGCCGTTGCGGCGGCAAAGTCGGGGTTTTCGAAGTCGTTCATGGGTGCACCTGTAAGCGAGTTGCACGGAACGCTATCTCACTTGCCCAGGCACGGGGAAGGCTGATGGTGGCCGATCCAACGCGACGGGCTGCGTGGTGACTCCGGGCGGTCGCGGCGGCGGGCTACTTATTCACAGTTCCTGCACCACTTGGGGGACACGATCCCAATCCGTCCGCTTGCGGTCATGGATGGCCCAAAGCAGACCATTGGAACGAGCAACCGAGGAATACATGATGCCGAACGAGCAAGTCACGATCCGGACGCGCGATGGGAACTGCCCTTGTCATGTCATGATCCCGGCGAGCGACGGGCCATGGCCTGGGGTGATCTTCTATATGGACGCTGGCGGGATACGGCCGGCAGTTCTCGACATGGCGCAGCGGCTCGCGGACGACGGCTACGCCGTGCTGCTGCCAGACCTCTTCTACCGTTACGGTCCCTATGGCCCGTTCGTGCCCAAGGAGGTCTTCGCGGGCGACGTGCGCGCCATCCTGGGTCCGTTGATGGCCACGACCGGCAACGACAAGGCGGTCGAGGACACAGAGGCCTTGCTCGCCTACCTCGACACGCGCGACGATGTTGCGGGCCGCAAGGTCGGCGCGGTCGGCTTCTGCATGGGCGGCGGCATGGCGTTTGCCGCGGCGGCAGCCTACCCTGATCGCTTCGCGGCGGTCGCCAGCTTCCATGGCGGCAATCTCGCGACCGACGCGCCGACAAGCCCGCATCTGGTTGCGCCAAAGATCAAGGCCGAGGTCTATATCGCCGCCGCGGAGAACGACGGCAGCTATCCGCCTGAGATGGCCGAGCAGTTCGAGAAGGTGCTGGCCCAAGGTGGTGTGCGCTACAGCACGGAAGCCTACCCCGCCGCGCACGGCTGGATGAAGCCGGACTTCCCCGTTTACGATCATGCCGCCGCCGAGCGCGGCTGGGTCGCGATGCTCGCGCTCTTCGCTCGGAATTTGCGCCACGGGGGGTGACTGCCACCTTGGGACTTGCGGCAAAATAGCCGAATCGTTTGGCGAGAGCCGCCAGTCCCGCATTGTCATGGCGGGCCTACGCCTGCGATGATGGGATTGGGCGACGGTGCCAACGCCGAAGCACTTGTTTATCCGCGAACCCTAAAGTCCAATTGGGACAGCACGAAACGCCGTCAGACGAACCCGATCGTGGACGAGAACGTCCAGAAGCCTTTATCGCGCGTCGAGAGCAACGCGTTGAAGGCGGGACAGCATCCATGCCGGTATCTTGCTGTGCCGATCTCGCCACGGAAACAGGGCCGCACGACGCGATGGCCGGCTTGCGGCGGCTATCCGATCGAGAAACGCCGGCCTGCCGCCACGGCGGGCAACCGCCAAGGATGCCGAACGTGCGGCGGATTGATGGGTTTCCATCGGCGCGCCAATTTTGCAGCTTGCACAATACGTGCCCCGCGACCGCGTCTCCCGAAAACCGAAGAAACCACGCCGAAGTTTAATAACGGTCTCCAACATCACAGAGCCGCCGCATCGGTTGCATTCCATCGATATTCCCCTAATGTTCCTCGCTGGAAGCTACTTTAGATGGTCATTCGAACAAATCAAGAACTTTTATCGGCCGGCCGCAAACGGCATCCACATGAACGCCAACGAGTGCCGTTATCAGATCGTTGCAGACACACAGGGGGACGGAGTTGCACGGCGTGCGATGGCCAGGGTCTAATCCCAAACGACAAGGTTCCTGGGGAGCGAAACATGAATACGCAGCAGCCGCTACGGCGTGGGTTATTGGCGCTTGGATCCAGCACCATCGCGGGGCTTGTCGCGGCGCCTCGTCCGCTTCAGGCCGCGGCGGGCCAACCGCATGCCGGGATGCAGCGTTCCGCGCGGGCCACGCGAGTCGCGGCGGGACAAGACGCGGACATGGCGAGACACGAAGTCAGGCCAGGCGTCGTCATCGCCTATGCAGACCAGTGGTTCGGCGCGCCGTGGCAGGACGGCGAACCCATTCTTCTGCTGCACGGGGTTGCCGAATCCCATGTCGCCTGGCAGCAGTGGGTGCCGTTTCTCTCGGGGCGGTTCCGCGTGTTGCGGCCGGACCTGCCCGGCTTCGGACAATCGCCGTTGCCGCTCTCCTATGCCTGCACGACGCAAGTGGTCGCCAGCGATTTGATCCGGCTCCTCGATACGCTGAGGATCGAGCATTTTCACCTGGTCGGTGCCAAGATAGGCGGCTCGACCGCCCTGCAACTGGCCGCCGACTATCCCGACCGGGTCAAAACGCTGGCAGTCTTCGGTACCCCTGCGAAAGGAGCACCCGGGGGCAAAGCCGATTTGACCTCGTTCCCGGCGTGGATACGCAGGGACGGCGTCCGTGGCTGGGCCGCGGCGACGATGGCGTCGCGTCTTGGCAGCGATGCCTCACCAGAAATGATGAAGTGGTGGACTGACGAATTGATGGGAAAGGCGAGTCCGGAGGCCTGCATCGGCTACTCCGGCGCCGCGGGTATCATGGACCTCGAACCGTTGCTCGGCCGGATAACGGCGCCGACCCTCGTCGTAACGACTGAAACGAGCCCGTTGCAACCGGTCTCGGCGGCGCGCGCCTATCAGGAGAAGATACCGAAGTCGAAACTGCTGGTGCTGCCTGGAAATTCCTACCACATCGCGGCAGTCCAGCCTGAGGAATGCGCCAAGCAGACGCTGCAGTTCATTGCCAGTACGTGATGCCTTACCTTGCTGCCGCGCCCCTTATGCTCACGAAGCCCGAAGCCAGGCGGATATGGCTTCGAGCGCAGCGGCTGGACGGACCTGCACCGTTTGGGGACGGATCGGAGGCGGTGGCAAAGGCGGTAGACCACCTCGGTTATGTGCAGATCGATACGATCAACGTGATAGAGCGCTGCCATCACCACATTCTATGGACCCGCATTCCGGCCTACCGCCGGCAGCATCTGCATCAGGCGCTGTCGGTGGACAAGACCATCTTCGAATACTGGACACATGCTCTGTCTTACGTGCCGGCCAAGGACATCCGGTTCTTTCTTCCCGCCATGAAGCGCCATCGTCAGTCGCCGAAGACCCAATTCGCCGCGGTCAGCCAAGACGATTTGCGACGCGTTCTGACGCTCATCCGAAATGACGGCGCCCTGTCCATCCGCGACATCGACGATGAGGTGCTGGTCGAGAAAGACCATGCCTGGGCCAGCCGAAAGCCGTCGAAACGGGCCTTGCAACGGGCATTCTACAGCGGCGCGCTGACCATCAGCGCGCGATCCGGCATGGTCAAGACCTACGAACTCATGGACCGGCATTTTGGCTGGAACAGGCGGCCGGACGCCGCCTCCGAACGGCAGGTCCTGGTTTATGTGCTGGATCGGGCGTTGCGATCGCAAGGCGTGGTCAGCCTCGATTCGATCTGTCATCTGGATGCACCCCGAAAGGCCGAGATCCGGCGACTGATCGACGCCCGGGTTCGCCGCAAGGAACTTCTGCCGGTTGCGATAGAGGGGGCCGGGAAGCTGGAGCACTGGGTGCAACCCGAGATGCTGGATACGCCGCCGCCATCCGGCCCGGACAGGGTTCATTTGCTGTCGCCGTTCGACCCGCTGATCATTCAACGGAAACGGTTGCAGTTCTTCTTTGATTACGGACATCGCTTCGAGGCGTACGTCCCTAAAGAGAAACGGTTGCTTGGTTATTTTGCCCTGCCCGTGCTTGATGGCGACGAAATTATCGCCGCCATCGATCTCAAGGCGGATCGTGAGAAGCAGAAACTGCTTGTCCAGCAGTGGACCTGGGTAGGGCGCGGGTCGGTTCGGTCACACAAGGCGCGTGTCGAAGCGGAATTGCACCGTTTCGCGGATTTTCAGTTCGATCGGCAGCGATAGAGTGCAAGCGGCCGCACCATCACCCGCGGCCGGGCGCGAT
>NZ_LMUJ01000048.1:282655-308035 GCF_009765975.1 Acidisphaera sp. S103 | reverse complement strand
CAGCTCCCGCCGCCCGCCAATACGCCACCCCAAAGCTTTTCGCGTATGTCGCAAAATCCGGATTGTGCAGTTTGGAGCCGGAGTCCCGGCCCTCGAACAGCCGCTGCTGGTCACGCAGCACATTCCCATAGGCGGAGTTGTTGAACAGCACCGTCACCAGGTTGATCCCATGCTGCACCGCGGTCGCCAGTTCCGCCCCGCCGAACAGGAAACCGCCGTCGCCGGTCACCGCGACCACCGCACGGTCCGGATACGCCACCTTGACGCCCAGCGCCGTCGGAAACCCGGCCCCCAGCGTGCCGGAAAACCCAGACGTCACCAGCGTCCGCGGCGAGTGGAACGGAAACCCGAACCACGACACGTAACCCACCTGGGTCATTTCATCACATAAGATACCATCCCGCGGCAGCGCCTCTCGGATCGCCGTCAGATACGACATCTGCGGCTGCACTTTCTCGATCGCCACCGCCGCCTCCGCCTTGGCGCGCGCGATCGCCTCGGGTCGCCCGGGGTTCGGCGCGACCGCGTCGGCCAGCAACCGAGCGGTCGTGGCCGAATCCGCGACAATGCCCAGATCGACCTTCAGCCGACGCATCTCGGCCGGATCGATGTCGACACGCGCCACCTTCAGACCCGCCGGCAGCTTGCCCCAGCGCCCCAACGGCACATCCAGCCGAGTGCCGAACCCGACCAGCAGATCGGTCTCCGGCCACAGGCGATAGGCGGACGCAACCGTCAGCCCCAGGCGATGGTCATCATCGACCACGCCCTTTCCGCCCCGAAACGCCACCACCGGCGCGCCCAGCCGCTCCGCCAGCGCCAGGATTTCGGCCGAGGCGTGCAGCGCCCCGCCGCCAACCCATAGCATCGGCGCCTTCGCCTCGTTCAGCAGCTTGGTCAGCGCCGCGATCTTCTCCGCATCGACCGGCGGCGGCGGAAACAGTGGCAGCGGATCGTGCGGGGTCACCTCGGCAGCGGCGGAAAACTGATCCAGCGGCATCTCCAGCGCCACCGGACCCGGACGGCCAGACTGCATCTCCTGGAACGCCCGAGCGACCAGCAGTGGCGCCTGAGTGGGATGTTCGATGCGTTCGGCCCATTTCAACAGGCTGCGCAATGTCGCAAGCTGATCGGGCAGTTCATGCAATTGCCCGCGGCCACGCCCAATCATCGGGCCGGGAACCTGCCCGGTCAGGCACAGCACCGGCGCATTCACGCCCCAGGCCGTGGCCAGCGCGGCGGTGGTGTTCAGCACACCCGGCCCGGGCACCACGGCAAACGCCGCCGGTCGTCCGGTGGCGCAGGCATAGCCTAATGCCATGTAGGCCGTCCCTTGCTCATGCCGCGCATTGATCAACCGCATCCGGTTCGATGCACGTGCGAACGCATCGAATAACCCATAGGTCTGCACCCCCGGCAGCCCGAACACGGTATCGATGCCGTGCCGCAACAGGCCGTCCACGATGGCTTCACCGCCGGTCATCCGCGCCATTCTGGTGTTCCTTCCGTTCCGCCGGTTCAGTCCGGCATCGTGTTTCGCAAGGCGGCCCGTCCGCCGTGATTACATCCGGGGCAGCGCAGTACCCCGCTGCCCCATATATTTCCCCGCCTTGTCGGCATAGCTGGTCTCGCAAGGCTCGTTACCCTGCAGGAAAAGGAACTGGCAGATCCCCTCATGGGCGTGGATCTTCGCCGGCAGAGGCGTGGTGTTGCTGATCTCGATCGTCACCTGGCCTTCCCATTCCGGCTCCAGCGGGGTGACGTTCACGATGATCCCGCAGCGCGCATAGGTGGACTTGCCCAGGCAGATCACCAGCACGTCGCGCGGGATGCGGAAATACTCGACCGTGTGGCCCAGGGCGAAACTGTTCGGCGGGATGATGCAGACATCGGTCTTGCGATCGACGAAGCTGGCCGGAGAAAACGCCTTGGGATCGACCACCGCCGAGTCAATATTGGTGAAAATCTTGAACTCGTCGGCGATGCGCGCGTCGTAGCCATAGCTGGACAGGCCGTAGCTGATGACTCCGTCGCGCTTTTGGGCTTCGACGAACGGCTCGATCATGCCGTGTTCCTGCGCCATCTGGCGGATCCAGCGGTCGGACAGCACGGGCATGGGGGCAACGGACTCCTGACAACGGGCGATCCTGCCCCTGTAGCCCGGAAGCGTGCCCGATCGCAAACCACCCCCGCGCCCGAACGGCTGGCCTAACCGCAAGCTCGGCGCTAGACATCCCCACCCAAGGGTGCCCGCACCCCAAACGTTCAAGGACACACGCCCATGCCGGCCTATCGCTCCCGCACCACCACCCACGGCCGCAACATGGCCGGCGCCCGCGGCCTGTGGCGCGCGACGGGCATGAAGGACGGCGATTTCGGCAAGCCCATCATCGCCGTCGCCAACAGCTTCACGCAGTTCGTCCCCGGCCACGTCCACCTGAAGGACCTCGGCCAACTGGTCGCCCGGGAAATCGAGAAAGCCGGCGGAATCGCCAAGGAATTCAACACCATCGCGGTCGATGACGGCATTGCCATGGGCCACGACGGCATGCTGTACAGCCTGCCCTCTCGCGAGCTGATCGCCGACAGCGTCGAATACATGGTCAACGCGCACTGCGCCGACGCCATGGTCTGCATCTCCAACTGCGACAAGATCACCCCCGGCATGCTGATGGCCGCGATGCGCCTCAACATCCCCGTGGTGTTCGTCTCCGGCGGCCCGATGGAGGCCGGCAAGGTCCTGCACAAGGGCAAAACCCGGTCGGTCGACCTGATCGACGCGATGGTCGCGGCCGCGGACGAAGCCAACACCGACGAAGAAGTCGCCGTCATCGAACGGTCCGCCTGCCCCACCTGCGGCTCCTGCTCCGGCATGTTCACCGCCAATTCGATGAACTGCCTGGTGGAGGCGCTGGGCCTCGGGTTGCCGGGGAACGGCACCGTCGTCGCCACGCATGCCGACCGGCGTGAGTTGTTTCTGGAGGCGGGGCGGAAGATCGTCGAGATCACGCGGCGGCACTACGAAACCGACGACTATTCGGTTCTTCCCCGCAACGTCGCCACCTTCGCCGCGTTCGAGAACGCAATGACGCTGGATATCGCCATGGGCGGTTCCACCAACACCGTGCTGCATTTGCTGGCGGCGGCGCATGAAGGCGAGGTGCCGTTCACCATGCGCGACATCGACCGCCTGTCTCGACGCGTCCCCGTGCTGTGCAAGGTCGCACCATCAGTGCCCGACGTGCATGTGGAAGACGTCCATGCCGCCGGCGGGGTCATGGCGATCCTGGGCGAACTGGATCGTGCCGGTCTGGTCGACTCTTCGGTGCCCACGGTCCACGCCGAAAGCCTCGCCGAGGCCCTGCAACGCTGGGACGTGCAACGCACCGTCGATGAATCCGTAAAAACCTTCTACCGCGCCGCGCCCGGCGGCATCCCGACCATCGAGGCGTTCAGCCAGTCCGCCCGTTGGGACGCGGTCGACACCGACCGGGAAAAAGGCGTCATCCGCGACAAGGCACACGCCTTCTCCGCCGATGGCGGCCTCGCGGTTCTCTACGGCAACCTCGCCGAGGAAGGCTGCATCGTCAAAACCGCCGGCGTCGACTCCTCCATCCTCACCTTCTCCGGCCCCGCTCGGGTTTTCGAAAGCCAGGATGCGGCAGTCTCCGGCATCCTGGGTGGCGGCGTGAAACCCGGCGACATCGTGCTGGTCCGCTACGAGGGACCCCGCGGCGGCCCGGGTATGCAAGAGATGCTGTACCCAACCAGCTATCTGAAGTCGAAAGGCCTGGGAAAACTGTGCGCCCTGGTAACGGATGGCCGCTTCTCCGGCGGCTCGTCGGGCCTGTCGATCGGCCATTGCTCCCCGGAAGCCGCCGAGGGCGGCCTGATCGGCCTGGTGGAGGATGGCGACACCATCGTCATCGACATCCCCGGCCGATCCCTGACCCTGGCGGTCCCGGACGACGTCCTGGCCAGCCGTCGGACCGCTATGGAGGCAAAAGGCAACGCCGCCTGGCAACCAGCGGAACCCCGCCAGCGCCAGGTTTCCACCGCCCTGAAGGCCTACGCCGCAATGGCCACCAGCGCCGCCCGTGGCGCCGTGCGGGAGGTACCGCCGCTGCGCCGCCGTTAATCCCACAAGCACCAGGATGAGCGGTGGGAGGAGATTGCCTGGCCGGACCGACCGCCGCCCATCGTCATAGCCGGGCGTGTCCCGGCTATCCGCGCTCCGTCCGCCAGTGCGAAGATGGCCGGGACACGCCCGGCCAAGACGGTGAGAGCGTGGCGCCTAGCCAAAGCTTTCTCCCAACCATCCCCATCTTATTGCTTGGCCGGACCCACCGCGGCCCATCGTCATAGCCGGGCGTGTCCCGGCTATCCGCGCTTCGTCCGCCAGTGCGAAGATGGCCGGGACAGGCCCGGCCAAGACGGTGAGAGCGTGGCGCCTAGCCAAAACTTTCTCCCAGCCATCCCCATCTTATTGCTTGGCCGGGCCGACCGCGGCCCATCGTCATAGCCGGGCGTGTCCCGGCTATCCGCGCTTCGTCCGCCAGTGCGAAGATGGCCGGGCCGACCGCGGCCCATCGTCATAGCCGGGCGTGTCCCGGCAATCCACGCTTCGTCCGCCAGTGCGAAGATGGCCGGGACAGGCCCGGCCAAGACGGTGAGAGCGTGGCGCCTAGCCAAAGCTTTCTCCCAACCATCCCCATCTTGAGGTCTATGGGAGGTGTCCCAGCCATCTGCGGACCGCCGGCACCCTTCCGTGATGGGCAGCGCCCCCCGAGCGCCCCGGTCAAACCCGCTCGCTGATCGCGATCGCCGCCCGGCACCCAGCCTTGATTACGCGCGACAACAACCGATACCCCGGCGCCTGCTCCGCCCCATGCGCCAGCCCGATATCGCGATGCTCCAGTTCTTCAGCCTGAAATGTCTTTACCGTCCGCCGCAGTTCCGGCTCTGCATCGCCCAACGTCTCCAACTGAGCCGCATAATGCGCGTCGATGCTCTCCTCAACCGCGACGGTGCAGGCCATCGCCGCCTTCTCCCCCAGCGCCGCCGTTACCGCACCCAGCGCGAACCCGGCCAGGTGCCAGAACGGCAGCAGCGCCGTCGGCCGCACCCGCCGGTCCGCCACCATCGCGTTGAACGTCCGCAGATGCTCCTGCTCCTGCGCCTGCATATGGCGCAGCACGTCACCCTTCCCGCCACGCCCCAGCACCGCCAACTGCCCGGCATAGATCCGCGCCGCACCATATTCCCCGGCATGATCCACCCGAATCATCCGTTCGGTGACATCCCGCATCGTCGGGTCGCCCGGCAAACCGATACTCATCGTCTGTGCCTGTTCATTGCCAGTGACCCAGCCACCACCGCCGAGAACACCAGCCCGTACAGCATGTTCATCGCCGCCATCGACACCGGGACACCGGGGATCAGGAACGTCGGGTCATCGCACGGCTTCGACGGCCGTGACGGCATCGACGCCAGCCGGTCGGCGATCGACCCACCACTCAGATGCGGCGCGGCACATTCCGGCAGCGGGCTGGGCCACCATTTGAACTCCACCCCGACATGCACCGCCGCGATCGCCACGTCGCCCAGCAGGCACAGCACCGCCAGCACCAGCAACGCGCGGCACAACCCGCGCGGCGAGATCGCCGCCAGCAGACCCAACACGATCACGATCCGGTAGGGCCAGCGCTCCAGCAGACACAGCGCGCATGGCACCAGCCCGACCCATTCCTCCGACACATAGGCGACACCCAGGGCCGCGGCGGCCCCCAGGGCGACCAGGACAGCGAGGGATCGAGGTGCATGGCGTCGCATGACGTTCCGTGTGCCCCGAGTGCCCGCCGGATGCAAGTTGCCGCTGCGTGTCAGCACGGTTAGTCTATGAAACGCCATCGAGAGAGAAAAATTATGCACCGCATCGTCTGGGGCCGAGCGACGTCCAGCAACGTGATGAAAGTTCTGTGGGCACTGGGCGAACTCGAGCTGCCGTTCGAGCGGATCGATGTCGGCGGCGCCTTCGGCAAGACCGACACCCCAGAATACCGCGCGATGAATCCCACCGGACTGGTGCCGACGTTGCAGGAGGGCGACTTCACCCTGTGGGAGAGCAACGCGATCGTGCGTTACCTCGGGCAGACGCATGCCTCCGGCACGAAACCCTGGCCGACCGACGCGCACACGCGCGCCACCATCGACCATTGGATGGACGCTCAGCAGACGGTGCTCAACCGGCCCATGAGCGGCGTGTTCTGGGGTCTGGTGCGCACGCCGCCCGACAAGCGCGACCTGACCGCCGTGGCCGCTTCCATCGAGGAGACCGCCCGAGCCTGGCGCATGATCGATGCCAAGTTGCAACATCACGACTTCATCGCCGGTGCCGATTTCACCCTGTGCGACATCCCCTGGGGTGTCCACGCGCACCGCTGGTTCGGCATGGACTATCAGGGCCTGACCCGCCCGGAGCTGCCGGCCCTGCGCACCTGGTATGATCGTCTGTGCCAGCGTCCGGCCTATCAGAAGCACGTTATGGCGACACCTATCGCGTAGGAAGTGCTGGCACCATCACGCTCTTTCGTGCGATGACCGGTTGACTGATTGGGGTCTCGAGCACGCCGGGTTATTTCGGTATCGGGTCTATCCAGCTAGCGGTAACCGTTCGAAAGACCCTGTGTGACCATCCTGCCTTCCGCTGCCAGCATCCCGCCGGCGACGATCCGCCTGCGGTTACCCGCGGCGGTGGACCGGCACCGCATCGTCTGGTCCTATGCTGTCACCGTCGGCGTGTACCATCTGATCGCGCTGCTGGCCGTGCTGCCGTGGTTCTTCAGTTGGACCGGAGTCGGGCTGGCCATCGCCGGCATCTATGTGTTCGGCGGCCTCGGCATCAATCTGTGTTTTCATCGGCTGTTGACGCATCGCGGCCTGGTTTGCCCGAAATGGCTGGAGCATGGCTTCGCGATCCTGGGCGTATGCTCCATGCAGGACACACCGGCGCGCTGGGTCGCGGTGCATCGGCGGCATCACGAACATTCCGACCGGCAGGACGATCCGCACAGTCCGCTGGCGGGATTTCTATGGGGCCATGTCGGCTGGATGCTGGTGGAGAACCGCGATCTGGTCCGGCTCGGTATCTACGAACGTTACGCGAAGGATATCCTGCGCGATCCGTTCTACCGCCGGCTGGAACGGACGTTGCTGTATCCGATCATCGTCGTGGCGTCCTGGGCGGTGTTCTTCCTGGGCGGCTTTGCCGCGAGTCTCCTGACCGGGCATGGCGTCGAAACGGCAGCCCGGTTCGGTACCGGTCTGCTGATCTGGGGCGTGTTCGTGCGGATCGTCCTGGTCTGGCATATCACCTGGTCGGTCAACTCGCTGGCGCATCTTTGGGGTTATCGCAACTACGAGACCGGCGAGCGGAGCCGCAACAACTGGTTCGTTGCGATTCTGACCAGCGGCGAGGGCTGGCACAACAACCACCACGCCGACGCGCGTTCGGCTCGGCATGGCCATCGCTGGTGGGAAATCGATCTGATCTTCGGTTTCGTGTGCGGGTTGCAGGCAGTGGGGCTGGCCTGGGACGTCTGCAAGCCGGATCGGCGGGCAATCGCAAGGTTGGTGGGGAAGCGACCGAAGCCGTAGCTCAAGGCGAGTCCATTGCCGTTAGCAAAGATCGGCGGCTTCAGGTTTGATACCCCGCCAATCACCCCGCCGCCGGCTGAATATCCACCATCAGCTCATTCCCCAGCCGCTCCAACCCCGTCCGCATCGTCTCCGTCGCCGCCACGTTCGGCGCCCGCACCAAAGCCGTCGCCCGAAACAACGTCTCGCCGCTGAACGACGCGCTGGCCACACCGGTCGTCAGTTCCTCGATGTTCACGCCACTCTCCGCCAGAACCCGCGTGACATCCCGCACGATCCCCGGACGGTCGTTCCCCACGACCTCCAGCATCAGCCGGGGCTCCGCGGGAGCAGCCACCGGTTCGGCCAATCCGCCCTGAACCAGGATCCGCAATCCCTGGTTCTCCAGCGCCCGCAGGTCGTCCGGCAGCGACTCCGGAGCCTCCACCAGCACGATCCCGGCAAACTGGCCGGCCAGCCTGGCCATACGGCTTTCCAGCCAACTGCCACCGCATGCCGCGACCGCCTCGGACAGCGCACGCACCAGACCCGGACGATCCGGGCCGACGACAGTCAGGATCAGGGATGCCATGGCCGCTCCTCCAAATGACGGTCCGGCATACCGCCTGCCGTCCCGGCCGGCCAGTCCGCCGTCGCCTCGATGCGATAGGGCGCATTCCTCCCATACGCGAACGATGTTGCAAACCGTGACGCATCATGGTTTGACGCGCGCCTTGGAGGATAGCTTCCCTATGTCGAACTTTGTTTCCGGCCGTCATTTCCTGCAAACCCCCGGGCCGACCAATCTGCCCGACCGGGTGCTGCGCGCCATGGATCGCAACGCGATCAACCACCGAGGTCCGGAATTCGGCGCCCTCGGCCGCGAACTCGTCGCCAAACTGCGCACCGTGTTCCAGACCAAGATGGCGATCGTCGGGATCTTCCCCGCCTCCGGCACCGGCGCCTGGGAATCGGCACTGACCAATGCCCTGGTGCCCGGCGATCGCATCCTGATCAGCCGCACCGGCCAGTTCTCCCATCTGTGGGAGCAGATGGCGACGCGCCTCGGCGTCGATGTCGTCAGCCTGGAGACCGACTGGCGCCGCGGTGCCGACCCGGTCGCCATCGGTCAGGTCCTCGAACAGGACCGCGAGCACAAGATCAAGGCCGTCTGTGCCGTCCATAGCGAGACGTCGACAAGCTGCATGACCGACATCGCCGCGGTCCGCCAGGCGATGAACCGAGCCAAACATCCCGCGTTGCTGATGGTCGATGCGATTTCTTCGCTGGGCTGCGCCGACTACCGGCACGACGAATGGGATGTGGACGTGACCATCGCCGGCTCCCAGAAAGGCCTGATGGTCCCCCCCGGCCTGTCCTTCACCGCCATCAGCGACAAGGCGCTTGCCGTCGCCCGCGCCGGCGGTCAACGCCGCAGCTACTGGGACTGGGAGCCGTTGGTCGCCTCCAACAAGACCGGCTTCTTCCCCTACACCCCCGCGATCAACCTGCTGTTCGCGCTGAATGAGGCGCTGGACATGCTGGCCGAGGAAGGCCTGCCCACTGTGTTCGCCCGCCACAACCGGTATGCCCAGGCGACCCGCCTGGCCGCCGTCGCCTGGGGGCTGGAACTGCAATGCGCCGACCCGGCCGCCTATGCGCCCGGGGTGACCGCCATCCGCACGCCGGACGGCCACAGCGCCGACAACCTGCGCAATGTCATCCTCGAAAAGTTCAACATGAGCCTCGGCAACGGTCTGGGCCGCGTCGAGGATCGCGTCTTCCGCATCGGTCACATGGGCGACCTGGGTGTGCTGTCCTTTACCGGGACGCTGACCGGCGTCGAGATGGGCCTGCGCGCGGCCGGCATCCCGCACAAGGAAGGCGGCGTCCAGGCGGCGATGAACTATCTGGCGACCGCCAACGGCTGACGCCTCAGGGCCGCCCCGATACGCGGGCGGCCCGCCATTCGAGCCTTCAGTCGTTCTGGCCGGTGCTTTCCGACGTCACCGGGCGTTCCACGAACGCGGCACTGGCCGGCATGCTCATCATCCCCGACATGGGGTCGTGTGACACGGCTGCGGTTTCCTCGGCCTGCTCCGATGTATCGGTCTGCGCCGACCGGGACCGCGACAGCTTCCGTCCCATCGAATACAGGAATCCCCCGGCCCCGGCCGGCATCAGGAACATCACGGCGATCAGGATCACGCCATAGACCGCGCCCGGCGCCGCCTTGGACACCAGATCCGACAGGTTCGGCACGAATTCGATGAACGCAGCCCCGATCAGCGTGCCGCCGATCGACGCGACCCCGCCGACCACCAGCCCGACGAACAGGAAGATCGAGACGAACACGCCAAAGCTGTCCGGCGCCACGAACTGCACCGCGATCGCGCCCAACGATCCGGCCAAACCGGTGTACATCGCACTAAGGGCGAAAGTGCTGGTCTTCACCATCGGCAGATTGATGCCCATTGCCTCGGCCGCCATCGCATGGTCGCGGATCGCCATCATCGCTCGTCCCACCCGGCCGCGCACGATGTTCCAGGCGATGATGTACAGGACCACGGCGATCCCCACCGTGAACAGATACAGCCATTGATCCGGTGATAGCGGCAGGCCGAATGGTGCCTCCGGCTTGTCGATCACCAGCCCCTGCACGCCGCCGGTCCAGTCCTCGAACAGCTTGTATTTCAGGACCTGCGGCACCGCGACCGCCAGGGCGAACGTGGTCAGAGCAAGGTAAAGCCCCTCCAGCCGCAGTGCCGGCAGGCCGACCAGAAACCCGACGATCGCGCAGACCACGGCCGAGATCGGCAATGTCGCCCAATACGGCACGTTCCAGGTGCTCATCAGGATCGCCGTCGTATAGGCGCCGATCGCATAAAACGCACCGTGCCCCAGCGAAATCTGCCCGTTGAACCCGGTCAGCAGCGCCTGTCCCAGGATGGCGATGGCATAGACCACAACGAGCGTAAGCTGGAACAGGTGGTAATTGCTGAATCCGGCAAGCGGCCAGATGGTCCCCAGCAGTACCAGAAGCGCGGTGATCCAGAACGTTCGCATGGTCGTCACACCCGGCTGTACACGCGCCGGCCCATCAGGCCGGTCGGCTTGATCAACAGCACGCCCACGATGATCACCAGCGCCATCGTCAGCTTCAGTTCGGTGCCGACCAGATAGGCACCGCCGAGGTTCTCGATCACCCCCACCGCGAAGCCACCCAGCACCGAACCCAGCGGACTGTCGATCCCGCCCAGCAATGCACCGGCGAAGGCGTAGAGCAGGATGCCGCCCATCATGTTGGGATCGAGGAAAACGATCGGCGCTACCATGCAGCCGGCCACCGCGCCGATCGCCGCTGCCAGGCCCCAGCCCAGTGCGAGCATCCAACCCACCCGGATGCCGACCAGCCGCGACGAGGTCGCATTGTGGGCCGCCGCGCGCATTGCCAGACCCAGCCGTGTATGCCGGAAGAACAGGTAGACACTGAGCAGAACCAGCAGGGTGACGCCGGTGGAGCCCAGTTCATGGCCCGACAGATACCCGCCCAGCATGGGGTGATCCGGAAACGGTGAGGGAAACTGCTTGATCGTGTAGTCGAAGAACCAGCCGCTCATGGCATTGACGACCAGCAGCAGCCCGATGAACACCCCCACCGATGCCAGCACCGGCGCGTTCGCCAGCGGCCGCATCAGCACCCGTTCGATCGCCACGCCAACGATAAACGACAGCACCACCGCCATGACGAGCGCCTCCCAGTAGGAGAAACCGGCGTTGATGAACATCAGCGCGACATAGGTTGAGAAGGTCGCCATCTCGCCCTGCGCGAAGTTCACGTGATGGGTGGATTGGTAGATCATCACCAGCGCCAACGCGACCGACGCGTAGATGCCCCCCGTGGCGAGGCCCGACATGATCTGATGGAGTACACCTGCGAGCATCGTGCCCCCCTAATACCCGAGGTACGAGCGGCGGATGCCCTCGTCCTTGCTGATGTCGGCGGACGAACCTGCCATCACGATCCGCCCGGTTTCCAGCACATAGGCATCCTCGGCGAATTCCAGCGCGATGGCGGCGTTCTGCTCCACCAGCAGGATGCTGACGCCGGCGTCCTCCTTGATCCGCCCCAGGATCCGGAAAATCTCCTGCACGATCAGCGGGGCAAGGCCGAAGGACGGCTCATCCAGCAGCAGCAGCCGGGGCCGCAGCAGCAGCGCGCGCACGATCGCCAGCATCTGCTGCTCGCCGCCGGACAGGGTGCCGGCCTGCTGCTTGTAACGCTCCTTCAGCCGGGGAAAGTAGTCGAACATGTGCTCGAAATCGTCGGTCGCCTCCCTGGCCGGGCGCGTATAGGCGCCCAGCCGCATGTTCTCCTCCACCGTCAGTTCCATGAACGTGCCGCGTCCCTCGGGCACATGGGCGACACCCAACCGGACGATGTCCTCGGTCGCCATGCCGTCGATGCGCTTGCCATCGAGGGTCATCTCGCCCCGGGTCCGGATCAGGCCGCAGATCGCCCGCAGCGTCGTGGTCTTACCGGCGCCATTCGCGCCCAGCAGCGCGGTCACGCCACCCTGGCGAATCGCGAAATCGATGCCGTGGAGGACCCTGGTTTCGCCATATGCGGCGTGGAGGCCCTTGGCCTCAAGCAGGTTGGTCACGCGGATATCCCGCGCGTTACCGTGTGTCTACGCGCGTCATCATCCGTTGGGCACGTCATGTAGCCACATGCTGCGCGCGATAGACCCATGCGGCCGCAACCTGCCATACGCCTCCCTTCCCTTCGTTATTTGGTGTTTCCCAGACGAACGGAAACTGACGAACCGGGCTCGCCGAGTCAATTGGTATACCGCGCGACGGGGCGATTGGTTTGGGGGCGAGAAAGCCAGGGTCCTGACTGTCCATCGCCGCGTTTCCGTCGCCGAAGACCCTGTGCCACCGGGGTGGCCAAGATGCCGGCGGACCCGTTAAATCGCGGCAATGTTTCGACAGGGCCTGAAAATGACCGACCCAGTTTCGCGTCGCGGCTTTTTCTTGAACGCCACGGCCGCCGGCGTTGCCGCGGGCACGCTGGCCACGCCGGACGCGAACGCCGCCGCCGCATCCCGGATGAAATGGAATCGGGAAGCCGACGTCGTCGTCGTCGGCGCCGGCGCCATGGGGATCACCGCCGCGATCGCCGCGCGGGAGGCCGGTGCCTCGGTCATCGTGCTGGAAGCACAGCCGCATATCGGCGGCCACGCCATCACCAGCGGCGGCAACGTCCCGCTGGGCGGCGGCACCAGCGCGCAAAAGAAACACGATATCAAGGACTCGCCCGACCTGCTGTTCCGCGACCTGACCGACTGGTCCGTGGTCGAGCCCAACGGCTTTCCCGACTACCGCTATAACGATCGCGAGATCATCCGAGCCTTCGCCGACCACAGTGCCGCCACCTACGAATGGCTCGTTGCCCACGGCGTGATCTTCGTCGACAAGGCGCCCGACGCCGCCGGCGGCAACGCGGTGGGCAATTCGGTGCCGCGGGAGATGCACGCCGCCGTCATGAACTGGCCGATGGTGCAGACCGGCCAGCCGGCCGACCCCGCCGTACAGGCGACCTTGTCCTCCGGCAACGGTCTGATGCGCCCGCTGGAAGCCGCAGCGCGGGAGGCCGGCGTGATGATCCTGGAGCGGCACCGGATGGTATCGTTGCACCGCCAGGACACCGGGCGGGTGATCGGCGTCACGGTGGACAACAATGGTGCCCGGCTGACCGTTGGTGCCCGCAAGGCAGTGGTCATCGCAACCGGCGGGTCGACCGGAAACGTAAACTTCCGCCGCATGGCCGATCCACGCCTGACCGAGGAATATTGCGGCCTCGCCGGCATGCCGTGGTCCGATCAGGACGCCAGCGGTGAAATCGCGGCGATGGCGATCGGCGCGTCATTGTGGGGGATGTACAACCAGACCGGCGACTTCGGCTACAAAGTAACGAAACCTGGTACCATCGGCAACCAATACGGCTATCGCAACCTCCACTGGATGCCCGGCAGCCCCGTATTCGACCGCGCCCGAGCGATCGGACTTCCTGTTCATGACTGGCAGAATGTCATTACCGTCAACATGATCGGGAAACGGTTCTATGACGAAACAGGACCCGCCTTCACCACGAATGATTACGGTTCGATTAACCCCTATACGGCGGGGGATTACCGAAATGCCCGGGATATCGCCTGGAAGCCGAACAACTGGCTCAACGCCGCGATGGCTGGAATCGGTGACGGCCATAACGGTGGCGGTCCGATCTGGGCCGTGTTCGATGCCGACGCGGTAACCCGGGAAAAGTGGGTAACGACGCCGCCGCACGTGGACAGCGCCGGTGGATTCTTCTTCACCGCCGACACCCTGGCCGATCTGGCCCGGAAGGTCGTAATGACGCATCAGCGGGTGCCAATGCCACCCCAGACCCTCGAAGCAACCGTCGCCCGCTATAACACATTCGTCGAATCAGGCACGGACGACGACTTCGGCAAACCCAAACCGCTCTACAAAATCGCCACCCCGCCCTTCCACGCCGCATGGGCAACCCCCGTGATCCACGACACCCGCTTCGGCTTGCGCATCAACGCGAACTGCCAAGTGATGGACATGAACGGTCAGGTCATCCCTGGCTTATACTGTGGCGGCGAGTCGGCGGGCGGTTTCAGTGAGCACGGCCTGGCCCGGGCGACGTGCCAAGGCTATATCGCCGGACACCATGCGGTGTTGGGGTAAGGGACAGACGGATTGAGAAACGGTACCGTGCCATGAAAACCTTCACGCCCACACGCCCCCAAACCCAACCCTTGGTTTCTTCCCCCCAATCAGCGAACATGCGTTCCGCTAACGAACCGGGGAAACGCACGCCATGCTGAAAAGGCTGATTCTGGCCGCCGCCATCCTCATGGCCGCGACCGCCGCCCATGCCGCAACCCTCGACTCCGTCCGCCAGAAAGGTTTCGTCGCCTGCGGCGTCAATGTCGGCCTGGGCGGTTTCTCCATGCCCGACAGCAAGGGCATCTGGCGCGGTCTCGACGTCGACGTCTGCCGAGCGGTCGCCGCCGCGGTGTTCGGGGATTCCGGGAAGGTTCGCTATATTCCCACCACCGGCACCAATCGGTTCGCCGCGCTCCAATCGGGTGAGGTCGACATCCTCTCCCGCAACACCACCCTGACCTTCCTGCGCGACGTGACCATCGGCCTGCGCATGGTGATGGTGAACTTCTATGACGGCCAGGGCTTCCTGGTGTCCAAGACCGCCAAGGTATCCAGCCTGAAGGACCTGGCCGGCGGCACCATCTGCATGCTGCAAGGCTCCACCCACGAACTGAACCTCGCGGACTGGATGAAGCAGCATAATATTCAGTTCAACATCGTGCTGCTCGACACCACCGACGTGTTGATCAAGACCATGCTGTCCAACCGGTGCGACGCCGCGTCCTCCGACAGTTCCAACCTCGCGTCCATCCGCGGTGCCGGCGTGCCGAACCCCGACGACTTCGTCATCCTGCCGGACCGGATCAGCAAGGAGCCGCTGGGTCCCATGGTCCGCAAAGGCGACGATCAGTGGCTGGACGTGGTCCGCTGGTCGATGATGGCGATGCTGGAAGCCGAGGAACAGGGCGTCACCTCCACCAATGCCGACCAGATGTTGGCCGACAGCACCAACCCAACCGTGCAGCGCCTGCTGGGCAAGTCCGGAGACTTCGGCAAGCAGTTGGGATTGGACAACGCATTCGCGCTGAACATCATCAAGCAGGTGGGCAACTACAGCGAATCCTATGAGCGTAATGTCGGCAAGGGCAGCAGCTTGAAACTGGATCGCGGATCGAACGCGCTGTGGACCAATGGCGGCCTGATGTACCCCATCCCGTTCCGCTAAGGCGATCGGCCACCGGAAGCCACGCGGCAAACCCGCTTCGATGAACCACCCAGTCCGCAACAGCCGATCCGAAGTTCTCGCCCCGTTCGGCATGCGCAGTTTCCGGTTCCAGTTCCCAGCCGATCTGCTGACCTCCTGGGGCTTTGAGATGGAGAACCTGATCCTAGGCTGGTACATCCTGACCACGACCGGATCGGTGCTGCTGCTAACCGTGTACGGCTCGCTGCAATATGTCGGCACGCTGATCGCACCTATATTTGGCCTCGCCGGGGACCGGCTGGGGCATCGCAATGTGCTGTGCACGATGCGCGTGGTCTACGCGTCGCTGGCCGCGCTGATGACCACGCTGGCGGCGCTGGCCATCCTGACGCCTGCGGTGGTTATGATGATCGCCACCATCGCCGGATTGATCCGGCCCTCGGACCTGGCGATGCGCAATGCTCTGGTGGCGGAGACGATGCCCGGCGACCGGCTGATGGCAGCGATGGGGGTGGCTCGGACGACCTCCGATTCCGCCCGTGTCGTCGGCTCCCTCGCCGGCGCCGCCCTGTTCGCCCTGTTCGGCATGGCGCCGGCCTACATCGTGATCACCGCGTTCTACGCCACCGGTTTCAGCCTGACCCTGGGCGTCGGCGCGCCGCGTCCATCCGACGCCATGGCGCGCCTGTCGTTCTGGCGCGATCTGCGCGAGGGTATGGCCTATGTCTGGGACACGCCCGCGTCGCTGGCGGCGATGTGGCTGGCCTTCCTGGTCAACATGACGGCGTTTCCGCTGACCCTGGGATTGCTGCCCTACGTGGCGCGCGAGATCTATCACGTCGATCAGACCGGCCTCGGCTCCTTGGTCGCCAGCTTTGCCGTCGGCGCCCTGACGGGTTCGATCGCCATCGGTTTCGCCGGACGGTCGATCCGCCCGGCCCGCATGATGATCATCTACGCCATTGTCTGGTACGTGATGCTGCTGGCCTTCATCCACGTGCCCGGCATCACCGGCGGGCGCCTCACCCTGGTCCTCGCAGGCTTCGCGCAGAGCCTGTCCATGGTGCCAATGGCCGTGATGTTGCTGCACGGCGCCGGTGCGCGGTTTCGCGGGCGGGTCATGGGGGTTCGCATGCTGGCGATCTATGGCCTGCCACTGGGACTGCTCGCCGCGGGTGGCCTGATCGAGCGGTTTGGCTTCGCGGCTACTGCGACGGGCTATTGCGTGGTAGGGTTGCTCATGACAGGGGCGATCGCCGCCCGCTGGCGCGCGGCACTGTGGCCCCTGGACGCCGAGGCCAACGCACGCTGACCTGTCGCGGCGGGATAAAAAGAACGTGAGCCAAGAACCACAACAAACAGCAAAAAAATATCATCAAAGAGGCATGTGCTTGCCTCAATCCGGTCACTCTTGATGCCCACATACGATGCTGATGGAACAGCTTGAAGGAGTAAAGCCGATGCTTCGCTGGAAGGCCCTTATGATTGCGGCTCCGCTCGCGGCGGGGCTGATGGCGGCGCCAATGGCGGCAGACGCGGCCTGGCATGGCGGCCATGGTGGTGGCGGCTGGCACGGCGGCGGCGGCGGTTACCATGGTGGTTACCATGGTGGTTACCACGGCGGCTGGCATGGTGGTCCCGGTGTCGGAGGGGCCTTGCTTGGCCTCGGCGCAGCGGCCGTAGTCGGTGGCGTGATCGCTTCCCAGGCCTATGCCCCGCCGCCTGTCTACTACGCCCCGCCGCCGGCCTATTACGCGCCGCCCCCGGTTTATTACGCACCGCCTCCGGGCTACTACCCCGGCTACTAGAGCATGATCGCGCTGGGCGGAACGTCCAGAGCGCGTGAATCATGCGATCAAACAAAGCGCTAGAGCGTTTTCTCCCTGCACAGTCAGGGTGAAAACGCTCTAACGTGATCGACCGAATCCGCGCCGTCTGACGATGGCGCGGGCCGCCTTTTAGACGTCCCCGAATTGCTTCCGCAGCGTCGGCTTGTGGACTTTCCCAGTCGCGTTGCGCGGTAGCGCGTCGGTGAACACCACTGAGTGCGGCAGTTTGTACCGAGCGAGGTTGGCGGCGCAGTGCGCCACGATCTCGTCCTCGGTCAGTGTCAGCCCCGGCTTCACCACAACGACCGCACGTCCCACCTGGCCCCAACGCATGTCTGACACACCGATGATTGCCGCCTCGGCGATCGCATCGTGTTCATACAGAACGTTTTCGACCTCCGCCGGGTACACGTTCTCACCGCCCGAGATGTACATGTCTTTCCACCGATCGACGATGAAGTAATAGCCTTCATCGTCGATCAGGGCGGCATCGCCAGTATGCAGCCAGCCATCGGTGAAGGACGCAGCGGTGACTTCCGGCTGTTTCCAATACCCCTTGGTGATGTTCGGACCTTTCACCCACAATTCGCCAACCGAACCCGCGGGGACATCGGTGCCGTCGTCGCCGACAACCCGCATCTCCATGTTCAGCGCCGGCTTGCCGGCTGAACCCGCCTTGCGAACCGCATCTTCGCGGTCCAGCACAAGGACCAGCGGGCTCGTCTCCGTCATGCCGTAGCCCTGCTGCAACACCGCCCCTCGATGCTGCCAGGTCTCCAGGATCGTGTCCGGCGTCGGAGCACCGCCGACACCGGCGAACACCAACCGGCTGACATCAGTTTCCAGGAATCGAGGGTGCTGCCCCATGAACTGATAGTTCGCCGGCACGCCGAACATATGGGTCACCCCGACGCCGGGATCGCCGATCAGCCGCAGCGCTTCCCCCGGATCGAAGGCGCGCATGATCAGCACCGAACCGCCGCACTGGAACACCGGGTAGGAAAATACATTCAGCCCACCCGTATGGAACAGCGGCAGCAACCCCAGGAACACGGCGGATCGGGAAACGCCTGCCATCGCCATGCTGTGCACAGTGTTCCAGAAGTTCATTCCGTGCGTGATGATCGCGCCCTTCGGCAGTCCTGTCGTGCCGGATGTGTAAAGAATGGTCGAGATGTCATCCAGCGTCGCCGCGACCGTCTCTGTCAGATGCGGCTCATCTTGAGTGATCCGTTCGAACGCTGGCCCAAACGGACACAGCCGCCCGATGCCGCAGGCAACGGCCAGTTCCTGCGCCCGATCAGTGTATTCCGGATCATAGACCAGCATCGCCGGCATGCAGTCGGCCAGGATCGCCCGCAACTCCGGATTCGCCAGCCGCCAGTTCAGCGGCACGAAAATCGCGCCGATGCGGCCGCAGGCGAATTGCACCTCGAACGTGTCGGTGGTGTTCGGCGCCAGCACCGCGACCCGGTCGTTCAGTTGGATACCGGCGTGCGACCGGAGCCACCCGGCGAGCCGGGAAATCCGGTCGTCGAACGTCGCATAGCTGTGCCGCCGCCCGGTCGCCAGATCGACCGCGGCCAGAGAATCCGGCCGGCGCAAGGCGTGGTGGGCAATGCAGTCGTAGTACGGAATGGACATCGTCAGCCTCCCGTCGCGTCAGGCCGGAATCCTCACTGGCAATGAAACGATCGACCGCAGCAGGTTGGAGTATCCGCGTGTCGGTTCACCGACGACTTCGATCAGCGGTAGATCCCGCTTCAAGATTTCCTCCCACAGGATCGTCAGTTGCATTTCCGCAAGACGGTTGCCAACGCAACGATGGATGCCGAACCCAAACGACAGATGTTGCCGAGGCCGAACTCGGTCGATGATGAAATCGTCGGCCCGCTCGATCGCGTCGTCATCGCGATTGCCGGACAAATACCACATCGCCACCTTGTCGCCGCGGCGGATCGCTTTGCCCGCGAGTTCGGTGTCCGCCAGCGCGGTACGCCGCATGTGGATCACTGGTGTCTGCCAGCGGATGATCTCCGGCACCATGCTGGTCACCAGGGCCGGATTTTCCCGCAGCTTGCGGTATTGTTCGGGGAACTGATTCAACGCCAGCAGGCCGCCGGAAATCGAGTTCCGCGTCGTGTCGTTGCCGCCGACGATCAGCAGCAGCAAATTGCCCATGAATTCGTGCGGGCGAGACGGCAGGTCGCGCGTCGCCTCGCCATGCGCCAGCATCGAGATCAGGTCCGGCTGTGGCGCCTGCTTCGCCCGCTGGTTCCAGAGGTCGGTGAAGTAGGTGACCGCCCCGTCCAACACCTCATTCCGCTTTTCTTCCGAATCGATCTCAGTCCCGGCCCGCGTGTTTACCGTGGCGACATTGGACCAATACGTCAGCTTCGTCCGTTCCTCGAACGGGAAGTCGAACAACGTCGCCAGCATCTGGGTGGTCAGTTCGATCGACACCCGCTCCACCCAATCGAACGTCTCGCCCCGCGGCAAGCCGTCCAGGATGCGGCCGACCCGTTCCCGGATGGTGCCGGATAGGTTGGCGAGGTTCATCGGCGCGACGATCGGCGCCACGATCTTGCGCTGCTCATCGTGCTTCGGCGGGTCCATCGAGATGAAACTGGGCCGGCGAAAATCCATCGGCACGTCGCGCAGCACGATGCCACCCATCATCGCGTCGGACGAAAACGCGTGCTGGTTGGTGTCCACCGCCATGATGTCGCGATAGCGGGTAACCGACCAGAACGCGCCGTACATGCCGCTTTCACACCAGTGCACCGGGTCTTCCCGGCGCAGGCGCTCGAAATAGGGGCGCCACGTATCATCTTGATATAAATGCGGATTACTGACGTCGATGCGGTCTATCGGCGTCGCATAGGCGTCTTCCCGCGGGTCGAACCCAACCGGTGCGTCCATCGTCTGCCTCCCTGGTGGCAGTCATGTTGGGCGGTCCGCGTTCTTCCGGGCCGGATCCGCTTATCCGCACGATAGCACGGATTTTGGCGAAGGGTGGAACAACCTTAGTACGGAAAGCTACGGTCTGGTATTATCGCCAAAGCCAGTGCAGACTGACGGCAGGAGACGTACCAAAATGGCAGAACGGACCTTACGCGGCCAAGCCGTCATCGCCGGGATCGGTGAGACGCCCTACTACAAGTACGGCCAATCCCCCGACAGCGAGTTCAAACTGGCACTGCGCGCCATCCTGGCGGCGGCGAAGGACGCCGGTATCGATCCTAAGGATATCGACGGGTTCGCGTCCTACTCCAACGACCGCAACGATCCCTCGCGGTTGGCCGCCGCGCTTGGCACCAAGGAATTGCGCTTCTCCAACATGCAATGGGGCGGCGGCGGCGGCGGGGTCGCGGCCGCGGTGGGCAACGCGGCTGCGGCCGTGACCACGGGCATGGCCAACTGCGTCGTGGCATTCCGAGCCCTCGCGCAAGGCCAGTTCGCTCGGTTTGGTCGAGGCACCGGGGCGCCGCTGGCCTCCGGCGACGATGCGTTCACCATCCCTTATGGCGTGATGTCGCCGGCGCAGAAATTCGTCATGAAGGTCGTCCGCTTCATGCACGACCACGGCGTGAAGCAGGAAGCATTGCGCGCGATTTCACTCGCATCCTACCACCATGCCCAGAACAATCCGCGCGCCGTCATGCATGGACGTCCGCTTGACGAGGCGAAATACGATGCCTCCCGCTGGATCGTCGAACCGTTTCATCTGTTCGATTGTTGCCTGGAGAACGATGGCGCAGCCGCGGTCATCATCATGCCGGCCGATCGCGCCAAGGACCTGCCGCACAAGCCCAGCTATCTTCTCAGCGCAGCCGGCGGGTCCGACCATCGCTGCGCCGCGCCGATCCACAACGGACCGAACTACCCGAGTTCTCATTTCGCCACCGTCGCACCCAACCTCTACGCGATGGCCAAACTGGGGCCAAAGGACATCGACGTCGTGCAGTGCTACGAAAACTTCACCGGCGGCGTGCTGATGAGTCTGGTGGAGCACGGCTTCTGCGCCCCCGAGGAAGCCAACGACCTGCTGCGGCTGGAGAATCTGATCGCCCCCACCGGCAAGATGCCGCTGAACACCAGCGGCGGAAACCTCGCCGAGTGCTACATGCACGGACTGGAACTGGTGAATGAGGCGGTGCGCCAGATCAGGGGCGTTTCGGTCAACCAGGCATCGAAGAACGATGCCGTCATTGTCATCGGCGGCCCGATGGTCACGCCGGTCAGTTCCTTGATCCTGGGTTCGGAGGCCACGCTCTGATGTCGTATCTACCCGAGGGCCTGCCTGCCCCGTCCGCCGGCGCCGATGGCTTGTCCACGCCCTATTGGGAAGGCACCCGTCGCGAGAAACTGCTCATCCAGTTCTGTCGCGGTTGCAGCCATTGGCAATGGGGTCCGGAATGGATCTGCCATCGTTGCAACAGTTTCGATCTCGATTGGCGGGAAGTCGAAGGCCGAGGCGTGATCTACAGCTATCAGCGCATCTGGCACCCGGTGCATCCGGCCCTGAACGGGCACGGCCCCTACATCGCCGCACTGGTCGAACTACCCGCCGCCGGCAACGTACGAATGGTGGGCAACCTGCTGGGCGATCCCAAGCAGGACGTGCCGATTGGCGGCTCGGTCGAAGCCGTGTTCGAGCATCACGACTCCGCTGCGCCACCCTTCACACTGGTGCATTGGCGGCTGATTTAGCGATCGAGCTTCCGAGCCTTCAGTCGCCCAATCGCTTCGCCAACCATCCGAGTCGGCTCCTCCGACTGGTACGCTCGGTACATGCAACGAATGCCCGCTTCGACTGCGTCGTTGACGGGCATCGCCTCCCATTCGCGGATTAGTTCCTTTTGTAACCGGATCGCCTTTGGTCCGGACTCGACGATCGAGTCCACCCACCGGCCCAGCGCTGCATCCAATTCCGCTGCGGGAACAACCTTCTCGACCAAACCCCACGCCAGTGCGGTCGGCGCATCGATGTTGTCGCCGGTGTAGAGCAACAGCTTCGTCCGCCCCCAGCCGATCAGTTGCGGCAGCAAGGCGGCCTCGACCACCGACGGCAGACCGATTTTCACCTCCGGCATGCCGAACACCGCGTTGTCGCTGGCGATGTGCATGTCGCAGGCCGCCATCACCTCCAGCCCCGCGCCCAGGCAGAAGCCGTTCACACGAGCGATGACCGGCACCGGAAGGTCCCGCAGCACCTTGCACATCCGATGGATCAGCGTCAGGAAATCCCGCGCTCGGGCGGGGTTCAGCTCGCCCAATTCATGCAGGTTCGCACCCCCCATGAACGCGCGGTCGCCCTCACCGGTCACGACCAGCACCCGCAGGTCCGGATCGTCCGCCAGCACCGTGACCGCATCGATGAACGCCGTGACCTGCGCATGACCCAGGCAGTTCAAGCGCGCCGCGTTGTTGATCGAGATCGTGGCGACGCCGCCATGGCGCCGGACAAGTACGTCGGTCATGCTTGTGTCCTCTGGTTCCAGCCGATCGGGCCGCGGAAAGGCCTCATATCCGGATAACCGCTGACCGCCCAGGCACCATCGACCAGCAGGCTGGCCCCGTTGACGTAGCTCGCGTCGTCGCTGGCGAGGTACAGCGCCGGCGCCGCGATCTCCGTCGGCTGAGCCGGTCGTCCCATCGGGATACGCTGTTCAAACGCCGCCAGCGCATCCGGATTGTCGAAGTGGCGCCGGGTCAGATTGGTCTGTACCAACCCAGGCAATATGGCATTCACCCGGATGCCAAACTCCGCGAATTCCAAGGCCCCGTTGCGCGACAGCATCTCCACGCCCGCCTTCGCCGCCACATACGCCGATCCCGCATGCATCGGCACATGCGCGTTCAGCGAGGCGATGTTGACGATGCTGCCGGTCCCCTGCCGCATCATCTGCCTGGCTTGGTGCTTCATGCCGAGGAACACGCCCTTCAGGCACAGATCGACGGTAAAATCCCAGTCCGATTCCGCCAGATCGACGATGTAGCCAGCCCGCGATCCGCCGGCGACGTTGAATGCGGCGTGGACGGCGCCAAACCGGTCGACGGCCGTGCCGACCAGTGCCTCGGCGGCGGCTTCCTTGGTCACGTCGGCCTCGATCCCCACGAATCCGCTTCCCAGGTCCTCGATGCCATGCAGGTCCGACCCGACAACCTTCGCACCTTCGGCCAGCAATCGCCTGGCGATGGCCAGCCCGATGCCGGACGCGGCCCCGGTCACCACCGCGACCTTGCCAGCGAAACGGTCCGTCACTGCGGTCATTTGCATCCTCCCACGCGGCGTTAAGGGTTTGGCAATCTCTTCGTGGTTCCGTGCCCGCGTTTCGATGGGCAGCCTGCATGGAACTATCGGTTGGGATCAAGGTCGCCGCCCGCGGCCTGGAATGGGATGTCACGGAGGTCGAACCGCTGGGTTCTCAGCAACGCGTGCGATTGGCATGCACTAGCGGAGACTTGTCCGGCCTGGAGTGGGACGTCCTGCACCCGGCCGAAGCGCTGTCCATCGTGCAAAGCGACCCGCGGCCGGAGGAAGCCGGGCCGCTGGACGATTGGCGCCGCTATCACATTGCTCGTTTGCTGGAACGCATCCCCGGCACCCCCGCGCCACCCGGCCGCATCGCCATCGAACCCTACCAACGCGTCCCCCTTCTACGCGCACTGGACATGGTCCGGCCGAGGCTACTGCTGGCGGACGGCGTCGGCCTTGGGAAAACCATCCAGGCCGGGCTGATCGCCGCCGAGCTGCTGGTGCGCCGGCGCGCCCACCGCATCCTGATCGTCTGCCCACCCGGTCCCTTGCTGCGGCAATGGCAGCAGGAAATGCGCATCCGCTTCGGCCTGCGCTTCACCGCCATCGCCGACGCCACGGATCTGCGCCGTGCGCGAAAGGGCCTGGAGCTGGGCGGAAATCCGTTCGATGCGACCGCGCTATGCCTCACCTCGATGGACTTCGCCAAGTCGGACCGCGTGCTGGCGGAATTGGAACGCGTGTCCTGGGACCTCGTCATCATCGATGAGGCACATCACTGCGTCGGCGAGGAAAACCAACGCCGCCGCCTGGCCGAGGTTCTATCAGTCAAATCCGACGGCCTGTTGTTGCTGACGGCAACGCCGCACGATGGCCACGATCCGCATTTCGCGTCGCTGATGGCATTGCTCGACCCCAGCCTGGTGGATGGGGCGGGGCGGTTGGTCGGGACGGCCTATCGCCGCCATATCGTTCGCCGCATGAAATCGCATATTCGTTTGGCATCCGGCGCACCACTCTTCCGAGACCGCATTGTCATGCCGGTCCGGGTGGATGTGACCGATGCCGAATCCGTCGGCGTCTTCCACAAGGCATTATCCGCCCTGGTAGCGCCCAGATTGCAACGATCGCGTGACCGCACCGGCCTGACCGACGCACTGGCCTTCGTCAGCCTTCTGAAACGGTCGATGTCCACCATCGCTGCCTGCGTCGCGACCTTGCGCGTGGTGGCCGATCGCTACGGCACCGAACCGCTGCGGGAACGCCAGCGTGCCTTGCGCGCCTATCGCCGCCGGATGGCCCGCTTCGGTGTGTTGGCCACGGCCGATGAAGAAGACATCGCCGAACTGGAAGCCGAGGAAATGGCCGCGTCGCTGACCGGCGAAGCGACCTTGGCCGATCTGCAGACGTTGATCCGCCTCGGCCAGGCCGCCGCGCCGCACGATCCCAAACTGTCTGCCCTGGTGCTGGAAATTCGGCTGATTCGCCTGAATCATCCAAGCGCCAACGTGATCGTCTACACAGAATACGCCGACAGCCAGCAAGCCGCCATTGAGGCCTTGGCCGCAATCGGCACCACGATCCTCGCCATCAGCGGCACCGACCCGGAATCCGAACGATCCCGTATCGCGGAACGCTTCGCCGAAGCGGACGGCATCGTCCTGGTCAGCACCGACTCGCTGGCAGAGGGACTCAACCTGCACCAGCGCTGTTGCCACCTGATCCATCTCGATCTGCCCTACAACCCGAACCGCCTGGAACAACGCAAC
>NZ_LMUJ01000048.1:185399-282503 GCF_009765975.1 Acidisphaera sp. S103 | reverse complement strand
CCCGTTCCTGCCTGTCATTCATGCCCAACACACTGGGTGTCACCGCCGACCCCGCCAGCCTGCACGAACCGCTGTTCACCGGCTTCGCCGAGGACCTATTCAGCAGCCTACCCCGCCTGATCCACTCCCTGGACCTGACGGCGGAGGACACCGACAGCGACGCCTACCGCGATCTGTTACGTGAAATCGACCGAGCGTTTCAGAGCTTCGATCACATGGCCGTCCGTCACGGCTGGCTGTCCGGTGGAGAAACACAGGACGTTCAAGGCGAACAAACGGCCACCGACATCGATCTACCCGCTTTCGTTGCGTCCGCCCTGATCCCGCACGCGGACGCCTATCGCGTCCCCACAGGTTGGGCATCAGACCTCGACGGTCTACCCGGCTTCGACTGGGCAACGAACACAGTCCGGATGACCAACGATCCCACTCGGTTGCGCGACGCGCAAGGGTGTGAACTGCTGTATCCTGGCCGTTCCCATCCCCTGACCCGGCGTGCGATCGCCTCGGTTCGGGCCGGACGCGTCAGCGCCGCGAAATCCGACACGCTGTCATTGCTGATGACCTACAGAGTCGAGGTCGGCTCCTTCTTGCGCGATATCTTCGCCCTTCGTCTTTATCCCGACGGTTCGGTCACGGAACAGCCCTTGGCGTTGCCAGACCAACCCGCGCCTTGGGCCAACCTTTGGCAGCGGCAATTCGCGAACTGGGCGCCCACGGCGATCGAAGCTGCGGGCGCGACTGCGACGGCCATTGCCGACCAGATCGCGGACCAACTCGCGCTCGATCATCAGGCACGCATTGCCCGAGACATTGCCGCTGCTCGAACGTGGCTGGAACGGCGCACTACCGAACTGTGCAGCGCGCCGCTGCCGTGGATGGGGGACCTATTCGATACCGGCCCCGATCCAGACGACTGGCGTACCTGCGCCGTACCCGAACAACGCCTGTCCGCATTTGCCACCGATCCATCGACACCTGTTCCGAAACGCCGAGAAGCAGCCGAAGTGCTGGCGCGATTTCGCACCGTTACCGCCAGCCAATCACCTCTTCCACCACCATCCGTGCGACGTCTCGGCATGCTGATGCTCGTCCCGTGACGCTCGACCTGGACGATTGCATCCTGGCGGGCACGGCAATGACCGCACCATTCCTGCACGAAGGCCTGGCGCGCGTGCTTAACCTGCCGAACAACACCGAACCAAGCTGGGACACGCTGCGTGCATCGTTACGCGGTGGTGGTGCACAGCGAGTCCATCGCCACGTCACCACCAGCCTGGCCAATGCCCTCGGCTATCATCGCCTGCTGCGCCAGGACCCAGTTACCACAAGGGAAGGCCTCGAAGACGGCGGTTGGCTGATGCAATCCCGGAATGGCACCAGTTTGCGCGCATGGTCGATCGCCGGCGATACCGACCTGGACACGGTTGACCGATCGCCACGCGGGCATCGCACCAGCCCCACCCGTATCGCCCAGCGTGTTCTGCTATCACGCGGCGAGCGTGCCGGACTACTGACCAACGGCGAAATCGTGCGGATACTGCTGTGCGATCCCGCACGCGCCGATAGCCACCTGTCGATCCCCATAAGCGACTGGCGTAACCGCCCGCTGCCACCCGACTCATTCCGGATTTTGATAGCCCTCGTCGGCGCCCCCGGACTGCCACACCTCCCCGGCGTGCTGGAAGCCGCCAGACTGCATCAGGCGAAAGTCACAACCGAACTGCGCCGGCAGGCAAAAGACGCGATCACGGGCTTCATCAACGCCTTACCAAACCGAACCGGACACGACCCAAAAGCCCTGTGGCACGAGGGTCTCGTGCTGGTCTACCGCCTGCTGTTCATCCTGAAGATGGAGAGCCCTACCGAACCGGGTGGCGGCTTCAGTTTCGCCTCGGTCGGCCTGTGGCGCACCGCCCTGTCGCCGAACAGCGCCTTGGGTCCGCTGGTGCGGCGGCATCTGGATCTCCGCCACGACACCGGCCGCATGCTGGAAACCGGCCTCCGATCCCTGTTCGCGATTTTCCGGGACGGACTGACCTGCTCCGAATTGCGCATAACCCCTCTCGGTGGCGCCCTGTTCGGTTCGGATACGACGCCGTTGCTTGACCGGCTCGAATGGGGAGAGCGCGCTGTGGCGATCCTGCTCGACCATCTGATCTGGACAAAAACTGAGCGGGCGCGCGTGCACTACGGCTCCCTCGACGTGGAAGACCTCGGCAGCGTCTACGAAGAGCTGCTGGAACAGGAACCCGAAATCGCAACGGAACCGATGGTCCGCACGCGCCGCGGCAAGCTGGAATCCGTTCTTCCCGCCAGAACCGAGCCCCCCAACATCCAACCCGGCGAATTCTACCTGCGCTCGGGGATGGGCCGCAAAGCCACAGGATCGTTCTACACGCCACACGAATTCGTCCACTTTCTGGTGCGTGAAACGCTGGACCCCAAGATCGCAGCACTCAGCCCGCCGGACGATCCCCATCCCGCCCGCTTGCTGACACTCAGGATCGTCGATCCCGCCACCGGCAGCGGTCATTTCCTCGTGGAGGCCTGCCGCTACCTCGGCGAAGCCCTGCTCACCGCCTGCCGGCTCTGCGACGAACGCGGCCTGCACGATCGCATCGCCGCGTTGCCCGACCCCGACAACACCGTCGCATCCTACCTGCCCAGCCGAGGCTTTTCCGAAGCACGAGCCAGGGCGATCTGCCGCCGCCTGGTCGCGGTGCATTGCCTGTATGGTTGCGACAAAAACCAACTGGCGGTCGAACTGGCCAAACTCTCGTTATGGCTGGAATCCTACGCCGAGGGTCTACCCCTGACCTTCCTGGATCACCGCCTGGTGCATGGCGATGCGCTGACCGGACCATTCTTCGATTCGCTGATGACGCTGCCGGTGACCGGCGGGCCACTCGACCCCCTGCTGGCACGCGGCGTCTCCGACCGGCTCGCTGCCAGCCTGGACCGAGCACGCAAGCTGGTGGCGACCTTGAACGCATCCATCGGCCGGGACATTGACGACCTGATCAGCAAGCAAGCCGCGACAAAGCATCTGGGCCGCGTGCTGGATCCCCTGCAACGGCTTGCACGCGCCTGGGCCGGAGCAGCGATGCGGCGGGACCGCGACGCCGATGATGCGTGGCTCGGCCTCGCCACCCATGTCGCGACCACCGGCGCATGGCCGGGCACCCTGACCAAACGACAGACCACGTTGACGACCGCCGGGGCGGATGCGGTTGCCTGGGACCTGGTGTTCCCCGAAGTCTTTCCCGGCGGATTCTCCGTCGTGCTGGGCAACCCGCCCTGGGACGTCATGCTGCCCAACACCAAGGATTTCGTCGCCGATTTCGACCCCGCGGTGTTGGACGCCCGCACCAAGGCGCAACGGTCGGCGATCGAGCAGGCGGTCCTCGCGCGTCCCGACGTCGCCGCAGTGTTTCAGGCCTATCGTGCCGGCTTCGATCGGACGAAAGCCATCGCCCAGCGCCTCTACACGCATCAGCGAGCGGCCGGGAATCTCGACCTGTTCCACATGTTCGCCGAACGCAACATCGCCCTAACGTCCTCCGACGGCGCAATCGGCGTTCTGATGCCGTCCGCCTTCCATGCCAACGAGGGCACCGCCGGTCTCCGTCGGCTATATCGCGAGGAAACCGACCTACGCTGGTGCCTGTCGTTCGAAAACCGCCGCCGTATCTTCGACATCGACAGCCGCTTCAAGTTCGACCTGATCGTGGCCCACCGCCCCGGTCCCTCCGGCTCGATGCGCTGCGGGTTCTACCTCGATCGTATCGAGGATGCCGGCGATCCCGACAAGATCATGGCCTACACCCCGGCGTTCCTCGATCTATCCGGTGGCACGGGCCTGACACCCCTGGAACTTCGAGGCAAAGCCGACCTCCGTGTCGCCGAGACATTCTTTGCCCAACCCGACCGGTTGAAAACATGGTGCCAGAATCGCCACATCCGTTTCGGCTGCGATCTGCACATGACCGCCGACGCGGGCTGCTTCCAACCCGCGGGCGTCGCCCCGATCGTCGTTCACGAAGGCAAGACATTCCACCAATACACCGACGCTTGGGACACTGAACCGCGCTACAGCGTGACCCGCGATGCCCTGAAACCACCGATCGCCGACGCCACGCGGCACTATCGCCTGGCATTCCGCGATATCGCCCGCTCCAACGACGAACGCACCATGATCGCCTGTATCGTACCCACGGGAGTCGTGTTCGGTCACACTGCCACGGTGGAGAAAGCCCCCTGGTCCCGCCCCAACGCCGACGCCCTGGTCCTGTGTGCGCTGTTCAATTCGTTCCCGTTTGACTGGCTCGTCCGGCTGAAAGCAGCGACGCATCTCAGCCTGTATATACTGGATGCGGTGCCCGTCCCGCGTTTCCGAACCGCCGCCTACCGGTTCCTGACCCATGCCGCCCTGAGGCTGTCGTGCAATCACGCCGCCTATACCGGACTGTGGCGCGAATACACCACCGGCCAACTGTCCCGGAACGGTAACACAGGTCTGCGTCCCCGGATCGACGCGATCGTGGCCACCGGCTACGGCTTGACCCACGACCAATACGACCATGTGCTGAGGGGCTTCAGCCATCGATCCCATCCGGATGCCCCGGCCCTTTGTCTCGCCGCCTTCGACGAACTGAACGCGCTAGGGGAAACAAGGTTCTGCCAGCAATACGACCCGCTGGCGTTTGCCTCAGCCTGAAACCTCACCCAGCAACGCAAGCACCCGCTCGACCTGTCGGTCCAGCCCGTAGCGATCAGCCACCCACCCGCGGTACAATCCGGGCCTTCCTGCTTGAATCAGTGCCACCGCCTCATCCACCGACGCGAACAGGCAGTCTGCCGGCCACAGCCGGTCCGCTCCCGGGAACCCATGCACCACCGGGAATGCGCCGACGGCCATCGCCTCGCCAATGTTCATCCCGAAGCTTTCGTACATCGAGGTACACAGCAGCACCCCTTTGTCGCCGTACCAGACTGGCATATCTGCGACGTGTCCCTCGAACCACACCACCCCGGCCAGTCCCAGCGCCGCCTGCATCTGTTTCAGGTACCTGGCTGTCCGCGGATCGGTGAACGTGCCGGCGACATGAACGCTGAACCTGGGATCACGCTGCACCAGCCGATGGGAGATCTGCATCATCAGCATCGGGTTCTTTTTCGGCTCCAAATGCCCGACCCAACCAACGCGGAACCGGTCCGGTGCGCCGGGCCGAAACCGGTCCATATCGATCCCGTTCGGAATCACCCGGATCGGCACCGCATCAACGACCGACGGAAAATTGGCCAGCAGCACTTCAGTGATATCCTCACCGACAGTGACAAGGCGGGTGACGCGGCTCCACTCCACCTGCGCCGGATACGGCGTCTGCAGCGCCTCGATCGAGTGCAGCCGCACGACACAGGGCTTTCCGGACGGGATCGCATGCCGCGTGGCCCAGACCGCATGATCCCAGCACCATTCCAGCCAGACGATATCCGCCCAGGCGATCGCCTGCGCCAGTTCCTCGCCGGGCCCGGCGCTGATGAAGCGGGTCTCGTAATGGCGTTCCAGCGCCGGGATCAAGGGTGCGAGGAAACTATCCGTTCGGCCCTTGACCCGGTCAGCCAGCAGCAGGCGCGGCATCGGCGTCGATCCTTCCGCAATGGACGGTAGGCCCGACTGGTTAAGAAGCGGTTAAACCACCTACGATCGCACCAGCGCCGCGGCGATCCGTTCCCGCGTCAACGGCATGTCCCTGATCCGCACCCCCAGCGCATGCGCCACAGCATTGCCGATCGCCGCCGCGGTGGGGCCGAAGGTGCATTCGCCCATGCCCAGCGTCGGAAGATCGGGATTGTCGATGATCACCGCCTCGATCTCCGGCACCTCGGAGAACCGCATGATCGGATAGCTGTCCCAGTCCAGCGAGGTAATCCCGTCCCCATCCAGCGTCACCTGTTCCTTCAGCGTCATGCTGGCGGCATGGATGATCCCGCCCTCCAACTGGTTGCGAGCGCCGTCCGGGTTGATGACCAGCCCGGCATCGGCCGCGCACCACACGCGACGCAATGCGATATCCCGGTCGACGTCCAGTTCGACCGCTACACAGGCATAGGCGGCCTTGTTCTTGTAGCGGCTCCAGGCCAGTCCCAGCCCGCGTCCGGTTCCGGCCGGCCCGCGTGAGGCCCAGCCGCAGCGGCCCGCGACGTTCTCGATCAACAGTCTGGCGCGCTGGTCGGATAGCAGCGACAACCGGTAGGCGACGGGATCGACGCCGGCCCGCTCCGCCAGTTCATCGACAAAACATTCCAGTGCGAACACGTTCGGCAGCGCGCCCAGGCCGCGCAGCGACGACGTTCGCACCGGCGTTTGCAGCGCCAGATGATGGATCACCCGCTTCGTTCCGAAATCGTACAGCGGAAAACCGTTCCGCGTGCCGCCTCCGCCATTCGCCTCGGTCGGATCGTTCGATTTGGGCGCGGGCGGCTTGTTGGGCAACGCCTCGTGCGCCAGCATGTTGCCGCCAAAAACCGAACGCTGGACGTGCGGACCGGCCCAGACCTCGGCAGTCCAGTCGACGGGACGGCCGTTCTCGTCCAGCGCCGCACGCAGCCGGGTCATATGCGCCGTGCTGATCGGTTCGAAACCGAATTCCTCCTCCCGCCGCCACTGCACGCGGATGCAATGATCCGGGATCTGCATCGCAATGATCGCGGCATCCAACGCCGCGTCGTCGGCGCCGTTATGCCCGTAGCAGCCCGCTCCATGCGCGTGACGCACCGTCACCTGCTCGCGCTTCAGACCCAGAATGTCCGAAATACTGTTGCGCAACGGATAGACACCCTGCGTGTGCGACCAGACCGACAGATGCCCGCTTCGATACTCCGCCAGGCCGCACGACGGCGCCAGAGCCGCATGGGCAACGAACGGGCGGGAATACGTCTCGCTGACGATTGCCCCGGTCTCGGACGGCGCACCAGGATCGCCGATATGCCGATCATCAGACGGCTGATCGCGGAACCACGCGGCCTCCTGCTGCACCGGACTCAGCACCCGCACACCGGACCACCGAGCATGCGCCGGCGCCCCCACCGCGGCACGTTGCACAACGGTCTCATCATCTCCCACGAACGCGACGAAATCGCCGACGCGCACGATCCGGATCGTGCCCCCGGCAGCTTTCCGCACCGCCGCCTCATCGAACGCCTCCAACCGCGCCTCCCGCGACGGCTGGCGCAATACCCGAGCATGCAGCATGTCGGGCCGCACCATGTCGTGGATGAACGCAGCACCTGTCACCTTGGCGATCAGGTCGCGCCGGGGCACCGGCTGCCCCACCACTTTGTAGGCTGATGGCGGCTTCGGCCGAACCGCGCCTTCGATCTCGGCCGCGAAGTCCTCGGGACCGGAGAAACTCCAGTAATCGTGCCCCGTCGGATTGCCGTCCTGGAAAAACACCCCGTCCTCGACGGAGAGTTCCTCCGGCGCGCAGTTCAGGCGCTGCGCCAGCCGCCCCAGCACGCGGGTTCGCAGTTCGGCGCTGACCAGGCGCACGGACCGGCCGGACACCTCGATCGACTGGCTGGAACTGGTCGAGCCCTCATCGGGGGCGTCCGCGGTGTCGCCGGACAGGATGTCGATGCGGTCGATCCCGACATCCAGTTCCTCGGCGGCGATCTGCGACAGGGCGATCAGCACACCCTGGCCGATCTCCACCTTGCCCACCGCCAGTTTCACCGTCCGGTCGGGCTGGAACCGCAGCCATTTCTCCATGCGGCGGTTGTTCAGGATGCTCAGCGGCAGCGTGTCGCTCATGCCGGTGCTCCCATCGCGGCGGCTTTCTGGACGGCGGCGATGATCCGCGTGTGTGTGCCGCAGCGACAGAGGTTTCGATCCAATGCCTCAACGATCTCCGTCCGCGACGGGCGGGGATTCCGATCCAGCAACGCCTTGGCACTGATAATGATACCGGACAGACAGTAGCCGCATTGACCCGCCTGTTCCTCCAGGAATGCCCGTTGCAGCAGATGCGGCGCGTCCGGTGTGCCCAGGCCCTCGATGGTGGTGACGGAACCGCCGGAGACGGACCCGATCTCCCGAGCACAGGAATAAACCGCCTTACCATCGATCAGCACCATGCAACTGCCGCACTGTTCCAACCCGCAGCCGTAGCGGCTGCCCTTCAGGTCGAGATGGTTGCGCAGCACATCCAGCAGCGGCGTGGCGGCATCCACCTCCACGGCGACGGTCCGTCCGTTGACGGTCAATTCGATGGCCATTCGTTCCTCCCTGCAATCACCGTCTAAATCTGGACCGTCTCCGACGTCCACGGCAATTCCCATAGCTCCGCATTGCACAGCTTGGCCGCCAGCGCGGTGGAGATCGCATCGAACAGCGCCTCTCCCTTTTCCGCCGTGGCCGCCTCGGGGTTGCCGATCACGCCGGACGCCGACCGGCTGCCGATGCTGCGCCAAATGTACACCCCGCCGCCGACCACATCCGCCACGTCCGGCGACGTGTTGGATTTCGCCAGCGGGATCCGGTCGACCGCCACCAGGTCGGGCCGCACCGCCATCATCATGGAGGTCTCCGCCTCGCAGGCGTGCTGCAAGCCGCCCTGGGTCTCCAGGATCTTCGCGATCGCCACGGCGGCGGCATACCAATATGTGAACTGCACGATCGGCACGCCCAGCTTCGGCGTCAGGTCGTCGGCGATCGTCCGCAGCGCGTTCTCGTTCCCCCCGTGCGCGTTCAGCAGCACGATGCGCCGGAAGCCATGCCGCAGCACGGACCGCACCACGCCCTCGACAACGGCAGAGAACGCCGCATTATCCAGCGTAACGGTCCCGCCGAAGCTCATGTGATGCTCCGACAGGCCGGTCCACAACACCGGCAGCACCAGCACCTTCTGTCCGTGCGCCAGCACCTTCTCGGCGGTGCGCGCGGCCACCGTCTCGCCCAGCAGCGAATCGACCTCGACCGGCAGATGCGGACCGTGCTGCTCCAGCGAGGCCACCGGCAGGATGACGATCGCGTCCAGACGAGCCTGCTCGCGCAATTCGTCCGCTCGCAGCCGGCGCCATTCGTAATGCATGTTGACCTGCTCCCGTTTCGACATCGGCAATAGGAAGCCACGACGACGAGCCGGATGGAAGGGACGCCGAGGGGATGGACTCGCACCCGTTCAGCCGATATCACGCTTACGGCATCGAAAGACCAAAATCAGGGACGGTCAAGCAGACCAACATTTTGATTATGTGCAATTTATCTTTCTCACCATACCGCCTTGAGTCGATCAACTGATGTCCCAGGCCCTCGTCACGTTTTCTGCGGCCATTTCGCGGCTCGTGGCATCCGCCGCGCCTCTGCTCAGCGCGATTCGAGTCGGGCCCAACCGTCATCTCACTGGCCTGGTCTGCCAGGGCGACACGATCCTGACGACCGACCAGGCGCTTCCCATCCTGGACAGCTACACCGTCGTGCTATCGAACCGTCTCCTGATCGCGGCTCGGCCTGGTCCACGCGACCCGGGCATCAATCTCGCGGTTCTGCGTCTGGAAACGCCCTGGCCCGCGGCGAACCCCGAGGTTGCCACCTCACCTGTCGGCAGTGTGGCCGTCGTCCTGGGCGCGGATGCCGACGCATCCCCCAACGTCCGCCTGACGGTCATCCACCGGTTCACCCGCACCGCCGAAGGGCTGGCCCCCGAACTGGACCTGCCCGGCGACAGCGTCGACCCGGGAAGCCTGGTGCTGGATCCGACCGGACGCCTGATCGGCCTGGCCGCCCCGGGGCCGAACAAGCAGGCCATGGCCATCCCCAGTGCCTTGATCGGCCGCATGCTGACGCCGAACCACGCGGCCGCCCCTTCGGCCATCCCCGCGTTGCCATCCCCCTCCAACCGCCGCGGCTGGCTTGGCGTCGCGTTGCAGCCAATCACCGTGCCGGATCAACTCGTAGCCCGCGCCGGCCAGGCGTCCGGGCGGATGGTGGTCAGCATCACCAAAGGCGGGCCGGCCGAAATGGCGGGCGTCAGGATCGGCGATGTGCTGCTGGCGCTGGATGGAACCAGCACATCCGGCCCACAGGCCCTGCGGGCGTTTCTCAGCGGCGACCGCGTCGGCTCGACCGTCGAGGCAAAGCTGCTGCGTGACGGCAATCTTGTCACGACGCAACTGACCATCGCCGTTCAGCCGGGCTAGTATCCGATCCCGTCGGCCCAGCCTCCGACGTAAACCGCCCTCTCGATACGAAACCTGCGCGGTGTGGGTCATAACGAATGAAACGATCGTCGGAATCACGTGACCAGCGACGATACAAAGTGTCGGATATCGCGTTGTGAACGGACCCCATCAGGCAATTTACATTTTACTACCTATGATTGAATATGATTGCCAAATACTCGCCGTTTTGGATCAATGCCATGCGTTCATCGTGACGAATCTCGGCGGACTCGCTATGCGTGACCGGCTATGACCGATTCGGATGCAACAAAATCACGTTGCCATGACGGTAAACATTGCATTCTTTTATCCGCCGGCCCAAGGGAACGGTGGGAGACAAGGGGATGTTGCCTTCTTACGTTGCGCTGACCGCACTGACCGACCGCGTTCGTTCGGATGACCTGGCCGTGGTCGCAGCCGCCTTGCAGACCCAGGTCATGCGTGATTTCGCACCGGAATGGGGCGCCGGCGCGGTGGTCGGGGCGTTTGCGTTTGATGCCATTCCCGCCGGCTATACGCCGCTGATCGTCCAGGACACGATGGAAGCCGACGGCGTTAACGGATTTCACCGGACCCGTGGTGACGATACACCCTACATCGTTGTGCCCTACGGCCCGAACTGGTCGCTCGCCGCGAGTCATGAGTTGTTGCGTATGCTGGCCAATCCCACGGGATCGGCGCGCCGTCCGGGGCCGTCACGCATGCCGGGACAAGGCACCGTCGAATACCTGGTCGATGTCTGTGCCCCGTGCCAGGACGTGTCCGCGGCCTACGCGATCGATGGCGTGCCGGTGTCCGATTTCTGCACCAGGGCATTCTTTGGCACCATCACGCAAATGTGCAGCTTCACCGGCGCGTTGCGGGCGCCGCTGGAGCCCGCAAGCAACGGTGTCGTCACCTGGCTCGCCGACGACGCCTTGCTGTATCAGGCGCGTGCTGATCGCCAGGGCCGGATCCAGGTGCGCGGCGGCTTCTCTCCCGCCAATCGCGCCAAGATGCTGCTGCGGGAACTGGTCGATATGCTGACGCCGGACAGGTTGTCGCTTCTGTCGAACGCATCGCGGACCAATCGCCTCGTGGAGGCGGAGGAGAATGCACGCCGGGTGCGGTTCGCCAACATGACCCGGTTTCATGAGGACATCGCCTGGCGCTTCGGCCATGCCTCCGCGATCGAGGTCACGGCCGAACCCGCGCCGCGCCGGCAGGTCAAAGGCACGAAGGTTGGCCCTACCGGTGGCACCGAACAGATCAAGACACGGCCGAGCGAAGAAGCGTCACGCACGGTTCGCACCGCGTCCTGATCCTGGCGTCCGATTGACGGCCGGCAAAAGGCCTGTGGTCCCACGGGCTTGTAGTCCCACGGGCCTTTTGTTTCCCCACGCCGGACGCTAGCGTCAATCGGGCACCCCCAACCAACAGATTGACCTCCCAATGAAATATCGCCTGCTCGCGGTCGTCGGCCTGACCGTCGTTCTCATCACGCCCGCACGGGCGCAGAAGCCGGAACCGCCGCATGAGCCGGAGATCGCGCATCTTCCGGCCGACGTCACGACCCACCAGAAACTGACGCTACCGAACCGAGACCTGGCATTCACCGCCACCGCCGGCAGCGTCCGCCTGAAAGACGGCAAGGACGCGCCGCTGACCGACATCGCCTTCATCGCCTACCAAAAGGACGGCACCGACTCGGCGACCCGCCCGGTGACATTCGTCTTCAACGGCGGTCCCGGGATGGCATCCGCGTGGCTGCAGATGGGGGCGATCGGCCCATGGCGAGTCCAGATCGATCCGGCGACCGACGGTCCATCGGCGACGCCGGTACCGATACCAAATGCCGATACATGGCTGGATTTCACCGACCTCGTGTTCATCGATCCGCCGGGGACCGGTTATTCCAGCGTCCTCACAACGGATGCCGAGGCCCGCCGTCATCTGTGGTCGGTCAACGGCGACATCGACGCATTGGCCGAAGCGGTCCGTCGCTGGCTGGATCACAACAACCGCGGCGTTTCGCCGAAATACATCCTGGGCGAAAGCTACGGTGGCTTCCGCGCCCCCAGATTGGCGCGCGCGTTGCAATCCGACGAAGGCGTCGGCGTCAGCGGCCTGATCATGTTGTCGCCGCTGCTGGATTCACACGTCATGAGCGGTTACGCCGACCCGCTGTACTGGGTCGACCTGCTGCCCTCGGAAGTCGCCGTGGTACGCGCCGAACACGGGCCGGTAACGCGTGCCGCCCTTGCCGACGTCGAGGCCTACGCTGCCACCGACTACCTGACCGATATCCTGCGCGGCGGCGGCGACACGACGGCCATCGACCGGCTGACCGCCCATATCGCCAGCCTGACCGGTCTCGACCCGGCGGTAGTGCGGCAGATGGACGGACGGCTCGACCGCTACCGGTTCCAGCGCGAACTGATCCCCGGCCGGGTCGCCAGCGCCTATGACGGCACCATCTCACGTCCGGACCCACAGCCGCATGCGCTGGCCAGCCAGTTCCCCGATCCGGTGCTGAACGGGTTTGAGGCTCCGGTGACCAGCGCCATGATGGCGGTCTACGCCGACAAGCTGCATTGGCGCCCGGACGCGGTCTATCACCTGTCGAACGACGACGTGTTCTCCGCCTGGGATTGGGGCCACGGCATGGGACGGCCGGAGTCACTGACCGCGCTGCAGGCGGCACGATCCCTGGACCCGCACATGCGAGTCCTGATCGCCCACGGCCTGTTCGACCTCGTCACCCCTTATTTCGGCACCGTCCGGTTGTTGCGAATGTTACCAACCATGGACGGGGCGGCGCCTATCGAATTCCGCGCCTACCCCGGCGGCCACATGTTCTATTTCGGCGAGGCATCACGCACCGCGTTGCGCAACGATGCCAAATCGGTGTTCGATCCGGCCAACCCCAAGGGAGACGACACGCGATGAACATCGATTTCACCGGCCGTAAGGCCATCATCTGCGGCGGCAGCCGCGGCATAGGCCGAGCCATCGCCTTGGGCCTGGCGGCGGCGGGCGCCGACGTCTCGATCTGCGCCCGTGGCGCCGAAACACTGGAGCAAACCCGGTCGGAAATCGCCGCGCACGGCCACAAGGCACACGCGGCGCCGGTTGATCTGAAGGATGAGGCGGCGATCAAGGGCTACATCGCCGAGGCCGCGGCCGCACTTGGCGGGATCGACGTGCTGGTGAACAATGCCTCGGCGTTCGGATCGGCCGATGACGAAGCGGCCTGGGTCGCCAGCCTGGCGATCGACATGCTGGCGATCGTCCATGCGACCCAGGCCGCATTGCCGTTTCTGAAGGAATCGAGGGGCAGCGTGGTCAACACGTCGTCCATCTCCGCCCTGCGGGCCGCCGCTCGGCAACCGCCTTACGGAGCGATCAAGGCAGCGGTGATCCATTACACCAACACCCAGGCGGCCATGTACGCCCGCAGCGGGATCAGGGTGAATGGCGTCGCCCCCGGATCGATCGAGTTCCCCGACGGCGTCTGGGACCGGCGCAAGACGGAAAACCCGAAGCTGTATGGCGCCGTGCTGAACTCGATCCCATTCGGCCGCCTTGGCCTGCCGGAGGAAGTGGCGAACGTCGTGATGTTCCTCGCATCTCCATTGGCATCCTGGGTCACCGGCCAGACTATCGTCGTCGACGGTGGCCAGTTGTTGTAAAATTCTGTCGCATCGAGAGCACGGTCTGATGGTGTTATGAGCGACGAGGGTAGCCGTTCCGCATATCACGACGAAGAAAAGGTGAAGCGATCAGAATACAGCTTTTGGTATCGACGACGACCGCCGTCGAAGCCCATTCTCGTCGTACAAGTCACCGTCGGTCAGTGGCGGATGTTTCGCCATCGAGGCCGCGCTGCCTGCCACGATCCGATCGACGTCCTGCTTGATCGCCTGAATATCCTCAGACGTGGGACCGCCTCGCCGGACGCCACGATCGATGAACTCGACGCCGGCCTCCTCGAGCGCCCGACGCACCTGTTCAACCGTCGCGGGCGCCACTTTCGAAAGGCCGTGCTGTTCCTCCAGCCGCCGCAGGGTCACGACGGAAATTCCCGCGTCCTGGGCCAACGAAGTCTGGTCAATGCGCAAGAGGGCTCGGGCTGCGCGTATCTGCTCGGGCGTGATCAGCATGATAGGAAGTTATCATCATGCCGCCGGATCGGGCAACACACATGCCGCCGCAGGTTCTCCATTACACCAGCAACGACCGGCGCGCTGACAGGAATTCTTCCACCGCCGCGGCCAGGGCGTCGCACTCGGCATCCCCGATCGGCAGCGATACCGTCATCATCCCCCGCCGAGCGAGCCATATGCCGTGGGCGAGCATGTCGAAGAAGAACAGTTCTTTCAGCTTTTGGTCGGATTTGGCCGCATCCTCGGGGCTGTTGACCGGTCCGCGCATCGTATGGATCGCCAGCATCGAGCCGATCCCGGTAAACTGCACCGGCGCGTCCGCGGCCCGGCACAGGGTGTTCAGCCGGTCGCGCAGGGCGTCGCCGCGCGCGTTCAATGCCAGGGCGGCTTGTGGTGTGTATACATCCGTCAAACCCGTGAACCCGGCGGTCATCGTCAGTATGTTGTTGTTGAAGGTGCCGGCGTGCGGCAGGGCGTCCTTCCGCCTGGGATCGAATAGATCCATGATCTCCGCTCGGCCGCCGAACGCGCCAAAGGACATGCCACCGCCGATATATTTTCCAAATGTGGTCAGATCGGGTTTGACCCCGACAACCGACTGCAAGCCACCTGGGGCCAGCCGGGAGGTCATTACTTCATCCAGGATCAGCAGCGCGCCGACCCTTGTCGTTTCTTGCCGCAACGTGTGGAGGAATTCGGTGGATGCGGCGATGCAGCCGCCGCTGCCGATCATCGGCTCCAGAATGACCAGTGCCAGTTCGTCAGTGATCAGGGCGCGTGTCTTTTCGATGTCGTTGTATGGCGCGACGACGTAGTCGAAGGGGACGTTGATCGGCGATCCGCCGCCGGCGAAGCCGAACACGGCGCCGTGATAGCCGCCATTGAACACCAGCACTTTCTTTCGCCGGGTGAAGATGCGGCCGAGCGACATGGCGAGCAGGTTGGCCTCGGTGCCGGAGTTGGTGAAGCGGACGCGTTCGAGGCCGAAGCGTTCGCATACCGCGCGGGCGAAGCGGGCCTCGGTCATGTTGGAGGCGCCGAAGCTGATGCCGTTGTCGAGTGCTTTGTCGACGGCGGCTCGGATCACCGGGTGGGAATGGCCGTACAGGCCGGCGGTGTATTCACCCAGGAAGTCGATATATTCGCGGCCGTCGGCGTCCCACATGCGGCAGCCCCGCGCCCGTTCCATCGCCAGCGGGAATGGGGCGTAATGCAACACCGTCCTGGTGTTGCCGCCGGGCATGACGGTGGTCGCCTCGACATAGCGCGCGAGGCTGCGCGGGGCGCTGGTGACGTAGGCTTCCTTCGCCTCCTCCAGCGCTGCGTTGATGTCGGTGTTGCGCAAACTGGTCTCGCTCATGGCCGTTCCCCGCGTCTGGTCGTGTTAGTCTGCGCAGTGGTGCGGGACAGTGCAACCGGTCTGGTTTGACGTACGCGGCGGCCGCGTATAGGCCCGGCGTCCTCATGACCTCACTGCGTCTTCTGGCTGACGACCTGACCGGCGCGCTCGATTCGGCGGCCGAGTTCGTTGCGTTGACCGGGCCGGTGCGGACGTTCTGGCATGGGGCGATTCCGGCCGAACTGCCGGACAACGCCGCACTGGACAGCGGCACGCGGGAGCTGGATGCCCGCAGTGCGGCAGGTATCGTGCATCGGATGGCGCCACACATCGCCAGTGGCGGCATTGCGTTCAAGAAGATCGACAGTTTGCTGCGCGGGCACGCGGTGGTCGAACTCGCGGCGTGCATGCGTGGTGAGGGCTGGCGATACTGCGTGCTGGCCCCGGCATTTCCCTACCAAGGCAGGATCACCAAGGGTGGACGACAGCACGCCAGGGATGCCGGGGGTGCGTGGCGTCCGGTTGGCGACGATCTGGTGGCGGCGCTGCGGGAGGCCGGCGTTCGCGCTCAGCCAGGGGCGTTAGGCATCGATTTGCAACCCGGCATCACCGTGTTCGACGCGGAGACCGACGACGATCTGGCTCAGGTGGTCGCTGCCGTTCGTCGTCACGCCCATCGTGTGCTGTGGAGCGGGACCGGCGGTCTTGCCCAGGCGCTGGCGGCCGGTGCCTCGGCGCCGTTCTTGCCGCCTCTGCCCGGTCCGATCCTGGGTTTGTTCGGATCGGACCAACCCGTCATGGCCGCCCAGCTTGCCGCCTGCGCGCCACATTGGATCGACACCACGGACACCGCCGCGATCAGGCGACGATTGGACACCGCCGGCCTCGCACTGGCCAGCTTCCCTGTGCCTGCCGGCACGTCCCGTGATGCCGCCGCCCGCCACATCGCCGAACACTGCGACGGGCTGGCGCGCGCCCTGCCCCGGCCCGGCACCTTGATTGCCGCCGGCGGTGAGACGCTGCGCACTGTCTGCAAGGCGCTCGGTGCGACCAGCCTGGAAGTCCACGGACGCATTGTTCCGGGCGTCCCACGCTCAATCATGTGCGGTGGGCGCTGGGATGGTGTTACCGTTATCTCCAAATCCGGCGCATTCGGCCATACCAATTTGCTGCGCGAACTGCTTGCCCTTGAAAGGAGTGCGTCATGACGCCCCGTCCCCTCGCCATCACCATGGGCGATCCCGCCGGTGTCGGTCCCGAGATCATCGCCAAGGCCGCCGCCGAACTTTACCCGCGCATCCAGGCCGGGGCGCTGCGGATGGTGGTGATCGGCAGCAATGCGGCGCTGGAACGGGCGCGGGCGCAGTTCACACCCGACCTGGCGATCCCGGCGGTGACCGAGGACTCCACCGATTGGCCAGCGCTGTGCATGTTGCAGGCGGGGCCGGAGGGCGAACCCATCCAGCCCGGCCAACTCTCCGCCGACGGAGGCCGCTTCGCCTTCCAGGCGGTGGAACGCGGTGTCCGCCTCGCTATGGGTGGCCGCATCGGCGGCATCGTGACCGCGCCGCTGAACAAGGAGGCGCTGAACAAGGCGGGTTATCACTATCCAGGCCATACCGAGATGCTGGCCGAACTGACCGGCGTCAAAGGGTCGTGCATGATGCTGGCGCACGGCAACATGCGGGTCAGCCACGTGACCACCCATATCGCGCTGGAGGACGTGCCGAAGCGCGCCACTGCCGAACGGCTGCGCCGGGTGATCGACCTGACCCATGACGCGCTGAGCCGATTGCGGCTGGGGCGGACCCGGATCGCCGTCGCCGCGCTGAACCCGCACGCCGGGGAGGGCGGGCTGTTCGGCCGCCATGACATCGACGTTGCCGAACCGGCGATCGCGCGCGCCGTGGCCGATGGGTTGGACGTGGTCGGACCGGTGCCCGGCGACACGGTGTTCGTGAAGCTGCGCGCCGGCCAATACGACGCGGTGATCGCCAATTACCACGATCAGGGGCACATCCCGGTCAAGCTGCTGGGCTTCGAGATCGACCCCGCGACCGGCCGCTGGGACGCTCTGTCCGGCGTCAATATCACGCTGGGGTTGCCGATCATCCGCACCTCGGTCGATCACGGGACGGCGTTCGATATCGCCGGCAAGGGCATTGCCAACGCCCGCAGTATGGTGGAGGCGATCGAATACGCCGAACGCCTAGCCGCCGGATAAGATTGGGCCACCGGATAAGGGGGGGCTGCCGACCGCCGGATGAGGCTGGCGAGCGCCGGTCCGACGCTTTACTGTGCCTTCCATCAAACCAAGGACTTATGTCGATGGACCTGAAAGACCACATCCGCGGCATTCCGGATTTTCCGAAGCCGGGCATCCTGTTCTACGACATCTCGACCCTGCTGCGGGATGCGGATGCCTGGCAGGTGGCGATGGGCCGGATGGCTCGGGCGGTGCGGGCCTATATGCCGGATATCGTCGCCGGCGTGGAAAGCCGCGGGTTCCTGATCGCCGCGCCGCTGGCGCTGAAACTGGGCTGCGGGTTCATCATGATCCGCAAGCGCGGCAAGCTGCCGGGCGAGACGGTCGGGCTGAACTACGCGCTGGAATACGGTGAGGACCGCGTGGAGATCCAGGCCGACGCGGTGCATCCGGGGCAGCGTGTGGTCGTGGTTGACGATCTGCTGGCCACGGGTGGGACGATGGCCGCCGGGATTGCGCTGTTGCGGCAGGTTGGGGCGGTGGTTCCGGCGGCGGCGACACTGATCGAACTTAGTTTCCTGAATGGGCGGTCTCGGCTGGATGTGCCGTGTGAGTCGCTGGTTTCGTACGATGATTAAGGCGCGAAGGCCGTCTTCGTTCGTGTGTATTCCAGGCGGTAAATCCCGCGCACGATCGCGCTGGCGGCCGGCAGTGACGAAGCCGGCAGCACGGGTGCCAGTGCCGCGGCGTCGGTTGCTTCCACCATGATGAAACGCGAGGGCGGTTCCTGAATATCGGTGCGCCCCTTGGTTTCGGTCGTGCGGACGGCGGAGGCCGCCGCATCGCCTTGGCAGAGATGCACGCCCGTCACCCGAGGCAACGCCCGACTGGCCGAAACCGCGGCCCGCACGTCGCCAAGCGCGGAGTCCGGGAAATCCAGCCGAATGGTCAGGATCGCCCCACCCGCACCCGGCCCTTCACTCAACAGCACACGCGACAGCGCCCGGAATGTGTCGCGGAACTGGGAGGTCGACGCCACCGTCCCGGGTGTCGGGTCGTTCAACCGGTTCGCATAGTCGCTGCCCTTCGCGACCTCCATCGTATCGAGTTCATACAGCGTGAAGAACTCGGGATGCGTCGCTGGATCGGCGGCGATGTAGCGGCGGCCACGCCGGAATCCGGGGATGCCGACCCGTTCCGGCATGTATTCGTTGATGTGCCAGTCATAGAATTGGTCGCGCGCTTCAGGGGCGATCCCGTTCCAGATCGCCACCACCGCCTCACCTGCCAGCATGGTTACGCCGCCAGGGCCGCCTGTGGGCCACGCACCAGTTTGCCGGACAGGGTGCCGGTCGCCTGGCCCTCACGATACGTGACCTGGCCAGAGACGATGGTCGCGTCGTAGCCATGCACCTTCTGCAGCAGGCGCTTGCCGCCGGCCGGCAGATCGCTGACCACGTAAGGCGCATCCGATCCCAGCCGCCCCCAGTCGATGACATTCACATCGGCCTTCTTGCCGACAGCAAGGACTCCGCGATCGTGCAGCCCGGCCGCGCCGGCGGTGTCGGAGGTCAGGCGGCGGATCAGTTCGGCCACATCCCAGCGCTTCTGGTTGCGGCCCCAATGTGACAGCAGCCAGGTCTGGTAGCCGGCGTCGAGGATGAACGCCACATGCGCGCCGCCGTCGCCAAGCCCCATGATGCAGTTGCGGTTGTCCAGCAGGCTCTCCGGCATCGACAGGTTGCCGTACGCGTAGTTGCCCAGCGGGTGGTAGATGAAGTTGGCGCCGTCGTCCTCGATCAGCATGTCGTAGGCGACTTCCGCTTCCGATTGGTTGCCGCGGGCGGCGATGGCCGCGACGCTGTCCTCCAGCTTCGGCTGGTAGTTCGGCGGGTTCCCGAAGCGGAACATGAAGTTGAAGGACATACGGTGGAACAGCGGGAAGGTGTTGCCGGAAGCCGGGTCCTCGCCGAGGATTTTCGCCCGCACCGCCGGATCGGCCATCCGCCGAGCGCGGTCGGCGACGGGCAGATGGGCGATCTCCTTGTAGGAGGGACAGCCGGAGAACGGGTTCTGGCTGCCCGCCAGACCCAGCAGCACGCCGATCGCCCGAGGCGCCACGACTGGGCGGATCGGCAGTCCGTCCTTCGCCGCCTTGTCCGCGTGTTTGACCAGATCGCGCCACACTTCCGGCCGCGAATGGCGCTGCGTCAGGGTGAACACCGCCGGCCGGCCGCAGGCCTCGATCACCCGCCGCAGCATGGCGAATTCTTCGTTATGGTCGGGCGCCCATTCGGACACCATTTCCAGCATGCCTGACCCGGCGTCCTTCATGCCCAGCGCGATGCCGCGCAGTTCTTCTTCCTGGGCGCGCAAGGTCGGCGTCGGATCGCCCCGCAGCGTCTTGTGCGACAGGCTGCGCGACGTGGAGAACCCGAAGGCGCCGGCCTGCATCGCGTCCTTCGCGATCTGCCGCATCTGCGCGATGTCGCCCTGATTGGCGTTCTCCAGATTGATCGCCCTGTCGCCCATGACGAAGACGCGGACAGCGGCGTGCGGTAGCAGCGCGCAGACGTCGATGTCGCGCTTGCGGCGGTCCAGGGCGTCCAGGTATTCGCCGAACGACTCCCATTCCCATTTCAGGCCTTCATGCATGACCGCGCCGGGGATGTCCTCGACGCCTTCCATCAGCTCGATCAGGCGTTCGCGGTCGGCGGGCTTGCAGGGGGCGAAACCGACGCCGCAGTTGCCCATGACAGCGGTGGTGACGCCGTGCCATGACGACGGCGCCATGTGGCTGTCCCACACTGCCTGGGCGTCGTAGTGGGTGTGGATATCGACGAAGCCGGGTGTGACAAGCTTGCCCTTGGCATCGATCTCCTCCGTGCCGCTGCCGGAGACAGCGCCGACCGCGGCGATCTTATTGCCGACGATGCCAACGTCCGCCTCGCGGGTGGCGCCGCCGGTGCCGTCGACCACGGTGCCGCCGCGGATGACCAGATCGAATGCGGGCATTGGACTTTCTCCTGTCTATTTGGCAGTGATCCTGATCCAGCCGTCCCGGGCTGGCAAGTTTCGGAGCCTGCCCGATGGATATCACCCGCGACGACCGCGTCCGGATGGAGCGTGCGCATGTGCTCGCCTGGCCGGCACTGAACACCGAAACGATCGACGGCTGGCTGTGGCGATCGTCCGGCGGCGGGTCGCAGCGTGCCAATTCCGTTTCGACGATCGATTTCCACGGCACAGATCTGGACGGATCCATCACCAAGGTAGAGGCCCGATACCAGGCATTAGGGCATCCAGTGCGATTTCAGACCTTCGACGAAACGTCTCCACAAAGTCTGCCGGATACATTACGCCGGCGCGGTTACGCCGAAAGCGAAGCGACCATCACGATGTTCAAGCGCGCCGTGGATGCCGGCATGCCCTCTGACGTGGAGGTGCGCGATCATGCCTGGCCCGAATGGCGCAGTGTCTATCTGGGCGAAATCACCGAGAGCCGACGCGCCATCAACGCCTTGATCCTGGATCGAATACCAACACCGAGCGCTTTCTTCGGCTGCCAGCGGACCGGTGAGATCATTGCGACCGCGCTATGCGTCGTCGGCTTCGGCTGTGCTGTGATCGAATGTGTGGCCACACGTGGCGACCGGCGCCGGCAAGGGGCTGCACAGTCAGTGCTGACGGCACTCGAAACCTGGGCCGCGAAACAAACTGCCGCATGGATCGGCCTGCAGGTCGTCGCCAGCAACACACCCGCCATCGCACTTTACGAACGCTTAGGTTTCGTTGCCGGCGCAACCAACAGATTTTGGGTCCGCTGACGCCACGCCTGTAACTGGCCACCGCCCCATTGCCGAATTGACATGGACCACTCAATAGCCCATTTTATCAATGGTCGCCCGTGGAGGAGATGCCAATGCAGGTATCCGTGACCGACGCCAAAGGACAACTCACCGAACTGGTGCGCCGAGCCGAGGCCGGCGATGAAGTCGTCCTGACCCGGCATGGCCACGCGGCTGTGCGCCTGGTCCCGGTCAAGGCGGCGCCGGATCGGAAATCGCGTCGGGCGCTCCTGGAAGCCGCTCGGGTTTCGGGGTCTTCCAAGGCAACGCCCGGACCGAACGCCGCCCGAAGTCAGGATTTTCTGTATGAGGATGACGGGCTGCCTGGATGATCGCCGTCGATACCTCCACACTGATGGCGATCGTTCTGAACGAGCCGCAGGCGGACGCCTGCATCGCCGCGCTCGAAGCCGAGGATGACCTTCTCATTTCCGCCGGCACCGTGGCCGAGGCGCTCATCGTAGCGGCACGGCGCAACGTCGGTCAGGAGGTATCAAACCTGATCAACGGACTCGGTTTTGAGGTCGTACCGATCACCGCGGCGTCGGCACGCCGCATCGCCCTGGCATACGACCGATGGGGAAAGGGCGTTAACCCGGCCGCGCTCAATCTCGGAGATTGCTTCGCCTATGAAGTGGCGCAGGAACATGCGTGCCGCCTTCTATATGTCGGCAACGATTTCTCGAAAACCGATATAGAAGGCGTCCTGTAAGCCCGCATTCAATCGTCGAAGAAAACCAGTGTCCGCAGCTCGATGCTTTCGCGGGGCAGCATATCCGCTGGCGCGTTTGGATCGGCGAACGATGTATGTGGCATGAATCGCGCCCTTCCGTCCTTCGCCGAGTCGAAGCACTTCAGCAACAGTGCTTCGTCGGCTTGCATCGCCGGCGCGTAATACCAACGGTGGGCGGGATTGAACGTCAGCCCATAAATCTCGCCGGTGCGATCGCGATAGATCAAGTCCTGGCCCACCAGATCGCCGTCGGCGACGGACTTCGCATCGCAAACCGCCAGCGGCGCGTCATACAGGGGGCCACGGATCGGCCGCCAGACGTTGACGATGGCGAAGCGTCGGTTCAGCAGATCGTCCGCCTCGGACCCCATCAGGTCGCGGACACGCTGCGGGCCGGAAATTTCGGTGTAGTCGCCATGGATGCGGGTTACCGGCTGGCGGGGGATACCCGGCGTGCGGTCCTCCACCCCATGTTCCCGCCGGCGGATCGTGTGGTCGAACACCACGACACGGCTGGCGCCGGTGGCCTGCTTCACGAGGTCCTCGGCTTCCGCGTAGTACGTCGCCTCAAGCTGCTTATCGTCGTAGAAATCCGTGACGTGGGTCGGCGCATCCACCAGGGCGAAACCTTGCTGGTCCAGCGTCAGGCCGTCGGCCAGCGGGCGCATGTCGTGGATCGCAATCGTGTGCGACTCACCGACGATGTTGGTCTTCGCCACCCCATCCGGCGGATCATAAGTGTAGGTGTGCGGCTTTTCCGCGGTCTTCTTCAGATAAACCACCTCACCCAGAACCTGTGGGAGAGAAGAAACAACGTCCATGATGCCTGTCCTCCTTGTCGACCGGATGCGGCACACCGATCTGTGTGACACGCAATTGGGATGCACGATCGGCTTTGGCAAGTTAAATCACTCGGACATTTTGGAGGGCGGATCAGCGTGACGGAACGGGCTCCCATGGCGGAGCGGATCATGGCAGCGGCAGACCGGCTGTTCTACCAGAAGGGCATTCGCGCCGTTGGCGTGGACACCGTGGCGGCCGAGGCGGGGATCAGCAAGCGCTCGCTCTACGACACGTTCCCGTCGAAGGATGCGCTGGTCGCCGCCTATCTGCGCCAGCGCATCCAGCCTTTGCCGCCGTCCGACCTTCCCCCCGCCGCCCAGGTGCTGGCGCTGTTCGACCAGTTGCATGTTCGGTTTGCCCACGGAGACTTCCGGGGCTGTCCGTTCGTGAATGCGGTGACCGAACTGGCGGAGGACTGTGAAACCGCGCGCGCCATCGCCCTGGATTATAAAGAGGATCGCCGCCGGCATATCGCCTCCCTGCTGGTACGGGCTGGGGTGCGCGACCCGGAGGTGCTGGCCAGCCAGATCGCCCTGCTGTTCGAGGGTGCGATCGCCTCGATGCTGGTGCGGCAGGATGCCGAGGTCGCGCTCCAGGCGCGCGATGCGGCGGCCGTGCTGATACGGGCGGCCGAGACTTAGGGCTCGCAGGGGAATAAGCGAATTGTCCGGCGAACGCCGCCGGCCTCTCATCGTCATGGCAGGTGAAGGCCCGCCATCCACGCTTGCTGTGTCGGTCTCGGAAAAGGCGTGGATGGCAGGCCTACGCCTGCCATGACGGGACTGGGCGACAGTGCCAACATCGAAGCATTTGTTTATGCACGAAGCCTTAGATCGGCGGGAAACACAAAGGTATTGACCTAACTATTTGCGCCCGATAACTTAGGTAAATGCCTAACCGAGAACTGACCCTCGTCTTCCATGCTTTGACCGATCCGACCCGCCGAGCGGTGCTGGAACGGCTGACCGCCGGCCCGGCGACGATGACCGAGCTGGCGCAACCGTTCAAAATGGCGCTGCCCTCGTTCGCTCAGCATCTTGGTGTGCTGGAAAAGTGCGGCCTTGTGCGATCGAAGAAGCAAGGCCGCGTGCGTACCTATTCGTTCCAGCCGTTGCCGCTGAAACCCGCGGAAAACTGGCTCTCGGTGCAGCGTACTCAGTGGGAGCGCCGGCTCGACTCGCTGGATGGATTCCTCAAAACACTGACGGAGCAAAAACCATGACGTACGAAACCGATCCGAAGCGTGACCTGGTGTTGGAGCGGATCGTCGACGTTCGGCCCAACCTGGTCTGGGCCGCGTGGACCCGGCCGGATTACATCAAGCAGTGGTTCACGCCGGTTCCCTGGCAGACGGTCGACTGCGAGGTCGACCTGCGTCCCGGCGGGATTTTTCGCACCGTCATGCGCTCGCCAGAGGGGCAGGAATTCCCGAACAACGGCTGCTATCTGGAGGTGATCGAGAACCGGAAGCTGGTCTGGACGGCGGCGCTCACGGAGGGCTATCGCCCGCAGACCGCGGCTGCGCCGTTCCTGTTCACCGCCATGATCCTACTGGAGCCGCATGGGAACGGCACGAAATACACCGCGATCGTGGTCCATGGCGACGAAGACGCCGCCAAGAAACACGCGGATATGGGCTTCCATGATGGTTGGGGCAAAGCGCTCGATCAGCTCGTGGCTCTCGCCAAGACGATGTGAGGGGCTGGGGTCCGGGATGGGCTAACCGAACGCGCCGACCTCGTGCGTCACGGCTGTCGCGATTTCCCGCACCATCGCGAACAACCGGCGCATGGGGGCGAAAATCTCCTCATGCTCACGAGCATAGGCGGCGGTGCCACGGGGGGCGGCGGGTTCGCCAAAGTCGCAATCGGCCGCGGGGTCGGTCGCTGACGGGAAAATCTCTGCCAGCATGTTGAGTGAGGCGTCGATATCCAGACGCAGGATCGCCGCCTCCAACGCCAACCGCGTCACCCCATGCCGCGGTGAGAAATCCGGAATCTCCGTTGCCAGCAGCCAGATCCGGTGGATCAGCGCCAGCCGTAGCGCGTGCAACAGGACCTCCCGGTTCGCCATATGCGGCACGTCCGGCCAGGTTACCCGCAGCGCGAGGTGATCAGCCGAAATCCGGCGGAACATCGATTGTGCCGCAGCCCAGATATCCAGCCTTTCCAGCGCCTTGGCCACTGACACCAGTGCCTCTCGCCGGCCCGGGCGCCTTGTGTGTGCCGCGCGATCCAGCCAAGTGCCCGGGTCGAGTGTGGCGATGACTGCCCGCAGCACCTCGATGTCGGAATGGGCCAAGGCGTGGCTGGCCAAATCCATCGCCCGCTTGAACCGGCGACTGTTCTGCCGCAGTTCGTTGAACGTCTCGGGGTGACGGGCGGCCGCCGCGCCGATGCCTTGCAGCGTATTCGCGCACCAGCCGACCTGTTGCAGGATCGCGTTGTTCGGGATCGCCCGCAATTCGCTGGGGTGACGGATGCGCACCGCCCCACCCATCCCATCCGTCTGACGCGCAGCCGGCCGAGACCCGGTGCGATCCAGCAACGCCGGCCCGAACGCACCCAGCAGCGCGGCGTAGCCGGCGTCCTCGACCAGACCCTCCATCCCGGAGCGGATCGTGGCGAAGAAATCGGCGGCGAAATCGGGATCGGCGTAGACCGGGTCCTCGATCGGACCGGCCGCTGGGTGGTAGGTCTGTTCGGCGATGCGCGTGATCGTTGCCAGGGCCAGTTCCGGCGTGCCGAACAGCAGATAGCCGTCGCCGCCCTGGAACGCCGCTTCCTCCCGCACCTTCAGGCCGGCGCGTCCCAATGCCTGACGGGAGGCGGTGGGGGAAAGGTATTTCAGGCGGTCGGCCAGTGACCCGGGATGGGCACCGCGGCCGATGCTTTCGCCGTGTGTATCGAACAGAATGACCTCGACCCCGGTCACCCCGTGATGCTCCAGGGTCTGGCCGATTTTCAGCCGCAGCCGCTCGATCAGATAGCTTGCCGCAAGCTGCCCGACATAGCGCCCCGAATCCGAGTAGCCGAATTGCAGCGCCAGTCTGCCGGTCTGCTTCAGGTAGTCTCGATAATGCGGGCTGCGCAGGGCTTCTTCCAGCACGGTCGCCCCGCGCTCCAGCGCCTCGGCGGTTTCGAATAGCGGGGAAATCTCCACATGCCGTTCGATTCCGAACAGCCTGGCGAGCCAGAGTGCAGCCAGCAACGTGTAGCCGGTTTCAGTCTCGGCGATCAGGAAACGGACAGGCACCGAACTGTCCACGTGCTTGACGATCTGCGCCACCGTCATCATCAACCGCGCCGCGGAGGCCTGCTCGCTGATCAACGCCCCGAAATCCACCGGCTCCGGCTGGACTGTGTCCAGCGCGGCATTGATCGCGGCGAACAGTGCACGCCGCCGAGATGGGTCCTCCGGCGGATCGGCGATCCCCAGCCGTTGGCGGATGACGTTGTGGATCTGCGCCGCGTTCAACCGTGTGTGGGTGTGGGCCAGCGCCATGCCGTGCGACACCAGGCCGGCACGCGCCACGGTCAGCGCCAGTTTCTCATGGTCCGCCGCCGCGGCAATGGCCGAACGGAACAGGGGTAGCAGCGGGGCGGGCGATGTCAGCGCGGACTCGCGCTCGCCTACCAGGGTATGGGCGAAGGCCGCGACCTTGGCTGGCTCCGGCTGGTCCGGGCACAGTTCGATCTGCCGATCCACCGCACCCCGAGCCTCGGCGACGCGCAATGCCAGGGTATCGGCGCTGGGCAGCACGGAAACCTGGGCGTGCAGCCGGTCAAGCTGCAGACGCTTCATTACCAAGCGTAGCCGCAGCGTGTCCCACCAGCCGATATCGGTGCGGCCATCCGTGTCGTACCCGACCCATGTCGACAGCACCACCGGTCTCGGTGTCAGCTCTGTCCATCGATCGGGCCAGGTCCCACGAGCGACCGCGATCAGCGCGGCGTTGAAGCGATCGATTGCGTCACGGCCGTTAGCGATGGCGGTAACGGACTGGTCGAACTCACTGCGCAGCGAAATCGACGGCGGACGATGGGATTCGAACGAAGGGACCGAACGCCCGCATGCGGCCTCGGCCAGGGCCTGGTTCACGAGCAAGGGCAAGGAGAATGTCGGGTGTGCGGTGAATACGGCGGCGAAGCGGGTTCGCTCCGTCAGGGCCTGGTACTCGGCCCAGCGAATGGGGCTGTCGTTCGGATCGGGGCGCAGCAGATGTTGCGCGAGGCCGACCAGAATGCCGTCATTCATCGTGGTGTCGATGCCGCCGAGGTAGATGGCAATGCGGCCGGCGCGGTCTTCGAACGCGGCGTCGCGCAGATAGCGGATCAGGGCCTCGATATTGGCCTCGGACAGGGCACCCGTGTCCAGCTTGCGTGTAATCGCCAGGGACACCAGCAGCACCGGGTTACCGAACGGATCCTCATCCGCTCGGGCGCCCAGGCGGGCCGTCAGGTCCAGGAGTTCCTGGGCAAGGGAGGTCGTCGGCGGGGCAGCTGACACATCCGGCATGCCCCGACTGTGACGTTATTTGTGCAACGCAGCAAGACCTAAGCGGCGGCTAAAGCCCAATAATCCACTACGCCATGCCGGACGGCGGCTCGCACACCACGGTCTTCATTTCTGCCGGCACCGACACTTCCAGCAGTTCCAGTTCGTCGGCCGTCCCAGTCTCATTGTGGCGCATGCCACCCGGGATCATCAGCGATTGTCCCTGTGTCAGGTGCACCTTGGTGCCATCCTCGAATTCCAGGTCGACCCAGCCCTTCAGCATGTAGACGAACTGATGCTCGCAGACGTGATAATGCCAGCCGGTCGGCTCACCCAGCCCCTGCGTGGCGGAGGTCACCTGCGCCCGCATTTTCCCGCCGGTGGCGTCGGTCACGCCAAGATCGCGGTATTTGAAGAAAGAACGGCGCCCGGTCACGTAATTGGCGTTCTCCAGCGTTGCGTGCGCCAGTTTGCCGCCTGTCGTCCCCACGATGTCGTTCATGTTCGTTGTCCTCCTTTGCACCCGCCGGTCAGCTAAGACCCATCCCGGCCGTCCCGCAACTCTCCGCTACCCGGCCTTGCCCAAAATCCTGCCGCACGGCATCAACCGCGGCATGAGCGACCAAACTCCCAAAATCCGCATCCGGGGCCTGCATAAGCGCTTCGGCGCCAAACGTGTGCTGGATGGCGTGGACCTCGACGTGCCGGCGGGCACTTCCCTGGTGGTGATCGGCGGGTCCGGGTCCGGCAAGTCGGTGCTGCTGAAATGCATCCTCGGCCTGATCGAGCCCGACGACGGCGTGATCGAGATCGACGGCCAGGATATCCTGCGGCAGTCGCGTGGAGAGCGCGAACTGATCCGAGCTCGCATCGGGATGTTGTTCCAGAATGGCGCGCTGTTCGACAGCCTGCCGGTCTGGGAGAACGTCGCGTTCGGCCTGCTGGCGCGGCACAAGGCAACGCGGGCGGATGCCAGGGCTCGGGCGAACGATTTCCTGGGGCAGGTCGGGTTGGCCGCCAGCGTCGGCGATCTGTCGCCGGCGGAACTGTCGGGGGGCATGCAGAAGCGGGTTGCGCTGGCGAGGGCCATCGCGTCGCAACCCGACATCATGTTCTTCGATGAGCCCACAACCGGCCTGGACCCGATCATGGGCGCGGTGATCGACGGCCTGATCGTCGATTGCGTGAAGCGCCTGGGCAGCACGGCCGTCGCGATCACCCACGACATGGCGAGTGCGCGCCGGATCGGCGATCAGGCGGCGATGCTGCTGAACGGCCGCATCACCTGGGCCGGCCCGGCGGCGGACCTGATGGACAGCCGTAACCCGGCGGTGGACCAGTTCACCCATGGACGCCGCGAAGGGCCGATCCAGATGGAATTACGCCGCTGAAACGCACCCTTGTCCTGCTGGCGGCGTTGCTTCTGGTGCCGGGGGCCGCTCGGGCCGGTGCGCCCGACGAACTTGTCGGGCTGTTCATCCAGGGCTGCATGGAATTCACCGGCGACGCGCCCGCGCTGCGGGATTGGGCCAAGCAGACCGGACTGCCGCCGGTATCGGAGAAAGCCCGAATCGCATTTTTACGTGGCGTGCCGGGTCAGGCGTTTGACGGATCGGCGGCCGAGGGCCGGCTGGCCCTGATATCCGCGGATGACGGCACTTGCTCCGCCGCCGCCGAACAGGCGACGCAACAGGCGGTCGATGATGCGGTCGAGGCAGGCTTCCGGCAGGCCGGGCTGACCTTCACGCTGGTGCTGGAGCGGGACGACACGGTTCTCAGCCCGATCCACGATCGGGTCTATCGCGTGACCAAGGGAAAGCGCGGTTGGCAGGTACTGGTGGCGACGGTGAATGGGGATAAAGGCGGGGAAGCGATGCTGACGGCATCGGCTCAATAGGAGCAACGACGTTCAATTTCGGCTTGCCGGCGTCGTTGTGGCGATACCCCGGTCAAGCCCGGCCATACGCTGCGTGCCGGCATCGATTTCTTTGCCATACGTGTGGGTCGGGGGTCCTGGTTACGTTCATCCGCGGCGCCAATTTCTTGCTTCCGCGGATCGAACCGTCAGCAATCCATACCCGCAAGATGCAGTAATCAGTTTCTTCGAACCAACGTGTTTGTGATCGTGCTACCCCGCCCCACGGGCACCCGCGGTAATGGCATGCGCGAACGGCGCCGCCGTGATCGATGAAGTCGAAGGGGATCAGCTAGATGTCTGTCATCGGGGTCACCCGCCCCGCGGTGCCGCCGCGCGGCGCAGTCGGTCGTTGATCGCCAACCCAAGTCCGCCGTCGGGAATCGGCATCACGGCAATCCCCCCTGCCCCGAGCCTACCACCTTCCGCATCCAGCCAGCGAAGGCCCTCGAACAGACGGGCCGCGGCTTCCGTGGTATCGCCTGAAGGGCTTAGTTGGAACAGGCATCGGGCACCCGGCAATACCGGGCCAAACGCCAGCAGGGCCTCTTCCGCCGCGACTGTCGCCGCGTTCAGGCGTACGGGCAGACCCGGCGCGTAATGCGACACCATCAGGCCGGGCGACCTTAGCGTTATCCCGGCGGCGTCATGTGCGCCCCCTCGCTGGATCGGGCCAATACACGCCACAAGGTCCTCAACCGAGACCCCGCCGGCCCGCAACAGAACCGGCGCCAGCCCACTGAGGTCCAGCACGGTGGATTCCACGCCAACCCGGCACGGACCGCTGTCCAGCACGGCGGCGATCCGTCCCTGCAACCCATCCAGCACGTGTTGCGCGGATGTCGGACTCACCTGCCCCGACCGATTGGCGGAGGGTGCCGCGATCGGCCGGGCGGCGGCCCGAAGCAGCGCCAGGGCGTCCGGGTGACCGGGTACCCGGACCGCCAGCGTGTCCAGCCCGGCCCCGGTCAGCAGTGCCACCGGACAATCCGACCGGCGCGGCAACACCAGGGTCAGCGGTCCCGGCCAAAATGCCTCCGCGACGTGTCGCGCCTGCGGGTTCGCGAGGACATCGTGGAACGCGCGATCGGCCGAGGGGTAATGGCAGATCAGCGGATTGAACCGCGGGCGGTTCTTGGCATGGAAAATCGCGGCCACGGCCTGGGCGTTCGTGGCATCGGCGCCCAGGCCGTACACGGTTTCCGTGCCGAAAGCGACCAGCGCGCCATCGCGCAGCAAAGCCGCCGCCCGTGTCACACCCGTCTTGTCCGCGTGGAGTATCTGAGTCATGGAGACGGGCAATAAGCAATTCGCCCGAACATGGCAAAGCCCGCCGAGACGGGTTACCCTGACCGGCCGACCGACTGGAGACGTCACCACATGCTCGATATCGCCTTCGCCAAGCCGGCTCTGCCGAAATCCGGCGCGCTTGTGCTGTTGATTCATGAGGGCGAGAAGCCCTCCGGCCTGTGGGCGCAACTCGACGAAGCCACCGGCGGCGCTATCGCCCGGTCGTTCGAGGTTGCCGAGTTCAAGGGTGCCAAGGGCAAGACCTGTGCGATCCTGGCACCGGGGGCGGGCCTGACCCGGGTGCTGGCGATCGGCCTGGGCAAACCGGCCGAGGTGACGCAGAAAATCCTGGAAGAAGCCGGGGGCACGATCCTCGCCAATTTGGCGCGCGAAACCGCGGTCGCCGTCGCCAACAGCGCGTTGACCGGTCAGCAGGCCGCCGAGGTGGCGCTGGGTGCGGTCTTGCGCAGCTACCGCTTCGACCGGTACCGCACCAAGGAAAAGCCGGAGGATAAGCCAAAGCTGTCGAAGTTGACGGTTCTTACGGGGGAAATCCCCAAGGCGAAGGCGGCGTGGGAGAAGCTGGACGCTGTCGCCAAGGGCGTATTCCTGACGCGCGACCTGGTCAGCGAGCCGCCCAACGTCCTCGATCCGCCGGAAATGGCCGAACGCTGCCGCAAGCTGTCCGAACTCGGCCTGAAGGTCGATATCCTTGGCCCCAAGGAAATGGGAAAGCTGGGTTTCGGCGCACTGCTGGGCGTTTCGCAGGGCAGCGTGAAAGAGCCGCGCATGGTCGTGATGCACTGGAACGGCGCCAGCGGTTCGGGCCGGAAATCGAAGGAAAAGCCCGTCGTGTTCGTCGGCAAGGGGGTGACCTTCGACACCGGCGGCATCAGCATCAAGCCGGCCGGCGGCATGGAGGACATGAAGTGGGACATGGCCGGCGCCGGAACGGTGATCGGGCTGATGGCCGCGTTGGCCGGACGCAAGGCGAAGGTCGATGCCGTCGGCCTGGTCGGGCTGGTGGAGAACATGCCGTCGGGGTCCGCCCAGCGGCCGGGTGATGTGGTAACCAGTTACTCTGGGCAAACGATCGAAGTGATCAATACCGATGCCGAAGGGCGCCTGGTGCTGGCGGATGTCATCTGGTACGCGCAGCAGAAATACGACCCGAAGTTCATGGTCGATCTGGCGACTTTGACCGGCGCCATCATCATCGGCTTGGGACATGAATATGCCGGCCTGTTCAGCAATGACGACACCCTGTCGCAGAAACTGACGGCGGCGGGCCAGACGACCGGCGAGCGCGTCTGGCGGATGCCGCTCGATGACGCTTACGACAAACAGATCCGGTCGGAGATCGCCGACATGAAGAATGTCGGCGGCCGGCCGGGTGGCTCGATCACCGCCGCGCAGTTCATCCAGCGCTTCGTCAACGGCAAGCCCTGGGCGCATCTGGATATCGCCGGCATGGCCTGGAGCGCGAAGGACGCCGCGGTCACGCCGAAAGGCGCCACGGCGTTCGGGGTGCGACTGCTCGACCGCCTGGTCGCGGACAACTACGAGGACTGATGACCGAGATCGGGTTCTATCACCTGACCCGATCGACGCTGGCGCAGGCGCTGCCACGGCTTCTGGCCCGCACACTGGCGACGGGGCAGCGTGCGTTGGTGTTTGGGTCCAGCGCGGCGGGGCTTGAGGCGCTCAGCACCGCTTTGTGGACGCAATCCGCTTGGCTGCCGCATGGTCTGACGTCGGATGGCGATCCTGATCTGCAGCCGATCTGGCTGAGCACCATGGCCGAACCGCTGAACGGCGCTCGCTACCTATTCATGGTCGATGGCGCGGAGACCGATCGCATCAAGGATTACGACCGGGTCTTCGATCTGTTCGACGGCAACAGCCCTGAAACCGTGGCTGCTGCCCGGGTGCGATGGAAAAACGCCAAGGACGCCGGTCACAGCTTGGCCTACTGGCAACAGACCGAAAGCAGTTGGCAGAAAAAGGCCTGACGACCGGACAAGATTTTGGGAACCAAGTGTTGGGGCCGGGCCACTAGGGTTGATTTGGCGGGCCGATTCACCCAACGCCTGGGGACCAAGCGTTGGGGTCGGGTTACTGGTACCACGCACCATAGAAGCGCGATACGTCAGTCTTGGCTGAAAGCACCCGATTCACACGGCGAGTCATGGTCACGCCACGACTCGCACTTCTCTGCGATCGGATACTAGCGCTTTTTCCCAGTCGATTTCGTGTTCAGCCACCACTTCACTGGTTCGGGTTCGGTCGAGACGGCCTCGGGTGAGCGGCCACGGCGTGTGGCGATCGCGACAACCTCGGGTTCGATCATGGTGCGTGGCCGACGGACGGGCTCCGCCATCTGGCGCGGGGCTGGCGCCTCCTCGGACAAGGTCCGAACAAGCTGCTCCGCCGAATCGCGAGCGATTTCCGCGGCTCGCTGGGCCTTTTCGGCGATCTTGCGGGCATGTCGTTCGTCGGCAAGTTGTTCATGGTGAAGATTGGCGTTGCGTTCGGCGACGCGCGCCTCCTCCCGAATCTCTTGAAGCCGCTCTTCCCAGGCTTCGCCTTCGGCACGAAGCTCAGCGAGCGCCTCACGCTCCCGCTGCAAAGCCTCGATCGCTTCATTTTTGGCGAGTTCGGCGTGGCCGATCTTGGTTTGCAGGTCGCGCACGATGCTTTGAGTTTCCGCCAACAACCGTTCGGCTTTATCGCGTGCGGCGGTTTCGGCGGCCAGCGCCGCCTCGGTCCGCTGCAAGCGGCTGCTGGTGGGGGCTGGCGGTGCGGCGACGCCACGATGGGCGGGTGCTTCGTATCCTTGGTCCCGACGCAGGACCGTCACGGGGATATCGCCGTCCTGGACGAAGCGGCGGCGGTGCAATCCGCCACCGAACCGATCGCCCAGGCGGACCGGCTGGTCCGTCCGTTCGGGCTCCGTTCGGTGTCGTTGTGATTCGCCGAGCAATCCGAGGGCTTTTCGCATCTGTGATTCGGCTTCGTCGCCCGGACCCGGCACATTGGCAGGCCCGGAGTCGGGGTCACGGGAAAGCCGATCTTGTTGCGTTTCGCTGGACGAAGAATCGAGTCGCAGTTTCAAATTTTCAGACAATGCCATCACCTGGGGATAGGGAGTGCCATGACGTCGTCATACCAACACCTGCCTGAAACCGAATACGGTTGCGTCGGAGGCGAAGCCTGGTCGTGTCATCGTCACTCGGTCGGTTCTTCCTTGGAGATCATCTCAGAAGACATATCTTTCAGTCCGTTGGCGCGATTGCGTGAGATCACACTAATGCTGGAATATTAATCCCACGTTAATTTGCCCGATTCGCATCGTCGCGCTGTGCTTATGTATAGGCTGATACTAACAATAGCAAGTGATCCACCGCTTTAAGGCTTATTCATGTTTGGTAGGACGGCTACCATCGGATCGAGGTCAGGTCATCGCTAAACCGGCGGCGGCCGCTTCAAGGGGAATGGGATTCAATGGACAAGGATAATGCGGGCACCGTGGCGGTGATCGATGACGACAATGACGTGGGCGATGTCCTCGGTGGCTTGCTGGAGACAATGGGTTATCAGGTCGAGATCTACCGGTCGGGCATGGATTTCCTGTCCGAAGCGCAGTTCGATCGCCTGGCCTGTCTGGTGGTCGACCAGAATATGCCGAAAATGACGGGACTACAGATGATAGAAAGCTTGTCCGATCGGGGCATCAGTATTCCCGCGTTATTGATAACCGGCATTCATGACGCCGAAGTCGAACGCAAGGCCGCCAGCCTTGGGGTGATGACAGTACTGGAAAAACCGATGTCGCATCATGAATTGCTGCGGTTCGTCTCGGTTTCCGTGGGCTGACGGGGCGGCCGTTTGCAGGGTCGTTGCTAGTGGTGGATGAAGCGCATGGACCAGCAGAGCGCTATGGGGGGTTCGCGGCCCGCGAATCCCGGTGCAAAAGGCTGAATGCCCTGAAGCATTCCAGGGTCGATACTGGAAGGTGGTCGGTTACGTTCGTGACGAAATTGTCGGAACACCGATATCCACCGCTCCGGCCAGGGATGGATTGACTGTTGCCGGGGCGGCATTGCCGATCAGCATCCAGGTCCTCCGGCCACGATCAAAATCTTGTGTCAGCGTCGAAAAGAGATCGCCTTTCCCGACGAATCCGTATTGATGGACGTGCCTCCCCGGGTCGTTTGCCAGCGCAACGCCCCGGTGGCGCCATCGCTTGACCGCGACAGAGACTGACTGTTCGGAACTTACATCGAATGGCGGTCGATCACCGTATACAAATCGACGTTATTGTCGACCTATAGGCACCGCCGTGCAATCCCCCTGATGGGTTAAGGTCCGCCATCCCTCTTTTTTGTTTTCGCATGTAATACCAGAGGCCGTTGACGTTGACACATCAGCTTCGCCTTGGGCCAGCGAAGTCTGGGCCATATGATCCAGCACCTTACTGGAGCGGATGGCCCGGACTGACGCCAGGCCATGACGAATCACGGGCCATGACGAATCAAGAGTCGGCCGCAACGGCGGTTGGTCTTATCGTTCCGACAAAGGTTCGGATGCCCTGAAAGACGTGTTATGACCATCCCATCGAAGAGAAGCCCGCCTCGGACCGGTGGTGTCGAAGGCAAGTATCGATCGGTGGGTCGACCTACGAAGCAGCTTCCAGTTCTTCCTCGGCCATGAGCCATACTTCCTCGGCCGCTGCTGCTTCCTTGGCGATGGCGCCGAGGCGGGCATTGGCGGCGGTGATCTCCGCCGTGCGGCCCGGTGCATACAGGGCCGGATCGGCCAGTTTGGCCTCGATGCGCGCACGTTCGGCGGCGAGGACAGCGAGGCGTTTTTCCGCGTCCTGGGCCTTTTTGCGGATCGGCGCCAGGGCGGCGCGGGTTTCGGCGCGCTCCCGCCGGTCGTCCTTGCGGGTGACAGCGCCAACCTTGGCGGCCGGGCGGGCGCGTTCGACCAGTAAGGCGCGGTAGTCGTCAAGGTCGCCATCGAATGGCTTGACCGAACCATCGCCGATCAGCCACAGCCGATCCGCGACCAGTTCGACCAAATGCGGGTCGTGGGTGATCAGTAAAACCGCGCCCTGGAAGTCCGACAGCGCCTTCACCAGCGCATCTCGCGCGTCGATGTCCAGATGATTGGTCGGTTCATCCAGTATCAGCAGTTGTGGTGCATCCCGCGTGGCCAGCGCGAGCAGCAGGCGCGCCTTCTCACCGCCTGAGAGGTTGGCGATAGGCGTTTCCGCACGGTCGGCATCCAGGCCGAAGCGGGCCAGTTGTGCGCGCAGCTTCGGCGGCGTCGCGTTCGGGATGGCACGCGCCATGTGGTCGATCGGATTCTCGGCGGCGACGAGTTCATCGGTCTGGTGCTGGGCGAAGTATCCGACCTTGAGGCGCGGGCCGCGCCGGACCTCGCCGGACAACGGCGCCAACCGTTCGGCCAACAATTTTGCCAGCGTCGATTTGCCGTTGCCGTTGGCACCCAGCAGGGCAATCCGGTCATCCATATCGATGGTAAAGGAGACGTTGCGGAGAATCTTGGTGGTACCGTAGCCGATATCGACGCGATCCAGGGCCAGGATCGGCGGAGCTATCCGCGCCGGTTCGGGGAAGTTGAAGCGGGTCGGCGCATCCTCGATCACCGACTCGATCTGCGGCAGGCGTTCCAACGCCTTGATCCGAGCCTGCGCCTGGCGGGCCTTGGAGGCTTTGTAACGGAACCGGTCGATAAACGATTGGATATGCGCCCGTTCGAATGCCACGCGTTCGGCGGCACGGGTCTGCTGCATCGCGCGTTCGGTGCGAATGCGGACGAATTCATCGAAGCCGCCGGGCGTCAGGGAAATCTTGCCCTTATCGAGATGGGCGATGGCCTCGACCGCGCGGTCCAGCAGGTTGCGGTCGTGCGAAACCACCAACGCGGCGCCGGGAAAACGGGCAAGCCAAGTCTCCAGCCACATCGTGGCTTCCAGGTCGAGGTGGTTGGTCGGTTCGTCCAGCAGCAGCAGGTCGGGATTGGCGAACAGCGCCGTGGCGAGGGCGACGCGCATGCGCCAGCCACCGGAAAACTCAGCGACTGGGCGCGCCTGCGCCGCTTCATCGAACCCCAGCCCCGCCAGGATGGTCGCCGCTCGGGCTGGCGCGGAGTCGGCGCCGATGGTGAGCAGCCGGTCATGTACCTCGGCAAGGCGGTGCGGGTCGCCAGTGCCGGTTTCCGCCATCTCGGTTTCCGCCAGCAGGGCCAGCCGTTCGGGATCGCCTTGCAGGACGGTGTCGAGCAGGGACATCGGTCCCTCCGGTGCTTCCTGCCGGACCGTGGCCATGCGGGCACGAGACGACAGCCGGATATCGCCGCCGTCTATGGTGATCTCGCCGGCGATGGCGCGCAGCAGAGTGGATTTTCCCGCACCGTTGCGGCCGACCAGACCGATGCGGCGGCCGGGATCGATCGTCAGGTCGGCACCGTTCAACAGCGTGCGGCCGCCCATGCGGATAACGGCGCCGGAAATGACCAAAAGGGACATCGGCGGGGTTTAGCGCCGCAAACCGAGGGAGGGAAGCCGAACCAGGTCAATCAGCCACGCCGCGTCGCACCGAGCGGCCGTTCGGGCGACAGCGCCACGATGATGCAGGCGATCGCCGCGACCGCGCTGCCCGCGAGGAACGTCGTGGCGAGGGCGTGCCGATAGGCGAACACCACCACCGCGTGATCCGCCGCCGGCATATGACTGCCCAGACCCGCGTCCCGTAACCCGCCCGGCAACAGCGCCTGAAGCCTGGCGGTCAGGATCGCACCGGACAGGGCCACGCCGACAGCGCCACCCAAGGAGCGGAAGAAAGCCGATGTCGCGGTGGCCGCACCCAGATCAGGCCGCTCCACCGCATTCTGGATCGCCGTGGTCAGGTTGGGAAATGACACGCCGATCCCCAGTCCAAGTGCGACCAATATGATCTCACCCATCGCCGCCCCGCCACCGGTCCACGCACTCCAGGCCAAAGTCGCGAAGCTGACGGTGGCGGTCAGAAGACCGGCCGTTACCAGCAACTTGTAGCGACCAGTGTGGGATACCAGCCGGCCGCCGCCGATGGAGGCGACGATAACGCCGCCCATCATCGGGGCAATCATCAGGCCTGCCGCCGTCGGGCTGGCGCCTTGCACCAACTGGAAATACAGCGGGAGGAAGACCGCCGCGGCGAACATCCCCATCGCGGCCAGCCCGATCACCAGGACGCTCAACACAAACACCGGGCTGTGGAAGAGTCGCGGCGGCAACAGCGGTTCCGCCGCCTGCCGTTCGTTCAGCACCAGTAGGCCGCCGCACACCGTGGCGGTACAGCCGAGGCCCAGGATCATAGGTGACGACCATGCGTAGCTGTTGCCGCCCCAACTCAGCGCGAGCAGCGCGGAACAGGTGGCCCCGCTCAGGAACAGTGCGCCAAGATAGTCGACCTGATGGTCCACGCGATTGGGACGATGCTTGAGGCCCACGCCGATCAGCATCATCGCGGCCGCGCCGACCGGCAGGTTCACGTAGAAGATCCAGCGCCATGACAGCGCCTGGGTGATCACGCCACCCAGCAACGGTCCCGCGACGCTGCATGCCGCGAAAACGCCGGAGAACAGCCCCTGGTAGCGGCCTCGCCGCCGCGGCGAGACCAGGTCGGCAACGACGGTCTGCGACAGGGTGATCAGACCACCCGCACCCAATCCCTGCACCGCGCGGAAGACGATCAGCCCGGTCATGCCGCGCGCCAGGCCGCACAGCACGGAGCCGAGGAGAAAGACCAGGATGGAGACGAAGAACGCAGGCTTGCGGCCGAAAATATCGCTCAGTTTGCCGTACAGGGGCGTCGTCATCGTCGATGCGACCATGAAGGCCGTCACCACCCAGGACAAATGGGCCAGCCCACCAAGGTCACTGACAATGCGCGGCAATGCCGTCGCGACGATATTCTGGTCCAGCGCGGCGAGCAGCAACGCCAGCATCAATCCCGCGAACACCAGCCACAGCTTTTGCTCGCCGGCATCGCCCTGCCGCACAGACGGCGCATCATCCGCGGTCATGTAGGATCCTTGTTCGGAGCAGGACGTACCGGGGTTCGATCCTGCGCCACGGTGCCGTGCGCCTCGGCCGGGCCGAACGTCCGGATTGGACTATTGGTTCGTGACCTCGATCATCGCACGGACCTTCGGATACACCTCGCGCGCCCAGCGCGACCCGCTGAACACGCCATAGTGTCCGACGCCGCTTTGCAGATGGTGCCGTTTCTGGCTGATCCGCAGCCCGCTGCACAGATCCAGCGCGGCCATGGTCTGACCGATGGCGCATATGTCGTCGCGTTCACCCTCGACGGTCAGCAGGGCAGTCCTGCGGATCGCCTCCGGCCGGACGGGCTGGCCGTGCCAAGTCAGTTTGCCCAGCGGCAGGTCGTGATCCTGAAATATCCGCTTGACGGTCTCGATGTAGAACTCGGCCGGCAGGTCCATGACGGCGCCATACTCGTCGTAGAACCTCTTGTGCGCCTCGGCCGCGACGACGTCGCCACACGCCAGCGCTCGGAATTGCGCCAGATGGGCGTTGATGTGACGGTCCAGGTTCATGCTGACAAACGCCGTCAACTGCAGGAACCCAGGGTAAACGCGGCGAAACGCCCCTTTGTAGCGCCAGGGAACGGTGGCGATCAGCTTCTCCTCAAACCACTCGATCGGCTGCGATTTCGCCAGCTCGTTCACCTTTGTCGGGTTCTGCCGCGTGTCGATCGGCCCGGCCATCAAGGTCAGGCTGCGCGGCTGCGCCCGGTTGCCGGCTTCGGCCATCACGGCGGTGGCGGCGAGAGCGGCGACCGCGGGCTGGCAGACCGCGATCATGTGGCTGCCCTCGCCCAAGATCTCCATGAACTGGATCAGGTGATCGACATATTCGTCGAACCCGAACACGCCGTCGGACAACGGGATATCGCGGGCGTTCTTCCAGTCTGTAATATAGACATCGTGGTCGGGCAGCAGGACGGCGACGGTGCCGCGCAGCAGCGTGGCGAAATGCCCGGACATCGGCGCCACGACCAGAACCCGAGGTTGCACCACAGGGGTGTCCTTGCGGAACCGCAGCAACGTGCCGAACGGGGTCTCGAATCGGGCTTCCTCGGTCACGGCAACGGCATCGTTGCCCATCTTGGCAAATTTGAACCCGTAATCCGGCCGGTGATGGGTCAGCCCGCCATCGGCCACCATGGTGCATGCGGCACCGAACTGCCGCAACGGCGGTGGGGTGAACGCGCCCATATCCATCGCACGTGCCAAGCCGGCGCCGAGGCGTGCCAACTGACGAGCGGGGTACATGAAGTCGGCCTGCGCCTGATAAAGTTTGTAGATCATCGCCCGCTGAGTCACGCAGCCCCTGTCATCGGATTGCTATCACGTTATCACAAACGCTCGCCTTGCCAGCGGACATGTTGCTATATTGCGACGCAGCATGCCAGCACGTTCGGGGGTTGTCACCATGGCAGGGGCTACGCTTCTCATCAGCAGCAAGAATTATTCCTCCTGGTCGCTGAGGGGATATCTGCTCGCGCGCCTCTCCGGCCTGGTATTTGAGGAGAAAGTGGTCGATCCCGACGATCCGGCGAACCGCAAGGAACTGCTGATGCAGTCGTCGTCGATTCGGGTGCCGGCGCTGATGCATGACGATGTGGCGATCTGGGACGTCCTTGCGATCGCCGAATATCTGAACGAAATCTTTCCCAAGGCGGGGATGTTGCCGTCCGAACGCGCGGCGCGGGCGCGCTGCCGGTCGATCTCGGGGGAGATGCATTCCGGTTTCACGGCGTTGCGGGAAGCGCTGCCGATGAACCTGAGACTGTACCGGCCTGGATTCGCGGTGTGGTCGGCGGTGCAGGCGGATATCGACCATATCACCGAAATCTGGCGGGAATGCCTGGCGACCTGGAAAGGGCCATGGCTGTTCGGCGCGAAACCGACGATCGCCGATGCGATGTATGCTCCGGTGGTGACACGGTTCCGCAGCTACGACGTGAAGATGACCGGCGCGTGCGAGCGCTACTGCCAGCAGATCATGGCTTGGCCGGAGATGAAGGAATGGTTCGCCGCTGCCCAAAGAGAGCCGGAGCAGATCGACGAGCTTGATATCGAATTCTGACGGCCTGCTGCCCGACCGTTCGGTCCTCGCCGATCCAGGTGGCCAGCGAGGACCGAACCCGTCACCAGGCATGCGGTTCGGGGACGGGAATCGGGCTTTGCATTTCAACCGTTCCGAAATCCGCCGGGCCGACGACTTCCAGATATTCCATGTCCGGCGCGTAATCGAACAGGAAATGCATGATCCCCGGGCGCTGATGCACACAGTCGCCGGCGGAAACGAGATGCTCCTTGTCCTCATACATGAATTTGGCCCAGCCCTTCAGCATGATGACGATATGAAATTCGGCCGTGTGGCGATGCCAGCCGGTGCCTTTCTCCGGCGCCTCCTTCGCCCTGACCAACTGGGCGATCACGCGTCCGCCCGTGGCATCGGCAACGCCAAGGTCTCGATATTCGAAAAATGAACGCAGCCCGTCGCTGACCCAGGGCGTGTCGCCGGGCTTCACATGGGCAAATGTATTGACGATTGGCTTGTCGAGCATGTGCGAAGGTCCCCTTGTTCGGGGCCGCGGCGTGGTGCTGGACTCCAGGCACGGCCGGTTAATTAACAGGCCTGCTCTTCGGATTTTCCTCCCGACGGGATCGTCGTCCAGCGGCGACTGTCCCGTAAGATCGCAGCGTGACATGCGGCGTTGGTGCACGCAACGATTTTCCGCTGGTATTACGCCCCGTAGATACACCGGGCGGCAAGCAAGGTTGGGGCTTTGCCCCAAACCCCACCAAGGAGCAGCGCTCCTTGGAACCGGCTTATCAAGGAAGGTGGACAGGATCAAAGGGCCGGCGGTCGTTTGCGGGTCTGGGCAGAGTCCGGCCTTCCTTACTCCCCTGACAACTCCCGGCGCCGACGGTCGAGTTCGTCGGTGTAGCGGCGCAGGGCGTATTGTTCGGTCAGCAGGCCGATGACATGGCGTTCCTGGGCGCTGTCGACCACCACCAGGGCGTCGCTTTCGGCGTTTTCGAACATCGCCACCGCTTCCTTGATCGTCATCTGCGGCAGCAGGACTGTGTCGGCGTAGTGAACGATGTCACGCACCTTGTGGTCATCGTCGGCATCCGCGTGCGCCTCCGGCAGCAACACGATCCCGGCGTAGCGGTCCTCTTCATCCAGCACGATCACGCGTTGTGCGGCACCCAGCGGGAAATCGCGCTTGAACGCATTAAGCGGCGTATCGGCCCGCACCGTACGCATTTCCCGCCGCATCATGCGTCCGACGGTCAGGTTGCGCATCCAACCGATATCGACGGCGCTGCGGATTGCCTCGCCGCGCAGATGGAAGCGCCACGTGGCGAAGGAATACCCGAAGGTCCGGCGCACGGTGAGCGACGACACCACGCAGGCCGCCAGCACCGCGACCGTCATCGGCAGGCTGCCGGTTGCTTCCAGCGCCAGAAAGCCCATGGTCAGCGGCCCGCCGATGATCGCCACCGCCAGGCCGCTCATGCCGACCAGCGCACATACCTCCTGCGGGATCGCGTGGGTGGCGCTGACCAGGGCCAGAGCGCCGGCGAAGGCTTTTCCCAACAGCGCACCCAGAAACAGGGAGGCGAAAAACAGGCCGCCACGAAAGCCGGAGCCGATGGAAATCGCCGAGGCCGTTGCTTTCAAGACAACCAGAAGCACCACCCAGCGCAGCGTGTCATGCGTCTCGAAGGCGGGACCGATGGCGCCGTGACCGGACGAGAGCACGGCAGGGGTAACCAGGGCCAACGTGCCGATCGCCAGTCCACCGATAGCGGGACGGAGCCAGACAGGAACACGGCTTTTGCGGAACAGATCCTCGGTGATCGTGACCCCGCGCATGATGGAAATACCCAGCAGCGCGCAAAGCATGCCAAGGGCAAGGATCGGAATGTAATCGAGCGGCTCGATATGGCTGGGGACATGCGGGGCAAGGTCGAAGATCGTCCCACCAAGGGCACGCACCACGGCCTGGGACACCAGCGCGGCAACGGCCACTGGGGCGAACGACCCCAGGGTATAGGTACCGATAACCAACTCGAATGCATAGAATGACCCGGTCAGCGGGGCATTGAACGCGCCGGAGATCGCGGCGGCGGCACCGCAGCCCACCAGAAGACGCAGGTCGTTGCGCCGGACCCGGAACGCGTGGCCCCAGCGGGAGGCGAGCGCGGAACCGATCTGGGTGTAGCCCGCCTCCAATCCGACAGAGGCGCCGACGCCGTTCGACATGATGGTCTGCAGCACGACGATCAGGCTGTCGTTCATCGACATCCGACCACCGTAAAGGGCGTTGGCCTCGATCGGATCGACGGCCCGGCGCGCACGGATCCGGGTAATCCCGAGTGTCACAATGCCGAGAACGAGGCCGCCAATCGCTGGCACAAGGATCGTTTTTAGTGGTGCGAGCGACGCCATCGCGCTGAGCCGCTGCATGTGCCCGATACCGAACAAGGTTTCGTGGACGAGCTGCGTCGTGGCGGTCATCAGCCAGACCATGATGCCGCTGGCACAGCCGACGAATGCGGCGAGAACAACGAGCCAGATTTCGTCGGCGCGAACCAGGGCACGCAACATCTGCGGCGCGTGCAGGACGGCGGACCCGATCGGACGGCGGGGACGCCGGACCTGGGCTCGCCTGGTCGTCACTTCATCTTGGCGAGTAGACGCAATCGCGGCTGTCAGGCGGGCGCCTTCCGGGCCCGCTAAAGTAGTATCGCCGTGCAATGTCGGCATTCGCGACGTCCAGCCGAGGTAAAGAGAAAAGAGGCGGAAGGTGTTTTGGAACCGGAGCCGGCCCCACGCAACATTCCATCCCGCGATTGGGGCATCACTGTGGTAAAAATATCGGTTGGTGCCGGGGGGATTGTGCCGGTGCCCCGGCACCTGATCGGCCGTGCCGATTCCGCCATGTGACCTCAAGCACCGCAGGCTGGCCCTGAACCATGATCAACCAGGTACCGGCTTCGCTCTGAGCCGACCCAAGTTTTTATCTGTTTTATTCGAAGAGGCTGCTTCATATCACTCTGACTGGGACCCCCGACCTGTGGTCCGGCATTCAACGTGCGAACTAAACTGTCGACTGAAATGTGATGTCGCATTCGTTATCAATATGCATTGAGAACGTCGTGTGCTCCACGGCGTGGTGAATTGCGCAGCGATGGCTGTGCCTGGTTGGCGCCGTCGTGCATGCCCGTGTCGATACAGGATTCACCGCTTAGACAATGAGCAATGGCGTTGGAATCCTTGGCTGCGAAATCGCGTTCGAATCGATCATGCCCATCCGTGGCGCACCCGCATGCGCGACGCCGCCGACCGCTGCGACAACCCGCACCCCTCTCGCGTTAGCGTGCACGATCGGTCTTTGTCGCTTCCAAATCGTCTTCGATGAACGCCTGGACCACGTCCAGGATCGGTTCGTGAGCGGAAAAACCCAGTGTCCGAGCATGCAGGGCTTCGAAGGCCGGTGGCCAGGTCGAGACGATCGCGGCGATGGTTTCGTCGGCGACCCGCTTCACGTGCGACGATGCACCCGGTGACACTGCCTCCAACGCCTGGAGCAAATGGGCGACGGTGGTGCTGATGCCGGGCGGGTCTATGCTGCGGTCCAGTCCCATCTTGCTGGTATCCAGCGCCGCCGCATGCAGCAGCCAGTCCACCGCGCGCCGCGGACTGCAAACCCAGACGGCGAAGTCGTCGCCAACCGGCAGTTCGGTGTCCAGACCGAGCAGCGGTTCCCGCACGATGCCGGAAAAGAAGGAACTCGCGGCTTTGTTCGGACGCCCGGGACGGACGATAACGGTGGGCAGCCGCAGCGAAACGGCATCGAGGAAGCCACGCCTCGATGCGTCCGCCAAGATCAGTTCGGCGGCGGCCTTCTGGGCGCCATAGCTGTTGCCGGGGATTTGCCGCGTATTGTCGGGCAGCGTGGTGTTCTGATTGGTGCTGAAGCTTGCCACGGAACTGGTGAACACCACCCTCGGCCGGGTCCCCAGCGCCCGGCAGCGATCGACCACGGCGTCGGTGCCACGGATGTTGACCCGGCGGCCGAGATCGTAGTCGGCCTCGGCCTGGGCGCTGACCACGGCGGCGAGGTGGAAGACGACGTCCGTTCCCGCTGGGATCGCACTGTCCGGCAACGCGACGACGTCGCCGCCAACCGAGGTGACTGGAAAGGACGCATCCGGCTTCGGCGGTTCCGCCATGTCGAACAGGGTCAATGCCGTGACCGGCTTGCCGCCCAGCGTGCCGTCCTGCGCCAACCGCGCCGCGATTTTGCGGCCAAGGAAGCCACCACCGCCCAGGATCGAAATTTTCATCGTGAACCCTCCATCGACGCGGCTAGATTGCACCGACGAAGCCGCCGGTCCACCGTTGCCACATGATCGATCCACAAAAGTTCGACTGGCTGGTCAATCCGCGACATGGGACCCCAGGCGTCACCATCCTGCCGACCGCCGGATTTCGCCGGGCGAAGGCGACGATCACCGGTTGGCCGGGATACGAGCCGACCCCGTTGCTGACACTGCCCGGCATCGCTGACGTGGCCGAGGTGCGAATCAAGCACGAAGGCAGTCGGTTCGGCCTCGGCAGTTTCAAGGCGCTGGGTGGCGCGTACGCGGTGGCCAATCTGCTGGCGGCGGAATTGTCGCGCCAAGACATCGCCCGTGCCGCGACGTCGGGGGACCTGACGGACGGCCGGTATCTGGACGCCACACAAGCCATCACCGTCACCTGCGCGACCGACGGCAATCACGGCCGTTCGGTCGCGTGGGGCGCGGAACAATTTCATTGCCGCTGCGTGATCTTCGTGCACGGAACCGTCAGCCAGGGCCGGGTGGATGCTATCGCCCGCTTCGGCGCCGAGGTGGTGCGGGTCTCCGGCAACTACGACGATGCGGTGCGAGAGGCCGACAAGCAGGCTCGGCAGCAAAATTGGTTCGTGGTCTCGGACACCTCCTATCCCGGGTACACGGAGGTGCCGCGCGACGTGATGCAAGGCTATCGCTTGATGGCGGATGAGGCGGCGGATCAGTGGACCGGTGCGCCGCCGACGCATGTGTTCATACAGGCCGGCGTCGGCGGGGCGGCGGCTTCCGTCTCGGTGCAGATGCGGGCGCGGTTCACGCCGGCGCCGTTGCTGGTCGTGGTCGAACCGGATCGTGCCGCGTGCCTGTTGGCGAGCGCTGCCAATGGTGCGCCAACGGTCGTGCAGGGCGATCTGGACACCATCATGGCTGGGCTGGCCTGTGGTGAACCCAGCCTGCTGGCATGGCAGGAACTGGAGCGTGCGGCTTTCGCCTTCATGTCGATTCCCGACGAAGCGGCGATCGGCTGCCTGCGGTTTTTGTCCGCGCAGGGGCACGAAATCGGCGAGTCGGGTGTCGCCGGCCTCGCGGGGCTGCTGCTGGCGGCGGCCGATCCTGCTGCCAGGGCGGCGTTGCGCCTTACCAACCACAGCCGCGTCCTGTTGTTCGGCACGGAAGGCGTCACCGACCCCGTTGTGTATGACAGGATCAGACACTCACGACAGAGTTAACCTGTTATCAACCAGTTGTGGCGTATTGTCTTGAAAGAGCGACAGACGAAACCCCGTCAGCCGCGTTATGCTGCCGGATGTCCAGCGACGGCCTCAAAATGAGACCCTTTTGCGACGGAGCGTACAGATGCGTGCCAGATGGCCACTTCTTGCGACGGTTCTGAGTGTGGGTGTCGCCTATGTCGCCTACCCGTATGTGGCGTTGTATCGCCTTGGGTCGGCGATCCGCAGCGCCGACGCAGCCACGCTGGAAGCGCTGGTCGATTGGCCGGCGGTGCGGGAGGGGATCAAGGAGGATATGTGCGACCTGGCCGCCGATGCTCCCGATCAGAAGGCCAGCGCCGCACTGCCCCCCTTCGGTGCGTCGTTTGCACGCGGAATCGCGTCGAGCGCCATTGATCAGGCGATAACGCCAAAGGCGCTGCTGGCCGCCGCCGCGACCGAACCCGTTCGTCCCCAGCCGCGGGGCGCCGATGTCCATGTGAATTGGGCGTTCTTCGACAGTCCGACGACGTTTATGGTCAGCCTTAAGCCGCCGGGTCAGGCCGATGTGATCAAGTTGGAAATGGATTTACGGCACGGCGCATGGCGCGTGCAGCGTGTGTGGTTGCCGGCCGATCTGCTGGAGGCGGGGTCCCGGACCTAGGGGAGATCGGGGAGCCTCCAAGGAGCGACGCGCCTTTAAGCCGGATCAAAGGGTCGCCGACCCTTTGCGGGTTCCGGGCAAAGCCCGGACCTTCCTCAGTTCGTGACCGGGCCGCCCGCCTTTTTCCAGGCGCCAAAGCCGCCCTCTATGTGGGCGACGTTCTCCAACCCCATATCCTGCGCGGTCTTCGCCGCCAAAGCAGAGCGCCACCCGCCGGCGCAGAAGAAGATAAAACGTTTCGGTTCGGTGAAAACAGGCTTGGCGTAGGGGCTTTCCGGGTCGATCCAAAACTCCAGCATGCCGCGCGTGCACGCGAAGGCATCAGGCATCTTGCCCTCGCGCTCCCGTTCCCGCGGGTCGCGCAGATCGACGAACACCACATCGGGATTGCCCACGAGACCGATCGCACTTTCCACCGGCACCGTTTCGATTTCCGCGTTCGCTTCGGCAAGAAGCTGTTTGTAGCCTTTCTTGATATTCATCCCGGCGCCCCCCCTTACCGATCCGCCAACCCTAGTATCGGGCCGCCCACGCACGCAACCATTTGCCCTGTCCGCGTCCCGGCGGTATTCGAAGCATCGACATCGTGTTGGGAGACACGCCGATGGACGCCGAAACCGGAATTCAAGCAGACACCGACTACCAGGCCAGGCTCGATCTCGCGGCCGTTTACCGGCTGCTCGCCCATTACGGCTGGGGCGATGTGATCTTCAACCATGCCGCCATGCGCGTTCCGTCCAACCCACGCCATTTCCTGATCAAGCGGCATGAACTGCTCTACACCGAAGTCACCGCCTCCAACCTGGTCGAGGTCAGCATGGACGACGACCTGGATGAGCGGTCGGGCGTCAATCGTCCCGGCTTCACGTTGCACAGCGGCGTCCTGCGCGGCCGGCCGGACGTTCAGTGTTCCGTTCACGTCCATCCGGAGGAAGGCATCGCGCTCTCCGGGCTGAAGCACGGGCTGCGGCCGCTGTCGCAGAATTCCATGCGCTTCTACAACCGCGTCGGCTACCACGATTACGAAGGCCTGACCGACAGCTTCGACGAACGTGAGCGCATCGTCGCCGCGCTGGGGAAGAATCGCGCCCTGATCATGCGCCACCACGGCATCACCACCGTCGGGGAAACCGCGCGCGAGGCGTTCTCACTGATGAAGGAGTTCGTGCGCGCGGCACGGATCCAGTTGCAAATGGAAGCGACGGGTGCCGAATTGCTGGAAATCCCGGGGAACGTGTGCGAACGGGTCGCGGCACAATACGAACAGCATGACCGGGGACGGGCGTCGGCCGAGTGGCCGGCGTATCTTCGACAACTCGATACGATCGATCCCGGCTACCGTTCCTGATTTCCCCGCGGCTGAACAAACCGTCGCGCCGGGCCCGCCATGAACCCGGCCTGGGTGCTGCGAACCGCCAGGCTTGTCCTGAGTCCCGTGGGAGGCGGCGATCTGGCCGACCTGCGGGCGATCAAGGCCGATCCCGCCGTTTTCGCCGTCATGCTGGGCGGCGTTCGCGACCTCACGCAGACGGCCGACGACCTGGCGCACAACGTGATCGCATGGGGGCAGCACGGCTTCGGCATCTGGGCGATCCGTGAATCCGGCCGTTTCGTCGGGATCACCGGTTTGGAGCACCGGACGGATGGCCGTGGGGTGGCATTGCGCTTCGCCCTGTGGCCCGAGGCTCAGGGGCGCGGACTGGCACGGGAAGCCGCTTTCGCCGCCCTGCGTTTTGGGCACGACCGAGCCGGTTTGTCCCGCATCGTCGCGGCCGCCCGCGAAAGCAATTTCGGCTCCCGCATGGTGCTCGGTGGCATCGGCATGCGGGAAGCCGGGTCGTTCGAGCAACGCGGCTATACGATGATCCTGTACGAAAGCATCGTTTGATCCACGCTTTGCCGGACCGATTTAGCTGACGCTCGGGGAGCGCCGGTCCGTTACCCGCTTCGCGAGACCTGATTCTTCATCGCCGCGATCAGCGCGTCGACGCTGTCGTGGTTGTGCGTCAGGTAGGATGCGTAATCCTGGCGCTGGGTCAGCCGCAGCGACGTGCCCTCCGCCACCACATCGATAATCTTGGGATCGGTCGATGGATTGGCGATGATCCAATCGACCGCGGTGGGCGGATTGTTGGGGCGGACCACCGTGGTCGAGACTGCCGCCTCCTCATCCTGTGGCTTGGTGCGGCCCATGGTGAATGTCACACCCTGGTATTCCCCGAGCTTGGAGGTGATATTGGTGACCAGAACCTCGTGGAACAGCGCCAGATATTGCTGCTGCTGCTGCGGCGTCGCCTGGCGCCAAAAGCGGCCAAGGCAGAATTTGCCGATCCCGTCGACATCGACGTCGGCGTCCAGGACCTGGGTCATGGCCGCACGCTTCGATACGGCCGAACCAGGGCCGTTGACGATCGCGACCAGTCTGTCACCGGTTGATTTCACGAACGCGGCAGCCTTGTCGGTGCCTTGGCCGCGGACGGAGAGCGGGAACAGCGCCGATGCGGCGGCGAAGGTCAGAAAGTGCCGACGGTAAGTCATATTATATCCGAACTCCGGTAACGGGATCGATCACTTCGCGGACGCGGCCGCCGGCTGTGGGAACCAGTCCGGGACCGTGGCACGATGGTCGTTGCGCAACTCCTCAATCTGGGCGTGACGATGCTGGCGATACAGGCTGCGGAACGTCGCGTACGGATCGAGGGCCGTCTTCTTGATCGAGTCGAGGGCATCAAGCACGCGCTCCCGCGAGTCAACTGCGTTCAGCCCATAGCGCGTCCATTTGAACACCGTGAGGCCGGTGCTGCTGGGTGGACCCATCCATGTGAACGGGTCCATCAGGATGTCCACGCCGAAGCCCGTGGCATCGCGTGGGTCGCTGGGTCCCAGGACCGGCAGATACAGGAACGGCCCCTCCGGGACGCCCCACAGCGCCAAAGTCATGCCGAAATCGGCGTCGTGATCCGGGTAGCCCAACTTCTTCGCCACGTCGAAGATGCCGCCAACGCCGGCCGTCGTGTTGATCAGGAAGCGCATCGTCGTGTCGCCGGCGCGCCGGGGTTTGCCTTCCAACACGTCGTTGCCGAGCTCGACGGGCGTGCCGAGGTTGGACAGCACATTATGGATGCCGTCGCGCACCGGGGCAGGCACCGCGAAGCGATAGGCCAGCGCCGCCGGCCGCAGGATGACCGTGTCGAGACCGTTGTTGATCGCGTAGAAGACCCGGTTGGTCGGTTCCAGCGGATCATTCGTCTGCTGATAGTCGGCCAAGGCGTCGGGGTCGCTCGCCGGCGGCTTGGTCGCGCACGCGGACAGACCCAAGCCGACCAGGGCCAAGACAGCGAAAAATCTGGCCGTCCCGGAGAACGATGGGCGGGAAATAGGACTAGGTCGCATCAATTCCTCGGGTTAGTTCCGGACGCGACTACAGCGCGCGTGTCCCGGCAGACGGTCACATGGCGAGTGTGCAGCGAATTGGAACACCCCGGTATTGAGTTTTCCGTGAACCACGCAGCGGCAAGCGCATACCACGAAGCGGGCCGGTTAGGGAATTCCCACATCGGCCCCGGCGGGATTCACTTGCGTTTCGGGTCAAAACCTAGGATTCAGCGGCAATGGACGAACAGACCGACACCGCCTCCGCCACATTGCAGCGCTGGCTGACCGGCCCGCGCTTTTCCGCGCTGCCGATGCGGCTGGCCGGCCACCCCGCGCCGAAACTCTCGTTCGAGTTCTTTCCGCCGCGCACTGAGGCGCTGGAGCAACAGCTTTGGACCTGCATCAACCGGCTGGCCCCGCTGGCACCGCGGTTCGTGTCGGTGACCTATGGCGCCGGTGGGACGACCCAGGCGCGCACCCATGCCACGGTCGCCCGGATCGTGAAAGAAACCAGCCTGGTGCCCGCCGCGCACCTGACCTGTATCGGCGCGACGCAGGATGAGGTGAACGAGGTCGCGCGTGGCTACTGGGAGGCGGGCGTGCGCCACATCGTCGCGCTGCGCGGCGATCCGCCGCCGGGCCAGGCGTATGAGCCGCACCCGGGCGGTTATCATTATGCCGCCGACTTGGTTGCCGGGCTGCACAAGGTGGCGGCTTTCGAGATTTCCGTCGCGGCCTATCCGGAGGTGCATCCAGGTGCATCCAGCCCAGTGGGGGATTTGGAGAACCTGAAGCGCAAGCTGGACGCCGGGGCAACCCGAGCGATCACCCAGTACTTTTTCGATACCTCGACCTATCTGCGCTTCCTGGACTTGTGTTTGGCGGCCGGAATTACCGCCCCGATTGTGCCGGGCATCATGCCCGTGTCCAATTTCGCGCAGGCTGTAAAGTTTTCCGACATGTGCGGTGCCAGCGTGCCAGCCTGGATGGGGCGGTTGTTCGAGGGCACCGAAAGCGACCCGGAAACCCGCCGGATGGTCGGCATGGTGGTCGCGGCGGAGCAGGTTCGGCTGCTACAGGCGAACGGTGTGGATGAATTCCACTTCTACACGCTGAACCGTCCGGACCTGACGTATGCGATTGCGCATGTACTCGGGGTTCGGGCAGGTGTCGCGGCCTGAGATGCGTGCGTGACCGGACGCCACGCAGCGATTCAGCCGTAATCGTCCGCCGGGACCATCCCCTGCAACGCCCGCAGTAGCGGCCCGATGTGGCGTCGATAATGGCGCCACCGGCCGATCGAACCGGTATAAAGCGGCTGCCGCACCTGCCAGTGACTGGCGGTCATCACGGTTCGTTCGGTGTCGTGGAAAGCGAGGCACGCCGGATCCCAGTCCAGTCCGAGGAAATCGATGAGCCGGCGGCTCTCGCGTTCCAGGTTGCCGACCAAGGTCTCGTATTGGATCTCCAGGATGGGGATTGGCAGCACCTTGCGCCAGTGGTCCATCAGGCGGTCGATCTCGCGCGCCCGAAACGCGCAATCCTCCTGGTCGTCGGTCCATACCAGGGGGTCGTCGCGAAAATACTGGAAGAAGCAGGACAGGCTGATATCGCGCGGATCCCGTCGGCAGACCACGATCCTGGCTCGCGGGAACAATATGGCGATCTGGCCAAGACACAGGATGTTATCCGGCTGTTTGTCGATAATCCGCGCGGCGTCGCCGCCGAAACCGCGGAGATGTTGCACATAGGCGGTGGCTTCGCGCCGAACGGATGAACGCGTCCACCCAACAGGGTGATGACTTGCATGTTCGGTTTCCAACGAGGTCAGAAGTCCGAATATCTCCGCCTGCTCACCGGCGCCGAACACCAGCCTGTGGCTGGCGGCGATCTGCTCCACCAGGCTTGTGCCGGACCGCGGCATACCGACAACGAACACCGGCTGTTCGGACGGATCGCCCCATTCCGTGCTGGCGGCGAACAGGCGTGGATCGAACGTCGCGATCTGCCGGTCCACCAAGTTCCGAAATTTATCGCGATCAAACACGAAACCATGGGCGTTGCGATCCTCACGCAACAGGCGGTTGGCGAGGGCGTAGGCCTCGAAAGCCTCGTCATACGCGCCATGCCGGTCGCACACCTGCCCCAGCGCGAAGCCCGCCGAGACGCGGTCTCGCACCAGCCGGGACGGGTCGTCCAACGCCACCCTGGCCGCTTGCTTTACCGCGTCGTCATCGTGGCGCTGTCCTAAAACGACCAGGTCGTGGAGCGCGCCCGCCGATGCAGGGTCGAGCGCCAAGGTTTGCCGGCACGCCTCGGCGGCGGCGTCAAAATGGCCCAACGCGGCCTCACAATTGGCCAGCAACAGCCAGAACCTTGCATCCGGGGTGATCACGAGCGCTTGCCGGCATATGTCGGCGGCCGTTGCCACGTCGCCACTGTGCATCAGGCAGTCGGCAATGCCGTATTGCACGCGGGGATTGCCGGACCCCAAGGTCTCGGCCTGTCGATAGGCTGCCAACGCCTCCTCGAAGCGCTTCAGTTCGGCCAGCGACGCCGCGAACTCGGTCAGCAATCCGGGGTCGTCCGGCCGCAGCGTCTGCGCGACCTCCCACGCGTCCGAGGCGCCCTCGTAATTCCCGTGACCGGACTGCGCCGTTGCCAAACCGACCCAGGCCTCAGCCAGCATCGGAGCGACCTCGGTCGCGCGTTGCAATGCCTCCACCGCGCCGGCGGTGTCCTCCCGCATGAGCAGTGCGTAGCCGAGTTGCACCAGCGCGACAGGCAAAGCCGGGTCGATGGCCACCGCATGGCGGGCTGCTTCGACCGCTGGTTCGGCATTGCCCGCCGCGCGGTGAGCCCCCGACAGGTCTGCCAGCACCGGAGCCAGGTCGGGTCTCAGCGTCAGGGAGCGGGTGATCAATGCGATCGATTCCGCCGGGTCTCCCCGATCCAGCACGAGCAACCCCAACAGATGCAGCGCGACCGGATCGTCAGGGTTATGCCGCAGCACGGCCCGGTAGATCGGCTCCGCATGGTCGGGCCGACCACCTTGATAGTGGGACACCGCGATGGCCAGCGCCGTCGCCGGGTCACTCGCCAGCGAGTCCCAATCGTCATCGCCGTCTGAGGGAACCAGTCCAGCCAGTCCGGCGAGCAGGGGCTGCAAGTGCCGGCGATAATGGCGCCAGCGTCCGACCGAACTCGCATACAACGGCTGACGCACCTGCCAGTGACTGGCGGTCATCACGGTCCGTTCCGTTTCATGGAAAGCGAGGCACGCCGGATCCCATTCCAGGCCGAGGAAGTCGATCAACCGGCGGCTTTCGCTTTCCGGATTGGCGATCAGGGTCTCGTAGTCGATCTCCAGGATGGGGAACGGCAGCACCTTGCGCCAATGGTCCATCAGACGTTCGACTTCCCGGGCACGGAACGCGCAGTCCACGAGATCGTCGGGCCAGGTCAGTTCGTCCTCGCGAAAATACTGGAAAAAGCATGACAGGCCGACGTCCCGCAGGTCACGCCGGCAGACCACGATGCGCGCATGCGGGAACAGCACGGCGATCTGGCCGAGACACTGGATGTTGTCCGGCTGCTTGTCGATGACCCGGACAGCGTCGCCGCCGAGGCCACGCAGGTATCGGACGTGCGCGAGCGTTTCGCGGCGCACGGCTTCCCGATCCCAGGCGACGGCGGGACGGCGGACGGTCGGCCCGCCGTCCAGTGTCGTCAGAATGTGAAAAATCTCACTCTGCTCGCCAGCACCAAACACGAGCGGATGGCTTGCGGCGATCTGTTCCACCAGGCTGGTACCGGAGCGTGGCATTCCGACGATGAATACGGGCGCCTCGGACGGATTACCCCATCCCGCCGTGACGGCGAACGTCTGCCGATTGATCGCGGCGATCTGCCGGTCCACCAGGGCACGAAACTGGTTTCGATCGAAGACATACCCGCGTGCCGCACGATCGTCACGCAGCAGCCGGTTGCCTAGCGCAAAAGCAGCAAAAGCCTGATCATACGCGCCCGACCGGTCGTGGATTTTTCCAAGCGCGAATCCCGCCGCGACGCGGTCCCTTACCGGCCGGGCCGGGTCCTCCAGCACGTTCTGTGCTACATGCGTCGCCGCAATGTCGTCGAAGCGCCCCTCCATCGATACAAGATCATGGAACGCGTCAATCAACCCGGGTTCGAGCGCCAAGGTGCGTCGGTAGGCTTCGGCCGCGGCATCGAACCGGCCCCGCATGGCCTCGCAATTGGCCAGCAACATCCACATCCTCGACCAATCCGGCATCGTCTCAAGCGCGTGCCGGCACGTGTCGGCCGCCGTGGCGGCGTCCCCGGCGTGCAACTGGGCATGGGCGACACCAAACAGCGCACGCGGGTCGCCAGGTGCCAGGGAAGCGGCCTGGCGATAGGTCGCCAACGCCTGATCAAGGTGATCGAGCTGGACGAGCGATCCCGCGAAATCGATCAGCAATCCCGGGTCACCGGGTTTCAACGCCAGCGCCGCATGCCACGCCTGCGTGGCGGCTTCGTCATCCTTCAGGCGGGTCAGTGCCGTTGCCAACGCGGCCCATGCCTCGGGCAGGTTCGGGTCGAGACCGGCCGCTTGCCGGGCGACCTCGACCGCGGCCTCGGCATCACCGCCGGCACAATGGGCACGGGCGAGGGCAGCCAGCACGGCTGCGACATTGGGCCGCAGTGCCAGGGAGTGGGTGATCAGCGCAATTGCCTCCGCCGGCTGTCCACGATCCAGCCGCAGCAGTCCGAGCAGATGCAGCGTGGCCGCATCATCCGGATCGCGCCGCAACAACGCCTGGTAGATCGGCTCCGCATAGTCGAGGCGGCCACCGCGGTGATGAGACACCGCGATTGTCAGCGCCGCCGCTGGTTCGGCGGCCAGGGAATCCCAATCCGCATCGCCGTCGGACGGTACCAGTCCGGCCAATCCGGCGAGCAAGGGTTGCAAATGCCCGCTATAGTGTCGCCAGCGGCCGATCGAATTGGTGAACAATGGCTGGCGTACTTGCCATTGGCTGGCTGTCGTGACCGCCCGTTCGGTCTCATGGAACGCGAGGCAGGCGGGATCCCATTCCAATCCAAGGAATTCTATGAGGCGCCGGCTTTCGAACTCCAAATTATGGACCAGATCCTCGTACTGCACTTCCAGAATATCCAGCGGCAGCACGGCCCGCCAATGCGACACCAACCGTTCGAAGGTCTGCGCCCGACAAGCGATATCGGCGAGGCTGGTCGCCCACGGCAAATTGTCGCCAAAATGCTGCAGGTAGCACGATAGGCCGACGTCCCGGAGATCCCGGCGGCAGATGATGACCCGGGCACGCGGGAACAGCATCGCGATAGGCCCGAGCCACTGAAAATTGTCGGGCAACTTGTCGATGACCCGTGTGGCGTCTCCCCCCCAAAGACGCAGCTTTTGCAAATGCGCCGCTGCCTCGTGGGCAATGGCGGCCGGGTCCCAGGCGATAGGCCGTGGATCGGCCTGACCGGCCTGTAGCCGAACGACGATGTTGCGTATGTCGTCGCGTTCTCCGGCACCAAAGACAGTCCGATGGCTGCTGGCGATTTGCTCGACCAAGGTCGTGCCGGACCGTGGCATGCCGACCACGAACACCGGAAGATCGGACGCATTGCCCGAACCTGTGGTGGCCGGGAACGTTCCGGGCGGAAAATTCGCGATGATCGTTTCAACATATGCATCGAGGGCAATTGGATCGAATGCGCGGCCGGTGGCCTGATGCGATGCGCGAGCCAGTTGGTTGGCGGCCGCATACGCATCCCAGGCCGCGTCATAATCGCCGGCGCGATCGAGCAGTTCGCCCAGAGCGTGGCCCGCGCCAGCCCGCTCACGCTGCGCCTTGCCTGGGTCGTCAAGCACGTTACGCAGCCGTGCGGCGTCCGGTTGAACCTCCGCCAGGTGACCGGCGGAAACCAGCCCATAAAGCGGTGAGTCGAGGTCCGGTTCGAGGGCGATTGCTTTACGGTAGCAATCCGCCGCCTCGGCAAACCGGCCGCGTGCCGCCTTGCAATAGCCGCTATGCACCCACAGTTCGGCGGTGTCCGGAGCGACGAGCAGGGCTTTATCGCACGCCACCTCGGTCGCCGCGACGTCCCGCGCGCCCCACAACGCGGTAACCAAGGCCAGGTGGACCCGGCCATCCGCGGGTGCCAACTCGACCGCCCGACGCAGACTGGGCAGAGCCACGGTGTACTCGTCGAGTTCGCACAGCACCCGGCCGAACTTCGTCAGGTACTCGGCGTCGTCCGGATTCAGCCGTACCGCTTCCCGCAGCGCGGCGGCAGCGGATCGAAAGTCTTTTAACCGCATGCAGGCCATGGCGAAATAGTGCTGAGCGTCGGCAAATTCGGGGGCCAACGCGATGGCGCGTTGCAGCGGTTCTGTCGCGCCGACCGGATCATTCAGATCCAGCCGGGCACTTCCCAGCAAAAATTGAGCCGCCGCGTCAGATTCGTTCAGCGCGACCGCTTCGCTGGCGGTTTCCGCCGATGCGTGAAAATCACCCATCGCGCGATAGGCGCGGGACAACTCAACCAACGATTCACCGTCACCAGGCCGGCCGGCGGCGGCACGGCGAAGCAAGGACGCAGCCTGCCTTGGGTCACCTCGGCCACGGACCAGTTGGCCGAGGCGGTGAAGGGCTTCGATGTTGTCCGGCTGACGTTCGATGACCAGGCGGTAGGCCGATTCCGCGGGTTCGATATGGCCCGCCAACAGGAAAGACCGAGCCTCGGCCAAAATCCGCGGCACCGACAGCTGCGTGTCGTCGGTCGCGACCAGACCTGTCAGTCCATCCAGCAATGGCTGGATATACGGGCAATAATGCCGCCAGCGTCCGACGGAAGAAGAATAGAGCGGCTGGCGCACCTGCCAGAAGCTTGCTGTCTGCACGGCCCGCTGGGTTTCATGAAATGACAGGCAGGCGTCATCCCACTCGAGTCCGAGGAAGTCGATCAGGCGACGGCTTTCGCCCTTCAGATCGCCAATCAGTGTCTCGTAGTTGATCTCCACCATCCGCAGGGGAAGGACATTGCGCCAGTGATCGGCCAGCCGCTCGATCTCGGACGTCCGCGCCGCCGTGTCCGTCAGATCGTACGCCCAGGCCATGCCGTCGCGGAAGCGTTGAAAGAAGCACGACAGACCGACATCACGTGGATCGCGACGGCAAATGATGACCCGCGCATTCGGGAACAACACGGCGATGTGGCCAAGCTGCATGATGTTGTCGGGCAGCTTGTCGATGACCCGATCCGCCGATCCGCCGAGTGCCTGCAACCGCGCGAGTTGGGCCGCGGCCTGGTCCCGAACGGCGGCGGGATCCCAGGTGGCCGGCGAGAGTCCTGGTGCGTCGCCTTCCAGGCGCCCGGCGATCTCGAACATATCCTTCAGCTCGCTTGCCCCGTGGACCTTTGGATGGCTGGCCAAAATCTGCTCGACCAGGGTGGTTCCCGAACGCGGCATGCCGACAATGAAGACGGGAACCTCGGACGGATTCCCCCAGCCCGCCGTCGCTTCAAGGGCAGAGGGAACAAAGGCTGTCCTGAGCTGATCGAGCCGCCGCCGAAATTGGGGGAGGTCGAACCTGTCCGCGGACACGGCAAACGATTCGAGCGCCAGCCGGTTGGCGGCAGCGTACGTCGCAAAGGCGGCTTCGTAGTTGCCGGCCTTGTCCAGCAGCGAGCCCAGCGCAAACCCTGCCGACAACCGCTCGATCTCCGATCTGGCCGGGTCGTTTAGGGTCGCTTGCAACAGGCCATGCGCGCTTGCCGCGTCAGGCAGTTTGCCGATCGCGGCCAGGCGGCTCAACGCATCCGACGATGCGGGATCCAGCGCGAGAAGCTGATTGTAACAATCAGCAGCGGCGTCAAATCGCCCCATGAGGGCATAGTTGTCGCCCTGTTGCAGCCGGACCTCCAGATGGTCCGGTGCGCGTTCGACGGCCTGGTTCAGGGCTTCGACAGAACCGGAAAAGTCTTCCGATCGCCGCAAAACCCCTCCCAGGGCGACGTAGGCGCTGGCGTGGTCCGGCTTCAGGGTCACGGCGTGCTGGCAATAAATGGTCGCTTCGTCGAGTTGATTCAATTCCGCCAGCATGATTCCGAGGTTCAACACCACCTCGTAGCGGTCGGGAGCCAGTTGCTCGGCGGAGCGGTAGGCAGCAGCGGCGGCGGGATAGTCTTTCAACTTGCCTTGGGCATGGCCGAGAAAGAGCAACGCGTCCGCCGAATCCGGTGCCAGGGCTGCCGCCCGGGTCGCGGCAATCACGACGGCCGCATCGTCCTGCAGTGCGAGCAGGGATCGGGCCAGTTGCAGGTGTGCCTCGGCCAGGTCCGGGTCCAGCTCAATCGCCCGTTGGCTGCTGCGTTTCGCGGCCGCCGGATCGCCGGCGGCGCATTGGGCACGGGCGAGGTTCGCGAATGCCTCGGGAAATTCCGGATCGGCGGCCACAGCCTGGGACAGGACAGCGATCGACTCAGTCAGATTGCCGGTGTCTTGCAGGATGACACCGAGCAGGTTGAGCGCATCAGGGTGATCGGGCTCTTGTTCCAGAACCCTGCGGTACAGCGCTTCCGCCTGGGCGAGCCGACCGGCTTCATGGTGCGCCAACCCGGCATCGATGTCGGTGGCCGTATCGCTTGCTTCGGTCATAGGGAGTCGCGCATGAACATTCGGTTGTCGCGTGCCGTTCTAGAGGGTCTGGCAATCAATTGAAATGCGCGCCTGACCCGGACATCACTTGTCAGTTGTGAGCGGGAACCGCGGATATGTTGACGTCGCGAGAACGCTGCAGATGATTAGCGGCGGGCCACCATCGACCTGGTCTTGTTCGACGGTTGGCGGGTTGTTTTGTGAAGTTCGGCCACGAGACCGAGGCAAAATTCGAAGACACTATGAAACCACGTTCAGCTTGTCGGAATTCTTTACACTGGGCGCGGCCAGTCCACCCACCGGACGATCTCGCGTCTGGTCAAGCCAATCATCGGCGAAAAAAGATATCCGACACACAACCTAAACATACTAAACGGAGCGGCCTCGGATGAAGGGCCGCTCCGTTTGTGTGGCTAAGCCAATCTGGTTTAGGTTGACTTCCGGCGGCGGCGCAGCAGGCCGAGGCCCGTCAAACCGGCTCCCAGGATGGACAGAGTGGCGGGCTCGGGAACCCCCGGCGGAGGAGGAGGCGCCGCAGGCGTGTAGTTGTAGTCTGCCACGATCGTCAGTGTGCCCGTATCGGTGTAGGTAGCTATACCGTTACTATTGCCAGAGCCGATGGTTAGTTGCCCGAGGTCGCCGGCGGTGACGGCCCACGCCGTCTCGAACGCCGCGAGATCGCTACTCACGGTCGCATTTCTGGTCGTGGTACCGGAGACAGGCTGAAAACCCGAACTCGCTCCCGCTCCCAGCGTCGCGGAAAAGGACGAACTGGCGAGGGTAATCGACTTCTGCGCGAGGTTCGGATAGGAGTATTTTAGCGTGTTCAACAGACTGCCGGTGACACTCGTCGAGCCGGTGCCACTGTTTTTAAGGTTAAGAGAGCCATTGACGCTGTCGGTGATAGTAATGGTGATGCTGTTCAACGTCCCAAGGCTGGTATTGAACCCCGCGAAACCAAGGCTTTGGGTCGGCGTGAAGTTGGGGGTTTGGGGTGTCGTTCCCCAGTCGGTCAACGCACTGAAGGTTGCGGTCTGCGCGACCACGTTCGCGAACGACAGCGAATTGCTGGCCACGAGTGCGGTCGTTGCAACAAGGGCGACTTTGTAGGGGTTCATCCGATCTCTCCAGGTACCATGTGGGCAGCGTCTTAGGCGTGGCAGGTTCAATGCAAGGGCTATGCCAGTTTTTAACTTGTTGAAATTATTGATCGATGATGCCGAGGCACTTGCGAAGTGTAAAAAATTCCGACTCTCAGCCGGCGACAAACATGCCAGCCCCTGAAAGTGTGGACGACGCCTGATTGGATGAAATTGTTGGGTCTCGAATCCGGGGAACGGCCTTCCAGTAGCCGATTTTGTCCTTATGTCCCGGTGTGGGGCGCCTGGTTCCAACCAGCGACGCCGTGTGACACGCGGCAGGCTGGCACGCCATGCCCAGAACAACCCGCGCTAACGCTTTACACCGTGCGAGCATGATGCCGGGCACCTCGGCGAAACCGGCGGACGGTACCCGTCACCTCCCCATGCCCGATGCGCTCGGGTGCCGATCCGAACCGGCAGGCCAGGCGGGACCATGCTACCGTCCTCTGGCAAAGGGACGACCGCTGGCCGATCTGTGTTCGCCTTCCGAAATGCAACGGAGGCCGTGGATGCAGGTGCCGCAGCTTGGTGGAACGCACATTTCCGTCCCTCCCCGAAGTGCCTTATATCCAATTGCGTGCAGACCTCATCCGCTCTTCCCCAAGACTACCTGACCCGCCTGAACCCCGAGCAGCGCGCGGCCGTCGAAACTGTCGATGGCCCGCTGCTGGTGCTGGCCGGTGCCGGCACCGGCAAAACCCGCGTGCTGACCACGCGATTCGCCCACATCCTGCTGACCAAACGCGCCTTCCCGAACCAGGTGCTGGCCGTCACGTTCACCAACAAGGCCGCCCGCGAGATGCGCGAACGGGTCTCCGCCCTCCTCGGCGAACCCGCGGAGGGCCTGTGGCTGGGGACATTCCACGCCTTGTGCGCCCGCATGCTGCGCCGGCATGCCGAACAGGTCGGGCTGGCATCCAACTTCACCATCCTGGACACCGACGACCAGCTTCGCCTGCTGAAGCAGGTGATGGAGGCGGAACGGATCGATACCAAACGTTGGGTGCCGGCGGCGCTGATGGCGGTGATCCAGCGCTGGAAGGACCGCGGCCTGACCCCGGCGCGGATTACCCCGAACGAAGACTCCGACTTCGCCAACGGCCTGGCCCAGACGCTGTATGCCGCCTATCAGGACCGCCTGCGCACCTTGAACACGGTGGATTTCGGCGATCTGCTTCTGCACATGACGGAGATCCTGCGGACCCGGCCGGACGTGCTGGCCGACTACCATCGCCGGTTCCGCTACATCCTGGTGGACGAGTACCAGGACACCAACCTGGTGCAGTATTTGTGGTTGCGGCTGCTCGCCCAGGGCCACCAGAACATCTGCTGTGTCGGCGACGACGACCAGTCGATCTACTCCTGGCGCGGCGCCGAGGTGGAAAACATCCTGCGCTTCGAAAAAGACTTCGAGGGCGCCCACATCGTCCGCCTGGAATCCAACTATCGTTCCACCGCCTCCATCCTCGCCGCCGCCTCCGGCTTGATCGCTCACAATGAGGGCCGGCTGGGCAAGACCCTGCGCCCGGGCCGAACGGACGCCCAGGACGGCGAAAAAGTCTCCGTCGTCGAACTCTGGGATTCCGACGAAGAAGCCAAGATGGTCGCCGGCAAGATCGAGGAACTGCGCCGCGACGGACATCCTTTGGCCGAGATGGCTGTCCTGGTCCGCGCCGGTTTCCAAACCCGCGCCTTTGAGGAACGGCTGATCCAGGTCGGTATCCCCTATCGCGTGGTCGGTGGCCTGCGGTTCTACGAACGCGCCGAAATCCGCGACGCCATCGCCTATATGCGCGCCACGGTGCAGCCGGCCGACGATCTGGCGTTCGAGCGGATCGTCAACGTGCCCCGCCGCGGCGTCGGCGAATCGGCGCTGCGGACCATGCACGAAGCCTCCCGCGCGTGGCAGGTTCCGCTGTCCGTGGCTGCTGGCCGCCTGGTGGAAACCGCCGGCCTGAAAGGCAAGGTGAAGGAGGCGATCGGCGCGCTTCTACGCGACATGGGCCATTGGCGAGACATGCTGGCGGTCGATGGCCACGTCGTCACCGTCGCCACGATGCTGGACGAAAGCGGCTACACCGAGATGTGGAAGCAGGACAAATCCGCCGAGGCCCCCGGCCGGCTGGAAAACCTGAAGGAACTGGTTCGCGCCCTGGCCGATTTCGAGACGCTGGCCGGATTCCTCGATCACGTCGCGCTGGTGACGGAGAACGAGGACCGATCCGACACCGACAAGGTCAGCCTGATGACCCTGCACGGCGCGAAGGGACTGGAATTCGACACTGTCTTCCTGCCGGGGTGGGAGGAAGGCGTCTTCCCCAACCAGCGGTCGATGGATGAAAGCGGGAACAAGGGGTTGGAGGAAGAACGTCGCCTTGCCTATGTCGGTCTGACCCGAGCGCGGAAGCGGGCGATCGTCAGTCATGCGGCCAATCGGCGGATTTATGCGAACTGGCAGGTCAGCATCCCCAGCCGCTTCCTGGAAGAACTGCCCGACGCACATGTGGCGCAGATTGGCGGGTCTCGAACCGCCCGGATCAACGCGGCGACAGCGTTCTCCGGCCAGTTTCCGCTGATCGCCCGCCCGCCCCGCGTGATCGACGTCTGGGAGCAACCCGGACGTCCCGCTCGGGCTGACAAAATTCCGGTGGGCGCGCGGGTGTTCCACCAGAAATTCGGCTACGGCACGGTCAATGCGGTCGACGACGACAAGCTGGACGTGCATTTCGAAACATCCGGCGACAAACGCGTGCTGGATCGCTTCGTGGAGCGTGCCTGAGCGTGATCGTCTGAGGCCGGAGGCCGGAAGGCGTGAATCACGCGATCAAACAGAGAGTTCTTATGGCCAATCATCCGATCCCGCTGGAAACCGTCGCCGTCAGCGTGACGGAGGACGCACTGGAGGCCTACGAAGCCGCCCTGGCCAACGCGTGCGAAACGGTTGGTTTCTTCCGTAACCACGACACCGGCATCTGGCGGGTCGAGGGCGTCAAGCAGGTCGGCGTCAACGAGGCTGAACTGGCGTCCTCCCTGGCGGTGGCGGCTGTGATGACCGGCGAAGCGCCGGTGCTGGAGCGTTCGCCAACCGAAGCGGATGGCTGGTTGGCCCGGACCTACGCATCGTTCCCCGAACAGTTGATCGGTGAGCGGTTCGCGGTGCGCGGCACGCATCTGACCGGACCGGAGACGCCGAACCGGATCACGCTGACGCTGGACGCCGGACTGGCGTTCGGAACCGGCGAGCATGGTTCCACGCGCGGGTGTCTAGTCGCACTGGAAACCGTCGCGCGCCGCCGGCCGTCGCGGATTTTGGATATGGGCACGGGGTCTGGGATTTTGGCGATGGCGGCGGCGCGGTTGATGAACCAGCCCGTGCTGGCGACCGATATCGAACCCTGGGCGGTACGCGTGGCAGCGGAAAACGCGGAACTGAATGGGGTGACGCACCTGGTGACGGCTCGGCTGGCCGATGGATGGCGCGACCCGTTCGTGCGCGGCAGCGGGCCTTACGACCTGGTGTTCGCCAACATCCTCGCCCGCCCACTGTGCCTGATGGCGCGTGATCTGGCGTTGAATTTGGCTCCAGGCGGCACCGCGATTCTGGCGGGGCTGCTCGCCAACCAGGCGCGCTGGGTGCTGGCGGCGCACCGGTCGCAGGGGCTTCGGCTGGAGCGGATGTTGCCGCAAGGGCCATGGACGACGATCGTGGTGCGGAAAGCAGCAACCGCGGTCTGACGCGGGGCCAGCTATTCGTTATGACCGGCATCGGCAGCTTTCGTCGATCGTTGTGGTTATCCAACTTGCGACGGCCTGACGCAGTCTCGGAATTAGCCCGGGGCCGTTCTCAGGACAACGGATCATGCGAAATCCCGGCAGGCGTGAGTTTTCAGACGGTCCGCCGGGATTTCGCACATGTCCCCAATATCGTCGGACAAACTGTCGTCTGACGCACACATGGTTACGCACCGCCCCTGGTGGTCAAGCGTGGACCTTGGCTGTCAATTCGATCCCAAGCGCCTTCATCACCGATATCGTGGTTTTCAACGTCGGATTGCCTGTTTTGCTGAACGACCGGTAAAGCTGCTCGCGGGAAAGACCGGTCTGGCTGGCAATCTGTGCATCCCCTTCGCGCGCGCAATAATGCCAAGTGCATGCGCAATATACCCGAACCAACCAGCCACGTCTGGTCAGCACGAACGCGCATCCTGTATCCTCGACCTGACGCAGTCACTCAGGGAGGGTCGGACCATGCCCAGCATCGCCATCCAGGCCACCGACGGCACCGGCGGGTTCGCCGCCCACGTCGTGGAACCGAAGACCACGCCCGCCGGAGTCGTCGTGCTGATCCAGGAGATTTTCGGCGTCAACCAGGCGATGCGCGACATCGCCGCCTGGGTCGCCGATCTGGGGTTCATCGCCGTGGCCCCCGACTTGTTCTGGCGGATCGAGCCGGGCATCGACATCACCGACAAGTCGGATGCCGAGTGGAAACGGGCCTTCGAACTGTTCCAGACCTTCGACCAGGCGAAGGGGATCGAGGACCTGAAGGCCACCGTCGCTGCCTGCCGGACACTGCCCGGCGCCAATGGCAAGGTTGCGACCATGGGCTACTGCCTTGGCGGCCGGTTGGCGTTCATGATGGCCACGCAGTCGGATGCGGATGCCAATATATCCTATTACGGCGTCGGACTGGACGGTCTGCTGGGCGACCTGCCCAAGGTGACGAAGCCGCTGATCATGCATATCGCCGACAAGGACGCCTTCTTCCCGCCCGAGGGACGTGCCGCGGTTGTCACGGCAACCCGGGGGCACACACACGCCGTCAGCCACGTCTATCCGAATGCCGATCACGCGTTTGCCCGGGTAAATGGTATCCACTGGGACGGCCGGTCGGCGGCCATCGCCAACGGCCGGAGCGCGGAGGTCCTGGCGGCAACCTTAGGGCTCGCCGGGGAATAAGCGAATTGTCCGGCGAACGCCGCCGGCCTCTCATCGTCATGGCGGGCGAAGGCCCGCCGTCCACGCCTTGCTGTGTAGGTCTCGGAAAAAGGCGTGGATGGCAGGCCTGCGCCTGCCATGACGGGACTGGGCGACAGTGCCAACATCGAAGCATTTGTTTATGCACGAAGCCTTAGGATAACGCGTGGCGGAACCCGGGCACCCTCGGTTCCAGGCTCTTTTCAACACGGAGAACACGACCTGATGGATGGTTCAATCACCCCGGCGCCGGCCGGCAAGGGGCTCGCGAAAACAGCGGGCGCCCTGGCCGGAATCAAGGTCATCGACCTGACCCGCGTGCTGGGCGGCCCCTACTGCACCATGATTCTGTCCGACCACGGCGCGGACGTGATCAAGGTCGAGCCGCCGCAGGGTGACGAGGTCCGCGACTGGGGCCCTCCGTTCCACGGGGACGATGCCAGCTACTTCATCGGCGTCAACCGCAACAAGCGGGCGATCGCGCTCGATCTGGGCAAGCCCGAGGGCAAGGCCGTGCTGCTGCGCCTGCTGGAAGGCGCCGACGTGCTGATCGAGAACTTCAAGCCAGGCTCAATGGAAAAATGGAGGTTGGGCTATGAGGAGGTGCTGTCCAAGCGCTTTCCGGGTCTGATCCATTGTCGCGTCTCCGGCTTCGGCGGCGATGGTCCATTGGGCGGCCTTCCCGGCTATGACGCCATCCTGCAGGCCATGACCGGCCTGATGAGCGTCAACGGCGACGCCTCCACCGGTCCAATGCGGCTTGGCACGGCCATGGTCGACATGGGAACCGGCCTGTATTCGGCGATCGGCATCCTGATGGCACTGCATGAGCGTGGCCACTCGGGCCAGGGCCAGTATCTGGACATGACCTTGTACGATTGCGGAATGGCGCTGCTGCACCCGCAGGCGGCGAATTTCTTCCTCAATGGCAAGCGTCCGGCGGGCACCGGGAACCCGCATCCCAACCTTGTGCCTTACGACAAGTATCCGACCCGGACCTGTGAGATCTTCATTGCCAGCGGCAACAACGGGCAGTTTCGAAAACTGTGCGAGTTGGTCGGGCGGCCTGAATTGGCGGACGATCCGCGCTTCGCCAACAACGGCGAACGCAATGTCAATCGCGTCGCGCTGACCCTGGCATTGGCTGCCGCCTTCGCCGACCAGGACGGCAAGGAACTGGCGTTGCGGCTGATCCGGGCGGGTGTGCCGGCCGGGCCGGTACTGCCGGTGGATGAGGCCACCGCCGCGCCCCATACGGCGCATCGGGACATGGTCACCGAACTGGATTGGTACAAAGGCATCGGGACGCCCATCAAATTCAGCCGCACCAAGGGCGGCACCCGCCGCCCACCGCCGAAATTCAATGAACATGGCAGCGAAATCCTAACCCAGGCCGGCTATACCGAAGCTGAAATCGATGCGTTGCGCGAAGCTGGCGTGCTGCACGTAAAGCGGCGGCTATAGCGGGCGCGGACCATGTGGCCGCTCGATCTGCCCGCTCGTGAGGTGTTGAAGCTGCCTGGGGAAACCATGATCCCCTGGGCAGTCTTCGATTGGCAATGGTATCTTCGCACCTACCCCGACGTCAGTGCCGACGAACCGGCGGCGGTTCTCGAATATTACCTGGAGATCGGACAGCGGCAGGGTCATTCGCCCAATCGCATGTTCGACGAATCGTGGCATCGGCAGATGTATCCACAAATCGCCGAGCGGGTGGCGGCGGGCGGCGATTGGCGGTCCGCCTTCGATGCCTATTGCCGGCGCGGCGCCCTGGATCGGTCCGCGCATTGGCTGTTCGATGAGTTGGCTTATCGTGACCGCTATCCTGATCTGACGAATGAGGTTCTCGCCGAATTCGGGCTGTTTAATGGTTACGATCATTACCTGCGCCACGGCATCGAGGAAGATCGTATCGGCCACCTGCTGTTCGATCCACATATCTATCTGTCGCATTTCGACTCCTCCGACGTTGCCGCGATCCGTGAAAATGGTGTTTTCCAGCACTACCTGAACCGTATCGAATCCGGCGAGCCGGAGTTGCGCACATCAATTTATTTCGATCCGGCATGGTATCTGAAGCGCTATCCCGACGTCGCCGCGACGATCGCGGCAAAGCGGTGGAAATGTGCGCTGCATCATTACTTGTGCAACGATACGTCGACCGAATTCGATCCGCTGGAGAGTTTTTCGGAGTCCTGGTACCTGCGGCGCGATCCCGGCCTGCGGGCGGTGGTGACAGCGCGCAGTTTCCGTAACGGATACGCGCACTTCCTGCGGTTCGGTGCGAAGGAGAAGCGCGCGCCAACCGCCTTCATCGATCTTGCCTGGTACGCCACGCAACCGCCGGTGCGAGCGGACCTGGAACAGGGGCGTGCGGCGGATGCCTATGCACACTGGCTGGCGATCGGCGCCGCCGCCGGGCTTCCTTCGGCCAGACCCGAGACCGAGACGATCACCGTTGGGCAGGCCCAATATCTGTTCCATCAAGCGGCCGTCGCGCAATTGCCGATCGCCGGGCGTCACGGGTACCGCTTCGAATGCCAGGCCGAACCCGTCGTCAGCGTCGTCATGGTGGTGCGGAATGGCTTCGCGGCAGCGATGGCCACGATCGCCTCGCTGCGATCCAATACGGTTTCGGACATCGAACTGATCATCATCGACTGCGCGTCCGGGGACGAAACCAGCGCGATCGGACAATACGTTCCGGGCGCCAAGGTGTTGCGGTTCGAAAGCGATATCGGCTGGTCGCGGGCAGCAGATACGGGCCGACAGCTTGCTGGGGCACAAACCGTATTGTTCCTGTGCAGCGAGGGTCGGATCGCACCGGGATCGGTGGACCGAGCCCGTGCCCGCCTGACGGCGGATGAATCGATTGGTGCCGTCGGCGGAATGATCTTGCAAGGGCTTGGCACCATCGCCCAGGCGGGCGGCATCCTGTGGAATACCGGCGGTACCCACGACTACAAGCGCGGTGTGTCACCATTGGAGCCGGAGGCGAATTTCGTTCGTGCGGTCGATTTCTGTGCCCCGGCCTTCCTGTTGGTGCGAACCGCGCTGCTTTCCCAACTCGACGGATTCGACCACGAATGTGCGACCGGGTACGAGACGGTCGATCTGTGCCTGCGGATCGCCGAAGCCGGGTTCAGCGTGGTCTACGATCCGTCCGTGATGCTTGCCGTCGGCGATGCGGGTCCGGCGCGCGGTTCGCCCAGCGAACATTTCCTGCACAAGCACGCGGCGGCGCTGGCGGAACGGCAGGCACCCGGCGGTCTGCCCCAGGTGTTCGCCCGCCACGCCGGCGCGAAACCACACCGCATCCTGTTCATCGAGGATACCGTGCCGCTGCGGCGGATCGGCTCCGGCTTCGTGCGCGCGAACGACCTGATCCAGGTGATGGCGTCCCTCGGCCACGCCGTCACGGTTTTTCCGGTGAATGGGTGCGACCACGACCTGACCCGCGTGTTCGGCGATATGCCGGACTCGGTGGAGGTGATGCACACATTGTCGCTGGACAATCTCGCCGCGTTTCTGACCGCCCGGCCGGGCTACTACGATATGGTCTGGGTCGCGCGGACACATAATTTGGCGCGGGTAAGGCCGATTCTGGCACGATCGGTGGCGGCCGGTACCTTGAAGGCCCGCATCGTGGCGGATACCGAGGCGATCACCCCGCACCGGGAGGCGATGCAGGCGGAACTGGCCGGTGAGCAGTACGATCTGCCGTCCGCGATGCAGGCGATCGTGACCGACGCCGCGATCTGCCAACAGGCCGTGGCAGTGACCGAAGCGGAGGCCGGCACGCTGCGATCGCTCGGTTTCCCGCATGTCTCGGTCATCGGGCACATGATCGAGCCGAACCCGACCACGCGACCGTTTGCCCAGCGGGCGGGGATGCTGTTCGTTGGTGCGGTTCATCAAGCAGACAGTCCCAACCTCGACAGTTTGGTCTGGTTCGTCGATGCCGTGCTGCCGTTGATCGAAGCCGAATTGAAATGGGAAACCCGGCTGACCATCGCCGGATACGTCGCACCCGGGATCGATATGAGCCGATTCGATCACCATCCGCGCGTCACCTTGCGTGGCCCGGTCGCCGATCTGACCCCACTTTACAACGCCCATCGGGTCTTCGTCGCACCAACCCGATATGCCGCGGGGGCGCCCTATAAGGTGCTGGAGGCGGCTTCCCGCGGCGTACCTGTCGTTGCCACCGATGTGTTGCGCGGGGAGCTGAATTGGAATCCGGGCCGGGAACTCCTGGTCGCCGGTTCGGGCGATCCCGTGCGTTTCGCGGCCCATGTAGTGGCGGTGTACCGCGATGCGACACTGTGGCAGTCGATCCGCGAAAGGGCGTTGCACCGCTTGCAGCAGGAGAATGGGCGTGCGGAATTTACCCGGGCGGTTGCCTCGGTCATCGCACCGCAGACGTCAGTGACGCCATTAAAGTGATATTAGTCTCAAATATATTCTATACATCTGTATTTGTATTAATTTATTATCTTAGTTTCGCGTAAAAAATCTTGACTGATATGCGCCATGCTCGTACGGGGGGTGCCGCAGAGTGATCCCCCCAAACTCTGCTTTCTTCGGCGGCCGGCCTCGCTATTCCCCCTCCCCAGCGGGGCCGGTCTTCGGGTGGCAGCCTACGAAAAAGGCCGCGTCTCTATCTCCATCAGTTCCATGGAGTCCCCGATCGCAAACCGGCCGCCGTCGACGACTTCGGCATGAACGCCCAACTCGACATGACCATAAAGCGAACGAAGTTCCTCGAGCGGCTTGGCGTCGCGCTCGCCGGTCTCCGGGTTGACCTCGGTTGCCGGACACCGCGTCGTGCCCTTCAGCACCCGCACGACCGCCCCGCCGATCTGCAACTCCCGGCCGATCCACTCCCGCTCGGCCCAGGCAGGCGCACCACTGAACCACACATTCGCGCGAAACCGCCGGCGGTGGCGACGCGCACCCACCTTCGATTCGAAATCGCGCAAGCTGGCAAGATTGTTCAGGCTGATGACCTTGGTCTTCTGGTCGCTGAACACATGGCCTGGAATGTGGTGAAAGGTCGGCTGGCCACGGGCTTCCGCCCCCATATAGTCGGCCAGGAACCCGCCGATCCGCTCCCGCCCCGCCGGAGTCATCGGATTTGCCTCGATCGCGCTGCCATCGGGCGCGCGGATGCGAAGAATCTTGGAACCGGGGTCGAACACGCTGAACAGCATCGCCGCGCGGGCATGCTTCATCTGGCACAGGAAATTCCACTTGGGCAGCCAAGTGGGATTGGCCGGGTCGAATCCCGAATCCCCCTGGGCAAGCGCGAAGGCACGGTCCCACGGGATGGCGCCGCCCGCTTCCACTTCCGTCTCCTCCAGCGCCTCCGCCGTCAGACCCTTGACCGGATAGCGATACAGATATTCGATTCGCATCGTCTGGCCTCCCCTTGAGCGATAGTCTGCTCCGCCCCACTTCGGTTTCAAAGCCCGTTCTTGTCGCCTCTTGAGGGGCAGGAATTGGCCGTCGCCTGATGAAAGGGACAGGATATGGATCTTCAGAAGTTTACCGAACGCAGCCAGGGATTTCTCCAGGCGGCCAGCACGATCGCGATCAGGGAATTCCACCAGCGGATTACCGCGGAGCACCTGCTGAAGGCGCTGCTGGATGACGAAGAGGGCGCCGCTTCCGGCCTGATCAAGGCCGCCGGGGGCGACCCGAAAGCCGCGGCCGCCGCGAACGACGCCGAGGTGGCACGCCAGCCGAAAGTCAGCGGCGGCGGGGCCGGACAGCCGCAACTGACACCGGAACTGGTACGGGTGTTGGACGCCGCGCAGCAGGCGTCGACGCGCGCCGGCGACGAGTACGTGGCGCAGGATCGGCTGCTGGTGGCGCTGGCGGAGTCGAGCACTCCCGCCGGGCGCGCGTTGAAGGCAGCCGGCCTGACGCCGCAGGCGCTGGAGAAAGCGGTTAATGACATTCGTAAAGGCCGCAAGGTTACCAGCCCGAACGCCGAGTCCAACTTCGACGCCTTGAAGAAATACGCCCGCGACGTGACCGCCGTCGCCCGCGAAGGCAAGCTCGACCCGGTGATCGGCCGTGACGAGGAAATCCGCCGCACGATCCAGGTGCTGGCGCGCCGCACGAAGAACAATCCCGTGCTGATCGGCGAGCCCGGCGTCGGCAAGACCGCCATCGTCGAGGGCCTCGCCCTGCGCATCGTCAACGGCGACGTGCCGGAGGCGTTGAAAGGCAAGCAGCTTCTGTCGCTCGACCTCGGCGCGATGGTCGCCGGTTCGAAGTATCGCGGCGAGTTCGAGGAACGCCTGAAGGCCGTCCTGAAGGAGATCGAGGACGCCCAGGGCCAGGTCATCCTGTTCATCGATGAGATGCACACCTTGATCGGCGCCGGCCGCGGCGACGGCGCGATGGACGCGTCCAACCTGATCAAGCCGGAACTGGCCCGCGGCACGCTGCATTGCATTGGTGCGACCACGCTGACCGAATACCGCAAGCACGTGGAAAAAGACGCCGCGCTGGCCCGTCGCTTCCAGCCGGTGTTCGTGGGTGAGCCGACGGTGGAAGACACCATCAGCATCCTACGCGGCATCAAGGAGAAGTACGAGCTGCACCACGGCGTGCGGATCGCCGACGCGGCGTTGGTTGCAGCGGCAACCTTATCGAAGCGCTACATCACCGACCGGTTCCTGCCCGACAAGGCGATCGACCTCGTCGACGAAGCGGCAAGCCGTCTGCGCATGCAGGTGGATTCGAAGCCGGAAGCACTGGATGAACTCGACCGTCGCGCGATCCAGTTGAAGATCGAGCGCGAGGCGTTGAAGAAGGAAAGCGATGCGGCGTCGAAAGACCGGCTGGTCAAGCTGGAGAAGGAACTCGCCGATCTCGAGGACCGCTCGAACGCCATGACCTCCGTTTGGAAAAACGAGAAGGAGCAGGTGCTGGAGACCCAGAAACTGAAGGAGCGTCTGGACCAGGCGCGCAGCGAGGTTGAGATCGCCAAGCGCGATGCCAACTGGGTGCGCGCCGGCGAACTGGTCAACGGTGTCATCCCCGCCATCGAAGGGCTGCTGGCCCAATCGTCCGACGGCAAGCTGGTGAACGAAGCAGTGACCGAGGAAAGCATCGCCGCCGTCGTCGCGCGCTGGACCGGCGTCCCGATGGAAAAGATGCTGGAGGGCGAACGGGGCAAGCTGCTGCGTATGGAAGACGAACTGCGCAAGCGGGTCGTCGGCCAGGAAGAGGCGCTGAAAGCTGTCTCCGATGCGGTTAGGCGGGCACGTGCCGGCTTGCAGGATCCGAATCGGCCGATCGGCAGTTTCCTGTTCCTGGGTCCCACCGGTGTCGGCAAAACCGAATTGACCAAGGCCCTGGCGTCGTTCCTGTTCGACGACGACAAGGCGATGGTGCGTATCGACATGAGTGAATACATGGAGAAACACGCGGTCTCGCGGCTGGTCGGCGCGCCTCCCGGCTATGTCGGCTACGACGAAGGCGGCGTGCTGACCGAGGCGGTGCGCCGGCGCCCCTACCAGGTGATCCTGTTCGATGAGGTCGAGAAGGCGCATGAAGATGTCTTCAACATCCTGCTGCAGGTCCTGGATGACGGTCGCCTGACCGATGGCCAGGGCCGGACGGTGGACTTCACCAACACGATCATCGTGCTGACGTCCAACCTCGGCAGCGATGTCCTGTCGCACCAGAAGGAAGGCGAACCGACGGCGATGGTGCTGGGTGAGGTGATGGCGGTCGTGCGCCAGCATTTCCGCCCCGAATTCCTGAACCGGCTGGATGAGATCGTGCTGTTCCGGCGGCTACAGCGGAGCGACATGGCCTCGATCGTGGAGATCCAGTTGGCCGGGCTGCGTGGATTGCTGGCGGCACGGAAAATCGGTCTGGACCTGGATCGCAGCGCGCTGGATTGGCTGGCAGCCGAAGGTTACGACGCCACCTACGGTGCTCGGCCGTTGAAGCGGGTGATCCAGCGGTCGTTGCAGAATCCGTTGGCCGGACTGATCCTGGAAGGCGGGGTCAAGGAAGGCGACACGGTGCGGGTCGCGGCCGGAGCCGATGGACTGGTTATCAACGGGCGCCTGGCCGAAGCGGCGTGACGGTGGGACGGTGGGACGGGGGGCGGTGTGGCGCCGCCTCCCTGCTTCCGATGGCTTGAAGTCCAGTTTGACAGCGTCCCGCCGGATCTGGTCAAGCGCCTGAAGATAAGACTGTCACGCCTGGACGCCGCCACGCAACCTGACGAAATGGATGCTGCCGGTTTCAACTTTCACCGCTGCAGGGCAAACCCGTCCGCTACACGATTCACATCAACGGCCCATGGCGCCTGACCTTTGAATGGGACGGGGAAGACGCTGTCCGGGTCGATCTTGAGCAATATCGTTGAGTGTCGCGACGGACATGCCGCGTGTGTCACCTCTGCGCCGCGCGGCTGCACGCTACAAGCAGAAACGACGGGCGTTCGCGTTCATTCGCCCACTCGGGGTGCAACGTGAGTTGCTCCGCGGTCGGTCCCCACTCCTCGATATGCGACAGGGTAAACCCTGAGCGCCGCAATAGGTTTACGTAAGTCGCTATCGTTCGATGTTGCTTGATCACGCCCTTCGCGAGCCAGTCTGTCGACCGCGGGCCCTCATCGAGATAACTATCCACCGGCCATGTCGCATGTCCTGCCGCATCGATCGACCAACCGGGATGATTCGGTGCGGTAAATAGCGGGTGCTCAACTGAGAAAATCAGGCTGCCGCCCGGCACGAGCGCCGCATGCACCCTGGCGATAAGCCGTTCGAGGTTTGCAATGTAGTGCAAAGCCAGAGAGCTATAAGCCAGATCGAACGCCGCCGAACCGGCTTGGAAATCCTCCAGATCGGCCCTGGCATAGGTAATCGCGACGTCATCGGACTCTGCTTTCGCCCGTGCCAGCATCCGTTCGGATACGTCCACGCCCAGGACGCTCGCCGCGCCGTTTTGCCGCGCCCACCGGCAGAACCAGCCGAAGCCGCAGCCCAGGTCCAGCACACGCCGGCCATCGAGTGCCGGAAGCATGGCGCGCAATGTGGGCCACTCTGGCGCGCCGTCGAGACCTTCGACCGATCGCGGCAGCCGGCTGTAGCCTTCGAAGAACGTGTCATTGTCGTAAATATTTTGCGCCATCGCTCGTTCCATCCGCTTCACCAATGATCTGGGCGGGCTCTGCCGTCTTGGTCAGGGGTCCGTCCGCACCGCCGGTGACCGAGCCAAACGACGGGCGGTGCGCAGCAGCATTTGACGATCCTCGGGGTCGCATTCGCGATACAGCCGCAGCAGTGCGAGTTCGTCGCCCTGCCGTACGTCCCCCACTGCGCGCTTGTCGTCGCCATACATCAAATACTCGACGTTCACTTCCAGCACACCGGCGATGCGGGACAGATTTCCGGTGACCTGGCCGGCGCGTCCGGTCTCCCACTGCGCGACCGCGCTGCGAGAGACTCCGACCCGGTCAGCCAGTTCGTCCTGGGTTAGGCCCCGATCTCGCCGAGCGGCGCGGATACGTGTGCCGATGTCTTGGGGTGTGCTCATATCCGTTAGTATAATTCACTCCATCTAACGAGGTCCAGCGAAATCGAGGGCTCGGACAGGGTGGCGTGCGTGGTCTCTCGCTATCGTTCGGCTACCTGCGGGTCCACGGCTCTTTCGCCATGGATCCTTAATCGTTGTCTCTCTCGGTTGTCCGGAGCTTCGATCCCAAGGCAAATTTTCCTGATTAGATACGTTATTTTAATTGACACTATCCGTCATATTATCTAACTAACGTCATGTTCTCTTAATGTTCGCAGTGGGGTCGCCAATGCCTAGGAAGACAGTCTGGACTGAAGGACAGGATACCCAGATCCGCCGCCTCCGCACCGAGGGCGCTAGCTGGGACGTCATCGCTCTCGCGCTCAGCCTCGCCCGCTGGACGGTCATCGAACGTGCCCGAGCGATCGGGGCCGAACGGCTGCCGCCCAATGCCGCCGAGGTCCTGGACGAAGCCGACCGCGAACCGCTTCCCGCCGGCCACGCCGATACCTGGGGCGCGATCAACCGCGGCACCGGCTTGGAGGACGTGCCCTTCCAGACGCCCGGCATGATCCGCTGAGCGCGGCCGGACACACCCAAAACGCCGGAAGGACCCGAACATGAAGACGCCTCGCGCCACCAATCCAGCTACTGCCGTCCCGAATCCGGTCGTCCGTCCGCTGATGACCAACGGCTATGAGATCGACGCCGACTACGTCATCTATCGGCTGGAGGAAGCCGGTGCGACCCTGCTCGCCCTGCCCGGCACCGGGTATTCAACTCGACTGCGCTCCTCCTCGCTGGAAATCGTCCGCACCGCGCTCGAGGCCTACGGCTGGACCGAGGCTCGGATTCGCCCTTCGGTCCCGGCGGCAGACAAGATCAGCCGGATGGACGAGGCCATGGGCTGGATCCCGCTAATTCCGCTGGATCGCTATGTGCTGCGTCGCGTGGTGGGCGCGCGCAGCCTGGTGCATCCGATCACCGACCGGCATCTGTTTCCCTGGCGCCGCCTCGGCAAGGCGCTTGGCGCGGACCACAAGGCGATTCAGCGGTGGCACGCCCAGGGGATCGGACTGATCGTCGCGGCGCTGAAGGCGGCGCCGTAGGGTCTTCGGTTGTCGTCATGGCCCGTGAAATTCAGCCATGGCGACAGCGGGATTGCGGCCTAAGCGGGATGCTTGTGGATCGGATCGACCCAGTAGACCGCCTCCGGCTTCTCCACCGGCTCGATATCCAGGTTCACTACCACCGCCTCGTTGTCGCTGCGCACCAGCACACATTCCAGCGTCTCGTCAGTCGAGGCGTTAATCTCCTGATGCGGCACATAGGGCGGGACGAAGATGAAATCCCCTGCCTCGGCTTCGGCGACATATTCCAGTTTCTCACCCCAACGCATGCGGGCCTTCCCACGGACGACGTAGATCACGCTTTCCAGCGCGCCATGGTGGTGCGCGCCGGTCTTGGCATTGGCGTGGATGTTGACCGTGCCGGCCCAGATCTTCTGCGCCCCGACCCTGGCGAGATTGATCGCCGCCGCACGGTTCATGCCGGGGGTCTGCGCCGTGTTGGTGTCGAGCTGATCGCCCTTGATTACCCGTACACCGTTCAGCTTCCAGTCCACTGGTTCGTGGTGATGGTCGTGATCGTGGGTCATTGTGTATCTCCGCTCAAAGCGTGATCGCCGGAGGTGCCAATCACGCGATCAAACAAACCTCGCGGGTCAGCCGCCCGCGACAAACTTTTCCAGCCAGTGGATCGTGTAGTCACCTGCTTGGAATTGCGGGTCGTCGACGATCCGCTGATGCAGCGGGATGGTGGTCTTGATCCCCACCACCGCGAATTCGTCCAGTGCCCGCCGCATCCGGTCGATCGCCCGAGCCCGGGTTGGTGCATGCACGATCAGCTTCGCCACCAGACTATCGTAATATGGCGGCACGAAATACCCGGCATACAGCGCTGAGTCGACCCGCACGCCTAACCCGCCCGGCGCATGGAACGCCGTCACCCGACCCGGTGTCGGGATGAAGGTAACCGGGTCCTCGGCGGTGATCCGGCATTCGATGGCATGACCGCTGAACGTGACGTCGCGCTGCTCATAGCCGAGGGGCGCACCCGCGGCGACGCGGATCTGTTCCCGCACCAGATCGACATCGCACAGCATCTCGGTCACCGGATGCTCCACCTGCAACCGCGTATTCATCTCGATGAACGAGAACTGCCCGTCCTGATACAGGAATTCCAACGTCCCGGCGTTGCGATATCCCAGTTTCCGCAGCGCCGTGGTCGCCGTTTCGCCCAGCGCCTGTCGCTGCGCGGGGCTGATAGCCGGCGAGCCAGCCTCTTCCAGCAGCTTCTGATGCCGCCGTTGCAGGCTACAATCGCGCTCGCCGAAATGCACCACGTTGCCATGGTTATCGGCCATGATCTGCAGCTCGATATGCCGCGGCCGATCGAGATATTTCTCCATGTAGACGGCATCGTTGCCGAACGCCGCCCGGGATTCGGTGCGCGCCAGACGGAAAGCGTCTTCCAGTTCGGACGGGTCGCGCGCCACCTTCATGCCGCGCCCGCCACCGCCAGCCGCGGCCTTGATCAGCACCGGATAGCCGATGCGTCCAGCAACCGCCCTGGCGGTTTCCAAGTCAGGCAGTTCGCCATCAGATCCGGGGACCAGAGGGATGCCCACGGCGGCCACCGCCGTCTTCGCCGCGATCTTGTCGCCCATCATGCTGATGTGGTCAGCGGACGGGCCGATGAACGTCAGCCCATGCGCGTCCACCATTTCCGCGAAGGCGGCATTTTCCGACAGGAAGCCGTAGCCGGGATGGATTGCATCGGCGCCGGTGATCGCCGCGGCCGACAGGATCGATGGGATGTTCAGATAGCTGTCCTTGGCCGGTGGCGGGCCGATACACACGCTTTCGTCCGCCAGACGGACATGCATTGCCTCGGCATCGGCGGTGGAGTGTACCGCCACCGTCGCAATCCCCAGTTCCCGGCAGGCGCGCTGGATGCGAAGGGCGATCTCGCCGCGATTGGCGATCAGGATCTTTTGAAACAAATGCCTATTCCAGGATGATCAACACTTCGCCGTATTCCACCGGCGCACCACTCTGCACCAGGATGGCCGCGACGGTGCCCGCCTTCGGCGCCTTGATCTGGTTGAACGTCTTCATCGCCTCGATCAGCAGCAGGGTCTGGCCCGCCGTAACCTGCTGCCCTACGGTGACGAACGCCGGTGCGCCGGGTTCCGGTGCCAGGTACGCCACACCAACCATCGGACTGACGACCGCCCCGGGATGGGCAGCCGCATCCTGGGCGACAGCCGCCACGAGCGGTGCCGCCGGCGCCGGTGCCGCGGCCGCCACCGGGACGACCGTCGTCGCCACGACGCCGCGGACGACACGGATGCGGGAGTCCTTGTCGGCGATCTCGATTTCGGTCAGGCCGGTTTCAACCAGCACCGCCGCCAGCGCGCGGATGGTGTCGGGATCGATGGGGATACGAGTCAACGGCTTTCCTCCAGAATATCGGCCATCGCCGGCAAGGTGAGGGAATCGCGCCGGAATGATGCATTGCCAGCGCGCGTAGCATACGCGACGCACCGGGTCCAATTTTGGAGGGAGAAAGATCGGGGCTTTGCCCCGGCCCCCACCAAGGAACGGCGCTCCTTGGAACCGGCACCCAGGCGCGTTTTGCCTGGCGCGGGTCGGCTTTCGGTCCTGCGAACGTTGTCGCCGACCCTTTGGCGCACCATACTGACGTGCATGAATGGTTCCGTGACATTGACCTTGAACGGTGAAAGCCGCGTTTTCGAAGGCCCCGCCGGCGGCCCGCTGTCCGTCTCGGGCTTGCTGGTCATGCTCGCCCTCGACACCAAGAAGGTCGCGGTCGAGCGGAACGAGGAGATCGTCCCCCGATCGCGCTACGCCGAGACATGGCTGGCGAGCGGCGATGCGCTGGAGATCGTGCATTTCATTGGTGGAGGCTGAGCATGGACGGATCAATCGCGCCCGAAGGCACCGCGGTCGACGACACTTGGACGGTGGCGGGCCGCACATTCCGGTCTCGGCTGATCGTCGGCACCGGCCGCTACAAGGACCTGGAGGAAACCGGCCGAGCGATCGAGGCCAGCGGAGCTGAGATCGTCACCGTTGCGGTCCGGCGGGTCAACCTGTCGGACGCGGGCGCACCGATGCTGCAGGATTACGTCGATCCGAAGAAATACACCTACCTGCCCAACACCGCCGGCTGCTTCACCGCCAAGGAAGCGGTTCGTACCTTGCGCCTCGCCAGGGAAGCGGGTGGCTGGAATTTGGTGAAGCTGGAGGTCCTGGGGCCACCGCCGCTGCTGTACCCCGACATGCAGGGCACGTTCGAGGCGGCCGAAGCGCTGATCAAGGACGGCTTCGAGGTCATGGTCTATTGCGCTGATGATCCGATCGCGGCGAAGCGGCTGCAGGAAATGGGGTGCGTAGCGATCATGCCGCTGGGCGCACCGATCGGGTCGGGCCTGGGACTGCAGAATCCGGCGATGCTGTCCATGATCATGGAGCACGTGACGGTGCCATTCCTGGTCGATGCCGGCGTGGGCACCGCGTCCGACGCGGCGATCGCCATGGAACTCGGGTGCGACGCGGTGCTGCTGAACTCGGCGATCGCGCATGCGAAGGACCCGATCCTGATGGCCCGCGCGATGAAGGTCGCGGTCGAGGCGGGGCGACTGGCCTACCGAGCCGGACGGATGCCCCGGCGGATGGGTGCTGATCCGTCGAGCCCGTTGACGGGATTGATTCGGTAACAGATTGGTTCGTTCCGGCCAGTTATGTCATGGCCGGGGCAAGCAAGCGATGGTCGAAGAACTGTTTGGCCGATCTGCCGGGGTGTATGCGTCATGGCCGGGCGTGTCCCGGCCATGACGTGGAGAGTGTTCCCGGCCGGCCCAACCCTTCTCCCCGCCATCGCTGTCCGGGCACCTATGGCGCCATAGCCCGGTCAGGCCGCCCTCGCGCCTACAAATAATATTCCGCCAGCGGTGCGAATCCGTTGAACTTCGTGCTGCAATACGTCGAAACGTAAGCGCCGGTCGACAACAGTTCCACCCGGTCGCCCGACGTCAGGGCCAGCGGCAGCCGGTAGTTCGACTTCTCGTACATGATGTCCGCGCCGTCGCATGTCGGGCCGGCGATCGCCACCGGACCCATCGCCGTCCCATCATGAGGCGTGGTGATTCGATACTTGATCGATTCGCCCTCCGTTTCGGCCAAGCCACCAAAACGGCCGATATCGAGATACACCCAGCGTACTGGGTCGTTCTTGTCACGGCGGCTGGCCAGCACGACTTCGGCCTGCACCACGCCGGCATCGCCGACGATGAAACGGCCCGGCTCGATCACCATGTCCGGCAGATTGTTACCGAAGTGCTCTGTCATCGCGGTCATGATCGCATTGCCGAATTGATCGATCTCCGGCACGTCGTCGCGATACCGGGTCGGGAAACCACCGCCAAGATTCATCATGCGCAGATTGATCCCGGCCTCGGTCAGGTCGGTGAACAGCATGGCGACCTTGCCGATCGCAATCTCGTACGCTCGGGTTGTCGTCTGCTGGCTGCCGACGTGGAACGACAGGCCATACGGGTCCAGGCCCAGGTCGCCGGCCTGCAGCATAAGCTCGCGTGCGCTCTCGATCGTCGTCCCGAATTTCCGCGACAGCGGCCAATCGGCACCCTCGTTCTCCACCAGGATACGGCAGTAGACCCGAGCACCCGGGGCATGACGGGCGAGTTTCTCCAACTCCTCACGCGAATCGAAGGCGAACATGCTGACGCCAACGTCGTGGGCACGACGGATCGCCGACACCTTCTTGATCGTGTTGCCGAAGCTGATTGCCTCCGGCAACGCCCCAGCGTCGAGACAGGCGTCAACTTCCTCGATGCTTGCGGCGTCGAAGTGGCTGGACAAGCCGACCAGCCGCTCCAGCACCTGATGCGCTGGGTTGGCCTTCACGGCGTAGTAGATCCGCGCCAGCGGCAAGGCATCACGAAGGGTGCGGAAATTCTCTTCCACACGGTCCACGTCCAGCACCAGACACGGCGTTGCCGGCTGATACTGCGTCAGGAATCGGGCGATCTTCGGGGTCATCGCGCCGGGCCTCCCTATTTGGACGCTCACCTTTCCAGGCGATGAGCGTAGTTGACGAAACGGTCGAACGAACCAGCGACCAAACGATTGCCAGAACGCTTGACGTCGTTGCGTAACCACAGAGGGCCAGAGGCACGTGCGTTGCTGCGTGAAGGCCATCTAAGACCCCCACCCCCCCCATGCAATAGCAAAATTGTGCGGGGGTTCAAAAAACCCGCGTGCCGCGCCACATGGTCAACAACATTATCGGCAGCGAGGACGACGTGGCATCGGAGATTACGCCAAGATCCGCCGTCCTAAGCTGGCGTGGCCTGTTCGGCCGCACCCTACGGGCAAGCACCACGGACCGGGTTTCGCTCGCGGCCGCTGGGTGCGCGTTTTTCGCCACATTGGCGCTGTTTCCCGCGATCAGCACGATGATCTCGGTGGGTGGCATGATTCTCGATCCCGTCACCGCCGAACGGCAGCTTTCGGTGTTATCCGGCCTGCTGCCGTCGCCGGCATTCGCCCTCATTGCGGATCGCGTCCATCAGCTTGTCAGTCAGAGCAACGGTAGTTTGAGCCTGCATCTGGTGGTCAGCTTCCTGCTGACGTTCTGGAGCAGCGCGACCAGCAGCAAATCGGTGCTCTCCGCCGTCAACGTCGCCTACGATGTGACCGAACAGCGACCGTTCCTGCTTTTCCAGTTCATCGGGCTGTCGATGACGCTGATCGCGGTATTGTGTGCGATACTGGCGATCGGCGTGCTGCTGCTTTTGCCACCAGCGATCGATTTCCTGGGATTGTCGGACCATGGCGGCGGCCTGATTCATGCGGCTGGGCTGGCGATGCTGATCGGCTTCTTCTTCGTCGCCATCATTCTGCTGTACCGCTTCGGCCCATCCCGGCCGAAACCGCGGCAGCCGAGACTGACGCCTGGAGCAACGCTCGCGACCGTGCTGTGGCTGATCGCTTCGGGCTTGCTGTCGCTCTATGTGTCGCGAATCGGCACGTTCGGCGCGACATACGGGTCGCTGGGGGCCGCAGTCGGGGTGATGCTGTGGTTTTATGTCTCAGCCTACACGGTGCTGCTGGGTGCGGAGCTCAACGCTCAGTTGGAAAAAGGGGACGCGGTCGAGTGACCGTCGCACCAGCGATCCGGCTCAGGCCGCCGCTGCAGGGGGAGGATGAGGCGGACGAAGCAGCGTCATCTCACCCGCCGCACCACCAGGAGTGGCCAATATCCACAAAATCACCACCAAGAATAGCAAGCCGCGTGGAGTGTTGATGTCTTTGCATTGTATTCAAGATTATTTGATAGCAACCTGGGCGCCAGCCTCGCCGCCGGTAAAGGGAAAAGCTGTCGATTCACCATTGACATCAGATCGTTTTCACCCCGCCTGGGAACGCGCGATTTCCCTTCTGTTGTCATGGTTCGGCTACCCGCCGCAGAACATGCTGAAAAGAAACAACCCAGGCACACCCACCCGACATAACCAAGCCGCCTAAACCAGGATTTCGGTTTAGGCGGTTTGCGTCGGCTCTACCGGTTACGCAAATCGGTTGGCGTTCAGCCCTTCTTCGCCTTGCGGCGGCGCACATAGCCGATCCCCGCGAGACCACAGCCAAGGATGGCAAGCGTCGCCGGTTCCGGCGCCGGAACATTCGCGGAGACGATCATCTGATACGCCCCGGAAGTGTCATCAAATTCGGCAAGAGCGTTATTGAAGTCCCATTGGCTCGCCATTCCAGGCCCGTCGATAGAACTGGTGAGATTCCATTCCACCGACGAAGTACCGCTAGCAACGAGGCCAATCCAATATTCGTTGTCGCTGGTTTTGCTAGTCACCGATGCAAGCTCTGCCGGCGTTATCGTTAGCGCCACCAGGCTCGGGCCGGTGCCGGATATATCCAAGCTGGAGTCGAGGATTGTCCCAACCAGCACCGCATTGGCGAAATTCGTACCCGAACCGTTGAGCATGGGAGCCCCCGCCATGTTTGCACCACCCGACCCGTCATCAGGAACCAAGTAAACCATGGTGGATCCGCCGTCCGTGGGGCTGTCAGCGGTCAAGGCCAATGTGACCGAGTTAAAATTGGGCGTACCTGGAACGTTGAACGATGCCGCCATTATATTCACACCATCTCCTACCGGACCGTCAGCGTTTCCACTGAACGTCGCCGGGGAGTTGATCGTATTGAAGTATGTCGTCGCGTTCGCGACGTTAGCCGTCAGCATCGCCAGAGCGCTAAAAACGAGGATGCGGGGTATCATTGCGTCTGCCTCTTGCCATCGTGTCAATCAGCATGGTTATAAGCAAATCACATGCCATCAAATATAGATGATATATTCCAACATGTTATGCGTTTTCAGCCAAAGCGTGGCGACCGAAGTGTAAAGAACGCCGACATCCCGGCCGCGAGGAATTCAAAATCCGCCGCCCCGTCTCTGACATCGACCATCGACCGAAAAATCGGATGCGGACCGCTTCATGCCGAACCGGCGCGCGGTTAACCCCGTCGAACCGGACGGTATCGCATACAACCATACATCTAGCTCGGCGAAACCGAGCGGAATGATGAATTATGAGGGACCGTTATGGATTTTTACCATCATTCTCTTGTATCGGATCGCGGACCAATGTAGCTTAAAGATACGTATTCGTACTCGTTGGCTCGGTCTTCTCGGAGAAACTCTCGTTACATGACTGCCAGTAACCACTTCGCAACCAGCGGTTATAAATTGGCACGACGAGGACTAGTCGACGTCCGGCCGGTCTTCGTTGCGCGGGATATATGATCTCTGTGAGTGATATGATGGCAATGATTTCTCTCGGTCGGACAGCCTGATGCTCGTAGTCATGCCCCCTGCTGTCGATTATGGCGCGGCGTCCGGGTACCCTGCCGCACCCGGACACGGGTAAGCGCGCGCATGCTGGACACCACTACCGATCTCGATCCGGATACCGCGGCTTCACCGGATGCAACGGTGCCCCCGGCTTCGGTCGTTGCGGTCGATGCGAAATCGTCAAAGCCCAATTATCCGCCACCGGCGACCGAACCCACGCAGAATGCCGATCGCGAAATCCGCTTCGACTTCAATCATGGGGCACGTGTCCGCCTGCCGGTCAGGACCGAAGGAAAGTGGCGCGTTCAGTTGCGCGACCTTGATACCGGCAACATTCTTTTCCAGTCGGAAAACAAAGGGGCCTTCGTCCGCTCCTCCAAGCACTGGTTCGTCCGTTTCAGCGTCGATGTCTGGGATGTGGACGACGACGGCGTCGCGACCGAGGTCCTGACCCACGAATACGACGCACGCGACCGTGCGGTGCTGATCAATTTCCCGCTCGGCACGCTGGGCGACACCCTGGCCTGGTTCCCGTATGCCGCCCGTTTCGGGCAGGTTCGCGGCTGCCGCGTGACCTGCGCGATGTCGCCGCTGATCATTCCGCTACTGCGTGACGCCCATCCCGATATTCGTTTCGTCAGTCATGAGGGGGCGATCGAGCAGGATCTGGCGGCAACGGCTTACGCGACCTACTGCCTGGGGCTGTTCTTCGACGACGCGGACTGCATTTTCCAGCCGACGGATTTTCGGCACGTCGGGCTGCACCGCACCGCCGCCTATATCCTTGGCGTGGACCCAGCCGAGGAAGCACCCAGGCTGGTGCTGCCCGACGAAACCCGGCCGATCGACGAGCCTTATGTGTGCATCGGCATACAAAGTTCGACCCAGGCAAAATACTGGAACAACCCTGACGGCTGGCGCGGCGTCGTCAAGTTCCTGAAATCCATCGGATACCGGGTCATATGCATCGACCAGAAGTCGGTGAATGGCCGGGGCTTCGTGTGGAACCATATCCCCCACGGCGTCGAGGACGAAACCGGCGACCGTCCGCTGACGGAACGCGCACGCTGGCTGCGGCACGCCGCGGCCTTTATCGGACTCAGCAGCGGGCTATCGTGGCTGGCCTGGGCGGCCGGCACGGCGGTGGTGATGATCAGTGGCTTCACCCATCCGACGAACGAGTTCGGAACACCTTACCGCGTGATCAACTGGCACACCTGCAATTCGTGCTGGAATGATGTGCGGCTGCGCTTCGACCATAGGGACTTTCTGTGGTGCCCGCGCCACGCCGGCACTGACCGGCAGTTCGAATGCACGAGATTGATCACCGCCGATCAGGTGATTGAGATACTGAAACGCGTAACCTCACTTCCCACTATCCAACCCGCTGTCTAAGGAAAACGAGCAATGGCCAATAATATTACTGTCTCCTCCGGCTTTACACTCGTCAGCAGTGGGGGTTTTGAACTCCTCAGCAGCGGTGGCGTCCAGGTTTCGAGCTTCACGCCCACTGTCAGCGACGTTATCAGCGTCCAGAACGGCGGCGTCGCCGACAATGTGACGGTCGGTGCCGGTGGTGTTGAGAGTGTTGCCGGCGGCGGCGCCGCGAATGGCACCACGGTATCCGCGGGCGGCGTGTTCTCAGCGGTGTCGGGCTCCATCGTGAGTGGGCTGACGGTGTTGAATGGCGGCGAGGTGGTTGAATTCAATGCCGGCACCGATATCACCAACCCAGTAACGGTGATGTCCGGTGGTTTGATCGAATTTGGCTTCGTCGGCTCCGCCGCCGCCGACACCGTGACCCTGAACGGTGACATCCTGACCGCGACTAACGGTGCACGCAGCGAAAGTATCACGCTCGCCGGTCCCTATACTTTCCAGCAGGTCACCGGCACCAAGGTGACCGTGGAGATCACCTGCTTCGGCGGTGGCACCGAGATCCTTACGGAACGCGGCCGGGCACCCGTCGAGTCGATCAAGGCCGATGACCAGGTTGTCGTCCGCCGCGACGGCCAGGATGTGCTGGAGCCGGTGATCTGGGTCGGAAAAACGAAGATCGACCTGTCCCAGCATGCCCACCCGGAGCTCGCGGCACCGATCCGGATCAAGTCCGGCGCCCTGGCCGACAACACGCCAACCCGTGACCTGGTCGTGTCGCCGGAACATTGCCTGATCCTCAGCGGACGCTGCGTGCCAGCCAAGCTTCTGGTCAACGGCGGCTCCATCGCCCGGGAATATCGCACCACTCCGTTCGAATACTACCACATTGAACTCGCGAACCACGGCATCCTGATCGCCGAGGGCGCCGAAGCCGAAAGCTACCTCGACACCGGCAATCGTGCGATGTTCGACAACGCCGAAACCCCGCGCATGCTGCACCCGGCATTTGAGGTGAACCCGACCTCGGAACGCTGGATGACCGACGCCTGTGCGCCGCTCGCCTCCATCAAGGAGGAAGTGGCACCGATCTGGCAGATGCTGGCGGACCGTTCGGCCTCGCTGGGTTACGCGGTGCCGACCCCGGTCACGGTGGAAGGCCCGGACCTGCATATCCTGGCGGACGGCCAGCGCATCGATCCGGTATCGGATCGCGACTCCCGCTACGTGTTTACCATCCCTGCCGATGTTAAGACCGTCTCCCTGGCGTCGCGGTTCTGCATTCCGGCTGACAAGATGGTGTCCAGCGTTCGTGACACACGGCGCCTGGGCGTCAGCGTCAACTGGATTGCCATCCGGTCGGGCGATGCCGAAACGATCCTGTCGGCCGACCATCCCGCGCTTCAAGGCGGCTGGAACGACGCCGAACAAAGCGGTGCCACGATGTGGCGCTGGACGGATGGTTCGGCCACGATCCCGTGGGACAACGTCAACGGTGCAGCGGTCCTGACGATCCGCTGCACACCGATTGATCAGTATCCGGTTTATGACGAGAAGCTCGCCCTGGTCGCCTGATCCACGGCCTGACTATCGCCTTTCCCGAGACGCCAGGACCGCTCCACGGTCCTGGCGTTTTTCGTTGAAGGCACCACTTCCCCGATGATAACCAGATGCCGCGACGCACAAGAGAGCACCCATGACCGATCTCCATTGGCTGCCGACGATCCCTGACTGGCGTCAACGACTTCGCGCACTACCCGACGATCCGGCAACCGCCTGGGACAACGCCATTGCGCTGGCGAATGCCAGGCTGAACTTCGTCCTGACCAATGCGCTGGACGAAATCATCCACCGCATCCTGCCCGCCGGCCCGGAGACACTTCCTACGAAGAAGGTACGGCTTGCCGTCCTGGGGTCGTCGACGCTGACCCATCTGCTGCCCGGCATCCGTGCCGCCGGCCTGCGCCGCGGCATCTGGATTGACACCTACGAAAATGACTACGGCCAGTACCTGCAGGAACTGTCTGAAACCGACTCCCCGCTGCACGACTTCAAGCCGACCGCGATCCTGATCGCCCTGGACGCCTACCATCTGACCGCCGGCGTCACCGCCGGCATGGATGCCGACACCGCTGAAGCAGCCCTGACCGAGAAACTGGACAGCATCAAGGAAGTCTGGCGCCTTGCCCGTGACGCCTTCCGCTGCCCGATCATTCAGCAGGCGGCACTTCCCGTGCATCTGCCCACACTCGGCAACAACGAACACCGTCTGCCCGGCTCCCGAGCCTGGTTCGTGAGCCGGCTGAACGCCGCGATTCGCGCAATGGCGGAACAGGATGGCGTGGATATCCTCGCCATCGACGACCGCGCCGCCCGCGACGGTATCGGCAAGTGGCACGACACCGCCCTGTGGCACCGCTCCAAGCAGGAGGTCTCGCCTACCGCCAGCCCGCTCTACGGCGACCTGGTGGGTCGCTGGCTGGCAGCGAAGCAGGGCCGCTCCTTCAAATGCTTGGTGCTGGACCTCGACAACACCGTCTGGGGCGGAGTCATCGGCGACGATGGCATGGAAGGCATCGCGTTGGGTCAGGGCAGCCCGCTCGGGGAAGCCTACACCGCATTCCAGGAATATGCCCGCGAGCTTAGCCGCCGCGGCGTGATCCTGGCGGTATGCTCCAAGAACGATGAGGCCAACGCTCTGGAACCGTTCGAGAAGCATCCGGACATGGTGTTGAAGCGCGGCGACATCGCCAGCTTCGTCGCCAACTGGCAGAACAAGGCCGACAACATCCGCGCCATCGCGGAGGAACTGAACATCGGGCTCGATGCCCTGTGCTTCATCGACGACAACCCGTTCGAGCGGAACCTGGTGCGCCAGGAACTGCCGATGGTGGCGGTGCCGGAGGTGTCGGACGATCCGACCGGCTATCCGGTGGCGCTCGCCGACGGTGGTTACTTCGAAGGCCTGTCGGTGACCGATGAGGACCGGGAACGCACCTCCCTGTATCAAGGCAACAAGGCGCGCGATGCCCTGAAAGCCGCGGTGACCGACCTGCCGTCCTATCTGCGTGGGCTGGAGATGCAGTTGATCTGGAAGCGGTTCGACCGGATCGGCATGCAGCGGATCGTGCAGCTCATCAACAAGTCCAACCAGTTCAACCTGACGACGCGGCGCTACACCGACGAGGACATCATCGCCGTGATGGCCGATCCGGACGCCTTCGGGCTGCAACTTCGCCTGACCGACCGGTTCGGGGACAACGGCATCATCGCCATCATCATCGGCCGCTTGCAGGACAACAAAGACCTGTATGTCGACACCTGGCTCATGAGCTGCCGCGTCCTCGGCCGGCAGGTGGAACCCACGACACTGAACCTGATCGCCCAGGAAGCCGCGAAGCTGGGCGCTCGGCGGGTGGTCGGCGAGTACATCCCCACCAAAAAGAACGCCATGGTCAAGGAGCACTATGCCCGGCTCGGCTTTACCGTTATGGAAACCACCGAAGCGGGCGGCAACCGCAACATCCTGGATCTGGCGGCGTTCACCCCCGCCGAAACGTTCATTCATGTAGTCGAGGGCTAAGCTGATGCCGACGGAAGTCGAAATCTACGGCGATCTGACCGAGATTTTCCACGACGTGTTCATGCGTGACGACATCAAGCTGTCGCCTGAACTGACCGCGAAGGGGGTTCAGGGCTGGGACAGCTTCAAGCAGATCGAGATCATCATGGCATGCGAAGAGAAGTGGGGGATCAAGTTCAATACCCGCGAACTCGACGCGCTGCGCTGCGTCGGCGATCTGGCGACCATGGTGGAGAAGAAGGCCGGATAGCCCGGCATACTAACCCTCCAGCAGATGCCCAAACGCCCGTAACGGCCGCAGGTCGTCGCAGATGATCTTGGTGATTGCCAACAATGGCACCGCCAGGATCGCGCCCGCAACGCCCCACATCCAGTACCAGAAGATCAGTGCCAGGATCAGCGCGACCGGGTTGATGGTGAACCGCCGAGCCAGCAGCATCGGCGTGGCGAACTCACCTTCCAAGACATGGATGCCGAAATACAGCCCAACAGGCAGCAACGCCCACCATATGACGCCGAGGGACAACACGCTCACCATCAGGAAGACGACCAGGCCGACCATTGCCCCCAGGATCGGCACGAAGTTCAGCACAAAGGCAACCGCGCCCCACAGCACGGGATTGGCCACACCACAGGCCCACATCACGCATCCGGTGGCGACCCCGACGATCGCATTGATGCAGGAAACGGTCAGCAGGTACAGCGACACGTCATGCTCGATGTGCAGCGACAACTCGACCGCCTGGCGCTTGTCCTTGAAGCGCGGCAGAATTTCGACCATGCGGCGCAGGAAGGTTTCCCCGGACACCAGCAGGTAGAACAGGATCAGCAGCGTGGTGAGCACACCGGAGGTCGCGGTGGCCGACCCGGACAACACCGCGCCCACCAGGGTGAACGGTCGCACCCCTGGACCCGGCGATGATGACCCGGGCTCGCCAGCCAGGCTTTCGACTTGCTTCATCATGCCCTGGACGGCGTCGATGGGATCCTGCAGGAAACTAAGACCGGCCTTCAGTTTCGGAATCGCCTCCGGCAGCTTGCCCGCCCAGTCGGCCGCCGGGCCGGCGAGCATGCTGATCGTGCCACCGAACGCCAGCAACACCAGCAACACCGACAAAACAGCACCGATGGTGCGCGGAATGTGGAAGTCCTCCAACAGCCGGACGAGCGGTTGCAGCAGCAGCTTCAGGATGATGGCAAGGACCAGCGGCAGCACGATTTCCGACGCCACATACAAGACGGCCATGCAGGCGATGACGAACAAACCGCCCAAAAAGAACGTCTTCGGGTCGGTGGGAAGCGGCATGTCATCGGCTTCGTCGGCCGCGGCTCGGAAGGTCTTCTTCTCGGTTACCGATCCGATGGTTTGTCCACGGGTGACGTCGCCCTCGGTTTCGGTCACCGCGACGAATTCCTGGCGCACCTCCCTGGCCACGAGGCGATCGTCGTTGGATTCTGTTGGTTGGTCGGTCAGACGATCGATTCCTTGATTTCGCGCGCCACAGTCAGCCGCGCCGCGTCATTAAAACGCTGCCTGGCACGAAAACGGCGAGACGTGCCGATCACCTCTTCGGCATGGGCCGTCAGACAATCGGCCCCTTGATCTCACGCGTCAGTTTCTGCCGCATTGCCTCGGTAAAATCCTTGTAGTCGCGGCATGTCACCGCAAAAGCGCCAGGCCCGCCAATCACCTCATCGGTATAGGACGCCAGCAGGTCTGGTTCCTCGTGCAAAATACATAGGCCGTTGATGGTGATATCGGCCGCCGCCATGCGGTCGCGGATCGGGCCGGGGGCGATTCCATCGTTGGAGCGGCCATCGCCGATGACGTTCACGATGTTGCGCTTGGGAACCGTCGGAACCTGCGCCAGAAGCGTCAATGCCGCCAGCAGTGCCTCGCCGATGGCGGTGCTGCCGGCCTTGACCGTGCGCGGCATGTTCTCGACGCCGTCGGCGAACGCCGTCAAATCGGCGGCCGTGGCGATCGACGTCCAGCCCGTGATGATGTCCTGCTGCCCGGTGCCGGACCACAACAACAGCGACAGGGCACTGTTCCCGGTCAGGCCGGCGGCAACCGTCGGATCGCGCAGGGCGGCGGCCATCCCGCCGGCGATCAGGCCAAACTCGTCATAGGTCACACTGGCCGACCCATCCACCGCCAACACCATCGCCAGTTCGGCATGATCCATCGTGCTACTCCCTGGTATCGTGCCCCGCGCGTAAAGCGGGATCGGGACTTTGCCCCGAACCCCACCAAGGAGCACTGCTCCCTGGAACCTGATCATTGGGGAATGGGATCAAAGGGCCAATGGCCCTTTGCGGGTTCGGGCAGAGCCCGATCTCACCTTACCTTGCGCGGCTCGATATTCGGCAGCAGCGCCGTGAGCAAGCCGATCAGCGGCAGGAAGGAGCAGACGCGATAGACGGTTTCAATGCCCGTCACGTCGGCGATTTGTCCCAGCGCCGCCGCACCCAGGCCGCCCAAGCCAAAGGACAGTCCGAACATCATGCCCGCCACCAGGCCAATCCGGCCCGGCAGCAGTTCCTGCGCATAGACGATGATGGCGGAGAAAGCCGAAGCCAGGATCAGGCCGATCACCACGCTCAGGACACCGGTCCACACCAGGCTGGCATAGGGCAACAACAGCGCGAACGGGAAGGCGCCCAGGATAGAGAACCAGATCACCGGTTTGCGGCCGACCCGATCGCCGATCGGCCCGCCGGCGAACGTGCCGACCGCCACAGCGCCCAGGAAGCCGAACAGCATGTATTGCGCATGCGGCACTGACAGATGGAACTTCTGGATCAGATAGAACGTGTAGTACGAGCTCAGGCTGGACGTGTAGACGTTCTTTGAAAACAGCAGCACCATGATGACCGTCAGCGCCCCGATCACCTTCCCACGTGACAGGGGTGACGCCAAAGCCACGACGGGTGTGCGGCGCCCCCTACGAGCCAGCATGGCCGGGTGGCGGGAATACCAGGCACCGACATAGGTCAGCACCATGATCGCCAGCAGGGCCGCGACGGAGAACCAGGCGATGCTGCCTTGGCCTCGGGGCACCACGATAAACGCGGCGAGCAGCGGGCCGATCGCCGATCCGCTGCTGCCACCAAGCTGGAACAGCGATTGCGCGAAGCCGTAGCGGCCACCGGACGCCATCCGCGCCACGCGCGACGACTCCGGGTGGAACACCGACGATCCAAGACCCACCATCGCCGCAGCGATCAAGATCATGTGATAGCTGCCGGCGACCGACAGCATCATCAGGCCGACGAGGCTGCATCCCATCGCGATGGGCAAGGAGTACGGCATCGGTTTTTTGTCGGTCACCATGCCGACAACCGGTTGGAGCAGTGAAGCCGTCATCTGGAACGCCAAGGTGATCAGTCCGATCTGGCCGAAATCGAGATGGTAGGATTGCTTGAGGATCGGGTAGATCGCCGGAACCAGCGACTGATTCATATCATTGAAAAAGTGGCACAAGCTCAGCGACACCAGGATCGCGAAGGTTGTGCTGGCCTCGCTGCCCACTGCTTGTGTCTTCGGCCCAAGCGGTTCGGCGAACGACTCCCCGCGTATGCGAGCGCCCGGAGCCAGTGGTATGGAGGCGGCGGTATTCTCGCTCACGGTGCGTCCCTCGGTGCGTTTATGCGTTGATCCGCATTATACCGAAATGAGAGCGCCTGCACCTATGCGCTCGCCGGGATGCAGCCATCTTGCTCCTGGCAAGGCAGGAGAAAAACCAGCTAAAAATTGCCGCATTCAGAGCGTTAAGTACACTGCATCACGTCGTAACACGTAATGTTTTAACGTAGAATGATTGCTGGAGGTCGATATGCCTATATCCCGGAAGGAAACGCGCGGCAGTCGAGCATTCGCGTTCCCATTGTTCGGGATCATGTTCCTGCTGGCGTGTTATTGGGTTTTAGAAGACTGGCAGGACATGCCGACAATGATCAGTAGTGCGCTCGCCGCAGTGCATTGGCCCAATTGATCGAGGCGGCTGACTGACGTAGCCAGGTTCCCTGGCAGCGAACCGTTTGCCCCACGTTTGTCGTCAACGTGACGCCAGTGCTGGGCAACCCCTCCGCCGTCACCGGGATCGAGACCCGCCGTGGCGGAGGAAGAAGCGCCTATACAGAAAGCCTTACGCTCAGATCATCAGGCCGCGCTGCCGCAGGTCTTCGTTGTAGGCAGGGTTGAACACGCGGCCCAAATCAGCACGGCCCAGGCCGATATCCATCAGTTCGCGGTCCGACATGGCGGACAGTTCGGCAGCGGCCTGACTGTCGCGGCGCCATGCCACGAATGCGGCGACCTGATGGGACAACCAAGCGGCAAGACCACCCTTGCGCACCAGCTTCGGCGTCGCGGCGGCCGCGCGAAGGCTCGGCTCTTCCCACTTGGCGTCGATATAGCTCATGCTGGGCAGTTCAAAGGTGAATTGGGAATCGGCGGTGTGAACGCTCATGACACATATCCATACAAGCCCAGGTGCTACGCGACGTCGGGGTGGCGGGGCGCCCCCGGGCTTTGATGCACTGCAACATAAGGCGGATCGCGGCGCATTCAAACGCCAAACCAGCCCAAGTGCCATGCATTGAGCGCATGGATACCAACCAAGCCATGCCCGCCCGAGTACCATCGTCTGTGAGAGGTGGAAAATGAGTGTTCCCGCATTATCGGCGCTCCGGCAGGAACTGGCGCGGCAGCGTCTGGATGGGTTCATCGTCCCTCGGGCGGATGAGCATCTCGGCGAGTATGTCCCTGCCGCCGCCGAACGCCTGGCCTGGCTGAGCGGCTTCACCGGCAGTGCCGGGCTGGCGATCGTGCTAGCCGAAACCGCCGCTGTCTTCACCGACGGCCGCTACGTCCTGCAACTCGCCGAACAGACCGATTCGGAGGCGTGGCAAAGGCTGCATATCACGGAGGAGCCACCGCCCACCTGGCTGGCCCAGCATGCACCGAAGAAGGCCCGTATCGGCTACGATCCGCTGCTGATCAGTGAGGAGGGCCTGGCCCGGTACACCGGCGCCGAACTGGACATGGTGGCGGTGGAGCGCAACCCCATCGATGCGGTCTGGACCGACCGGCCGGCGCCGCCGACCGTCCCTGCCCTGCCTCATCCCCTGGCGTATGCGGGCCGCACGTCGGAAGACAAGCGCGCCGATGTGGCGAAGCTGCTGCGGGACGCAAAGCAGGACGCGGCGGTGCTGACCGATCCGGCCTCGATCGCCTGGCTGCTGAACATTCGCGGCGGCGACGTGCCGTTCACCCCCTTCGCGCTCGGTTTCGCCCTGGTGCACGCCGATGGCGCGACGGATTTGTTCATGGCGCCGGAAAAGCTGCCGGCGGCGACGCGGGCCTGGCTGGGCAACACCGTCTCGGTCGCGGACCGGCACGCCATTGGTTCGGCGTTGGACAAGCTGGCGGGCAAGACCGTGCGGGTCGATGCATCAGGCTCCCCCGTCTGGTTCGCGCAGCGGCTGCTGAAGGCCGGCGCAGTGGTGTCGTCCGCCAGCGATCCCTGCTTGCTGCCGAAGGCCTGCAAGAACGCCACCGAACAGCAAGGAACCAGGGACGCGCATCTGCGAGACGCGGTGGCGGTGTGCCGTTTCCTGCACTGGCTGTCGATCACCGCCCCAACCGGGCAGGAGACCGAAATGTCAGCCGCCGCGGCGTTGCTGGCGTTCCGGCGGAAGGTGGACGGGTTCCGCGGCGAGAGCTTCCCGGCGATTTCCGGCGCCGGTGAGCATGGCGCGATCATCCATTACAGGGTGACCGATGACTCAAACCGAGCGATCAGGCCGGATGAGGTGTATCTGATCGACTCCGGCGCACAGTACCCGGACGGAACGACCGACATTACGCGAACACTGTGGACAGGCCCTGGCGATCCGCCGGAGACGGTGCGCGACCGCGTGACACGGGTGATGCAGGGACATATCGCTATCGCGACGGCGGTGTTTCCGAAGGGCGTCGGCGGTGCCCATCTGGATGCGTTCGCCCGCCGGGCGCTGTGGCAGGCAGGCCTGGACTACGACCACGGCACCGGTCATGGCGTGGGTAGCTACCTGTCCGTGCATGAAGGCCCGGTCAGCATCTCCCGGCTGGCTCGGCCGGTGCCGATCGACACCGGCATGATCCTGTCGAACGAACCGGGTTTCTACCTGCCGGACCATTACGGGATCCGGCTGGAGAATTTGTTACTTGTTCAGACCGCTGATATTCCCGGCGCACAAAAGCCGTTTCTTGATTTCGAGACCTTGACGTTGGCCCCATTCGACCGGCGGCTACTGCAACCGGCGCTGATGACGGCACAGGAACGTGCCTGGCTCGACGCCTATCATGCCCGCGTTCTGCGAGCGGTGGGGCCGCTGCTGGGCGAAGCCGAACAAGCGTGGCTGGCTGCTGCTTGCGCACCGTTGGGTTGATGGTGGACACCTCACGATCGGCGAGGCGCACGGGCGCCGCGGGGTTAGAGCATGTTTGAGCTCTTTGTCTTCAGTGGCCTGCCGATCCCAGAAATCCGTCGCAGAATGCGACGAACTTCTGGGGCAGGACACTAGCCACCGACCGCGGTCGCCAGCGCCCGTTCCTGCTCCAGCAGCGCTTTCTTCCGCGGCACCCCCCAGCGGTAGCCTGTCAGCCCACCATCACTGCCGATCACCCGATGACACGGAACCGCCAGCGACACCGGGTTGGTCGCGCAGGACCGCGCCACCGCCCTGATCGCCCTCGGATTTCCCGCCATCTCGGCAAGCTGAGCGTATGTGCGGGTCTCACCGACCGGTATCGAGCACAGCGTCCGCCAAACCCGCTGCTGGAATGCCGTGCCCCTCAGGTCCAGCGGCAAATCCAACGCTTGTTTCGGTTCCCGCAGAAAATCCACCACCGCCCGAACGGTCGCTGCCAATCCGGCGTCGTCGGTGGCGATCGTCGCCTTCGGGAAACGCCGTCGCAGGTCGCCCATCAGCGCCTCCTCCGGTTCGGCGAAACCGATGAAGCACACACCCTTTTCGGTGGCCCCCACCAGCAACCGGCCAAACGGGCAATCGGCAAAAGCGGTACGGATATGCTCCCCTACCCCGCCCCGCCGCGCCGCCCCGGGGGTCATCCCGAGGAGAGTCGCGGTCTTCTCGTACACACGGCTTTCCGATCCAAAGCCGGCTTCGGCCACCGCGTCGACCACTCGCCCCCCATCCGCCAGCGCATCGTGCAACCGTCGCGCCCGTACCGCCTCGGCATACCCGCGTGGTGTCAGGCCGGTGTGGTCGCGGAACATCCGCAAAAAGTGGAAGCGCGAATAGCCGGAGCGTTTTGCCAGGGTGTCCAGCGGCGGGATTTCCTCGCTGGACTCAATGAAGTCGCTGGCGTCGCGGACCACCGCCTGGGCGATACGAGCACGCTCACCTTTCGGGTCGCAGCGCTTGCAGGCGCGGAAACCGGCGGCTTCGGCCTCTGATGGCGACTGGAAGAACCGAACGTTCTTCCGCAGCGGCCGCGGCGACGGACATGCCGGACGGCAAAAAACGCCCATCGTGGTCACCGCATACAGAAAATCGGCGCCGGCGTGGCGATTGAGGACCTGATCCCAGAGATGCTCTTCCGAAACCCGGTCGATGATGTGTATGTCTTGCATGGTCGGTAATTTGGTCCCGCGGTCACCCTACCGCCATCCGGGGATTGCGGCGACTCAAAGACCCGGGACACGAAAAAGGCCGGGGAACATGCTCCCGGCCCTTCTCGTCACGCCGTTTCAGGGAAAATCAGCGAATGATGATCTCCACACGCCGATTCTGCGGCTCCCGCACGCCCGGGCCGGTGGACACCAGCAGGTGGGTTTCGCCAAAGCCCTGGATGCTGATGACATTCTTCGGAACGCCATCAGTCACCAGTTCGGCCGCCACGGCCTGGGCACGCCGGATCGACAGGCCCTGGTTGTAGGATGGCGTGCCAGAGGTATCGGTGTAGCCGTTGACCTCGATCCGTGTGACCTGAACACGGGTGGAGTTATCCGCCGCTTCCTTGACGATCGACCGTGCGCGGGCGGTCAG
>NZ_LMUJ01000048.1:122584-185215 GCF_009765975.1 Acidisphaera sp. S103 | reverse complement strand
GTTGAACGCGTAACGGATACCGAACACGAGATCCTGGTTGACTTGGCTATGTTGTTTCAACTGCGACGACGAGATGACGCCGTCGTTGTCCACCAACCCCGTGTAGTGACCACCACCCAGGATATCCATAACGCGATAATCTACGGTGAACGACAACCCCGGCATGTTAGGTACGGGGAACGAGGCACCAACGATCGCCTGCCCGGCAAACGCCCCACTTTGGCCGGTTGTGGAGGCAGCGAAACCCGGTCCGTTGACATCTAACGGGTTCAGGGATGTCCACTGATAGCCGGCGCCAAGACCGAGGTATGGATACATCCAGGGAAGCCCGACATCGAGGTCGTACAGCGCATTGGCCATCACGCCCCAGTTGCGAATGGTGCCGCCACTGTTGGGATACGGCGTTCCGTGAACATCCTTGATGTTACTACGGGCGAAGTCACCTTCGATCTCGAAGCGAAACCCATTGCCAATGCCGTAACCGACGGCAAGGTTTGAGTTGAAGCCCAAAGCCTCATTCATTTTGATCCGGCTGTTGCCGTAGCCTGAATTCTGGGTCGTCAGATCGGAAAAGCTAGGGAAGTGCAGCCCAGCGCCCGCCCCGACATAAAGCCCGGTAATTGGTTGAGCCATCGCCACGATCGGTGTCGTGAGGAAGGCCGTGGCGATAATCGCACCGCGGAAACGCATGCGTTGTACTCCTTGTTGGCGTCTCAATCGTCCGGGATGGACAACCGCATGGAACCGGTCGCTATCGAGCGGCCCTTGGGGTGTGCGGCATATTCGCTACATGGGCCCGAGGGACAAATCACCACGACTTGAGGATGGTCACGAAAGGAGGAACAATCTGTCGGATCGGTCACATCCAGACCATAGCCCCGAATAGATGACACTTATTAAGTATTTGTTTTCAAATGAGTTTTTGGAACCTAAAACAACGCATCACAAGCTGCGGCCTTTACAATTTTTAACGCCCGGCCCGTAAAGGGCACGTCATCGGCGCGTGCAAGATAGCAACATGTGTTTCTTTTTCAGGGCCCGCGGGAACCAACACGCCATCGCATCATCCTTTGGTTCAACACCTCTTCCGTCTCGCAATGACCGCTTCCTTTCGACGGTCAAACTGGCCATAGTAGCTGTTACCTTTCGCAACAGGAGCGTCACTTTAGCCTCATGTGGTATTGCATTAACACCATCGTCGGCCTTGTTGCGCTGCACCCAGCCGGCGCAATGGGCGTGGTGTTCCTGGCCGCGATCATCGAGGCCCTGGCGGTGGTGGGTATCCTGATCCCGGGGACGCCAATCCTGATGGCGGTCGCCGGTGCAGCGGCGATTGCCGGCCAACCGATGTTGCCATTCCTGGCGCTGTCGATCCTTGGCGCGGTGATCGGCGATTTCCTGTCGTTCTGGATCGGCAAACGATTCAGCCTGCGGCTGCGTGGTGTCTGGCCGTTCTCCCGCCGGCCCGCACTGATGGACAACGCGGCGCAATTCTTCGATCGCTACGGCATCTATAGCGTTGCTCTGTGCCGGTTCGTGCCGGTTTTGCGCTCTACCGTCCCGCTGGTCGCCGGAATGGCGGGCATGCGGCAGCGGCGATTCGTGTTCGCCAATGTCGCATCCGCCTTCGTTTCGGCGCCTGTCCACATCTACCCTGCTCAACTGGCCGGGCTGTCGCTCGACCGGTTGAGGGATGGAGACTGGCAGTCAGCCGCGGTGTGGGGCGCTGTCCTACTGGTCGGCTGCGCCACCGCCTGGGCACTTCATCGCGTGGTGCTCGCCCACACGCGGTAGTTTATCCCCCAATCGCCCCTTGGGTATTCACATACAGCGCATACAGTCCATGGCTGGCAGCCATGAACAGACGGTTCCGGAAGCGACCGCCAAAGCACAGATTGGCGGCACGTTCCGGCAGCGTGATGTGACCGATCGGCTTGCCGGTTTTGTCGAACACCCGCACGCCATCCAGTTCGGCACTGCCCATGCCCCAGCCGCACCACAGGTTGCCATGGATATCCACACGGAAGCCGTCCGGCGTGCCGCCCTTGGCATCAATGAACACGCGATTGTTCGCCAGTTTCTTGCCGCCATCGACAACGTCCAAAGCGCGGATCAGCCGGTGCGGCTCCGCACGCGACGCGACCACATACAGGACCGATTCATCCGGGGAGAAAGCGAGGCCGTTCGGGCCCTCGATATCGTCGGCCATCATCGTTGCCGCGCCGGTTTGTCCATCGATCCGCCATACCGCCATCGGCAGTTCGGGATCGGCCTTCTCGCCCTCGTAATAGCCCAGGATGCCGAAGATCGGATCGGTGAACCAGATCGACCCATCCGACTTCACCACGACATCGTTCGGGGAGTTCAGCCGCTTGCCCTGATGGCTGTCCATCAGGACCGTGATCGTTCCGTCATATTCCGTGCGGGTGACGCGGCGACCGCGATGCTCGCACGTCACCAGGCGGCCCTGACGGTCGCGGGTGTTGCCGTTGGCATTCCAGGAGGTTTTGCGGAAGACGCTGACGGCGCCGGTTTCTTCTTCCCATTTCAGAATGCGATCGTTGGGGATGTCGCTCCAAAGGACATAGCGGCCATCACCGAAATACACCGGGCCTTCGGACCAGCGGCATCCGGTCGCCAATTGCTCGACCGACGCCAGCGGCAGACGCAGCGCGTTGAAGCTTGGGTCCAGCACCTGGACGTTCGGGTCGGGGTAGCGCTGGCTGGGTTCCCACATGGTCGGTTTCCTCCGGTTGGTTATGGCGGCAGGTTCTAAAGCAGGTTGGGTCGGCGCGAAACCGGGGTAGGTCAGCGTGGCAGGGGATCCGTGCCTTCGCTCAGCAAATCCAGGAAGGCGCCATAGACAAATACCTTGCCGCGCAGCCGGCCGGTCGTTTCTCGTACGATGCCCAATTTCCGCAAATGCGCGATGGCGCTGGTAACAGTCGGCTGCGACAGGCCGAGGTGCCGCGACGCAGCCGGAATGGTCGTCAGCCCGCGGCGCTGGAAAAATTGATGCAGCCGCAGCGCGGTTGCGGCCGGCCGGCCAAGTTGCTCGATCCGAGCATGGTCGTTGCCGAATAGCCGCAACAGGTTTTGGGCTGTCTGGATGCCTTGCCGAGCGGTTTCGGTGACACCGCGCAGGAAGAACTCGACCCAGGCTTCCCACGCGCCATGCTGCCGCACGGCTTGCAGGTGCTCGTAGTAGGCCTGCCGGTTCTGCTTGAAGAACAGGCTCAGATAGAGCAACGGCTCACGCAGGATGCCGCGCTCGCACATCAGGAAGGTAATCAGCAGACGGCCGAGGCGGCCATTGCTATCGAGGAAGGGATGGATGGTCTCGAACTGGACGTGCACCAGCGCGGCTTTCACCAGCAGCGGCAGGTCGGGGGTGTCGGTGTGGATGAAGGTTTCCAATGCGCCCAGGCAGTCCATGACCAGATGCGGCGGCGGCGGAACGAACAACGCGTTGCCGGGCCGGGTGCCCCCGATCCAGTTCTGGGAGCGGCGAAACTCGCCGGGATCCTTGTCCTGGCCACGGCCCTTGGAAAGCAGGATTTCGTGGATTTCCCGAATCAGGCGCAGCGACAGGGGAAAGTCCTCGCGCAGACGACTCAGCCCGTGACTCATCGCCGCGACGTAGTTGGACACCTCGCGCGTGTCGTCGATCGGCACACCGGGGACTTCTTCCGCCTCGTACAGCAGAAGGTCGGAGAGGGAAGACTGCGTCCCCTCGATCTGGGAGGACAGCAGGGCCTCCTTGCGGATATAGATATACAAGAACAATGATGGATCGGGCAGGACAGAGGCGATACCGTCAAGCCGCCCAATCGTCTGATTGGCCAGTTCCAAGGCGACATGCAGTCCGCTGAGATCGACGGGTGGGATTGGGGGCAAGGGCACCGGCACGTAGGCGCGCACCATCTCGCCGTCGACGGCGGTGGCTTCGTAGCGGCCCAGGCGGGTGGGGTACTCGGGCATCGGTGGAGAACCTTGTTAAGGGAAGCTTTAATAGCGACGCTTGTTATTAAACGATATGGTGATATTCGTTAATAACAGGCTAGCCTGGGTTGCCGTTCTCGACCGAAGCAGCGAAACTGCGATCCGTCCTGAAGGAACAAGCCGATGCAGCAAGCGCCTCCCGCCATTCCCGGCATGCGTGAGGAAAAGATCGACACCCCAGCCCTGGTGATCGACCTGGACGCCTTCGAGTCGAACCTCGACACCATGGCCGCGCTGCTCTCACCCACCGGCGTCAAACTGCGAGCGCACGCAAAGACCCACAAATCGCCGGTCATCGCCAGGCTGCAGATGGACCGCGGGGCCGTGGGCAACTGCGTGCAGAAGGTCACCGAAGCCGAGGTGCTCGCATGGGGTGGTATCCCCGACATCCTGGTCAGCAACGAAGTTGTCGGCGCGGCCAAGCTGGCTCGGCTTTGCGCCCTGTCGCGGATTGCCAAGGTCGCGGTTTGTGCCGATGACGCCGGCCAGGTCGCGGCGATCGAGGCCGCCGCCGCGGATGCCGGCATTCGCATGACGGTGCTGGTGGAGATCGACGTCGGTGCCGGCCGCTGCGGCGTGCAGCCCGGCCCAGAGGCGGTGGCACTCGCGACCCGGATCGCCGCGTCCAGGCATCTTATCTTCGGCGGGTTGCAGGCCTATCACGGCAGTGCCCAACACAAACGCACACCGGCGGAACGGCGTACCCTGGTCGGCGGCGCGGTCGATGCATCCCGTCGCACGGTGGAACAACTGCGCCAGCAGGGGCTGGACTGCGCGATCGTCGGCGGCGCCGGAACCGGAACGTTTGAGATCGAATCGAAATCCGGCATCTACACCGAAATGCAAGCTGGCAGCTACGTTTTCATGGATGCCGACTATGCTCGGAATTTGGACGAGGCCGGGACGCCTGTCGGAACGTTCCGGCATGCGCTGTTTGTGCTGTCCACGGTGATGAGCCAGGCCCAGGCCGGGGTCGCCGTGTTGGATGCCGGACATAAGGCGGTTGCCGTGGATTCCGGGCTGCCGACGGTCTGGCAGCGGCCGGATATCCGTTATACCAGCGCCTCAGATGAGCACGGCAAGTTGCAATACGGCAGTGAAACAGCTGCACCCAAGGTCGGGGAGATGTTGAGGCTGGTCCCCGGCCATTGCGACCCGACAGTCGACAAGTTCGACTGGTATGTCGGGGTGCGCAACGGCCGGGTTGAATGCCTGTGGCCGGTCGCGGCGCGCGGCGGGCTGAGTTAGAGCTTGAACCGCACCCCCGCCAGCACCGTCGGACCGGGCATCTGGAACCCGTTCACCGGCTCGAACTTCGAATCGAAGATATTGAAGCCGCTGAAATAGAGTTCAACCGCCGGCGTAACCGCATAGCTGCCCGTCACGTTGGCCACCAGACCGTGCTGACCGACGCCCGGCGGAAACAGCGAATTGCCGTTGTTGTCGGAAAGAAACTGATAACTTGTCCCCGTGTAGATAAGGGTCGCGACGAACCGCAGTCCCTCCGACGGTCGCAATGTCACACTGCCGGAAACCTGGTTCTGTGGCCGATTAAGCAGTTGCTGGGTTTGTCCTGTCGGCTGACCGTCTGAGTTCGTGTTCAGCAACGTGTACTCGGCATGGAGATCCAGCCAGTGTACCGGGTGCAGCGTGAGCTCTGTTTCGATTCCATGCACGTGAGCGGACGATACGTTGATCTCGGTCTCGGTGGTCGAGGACAAGGTTGTGAACTCGATCAGGTCGAGCACGCGCTGATCGAAATAGGTGGCCCCGAAGGTGACCAGGTCGGTTCGACCCGCGCCCGGAATGTCGGTCGTGAAACCCACTTCCCATCCGGCCGATTGTTCGGGCTTAAGATTGGGATTGCCGACGTAGTTGAAGAGCGACCCACCGGAGTCGCTGACAAAGTTACCGTAACGGTCGTACAGCGACGGTGCCCGGAATGCGGTGCCGTAGGCTAGCTTCAGATGGGTGGCGATCTCCTTCAGGTCGTAGACGCCACCGACGCGCCACGTGCCGGGCGAGTCGTTCGCGACCCACTCCTGGCGCAGTTGGGCGGTCAAGGCCAAACGTTGCAGCACTGTGGTCTGCAGCCCGGCATAAACCGCGTTGTCGGTCGCCGTGGCCGCTACCGACTGAGCAAACGTTTCTCCGGGAAAAACGTCATTCGTTCGCACCCTGGCGGTGTCACCGATATACTCGTATCCAAACGTTATCGCGTTGCCCGACAGACCCGGTAAATCGGGCAGATGCAGCGTGTTGTTCCACTGTGCGTCAGTCCGATAGGAGTGATACCGGTCATCGCCGGATGTCTGCCCCGTGTTGTCCGGCGAGAAGGGTTCGAAATAGCGCCTGTCATCTTGAAGCTGGCCGATGAATACACCCGTTTCCAGTTTTCCATCGAACAGATGGGTGGTGCCGCCAATCCGGCCAAACAATGATGTATCGCTCACGCTGGTATAGACATTCCCCGATGCATCGGCGCTGCTAAAGGAATCGTTGCCGAAATCGGCCGCGCGCGCCCGCAGGAACAACGACAGCCGCGTTCCCTCCACGGGTGTATAGCCCAGGTTCATCGTTATGATCCGGTCGCGGAAGCCTTGCGGCGTGCCTTGGTAGGCACTTTCCCTTTGCGGGATATAATCATAGCCTTGTTGCGATTGCGACTCGGCTGTCAGGGCGAAGTCCAGCGGTCCCTCGACCCCGCTGGCGGTGACAGCGCCGCGTACCAAAGCTGGATATCCGCCCGCCAAATCACCCGCCCAATGCACACCTTCCTGGGTGCCACGGCGCGAAATCAGGTTGATCACGCCTCCGATCGCGCCGGAACCGTATAGGGCGGCCATGGGGCCGCGGATGATCTCGATCCGCTCGATATCGGACAGCGTATCGACACCGAAGTTAAATGCCCCGGTAGGATCCGACCCATCGGTAATTGGCATCCCGTCGCGCAGCACCAAGACGTGGTCCGAGTTGGTGCCGCGAATAAAGACACTGGCCTGGCCGCCGGGACCGCCGGACGGGCTGACATGCAGGCCGGGGATGTCGGCCAGCGCGTCGGTCAGCGTGTTGTAGCCATGCGCCTCGATCGTGGCTCGGTCGATCACGGTCACGCCGGCGGCGATTTCCTCGATCGGGGTGGGCACGCGCGTTGCTGTCACGACCGTTTCGGGCGCAGTCACCGGCGCATCGTCGGCCTGCGCCGCCGTAATGGATAGCAGGGTTAGTGCCGTCAAAGCGCGATACAGGCGCATGCCGGGGGTACTCCATCGACCAATGTGTCGATTGCTCGCATGCGGGTTTCTCCCCGCCGCCCCGGTTCACCTCGCCCGGCACACGCGCGCAGTCTCGATTCCGGCCGGTCTCCTGGCTCGCGGGTCTCGGCCTTGGGTCCGCCTTCTCGCCCCACAGGGGGCAATGGCATCTGGACCCGGCTCGCCGCTTACAGTTGCGAGGGCAGCCGCCTTTCGGCAGTTCCCGTTTAAGCCCTTGCGGGCCACCGTCATCTGCGGCGCACTATAGTGTGTCGTTGTCGATACGCAATTCACCCGCGAAAGTGCCGTTGCAGCCGGTCGATCGCCTCCGCCAGCACCGCCTCCCGCTTGCAGAAGGCGAAACGGGCATAGTGCCGCGGTGCCTCGCCCTCATCATAGAACGCCGAAACCGGGATCGCAGTGACACCGGCCTGTTCGGTGATGTGCCGGCAGAACGCGACGTCGTCGCCGTTGAAGCCCAAAGGCGAGAAATCGGTGGTGATGAAATAGGTGCCCTGGGTCGGCAGGACCGAGAGCCCGACCGCCGCCAGCCCCTCGGCCAGTTGGTCTCGCCGAGCCTGAAGATTGCCGGCCAGGGAGGCGAAATAGGCATCGTCTTTTGCGAGACCCACGGCCACGGCGCGCTGAAGGTTAGGCGCGGTGGTGAAGGTCAGGTTTTGGTGCGCCTTCTGCACCAGCGGCGTCAGCGCCGCCCCCGCCGTCACATACCCAACCTTCCACCCGGTCAGCGAAAACGTCTTGCCGGCACTGCCGATCCGCATCGTCCGATCCCGCATCCCCGGCAATGTCATCAACGGGATATGCCTGGCTCCATCGAACACCAGATGCTCATAAACCTCATCGCAAATGGCGTAGGTGTCATGCCGCGCCACCAGATCGGCGATGAAGCCCAGCTCCTCCGCCGTGAACACTTTCCCGCACGGGTTCATCGGGGAGTTGAACAGAATCGCCTTGGTCTTCGGCCCGAACGCATCGGCCAGCTCGGCGTGCGGCAGGTCCCAGCGTGGCGGCGCCAGACGCACGATGCGCGGGATGGCCCCCAGCATACGAACGACCGGCACGTAGGTATCGTACAGCGGCTCGATCAGCACAACCTCATCACCGGGATCGAGCACGGCCATCAGGCTGGCGGTGATCGCCTCGGTGGCACCCGATGTGACCGTCACCTCCTTCGCCCAGTCGATATCCAGGCCATAAAATCGCCGGTTCGCCGCCGCGACGGCCTGGCGCAGTTCAGGCACCCCCGGCATCGGCGGATATTGGTTGCGGCTGTCGTTCAGCGCGTCCGCGGCGGCCAGGACGACGTCGGCCGGCCCTTCGGTATCGGGGAACCCCTGCCCCAAATTGATCGACTTATGTTCGGTCGCGAGCGCCGACATCACCGTAAAGATGGTGGTGCCGATAGATCCCAGATAGGTGTTCGCCGCACGCATCGATGACACTCCGCCCTGACCAGTCGCTAGGCGATACGGAATATCGCCCCCGGGTCAAGTTGGAAAGGCCAGGAGGATATGTACGGGCCGTATATATTTGCCCCACTTTCTGCATAAAAAACGGGCGACATGCATCCGTTTCAACTGCGCAAATACCGGGCAACGCCTTTCCCCACCACCCGAACCTGATCCGACGGCACCCTTGGACCGGCGGTTTTTGCCGTTGCCGGGCGCAATCTGCCCTCCCTGGTCCGGTGCAGGATGCGCTGGCATACAGTACGGAGGTGTCCAAAAAAGCCGCGGATGGCCGTTCGCACGGAAGATAGGCCATCCATCACCTTGGCCGTTGCTGCTTGGCACGCCACATGCAAACCTATGGTGCTGTTCACGCCGCTGACATCTTTGCAGCGAAACGGGCAGCCTGAACTTAGTGGGAGGCCCGGCTAAACCGGGCTTGATCGACATGAAAAAGATCGAAGCTGTCATCAAGCCGTTCAAACTCGATGAGGTTAAGGAAGCCCTGCATGAGGTTGGACTGCAAGGTATCACCGTGGTGGAAGCCAAGGGTTTCGGCCGCCAGAAGGGCCATACCGAACTTTACCGGGGCGCGGAATATGTCGTGGACTTCCTGCCGAAGGTGAAGATCGAAGTCATCTGCGAGGATTCCGTCGTGGAACGGGCCGTGGAGGCGATCGTCAATGCCGCCCGCACCGGCCGGATCGGCGACGGGAAGATCTTTATCTCCTCGGTCGAAGAGGTAATCCGGATCCGTACCGGCGAACGTGGGGAGGACGCGATCTAGGGCTTTCGCACCCGGGGCACCGCTTTCAGCGGTTCCCGCCGGCATGAGGCAGCCCGTTCAAACATCAGCCTTATTCCACTTTCGGCTTCCGACGCATCGGCGTAGACGAGCGCCGGGCGATAAGGTTCCGCGTGGTGCGGGACTATCGCATGCCGTGTCCTGTCGCGTCCCGTGACGGGCGGGACAGTCGCGGCGACCAAACAGACAACGGGGAAATCAGGATGGCGAAGAAGCCGGCAACAGCGTCAGCATCAGGTCCCAGTGGGGACGTGAGCAAGGTGCTCAAGATGCTGAGTGACAATTCCGTGGAGTATGTGGACCTTCGGTTCACCGATCCCCGCGGCAAGTGGCAGCACACTGCCCAACATATCTCTACCATGGGTGAAGATGCATTCCGCGACGGGATCATGTTCGATGGCTCCTCCATCGCCGGCTGGAAGGCGATTAACGAGAGCGACATGATCCTGATGCCGGACGCGGCCACGGCCACGATGGATCCGTTCTCCGCCAAGCCGAGCCTGATCGTGTTCTGCGATATCGTCGAGCCCTCGACCGGGCAGTTCTATTCGCGTGACCCGCGGGCAACCGCCAAGCTGTGCGAGGCGTACGTCAAGTCCAGCGGCATCGGCGACACCGTCTCCATCGGTGCCGAGGCGGAATTCTTCATCTTCGACAGCGTGAAGTTCGGCACCGGCGGCAATTTCGGCAGTTTCCAGGTCGATAGCGTCGAGGGTCCGGGTTCCAACCTGAAGGACTATCCGGAAGGCAACATGGGTCACCGTCCGTCGGTGAAGGGCGGCTATTTCCCGGTTCCGCCGGTCGATGGCGACAGCGACCTCCGCGCGGAAATGCTGTCGACGATGGGCGAGATGGGCCTGCCGATCGAAAAGCACCACCACGAAGTGGCGCAATCGCAGCACGAGCTTGGCACCAAGTTCGGCTCGCTGACCACGATGGCCGACCAGATGCAGATTTACAAATACTGCGTCCACAACGTCGCCCACAGCTACGGCAAGACCGCGACGTTCATGCCGAAGCCGATCTATGGCGACAACGGTTCGGGTATGCATACGCATATCTCGATCTGGAAAGCCGGCAAGCCGTTGTTCGCCGGCAACGGCTATGCCGATCTGTCGGAGATGTGCCTTTATGCCATCGGTGGCATCATCAAGCACGCGAAGGCGATCAACGCATTCTCCAATCCCTCGACCAACAGTTACAAGCGGTTGATCCCGGGGTTCGAGGCGCCGGTTCTGCTGGCTTATTCGGCCCGTAACCGGTCGGCGTCCTGCCGCATCCCGTACACGACCAGCCCAAAGGCGAAGCGTGTCGAGGTTCGCTTCCCCGATCCGAGCTGCAACCCTTATCTGTCCTATTCCGCGATCACCATGGCGGCGCTGGACGGGATCAAGAACAAAATCCATCCCGGCGACCCGATGGACAAGGATCTGTACGATCTGCCGCCGGAAGAGCTGAAAGGCATCCCGACGGTATGCGGCAGCCTGCGTGAAGCCCTGGGCGCGCTGGCGGCGGACCACGACTTCCTGCTGGAAGGCGGGGTGTTCAGTACCGACCAGATCGAAAGCTATATCGAACTGAAATGGAATGAAGTGTACCGGTTCGAGCACACCCCGCACCCGGTTGAGTTCGAGATGTACTACTCGGTCTAAATCCCCCAGACCATTCGGAAAACCCCGCCGTATCATGCGGCGGGGTTTTTTATTGTCGGTATTAAAGCCAATCAGGACCGTTACGGCCTGATGTCGCGGTCAATGCGGCTATCTATGACAATTCACGTCCATTTTGATATCGGAAGTACCGGTCACGTATAGACCGCCGTCTTGTCGGTCATCCGAGTTTTGCAGCCGCCACTGATCGGGTTGAGGCGATGAGCGTGTGTGCGGCAATGGAATGTGCCCCTATGGATACGGCATCAACAATGCCGGTCCCAGCATTATTGGGGCAGTAAAGAGCAATTGCTCGATTAATGTGCATTATTATCCCGCATATCGGCTGATTGTAGATAAAAACCGCGCCCGCACAGCGCAATGCGATGTTGGCACGATTGTTGATTCTACAGATGTCACGTCCGGCCGTTGCTCCTCGCAGCGGCGCGGCGAAATGGCGACACAGGACACGACAATGCAGGCTTCCCGTAACCCCAATGAAAGACCGGAGGACCGGCCGACATGAAACTCATCATGGCCATCATCAAGCCCTTCAAGCTTGACGACGTCCGGGAGGCCTTGACCCCACTTGGGGTTCAGGGGCTGACCGTGTCGGAAGTCAAGGGCTTTGGCCGGCAGAAAGGCCAGACTGAAATCTATCGCGGCGCGGAATATCACGTGAGTTTCCTGCCGAAGATCAAGATCGAAGTCGTAGTACCTGATGACCTGGCCGACCAGGTTATCGAGGCGATATCGAAATCTGCTCATACCGGCAAAATCGGCGACGGCAAGATTTTCGTCATCGACATCGAACGCGCCATGCGGATCCGCACCGGCGAAGTCGATACCGACGCGCTGTAAACAAGAAGCATAGGGAAACAGGACTATGAAGAGACCCCGCTATTTTTGGGGACTGAGCGCACTGCTGTTCGCTCTGTTGCTCGCACTACCGGCATTGGCGCAGACTGCGGCTGCCCCGGCCGCGCCCGCCGTCGCGGCAGCCGCCGCGGCGGCTGCCCCCGCTGGGCCGCCGAAGCTTGATTCCGGCGATACCGCGTGGATGCTGAGCAGCACCGCGCTGGTGCTGCTGATGACCATCCCGGGCCTCGCACTGTTCTATGCCGGTATGGTACGCAAGAAGAACGTGCTGGCAACCATGATGCAGTCGTTCACGATCTGCTGCATCGTCACCATGGTCTGGACGATCGCCGGCTACAGCGTCGCCTTCACCACCGGCAACGAATACATGGGCGACTTCTCCCGCTTCATGCTGAACGGCATCGCCGACCATATCGTCAAAGGGAATGACTCCCAGGCCTTCGTGCTTGCCTCGGGAATCAAGGACGTCGCTGACATGGGCACGACGATCCCCGAGACCGTCTACATGATGTTCCAGATGACCTTCGCGATCATCACGCCGGCCCTGATCGCAGGGGCGTTCGCCGATCGCATGAAGTTCTCGGCGATGTGCATCTTCATGGCGCTTTGGTCCCTGCTGGTCTATTCGCCCATCGCCCATTGGGTCTGGGCACCGTCGGGCTGGGCCAATCAGTTGGGTGTGCTCGACTTCGCGGGCGGCACCGTCGTGCATATCAACGCCGGTGTCGCCGGTCTGGTCTGCGCCTTGGTCCTTGGCAAACGGGTGGGTTACGGCACTGACAACATGGCGCCGTACAACGTGGGCTACGCGGTCATTGGTGCCTCCCTGCTGTGGGTGGGCTGGTTCGGGTTCAACGCGGGTTCCGCGGTCGCCTCCAACGGCCGCGCCGGCATGGCGATGTCCGTGACGCAGATCGCCACGGCGGCTGCGGCGCTTGGCTGGATGTTCGCCGAGTGGATCACCAAGGGCAAACCCTCGGTTCTCGGCGCGGCCTCTGGCGCGGTTGCCGGGCTGGTGGCAATCACGCCGGCTTCGGGTTTCGTGCTTCCGGGCGGGTCGATCGTCATCGGTGTCGCCGCGGGCGTGATCTGCTTCTGGTCCGCAACGACCCTGAAGCATATGTTGGGCTATGACGACAGCCTGGACGCATTCGGTGTCCATGGTATCGGCGGTATCATCGGCGCCTTGCTGACCGGTGTGTTCGCCTACGGGCCTCTGTCAGCCACGGATGCCTCACCCGACGGCAGCCCTGGTGGCCTGGCGCAGCTCAAGCTGCAGGCAATCGGCGTCTGTTCGACCATTGCCTATAGCGGAATCATGACACTGATCCTGCTGATGGTGACCAAGGCCCTTGTCGGACTGCGGGTTGACGAAGAAGAGGAGCGGGAAGGCCTGGATATCGTCCTGCACGGCGAACAAATCTTCTAAGGTTCCAGCGGAAGGTCCTGGGGAAGCCCAGGACTTTCCTATTTTCCTGCTATATGAATGTATATATATTATATGGTTCATTTATGCGGGAACGATCTAGGTAGATGGCGTTTACTGCCTTTAAGATGGAAACAAGCGAATGACGACAAACAAACTCTGGCAAAGCGCTTGGCTTGCCGCCGCGGCGACGATCGCCGCGGGTTGGGGGACGGCGTCCGCACAAACGGTTGCTCCCCCCGCGGCGGCGGCTCCTCCCGCAGCGGCTGCTCCCCCCGCGGCGGCGGCCACCACAGCGGCGCCGACGCCCGCTCCCGCGCCCGCTGCACCACCACCGGGCCTCTGGATTGATGGAATCCACCTTTCCGCCCAGATCGAGGCCGGCATCACGGGCAACTTCGATGGCCCGAAGCAGAATTTCGGCCAGCTTTTCACAGACAAGCCGAACACCGTTCTGCTGAACCAAATTCTGTTGACGGCAAACAAGCCGCTCGATCCGAAGGCCACCGGCTTCGATTGGGGCTTCAAGCTGCAGGGCATGTATGGTTCGGACGCCCGCTATACCCACTTCCTTGGTGAATTCGACTGGGTCAATCCTTACGACCGCAATCAGTTCGATATCGTCGAGGCCAATGTTCTGTTCCATCTGCCGGTGTTGTTTGATGGCGGTATCGATGTGAAAGCCGGTCAATATTCGACGCCGCTTGGGTTCGAAACGATCGACCCATCCACCAATCCGTTCTATTCGCACTCCTACATCTTCAATTTCGGCCTGCCGCTGAAGCATACCGGAATCCTGACGACCAGCCACGTCAACTCGATGCTGGACGTTTATCTGGGTCTCGATACTGGTGCCAACACCAGTTTCGGATCGTCGGGCGACGACAACAGCGCCATCGCGTTCCTGGGCGGCGTCAACCTGACCCTGTTGGGCGGCAATCTGACCGCGCTCGCGCTGACACATATCGGGCCCGAAAATTCATCTCGCGCACTGTCGCCATTTGGGTACAATGCCGATGGATATTATCGGTACTATAACGATATCGTGATCACCTACAAGGCGACCTCGGCGCTGACACTTACGACTGAGTTAAACTGGGTTCGCGACGATTTCGGCAATGGTCTTCTCACCGGCAAGCCGGCACCGGCCAATGCCTTCGGTGTCGCCCAGTACGCCAGCTATACACTGACCGACACGCTCACGCTCAACGGACGGGCCGAAGTGTATCGGGACGATAACAACTTCTTCGTCTCCGGCTTTGCCAACAACAACGGTTTCGATCAGTTCCAGCAAGGCTTCCCGACCCCCCTCGTCTCTGGGGCAAAGCACGCAACGACTTATGGCGAACTGACCCTTGGCGTAACCTACAAACCGGCCGGACTGCCCCCGGTGATCAGCGGCCTGCTGATTCGTCCGGAAATCCGGTGGGATACCGATCTGGGCGGAGCCAGCGCCTACAACGGCGGAACGGCCAACAGCTCGTTCACCGTCGCGTCCGACGTGGTCCTGACATTCTAAACCTTGTTCGGATCGGACAGCTTCGCAGGCCAGGGATCACACCCTGGCCTGTCTGCTTTCTACAATGTCAAACCACCATCCACGGTGATCGTCTGTCCGGTCACCATCGCGGCGCCGAAGCCCAGGAAAACGATGACCTCAGCAAGGTCTTCGGGTTGGCAGCGCCGTTTCAGTAACGCACGCTCGATCGACTGCTGCCGTTCCTCATTCGTCCATTCGATCATCCAGGAGCTGTCAACCGCGCCCGGCGCTATGGCGTTCACCCGCACCTCCGGCGCGAGCGCCCGAGCGAGGTTCTGTGTCAGGCTGACCACACCGGCTTTGGTGGCACCGTATGCCAAACTGCTGCCGGCGCGTCCCAATCCAGCGATCGAGGCGGTATTGACGATCGCGCCGCCCGCCTTCTTCAACGCCGGGGCCGCCGCCTTGGCACAGCGGAACACACCCAGTAGATTGGTTTCCAACAGAACCGACCAGAGTTCCTCGGTAATCAGGTCGAGGTCTGGCGGCGCGATCCGATGCCGCGTCCCTGGCGTGCCGGCGTTGTTCACCAACAGATCCAGTCGCCCCAGGTCGGCAACGGCCTGCTGAACCATCCGCACCGAGTCCGCCGCATCACCAACGCTGCCGGGCGCCATCACCGCCTTCCCACCGGCCGCGATCAGCTTATCCACTGCCTCCGGTCCGCGCGGGTCGTCGGTCAGGAAGTTTACCGCGACCGTGGCGCCAAACCCGGAAAGCATCTTCGCGGTGGCGAAACCGATACCGGACGCGCCGCCTGTCACCAGTGCGGTCTTGCCGGTCAGATCGTATCGAATCATGTGCCCTCCATCGGGCCGATCGCCCGCAACGCCTGTTTCAATGCCAGCAACTTCCGGTCACGTTCCCGGAACAACTCTTCTGGCGAACGGTCACCCCAGTCGAAATATCCCTTGCCCGCCATCACCCCGGTGCGGCCCTCGGCGATCAGCTTGTCCAGTGTCTCGCTGCACCCTTGCGGCACCGGCGGCGTATAACTGCGGTTCTGCATCCCCTGCTGCATCAACAACAGGCCGGTAAAATCCGCCTTCGCCATGATCCCCAGGATCGGGATACGCAACGCCAGCCCGTGCAGCACCGAATCGTCGATATCTTTGGGCGTGACCAGCCCCTCATCCAGCAGTCGATAGACTTCCAACTGCATCGCCGCCTGTAGCCGGTTGGCGACGTAGCCCTGCACCATCTGCTTGAACACCACCGGCGCCTTGCCCATCGCCTCAACCATACCTCGGACGGTCTCGATCACCCCCGGCTTCGTCCCTGGCCCGGGACACAGATCAACCAGGTCGCACAGATAAGGCGGCGTATACCAATGGGCGATAATAGTGCGTTCCTGCAACGCCGCCGGCACCAGCGGGAAAATATCCAGGTTGGAGGTGTTGCTGGCCAGGATCGCATCCGGATCCATCAGTGATTGAAGCTGGTCATACAGCGCCAGCTTCACATCCGGCCGTTCCACCACCGCCTCGACCACGATGGACGCACCTCTCACGGTGTCCGCCAGCGACGGCATGCAACGCACGGCTTTCGACAGTCGCTGCCGATTCCAGGTTCCGTCCACCTCGCTTGCCTCGGCCAAGGTCGCAAGCGCGGTCGCCATCAAACCCGGCGCCCGCTCCAGCGATTCGGCGTTGTTGTCGGTCAGGCGAACCTGATGTCCACCCAACGCGAAAACCAAGGCCAGCGCATGCCCCATCAGACCCGCGCCGACAACCGCTACTTCGGCCATGCTACATCCCCTCCGGCAACCAGGGCTCGGGCGCCCGGCAATCGATGTCGGTCGCCACATCGACGACAACGGTTTCATCAGATGCCAGCGCGTCGCGCAATGCCGGCCCAATCTGCGACGGATCCTCCACGCGGATGCCGCGCAGGCCGAAAACCTTGGCCACGTCGGCGAAATTCGTCGGCCCGAAGCGCACCAGTTCGGCCACGTCGCCGGGCTTGTTGCCCTGCTGCCGCTGGATGTTCGGCCACCCCTGGCCAAAACCGGAGTTGTTATTGACCACCAGCACCACCGCGATGCCACGGCGACGCGCCGTCTCCAGTTCGGTCAGGTGGTAATACAGCGCGCCATCGCCGGACCAGCAGATCACCTTGCGATGCGGCGCCGCGCATTTCGCGCCCAACGCCGCTGGGAAAGACCATCCGAGCGATCCTGCCGCGCGCAGATATGTCTGTCCCTCGCCGTTCAGTTCGATCAGCGAACTGCTCCAGATACTGGAATAACCCGTATCCGCAACCAAAATCCCATCCGCCGGCAGGGCTCGGGTTATCTCCGCGCACAGCCGATCCGGCCAGATCGGTGACGCATTGCTCGCCAGCGCCGCCGCCCGGTTTTGCCGCCACGTCGCCATGATCTCCGCCGCCCGATCCGCAAACGCGGTATCCCGTTCGGGCCGGCCCAACGCGGCAATCAGCGCGGCCAGCGTCGCCTTCGGATCGCCCATCACACCCACTGTATTGGGATAAGAACGACCGATATCGGTCGGATCGAGGTCGATTTGCACGCAAGGCGTATCGATCGCCGGAATGCGCCAGGTATGTGTGACCTGATCCCCGGTCTCGCAACCGACAAACACCACCAATTCCGCCTCATGCACGATCTGGTTCGCGGGCGGCGCGGCATAGTTGCCGGCGCAACCAATCGACAGCCGATGTCGGGTCGGGATCAGGCCGCGAGCGCCCAACGACGTGGCGATCGGCGCGACCAGCAACTCACCCAACGCCAGCAGTTCCTTGCCGGCAGCCGATGCGGTCGCTCCCTCCCCCGCCACGATCACAACCTTTCTCGCACGCAATATTCGTTCCGCGGCCCGCTCGATTTCGGCAGGCGATGCCACGGGACGGTGTGGCGGCAGGGTTAGCTGGAACGCTGGGTCCGCGACAGGGGCTTCATGAACGACACCGGTTTCGATGACCTCCGCCTGCAAGCCATTCAGGTCGAGATGCGCGGGACGCGGCGTTCCGGTCATCGCCTCCCGCCACGCCTGCCGCATCAGCCTCGGCAGGTCGGCGGCCTGATCCACCCGCGCCGAGAATTTCGTCACTGGCGCGAACAGGGGCGTGTGTGGAATTTCCTGGTACGCGTTGCGATGCTGCATCGATGGCTGTTTGTGCCCCGTCATCGCAATCACCGGCGTGCGGCCGAGATACGCATCCTGCAGCCCGGCCGCCAAATTCGCCGCACCCACCGACTGCGCGAAGCAAATTCCCGGCCGTCCGGCGATGCGGGCATAACCGTCCGCCATGTAGGCGACAGCTTTCTCGCTGTGACCCAGAACACGCTGAACGCCCAGCGTACCCAATTCTATCAGCGTGCGCCGTAACACGGCGTCGATGAAAAAGACGTGGGTGGTACCATTCGCAGCCAGGCTGCGCGCCAGGTACTCAGCGCCGGTTACCGGTTCAGCGTGCGTCATGAATGATTCCTCCCCGTGGTTGATGGAAGTCTAGATCATCGGTGTCCGGTGTAAAATCCGGCCATCATGCCGCCTGGGATTCCCCGCCGGCCGCTCCAAGCCACCGGTGGGCTTGGAGGCAGGTTGCGCCGCAAGATTGCGCGAAACACCAATGATGCCAAACTCACGGTTGTTGGCTTGCCATTCATATCCCAGAGGTTCTCCGTGATGTCCGCTTCTGCTTCTCCCCGGCCGTTTGAGGGCCGTACTGCGATCGTTACCGGTTCCGGTCAGAATATCGGCCGAGCCATTGCCCTGGCATTCGCGCGGGGCGGTGCGAACGTGGTCGTCAATGGCCACCGCAATCAGGCGGCGATCGATGCCGTTGCGGACGAAATACGCGCATTGGGTGTGCGCGCGATGGCGGTGCTTGCCGATGTCGGCGATCCCGCCGCGGTGCAGTCGATGGTGGATCGGGCGGTCGACGAGTTCGGCAGCGTCGACATTGCCGTATCGAACGTCTCAACCCGGCTGCATACCCCGTTTCTGGATCTCTCTATCGAGGAATGGCAGCGCATCATCAACTCCAACCTCAGCGCCTCATTCTACCTGGCGCACGCGGTCGCTCCTCTGATGAAGGAAAAAGGGTGGGGCCGCATCATTCATATTTCCGGCGTGGACGGCTTCAGGGCCATTCCCAATCGAGCGCACAACGTGACCTGCAAAGCCGGCATGTTCGCACTGTCAAAGGCGATCGCCGTCGAACTTGGTCCCTACGGCATCACCGCCAACACGGTGGCGCCCGGTGTCATCGATACGACCCGGGACTGGACGCAATACCCGCACTTTGCCAACGGCTACGGAGAGCGGACCAAGCAAATACCGGTACGACGCGTCGGTCATGTCGACGACATCGCTGATGCCTGCACATATCTGGTGGGTGCCGGTTTCGTCACCGGCCAAGTACTGCACGTCAATGGCGGCGACGCGATGTTCTGAGGCAAATCATCCGCGGGCGCGCCCTACACGCCCGCGGATGGTAGCCCGTAGCCCTATGCTGCCGCTCGGATCGCAGCCGCCTTGACGTCGTCGGCCACGCCGGCTTCGTACGCCGCGAAGTTCTCCTCGAACCGGCCGATCAACTGCTTCGCCACCCGGTCGTACCCCGCCTTGTCCGCCCAGGATTGGCGTGGATCGAGAACCTCATCGGGAATACCCGACACATGCAGGGGGATGGCCAGGCCGAAGAACGGTTCCTTGCGAAACTCCATCTTCGTCAGCGATCCATCCAACGCGCCACGCAACAGGGCTCTTGTGTGTTTGATCGCCATGCGTTTGCCGACGCCGAACTGACCACCGCTCCAGCCGGTGTTCACCAGCCAGCAGGTGGCGCCGTGCTTGGCGATCAGGTCGGCGAACATCTGCCCGTAAACCTCGGGCCGGCGCGGCAGGAATGGATGCGCGAAGCAGGTGCTGAACGCGGCCTTCGGCTCGCTGCCAAGACCCTTTTCCGTGCCGGCGACCTGCGCGGTGTAGCCGGACAGAAAATGATACATCGCCTGCGCCGGGGTCAGCCGTGAAATCGGCGGCAGCACGCCGAAGGCGTCACACGTCAGCATGAACACGTTCTTCGGCTGCCCGCCGCGACCTGCCAGGTTGACGTTGGGGATGAATTCCACCGGGTAGCAGGACCGTGTGTTCTCGGTCAGCGAGCCGTCCGCCAGGTCCAGGTTGCCGTGTTCATCGCCGATGACGTTTTCCAGCACCGAACCGAAGCGATTGGACGCGGCCCAGATCTCCGGTTCGGCTTCTTGCGACAAGTTGATGACCTTGGCGTAGCAACCGCCCTCAAAGTTGAAGGTGCCGTTCTCCCCCCAGCCATGTTCATCGTCGCCGATCAGCTTGCGTTCGGGATCGGAGGACAACGTCGTCTTGCCGGTGCCGGACAGCCCGAAGAACAACGCCACGTCGCCATCACGGCCGATATTGGCGCTGCAATGCATCGGCATCACGCCCTTGGGGGGCAGCAGCCAATTCATGACGGCAAAGATCGACTTCTTCACCTCACCCGCATACTCGCTGCCGGCGATGACGATCAGCTTCTGCTCGAACGACAGCGCAATGGTGGTGGATGACCGCACGCCATCGACCTCGGGGTCGGTCTGGAACAGTGGCGCATGCAGAATGACATAATCCGGCTCGAACGCCGGAAGGTCTGCCTCCGGCGGACGAATGAACATATTACGAGCAAACAGGGCGTTCCAGGCCTGGGTGGTCACGAGCCGGACGCGGACGCGATGCTCCGGATCGGCGCCCGCATACAGGTCCTGGGTGAACAACTCCTGTCCCTGCAAATACGCCTGGACACGACCCTTCAGCGCGTTGAAGCGATCCACCGGCATGGGCTGATTAACCTTGCCCCACCAGATATCGGCAGTGACCGAAGGCTCATCCACCACGAACTTGTCCTGGACGGAGCGGCCGGTATGCACGCCGGTTTCCACCATGAAGGCGCCATCGACCGACAGGCGACCTTCGTGACGGCGGAGTGCCTCGGCAACCAGGGCCGGCGCGGTTTGATTGGAATGAACGGGGCGTGATGCATGCACACCAGTGCCAGCCAACGCCGCCGCGGCGTGTTTTGTCCATGCGTTCTTGTTCGCGGGAGCATGCGTCAAGGGTCGGTTTCCTACCTTAGTCAACGTTGTCAACACGCCAAGCAACGGTGGAGGCGTCCAGCCTCACCGGGCCGGTTCACGCTCCACCGCGAGCATGGCATTTATAAGGTGGACTATACGCAACGTCACGCCGAATGACCACGAGGTCAGTTCAGCCCTTTGACCATTGGCAGGCTCAGCGGCGTAAGCTGGTCGGCCGAACGCTGAGCCCAATCGTAGCCTGGAACAGTAGCAATCATGCGAGCCTGGGCCTCGGTCAGCGCCTCCAGAGCCGCGGCGTGATCCAGCGTCAGCACCTTGCCCCCATCCACCACAAGGCGGCCGTCGATGAACACCTTGTGAATCGCTCGGTCGGCGGCGGTGTAGACCAGGGAACGCAACGGATCGCGGGCCGGCATCATCCACGGGTTTTTCAGGTCCACCAGCACAAGGTCGGCCTTCGCGCCCGGTTCCAGGCGGCCGATGTCGGTGCGCCCCAGTGCTCGGGCGCCGCCGGCGGTGGCAGCATAGAAGACATCGGTGAGGGACGTCGCGGTAATGTCCTCGGCGGCGACACGGGCCAAGGCGGCGGCGAGACGCATCTCCTCGATCAGGTTGTGCGGTGCAACGTCGGTGCCCATGCCGATATTCACACCCCTGCGCGTGTACCGTCCAAAGTCTTCCAGGGTCTGGCCGTAACGGGCGAACGGAGACGGGCAGTGGGCGATGGATGTGTCCGTTGCCGCCAGGATCCCAAGGTCCTCCCGTGTGTGCCAATGCAGCCAGGAGTGTTCGTCGATGAAGATTGCATGACCCAGGATGGTGTTGCGGCCAAGAATACCGATGTCGCGCGCCCATTGCACCGGCGTGATGCCGTGGCGGTTGGTCATTTCATTGAACTCATTGACGCTTTTGGCGCAGTGGGTGGTGAAAGGCAGGTTTCGCGCCACCGCCGCATCATGGCTGTCGCGCAACAGGTCTTCCGTGCAGGTATCGATTTGCGCCGGAGAAATGATGCCGCTCAACCGCCCGCTCGGGTCGGCCTGCGCCGCATCGATCACCTGAAGGGCGGCGTCGAAGCCGTTCCGCCCCGCCGGTTCGTCCCAATTGTATTGCAGTTGCCAGTTGTTGGTCAGATGCCACTTGGCGGATGCATAGCTGGGGGCCAGAAAGACCCGCAATCCGGATCGCGCCGCGAGATCGACCCAGCCTTCGTCGATGCCGGACAAATCGGCGACGGAGGTGATCCCGGTCAGCAGCATCTCGCAATAGGCGGTGGTCTTGCCGGCAACGCGTCCCACCGCGTCGGGACGAAAAGCGAAACCGCGCTCGTAGAGGCCGGTCATGAACATGGTGGGCAGGCCATGTTCCTCCCGGATACCACGAAAGAACGGTTCGGTGCTGGGATGGGAATGGATATCCACCAGACCGGGCATGACCAGCAGGTCGTGGCCGGGAATTTCGGTGTCGAAGGCACCGGGGTAGAGCCGGCCGATAAAGCTGATGCGGCCGCCCTCGAAGACGAGATCCGCATCGCGGAGATACGCGTGACGGCCAGCGGCGGGATCCCAGGCGACGATCCAGGCTGCGTTGCGGATGCAGGTTATGGGCATGGTCCCGTTGCCCCTCAGACCGCGCCACCCAGCCCGGTGCCGCCATACAGCCAAGCCAGGCTGTCATACCACTCCGCGTTGGTTTTCGCCGACATGATGGCATTGCGCAGCGCCGCATGTGCGCCGGACGGATGCAGGACATGGTCGCCCATCGCCCGCGACTGAAGCTGAATTCGGGCGGTGCGCAGGACGCGCTGACGCCGATACCGCTCCAGCGCCGCGGCGCGGTCGTCGGGACTGCCGGCCAGTTCGTGCGCCAGGCAGACCCCGTCTTCCATCGCCATGCATGCGCCCTGAGCCATGTATTGCAACGTCGGATGCGCAGCATCGCCCAGCAGGGCGACCCGGCCGTCGATCCAGTTCTCGACCGGATCGCGGTCGCACAGGACCCACAGTCTCCAGTCCTTGCCGTGACGAATCAAATCGCGCGCCTTCGGGTGGACATGATGGAAACCGGCCATCACCTCTTCTTCCGTGACCGGAAGCCCGGCGACCGGCGCCGGCGCGTCGTTATGGTAAGTGACGACCAGGTTGAACACCTTCCAGTCCGACAACGGATAATGGACGATGTGGCACTTCGGTCCAGCCCAGCACGTGGCGGCGTTCCAGCGCAAATCCTCCGGCATCTGTTCCGTAGGAATCACTGAGCGATACGTACTGTGACCGGTCACGCGCGGCGCACCGTCGCCGACGACCTGTTGGCGGACTTTCGACCACAGCCCATCCGCGCCGACCAGCAAGCGGCCCGTCACCGTTTCACCGCCGGCCAGGCGGACCGTGACTGAATCGCCATCCTGATCGTAGCCCTCGACGGCGCAGCCGGTCCGGATGGTGATCCGGGGGTTCTCCAGACAGGCCCGCTGAAACACGCCATGCAGGTCGCCGCGATGCACCACGGCGTACGGATTGCCGAACCGTTGCCGGAACGGCTCGCCCAGGTCGATCGAGCAGATGTCCTCCGCCGTCATCGCATCCATCAGGCGCAACTTGTCCACATAGACGGCCATGGCCCGAGCGGCGTCGCCAATGCCGAGCCAGTCGAATGCGTGAAAGGCGTTCGGGCCAAGCTGGATGCCGGCGCCGATCTCACCCAGCACCGAAGCGCGTTCCAGCACGACGACGTCGAAGCCGTTACGCGCCAGTCCCAGCGCCGTCGCCAGGCCGCCGATACCGGCACCGGCGACAAGGATCGGTTGGCTTCCGGTCACGAATCCCCCCAGGTGTCGTTTCCAATATCAACCGCATAACACGATCCGCCAGCGTTCGTCCCTTCGGCACAGCCACCGGGGCATCGAAATCAGATATCCGGCCTGAGCGGCTTCACCTTGACCAAACAGACCCAACCTCTAGAACCGCTCCCCGCAAGGAGACCCCGCTTTGAACAACGCCCCAGTCGCCAACAGTCTGCGCACCGGCCCCAACGAACGTGGCCGCTTCGGAGAGTTCGGCGGCCGCTTCGTCGCCGAAACGCTGATGCCCCTCATCCTTGAGGTCGAACAGGCGTACGACGCCGCCAAGGCCGACCCTGCATTCGACGCCGAGTTGCAATATTACCTGAAGCACTACGTCGGCCGTCCCAGCCCGCTATGGTTCGCCGAACGCCTGACGAAGCACCTCGGCGGCGCCAAGGTTTACTTCAAGCGCGACGAGCTGAACCACACCGGCAGCCACAAGGCCAACAACTGCATGGGCCAGATCCTGCTGGCCCGCCGCATGGGCAAGACCCGCATCATCGCCGAGACCGGCGCCGGCCAGCACGGCGTCGCCACCGCCACCATGTGTGCGTTGTTCGGCCTGCCCTGCACCGTCTACATGGGCGCCACCGACGTCGAGCGCCAATCCCCCAACGTCTTCCGCATGAAGCTGCTGGGAGCCGAGGTGAAACCCGTCACCTCCGGCGCCGGCACCCTGAAGGACGCGATGAATGAGGCGATGCGCGACTGGGTCGCCAACGTCACCGACACCTACTACCTGATTGGCACCGTCGCCGGCCCGCACCCGTACCCGATGATGGTCCGCGACTTCCAATCCGTGATCGGCGAGGAAGCCAAGCAACAGTTGCAGGAAGCCGAAGGCCGCCTGCCCGACGTCGCCGTCGCCTGCATCGGCGGCGGTTCCAATGCCATGGGCCTGTTCCACCCGTTCCTGGACGACGCCACCGTCCGCCTGATCGGCGTCGAAGCTGGCGGCCATGGCATCGAGACCGGCGAACACGCTGCCAGCCTGACCGGCGGCCGTCCCGGCGTGCTGCACGGCAACCGCACCTACCTGCTGCAAGACGACGACGGCCAGATCATCGAGGCGCACAGCATCAGCGCCGGTCTGGACTACCCCGGTATCGGCCCGGAACATTCCTGGCTGCACGACATCGGCCGGGTCGAATACGTCTCCGCCACCGATCGGGAAGCGCTCGCCGCGTTCCAGCTTTGCACCCGAACCGAGGGCATCATTCCCGCCCTGGAACCCGCCCATGCCCTGGCCCACGTGACCAAACTCGCCCCCACCATGGCCGCCGACCAGATCATCCTGATGAACCTCTGTGGCCGAGGCGACAAAGACATCTTTGCCGTCGCCGAACATCTGGGGGTGAAGCTGTGAGCCGCATCGCCGCGCGCTTCGCCGACCTGAAGCGCCAGGGCCGCGGCGCCCTGATCCCATTCGTCGAAGCCTGGGACCCCGACCACGCGACCTCCATGGCGCTGCTGCGCGGGATGCCGGAAGCTGGCGCCGACCTGATCGAGATCGGTATGCCGTTCACCGATCCGATGGCCGACGGCCCGATCATCCAGGCAGCCGGCAAGCGAGGCCTCGCCGCCGGGGTGAAGGTCGCCGACGTGCTGACGATGGTGCGCGATTTCCGGGTGGCCGACGAAGCAACGCCGATCGTGCTGATGGGTTACCTGAATCCCATCCTGTCCTACGGCCCCGAACGCTTCTGTGTCGATGCTGCCGCCGCCGGCGTGGACGGCTTGATCATCGTCGACCTGCCGACCGAGGAAGCCGACGTACTGCTGCCCTACAGCAACGCCAACGGCCTGGACTTCATCCGCCTGATCGCCCCGACAACCGACGACAAACGGTTACCGCATGTCCTGAGCGGCAGTTCGGGCTTCGTCTATTACGTTGCCATCACCGGCATCACCGGCACACGCAGCGCCACCGCCGAACATCTTGAGGCCGCGATTCCTCGCCTCCGCAAAGCCACCAACTTGCCGATCGCCATCGGCTTTGGCGTCCGCTCACCGGAGCAGGCCGGTACGGCATCGCGAATCGCCGATGCCGCGGTGGTGGCGTCCGCCCTGATCGACACACTGTCGGCGAACCTCGATGCTGATGGAAAAGCGCGGCCGGGGGCGGTGGAGAAGGTTTTGGATCAGGTGCGGGCGTTGGCGGCGGCGGTTCGGCGGTAAAGCACCGGCTGCCGACCCGACCCTTTCGCTACGACTTGCCCGACCAAACGACCGGAGCGAATTCCAACGGCAGGCCGCCGTTGGCCCGTTCCGCAGCCGGCAGGACGTCGGTGCTCGGCCACAGCCCGGTTCCCAGGGCATCGGCATAACCCGGCGGCAAACCCGCGGTTCGCATCGCGGTTGCCGCCGCCGCATGGTCGTACTCCAATGGCAGATGCCGGATCGCGATGTCCCGGCCTTGCGCCGTCATGACACTGAACCAGACTCGCGGCGTACCATCGTGCGCCGGAACGCCGATCGCGCCCGGGTTATGCCAGAGCTTGCCATCCGCCACCCGGGTGAACGGAATGCCGCAATGGCCGCCGATCACGCCGTCACAACCCGACGACGCAACTAGATCGCGAAGGACCGAGTCCGGCGCTGACGCAAAGACAAACTGGTTGATGCTTCCGGGACCGCCATGGATGACCGCAAACCGGCGGCCGCCGATGACCAGATCGATACGACGCGGCAAACCGCGCATCCACGCGCGGGCACCATCATCGAGACTGGCATTGGCATGTGCATACCACGCGACGGACAACAGGTCGCAAGCCGATCCAGCCGTGAACCCGCAGCCGCAATCGGCGGCGCCATACCCCAACGATTCCTCGCAATTGCCCATCACGACATGCATGCCGCTCGCACGAACCAGATCGACTGTGGCCACCGGATCGGCGGCATACGCAACCACATCACCGGTGCAGATGATCTGATTCGGTGGAATGCCCAGCCGGTCAGCCTCATCAAGCAGAGCCTGCGTTGCCTGCAAATTGCTGTAGCAACCGCCAAACAACAGCACCGGCCCACGCGGTTCGAGGACCGGGATCACCTCAGGCTTTCCCCGCGTGCGCCCAAGCCGTCGCGGATCGAGGCGCCAGCAGGGCGCCAGCAACGAAACCCACGGTACAAAGACCAAGACCCCATAGGTTAACCCCCAGGTCCAAGGCGAACGGGCCGGTGCCCAGCATGACTACGTCGGGGAAGATATGCAGGTGCCCGAACGTCTCCGTCGCCCGGGTCAGGCCGATAGCAACGCCTGGCCAGAATGCCATGTGAAAACTGACGGCACCCGCTTGCCGAAGCCAGGACAGCAGGAAGACCGGTGCCAATCCCATCACCATGGTGCCGCTGATGGTAGTCGCGGCGATGATCGCCGGGCCGACCTTATCACCCAGGTAAATCGTCAGCAGCGGCAGGTTGCCAACGATCGCCACGACGACCATTGCCAACCGGCCCGTGGTGACCTGGGTCGGCACCGCATCCAGTCCATTGCTCCGCCAATCTCGCCCGGTCAGTTTCGCGATGCTGGTCAGGGTAGAGTCGATGGTCGAACCACCGGTCATCAGCATGATGGCGTTGAACACCATCAGCATCGCCAGGCCGAACGCGCTGGGCACGGTAACGCTCGGCGGGGTCTGCAACCCAGACGCCAGCCCATACAGCCCGATGATACTGAACAGGAAGATGAACCCGCCGCTCAGCACCGCCGCCAGCAGAAAGGCACGCAACGCCTGCCCCGGCCTGTTGAGGAAGCCCCGGTCGGTCAGCACCGGATCATGGAACGGGTAGGAAAATATCTGGACGAGTGCCAGCAGACAGAAAGTGACACCACTATCGTGCGTGGCCTGCGCCACCGTTGGAATGCCTTTCGCCGCCAGCCCGGGAAACAGCACGGTCAGGACGAGGGCGAGCAGAACGAACGCCAGGAAAATATGAATGCGATCGGTCGTCAGGCTGGCCCGCATGCCGCCTCGCCACGCATAGGCAATGGTAAACGCGCTGATCAGCACCACGGCCGTCCAGTACGGCCCGCTGCCCTCCGACCCGAAGTAAAGCGACATGACCTTGGTGTTGGACCAGATTTCGTTGACCAGCCGGAAGGTGACCAGCACCATGAATAGCTTCGCCGCGCCGGCCCCGTATTTCGAGACCAGGAAATGCGGCAACGACAGGTAGCCGCCTCGGGTGCGGAGCAGATAGATTGCGACTCCCGCGACGACAAAGCTGAGATAATACAGTGCGTAGCCGATGCCCCCGGTCAGTCCATAGCCGTAGGCAAGGTCGGATGCGTTGGCGATCGATTTAGCGAACACCCAGGTGATGGCGGCACTCATGGCGACCATCAGGACGCCGGGTGGCCCGCCGGTGTCCGTCCTTCCATCGAAGAACTGAGCCGCATTCACCCGCCTCGGCGTTACCCACCAGGTCATGGCGCTGAAGGCCAGAAGAACCAGCCAGGGGGCGATCGCTTGCAACGTCCGTTTCTCCGCCGGGAAAGCCCAAAAGACGATAGCAGGTCACCAACAGGCGGCTAGCCCGCGGCCCCCTGTTGCCGTTGTATCGGGCGGACTATACCGTGGCCCCCAGGGGAGAACAGCATGCGCGGTCGCGCGATCCTGCTTTTGGTCATGATGTGGTCGGCCAATGCGGTCGCGGCCCAGATCGTCGACGCGACGGGCCGAACGGTTCAGGTCCCGGACCATATCGCCCATGTCATACCCGCCGGGCCGCCCGCCGCTGTTCTTCTGGAGGCCATAGCACCGGACCTGATGGCGGGATGGCCCTTCCCGGTATCGGCGGATGCGCGCGCGCTGCTATCGCCGGATGCGGCGAAACTGCCGCAAATTCCACGCGTGACCGGGCATGACGACGTTTCGCGGCAGATCGACACCCTGAAGCCGGACCTGATCCTGGACTACGGCACCGTGTCGCCGCGTTATGCAGATCTGGCCAGGGCAACGCAGCAACGAACCGGTATCCCAACCATCCTGCTCGACGGTTCACTGGCCAAAATCCCCGACACGTTTCGCGAACTCGGCACTATCCTGCACCGTCAGGACCGCGGCGAAATGCTGGCGAAGTTCGCCGAAGCCCTGCTGGTACTCCCCATTCCAAACAACCACCCGAAGGTGCTGTACGCGCGTGGCTCCGACGGCCTGCTGGTCGCGGCGCCGAACACTGACGTGACCGAGGTCTTTAGTCGCCTCGGCTGGCAGGTTGTCGCCCCGGATGGGCAGGGGGTTTTCCGGCCGGCCAGCATCGACGCGATCAAGGCACTCGATCCCGACATGCTGGTCTTCTCCGATCCGGCTATGCGTGAAACGATCGCGCACTCCGACGCATGGAAGGGTGTGCGGGCGGTCCGGGAAGGTCATGCCCTCGTTGCTCCCAGCCTGCCGTTCGGCTGGCTCGAGGAACCGCCATCGGTCAACCGCCTGATCGGACTGGCGTGGCTCAGCGGACGCGACCCTGTGACGCTCGCCGCCCTGTCCAGTGCGGTTCTCTATGACCACACATTGACGCCGGCGGCGCTTGCCTCCGTGCTGTCGGATGTCCGTTCCGTTCACCCCTGAGAGGTCCAATCCATGCGTTTTCTGTTGTTTCTCTGCATGCTGCTTATGCCGTTGGCCGCGCGCGCCCAGGCAGTGACGGTATTCGCCGCGGCCAGCCTGACTGACGCGATGAAAGATGTCTCGGCGCTGTGGGTGAAAGCGGGCCACCCGGCACTGACCATGTCGTTCGGCGCCAGTTCCACCCTGGCACGGCAGATCGAGCAAGGTGCGCCGGCGAACCTGTTCGCCTCCGCCGATGAGAAGTGGATGGATTACGCGGCGCAGAAGAACCTGATCATCCCCGACACGCGAAAGGACCTGTTGGGTAACGACCTTGTCCTGGTGGTCCCCGCGAACAAGCCTCTGCACGTCACCATCGGACCGAAGTTCAACCTGGCGGGCTTGCTTGGCGCGAACGGTCGGCTGGCGGTGGGTGACCCGGCCCATGTGCCGGTTGGCATCTATGCCGAACAGGCGCTGAAGAAGCTGGGATTGTGGGACAGCATCGAGCAACGGCTGGCGCGTACCGACGACGTGCGGTCTGGCCTGCTATTGGTGGAACGCGGTGAAGCGCCGGCCGGTATCGTTTACCGGACCGATGCGGCTGTATCGAAGGGCGTGATGGTGGCGGGAACCTTCCCCGCGAGCAGCCATGATCCGATCACCTATCCGTTCGCGGTGACGAAATCCGGCGACACGCCCGACGCGCGGGCGTTGCTCAAGTTCCTGGCCGGTCCGCAGGCGCGCGCGGCGTTCGCGCAACGCGGCTTCAAGGTCGAATAGAGCGATATGGAGGGGGCGGCTCACGCCCCCTCCATATCAGGGGCCAAGTTGTTCCAGCGTTCCGCCGCGATCGCTCGTCATGCCCCGGATTATGGCGATCGAGAAGCGGCGCCCCTGCAACTCATTCGCATCATTACGCTTTCTACTTGACGAAATGGCTGGCCCGGCCACATTCCGCGCCATGCGCAATTTCTCAGACCTGACCGAACGCGAGATTCTCGCCCTTGCCATCGCCAATGAGGAAGAAGACGGCCGTATCTACCTCGACATCGCCGAAGGGCTGCGCGCGGACTATCCCGGCAGCGCGAACGTGTTCACCGAGATGGCCGGCGAGGAAGGTGAACACCGTCGTCGCCTGCTGGACGTCTATCGCAGTAAGTTCGGTGAGCATATTCCGCTGATCCGGCGCCATGACGTCCGCGGCTTCGTCCATCACAAGCCCGTCTGGCAAATGACACCGCTCAATCTGGACGCCGTGCGCAGCCTCGCGGAAAGCCTGGAAACCGAGACCCAGCGCTTCTATCGCCGAGCCGCCGCCCGCAGCGAGGACGTCACTATCCGTAAGCTGCTCGGCGATCTCGCCGACGCCGAGGTCGAGCACGAGCATCGCGCGGACCAGCTGGTGGAAGAAAACCTGCCCGCCAGCATACGCGGTGCCGAGGACGCCCACGCCCGCCAATCCTTCGTCCTGCGCGTTGTTCAGCCGGGCCTGGCCGGGCTTATGGACGGGTCCGTATCCACCCTGGCGCCAGTGTTCGCCGCCGCGTTCGCGTCCAACAACACGTGGGAGACATTCCTGGTCGGTCTGGCGGCATCGGTCGGTGCCGGCATTTCGATGGGCTTCGCCGAGGCGCTGTCGGACAACGGCAGCCTGACCGGCCGAGGCGCGCCACTGATCCGCGGCGCCATCTGCGGGCTAATGACCACGGCCGGCGGAATCGGCCACACACTGCCATTCCTTATACCGTCGTTCTGGACGGCGATGGTGGTCGCGATCGCCGTGGTGATCGTGGAACTGGCGGTGATTTCCTGGGTGCGATGGAAATACATGGATACCCCGCCGCTGTCGGCAACGCTTCAGGTCGCGTTCGGCGGGGCGCTGGTATTCGGCGTCGGAATCCTGATCGGCAGTAGTTGACGCGGCCTCAGTTGCCTTGAGCCCGGCGCGCCAGAACCGCGGGAGTCATCTGTTCGGCGGATAGGATCGCCAGCTTGGTTTTAGGCACGACGGGTTCCAGCGTCGCCATATAGGCCGTCAGCTTGGCGTTTGCGTCGTTGTATTTATCCAACGCCTGATTGATCGCCAGTTGAAACGCGCCCTCATCCCACTTCGTGTTCTCCAGGGTCATCGTTCGGGGATTTTTTGCTCGTTCCTTCTGCCGCGCCTCCAGCATCTTGGTCGCTTTCAGGGCCAGACGATTCAGCAGGATAGCGTCATCTTGCAAATCCAGCATTCCATCGATCGACAGGTTCTTGACCGCCGCCGCGGCACGCAGACAGGCCAACGCCGCCCATCCAAGCGCCACGATCTGGGTGGCAAGCTGCAGTTCCTTCGGCGTGCCGACCTTGTAGTCGGTCAGCAGACCCTCAGCGACGCGGCGAGCAGCCTTTACGTCCCTTGTCGGTCCATCGACAAAGAACGGCACCAGCGCGGCAATCGCCTGGGCATGCAGACGCTCGGGAGACTGGATCGAGCTGGTGGTGTCGCTCATAGCGTATGTTCTTTGTTTGTTCGTCATCTTTCTACGTCAGGTTGCAGGTCGAACGCAAGGAAAAAACGCGCTGCCCAACACCGGTAACGTGTCCCATAATGACGCCGGGACGAAACACGGAGCCTCCATGACCTGGCCAACACAGCAAGGCACATTCGAAGCCGGCGACATCACGCTCCAATCCGGCGCTCGCCTACCGTCCGCTCGGCTGTCCTGGAAAACCCACGGTACGCTGTCCCCGGCCCGCGACAACGTCATCATCTACCCAACCAGCTATGGCGCGCAGCATCCGGACCTGGAGTGGCTGATCGGCCCTGACAAGGTCCTGGACCCGCAGCGCTGGTTCATCGTCATCCCCGACATGTTCGGCAACGGCCGATCGTCATCGCCGTCCGATACGGACGACTATCCCACGCTGGTCACCATCCATGACAATGTTCAGACGCAACGCCGAGCATTGACCGAATTGTTCGGCATCGATCGCATCGCCTGCGTATACGGCTGGTCGATGGGTGCATTGCAGGCCTACCACTGGGCCGCATTGTTCCCCGACCGGGTGGACCGCATCGTCGTGAATTGCGGTGTCGCCCGCACGTCCGTGCATAACCAGATCTTCCTGCGCTCATTGATGGCGACGTTGGAAGCGGCTCCGCAACACATCGGCAACGGCCGCTTCTCCGCCGAACCGCGTGCCGCGAAACGCGCTTTCGGGCGGATTTACGCCGCCTGGGCGCTCAGCCAGGACTTTTATCGGGCTGGCCTGCATCTGGCCGACGGCCCTGCCCCCAACCTGGGCGCGCCCGATTTGGAGACCTTCCTGAAAACCGACTGGGAAGACCGTTTCGGTGCCCGCCCGGCCGCCAATCTGTACGCTCAGCTCCGCACCTGGGACGCCGCCGACATTGCTGCCAACGACCTCTACGACGGCGACCTGACCGCGGCGTTGCGGGCCATCCAGGCCCGCGTCCTGCTGATGCCGGGCGCGACCGACCTGTATTTCCGCACCGCCGACAACCAGGCGGAGCTGCCATTCCTGGCCAACGCCACACTGCGGCCGATCCCCAGTATCTGGGGTCATCGGGCTGGCAATCCGGTTGCAAATCCGACCGATATGCTGTTCATCCAGAACGAAGTGCGAGCCCACCTCGCCCAATAAAACAGGGAGATACGTCATGGCCGCCGAGGTCACCCGCAGCAATCCGCCCGCCGTTCGCACTCCGACCGGATATACACTCGCCGTCCAAATCACCGGAAACTACCGCCGCCTGATCATCTCCGGCCAGGTCGGCGTCGCGCCGGATGGTTCCATCCCCGACAATGCCGAAGGGCAGATCGCCCAGGCTTTCGCCAATCTCCGCGCCGTCCTGGCGGCGAATGACATGACGCTGGCCAACATCGTCAAGACGACCGCTTTCCTCACCGATCGAGGCCTGCTGCCGAGCTATCGTCAGGCTCGGGGCGCGGTGTTCGGCGATGAGGCGCCGCCAGCCTCAACGCTGCTGTTCGTCGCCGGTTTGGCGGACCCGGCCTGGGTGGTGGAAATCGAAGCCGAAGCGGTGGCGTGACATGAACCTGATCCGCCGCAACACCGTTGGCGACGCGATCCGCCGATCGGCGCGATTGTTCCGAGATCGATCGGCTTTGGTGTTCGGGGATCGCGACTGGTCGTTCAACGCGCTGGATCGCGCCGCCGATCGGGTGGCCGGGCATTTCGCAGGCCTCGGGCTGAACGCCGGTGACCGGATCGCCGCCTACGGCCGGAACTCCGACGCGTATTTCATCGCCTGGCTGGCCTGCGTGCGCGGCGGCTTCGTGCATGTACCGGTGAACTATGCACTGACCGGTGAGGAACTGTCGTACATCGTGCGGCAATCCGGGTCCCGCCTTGTGTTGACCGGCGCCGGCCTGGAGGCAAACCTCGCCGAGATCGACGTCGATGCCCGCCCTCTGAATGACCTTGTCGCCATCGCTCTGAATCCGGATGCGCCAACCGGACCGGACCCGGACCTGGACGACGACACCCTGGCGCAGATTGTCTATACATCAGGCACCACAGCCGCACCCAAGGGTGCGATGATGACGCACAAGGCGATGCTGTCGCAATACTACTCGGTCATCCACAACATGGATTATGCCGAGTCCGATCAAGCTCTCGCGGCACTGCCATTGTATCACACGGCGCAGACCCACGCCTTTACCATGCCGCAGCTTCTCGTCGGTGCCCGCAACATTCTGATCGAGGCGCCTGTGCCGGATCTCGTGCTGCGGTTGATCGAGCAGGAACGCATCACCTCGTTCTTCGCCCCACCGACGGTATGGATCAGCCTGTTGCGGCACCCCGATTTTGCGACACGCGATTTGTCGTCACTGGAAAAAATCTATTACGGCGCCTCGATCATGCCGGTTCCGGTGCTCAACGAGTTGCGCGAACGGCTGCCGCGCGCGCGTCCCTACAACTGTTATGGCCAGACCGAGATCGCTCCGCTCGCCACCGTCCTGCGGCCGGAGGAGCATGACGCCCGTCCCGCCTCCTGCGGGCGGCCTTGCCTGAACGTCGAGACCCGGGTCGTCGATCCCGACATGAACGACGTGCCGCCAGGAACCCACGGCGAAATCGTGCACCGTTCGCCGCATCTGCTGACCGGCTACTGGGACAAACCGGCGGAAACCGCCGAAGCTTTCGCCGGCGGCTGGTTTCACTCCGGCGATGTCGGCTACTTCGATGAGGAAGGCTACCTTTATATCGTCGATCGCATCCGCGATGTGATCAACACCGGCGGCGTGCTGGTGGCCAGTCGTGAGGTCGAGGAAATATTGTTCACCCACCCCGCGGTGTCGGAGGTCGCCGTGGTCGGCCTGCCCGACGATAAATGGATCGAGGCAGTCACCGCGTTCGTGGTCCTCCGCCCCGGCCAGACAGTCGACGAAGCCACATTGGTGGCGTTGGCTCGGGCGCATCTGGCCCCCTACAAATTACCCAAGAAAGTCGTGTTCGTCGACAACCTGCCGCGTAACACGGCGGGCAAATTGCTAAAGCGGGAACTGCGAAAACAATACAGCTAAGGTCGGACGTGACCGATCCGAATCAAAGTCGTTGACACATTCCGGCTTACTGTCAAGTTGCCGCCATGGGCGCATGATGACCCGAATGACGAACGACCGCAGGGAGAGAAACGCATGATTCTGAAAAAATGCCTCGCCACCCTGGCGCTGGCTATGACGCTGACTGGCGGCGCATCGGCCGCCGAACCGGTCAAGGTTGGACTGATCCTGGCCCTGACCGGTCCTTTCGGCGCCTATGGCAAGCAGATCGAGCATGGTGTCGAACTCTATCTCAAGACCAATGGCGACACCTTCGGCGGCCGCAAGGTTCAACTGGTCATCAAGGATGACAGCCCTGGTACCGCAGGCGACGTCAGCAAACGCCTCGCGCAGGAACTCGTCGTTCAGGATAAGGTCGATATCCTCGCCGGCTTCACCCTGACCCCATCGGCCTTCGCCGTGGCCCCCGTCGCCACCGAGGCAAAAAAGCCGATGATCGTCATGAATGCCGCCACCTCGGCGATCACCACCAAGTCGCCCTACATCGTTCGCACGTCCATGACCCTACCGCAGAACACGGCGCCGATGGCCAGTTGGGCGGCCAAGAACGGCATCAAGAAGGTCTTCATCCTGGTCGCCGACTACGGCCCCGGCTACGACGCCGAGGGCCAGTTCAAGAAAACCTTCGAAGCCGCCGGTGGCCAAATCGTCGGCGACGTGCGCGCGCCGGTCAAGAATCCCGACTACGGACCATTCCTTGAGCGGATCAAGGACAGCAAGCCCGACGCCGTCTTCCTGTTCCTGCCCCCCGGCGCCGGAACCATCGCGTTCATGAAAGGCTTCGAGGAACGCGGTCTCGACAAAGCCGGCATCAAGATGATCGCCACAGGCGACCTGACAGACGAGGAAATTCTCGACTCCATCGGTGATCAGGCACTCGGAATGATCACGTCTTTCCATTACTCCGAGGCACATAAATCGCCGGAGAACGCCGCGTTCACCACGGCCTATCACAAAGCCTATCCGGACGACCGGCCGGACTTCATGTCGGTCGCCGGCTACGACGGGATGCACCTGATCGCCGCGGTGCTGGACAAAACCCATGGCAGCACCGACGCCGATGCGTTCGTCGCCGCCGCCAAGGGGATGAAATGGGTAAGCCCGCGCGGCCCGATCAGCATCGACCCCGACACCCGCGACATCGTGCAGGACATCTACATCCGCAAGGTGGAGAAAGTCGGCGGCAAATTGCAAAATGTCGAATTCGACCACGTATCCGCCGTCAAGGACCCCGGTAAGCAATAACGTCCCCAAACGCGAAGCGACGAGGTTCTCGCCGAGCCGAGTCGCTCCCACAGCCTCAGCCTGAGGAGACACGATGACAGTCCTGTTCGACGGCATCGCCTCAGGCCTGCTGCTCTTCCTGATCAGCGTCGGGTTGTCAGTCACGCTGGGCTTAATGAATTTTGTGAACCTCGCCCACGGTGCGTTCGCGATGCTCGGAGGCTACGTCTGCGTCGTTCTACTCAACCGTTATGGCGTGCCCTTCCTGGCGACACTGCCGATCGCCATGATCGTATCGGCATTGGCCGGTGTCGTGCTGGAACGCACATTGTATCGCCGCCTGTATGGCGCCCCGCATTTGGATCAGGTTCTGTTCTCAATCGGGCTGGTATTCATGTCGATCTCCACCGCAAACTACTTCTTCGGTGACCATCAGCAACCACTGCATCTGCCGCCTATGCTGTCAGGTCAATTTCATGTGGCCGGAGCCGATATCGGCGCCTATCGCCTATTCCTGATCGTCGTCGGCCTCGTTCTCGCCGGCGGCCTTCAGTGGTTGGTCACCGGAACGAAATTCGGAGCCAGCCTGCGCGCCGCCGTAGACAATCCACGGATCGCGCGAGGCCTCGGCATCGACGTCGATCGGGTGTTCGTTGTCACCTTTGCACTGGGCTCCGCTCTGGCTGCCCTCGGCGGCGCGCTGGGTATCGAAATGCTGGGTCTGGATCCCGAGTTTCCGATCACCTACATCGTTTACTTCCTGATCGTCGTCGCGGTCGGCGGCAGCGGCAATATCAAGGGATCGCTCATCGCGTCCCTGATCCTTGGCATCTGCGATGTCGAGGGCAAGTACTACGTGCCGCAGATCGGCGCCTTCGTCATCTATCTGGTGATGGTGGTCACGCTGATCTTCCGCCCTCAGGGCCTATTCGGCCGTATGGCAGCGAAATGACACGGCGTGATGCATCGCGATGGCACCCGGCCGAATACGCCTTCTGGGCACTGCCGATCGTTGCATATTTCGTGTTCCCCGACCACCTGGCCCTGCTGGCACAGATCGCCATCGCCGCACTGTTCGCCGTATCCCTCGACCTCATCCTCGGATACGCCGGAATCGTTTCGCTCGGGCATGCCGCGTTCTTCGGCATTGGTGCCTACGCCGCCGGATTGCTTGCCCAGGCCGGATGGGGAGACCCCGTTCTCGGTCTCGCCTGCGCCACGCTCGCAGCCGCCGTCACCGGGTTCGCCACCAGTTTCCTGGTGCTGCGCGGCGCCGACCTGACACGCCTCATGGTCACCCTGGGGGTGGCATCGATGCTGTATGTGTTGGCCAACAAACTGACCGACATCACCGGCGGCCTGGATGGCCTGCAGGGCGTCGAGATGAAACCCATCTTCGGACAGTTCGCCTTCGATCTGTACGGCAAAACCGCCTATGTCTACTGCACCATCATCCTCTTCGTCATGTTCTGGATCGCGCGGCGTGTCGTGCATTCGCCATTCGGCCTGTCACTGCAGGGCATCCGCCAAAATGCCGTTCGGATGCCGGCGCTGGGCACCCCCGTCAATGCCCGCCTGGTTGCCGTCTATACACTCGGCGCCGCCTATGCCGGCATCGCCGGCGCGCTGCTGACCCAGACCACCCAATTCGTTTCGATCGATGTGTTCAGTTTTTCCCGGTCCGCCGAGGTGTTGTTGATCCTGGTCCTCGGCGGCATCGGCAGCCTGTACGGCGGCATTCTCGGTGCCGTCGTTTTCATGACGGTACATGAATATCTCTCTGGCATCGACCCGCTGTACTGGCAATTCTGGCTGGGCTTGCTGCTGATCGTCGTCGTGCTCTTCGCCCGCGGCGGCATCATGGGCACCCTTCGCCTCGCATCCAAAGTCCGGGCATGACCTACGCTTTGCAGACCCGCAACCTGTTCAAACGCTTCGGCGGGTTCCTCGCCACCAACGATGTCACGCTCAACGTCGCCGAGGGCGCGCGCCATGCCCTGATCGGCCCCAACGGCGCCGGCAAGACGACGCTGATCAACCTGCTGACCGGGTTTCTCGAACCCACCTCCGGTTCGGTGATCCTGAAGAATGAGGACGTCACCCGCCAGCCGCAGCATCGCCGGGTCAAGCGCGGCCTGGCCCGCACGTTCCAGATCAACCGGCTGTTCGCCGACATGACCGCGCTGCAATCCGTCATCCTCGCGGTGAATGAGCGACGGGGGATCGCCGGGCACTGGTGGCGCCCTGTCAGCGCGCATGGCGAGGCCATCGACGATGCCGCGTCGTTGCTGTCCCAACTTGGCCTGCTCGAGGTCGCGCACGTGCCCACGAAGGACCTGCCCTACGGCAAGCAGCGCCTGATAGAGATCGCGCTGGCTCTCGCGGCGCAACCCAGCGTGCTGCTGCTGGACGAACCGGCGGCCGGCGTGCCCACTGGTGAAAGCCGCGAGTTGTTCGAAACCATCGCCCGGCTGCCGCGCGAAGTCACCGTCTTGCTGATCGAGCATGACATGGACCTGGTGTTCCGCTTCGCCGACCGGATTTCCGTTCTGGTCGCGGGTGCCCTGCTGACCGAGGATGTGCCGGACATGATTGCCGCCGACCCGCGGGTCCGGGAAGTCTACCTCGGGGACGCCGGCCATGGCTGAGCTTCTGCGGGTCGAAGGGGTCTGGGCCGGCTACGGCAACGCGACCGTGCTGGAAGACATCTCGTTCACCCTCGAACCCTGCGCCAGCCTCGCCTTGCTCGGCCGGAACGGCATGGGGAAGACCACGTTGCTTGCTACCTTGATGGGGGCGACCCGGCTGTTGCGCGGTCATATCCATTTCGACGGCCAGGACCTCGGCATCCTGCCCAGCCACCGCCGAGCGCAGGCCGGCCTGGGGTGGGTGCCGCAGGAGCGCGACATCTTCCCCTCGCTCAGCGTTGAGGAGAACCTGACCGTCGTCGCCCGCCCCGGTCCGTGGGGCCTGAAAAAAGTCTACGCGACATTTCCCCGCCTGCGGGAGCGGCGCGCCAATATGGGCAACCAGCTATCGGGGGGTGAACAGCAGATGCTCGCCCTCGCCCGGGCGCTGATGCTGAACCCGAGGCTGCTGCTGCTTGATGAGCCGCTGGAGGGGCTGGCCCCACTGATCGTGCGGGAATTGTTGGGCATTATCGCGCACATGATGCGGGACGGCGGCATGGCGGTCATCCTGGTCGAGCAGCATGCCCTCCAGATATTGCCGATTACCCGCGACGCCCTCGTGCTCGAACGCGGGCGCGTCGTTCACCACGGCCCCAGCGACCGGCTCGCTGCCGACCCTGCCCTGTTGGACCGCTGGTTGGGCGTTGCCTCACATTAGGCCGAACCCCTCGAATTGGTTATTTCTATTAACATATCCTGACTAAAATTCGCGCCGCACTGCGTTACGGTGTTTTCGCGAATTCTACTCAGCCGCTGTTAAAGTCGACTCTTAGTTCGTCACGTCCCGGCGGCAGTCTGGGCCATGGCGAGGCTGATGGGTCAACGTCATCGGCCGTTGGTATTATCGCCGATCCAAAGGGATGCCTCTCTTGAATTTTGATATTTATACTAACATATGGGCGCAGCACCTATACCACCACATGCTTTTTTTGACGTCGACAGGACCCATTTCAAAGATGCCAGTATACCGTCCCACACCAACCCCAGCGCACCGGCAAACGGCCACGATGCGCGCCTATGGAGCCCGAAACACCCCAGCGGCCGCGCCGACGCCCCTGATAGCCAACACGCCGGGCGCCGCATCACTGGCACAAGCCCCGGGCGGCGCCCTCACGGTGACCTGGGTAGCTCCGGCAATCGACACCACCCATGACGCCGCAACCGGATTCAATCTGCGATCCAGCCCAGCCGGCGCCGCAACCTGGACGACCGTGTCAGGTGTCACCAGCCCCTATCTTCTGTCGGGCCTGCCGGCTGGTTCGGCAATCGACGTTCAGGTCCAGAGTGCGAACGGCGCCGGCACCAGCGCATGGTCGGCTACCAGCACGCTCACCACGGCCACCGGCGAACCGAACCCGCCGAACGCCGCGATCCTGACACAGGGCCCCGGCAGCAGCCTCACCGTGATTTGGACAGCCCCGGCGACCGACAGCACCCACGACACCGCCACTGGATTCAACCTGAGGTCCAGCCCCTCCGGCGCCGGTACCTGGACGACGGTGTCGAACGTCGTCAGCCCTTACATCCTGTCAGGCCTGGCGGCTGGTGCGGCGATCGACGTTCAGACCGAGAGCACGAACGCCGCCGGCAGCAGCGCATGGTCCGTCACCAGCACGATCACCACAGCCACCGGCGGACCGAACACGCCTGGCGCCGCGTCGCTCGCACAAGGCGCCGGCAGCAGTCTGACCGTGACCTGGACAGCCCCGGCGGCCGACAGCACGCACGGTGCCGCCACCGGTTACAACCTACAATCCAGCCCCTCCGGCGCCGGCACCTGGACGATCGTATCCGGTGTCACCAGTCCCTACACCCTGTCGGGCCTCGCTTCCGGCGCGGCCATCGACGTTCAGATACAGAGCACGAATGCCGCCGGCACCAGCGCATGGTCGGCCACCAGCACGCTGACCACAGCCGCGGGCGGACCGTATGCTCCGAACGCCCCGGTGATCGCCAGCGTCGCGCCGCCACCGGACGGCACCAACAGCAAGTTGACCGTCACGTGGGCCGCCCCTGTGGTCGACGCCACCCACGGCGCGGCGACCGGCTACAACCTGCGCTCCAGCCCGAGCGGCGCTGGTACCTGGACGACGGTGTCAGGGGTCACCAGCCCGTACACGCTGGCCGGACTGGCGGGCGCAACCGCGATCGACATCGAGGTCCAGGCCACCAGCGCCGCGGCAAGCCCGGGTGCATGGTCCGCTATCACCACCGGGACAAGCTGGGGCGTCACCGTTGTGCCAGGCAACTGGGTGGCCGCGGCCACGCAGGTTCACGGCACAAGCGTGGCACCGAACGGCGGCATTCAGATGACCGCGACCGCCGCGCCAACCGCGGTGACCGGGGGCAACTTCGCCTGGTCGGCCAGCGCATCCACGCTTCCGACCACCGGTTTGATCGCGGCCAGCACCGACGGCCAGACCAACGGATGGGGGCAATACTTCAATGCACCCGCCACGGCCGGCACCTACTATCTTTGGATGCTGGCGCAGAGTGCGAGCGGCACCACGACGGGTGCCCTTGTTACATCGGCGATTACGGTGTCCTGACAGTCCGGTCCCAACACCTGCTTTCCAAGCGTTGGGACCAGATCGCCTGTCACTTCCAGCATACGGGCGCCGCCAGCAAGACAGCCGGCGGCACCGTAGAGCCCGCTTGCAGTTCAGAAGCTCAGCGGCGCCTCAATCACCGGTGCCCAGCGCTTGCCCTTGACCTGGGACAGGAATGACACGCTGGACGCATGATGGTTGGTCGGGCTCATCGACAGTGCCGGCCCACCGAAGATGTCGCGCCAGTCTTTCATGCTCTCCATCGCGCTGATGAAGCTGTCCAGGGTCAGGTCGCGGCCGGCCTTTTCCAGCACCGCAACGACAAACGTGGCGGCGGTATAGCCAGCCTCGCCCAAATAATTCACGTCGATGCCGAACGTCTTGCGATACTTCTCGGCGAACGCCTTCACCTTCGGTTCGGGATCGTCCGGATAGCGGTACAGCGCCGGAGCCATCGAGTAAAACCCCTCCGCCGGCTCACCCGGCGCTTCCGCCACGGCAGTGGAATAGCTGGCGAACTGACCGCAGAAATCAGGCTTCCAGCCGATCTTGCGCGCGGTCTGCAGGATAATCGTGGTGTCTTTGACGATGGTGCCCATGCAGACCAGGTCGCACTTGGCATCATGCTGGCGATCGATCGCCGCGTTGAAATCGGTATCGGTCGGCCGGTGCGCCGTCTCGGCCGCCAGCTTCAACCCCATCGCCGACAGTTGGGCCACCACGCCGGCATGAACATCCCGGCCGAAATCGGTGTCCTGGTACATCGAGCCGATGACCTTCTTGCCGCGTTTCTCAACGAAGTATTTCACGCCGGCCCGCATCTGATCGTAATAGGAGGAGAACTGACCGAATTTAAGCCGGTTGAACGGCTCGTACATCGAACGGGCGCAGGTCAGCGGAAAGACATTCGGCACATTCTTCTCGAACATCGCCGGCATCACCGCGTCATTATGCGGCGTCCCGCCATTGCCGAGCGCGAAAAAGATGTTGTCGAGATTGAGGAGCTTGTTCATCGCCTGCACCGCCTTGGGGACGATGTATTCGTTGTCCTCGACGATGAAGCGGATCTTGCGGCCGTGAATCCCACCGCGCGCGTTTACGTCATCGAACGCCATGTGCATGGCATTGGCGTTGTTGACGCCTTGCACCGCGGTGACACCGGAAAGATCGGTCATCGTGCCGATAATGATCTCGGTATCGGTCACGCCGCGGGTGGCGGCGGCGGCGCGTCCAAGGATCGGGGGGGCGGCAAGCAGGCCGGCGCTTCCGGCCAACACCAGGCGGCGCGAGATCGCGCTGGTTGTCTTCATCGTGGAGTCTCCCTGTCGCGGCCGGATTATTCCAGCCGTCTTTCTTGTTCGGGTACCATAGCGACCGGGGTGCGAAACAGTAAAGCATCCTCTCCGTCTGTACATCGAAAGGCGGCCGTTAACGTATGAAACGTCGGCCGGCGACGACAGAAGGAAACGACCAAAGCTGTTGTTGGATTCATCGGATCCGACCACAAAGATCGTCCGGATGTTCGTCGCCGGGCATGTCATACCTAGCGGTGCAGGTGGCGCCTATCCCCTGATCGCCGCCAGGATCGCTGCCCGCACCGATTCCGGCTGCCCTTCCACGGCCCGGGCAATCGCCCGCACCTGGCCGCGCAGCGCGTAGACCTGGTCCAGCAGCGACAGCACCAGCGGGATCGTCTCCTCATGCACGTCCATCGTGTGGCGGAAGTCGTGGATCAGCCGCACGCGGGCGACGTCGATCTCCTGGAAAATCCAGTCGGGTTCGATCCCCGCGGGGCGCACCCAGCCGCGTTCCACCCAGGCATGGAGTTCTGCTTCCCGCAGGTCGGGAAACAGAGCGATGACGGCGGTGAAGCGCATCATGATCCCTCCCTCGGCGTGAAGCTTCCCTTCGGGGTCCAGGTTTTCAGGAATTCAGCCAGTTCCGGCTCATCCCCCGGCGGGATTACAACCTGAAGCTGGACGAACTGATGCCCCTGCCGGATGCCCTTGCCGCGCAATCGTAGCCGGCTGCCGGTACCGGAGCCAGGCGGGATCGACAAACGAACCGGTCCATGGATCGTCGGGACTTCCAGCGACGCACCCAGCACCGCCTCCTTCAACGAGACAGGCACGTCGGTAACGATATCGTCGCCATCGCGGTGAAAGCGAGGATCGGGAGCGACGGTGATCTCGATCAGGGCATCGCCGGCGGGGGCGCCGTTGTATCCCGGACCGCCTTGGCCACGCAGACGCAGGACATGGCCATCCTCGGTGCCCGGCGGGATGCGCACATCCAGCGTCTTGCCGTCGGGCAAAGCCAGCCGCCGCGTCGTGCCGCCAGCCGCATCGACGAAGCTGACGGTCAGCGAATACTGCATGTCTCGCCCTGGTCTGACACGGCCGGTTGCCCCCCAATCGGAGCGGCGGCCAGCATCGCCAAACTGCTGAGCGAAGAAAGCTTCCAGGTCTTCCTGGCTGAACCCACCGGCAGGATCGTAGCGTTCCTGGCCTGGCGCATCGCGGTAGTATTGGCGTTGCTGCTGGCGTTCATGGCCCTCGGCGTCGATCTCGCCCCGGTCGAAGCGGGCGCGCTTGTCCTTGTCGGACAGCAGGTCGTAGGCGGAACTGATCTCGCCGAACCGCGTAGCGGCGTCCGGCTTGCCGGGGTTGACATCCGGATGATGCTTCTTCGCCAGCTTGCGGTAGGCCGCTCGGATGGCTGCTTCATCGTCGGTGCGCTGGACGCCAAGAGTTTCGTATGGGTCTGTCATCGGTCCCGATCACGTAGAGACGACGCCGCGCCCGATCAAGTCCCGGTCCAATGTGGTCGGCGTTTCGCCAGGAAGGCGTCGATGCCTTCCGCGGCGTCGCGGGCCAGCATGTTCCGGGTCATGACATCCGACGCGTAGTCATAAGCCTCGGCCATGTGCATTTCGGCCTGGCGGTAGAAAGCTTCTTTGCCGATCGCCACGGTCAGCGGGCTTTTCGCAACAATCTGGGCCGCCAGGGCACGCGTGGCGTCGTGCAGGTCCGCCTCGGGGACCACGCGGTTGACCAGGCCGAGGTCTTTTGCGCGCGTCGCGGAGACCATGTCGCCGGTCAGCAGCATCTCCATCGCCGCCTTGCGGCCGACGGTACGGGACAGCGCGACCATAGGGGTGGAGCAGAACAGGCCGATATCCACGCCGGGTGTGGCGAACCGGGCGGTATCGGCGGCGACGGCCAGATCGGCGGAGGCGACCAGTTGACAGCCGGCGGCGGTGGCCACGCCGTGGACCTGGGCGATCACCGGCTTGGGTAGGCGGACAATGCGCTGCATCAGGCGCGAACACAGGGCGAAGACTTGCTCATAGGCCGTTCGGGTGGGCGTGGCGCGGATTTCGCGCAGGTCGTGGCCGGCGCAGAAGGCCGGTCCATTGGCGGCGATGATAACGACTTTGACCGAACGGTCCTCGGCGATGGCGGCCAGTGCGGCGTCCAGCGCCTCCATCAGGCCGATCGACAGCGCGTTGCGCGCCGCCGGGCGGTTGAGGGTCAGGGTTGCGATATCGTCGCTGTCGTGGCGAAGCAGGATTTCGGACATGATGGCGGGATCATAGCAGAAGGATACCGACATGCCGAGCAGCAGCCTGGGACCGCGCGGGGAACTGTCGCTACGCACCGTGGCAATGCCGGCGGATACCAATCCCGCGGGCGACATCTTCGGCGGCTGGATCATGTCGCTGATGGATTTGGCGGCCGGCGTGGCGGCAGGCACGCGGGCGAAGGGGCGGGTGGCAACCGCGGCGGTGTCAAACCTGAGTTTCCTGCAGCCGGTGAAGGTCGGCGACGTCGTGTGCGTCTATACCGACATCACCAGGACGGGGCGGACGTCGATCACCGTCGGGGTGGAAGCCTATGTACTGCGGCGCAATCAGGGAGAACGGGTGCGGGTCACGGCGGCGGAGTTCGTACTGGTCGCGGTGGACGATCACGGCGTGCCTCGGACGCTGCCGCCGGAGGGATAAGGTCAGACACATGAATGCGGCACATCCTACCCTTCCAGTCGCATTACCCGCACCGCGTCCCCCGGAATCCGAGCCGCCAGATCCCCAACATGCGGATGATGCGTCAGCACGATCACCTGCACCCGCTCGCTCAGTTCCAACAGCGCCCGCAGCGTCGCGGTCGTCCGCGGATCGTCGAACGTTTGCAGAATATCGTCGGCGATGAACGGCAGCGGTGAAGCGGTCTTCGCGTAATCCTCCAGCGCCGCGATCCGTAGTGCGAGATACAACTGATCGCAGGTCCCCTCGCTCAACTGGTCCAGCGATTTCCGCGTCACCCCGTCCGCCTCCAGCGCCACCATCGTCTGGCCGTCCTTGGTCTCCTCGATCCGGACGCCCGCCTGGACGCCACCGGTAATGGTGCGGAACACGGCGCCGATGCGCGCCAGCAGCGGCTGGTCGGCACCGGCGGCCTGCCGATCGAGCGCCGTCTGCAACAAAGCATGTGTGGCGTGCAGCACCAGTGCCTCCTCGGCGGTCCGGGCCAGCATCGCCTGCGCCGCTTCCCGCCGTTGCGCCGCCTCGGCCGCATCCATGCCGGTGCCCGCCTGGTCGAGTGCAGCCGCGGCGGCGGTACTGGCGTCACGAGCGGCCTCGATCAAAGGCAGGCGGCTTGCATGGGCAGCATCGATGCCGGCGATGCGGGCGGCATCCGCCTCGGGCGTGGTTTCGGCGGCTCGTGCGGATAGGGTTTCGATACTCAGGCCGCCACCTTGCTCCGCGAGGTGCCGCAGCGCCTCGGCGCTGTCGAAACGGGCCGCGGCAACGGATCGGCAGCGCCGGAGTTGATGTTCCGCCTGCTCGTCGGTCTCGGTGCGGAGCGCCGCGCGCAGGCCGCCGAGAGTACGGGTGGCAATCTGTTCGTCATCGACGGCCTGGTTCAGCTTTTGAGTTGCCTGTTCGATCCGGCGGTCGGCGTCGGCACAGCGGGCGGCTTCCTGGCGTTCGGTCTGAAGACGCTGCTGGAACGAAGCGGCGGCTTCGATCGGTGGCAAGGCGGGCATGTCCGGAAACAACGCCGACACTTGGGCAACCTTCGCCGCCAGCAAAGCGATCGCGGCCCGCATGTCGTCGATCCGGCGTTGCGCTTCGCCACCTTGATGTTCGATGGCGCGCAGTTCCTCGATCCGAACCAGGGCATCGGCGGTCATGGTCATGGTCTCACCGTCGGGACGTGCCAATGCCGTCCCCACCGGTCTCCACTGCTCAACCCAACCTGCCAGCACCTGTTCGGCCTTGGTGACTGCGGCGGCGGCCGTCGCGCGCGTCGTGCGCTGCTTGCCGGCCTGATCCGTCAACGTCTTGCGATGGGCAGATAGTTCTTGGTCGGCCTTGATTCGCCGGTCCGCTTCCGCCAGCAGGGCGCCCAGTGCCGTCAGTTCGGGCATGGCCACGTCCATCGCCGCGGCCAGGCGCTGGCCGAGCGAGGCCAGGCTTGTCTCGATGTCCGCGCGTTCGGCCACGGCGGCATCCCGTACGTCGCGGGCAACAACGGCAGTTTGCCGGGCACGCAGGAAGGCGCGCAAGGCCGACACGTCATCGGTGTCGCCACCGGCAGCCCGAGCGATGGTCAGAAGTGTGCCGCGGGCGTCGATTAGGACGGTTGCCGTCCGGATTACCACGTCCGCATCCGTGGCGAGATCGGCAGCCAAGCCATCCAGCCGAACCCGCATCGCGCCAGCTTCCGCAACGTCCTGGCCGTGCGCGATCAACGCATCCGCAACCGCGTCCGCATCGCGTATCGCTCGGTCCAGCGCCACCGCGGCGGACGGGTCGGGATGCGCCGGGATCGGCAGGCACAATTGCGCCCACAATGCATCACGATGTGCGCGGGCGGCCGCCAGGGCGCTGGGCGGAGGCAACATCGCCGCCCGCTCCAATGTGGCCAGTTTTGTGCGTTCGGTGTCGACGGCGGTCAATCGGGCGGCGTGCGTCTGCTCGGCACGGTCGTATGCGGTCTCGGCACGGCCGAGGGCCTTGCCGGCGGCATCCAGTCTTGCATCCGACGGCGCGGCGGTGGTGCCGAGTGCTGATTCCGCCAGTGTGTGGTCGGGAATGGCGCTTAATGCGGCACGCAACGCAGCCTCAGCATCCCGCACCTCGCGGCGGCCGATGTCCAGGCGTGCAGCCGGATCGCCTGCCGCACGGAGTAACGTGGCAAGGTCGTTGACCGTGGTGATGTCGTTTTGCCCTGGCAAAGCATCCAGTTCGGCCAGAGACGCAGTCACCTGCCGATCGGCATCGGCTAAACGATCCGCGGCGGTCGCAGCTTCCTGGGCGAGTTTCAGATGTTGTTGCAAGCGTCGTTGCGCGTCCTTGACGACGGACGCGGGCGGCAGGGGGAAGATGTCGTCCCAGCCCAGGTCACGCCGCAGCGTGGCCGATCTGGCCTGGTCAGCAGTCAGATCGCGAACCACTTTCGGCAAATCAGCCTCGGCGCCCAGCGCCCGGCCACGCAAATCGGCCAGCGCCGAGATGTCGGTCTCGGCGGCGATCCAAGCCGGGTCGAATGCCAGCCTTGCGCGAGCTTCCTGCGCTGCCTGCAGTTCCGTCCGGGCGGCCATGGCGGCACTGGTCGATTTGACGCCGTTTTCCAGCGCGTCGCGCCAGCGCTTTTCGAAGGTTTCGTCCAGCTCCGGGGCGTCGGCGGCCTCGGTCAGGGTGTGTTGTGCGGCCCTCAGGCGATCCAACCATGGGCGGCAGGCGCCGATGGTACGCAAGCGGTCGCGTTCACGGCTTTCTTCGGTTTGTTCCGCAAGAAGGGCTTCCAAGGCGCGGGCAGCCTCTGTCGCCTGCCGTTCCAGCGCCGTCCAGCCGTCCGGCCGTAACGCCGTCCGGCGCAGGTCGGCGTTGCCTTGTTCCCAGTTGCTCAGGGCGTTCCAGATCGGACGGGAGCGATGGCGCGCGTTGGCCTTGCCGAGTTCGTCGCGCTGCCGCTCCAGTTCGGTCAACAGATCGCGCACCCGGCCCATGCCACCGCCGGCAGCGAACAGCACCTGCCCAAGCCGGCCCTGGCTACGGATGAGGTCCCGGCCGCCGGAGCGGAGCAGCGCGGTGTCGAGGCCGAACAACTCCTGAAAAATCGTTTCGTTGGCGCCGCCGAGAAGGCGTTGCGCTTCAGGTATGGACACTTCGGTGCCGTCGGCGAAGGCCAGGGTGTTGCCGTTGCCCTTGCGGCGCACCAGCGACCGGGTTGCGCCGTCATGGACGATGTCCGCGAGCAGCCGCATCCGTTCGGTGCCGAAGCGGAAAGTCATCGGCGTCCGAACTTCAATACCGAACAGGAACTCGGTGATCGCTCGGCGGATGACCGACTTGCCGTAGCCGTTGGGGGCGACGATCAGGTTGATGCGTCCGGGGGTGGGATCGAGCGGAAGATCGAGTTGCTCGAACGGCCCGTAACGTTCCAGCCGGAATTTGCCGAATTGCATCAGGATTCGCCGGCCAGGGCGGCTTCAAGGCGGCGTTTTGCCTGCTCCAGGATGTCCGGGGCATTGCCGGCGGCGGCTGCATGCAGGGGATGGTCGTCGGGCAAAGCCTCCCGCAATTTCCCCAGCAGCAAGGCGGGCCAGTCGCCCAGAAGGTCAGAGGGCGAGTTGGCGGTGATCGTGTCGACCTCGGCCAGCAGGCGACCCAGATTGTCCGGGCGGGATGTGTTGTCGCGCGGGGGGCGGGTCTTCAGCTTGACGGACTCCAGCCATAGCCGGTGCTCGCCGGGCAGGCCTTGAGCCTCGTTCAGGATTTTTTCCCGCAGTCCGTCCGCGGAAAGGGCGGCGGTCGTGCCGGTAAGGGTAATGCGGGCGGCAAGCGGACGGGGATCGGCGTCCCGTAATGCCGTTTCCAGGGCGGATTGAACGCGGGTCAGCGCATCCACCTCATCGGCCGTGCCGTCGACGTCCACTTCGATATGGGTCCAGCGCAAAACATCCAGCACGCGATGCTCGGCCGAAGCGATGCGGTGGTCGGCGACAGTCACCAAGGTGGCACCCTTGGGTCCGGTTTCGCCGATGTGACGGCCCTGCAGGTTGCCGGAAAACACGATCCACGGGTCTTGGGAAAGCTCCTGCCGTTCGTGGATGTGACCCAGCGCCCAATAGTCGTAACCGTGGGCTTTCAAACGCGCCGGGTCACACGGGGCGTACCGGGCATGAGCGGCGTAACCCTCGGCCGAGGTGTGCAGCAGCCCGATGTTGAACAGGTTTTTATCCGGCGGCGGATAGGCCCGGGACAGGTCGTTCGGTTCCTTCGGGTCGCCGAAGCTCTGGCCATGGATGGCAACCTCCAGCGCTGACAGCCGGATTGTGTGGGCTTTGCCATGGTCGAAGATCGTGACGTTCGGTGGCATCCGCAGGGAACGGGTCATGCGGTTGGCGGCGTCGTGGTTGCCGCGGATGGCGAAGACGGGGATCTCGGCCTGGGCCAGGCGGCGCATCTGCGCGGCGAAGAACAGTCCCGTGCCGAAATCCGGCCAGTCGCCGTCGTAGATGTCGCCGGCGATCAGGACGAAATCAACTTTTTCGTCGATGGCGAGATCCACCAGGCACCCCAAAGCTCGGCGGGTGGCACCGCGGATCAGTTCGGCGGGGGCAGAGGGGTCGGCCTCGAGGCCTCGCAAGGGGCTGTCGAGATGCAGGTCGGCCGCGTGCAGAAACCGGAAATCGGGCATGCATGGTACTTATCACGGCGCATGACGAGCAGGAACAACGGCTCCGAGTCGAGCGTGCTTGGCGAGGACGGATGGGTGGGGCAGTGTGCGGTCGCATTGGGAAGGGAACATGCGATGGCCAGCCTGCCGGGACTGAACTTCGATTTGGGGGAGAACGCGGACATGCTGCGCGCCTCGGTCGAGGCGTTCGCGGCGGCGGAAATCGCACCCAGGGCGGCAGCGATCGATCTGGACAACGCGTTCCCGATGGATCTGTGGCCGAAGATGGGGGCGCTGGGCGTGCTGGGAGTGACGGCGCCGGAGGACTACGGCGGCGCCGGCATGGGCTACCTGGAGCATGTGGTGGCGATGGAGGAGATCTCCCGAGCGTCGGCGTCGGTGGGACTGTCGTATGGGGCGCATTCGAATTTGTGCGTCAACCAGATTTCCCGGAACGGGTCGGACGCGCAGAGGCGGCGGTATCTGCCGGGGTTGATCGACGGGACCCGCGTCGGCGCGTTGGCAATGAGCGAGCCGGGCGCGGGATCGGATGTCGTGGGAATGCGCACGCGGGCTGATCGCCGCGGTGACCGGTATGTGCTGAACGGCAGCAAGATGTGGATCACCAATGGGCCGGACGCGGATGTCCTGGTGATCTACGCGAAGACCGATATGGCGGCGGGACCGCGGGGAATCACGGCGTTTCTGGTGGAAAAAGGGTTCAAGGGATTCTCCACCGCGCAGAAGCTGGACAAATTGGGGATGCGCGGATCGAACACCTGCGAGCTGGTGTTTGAGGACTGCGAGGTACCGGAGGAGAACGTTCTTTCGACGATCGGGCGCGGCGTGAACGTGCTGATGAGCGGGCTGGATTATGAGCGTGTGGTGCTGGCGGCCGGGCCGCTGGGGATCATGCAGGCTTGTATGGATGTCGTGATGCCGTACGTGCATGAGCGTCAGCAATTCGGCCAGGCGATCGGCGAATTCCAGTTGATGCAGGGCAAGCTGGCAGACATGTACACGACGATGAACGCCGCGCGGGCCTACGTCTACGCCGTGGCGAAGGCGTGCGACCGCGGGGAAACCACCCGGAAAGATGCTGCCGGGGCCATTCTTTACGCGGCGGAGAAGGCGACATGGATGGCGCTGGAGGCAATCCAGGCGCTGGGCGGGAACGGGTATATCAACGACTATCCAACGGGGCGGTTGTTACGGGATGCGAAGCTTTATGAAATTGGGGCAGGAACAAGCGAGATCCGGCGAATGCTGATCGGACGTGAGTTGTTCGCGGAGACGGCGTGATGGCTCTACCGTTGTCTCGTCGGGAAGAGGTGTCTCGTTAGATGGCCGCGATTCGTTCCGATATCTCTCCCCGCTCCGCCGACTTCGCTGCCAACGCCGAGGCGATGCGTGGCTTGGTCGCTGACCTTCGCGCCCGTGTTGGCGACATTGCCCAAGGCGGCGGCGCGGCCGCGCGTGAACGCCACGTCGCACGCGGCAAGCTGCTGCCGCGAGATCGCGTGGCGGCGTTGATCGATCCGGGTTCGCCATTTCTGGAATTCTCCCAACTGGCCGCGTTCGGACTGTATGGCGGCGACGTCCCCGCGGCTGGTATCGTCACCGGCATCGGCCGGGTGTCGGGGCGGGAATGTGTGATCGTCGCCAACGATGCCACCGTCAAAGGGGGCACCTACTTCCCTATGACGGTCAAGAAACATCTTCGGGCGCAGGAGATTGCGCGCCGGAACGGGTTGCCCTGCCTGTACCTGGTGGATTCCGGCGGTGCGTTTCTGCCGATGCAGGACGAGATTTTCCCCGATCGCGACCATTTCGGCCGGATCTTCTTCAACCAGGCCAACATGTCGGCTGAAGGGATTCCCCAAATCGCCGTCGTCATGGGGTCCTGCACAGCCGGGGGCGCCTATGTGCCCGCCATGAGCGATGAGAGCATCATCGTGCGCAAACAAGGCACGATCTTCCTCGCCGGCCCGCCATTGGTGCAGGCAGCGACGGGAGAGATCGTTTCGGCTGAGGACTTAGGTGGCGCGGACGTCCATGCCCGCACCTCCGGCGTGGTGGATCATTACGCTCGGAACGATCACCACGCGCTGTCAATTTGCCGGCGTATCGTGGCCGGGCTGAACCGCGTGAAGCCGGCGGTCCTGGAGCGACGGGCACCCGAACCGCCCCGATACGATCCGGCGGAAATGCACGGTGTGGTGCCGGTCGATTTGCGAGCCCCCTACGACGTGCGGGAAGTCATTGCTCGTATTGTCGATGGCAGTGACTTCGATGAGTTCAAGCGGCTGTACGGCACCACTCTGGTCTGCGGGTTCGCGCACCTGTTCGGTTACCCGATCGGAATCGTCGCCAACAACGGTATCCTGTTTTCCGAATCATCCCTGAAGGGCGCGCATTTCATCGAGCTGTGCAGCCAGCGGAACATTCCGCTTGTTTTCCTTCAGAACATCACCGGATTCATGGTTGGGCGCAAATATGAATCCGGCGGCATCGCGAAGGATGGTGCTAAACTCGTTACGGCCGTCGCGACCACCGCCGTTCCGAAGATCACGATGATCATCGGTGGCAGTTATGGCGCGGGTAACTACGGTATGTGCGGCCGAGCGTACGATCCGCGGTTTCTGTTCATGTGGCCGAATGCGCGGATTTCGGTGATGGGCGGCGAACAGGCCGCCGGCGTTTTGACGACCGTCCGCAGCGGGTCCGCCGATTGGACCAAGGAACAGGAAGAGGCGTTCAAGGCACCCATCCGAAAGCAGTATGATACGCAAGGACATCCTTATTATGCGAGTGCGCGGATTTGGGACGATGGTATCATCGATCCTGCCGACAGTCGCCGCGTGCTGGGTCTGTCGCTATCCGCCGCGCTGAATAAACCCTTGCAGGATACGCGCTTCGGCGTGTTCCGGATGTGACCGGCATGTTCCGCTCCCTGTTGATCGCCAATCGAGGCGAAATCGCCTGTCGCGTCGCCCGCACCGCCCGACGCATGGGTATTGAAACGATCGCGGTTTATTCGGAAGCTGACGCTCGCGCGCTGCACGTATTGGCGGCGGATCGGGCCTATCCGATTGGGGCGGCCCCAGCACGCGAAAGCTATCTGAATATTCCCCGGATTATTGAAACGGCACTGGCGGCCGGCGCGGACGCGATCCATCCGGGTTATGGCTTTCTGTCCGAGAATCCGGCCTTCGCCGATGCCTGTGCCGAAGCGGGCATTGTGTTCGTCGGTCCACCGGCCTCGGCGATGCGGGCAATGGGATCGAAGTCGGCAGCGAAGGCACTGATGGAGAAATCCGAGGTGCCGCTGCTGCCGGGCTACCACGGGGATCGGCAGGACGCCGCGTTCCTGGCGGATCAGGCAGCGCGGATCGGTTTTCCGGTGGTGATCAAGGCGGTATCCGGCGGCGGTGGACGCGGCATGCGAGTCGTCGCGTCCGCAACAGAATTCGCCGCCGCGCTGGAATCCGCTCGACAGGAAGCAGCATCCGCGTTCGGTGACGACCGGGTGCTGGTGGAACGCTACCTGCAACGGCCACGGCATATCGAGGTCCAGGTCTTCGCCGACACCCACGGCAATGCGGTCCACCTGTTCGAACGCGACTGCTCGGCCCAACGCCGGCACCAGAAAGTGCTGGAAGAAGCGCCCGCGCCCGGACTGTCATCGGCCCAGCGGGAACAGATGGGATCGGCCGCCGTCGCAGCCGCAAAAGCGGTCGGCTACGTCGGGGCCGGAACGGTGGAATTCGTTGCCGATACCGACGGCTTCTTCTTCCTCGAGATGAATACGCGGCTACAGGTCGAGCATCCGGTTACCGAAATGATCACCGGATTCGACCTGGTGGAATGGCAGTTGCGCGTGGCCGCAGGCGAAGTCCTGCCGGTGGCGCAGTCGGCGATCACGCTGACCGGCCACGCCATCGAGGCCCGCATCTATGCCGAGGACCCGGCGCGGGATTTTGCCCCCTCCGTCGGGCGGCTGGCTCTGTTCCGAACCCCAATCGAGACGGACGGAGTGCGTGTCGATACCGGCTTCGCCACGGGCGATACGGTGTCGATCCATTACGATGCGATGCTGGCGAAACTGATCTGCTACGGTCCCACGCGGGATACCGCTCTGCGTCGGATGCAGCAGGCGCTGGCCGATTGCGCGGTGGTCGGCGTCGCCAGCAATCTCGATTTGCTTGGGCGCATCGCCGCGCACGCGGATTTCGCGGCCGGCGGCATCGATACCGGCTTTATAGCTCGGGAGGGCGCAACACTACTGGCCGCCCAAACGGCACCACCAGCGGACATCCTGGCCATGGCGGCCCTGACCGTGCTGAGCGCCGAACCGCCGGCGGGCGACGACCCATGGGACTCCACCGACCTGTGGTGGCTGAACACAACGCCGGCGCGGGTGCTGGAATTTACCGACGGGGAAACAAGCTATCCGGTTTCGATCACACGCGAAGACGGCAAATGGCGGATCGGCGACATTCTGGGCAACGCGGAACGCCTGGACGGCGGACGACTGCGCGTGTCGCTAAATGGCGTCTGGCGGACGGTCAGCGCGATGCTCGACCAGCATGTGGTGACGCTGCGGGACCACGGTTCGACATGGCGGCTGACGCTGCCGGACCCGCTGGCAGCGGCCGATGAGGAAGAGGATGCCGGCGACCGCCTGGTGGCGCCGATCCCGGGTCTGGTGACCCAGGTCATGGCGACGGTGGGCGACCACGTGGTGCGCGGCCAGGTGCTGGTGGTGCTGGAGGCGATGAAGACAGTGTTCCGCCTGTCGGCGCCCGCCGATACAATCGTGGCGTCAGTCTCGTGCGCGGCGGGAGAGATGGTGCAGGAAGGCCAGATGCTGGTCGGGTTTGGCGAGGCCGCCGATTAGACCCTCCAAGGCCTGCTGCTGTATTGAACGATCGCATCAAGAACAGGAGGATTCGTGCCAACCGAAACCGGCCTGCGGTCCGCCGCTGACAGTGTCCCCTTGGATTGGTCCAAGGTTCGCACGTATCTGGCGGCACACGGCCATCGCCTGGACGCCGATCCGCCGCCGCGCCAGTTCGCCGGCGGCCTGGCCAACCTGAACTATCTGATCCACCTGAATGGCAAACCCGCCGTGCTGCGCCGTCCGCCGATGGGCGAACTGCCGGCCGGCGCCTTCGACATGGCACGTGAGTTTCGCATTTTGTCCCGTCTGCCCGACGCGTTGCCGTTCATCGCGCGAGGTCTGCATCTGTGCGACGACCCGTCGATCATCGGACAGCGCTTCCAGATCATCGAATACCGGCCTGGCCTGGTGATCCGCGAGCATCTGCCACCCGAACTCGCGCATCGGCCGGAGGTCGGAGCACGGCTGTCCCGCATGCTGCTGGAAACCATCGCCGCCATTCACGCCGTCGATACCAAGGCGGTCGGACTGGATGATCTGGGGCGTCCGGAAGGGTTTCTGGCGCGAGGCGTGTCCGGTTGGCGCAAGCGCGGGCTGGTGGCGATGCAGGAAGGGACCGAAAGCCTGCACAACGATGTCGGTCTGTGGCTGGAACAGCACATCGTGCCGGACGGTCCGCCTGCGCTGCTGCACAATGATTTCAAACTCAACAACATCATCCTGGATCCGGATGATTTTTCTCCGCGCGCCGTGATTGACTGGGACCAGGGCACGCGCGGCGATCCGTTGTTCGATTTCGCCACCCTGCTGAGCTACTGGATCCACGCCGACGATCCACCCGCCATGCACGACATGGAGCAGATGCCGGCGGTCGAGGCCTGTCTATGCTCGCGTCAGGACGCCGTGGCAGAATACGCCCGCATATCCGGCAGCGACATGTCCGACTTCCTGTTCCACCGCGTGCTGGCGATGTACAAATTGTCCGTCATCTTCCTGCAGCTTGGCCTGCGCTACCGCACCGGCGTGACGCAGGAGCCGCGTTACGCGCCGCTGACCGGCATCGGCACCGGTATCCTGGAATTCACCCACGAGATCGCCCAAGGACGCGCTTTTTAACCCGTCATGGCCGGGCGTGACCCGGCCATCCACGACTCCAGAGGATTGCCGCATGGACTTTTCCCTCCCCCCCGACCTCGTGGAACTACAGCAACGCACACGCGCGTTCATCCACGACAAGATCATTCCGCTGGAAGGCGATAACCGGCAGACCCATCACGGCCCCACAGAAGAATTCCGCCACGAACTGGTCGCTCTCGCCGCAGCCGAGGGCCTTGTCGCCCCCCATGTCGGTGTCGAATACGGCGGCATGGGCCTGTCCCATGTCGGCAAGGCCGTGGTGTTCGAGGAAGCCGGATACTCCCTGCTTGGTCCCGTCGCCATGCACATCTTCGCACCCGACGAAGGCAACATGCACCTGCTGGAGACTGTTGCTTCCACCGAACAAAAGGACCGTTGGCTGCGGCCTTTGGCGGCCGGCAAGACACGGTCCTGCTTCTGCATGACCGAACCCGCGCCCGGCGCCGGATCGGACCCCTCGGCGATGCTGACGACAGCGGTGAAGGACGGCAATCATTACGTCATCAACGGCGACAAATGGTTCATCACTGGCGCGGTCGGCGCCGCCTTTGCCATCATCATGGCAAAGGACGAAGACGGCCACGCGACGATGTTCCTGGCCGACATGGACACGCCCGGCATCGAGATCGTCCGAGCGATGGATAGCCTGGACAGCGCCTTCGCCGGCGGCCATGCGGTCGTGCGGTTCACCAACGTCCGCATCCCCGCCACCGACATCCTGGGGGAACCCGGCAAAGGCTTCCGCTACGCCCAGGTTCGCCTCGCCCCCGCCCGGCTGACCCATTGCATGCGCTGGCTCGGTGCCGCGAAACGCGCGCACAAGATCGCCACGGATTACGCGTTGAAGCGGGAAGTGTTCGGTTCGAAGCTGATTGGCCACGAAGGTGTTGGCTTCATGCTAGCCGACAACGAAATGGATATCCGCATGAGCCGGCTGTCCATCTTGCACACCGCCTGGCTGCTGGATCAGGGCGAACGCGGCGGCACCGAATCTTCGATGGCGAAAGTCTTCGTCTCGGAAGCTGTCTGGCGTGTCGTCGATCGTTGCGTGCAGGTGCTGGGTGGACAGGGGGTCACCGGCGAAACCCTGGTCGCCCGAATCTTCAACGAAGTGCGCGGCTTCCGCATTTACGACGGCCCGTCGGAAGTGCATCGCTGGAGCCTCGCACAACGTATCGCCCGCAACGGAGCCAACTGGTGAGCAAGGACTTCGATCTGACCGGCAAGGTCTGCGTCGTCACCGGTGCCGGGCGAGGCATCGGCCGCGGCATGGCGGAAGGGCTGGCCCGCCACGGCGCCACGGTGGTGCTCAGTGGCCGCACCCGCACCACGTTGGAAGAAGCCGCCACCGCGATCGGCGACAAGGCAACCATTCAGACCGCCGACGTATCCAAGGAACCCGACGTCCTCGCCCTGCGCGACGCGGTGCTGCAGCGCCACGGCAAAATCGATGTCCTGGTCAATAACGCCGGCGTGAACGCAATCTTCAAGACGATCGAGCGCACCACGCTCGCCGAATGGCAGGACATCATCGACGTCAACCTGACCGGCGTGTTCCTGTGCTGCAAACATCTCGGCGGCGCGATCGGCGAAGGCGGGTCGGTGATCAATGTCAGTTCCGTCGCCGGGCATGGCGGGTTGCCTCGGTCGGGTCCGTATTGCGCATCCAAGGGCGGGGTGGAGATGTTCACCAAGGCGCTGGCACTGGACTGGGCGAAGCGGAAGGTGCGGGTCAACACGCTGGCGCCAGGGTGGGTCGATACCGACCTGACGCACGGGCTTCTCGAACACGACGTCCATGGCAAGCGGCTGCTGGACCGCACCCCGCTGGGACGCTTCGCGACGCCGCTGGATATGGCGGGTGGCGTGGTGTTCCTGGCCAGCGATGCCTCGGCGTTCATGACCGGACAAAGCCTTGTCATCGACGGCGGATGGGGCGCCGAATAACCACCGATAGACCACGGGGAAGAAAACAAAGTGCTTGATAACCCACCGCTACTGACGATCCATCGCGGGTTTCGCCGCCCCGACAAGACCTTGATCGAGGCATTCCGCGGCGCCCAGACCTCGCATCTGGCGGACGCAATGGACGGGCGCGGGGCGCTGGACTACCGCATCAAACCGCTCGACCCGATGAACGCCTCGTTCGTCGGCCCGGCCCTGACCGCGTTTGCCTATCCCGCCGATATCGTGGCGATGTTCGGTGCGCTGTCGGAAGCCCAACCAGGCGACGTGATCGTCGTCGCGAACGACGGCTATACCCGCACGGCGGTGCTGGGCGATATCGCTGCCGGCATGATGAAGAACAAGGGTGTCGCGGCGTTCGTGACCGACGGGCTGGCACGCGACAAGGCTGGGGTCGTGGCGACTGGATTGCCGGTGTTCTGTCAGGGGATCCAACCGAACTCACCGGCGATGAACGGGCCCGGCGTGGTCGGCGCGCCGATCACGCTGGGGGACGTCCATATAGAGCCAGGCGACGTGATCGTCGGCGACGCCGATGGCGTGGTGGTGGTGCCGGCTGGCCGGCTGCGTCAGGTGCTGGATCGGCTGGCGCAGGTGCGGGCCGCGGAAGCTCGGACGATCGCGCTGGTGGAACAGGGCGCCACGATGGCAGCCGGAGCCCTGAGGGTGATCGAGAAGGCGGTGATTATTGAGGACTGAACCGGCGGCCAGCTAATCCCACCTCGGGGCAAAGGGCGGATTTACGCAACGCAACGTCTTCGGCAGCGCGGCGATCACCGCACGATCCGCGTCGTCCAACCGCAACGACAGGACTTCAAGGTTCGCCAACTGGCTTTCGCGTCGTTCGGCTTTCGGGATAACGGCGACATCCGGCTGATCCAGCAGCCAGGCCAGCGCTACTTGCGCCGCGCTGATATCGTAACGACGTCCGATCGTCGCCAACGCCTCATGATCGGCCAGCATCCCCTGCGCGAGGGGTACATGGGCGATCACCGGAAGATCGTGCGCACGCATATAAGTTAGCACCGGCGTTTGATCGATCAGCACGTGGTATTCGATCTGGTTGCACACGATCGGCGCGCGCACGTCCTCGATCGCCACGCGGAGATGCGCCACCGTGCAGTTCGCCACACCGATCTGCCTGACCAATCCCGCGTCGCGCAGACCCATCATCGCCTCCAGCGCCGCGGGAAGGTTGGTGCCGGGACGCGGCCAGTGCAGCATGTAGAGGTCCAGGTAATCGGTCCGCAACAGACTCAGGCTCTCGGCGCACGCAGTGCGTATCTGGTCCGGGTCCTGGATGGCGTGATGCCCCTTGCTGGTCAGGTGGATGTCTTCGCGAACCACGCCGGACGTCTGCCAGCCGGCACCGACGGCATCCTGGTTCCCGTACATCTGGGCCGTATCGATATGGCGATAACCCAGGGCCAGCGCCGACTCCACGGCGGCCTGGCAACGCGCGCCGGTCATGCGATACGTGCCCAGGCCGAGGCGAGGCATACGCAGACCGTGGGCCGTGATCGTGTCCATCACGCCCCCTCGCCGACCACCTGTTCGGCCAAACTGTTGTCCACACAGGCCTCGAACGGCACGTCACGCTTCAATGCGCCGCCGGACCGCATGGCCGCAGCGAGCCTGTCGAAGCCCTCACGGCGGGTCACCGGATCAGGTCCGTACAGGTCCAGCGCGCGGTAACGGTCGATCGCCGCCGCATAAATCGCGGCGGGCACGTCGGGAAAATAACTGGCCAGCACTTGCTGGATTTCGGCCCCCGGCGTTGCCCTGATCCAACGCAACGTCTGATGCATTGCCCGCACCATGCCCAGCAATTCGTCTCGTTTCCGTTCCAGGACAGACCGCCTTGTCACCAGCGTGGTATAGGCGGTCAGGCCGCGGTTGGCTGCCGCATACCAAAGATGCCCGGCGCCGGAGGCGAGCAATTCCTCCGCGTATGGCTGGAACACCTGCACGGCGTCCAGTTTTCCCGCACGCAACGCGGCAGTGTTCTCGGCCATCGTCCCGTCCGTAACCCGCGTCACCGCGGACGGGTCCGCGCCATCGCGGCGGATATCATCCTGCAAACACAGCCACGGCGTCGGGACTTCGGACACAGTGCCCAAGCGGACAGCAGTCAGGTCGGCGGGCCGGAAAGACGGGCGTGGTTCCCGGCCAATGACGAAAAATGGATCCCTGGCAACCACATCACAAAAGCAGACGACGTCGGAGGATGGATCGGCGTCATGCGTCAGCATCACCCGCAAAGGACCGCCCCACATCACCTCGACCTGCCCCGAACGCAGCGCGGCGGCGGTGCGGCCGGGATCGGAGGACAGGCGAAACTCGACCTCCACGCCTTGCCGCGCATAGGCGCCGGTCGCGTGCGCCGCATAGAACGGTGTATAAAACAGCGCGCGGAAATTCTCCGACAGGGTGATCATCGCGATCCTCTTGGCTTGCGGGAACCGCCACGATGCGCCAGGGAATGATCCGGCAAAAGGGGGGAAGCATCATGCGCGTGGTCCTGATCGGGGTTTCTCATTGGCATACCCCGTTCTTCCTCAATCCATGCCTGGAGATGGGGGACGTCGCCATCGTCGGCGTCAGCGATCCCGACCTGGCACGGGCCGAACCGACAGCGGCCAAGGCCGGTTGCAAGGCGTTCGCCGACTACCGGGAAATGTGCGCGGCCCTGAAGCCCGACTTCGCCTTCGCGCTCGCTCGGCATTGCGACATGGCCGAACTGGCTCGGTTCCTGATCGACCAGCGCATCCCGTTCGCCATGGAGAAGCCATGCGCGATCAACGCAGCGGAGGCCGCCGACATCGCCGCACGGGCGGCGGCGGCGGGGGTGTTCGCGGCAGTGCCCTACGTGATCCGCTACAGCCCGTTGGTCGAAACGATCTTATCGATGAACGAACCGGTCCAGTACATCACGTTCAAGTTCGTCGGCGGCATGGTGGACCGGTATCACCAGCAGCAGGTCGAATGGGTGATCGACCGCAAGACCTCCGGCGGCGGCCCGTTGCTGAATTTGGGCGTGCATTTCCTGGATCTGTGTCGCGTGCTGCTGCCCGGGGCGGATCTGACCGTGACCGGCGCGATGATGTCCAACCGCAACGCCCATTTGACCATTGAGGACCATGCCGTCGTGTTGATGCAAGGCGGCGGGGCGAGTTGCATGGTAGAGACGGGATATCTGTATCCGGCGCCGAATTCGGTGTTCGACCTGCATTACTCCATCCGCACGGAAAACCATTACTTCGCCGCGCGCGATGACAGCACGCTGGAGATCATAACCAACGATCGTAAACGCAGCACGCGGCCGATGAAGCTGACCAACGTGCATTTCTATCCGACTTTCGTGCGGGACACGCTGCAACGGCTGAAGGACGGGCGGAAGCCGATCGCCGATTTGGCGGACAACGCAGCCGCGGTCGCGCTGGCCGAGGCAGCCTACGCGATGTCTCCTCTGGATTCGTGATCGGCTGACCGTCGTGCAACGCGCCGGCGGCCATTTTTGCGCGTGTCCTCCGATTTTAACTGCTTTTTCATCTTTATCCTGAATGATCCCCGGTGTTTCATAAACCGAGGACCGTCGATGACCCGCCTGCGCAACATCCCGCTCGCCCTGCGACTGCAGGGGATGGTCGCCCTGCTGGTCGTTGGCTTCCTTGCGACGATCGTCGATGCCCTGCACATCGAGAAAAACCGCGCCCTGGACGCCCGCGCGACCGAGCTGCACGCGCTGGTTCAGGTCGCCAACGGGATCGCACACAGTCTGCGTGCACAGGAAGTGACCGGTAAACTGACCCATGCGGCCGCCGTGGAGGATTTCCGGCAGAGCCTGCACGCCATGCGATATGGCGCCGGTGATTACATATTTGCCTACCTGACCGATGGCACACTCATCGCGCTTCCGCCGCAGCCGCAAGCTGAAGGCACGAACCGCTTCGACATGAAGGACCCGGCAGGCAACTATACGGTGCGGGATCTGTTCACCAAAGCCGCGGAGGGCGGTGGTATCGTGCAGTCGCTGTTTCCGCGGCCGGGCACCACGATTCCGGTGCCCAAAATGAACTATGTCGAGAGCTTCCCGCCCTGGAATATGGTTATTTCCACTGGCGTGTTTGTTGACGATCTGGAATCCGAAAACAGCGCGCTTGAAATCCGGACAGGCCTTGTCGCCGGCGGCGTTATCGGTCTCGCCGCGCTGCTGGCCTGGCTGGTCGGGCGCTCCATCACGTGGCCGCTGCGCGGTCTTGAAGGCGCGATGACATCGCTCGCGGCTGGGGATCTGTCGGTCGCGGTCGCACATGCGGAACGTGGCGACGAGATCGGCCGGATGGCGCGCGCCGTCGGTGTCTTCAAGACCAATGCCG
>NZ_LMUJ01000048.1:93279-122440 GCF_009765975.1 Acidisphaera sp. S103 | reverse complement strand
CACGGCGGCGAACCGCCAATGAGGTCGCCGACCGGTTGCAGGCGCAACTTGGCGCGGTGGCCGACTCGTTGGCCTCGGCGTCCACGCGCCTGACGGCGACGGCGGATCAAATGCGCGGCGCCACCGACCAAGCGGATCAGCAGGCCGTCTCCGCCAAGACGCTGGTCGATCGCACCGCGGCCAACGTCGAGATGGTTGCGGCGGCGACCGAGCAACTGGCCAGTTCCGTCAATGAAATCAGTGGTCAGGTGGCCAAGTCCTCAACGATCGCCATTCGTGCCGTCGAGGAGGCCCACCGTACCGACGGGTTGGTACAGGCGCTGGCGCAGACCGCGACGAAGATCGGCAACATCGTTCAGGTGATCAGCGGCATTGCCGGCCAAACTAACCTTCTGGCGCTGAACGCCACGATCGAGGCGGCACGCGCCGGGGACGCCGGCAAAGGTTTCGCCGTGGTCGCCAGTGAGGTCAAAAGCCTCGCGACCCAGACGGCGAAGGCGACGGATGAGATCGCGGCACAGATTGGCCAGATTCAACTGGCGACGCGAGATGCGGTGACCGCGATCGCCAGTATCGGCGCGACGATCAACGAGATCAGCCAACTGAGTAGCGGCATCGCCGCGGCGGTCGAGCAACAAGGGGCCGCGACGCAGGAGATCAGCCGCAACGTAAGGCAGGTGGCATCAGGCACGCTGGAGGTATCGGAGCGGATCACCGGTGCGAGCAAAGCGGTGTCCTCGGCCGGAGAGGCGGCGGGGCATGTGCTGGGCGCAGCCAGCGATTTGTCGGCACAATCGCAGGGACTGTCCGAACAACTGGTTCGGCTTGTGGGTGAAGTCCGGGCCGCGTAGGGCGGGACCGCCCAGCGTTCGACCGGGGTCCAGGGCCCGCCCTGGACCCGTGTATTTGAACCTCTAAAACAACGAATAGCCGCCATCGATCACGAACGTATCGCCGGTATGATATTTCGATGCCGAGCTCATCAGGTAGACCGCGATGCCGCCGAAATCGTCGCCGTCGCCCCAGCGGCGCATCGGCACCCGCGGCAGTACCTTCGTCTTGAAACCATCTGTCTGCACCGCGTTCGCGGTCATGTTCGTTTCGATCCATCCCGGCAGGATCGAATGCGCCCGCACGCCGTACCGGGCGAACTCCACGGCCATGGCCTTGACCATGGAGATCATGCCGCCCTTCGTCGCGGCGTAGTGCTCGCTGCGCGGGGCAGCCTCGATCGCCGCCAGCGACGCCGTGCCGACCAGGACGCCGCCGCCACCGCGTTCGACCATGTGCCTGGCGGCGGTACGGAAGGTGTAGAAGGCGCCATCCAGGTTGACGCGCGTGACTCGGTGCCATTCGGCACTGGTCATTTCCAGGAACGTATGCCCGCCACGGCCGGAGACTCCGGCATTGGCGAAACATCCGTCGACCCGGCCAAATGTTTCCAGCGTGCGGGTGAACGCGGCCTCGACCGCCGCTTCATCGCCAACGTCGCATTCCAACGCCAGGATTTTCCGGCCGGTCGGTTCCAGCGTGGCCACCGCCGCGGCGTTCTTGGCGGCATTGGTGCCCCAGATGGCGATATCGGCGCCGGCCTGCGCCATCGCCAGTGCCATCCCCAGGCCGATGCCGCTGTTGCCGCCGGTGACCAGGGCTGTTTTGCCGGTCAGATCGAATGGGCTGTACGCCACGGGGCCGTCTCCTTCCTGTGATTCTCACATTGTGTCTATCAGCGGAAAGTTGGCAGGTGAACAGATCGCGGTTACGCTGATCGCCAAAGGAGATCGGACCATGATCCTGACCGCTGACAGCGTCGTCGCCCACAGCACATCCCGGCGCAGAACGCCCAATGGCTGGAACACCACATTCATCGGTAAGAACCGCGGAATCTTGAAGGAAGGCGATGCGATTCCGTCGTCCGAGGGTTTGTATCCGATGGCGTTCCTGGTGGAGAAGGAAGCTGGCGCAGTCGTGCATCCGCATTTCCACCAGGCGGATCAGTATCAGGTGATCGTGCAGGGATCCGGCCGGCTGGGCGTCCATGATGTCGCCAGCGTGGCGGTGCATTACACCGACGCTTACTCCGCCTACGGGCCGATCGTGGCGGCAGAGGAAGGCGTGTCCTGGTTCACGCTGCGCAACGCATGGGACCCGGGCGCACGCTACATGCCGGAGCATCGCCGGCAGTTGCGCGAGGCTCGGGCGCGCTACCAGCACCGGGAGGCAACGTGCGGGCCACTGCCGCCGTTGACGGAGCGGGAACTGTGCGCACTGGAAGCTCCGGCTGGGGAAGCGGTGATTGCCGAAACGGCCGATGGGCTGGGGACGTGGCGGTATATGGTTCCGAATGGCGGTTCGGTCGTCGGCCCGGAGCCATCCAGCGGTGGAGGCCAGTTCTGGCTGGTGTCGGCGGGATCGGCGGCCGTGGCTGGCGGCGCGCTGCTGCCGGTTCAGTCGTGCGTGTTCGTGGCACCGGAAGATCCGGCGGCGTGTTTGGTCGCCGGGCCCGGGGGCGCAGACTTGATCTGCATGCAGTTCCCGAAGCGCGCACGGGATTAGTAGCGGTCGCAGGCCGGTCGGTGGGCGGTCGAGTGGCCGCCCATCGCGGCTACCCCGCCTTTGCCTTCTCGCAGAACGCATCCAGCGCCGCCGTCTCCACTCGCGGTCCTTCGAAATCGGCGGCAATCTCCTCATAAAGCCGAGCGGCGGATTGGTAGAAGCCCGCCCCGGGATGATCCTCGCCGACGAACGCGGCGATTTCCTCCATTTCGGCGACCCAGCGATAGGCTTTGCTGTGCATCCTGGGCATCTGGGTCGTCAGCCATTTCAGCAACGCCGGCTGGCTGACCGTCATTTCCGCCACCAGCGCATCCGCCGTCCCCGCCCGGGCGGCGGCAAGCATCATGGTGGCACCCAACGCGGTGAACCCCTTGGTGATGCCGGCATAGGACATCTTCATCGCCGAGGCGGCACCCACAGGTCCTGGCTGCACCGGCGTCGAGAGCCCGTACTGCTGCAGGACCGTAACCTTCTCCGCATCCGGCCCCGACAGATAGATGCGCGTCTTGCTGGAATCGACGGCGGGGGGCGGCCCAATGATGCCGCCATCGACAAAGCGCGCACCGGCTTCCCGCACCACGCGATCGATGCGCACGACAGTCCCGGGGCTGACCGCGTTGCAGTCGATATAGATCGGTTTGCGATTGGCCGCGCGCAACGCCGGCGCCAGCCGTTCCGCCAGGGCCAGCGCTTCGCCCGGAGGGACGATCGACAGGATGAAATCCGCCTCGGCCAGCCCGGCATCCGAGGCATCGGTCATTCCCGCCGCCTTGGCGCGCTCGGCGGTGGCGGCGGAGCGGCCGGTCAGCGACGTCCGCACCGTCACGCCGGACGCGGTCAGTCGTTTGGCGACGGCGCTTCCCATCATGCCCGGGGCGATTACCGCGACGATTGGTGGCATCGGTCGTCCTCCTGAAGGTTCGGTCGCAGCATGCCTCACGGCGTGACCGTGGAAAAGGTCCGAACCCGCCCGTGACACACGGCACACGTGTCGTTATGGTCTGCGCACAATCAGAACCGTTGCACGCGATACCGGTGCGCAAGCGTCCGTCGGGGAACAGGAGAGGCGATGTCGTTCGTCAAATATTTGGCTGTGCTGCCCTTCCTGGGCATCCTGGTGGGCGTTCCACTGCTCAACCAGGTGCAGCCCCTGGTCATGGGAATGCCCCTTATCCTGGCCTGGATCGTTCTCTGGGTCGTCCTGACCGCGGTCATCATGGCGATCGTCTATCGCTTCGATCCCGCCAACCGCGACAGCGGGGAACCACGCGTATGAGCGCCCTCATCATCATCGTGGCCACCATCGTCGGGGTGCTGTGCCTCGGGCTGGTCGCCCGGCGCGGCACGGTGATGGACCTGGAACAATGGACCGTCGGCGGCCGGGGCTTCGGCACCATCCTGGTCTTCGTCCTGATGGCCGGCGAGATTTATACGACGTTCACCTTCCTCGGCGGCAGCGGCTACGCCTACGGCCACGGCGGACCGGTATTCTATATCCTGTCCTACGGCTGCCTGGCATACATCATCTCCTACTGGCTGCTGCCTCCGATCTGGCGGTATGCCAAGCAGCATCGGCTGATCGCGCAACCCGACTTCTTCGCTCATAAATACGATAGCCCCGCGCTTGGCCTGCTGGTCGCGCTGGTCGGCATTGTCGCGCTGATTCCCTATCTGGTGCTGCAACTCAAAGGGCTTGGAGTCATCGTCGGCGCCGCCGCGTACGGGTCAATTTCGCCGACGGTGGCGATCTGGATCGGCGCCGCCGTCGTCACGACATATGTCATGGTGTCGGGGGTTCGCGGCTCGGCCTGGACGGCGGTGGTGAAGGACACCCTGATCCTGGCGGTGGTTTTGTTCCTCGGGATTTATCTGCCGATCCATTACTACGGCGGCTACAGCGCGATGTTCTCGGCGGTCGACGCGGCCAAGCCAGGATTCCTGGCGTTGCCGGCAAAAGGCGAGAGCATCGCCTGGTTCGATTCAACCGTTCTGCTCACCGCCCTGGGCTTTTACATGTGGCCGCATTCGTTCGGCTCGCTGTTCACCGCCAAGGATGAACGGGTCTTCCGTCGCAATGCCGCGATGATGCCGGTATATCAGCTCATCCTGCTGTTCGTGTTCTTCGTCGGCTTCGCCGCGATCCTCAAAGTGCCCGGCCTGAAGGGGCCAGAGATCGACCTTTCGCTGTTGCGTCTGTCGGTGCAGACGTTCGATCCATGGTTCGTCGGCGTGATCGGCGCGGCGGGCGTGCTGACGGCGCTGGTGCCGGGCTCGATGATCCTGATCTCCGCGGCGACGCTGCTGGCGAACAATATATTCCGGGCTTTCCACCCACAGGCAGCCGACGCGACAGTATCGTGGGTGGCCAGGATGCTGGTGCCCGTGGTCGCGCTGGTAGCGGTGATCTTCACGTTGCGCGGCGGCAGCACGATCGTGGCCCTGCTGCTGATGGGCTACAGCTTCGTCACGCAGCTTTTCCCGACCCTGATCGCCTGCCTGCTACCGCATAATCCGGTAACCAAGGAAGGCGCCATCGCCGGCATCTTCGTGGGCGTCGCCACCGTCGCCGCCACCTCGTTGACCCATACGAGTATCGCCGGGCTGTTCCCGGGGCTGCCGGCGACGTTGCGCGACCTTAATATCGGCATCGTCGCGCTGGTGCTGAACCTGATCGCCCTGGCGGTCATTAGCGCCATGACACGCCGGCGGCCGGCATACGCCTGATGGGATGAAGACGCTTCTGATCGTGTTCCATTCCCTGACCGGGGGAACACGTCAGATGGCCGAGGCGGCAGCGGAGGGGGCATCCGGCGTGCCGGAGGTGGCGGCGCGCCTGCAGGCGGCCCCGGATACCGAACCGGCGGATGTGGTTGGCGCCGACGGCTACATCTTCGCGACTCCGGAGAATCTGGCGGCGATGGCGGGCCGGATGAAGGATTTCTTCGACCGGACCTACTATCCGGCGTTGGACCGAATCAACGGCCGGCCGTATGCCACCCTGGTCTGCGCCGGCAGCGATGGGGAAAACGCAGTGCGGCAGATCGCCCGCATCGCCACCGGCTGGCGTCTACGTGCCGTCGCCGCCCCACTGATCGTATGCACGCACGCACAGACACCGGAGGCAATCCTGGCGCCAAAGATCATCAGTCCGGCAGACCTGACTTCCTGCCGGGACATCGGAGCGGCACTGGCGAACGGCATGGCGGCGGGGATTTTCTGATCCGGTCGCCTCAGCCCACCGCAGCACGCGGCCCGATCGCGGCGTTGACCCGTGGCAGCACCTGCTCCGCCATCAGGATCATAGAGCGACGGCCGAGCATCGGATCCGCCCAGTCCTTGCCCGCGTAAAGCAGCGTGCCGAAGTCGCCGACCTGCGCCTGGAAGGCCAGGATGTCGTCGGCAACCTTGTCCGGCGTGCCCCAGATGACCAGTTTCTCGCAAACATAATCCAGCGTGACCTCATCGTCCTGCTGTTCCGCGTGAGTCTTGAACAGGATCAGCCGGCCGTTCTTCTTCAGCTTGGTATACAGCGAGTTGTAGTATTGCCGGTACGGACTATCCGGATCGGTCGCGTAGCGACGGGCCGTGGCCAGATCGTCGGCCACGCACAGGCTTTTGGCGACGCGCCAGTCGGCGGGATCGGCGACCCGGGGGGTGGTGGCACAGCCTTCCTGGTATTTAGGCCAATGCGTCTTCACCCACTGCGGCAGCAGGAAATTGGCCGAGATCACATCCCATCCGCGCGCAGCGGCCTGGGACACGCTGTTGGAATGCGGCGATACGGCGGTGACGACGATCGGCGGATGTGGTTGTTGCAACGGTTTGGCGATATAGCCCTGCCCGATTTCCGGCATCAGCGTACGGGCGGTGGAGACTTTCCAGTATTTGCCTTCCAGGTTGTACGGCGCCTCGCCCGCCCAGATCGCCAGCACCATCTCGATGCCTTCAAGGAACATCTCGGGACGGTTGTTGTCCAGCGTGCCGAAGACCTCGGCGTCGGACAGCAATCCGCCAGGGCTGATACCGAAGATGAACCGGCCGTCCAGCAGGTGATCCAGCATGGCGATCTGGCCGGCGACCGCCGCGGGGTGGATGTTCGGCATGTTGACCGTGCCGGTGCCCAGGCGGATCTGCTTCGTCGCACTCGCCAGCGTCGCGATGAACATGGTGCAGGACGTGATGTTCTCCGCGCGGTCGGTGACGTGCTCACCGCACAGGCCTTCGACGTAGCTCAATTCGTCGGCGAGAATGAAGGCTTCGCGGTCCTCCCGCAGGCTTTGCCGCCAATCTTTGCCCAGCGGATGGATCGGCATGGTGAAGAAGCCCAGCTTCATCGTCGTCCCCTCATGTTTCCGCGGCAATGCGCCGCTGTCACGGCCGCCACGAAACCGAACGGACGCTATAAAGCGACAGGCAGGAGGCCCTGAATCATAAGTTTGCCGAAAGGGTATCAGCTTTCCTGATAGGCTGCTTCCCACACGACGGAAATACGCCTTGCCTCCTGCTCCAGCATTCCCAGGAACAGTGCCGCGGCGGGGGCGAGCGTCCGCCGAGCCGGCTCGATCAGCACAAGGTCGAGCGACAAGGGCGGATCGACGACCGGGTTCACGCTAAAGCCCTGGGTCGAGCCAGCCTCCATCATCAGCGCCGGCAGGATGGTGAGCCAATCGCCGCGGCCGACGAAATCCAGCGTCCCGAACATGGAGTCCAACTCGACAATGCGAGTGATTTCGGCCCCCACCGCGGCGCAATAGGTTTCCAGTGTCCCTCGCCTCGTGTTCACGCGGCTCGGTAGCACCAGCTTCAACGGTGCCCGGTCAATCAGGCGGCCAGCCTGCCCATCGTGCGGACCGCCGGCGGCCGACACCAGCAATTCGGGCGTGCGCAGCAACAACCGACTTTTCAGCCCCGCGGCACCGGCGAAGGCCGGCACAATAGCAAAATCGACGTCGCCTGCTCTGACCATCTGGGTCAGGGCGGCGCTGTAGCCCTCGGTGACATGGACGTTGACGTTGGGATGCGCCGCCACGAAACGCGCCAGCGCGGGGGCCAGCGTGCATCGCGTCATGGTCGGCATCAATCCGACGACAATCTGGCCATCCAGCCCGTTGGCATACGTCCCAACCACGCGACCGGCGGCATCGTGCGCCCGCAACACCTCGATCGCCCGCCGGTAGTAAGCGTCGCCCGCCGGAGTCGGCACGATGCGTCCCTCGTCGCGGATGAACAGTGGCACGCCGAACGCGGTTTCCAGGTTGCGGACATGCTGGGAAACACCGGATTGCGTCGCATTTTCCCGCTGCGCCGCGAGGGTGAAGGAGCGTTCTTCGTAAACGGATACGAAAAGCCTGATATCCCGCAGCGAGCCGTGCAACCCAGTCATCCGATTTTCTGATGCGATTCAGCAGATCACATTCAATCGGCCAATGGCAAGGAAGCCGCGACAGTGCCCGCGAGCGGTCAGAGCCGGACGTCGATCCATTCTTCGGTGAACGGGCGGCGCAAGAACGTTGCCCAGACGAAGTTCATCGAGTAGCGCAGGCCGATCCGCAGCAGCCCCTCCTCCAGCAAGCGGCGTCCGGATGACAGCGCCGGCAGTCGGAAGGTGAATTTCACCGCGCCCACGGCATGCAGCCGGCGCGCGAGGTCGGTATCCTCACCATAGAAGCTGAACAGCGGATTGTAGCCGCCGATCTCCTCCAGTGCCGAACGGCGGACGACGAAATTGCCGCCTTGCAGCATCGAACCGACGCGGAGGACGAAGCGGTTCAGCATGTAGAACCCGTATCCCATGACGTAGAAGGCCCGCACCGCCGCTCGGGTTCTTTTGGGCACGTCGTAATAGATATAGGGGCCGCTGAGTGCGACCAGACCGGGATGGCGCCGGAACTCCTGAAGCACGCGGTTCAGCCAGCCGGGGGTGACGATCGTATCGGCATCGACATTCGCGACCAGCGCGCCGGTGGCACGTTGAAAGCCGGCTCGACGAGCCTGGACGAGGCCCTTGATGGGTTCGTGGACAACGATGACCTCGGGGAATGATGCAGCAACTTCCCCCGTATTGTCGGTGCTTGCATTGTTGACGACGATGACTTCCGCCAAGCACCCCGAACGTTTGATTTCATCGACGATCGCGGTCAGTGTCCGGGACAGGTTTTTTTCTTCGTTGTAGGCCGGCACAACGAAACTGATCGCCACATGCTGGTTCATTCGGCTGGATTCCTTTGCAGTGCCGATTGGTAGAGTGCTTCCCACCGGTCGGTAACGGAGTCGATTCCGTATCTTTCAGCGGTTTCCCGGCCGGCCGAACCCATGGTTCGCCGGCGTTCCGGCGACGCCAGGATGTCCGCGAGCACCCGCGCCAGCGTCACCGGATCATGTGGGTCCACCAGCACACCGTTCGCGGGACTGACAAACTCCGGCAATGCCCTGCTGTCGGCGGCGACGACGGGAATCCCCGAGGCCATCGCCTGCAATAGTACCATGCTTTGAGTCTCGCTTGTGCTCATGATCGCGAAGGTGTCACTAATCCGTAATAGTTCTGCCAGATCTTCTTGCGCCAGCGTGCCAAGGAACCTGACCTGCCGGTCGATTCCCAGTTCCGCCGCCAACATTCGCAGTATCGGTTCGTGGGAGCCATGTCCAGCGATTATCAGTTCGGCATCGACACCATGGCCTCGCAGGACCGCCATCGCATGCAACAGCACCTCGATATTCTTCTCTGGCCCTAGACGGCCGGCGTAGGTGATGGTCGGAACGGTCAGGCCGCGTTGAGCACGCAGGGCCGCGCGTTCGTCGGGATGCACCGGCGTGAACAGCCTTGTGTCGATCGGGTTGGAAATCACCTGATGCGGCAGGCGCAGTTTGGCCATGCCGAGTTCGGCGAAGACCGATTGTGACGGTGCCGTGACATGGTCGCAGCGGTTATGAAACCATGTGACATAGGCGCTCGCGCGCCTGACGCTGATAGAGATATGCGGGCCAAAACCAGCAATCGTCGTGTGATTGGTGCCGATGACCGGGATACCGAGGACGGCGCCGTTCAGCAGGGCCTCCAGCCCGATACCGAAGAACGAATGCGTATGGATCACATCGGGCTTTCCCCGCACCGCAAGCAGCGCCGGGGCGATCGGCGAAGGCAGCGCCGCGCGCGACTGGCGGGTCGAGCTGGGAAACGGCAGCGAGGGGCGGCGGCGCACGCGGACATTCTCGCCCAGGTCCCGTTCGCGTATCGGTACGCCGATGCGGCGGTAATCCGGTCCGGCGTAGCGTGGCGCGTAGATGTCCACCTGATGGCCCCGGCTACCCAATGAACGGCTGATAGTGGCGATCGAATCCTGGATGCCACCGAGCTCGGGGAAGAAGTAGTCGGTGAACATGGCGATCCTCATGGACCGGCCCCGATGCCGTTGGGGCGCCTGAGGGTCAGCACGATGGAACTCGCACCAATGATGCCCAGCGCAACGATGCTCGCAACGATGTGGCGTTCCAGAAACGGGTAGTGGTCGCCGAAAAAGAAGCCGGCACCAAACAGCACCGCGCTTTTAGGTATGGTCGCCAGCAGATTGACCAGGATGAAACGTGATAATGGCAGCCGCAGCATGCCGCTGCCGACAAGCACGACACCGCCCATGGTATGCGTCCACTTGCCGATCAGCCACATCCTTGTGGCTTGGCGTGCAAGATCGCGTTGCAGCGCCGGAGCCAGAGCGTCACGAACACCAAACAGCCGGCCGAGGCGGCCAAGCGGCCCCACGCCGGCGCGTCCGACCCAGTAGTAGCCGATATCGCCGATCACATCGCCGCACATCAGCAAGGGCAGCGCCCAATACCAGTTGAAATAGCCCTGCGCCGACAGAAATCCTGTAACGATCGTAACGATCGGGCCTTCGATCACCGCCAGCGGCAGGATCAGCGCGCTGCCATGCACGATCAGGAATGTGTCGAGCGTCACAAAGCGATCACAGACGCTCGTAATAGACGTAGGAGCCGTCGGCGGCCGGCAAACCGAGGCTCGCCCAGGTATCGGTCTCGTCGTACCACAGATCGACCCTGAATGCGCCGCTCAGGTTATAATGGTCGGCCGGGATGGTACGGCCGGATGCCAACGGGATGTTTTCAGCGTGCTCCTCCACGACCTTGGGACGCAGCAGGACACCATCTTCCAGGCTGATCATCGGCCCGTCCAGCAGGCGCTTGTTCCAATAGCTCGTGCTGCCCGCCGGTTCCGGGGCGACATACCGCTCGGTTTTACTGCCGAGAACCACAAGGCCTTCCGGACCACGCCGGGCGTTCACCCATTCATGCTGACCGTTCTTGTTGGTTTCGCCAGTCAGACCGGCCAGCATCCCATCCTGCCAAACTTCGGTGACGTGGTGGCTGTAACGGACGATCGGAATCGACAGCAGGGTGACGAGCGCATCCACGGCAATATGCACCGTCAGCGTGCCGCCTTTCGGTACGAAGGTCAGCGTGTGACGGCCGATTTCGGTGCCATGGCGGATCAGCCGGAACGCGAGCGTACCACCGTGCGGCACAGGCAAGTCGGCGGATGCCGAACGCGGCAGGACGACCGCCCCGGCCAACAGCATCGCGCGCCGGCCGATGACCGTTGCCACCGAATCATGACGCTGGTGTTGCCGCCACATGCGCGGCCACTAACCCACTAGGCGGATGCCATCAACGGGAAATGCCTTGATAATTATGACAATTTCAGGTCACCCCTGGCACCTGTGGCGGCCGATCTAATCGCGCAGGTGTGGCATCACCTCACTGCACATCAGCCGTAGGGAGTTGACCACGCGATCATGCGGGATACGCATGCCACAGTTCATCTCCGCCAGGATGCCGGATAGACCCAGCGTCTCCTTCAGGGTGGCGAGACGGTCGACGACCATGGCGGGCGTGCCGACCACGATCTTGCTTTTCAGCGCCTCCTCATAGTCGATGGTCTGCAACCGCTGGCCGCGTTCGGCGCGGTTTTCGATCGCGCGGGCCCCTTCCATGACGGCGGAGGCCTCGATCCGCTCACCGAGGTATTTGTAGAAGAACATCACACTTTCGTGCGGTTCCTCACGCGCCTGCTTCTCGGTCGCGGCAATATAGACCGGGACGCGCAGATAGACCTTTCCCTCACCGGGATGCCCAGCGGCGGCCCAGGCCTCGCGGTAAACACGCAGGTTGGGCACCAGTTCGTTCAGGTCGCCGAGGCGCGTGGCGACGAAGATCGGCATGCCGGCTTCGCCCGACTGCTGGAAGGTGTCGGGACTGTTCACGGCGATCCGCAGTTCCGGATACGGCGCCTGGTATGGTTTCGGTACCAGGCAGACGTCGTCGAAGTTGTAGAACTGGCCGTGGAACGAAAATTTTTCCTGCGTCCAGGCACGTTTGAGGATTTCCAGCACCTCGGCGAACCGTTCCCGACTTTCGGCGTAGGAGATGCCATAGGCCTGGTAGGTGCGGGGAAAGCCGCTTCGACCGACACCGAAGATCAGCCGGCCGTGGCTGATGTGGTCGACTGTGGTGGCTTCCTCGGCGATGCGCAGCGGGTGGCACAGCGGCAGCACCTGCACGGCGATGCCGATCTTCATGCGCTTGGTCCGCGTGGCGATGGCACTGGCGATGCTCAGCGGCGCGGCCAGAACAGATCGTTCAGGCGCGGTATGCAGTTCCGCCAGCCACATGACATCAAGGCCGGCAGCCTCCGCCTCATCCACCTGCTCGAACGATTCCGAGAAGGCTTCCGCCTCGGTCTGGCCCGGCCGGCGTTGAAATTCGTGGAACATGCCGAATTCCATGGTTCATCGTCTCCCTGTTTGCGGACAGCGTCGGCCGGTTTGTGGAATTCGGCAAGAGCGGGCGGGTTTGTATCGAATTGTTGCTTAAGCAGCCGTCACTTCGCGCGATGTAATTTCGTAACGAAAACGAGCCGGGTCCAGGCAATCGGGCTGGCCGTTTGTGGTGAAGGCGCAAGGATACATCAGGAATGCGAAGTTCGGTGTCCGCTTCCCCGCATCCGGCAATTCGATGTCGGTCGCGCTGTTGTAACCAACCCAGTTCATCTCCCAGCTTCCGAACAGCCGTTCGCGCAAGGCTTTCACCTCTGGACTGTCAATGCTCAGCTTGCCTTCCAGCACCACCTTGCGGACATCGGCCGGATCGACCGGGAACCAGCCCGCATCTTCCAGAAAAACTTCGGCCCGGCAATGCTGCGCCTTGGAGATATCGCCGCTTTTGCCGATCGACGGGAACTGCCGGGAATCAGCCACGCGGATGCCGTAGACATCCCGAGCCGGGAAACCGGCCGCGCGAGCGAGACCGACCATCAGGCCGTTGATGTCGGCGCATTTGCCGCCGAAATGATTGGTCGCCAGCATTTGCTTGAAGTCGCCGGTGCCGCAGCCCGGAGTCTCCGGGTTACGCCACGTGGTGTCCACGACCCAATCGTAGATGGCCCGCAGCCGGGCACGCGGCGTGGCATGGCCGGCGGTGATCTTGTCCGCCGTTTCCCGCACGATTCCGTCCGTGGGAACCGTCGGCAGGGACGCGGTCCAGAAATCCCGGTCCGCCTTCGTCAGCGCGGCCAGCGGGATGGCACCCCGGTCGCGTGTGGCGACGGTTTGCACGACCTGGACCTGCTGCTGCGTCGCGGTGCTGTCCCATGTCGTCCGCAGGATCGCCGCGCCATACCGGTCATCGCGCACCACCGCGGTTTGGCGGTTGCCCTGTATCTCCAGGCCGCGCGCCGCCTGATAACCGCCCGCGGTCTGTGCCAGCGGCAGCCAAAGCTGGGCAGCGCCAGGGGAGTCGAGCAACGTAACGCGCGTGGTAATCTCGAAGCGCCGCCATCCCGGAGATGCCGGTGCTTCAGCCGCGGTGGCGCGGAAAGCCGGCGCCAAAGAGGCAGCGAAAGCCGAAGAAAGGAGGATGCGACGTTCCACTGAGATGATCCTTCCGGAAAAACATGGCATTCCGACCGCGAATCCGGTGATTTTGCAAGCTGACCACGGATCATGGATAACACGCCCACACTACGGCGGACGACAATGCTCGGATTCATCTTCGATTTCGACGGCGTGATCGCTGATAGTGAGGCGCTGGCAAACACGGTCCTCGCGGAGGCCGTCAGCCTTCTCGGCCAGCCGACCACACTGGATGATGCCTTAACCCGTTACATGGGCAAGCGCTGGCAGGATATGGTTGCCTCCATCGAGGATGGTATCGGCCGCCCGGTGCCGGATGATTTCTCAGACGATCTGAAGATGGCGATACTAGCGCGCTTCCGTACAGACCTGCGTGAGGTCGCCGGTGCATCAGCGTTCATCCAGCGTTTTGCTTCAGTTCCGCGTTGCATCGCATCATCCGGCTCGCAAGACCGGTTGCGGCTGTGTCTGGACGTGCTGGGGCTGACCGATACGTTCGGCGACAACGTCTTCAGTGCGGACATGGTGACCCGCGGCAAGCCGCATCCGGATATTTTCCTGCTGGCGGCGGAACGGATCGGCGTCGCTCCGGCGGATTGCCTGGTCGTCGAGGACAGCGTCAGCGGCGTGCGTGCCGGTGTGGCGGCCGGGATGACGGTGATCGGTTTGTGCGCCGGATCCCACCTGCGGGACGGCCACGCGGATCGGATGTTGCAGGCCGGCGCGGCCTGTGCAGCCGGAACATGGGATGAGGTCGCTGCCATCGTGGAAACGCTGGTCCCGACATGACCTTACTCTACTTCATCACCCATCCGGACGTTCTGATCGATCCGAACGTTGCCGTCCCCGACTGGGCGCTGTCCCCGCGTGGCCGAGACCGGATGCAGGCGATGCTCGCGCAACCCTGGGTGCCGACCCTCGGCGCGGTCTGGTGCAGCACGGAACGCAAGGCGATCGATGGTGCAACGATTATCGCCGACGCCATCGGCACGATCCCGCACCTGCTCGCTGCCTTGGGCGAAAATGACCGCTCATCCACCGGCTACCTGCCCAAAGCCGAATTCGAGGCGACAGCCGATGCATTCTTTGCCCACCCGCACGACAGCGTTCAGGGCTGGGAGACTGCCATCGACGCCCAACGCCGGATCGTGACGGCGATTGCGACCGTCCTGGCCGAAGCCCCGGCCAATCAAGATATTGCAGTCATGTCCCATGGCGGGGTCGGCACGTTGCTGCTCTGCTATCTGAAACAGCGCATGATCAGCCGAACGGAGGACCAACCGGACACCAACGGCGGCAATTATTATTGTTTTGATATAGATATATATTTATTGCGCCATGGTTGGGCGCCGATCGACGTGATACAGTAATTTCTTATCCCTCCGAACAGGAGCAACGATGATGACAGCCCTGCCCTCCGAACCCTTTGGCCAATTGCCGGACGGGCGTGCCGCGACGCTGTTCACGCTGGAGAACGACCGTCTTCGCGTACGTATCACCGATTTCGGCGGCCGTATGGTCAGCATCGAGGCGCCCGACCGGGACGGCCACCGCGACCATGTCCTGCTGGGATTTGCCGATGTCGCCGCCTATGCCGACTACGGCGGCTCCTTCGGCTGCCTGCTCGGGCGCTATGCCAACCGGATCGCGGGCGCCGCCTTCACCCTAGATGGCCACACCTTCCCGCTGTCGAAAAACAGCGGTGACCTTACGCTGCATGGCGGCGCGTTGGGCTTCAACCGGGTGTTCTGGACGGTGGCGAGCGCCACGGACGCGACGCTGGTTCTGACTCACGTCAGCCCCGATGGCGACCAGGGTTTTCCGGGTGAGGTCACCGTCCAGGCAACCTATCGGCTCGACGCGGATTCGCTGTCGCTGACGCTTGAGGCGCGGACGACCAAACCGACCGTCATCAACCTGAGCGCACATCCCTATTTCAACCTCGGCGGCCCCACCCGCGGTGACGTGCTTGGCCATGAGGTGACCATCGCGGCCAAGGCCTTCCTTCCCACGGACGCCGCGCAGCTTCCCTTCGGGGAGATCCGCCCGGTCGCCGGCACGCCGTTCGACTTCCGGACGCCGGCATTGCTGGGGGCTCGGATCAGGCAGCCCGACCCGCAGTTGTATCATGGTTTGGGCTATGATCATTGTTTTGTTTTGGGAACCGATGGTCCAGCCATCCGGGTCCACGATCCGGTAAGCGGGCGAGTGCTGGAAATCCATACCGATCAGCCAGGCATTCAGGTGTACACAGGAAATAAGTTAACCGGCACATTCGCCGGACATGGCGGCGTGGTGTATCGCCAATCCGCCGGCCTGGCGCTGGAACCGCAGGATTTTCCGGACGCACCGCATCACGGGAATTTTCCATCCACCACGCTTCGACCGGGGGAAGTCTACCGGCGGATGATCCGCTATCGTTTCGGTACGGCATAGCCGCATCACGGACCTAGCGGAAATCCCGCGTCGGCACCTTGATTCCCTTTTCATGGCGGAACACCCGCACATGGATATCGCGGCCGCGGACGATTTTCGGCTCGCGCGTATCCAGTACGCCGTCGAGCCGGGAATCGTCGCCACGGCCATGCGGGAAACAGAATGGTTCGCCCCGTTGCCCCACGTCGCGCAGCAGGCCGGATAGATCGGTCAGATGTTCGGCGACCACATGGACTACCTCGCCGGCTCGCTGCAACTTGCCGCGGCAGGCGATCATGCTGGCCGACAGGATCAGGGATCGCTGCGCCTCAAACACCGAAGGCCATAGGATCAGGTTGGCGTGCCCGGTTTCGTCCTCGATGGTGACGAACAGCACGCCGCGGGCACTGCCCGGCCGTTGCCGGACCAGGATGATACCGGCCACCTCCAGCCGTGTGCCGTCGCGAGTCGTTGCGAGATCGGCGCACCGGACGATCCTCCGTTCGGCCAGATCATGCCGCAGAAAACTGACGGGATGGCTGCGCAGGCTGAGGCCGACGCTGCGGTAATCCTCCACCACCTGCCGCCCGGCGGTCATCGCCGCCAATGCCACGGCCGGTTCGGGATCGGGTTCGGCCGGCACGGTGTCGAACAATGGCAACCGCGTGTCCGACAGACCCCGGATGGTCCACAACGCCTGCCGTCGATCCAAACCGAGGGTCTGGAATGCATCCGCCTCCGCCAGCCGCTCCAGCGCCGCGACCGGGATGCGCAGCCGGCGCCACATATCCTCGATCGAGCGGTATCCCGCACCACGATGCTTGATCATTTCGTCCGCATGCGCCGAGGCCAGCCCCTTCGCCATCCGCAAGCCAAGCCGGACGGCCGTCCCTTCCAACGTGCAATCCCACATCGATTCGTTCACCGAGACCGGCCGGACTTCCACCTCGTGCGCTCGAGCGTCACGGACGATCTGGGCGGGGGCATAGAAGCCCATGGGTTGGGCGTTCAGCAGGGCACAACAGAACACGTCCGGATGGTGGCGCTTCATCCATGACGACGCATAAGCGATCAGCGCGAAACTCGCGGCATGACTTTCCGGAAAGCCATAACTGCCGAAACCCGCGATCTGCGAGAACAGTTTATTGGCAAATTCCTCCGTATAATCATTAGCAATCATGCCAGCGATCAGCTTCTCCTTGAAATGCTTGACGCCCCCAGTCATCTTGAACGTCGCCATGCTGCGACGCAGCGCATCGGCTTCAGTGGCCGTGAAGCCGGCGCAAACAATCGCCACATGCATCGCCTGCTCCTGGAACAGCGGAATGCCAAGCGTCTCCCCCAGTACCTTTTTCAATTCAGGTTTGGGATAATCCTCTTCCTCCAGCCCATCCCGCCGTCGCAGATAAGGATGCACCATGTCACCCTGGATCGGTCCCGGCCGCACGATCGCAATCTGGATCACCAAATCATAGAATTTCCTCGGCTTCAGCCGAGGCAGCATCGACATTTGCGCTCGAGATTCGATCTGGAACGTGCCCAGCGTATCAGCCTTACAGATCATCTCGTAGGTCGCAGGATCTTCTTTGGGCGTGCTCGCCATATCCAGACGCCGACTAATCTTTTTCTCCAACAGATCGAAGGCCCGCCGCATGCAACCCAGCATGCCCAGCCCCAACACATCGACCTTCATGAAACGCAGATGCTCGATGTCATCCTTGTCCCACTCAATCACCTGACGTTTGTCCATACGCGCCGGCTCGATCGGCACCAGTTCATCTAACCGATCTTCTGTCAGAACGAATCCGCCAGGATGCTGTGACATATGCCGGGGAAACCCGATCAATGTACGGGCCAGGCCCAAAGCCAGCCGCAGCCGCCGGTCCTCCATGTCGAGGCTCAACGCCGCTGCCTGTTCCTCGGCAACGCCTTCCTCACTCCAACTCCACACCTGGGTCGCCAGCGCGCTGATCACATCCTCCGGCAGACCCAGCGCTTTCCCGACATCGCGCATCGCCCCACGTCCACGATAACGGATGATCGTCGCGCACAACGCCGCCCGTTCGCGGCCGTAGGTTTCATAGATCCATTGAATGACCTCCTCCCGCCGCTCATGCTCGAAATCGACATCGATATCTGGCGGTTCATGCCGTTCGGCACTGATGAAACGTTCAAACAGCAGATTACTCCGGGTCGGGTCTAATTCGGTGATGCGCAAGACAAAACACACCGCCGAATTGGCCGCCGAACCGCGCCCCTGGCACAGAATGTCCCTGGATCGCGCGAACCGCACGATACTTTCCACCGTCAGGAAATACGGCGCGTATTCCAGGCTGCCGATCAGATCGAGTTCATGACGAAGCTGCCGAACCACCTCATCAGGAACGTGCGCCCCATAGCGCCATTCCGCTCCCTCCCATGTCAACTGTTCCAGCGTCCGCTGCGCGGTCATGCCAGGACTGTGGACCTCATGCGGATACTGATAGCGCAGTTCATCCAGACTGAACTGGCAACGATTCACGATTTCATGCGTCCGCACGACAGCGTCAACATGCCGGGCAAACAGCCTCGCCATCTCCTCCGGAGATTGAAGGTACCGCACCACGGACCGTTCCCGCCGATAACCGAGGTCATCGATCGTGCAGCCCTCGCGGATACAGGTCAGCACGTCCTGCAAAATCCGCCGCCCGGGGGCATGGTACAACACGTCGTTGGTGGCAACGACCGGCACATCCAGCATCCCCGCTGTATCGGTGATCGTCCGTAACCGTACCGCATCGTTCGGCCGGTGCATCAGCGTCAGCGCAACATACCCCCGATCGCCGAAATCTTCCTTCAAACGCCGGATATTCGCCTCATTCGGATCGGAGCAGAGAATACCGATCAGCCCCTCCGCCGCCGCAGCCAGATCCGGCCAGTATAACGTGCATTTCCCCTTGCCGGCCCGCTCCTTTCCCACTGTCAGCAGCCGCGTCAGCCGAGAATATCCCGCGCGATCCATCGGATACACCAGCACCGACGGCCCATCTGCCAAATCCAGCCGACAACCAACGATTAACCGTAACCCCGCCTGCTTGGCGCGGTGATGCGCCCGCGCGATACCGGCCAATGTGTTCCGATCGGTAACGGCAAGCGCCTGCATACCCAGGACAGACGCGCAGGCAAACAGTTCCTCAACACGCGAGGCACCACGCAGAAAACTGTACTCCGTCGTAACCTGCAATTCTGTATAGTCATCTGTCATGCCGATCAAAAAACCCCATGCAGGAACCAGCGCATGTCGCCGGTTTCCAAATCGCTGCCATTGCCGCGCCGGAACAGCCAGAAGCGGCGGCCGTCTTCGTCCTCCACTCGAAAATAATCACGCACGGACGACCATTCCCGGTCGCGCTTCCACCATTCTCCGGCGATGCGTTCGGGACCATCGGCATGACGCACAAGGTGTCGCACCCGCCGCCAGGTGAACGCGACCGGCGGGTGATCCGGCAGCAGCGCCATCGCATCGATCGGCTGCGGCGGATCAAGCAGCCGCACCGGCCGCGGCAGATCCGCCGGCCAGCCGCCGGCGGCACGCGAAAGCGCCGGCACACGACGCACGGATCGTTCCGGCACATCGCTCTCGACCGGGGCGATGCGATAGATCCGAGCCTCGCCCAGACGGTTGGAGAGACGATCCACCAACGGAGCGATATCGAGGGACGCTTCCTCCGCCAGAGACGACACCGTCTGCACGAAACCCAATGGATCGGCGACGGCGACGGCCAGGCGCATTGCCTCCACCCCCAGGCCGGGATCGACACGTTCCAAACGCTCATCCAGCATGCGGCCCAGGTGACGTGCATCACGCACCGGCCGGGCGGTGCCGATACGGATGGCCTGCACCGATCCGTCCACACGTTCGAACAACAGATCCAGCCGGCGCGCGCCCTGCCCGGCCCGCTCCAGATCGCCGCAAACCATGCCGACCAGCCTGACGATGACGGTGGAAAAGGCATCCGCGGTCAGCAGCGGTTCGACAAATGTCAGCCTCGCCTGGATCAGCGAGGGGGGCACGACCGGGACGATCGGTTCGAACACGATCCCCGCCGCCTGATCCAACCGGAGTGCCAGCAGCGCCCCAAACCGCCGCACCAACGGCGCGCGGGCCGCGGCGGCCAGGGGACCGATCCGCTCAAACCCCATCAGCCGCAGGCTTGCCAGGACATCGGCGGGCAGGCGCAACGCCTCGATCGGAAAATCCGCCATGACGTCCGCGCCTGGCGGGACCACGCCGCCACCGCCAAAGCGGGCCACCGCATGGGCGACAGCCGGGGTATCGGCGACGGCGGCATAAGCCGGCATGTTCAGCCGACGCAGCAGATCGCGCAGCAGCCTCGTCTCCCCGCCATGCAAATGCGTGCTGCCGGTGACGTCGATCCAAAGACCATCCGGCGGATCGGGCGCAACCAGCGGCGCATAGCGCAGGCACCATTCCGCCAGGGTCGCCAAGGGAAGGCCAGGGCTCTCCCCTGGACCCGCAAAGGGGCCGTGGCCCTTGGCGGGGTTCGGGGCGGCGCCCCGACCTTCCTCAGGCTGCCCTAACGGATCGACCGTCGGTGTCGGAAACCAGACCGAGACGACCCGTCGCATCGCAAGCCTCCACGATCCACGACCCCGGTTCACCACCGCGGCATCGTGTCAGATCCAGCCTCCACCAAGCACGCCCCAGCCCTGGCGTATCCGGCGCGTGCGGCAAAGCCGGGGGTGAGGGCAATGCGGCGATTCGCCAGCTTGTGACGGCGGCGGTTGGTTCGCTCAACGCCGGATCGTCGAAGCTGGGGCTGCGGCGGAGCAGGATCGCCAGGATGCCGGACTGCTCCGCCGCCAGTTGCAGCCGGCGGGAAGCAACCATGCTCAACCGCCCGGTGTGTTCGGCCACCACGGCGGCAAGGCCGGAATGGCGCAAGCCTTCTTCCATGATGGACAGCACATCCTTGCCGGCCTCGACGAACACGATCCGGTCCGGCTGCAACCCGGCGCCGGTCAGGCCGGGGGCGAATAGATCGGCCTGCCGCAGCACCCACAAGATGGGGCCGTTCAGCCTGGCCAGGATGCCGGCGGCGAACAGGGTGGCGGCGGCGGCATGTTCCGTGTCGGGTCCGGCCGAGGCGGCTTCATGCAGCGCACCCGGGCGGATACCGCCCGTGGGCAGCACCTGGTCGATCGCCTCGATCCCCAGGGGCAGCGACTGTTCCACGGGACCCCGGGCATGGATGCGCTCGATCCGGGCGATGCGCTGCCGCAGCAGGACGATCGCCTGTGATGGCACGGCCGGCGGAGTCACCACGGGCTTGTCGGGAATGGCAAGGGTTGTGAACATAATGGGAACATAAGACCGGACCGATCATCGAGTCGAGTCCCTTCGCAGCGAAAATCTCACAGCCGTCGCCACGGCCTGTTCCAGGTCAACGCCGAAGCCGAGCAGGCTCGGTCGGAGAACGCGGCGCGCAAATGTCACCAATACAGTCCAGGAACATAAAATCCGCACCAGCTTCATGCGGCAGGGTATCCAATCCGTCCCGCTGCGCCTTCCTTCGGTTCAACGCCGAAACACTGGCCATGCCGAACACCGCGCCGCGGTAAGGACGGCACTGGCGGGTAAATCGACAACAACCCGCCGTGGCAGAATCATCCCGTCCGAAAGCATATTGATTGTTCGATCAGTTGGCTTTTTACATATAATCGAACGCGCGCGACAAAAGCGACTGACGGCAGAAAGCAAAATGTCACCGGCCAACCAAGCCAGCGGTTCCAACGAGACTCCCCCGTTGCCGCAAGCGGGTTTCGTCGCTCGCTTCTGCGACCGGTTCAGGTTCGGCCTGCGCCTGCATCATCTTCTGTTCATCGCCTTCACCATCATCGCCGGCGCGCCGATCGTCGTTCTCGCTATGTGGGAGGGGAACAGCGCTTTTCAGAATGAACTCGACTCCGTTCACGAACGGCATCTTCTGGTCGCCCGCAACCTGACCGTCACCATGTCGCGCTACGTCAAGGATGTGAAAGCAGTCTTCGGGCTGGTTTTCGAAAGCGGCGCTCTCAACCATCCGGTCGCGGGCCTGACCGACTTGCTGATGTCGCTGAACGTGGTCCATGTCTGCCTTCTGGCACCGGACGGAACGCTGGAAGCCGAGATCAAAGGACTGTCCCGCGACCCAATCGCAAGCCTGCCCGCACCGCTGCTGATGGACCTCCGCAGGTTGGCCGACAGCGCTCATAGCCAGATCGCCATCAGCAACCTGTACCACGACCCGTCGGGCATGCCGGTCTTCTACCTTGTCAAGCAGCTTCCCGCCGGTCGTCTTGGCCTTGGTGTTTTTACCACCAGCTACCTTGTCTCAATCCAGCAGGCGATCACGTTCGGCGATCACGGCCATGCCGTCATCGTGGATGCCAAGGGACAAGTGATCGCCCATCCGCTCAAGGACTGGGTCGCGGCGTCGCGCGATATGGCCGGCACGCCGGTGGTCGACGCGATGATGCGGGGCGAAACCGGCGTTGGGCAATTCTCCTCGCCCGCGTTCAATGGCGACATGATCGCGGGGTATGCGGTCGTGCCGGAAACCGGCTGGGGTGTCATGGTGCCGCAGCCGATCAGCGAACTGCGCCGCCGCGCGGACCAGGTAAATGAGGCGGCAACGGTGATCGCCCTGGTGTCGTTCGGCGGTGCCGCGCTCATGGCCTGGCTGCTCGTGCTATATCTGGCGCGCCCGGTTCGCAGCATCGCCGCCACCGCCGAAGCCGTTCTGAACGGCAACGACGAAATCTCCGTGCCGGCATTCCACGGCTTGGTCCCATTCGAAATCCGCCGCCTCGGGGCCGCGTTCAATACCATGCTGGACAGCCAGCGCCGGCGCGCCGCCGAGACGCACCAGGCCTTGCTGCAGGCAGAGAACTCCAACACCGCCAAGAGCCAGTTCCTCGCCAACATCAGCCACGAGATTCGCACGCCGATGAATGGCGTGGTCGGCATGATCGAGTTGATGAAGCTCACCAACCTGTCGTCGACCCAACGGCGCTATGTGGAAACGGCGACGCAATCCAGCCAATCGCTGCTGCGGCTGATCGACGATATCCTGGACCTGTCGCGCATCGAGGTCGGGCGGCTGGAACTGGAGAATGCGCCGTTCCATCTGCCGTCGCTGATCCACGATATCCGAATGCTGTTCGCCGACCAGGCCCGAACCAAGGGCCTGACGCTGTGGGCCTCGGTTCCGGACGCGCTGAACGTCATGCTGATGGGCGACAGGCACCGCCTGCTGCAGATCCTGGCGAATCTGGTCAGCAACGCGCTGAAGTTCACCTCGGACGGCACCATTACGCTGCGCGGCATGATCGAGCGGGGAGTCGGTACGACCCTGCGCATCCGCTTCGAAGTGTCGGACACCGGTATCGGCATTCCTGCCAACCGGCAGGACATGATCTTCGACGCCTTCACCCAGGCCGACAGCTCCATGACCCGCCGTTATGGCGGCACCGGTCTTGGCCTGTCGATCGCCCGCCAGCTTTGCCACATGATGGACGGCGATATCGGCGTGGAAAGCGTCGTCGGGGTCGGTTCGACCTTCTGGTTCACCGTGCTGTTGGAACACAAGGCGGACGCCGCATTGCCACCCACGCTGACCACCACCGTCCCGGATGGGCGAACGGAACCATCGGCGTTCATATCCCCCGCCAGCCGCGAATTCCGCGCGGCGCTGGAACGAGCCGGCCGGCATGCGGTGTCGATCCTGCTGGTCGAGGACAACGCGGCCAACATGCGGGTGACCCAGGCGCTGCTGGAGACACTGGGATGCCGCGTCACGCAGGCCCACAATGGGCTGGAGGCCGTCGACCTCTATCGCGGCAACGCATTCGACATGGTGCTGATGGATTGCCAGATGCCGGAAATGGACGGCTACGAAGCCACCCGAGCCATCCGCCAGATCGAAGGGTTCCAGAACCGGCGCACCCCGATCGTCGCGCTGACGGCGCATGCCATGGAAGGCAGCCGTGAGGCGAGCCTGGAAAGCGGCATGGACGACCAGATCACCAAGCCGCTGACCATGGCGACGCTGACCGGCAAACTGCTGGAATGGCTCATTCCGGCCGAGGCGTCGTAAGGCCGGGGCATCGCAGGGTCGGGCGTTGGCCCCAACTTACCTCAACCCTGCCCCCGGGACATGAAGGTTGCCTGACCCTGCCGCCTGTGGCATCCGCAGCGCTTCATTGAAAGTGGTCCTGTGACTGGTTCCGACGCTCCACGACTAGGTTTTGGGTTCGATTTCGCCGATCTTGCGACCCGCGATGGGCTGATCCGTCTGGACCAGCGCTTCCTTGCGGACCTGGCGGAACAGGACGCGCCATTGCACCAGCGCCTGCTGGCGGCTCGGGCGGCGTCGCATGATGTCACCAGCCGCGATGAGTCCGATCTGGTCGTCGCGCTGGGTCCCCATCTGGATGCGTTCGTCGCCGCGCTGTTCGGGATCGAGGCGGAAACCGGGGCATTGACGCGGCAGACCTTGGCGCTCGACCCGATCCATGCCTGCAAGCGGCTGTTCGTGCAGCGGCAGGCGGTGAAGAAATACGCCGACCCCACCGGATTCGATGGACCCGCCCTGCGCACGGCGCTGGAAGTTCGTATGGGTTCGGCGCTGACCGAACGCGGGTTCGCCACGCATGTGACGGCCTGGGAAAACGACGCCGAGGCGTTGGATGAGGCGCTGCGGTATGCCGCCTGGGCGACACTGACGCCAGAGGGACAGGCATTCCACCGCGGCGGAACGCTGTTCCGGGTGCCTCACCGGGTAGACCCCCAGCATCTGGTGCCGGTGGAGACGATCGAGCGCGACGGCGTGACCATGCTGCGGCTGCCGGAGCATGACTGGCGGCATCGTGAGGGGTTCGCGCTGACCGATCACGGCATGAACACGCAGCAGGCGCTGGACCAGGTGAACTACTGCATCTGGTGCCACACCCAAGGGAAAGATTCTTGTAGCACCGGCCTGAAGGACCGTAAGACCGGCGCATTCCAGAAATCGGTGTTCGGGGTGACCCTGGCGGGCTGTCCGCTGGATGAGAAGATCTCCGAGATGCACACGCTGCGCGCCGCCGGCCATGTGCTGGGGGCCTTCGCGACAATCGCCATCGACAACCCGATGATGGCGGCGACCGGTCATCGCATCTGCAATGACTGCATGAAGGCCTGCATCTACCAGAAGCAGGAGGCGGTCGATATTCCGCAGGCGGAAACCAGCATCCTGAAAGACGTGCTGGCGCTGCCCTGGGGTTTCGAGATCTACGCCCTTCTGACACGCTGGAATCCGCTGGACATTCGCCGCCCGCTGCCTCGCCCGGACAGTTCCCGGAAAGTGCTGATCGTCGGCCTCGGCCCAGCCGGGTTCACCCTGGCGCACCATCTGATGAACGACGGCCATACCATCGTCGCCGTCGACGGATTGAAGATCGAGCCGTTGAATTTCGATGTGTCGGCGCCGATCCGGGACGTAGAGACGATTTTCGAAAACCTCGACGACCGAGTCATGGCCGGGTTCGGTGGCGTCGCCGAGTACGGAATCACCGTCCGATGGAACAAGAACTACCTGAAAGTGGTGCGGTTGCTGCTGGAGCGGCGGGCCGACAAATTCGCGCATTTTGGCGGCATCCGCTTTGGCGGTGGCGCGACGCTGTCGATGGACGATGCCTGGGCGATGGGCTTCGACCACATCGCCCTGTGCATGGGGGCGGGCAAGCCAACCGTGCTGGATATCCCAAACGGGCTGGCCAGGGGGGTTCGTCAAGCCTCCGACTTCCTGATGGCGCTGCAACTGACCGGGGCAGCGAAGGAATCCTCGATCGCGAACCTGCAGCTTCGTTTGCCCGTGGTGATCATCGGCGGCGGGCTGACGGCCATCGACACCGCGACGGAGAGCCTCGCCTATTACGTCCGGCAGGTGGAGAAGTTTGCCCTGCGCTATCGGATATTGGTGGCCGACAAGGGTGAAACGGCGGTGCGTGCCCGCTGGACGGCGGAAGAAGCCGAAACCGCCGACGAATTCCTGGCCCATGCCGCCGCCATTCGCACCGAACGGGATGCGGCTGCGGCGGAAGGTCGCCCCCCGGCCCTGGCCGCCCTGCTGGATCGCTGGGGCGGCGCGACCATCGCCTACCGCCGCCGGCTGGTGGATAGCCCGTCCTACACGCTGAACCACGAGGAAGTGGCGAAGGCATTGGAGGAGGCGGTTCGCTTCGCCGAGGGCCTGACTCCGATGGCAGTGGAAACCGACCCGTTCGGCCATGCGGCGGGGCTGCGGGTGAAGCGTGCCGACGGAACCGAGGCAACCCTGCCCGCCCGCGCCATCCTGGTCGCCGCCGGCACCCAGCCCAACACGGTTCTGGCGCGCGAGGATCATCGTATCCAACTGGATGGCCGCTACTTCCAGGCGGTCGACGAGAACGGGGCGAAGGTCGAACCGGTTCGTGGCCTGGCCAAGCCCGATCAGGCGCAGGTGTTGATGCACCGGGCCGAGAACGGCCGCTTCATCAGCTTCTTCGGCGACCTGCACCCCAGCTTCTTCGGCAACGTGGTGAAAGCGATGGGTGGCGCCAAACGCGGCTATCCCGTCGTGTCGCGCGCTTTGGCCGCGCAGCCCGCCACGCCGGTGACGGGTGTCGATCTAATCGCCGTGGCGCGCGACAGCCTGACTGCCACGGTACATGCCGTGCATCGCCTGACCCCCACCATCATCGAGGTGGTGGTCCGCGCCCCCGCCGCCGCCCGCGCCTTCCGTCCCGGCCAGTTTTACCGATTGCAGAACTTTGAAGTCCTGGCCGCGTATGATGACGAACCGAGGGTCGGGCGCACGCTGTTGAACATGGAAGGCTTGGCGATGACCGGCGCCTGGACCGACCCGGCGGCCGGGCTGGTCAGCGTCATCGTGCTGGAGATGGGAGGCAGTTCCGACCTGTGCGCCACGCTGCGGCCAGGCGAGCCGGTGATCCTGATGGGACCGACCGGATCCCCCACCGAGATCCATGCGGGCGGCACGGTCGCGCTGGTCGGCGGCGGCCTGGGCAACGCGGTGCTGTTCTCGATCGGCGCGGCCACCCGAGCGGCGGGGTCGAAGGTGATCTACTTCGCCGGCTACAAGGCGATCCGCGACCGCTACAAGCTTTCCGACATCGAACGCGCCGCCGACGTCATCGTCTGGTGCTGCGATGAGGCGCCTGGCTTCGCACCGAATCCCGAACGGCCACAGGACCGCACGTTCGTCGGCAATATCGTGCAGGCCATGGCAGCTTACGGGTCCGGCACGTTGGGTCGGCAAGCGGTCCCCCTGGCCGACGCGGACCATATGATCGTCATTGGCTCCGACCGCATGATGCAAGCCGTCGGTGCCGCTCGGCATGGCGTGCTGGCACCGTATCTGAAAGCCGGGCACAAAGCGATCGGGTCGATCAACTCCCCCATGCAATGCATGATGAAGGAGGTCTGCGCCCAGTGCCTGCAGTCTCAGATCGATCCGGAGACGGGAGAGCGGACGGTGGTGTTCTCCTGCTTCAACCAGGATCAGGCGCTGGACCGGGTGGATTTCCCGGCCCTGCATGAACGGCTGGGGCAGAACGGAACACAGGAGAAACTAACCGCGCAATGGATCGACCGCGCACTGCGGCGGCTGGCGATGCGGGTGGACGTGGCGGCGGAATAGGCCCCCCGGGCCCCGCGCGCGACGACGACCCAGAGACGGATGGTTTCGGGTCCCCCGGGTTTACGTGACTGGCCGCCGCGGGGGGATGATATGCGGTGACGGGTTGGATTGGCCGAGCGGCGGTAGTTCGGGACGATTCCATTCCGCCGGGGCGCCGGTCCGTTCGAACGTGTGGCCGACCAGCGGAGCGATCGCGTGCGCCCGGTTCGCCGCCCGGGAGAGCGCCTTCTGCGCGGTGACGTCGATGCCGAGATAGGGCGACAGCGCCTGAAGCAGCAGGGCCGGCTGGAACGGCTTGGCGAGAAACATCGTGGCGCCAACGCGTTCGGCGGCGTGACGCGCCCGCTCTCCATCATAGACCGACAGCACGACGATCGGGGTGTCTCGGTACTGGGGCATGTGGCGCAGCTTTTCGCAGACCAGCAGCCCGTTCAGGCGGGGCATGTTGAGATCGAGCAAGATCAGGTCGGCATGGACATCAATGGCGCAGGCGATGGTTTCCTCCCCGCAACTGGCCAGGAAGACGGTCTGGCCGATACCGACGAGGAGGGAGCGCAAGAGGCCTCGGATGATGACGTCGTTATCCGCTACAATGACGTTGGACATACTTGGCGCCTCTCCGATGGGGCGGAGTTATGATTAAGATACAGGCTTCCTCGTTATCGATAGAGCGGATTTGGCGGCCGGTGTGCGGGACCGGCGGCACTTAGGCGTCCGTGGCAACCAATGTGCGATCGTGAATCGTCTGCAGCGTGATCTCAAGCGCGGCACTTAAGCCGTCGGCCAAAGCGGGCGCCTCCGCCGCGCCGGCTTGTACCGCCCGCTCGAAACGGCGGCCCACCGCGGTCAGGCGCTCGAAGCCGAACATGCCGGCGCTACCCGCGATGGTGTGCGCCGCCTCGGCAAGTTCGTCGCCGGTGTGCACCAGGGCATCGGGTCCGCGCAATCCGCGCAAAAGGGCCTCCCCGCGTTCAGCGATTGCCTCCATGTAGGAGGCGACAGCCTCCGGCGCGAGGTAGAAAGCGGTGAGTTCGAACACCGTCGGGTTGAAGACCACCAGATCCGCGCCGATGACCGCCCCGGTCGACATGGTGGCCGGCGTGGTGGCGGCGCCAAGGCCCTCACCCCGCGGCGGCCTTGCCGTGGCGGCGCGCAGCACGGCCGTCAGCAGCGTGTCCGGACCGAACGGCTTGGGCAGGTGGCTGTCCATGCCTGCCTTGCGGCATTCCGCCACCTGTTCGGTGAAGGCCTGGGCAGTCAGCGCGACGATAGGCACGCGTCCACGTTCGCCGCCAAGGGCTCGTATGCGGCGTGTCGCCTCAAGCCCATCCATCTCCGGCATGCGCACGTCCATCAGGACGACGTCGAAGTCGATGGTGCCCACCGCCGCGATCGCCTCGGCGCCCCCTTCGACACAGGTGACCTTGTGACCGGCCGCGCGCAGGAAGGATCCGGCGATGTCGCGGTTCATGGCGACATCGTCCACGACCAGGACATGCAGGACAGGCGGGGTGTGCGCCGGCGCGTCGGCGGCGGGCGGTTCGG
>NZ_LMUJ01000048.1:78630-93203 GCF_009765975.1 Acidisphaera sp. S103 | reverse complement strand
CGGCGATGCGAGAGTGGTATCCAACGGCAATTCCAGCCAGAACACACTCCCGCCGTTCGGATTGTCGTCGTGGCCGAGGCGGCCGCCCAGCAAGGTCGCGAGCCGGGCCGAAAGGGCAAGACCGAGGCCCGCACCCTCGACATCCTGGGTAGCCTCGACGTCGAGACGTTCGAAGTCCCGGAACAGCCGCTGGCATTCCTCGGCCGGTATGCCCGGACCAGTGTCCACGACTTCTATCCGCAGCACCTCGCTGTCCGCCATCTGCCGCAAGCGCACATCGACAGTGCCGTGGCTGGTGAACTTCACCGCATTGCCAAGCAGGTTGAGCAGCACCTGGCGCAGCCGTGTCGGATCGGTAACCAACTGCTGCCGGGTACCCGGCGCCACCTCGATGCCCAGTGCCAGACGCTTGGCATCCGCGGCCGGGCGAATCAGATCGAGGCATTCGACCGCGACCGCCCGCATGTCAAGCTGCACCGCCTGCAGCTCGATATCCTCGGATTCGATCTCGGACAGGTCGAACACGCAGGTGATCATTTGCAGCAGGTGCCGGCCAGCCACCAGCATCGCGTCCACCTGGCCGCCCTGCGTGGCGTTCAGGCCGTCATCGGCGCGTAGCGACTGGGCATGGCCGAGGATATCGTTCAGTGGGGCCCGCAACTCCCGGCTCATGCCGGCCAGGAAGTGTGATTTCGCCCAGTTCGACCGATCCGCGATGTCGCGTGCCGCCGCGAGATGGCGTGTCATCTGCTCCAGCTCGACATTGGCTATGCGGAGTTCGCGCTCACGTTCGGCCTGCACGGTCAGGTCATGCACGAAGGCGGTGAACAGCCGGGTTCCTGGCAGCTTCACCTCCCCAATGGCGAGTTCCATCGGGAACGTGCTGCCATCCTTGCGCTGGCCGCATCCGATGATGTGCCGCTCGCCCGTCGCGGAATAGCCCGCCAAATGGCTGTTGTGTTGTTCCCAGTCGGCGGATGGCAGCAGCATGCCGACGTTCTGACCCATCATCTCCGCGGAGGTGTAGCCGAACAGACGCACTGCGGCGGCGCTGAAGGAATGCACGAATCCTTGCTTGTCGATCACGATCAGTGCGTCCGGCACGGTGTCCAGGATCGAGCGAAGCTGCGCCTCGCGGCGTTCCAGGTCGCGATGGACGCGGCGGGTTTCGGTCAGGTCGCGGGCGGCCTTGGAGACGCCGATGATCCGGCCCAGTTCGTCGCGGATCGGTGAAACGGTCAGGGATACAGGGATGACCCTGCCGTCCTTGCATTGCCGTTTGGTGTCGAAATGGACGATCTTCTCGCTGCGGCGGACCTGTTCGAAGATCGTGACATCCTCATCGATCCGGTCCGATGGAATGATGCGGGTGACCGGTTGGCCGATGATCTCGCTCGCGGTGAAGCCGAACATCGTTTCGGCCGCTTTGTTCCAGGACGTGACGCGGCCTTCAAGATCCTTGCCGATCACCGCATCGTCCGACGAATCGGTAATGGCGGCGAGCCAGAAGCGGGCGTCATCCAGCCGGGTTTGGTCGACACCCCTGGATGGATAAACGGGCGATGCGGCAAGGCCTTCGATACGGCCCGCGCGCGACGGCGTATCCTTCCCCGGCGTCCGATCCGAACGGACGCCGGTCAAGGTCGCGCGAATGGCTTCGATTTTTGGCATAAGGACTGACATCGCGATGCTCCCAGATCTGCTACCATCCGCACCGGATAGGAAACCCGTCCCGGTTGCGCGCTAACCATCTATCCGGCTGCCCCTACCGAGGACGACGTGGTTCGACATTGCGAGGTTTTTCGCACGATGCGTCTGGATGGCGCCCGAACCGGTCCCGGTTGCCAGCGGCCCCGGTAATGTTTGAACGCCATTCGCGCCGGACGATCAAAGCCGAAAAAAGATGAACAAAGAGTTAAGGCCGCGCCGGGATTCGCCGAACAGGACGATCTTTCCCAACCAACCGAGGTCCGGGAAGGGTTGTCATGCCCTGCCGGCGGCCTGCCTGGCAGGGCATGCGGTGACGATCAGGCGCTCGCGCCGGCGATGATGTCGCCGAACAGATCCCAGGTCTTACCGGTCCAGCGCATCAACTGAAGCTGGCGGATCGGGCGGTAGTTGGTCGGGCTGGTGTTGATCTTGATCCCCGGCAGCAGCACCGGGTTCTCCAGGTCGTGCAGGTTCGTCGCCTGCTTGATCAGGTTCTCCTGCGAGAAGTCGTTGCCGCACTGCTTCAGCACGGCCAGCATCGTGTGTGTCAGGCCGAAGCCGGAGATGTTGCCGAGGTCCTTCACATCGCCCTCCGGGTAGTATTTCGCCATGAACACCCGCCATTCGTTCATCCCGGCGTCGTTGGCCCAGCGCGGGTCCGTCGGATCCTTCAGGTAGTTCGAACTGATGACACCAATGCCGTTCTCGGGTCCGGCCGGGATCATCACGGCGCCGACCGAAGCCGAAACGTTGGTCAACAGGTGCAGCGGCTTCCAGTTCATCCCCCCGACCTTGCGGATCGACTGCGCGGCGAACTTCGGCGATGCGATCGTCATCAGCACATCGACGCCCGCGGCCTGCAAGGTGACAAGCTGGCTTTCGACCGTCGCATCGGTCGATTCGTAGGACGCGGTGGTGACCCGCTTGTCGTAACCGTCTTTCAGCACATCCCTGACGCCGTGCAGGTAGTCTTTCCCGAAATCGTCGTTCTGATACAGGATGCCGATCTTCGCGTCGGGTTTCTGCGCCAGGATATACTTCGCATAGACCTGCGATTCGGTGACGTAGCTGGGTTGCCAGCCGATCGTCCACGGATGTTCCTTGTAATCGCCCCATTTATCGGCGCCTGTGGATACGAAGAGATGCGGCACCTTCTTCTGGTTGACATAGCGCACGATCGCCGAGTTCGTCGGCGTGCCCAGCGTGGCGAACAGCGCGGCGACTTTGTCCTGTTCGATCAGCCGGCGCACCTGCTCGACCGTCTTCGGCGGGCTGTAGCCGTCGTCGTAGGAGATGAAGTTGACCTTGCGGCCGGCGAAGCCGCCCTGGTCGTTAGCCATCCGGAATTTCGCCTCGATCGCCTTGCCGATCGTGCCATAGGCCGACGTCTGGCCGCTGTAGGGCATCGTGTTGCCGAGGCGGATTTCGGTCGCGGTCACGCCCGGGGTTTCGGCGGCGCGGACGATCGCCGGAGCAGCGGGCACGAAACTCGCCGCGGCTGCGGCGGTGAGCAATTTGCGTCGATGCAGCATGAGCGTTGGTCTCCCTGGTTGATGACCCTTGTTGCCGGGTCTGCCCGTCAGCTTATGGCCATATAGGTCCGGCGCGCCATGTAAAATCGGCCCAAATGGCCTCGGGCGATCGCGCGCCAAGGACCCGCTTGTCGCCTCGCCGGCAGGCGGCACGGTGTGCCACGCTTGACATCCTTATACTCAGCGTTAGCATAACCCGGATTAATGCTCCGAATGAGCATTACAAGGAGGATCCCGATGTCCGCGACCGCACTGCTCGAACGCACCGCACCGCTCTATGACAAGGTCAAATCGCTGATCCCGCCGATCGAATGGCCGGTCTTCGCCGACGATATCGACGCCATCCTGACGCTGAAGCGGGAACGCGACGCGGTGATCCTGGCGCATAACTACATGACGCCGGAGATTTTCCATTGCGTGGCCGACATCGTCGGCGACAGTTTGGCGCTTGCCCGCGAAGCCACGACGACCGACGCCAAGGTCATCGTTCTCGCCGGCGTGCATTTCATGGCAGAGACGGCGAAGCTGCTGAACCCTGCCAAGACCGTGCTTATTCCGGACAGCCGGGCGGGGTGCTCGCTGGCGGAATCGATCACGGCGGCGGATGTGCGACTGATGCGCCAACGCTATCCCGGCGTGCCTGTGGTGACATATGTAAATTCTTCCGCCGCGGTAAAGGCAGAATCCGACATCTGCTGCACCTCCGGCAACGCCCGCAAGATCGTCGAATCGCTCGGTGTCGACACGGTCATCATGCTTCCGGATGAATTTCTTGCAAGAAACATCGCCGCCCAGACACACGTCAAGATAATCGCCTGGGCCGGCCATTGCGAGGTGCATGAACGCTTCACCGCCGCCGAAGTCCGAGCCCTGCGCGCCGACTACCCCGGCGTCACGATACTCGCCCATCCGGAATGCCCGCCGGAAGTGGTCGCCGAGGCCGACTATGCCGGTTCCACCGCCGACATGTCTAACTACGTCGGCCGCGAGAAACCCGCCCGTGTCGTTCTTCTAACGGAATGCTCTATGGCCGACAACATTTCGGTGCATCATCCCGATGTGAACTTCGTTCGCCCCTGCAACCTGTGTCCCCACATGAAGCGCATCACACTGCCAAAAATCCGCCGCGCGCTAGAGACGATGCAGGAAGAAGTGACTATCGACCCCGCCTTGGCCGAACGCGCCCGCCGGTCCGTCGAACGCATGCTGGAGGTCCGCTGATGTCTCCCCTGCCCCTGATCATGATCGAACCGGCCGTCCGCGCCGCCCTGCTGGAAGACCTCGGCAGAGCCGGCGACCTGACCACGGACGCGATCGTCCCCGCCACCGCCCACACCACCTGCGCCCTGGTCGCTCGGCAGCCGGGGGTCGTCGCGGGCCTGGATTTCGCCGCGGCCGCATTCCGCCTGATCGACCCGGCGATCAAGGTCGACGTCGCACTGCCCGACGGCAACCGCCTGCGCCAGGGCGACCTGATCGCCACCATCAGCGGTCCCGCCCGCGGCATCCTGACAGCGGAACGAACCGCGCTGAATTTCCTCTCCCACCTCAGCGGCGTCGCCTCCGCCACCCGCGGCATCGCCGACGCGATAGAGGGCACGCGCGCGCAGGTCTGCTGCACCCGCAAGACCATGCCCGGACTGCGGTTTGCACAGAAATACGCCGTCCGCGTCGGCGGCGGATCGAATCACCGGTTCGGCTTGGATGATGCCGTGCTGATCAAGGACAACCACGTCGCCATCGCCGGCGGCGTCCGCTCGGCGGTGGAGCGCGCCCGTGCCGGCGTCGGCCATCTGGTGAAGATCGAGCTGGAAGTCGATACGCTGGCCCAGCTCGAGGAAGCTCTGACCCTGAAGGTCGATGCCGTCCTGCTCGACAACATGGGACCGGACATGCTGCGCCAGGCCGTCGCGATGGTCGACGGACGCGCCATCACCGAGGCGTCAGGCCGCATTCGCCCGGAAACCGCGCCCGCCATCGCCGCCAGCGGCGTGGACCTGCTGTCGGTGGGCTGGCTGACGCACAGCGCCACCGTGCTGGACATCGGGCTCGATCATCTGGGGTGATCGAGCCCGCCTGGCCGAACCGAACCGCCGGCGCGGAATTTTTAGGTTAATAGGGCGTGGGAAATGAACGTGTTCAAACTGACGGAGCCCGCGCCGTTCAGGATGGCCACCGTGATTGGGGTACCGCCGCTAACGGTGCTGATCTGCACCAGAGCGTTGGACCCCTGCGTGCCGATTGTCAGATAGTTGCCGAGATCGCTCAATTGCTGATCCCACGTGGTCGCGGCAAGGGCGCTTCGAAGATCGAAAGTATCGCCATTCGTAAGCGAGGTTTGGCTCCAATTGGCCGGGGCGGTCCAGTCTCCGCCGCTCGCGCTGCTCCAAATGAATGTTGTCGCTAACGCTGGCATTGTATTTCCCCGGCCTTACACTTTGAAGCGGGGCGCACGGGAAGTTGTCGCGGCACGAGGGCTCAGGCTGTACTGTATAAATACAACCAGCAATAGATGCGAACTGTCGCTATCTCAACTGTACGCGCTTACCACAAATGTTAACCAATGGTTAATAACCACGCGTTCAGCGGCCGATGACCGGCGAACGACAACGGCTGCTACTGCAATGCTTCCCTATTTGACTTCAATTGTGTAAGTGGCATTGATTGCGAAATCTGACTGCTCTTGAGCCGACGGAACGATCGCCAGCAGCCCCCTGTAGGGCAATATGGCCAACTTGATCAACTCTCAAACGTTAAAAATTCGACGAAGCGGTCCCGCCTGAACATGCGTGGATCGTAACTGCTCATGGCAGTATAATTATGGCGGTATTTGGATTGGCTTTTGCCGAAGAAGATACAGTTAATCAATAAATCGGAGAAAAATTGGCGGAGGGGATGAGATTCGAACTCACGGTACGGGTTGACCCCGTACAACGGTTTAGCAAACCGCCGCCTTCAGCCACTCGGCCACCCCTCCGCCGGGGCAACATCTCCGACCCCCCGCTTGCGCGGACAGCTCGGACACGGCGTTTGCACTGCGTCTTGTAGGGAAGCCCCGCCCCAGCGTCAAACATGAATCTGAGCGAACGGCCGTTTCCCGTGTCCCGAGGCGACGTGGCAACGCCACCGTGATAGGCTATTCGGCACCGAAGCCGTGGCCCACGGGACCAACCACTGGAAACGTAACGCACAAAGAGACGGAAACCGAAGGATCACCGATGCGACTATGCGACGAAGCCGAGGCGATGCGCCGAGGGGAGATGGGGGCGGCGCGGCAGTGGGCGATCCAGCATCAGATCCAGGTCGGGACCTACCTCGGCGCCCGGGATATGGTGCCGGTTTGTCAGGCGCACATCATGGCGGACACCGAGTCCCTCGGCGAGACCGGTATCGCCTTCCTGGAACGCTTCGCCGCCATGCCGGCCGCCGACCGGCAGGTTCGCATCCCCACCATCACCGACCCACGCGGCACCGATTTCGGGGCAGCAGACCGGCTGAAACAGCAAGACTGGATGGTGGCGCTGGAGCGCCGCGCGTCCAACGCGTTTGAAGCCCTGGGCGTGCTGATGACCAATACCTGCATCAACTATCAGACGATCATGCCGCCGGTCCGCGGCGAGCACATGGCCTACGGCGATACCGGGGTCACCATCTACTGCAACGCGGTGCTCGGTGCCCGGTCCAATTTCGAGGGTGGCCCTTCCGCTTTGGCCGCTGGGCTGACCGGCTTCACGCCGCGCTACGGCTTTCACCTGGACGAATGCCGGCTCGGATCGTTGCTGGTCGAGGCCACATGGACTCCCGCCGCCCTACACGAATGGGGCGCGTTGGGCGGCGTGGTGGGGCGGCTCGCCGGCGATTACTGGCGGGTGCCAGTGATCACTGGCTTCGACCATGTGCCGGGGTCCGACGAACTGAAACATTTCGGCGCGGCGATGGCCAGTTTCGGCAGCGTGGCGATGTTCCACATCCCGGGCGTGACGCCGGAGGCTGCCGAGGCGTTCGATGGCCCCTCGCCGGCGGCCATAAAAGTCGGGCAAGCGAGCGTCACCGCCCTGCTGGCGGAATACGCGACAGGGGGCGACACCATCGACGTCGTGGTGTTCTCCGCCCCGCAACTGTCGTTACTGGAGATGCAAATGCTCGCGGACCGCCTGGACGGACGGCGCGTCGCGGTGCCCTTGCTGGCGGTGACCAGCCCCCAGGTGAAGCCGGACGCCGACCGGATGGGTCTCACCGCCCGCATCGAGGCGTCCGGCGCGATGGTGTTGTCCGGCATGTGCTTTTACCAAAGCTATGCTCGTGAAATGGCGGAGGCGAACGGTTGGCGGCGGCTGGCGACCAATTCCGCCAAGCTGACCAATATTCTGGGCGGCTACGGCTACGCGCCGGTGCTGTTGTCGATGGACCAATGTCTGGACGCGGCCTGTTCGGGCCGAATCCCATGATTTTCCCGGCAAACGCGGCGATTGGCCGAACAGTGCGCGGACACGCGCTGGTGGCGAGCGACGGGTTCTCCGCCCGGTACGACCTGGACAGGATCGCCGGAGTGTTCTCCCGCCCTGCGCACGCCCTGTACGGGCGATCCTATGTCGGACTGGTTCTGGTCCTGGACCGGGCGAAGGGCGGCGTGGCGACCGCCTGGATGCTGCACGAGATGGCTGCCCGAGGGATCGTGCCGGCGGCACTGGTGTTCAACGCGGTAAACCCGATCATGGTGCAGGGAGCGGCGCTGGCCGGAACGACGATGATGTCGGGGTTTGGCCTGGATATCACCCGGGCTGTGCCGGACGGCGCGCTGGTTGAAGTGGACGCCGAGGCGGTGCCGCCGGTGCTGCGGGTACTTTAACAGGTGAATTCGGGGTTGCGGCGGGCCGGCCAACCGGTTAGGAAGCCCGCCTCCGTCGCGACGGATGGGCGCGTAGCTCAGCGGTAGAGCATTCGCTTCACACGCGAGAGGTCACAGGTTCAATCCCTGTCGCGCCCACCATCCCCCCTCAAACCAGCGGCGGCCGCCGTGCCTTCCACGGGTCGAACGTCGCCGTCACGGCCGCATGCCGAACGCCGACGGCCCCGGCGTGCGCAATGGCGCGGCCAAGGTAGCGAAATCGCACAGCAGTTTTCGCGTGTCCCGAGGATCGATGACCTCGTCCACCCAGAAAGCCTCGGCGGTGCGATAGGGGGAACGCAGACGGTTCAGCCGTTGCTCGATTTCCTCCAGCTTCGCGGCCGGGTCCGGTGCGGCGTCGATCTCGGCGCGATAGGCCGCCTCGATCCCACCCTCCAGCGGCAAGGAGCCCCAACTGGCCGACGGCCACGCATACCGCAGGCACAAATGCCCGACCGGCTGATGCCCTAGCCCGCCGACTCCGTAGCAATTGCGCACGACGATGCTGCACCATGGCACCGTGGTCTGGTTGATCGCCGACAGCGCTCGCACCCCCCAGCGGATGACCGCATTGCTCTCGGCCCGCAGCCCGACCTGGAAGCCAGGGCAATCCACCAGATGCACCACCGGCAGGTGGAACGTCTGAGCCATATCGACAAACCGGATAATCTTGTTGCAGGCATCAGCCGTCCAGGCACCGCCGTCGAACAACGGATCGCCCGCCATAACCGCCACCGGCCACCCATCCAGCCGCGCGAAACCGGTGATGATGGAGCGTCCGAACAGCGCCCCCATCTCGAAGAAGCTGTCCTTGTCGAACACAGACGCGATGATCCGCCGCATGTGATAGGCTTGCTTCTTCACCTTGGGGATCGCGGTGATCAGCGATTCGTCGCGGCGGGTCGGGTTGTCCCATCCCCTCACTCGCGGCGGCACGTCATGAATGGAACTTGGCAGATACGACAGGAACTGTCGCGCGACTTCGAACGCCTGGTCTTCCGTATCGACGGCATGATCAACGGCGCCGCAACGCAGTTGGATCTGCCAGCCGCCAAGCTCCTGTTTCGTCCTCGGTTCACCGAGCCGTTCCACCACCGGAGGGCCGGCGACGAAGACCGCCGCGATCTCTTTCACCATCACCGAATAATGTGAGGCAACCAGCCGAGCGGCCCCCAGACCAGCGACCGAACCCAGGCCAAGACCAACCACGGGCACCTGCGCCATCTGGTTTGCCACCAGATCGAACGACGTCGTCTCGGTCAGCCCACCCGGCAGGTTCGCTCGTCCTGTCGTTTCAATCGTCTTGACCGAACCGCCGCCGCCCGACCCCTCGATCAGCCGGATGATCGGCATGCGGAATTGCGTCGCGATCTCCTCCGACATCTTCGGCTTGCCCTTGATGGAAGCATCGGCCGATCCGCCACGCAGGGTGAAATCGTCGCCGGCGATGACGACCGGACGGCCATCCACCGTGCCGCGGCCGAACACGCAGTTGCCCGGCATGAAGCCGGTGATGGTGCCGTGCGCGTCATAGCTTGCCTTACCGGCGATACTGCCGATTTCCTTGAAGCTGCCGGGATCCAGCATGTGATCGATCCGTTCCCGTACCGTCAGCCGGCCGCCGGCGTGCTGGCGTGCCACCCGGTCCTTGCCGCCCAGTTCGCGTGCCAGCGCCTGCCGTTCGCGCAGTTCGGCGAGTTCGGGCTCCCAGCCGACGGCCGACGCCTTGGGCGGTTCAACGTGTGTTTGGGTGACGTTATCGTCGGCCATGCGTTTCCTGTCCGTCTTCTTTCGTCGATCGAATACCAGCCGGTAAGCTATGGGCGATCGCCGATAGACGCAACGTAGCCGCACCGGTTATGGGTTCTGCCTCAGCCCGTACACACGGGTTTCGCCAAAATCCAATGTCCCGAACGTATCCGTCCCAATGGATCCAAGAGCCGCATCGAGAGCGCGCAGCGGCGCGTCGATCGCCTCATCGGTGAGTTGGAACGTGCCGAAATGCATCCCCACCGACCAGCGCGCGCCGAGCGCCACGTGAGCCTCGACCGCCTCGGCCGGGTTCATGTGGACGGGGGCCATGAACCACCGTGGCTCATACGCACCGATCGGCAGCAGCGCGACGTCGGGCGAGCCCAGGCGCATCCTGATATCAGCCCAATGCGAGCCCGCCCCGGAATCGCCCGCGAACAGCACCATCCCCACGCCGGCGTCGATCATGAAACCACTCCACAAAGTGCGATTGCGGTCGAACGGTGTGCGTGCGGAAAAATGCCGCGCCGGCGTCGCGGTGATGCGTAGCGCCCCCGCCATGGTGTCCTGCCACCAGTCCAGTTCGGTGGCGGCGATGCCCAGCTTCGCCAGCGTACGCGCATTGCCCAGCGTGGTAATGAAGCGAGGGGCATGACGCGCCTGCAGCGCCCGCAATGAGGCGAAATCCATATGGTCGTAATGATTATGCGACAGCAGCACCACGTCCGGGCGCGGTAGGTCGGCCAGAGCGATACCAGGCGGCCGCACCCGCTTCGGGCCCGCCCAGGAAACGGGCGAGCAGCGCTCGCTGAAGACCGGATCGGTCAGCACCACGGCACCGGGCAGGCGGATCAGGAAGCTGGCGTGATTGATGAACGTGATCGCCACGCTGTCCGATCCGACCATGTCCGGCGGCGGCGGGAACACCTGGTTGCCAACGTGGCGGGGCCAGGCGGCACGCTCTCCCCGTAATCGCCAGCGCAGCACCTCCAGCAATCCCCGCGCCGGCCTTTGCGGGCCCGGGTTGAAAAAGTGCCGCCCATCATAATGGTCGGAGAGCGGGAAGCGTTGGTTCATGCCGGACGCACATGGTGTCGTTGCCCGTCATCCGCCAGACGCTGGCGCGCACCCGTCCAATCTGGCAGATATCCGACAACCAAAAACGCCCAAGGAACCCGCCATGCGCTTGCTCACCCGTCGAACCGTCGCGGCCGGCATGCTGTCCATGCCCGCCATCAGCCGCGTGCGGGCGGATACCCCGATCCGGCTGCGCTGCTCCCTGGATACCGCCCCCACCCATGGACGGAATATCTCGATTGGCGACTACCTGAGCAAAGTGGAGGCAGCCTCGAAAGGGCGGCTGAAGACAGAGATCTTCGCCAGTGGACAGTTGTTCGCTGACCTGAACGTGACCAAGGCCCTGGTCCAGGGGCAGGTCGATATGGCGGCGCCAGGCACCTGGGCGATCACCAATTTCGTCCCGGATTCCGATGTGTTCCAGCTTCCCGCGCTGTATGACGAGCCAGTCGAAATCATTCATCGGGTGACCGACGGGCGCTCCGGAGCATTCATCGCGAACGAGGTCGAACAAAAACTCCGCAGCCACGTGCTGGGCTCCTGGATCGACAACGGCTTCAGCAATTGGTTCACGACGCGCACGCCGTTGAACTCGCTGGCCGATCTGAAGGGGTTGAAGATCAGGAACTCGGGTGGCTCCGGCCAGTCGTGGCGGACCCGGTTTTTCGACGCTGTGCCGAACGTGACGGCCTGGCCGGACGTGCCGCTGGCCCTGTCGCAAGGGACGTTCGATGGCTTGATCACCACGAACGAGAGCATCGCCAGCGTGAAACTATGGGACGCAGGCGTCCGCTTCGGGCTGCAGGACCACAACTCCTTCGCCGCCTACATCCCGATGGTCAGCCACACCTTCTGGGCCGCGCTGCCGGCCGATCTGCAGGCCATCATGACGGACCTGTGGGCCGAAAATATCGGACAATATCGCACCAACATGGCCGCCGCGCAGGATCGGGCACGCGGGACGATGGAGAGCCATGGCGTCAAAATCACCGACGTCACGCCGGCACAGGCGACCGAGGTTCGCAACCGCATGCTGAAGGACCAGGAGGCGGTGGCGAAGGAAATGCGAGTCAGTACTGACATCCAGAAGCTGCTGGCGCAGGACGTCGTGTAAAGCGAATAGAAGCCGCTACGAAACCATCCCTTCCCGCTTCAACGCCCGAATGGTCGTGCGGAAAGCCTCGACCGTGGTTGCCATTTCCTCCGGCCCATGCATCGCCGAAATCCAGGCTGATGGGCCGGAGTTCATATCGACCCCATTCACCAGCATCCCCACACGAAGTTGTCCGGAAACACCTTCTCCGCGTGGCTTATTCAGCATTTTCGCAATGAACGGCACCGCATCGAACGCGCTGGGAACGATGTCCGCCCCATCCGAATTCGTATAGACATGGAAGCCGGAGTAGGACCCGTGGACCGCCCACTTCACCTTCTCCTCCTCCAGCACTTCATTCATCTTCGTTCGGATCGTTTCGCCAAAAGCATTCGCCCGGGCACAGGCATCGGTGGCGGCGATGATTTCAAGTGCCGCGATGCCGGCCGCGGCCGAGATCGGGTTCGCATTGAACGTGCCCTGATGTGAGATCTTTTCCTGACCGGCTGCCTTGGTCACCTTAAAATCCAGCCAGTCCATGATGTCCTTCCGCCCGACCACGACGCCGCCGGGCAATCCACCGGCCATGATCTTCGCCAGCGTGGTCATATCCGGGGTAATCCCCAAGGCCGCCTGCGCACCACCCGGAGATACCCGGAACCCGGTCACGATCTCATCGAAAATCAGCACTGTGCCGGCTTGCTTCGTCAGGTCCCGCAGCAGGGTCAGGAACGACGGTAAAATCGGCATCTTGCCGAAACTCGCCCCGGTCGGTTCCAGGATGACGGCGGCAATGTCCTTATGGTCGTTGAAAAGCCGCGTGATGCCGTCGACGTCGTTTGGATCGCACAACAGCACGCTGTCGGCGATGCCGTTCACCACCCCGCTGGTCGCCGTTCCATCGTAATGATTGGATTGGCCGCTGGTCATGTGGTCATGCCAGCCATGGAAATGTCCCCGGAACCGCACCAATTTCGACCGTCCCGTGTACGCTCGGGCCAACCGCAGCGCCATAAGGGTTGCCTCAGTGCCCGAGGACGTGAATCGCGCCCGTTCGGCCGAGGGCACCATCTGGGTAATCAACTCCGCCCAGCGCACCTCCTGCTCATGGCAGGCCCCGAAATGGGTGCCACGTTCCAGCGCCGCATGGATCGCCGCCATCACCGTCGGATTGTTGTGGCCCAGTATCAGCGCACCATGGCCGCCGAAATAATCGACATACCGGTTGCCGTCGACATCCCACTTCACCGGCCCCAGCGCTCGGTCGACATAAATTGGATACGGATCCATGTGCCGGCTGTCATGCGCCAACCCGCTGGGCATCAGCCCGCGTGCCTTGGCCGCCAATGCAGCGGACCCCGGAGTCATCGCCTCATAGGCGGCGGTCAAAGTGGCGTTCGGCAACGTGCTGGCGGACATGAACCATCCTTATGGGACTCGACGCCGCCGATTATAGCGTCCGGAATCGGACCATGCACGACCCGCACGCGGGGGCTTGCCATGCATTGCGGGATTCTGCCCTGATGCGCGCCGCACCAACCAGCAGGACAACACGATGTGGCAATTCTGGATCGACCGCGGCGGCACATTTACCGACATCGTCGCGCGCGATCCCGACGGCCGCCTGTCTACCCATAAGCTGCTGTCGGAAAATCCTGAACGCTACAAGGACGCGGCGATCGCGGGCATCAAGTCGATCCTCGGCGTGGGCCTCGATGCACCAATCCCGGCCGGCTTGATCGAGGCGGTCAAGATGGGCACCACGGTCGCCACCAACGCGCTGCTGGAGCGCAAGGGCGACCGTACGCTGCTGCTGGTCAACAAGGGCTTCTCCGATGCCCTCCGCATCGGCAACCAGGCTCGTCCTCGCCTGTTCGACCTGGCCATCACGCTGCCGACGATGCTGTATGAACGCGTCGCCGAAGTTGGTGGCCGCGTCGGAGTAGACGGCATCGAGATTGAACCGCTCGACGAAACCGCTGCCGCTGCCGTGCTGGCAGAAGCCCGAACGGACGGCATCAACGCCTGCGCCATCGTGCTGATGCACGCCTGGAAATACCCCGAACATGAGCAACGGCTGGCAACCCTGGCGCGGAAGGCCGGATTTACACAGGTTTCCGCCAGCCACGCGGTTAGCCCTCTGCTGCGCCTGGTGCCGCGCGGCGACACGACCGTAGTGGACGCCTATTTGTCGCCGATCCTGCGGCGCTATGTCGATCAGGTCGCCGCTGAACTGACCGGAACGCGGCTGTATTTCATGCAGTCCAACGGCGGCCTGACCGAGGCGCACGGTTTTCAGGGCAAGGATGCCATTCTGTCCGGTCCGGCGGGCGGTATCGTCGGCGCGGCGCGAACCGCCGGCATGGCGGGGTTGGATCAGATTATCGGGTTCGACATGGGCGGCACCTCAACCGACGTGGCGTTGTACGCAGGGGCGTTCGAACGGGCGTTCGAAACCGCGGTGGCTGGTGTACGAATGCGGGCGCCAATGATGGCGATCAACACCGTCGCGGCCGGCGGT
>NZ_LMUJ01000048.1:77174-78414 GCF_009765975.1 Acidisphaera sp. S103 | reverse complement strand
CCCGCCCTTTCCCCGCCGATCTTCGGGCCGGCGGCGGACGAGCCTCTGGACGCCGATGTCGTGGCAGCCAAATTCGCCGAACTGGCCACCGAAATCGGCGGAGACCGGATGCCGCGACAGGTAGCGGAAGGATTCCTCCAAATCGCCGTCGCCAATATGGCAAATGCGATCAAACAGGTCTCGGTGCAGAAGGGACACGATGTGTCACGCTTCGCGCTGCAATGCTTCGGCGGCGCTGGCGGGCAGCATGCGTGCCTCGTGGCCGACGCGCTGGGGATGGAGACGGTGTTCATTCACCCCTATGCCGGCGTGTTGTCGGCCTACGGGATGGGGCTTGCCGACCAGACCACGATGAAGGAACAGGCGGTCGAAATTCCACTCGGTGCCGATACGATGCCGGGACTTGAGGCATTGGCGGCCAAACTGGCGGCGGATGCCGTCGCCAGCCTGGTATCCCAAGGCGCTGCCCCGCAGGATGTTACCACCGCGAAGTCGTTGCACCTGCGCTATGCGGGCACCGAGGCTGCGTTGATCGTTGCACTGGGTCCGATGCAAACGGTCCTGTCCGCCTTCACCGCCGCCCACAGGGCTCGGTTTGGATTCGCAACGCCGGAACGCCCGGTGGTGGTGGAAGCGGTCGCGGCCGAAGCCACGCTGCCCGGTTCGGTCGCTGCCGAGGCAGGGCTGGCGGTCCGGGAAACCGGAGAACCCGACATCATCGATCGGGTCAGCATGTTCACCGGCGGCGCCGAGGTCGAGGCGCCGGTGCTGGAGCGCACGTCCCTGCTGGCAGGCGACCGCATCGCCGGACCGGCACTGGTGCGGGAGGCCAACGCCACCACGGTCATCGAACCGGGCTGGACCGCCGAGGTCACCGCGCAGGACCACATGATCCTGCGCCGGACGGAGCCGCTTGCCAGCCGCGTTCCGGCCGGCAGCGAGCGGCCCGACCCGGTGCTACTGGAACTGTTCAACAACCTGTTCATGAATGTTGCGGAACAGACCGGCGCGGTGCTGCAGAACACCTCGATGAGCGTGAATATCAAGGAGCGGCTGGACTTCTCCTGTGCGATTTTCGATGCGGAAGGCGCGCTTGTCGCCAACGCACCGCATGTGCCGGTGCATCTTGGTGCGATGGGTGAGAGCGTTCGCACCGTGCTGGAACACCGGCGGCATACGTTGAAACCGGGCGATGTCGTCGCGCTGAACAACCCGTTCAACGGCGGCACGCATCTGCCGG
>NZ_LMUJ01000048.1:64156-77038 GCF_009765975.1 Acidisphaera sp. S103 | reverse complement strand
CACGCCGATATCGGCGGGATTACGCCCGGCTCGACACCGCCGATGTCGCGAACGTTAGAGGAAGAAGGCGTCGTGATCGACGACTTCCTGCTGGTGGATGGCGGACATTTCCGGGAAGCCGAATTCCGCGCGTTGTTAAGCGGCGCGAAATACCCGGCGCGCAGCCCGGCCGTGAACGTGGCGGACATCAAGGCCCAGGTCGCCGCGAATGAGAAGGGTGTGCAGGAACTGCAACGAGTCGTCGGGCAATTCGGCTGGCCGGTAGTCAGCGCGTATATGCGCCACGTCATGGACAATGCCGAAGAATCGGTTCGCCGTGTCATCGAACGCCTTGGTTCCGGTCGTTTCAACTACAAGATGGATAATGGACGCGACTTGTGTGTCTCTATCAGTGTCGATCGGGAAAACCGGTGTGCTACCGTGGATTTTACCGGCACAGGACCGCAGCACGAGGGTAATTTCAATTCGCCACCGGCGGTAACCCGAGCGGCTGTGTTGTATGTGTTTCGGTGTTTGGTGGGGGATGATATTCCGCTGAACGATGGGTGCCTGAAGCCGCTGACGCTGATCATTCCGCCCGGAACGTTTCTGTCCCCGAACCCGGGTGCGGCGGTCGTCGCCGGCAACACCGAGGTGTCCCAGGCCACCTGCAATGCCATCTTCGGCGCATTGGGTGTCATTGCCTGTTCGCAAGCGACAATGAACAACTTCTTGTTCGGCGACGCCACCCGCCAATACTATGAAACGATCTGCGGCGGCACCGGCGCGGGGCCGGGGTTCGACGGGACCTCGGCGATCCAGACGCATATGACCAACACGCGCATGACCGACCCGGAGATCCTGGAGTTGCGCTATCCGGTGCGGCAGGAATTGTTCGCCATTCGCCGGGGCTCCGGCGGCGACGGCAAGTGGTCCGGCGGCGACGGAGCGGTGCGGCGCATCCGCTTCCTGGAGCCGATGACGGCGGTGATCGTTTCGTCCCGGCGAGTGGTGGCGCCGTTCGGTCTGGACGGTGGTGCGGACGGGGCGGCGGGCCTGCAATGGGTGGAACGGGCGGATGGGTCGCGCGATGTGCTGACCGGGACGGACCGGGCGGAACTGGTGCCGGGGGATGTGTTTGTGATCCAGACGCCGGGTGGCGGTGGGTATGGGCAGGCTGGATCGTAAGCCGGACTGATTACTTTGCCAGGATGCGGGCAAGTTCCAGCAGTTCGGTGTCCACCGGCTTGATGCGTCCGACGATATCGGGGAGCGGGGTCAATGTCACCTCGTTCTTTTGCCAGCCGACGACGACGCCGGTGTCGCCGTTGGCCAGGGCCTTGACGGCGTTCACGCCTAGCCGCGTCGCCAAGATGCGATCGAAGGCGCTTGGCGGGGCACCGCGCACGACGTGCCCGAGCGTGGTGGTGCGTAGCTCGAAACCTGTCCTTTGCTTATCGGCGTCGAAATACGATAGTATTTTCGTGCTATTTTCCTTGACGCCTTCGGCGATGACCACGATCGCATGGGTTTTGCCGCGTTCGTAGGCGGCGCGCAGGCGCTGCGCGATTTCGCTCGCCGGGACCTCGAACTCCGGCGTCGAAATGACTTCCGCGCCGCCGGCGAGGCCCGCCATGATCGCCAGGTAGCCGCAGTCCCGTCCCATGGTTTCGACCAGAAAGGCGCGATTGTGCGAGGAACCGGTGGTGCGCAGGTGGTCGATCGCCTCCAGCGTGACGTTGATGGCGGTATCGCAGCCGATGGAAATGTCGGTTCCCAACAGGTCGTTATCGATGGTGGAGGCGATACCGACGACGTGGATGCCAAGCTGGCTGAGCATGTAGGACCCGGTTTGGGAACCGTTGCCGCCAATCACCACGACACCGTCGATGCCGCGTTGTGCGAGGTTGCGCAGCGCCTTGGAACGACCGCTCTCCTGGCGGAATTCGGCTGACCTGGCACTGCCTAGAAACGTGCCGCCGACCTGAATAATGCCGCCGACGTCGCGCGCGCTGAGTTGCCGAAATTGGCCGTCGACCAGACCCTGCCAGCCCTGTCGCACACCGTAGACCGTCATGTCCTGATCGAGCGCGCTGCGCGTGACCGCTCGGATGGCCGCGTTCATGCCGGGGGCGTCACCGCCACTTGTCAGTACCGCGATGTGCTTCATGGGGTCGAGATTATGAGTGTGTGTGCAGGAAGTCGATGGAAACCGACGTTCCGGCGTTGACCGGCTTCGCGTCCGGCGATCAGATTACGTCATGACACTGATCATCTATGGATCGCCGCGTTCCCGGACGCTTCGGGTTCTCTGGGCCGCGGCCGAACTCGGGATCGACTACGAGCATGTGCCGCTCGCGGCCGACGATCCTGCGTTGCGGCAGACGGCGTTTCTGCAAATTAATCCGGCCGGGACGATCCCGGCGATTGTCGATGACGGCTTCGCGCTGTCCGAGTCTCTCGCCATCAATCTGTATCTCGCCAAGAAATACGGTGGGACGGCGGCGCTGTATCCGTCCGATGCGCGGGGCGAGGCCGAAGTCTGGCGCTGGACGTTGTGGGCGCAGGCGCATCTGGAGCCTTGGGTCCAGCAGGACGCCAGGCTCGCCGCGCTACGTTCGATGATCGAAGAGCAGGCTCGGGAGGCCGTGGATCTGGCGCTGGGTCTGCTTGATCGCACGCTGGCCGAACGGCACTGGTTGGTCGGGACGCACTTCACGGTCAGTGACCTGAATGTCGCGACGGTGCTATCGCCGTCGCGAGTGCGGTTGTTGGACATGACGCCGTATCCGAACGTCGATGCGTGGTTGCGGCGTTGCTATGGCCGTCCGGCCGCCGTTGCGACGCGGGAGCGCTTTGGGTAGGGGAGCGAAGCCCGCGATTTGTGCGATGATGACACAATGTCGTCCGAATCATCCCGCTATAAGCCGGCATGCTTCCCGACAATCCACTCCGGGCGATTTTACTGGCGGTCGGCGCGACCGTGCTGTTCAGCTCCTCCGACACGATCGCGAAATACCTCAGTGGTGGGCTGCCGATCATCGAGTTCATCTGGATCCGCTACGTCGTCTTTCTGCTCATGGCGCTGTGCTTGGTTGGGCAGGCGCCGAGCCGCTCGGTACGGCCGCGCAACCCGGGGCTTCAGGTCATCCGCGGGCTGTGCGTCGCGGGATCGTCAGTGCTGTTCGTCTATGGCGTGCGTCAAATGACCATGGCGCAGGCGACGACCATTAGTTTCCTGTCGCCGCTGCTGGTTACGATCCTGTCGATCCCGCTGTTGGGCGAACGTGTTGGCCCGCGCCGGTGGGCCGCGGTCGCGGCCGGTATCCTGGGGATGCTGGTCGTTGTCCGCCCGGGTCTGAGCGGCTTCCAGCCGGCCGCGCTGTTCGGCGTCGCGAGTTCATCCTGCTGGGCCCTGGCACTGATCATCACCCGCAAGATCAGCGGTTCCGACACACCGCAGACCACGGTCTTGTGGTCGGCCGGGATCGGCACCGCGGTGCTGACCGTGATGCTGCCGTTCGCGGTGGCGTGGCCGACCCTGAAGCAACTCGGATTGGCGCTGCTGATGGGGGTGGTGGCATCGGGGGGCCAGTGGCTGGTTATCCTGGCGCACCGGCTGGCACCGGCGTCCTTGCTGGCGCCGTTCTTCTACAGCCAATTGCTTTGGTCGGCCGGCCTGGGGTTCCTGGTCTTCACCAATCTGCTGGATCAATGGACCCTGGTTGGGGCCGGCATCATCATCGCCAGCGGCCTCTACACCGCGCACCGGGAACGGGTGCGCGCCCAAATGGCTCGCGTGGCGTCGGCACATAAGGTCGCCAAACCGCAGCCAGTTGTGTAGTGAGTGGCCGCCATTCGCGCCGGGCGATCAGATTTGCCGGACAGGATGCACATATAGCGATGTCCACCCGACCGTGGCGGCGGTGGATCTGGAGTCGGAGGCATGGTGGATACCGAGACGAAATCGACCGAGGTTGGACGCGACTTCATCCGTGACATCGTGCAGGCGGATCTGGACGCCGGCCGCGCCCAAAATGTGGTCACGCGCTTCCCGCCGGAGCCGAACGGCTTCCTGCATCTGGGGCATGCCAAGTCGATCTGCCTGAATTTCGGCATCGCCCGCGAACTCGGCGGCACCTGCCACCTGCGCTTCGACGACACCAACCCAGTGAAGGAGGAGCAGCTTTTCGCCGATTCCATTCAGCGCGACGTGCGCTGGCTGGGCTTCGACTGGGGCGAACATCTCCATTACGCCTCCGACTACTTCGAGCAGCTTTACGAATGGGCCGAACACCTGATCCGCACCGGCAACGCGTATGTCGACGACACGCCGCCCGAGGCGATGCGGTCCCAGCGCGGCACCCTGACCGAACCCGGCCAGAACAGCCCGTTCCGCTACCGTTCGGTCGAGGAGAACCTCGACCTGTTCCGCCGCATGCGGGCAGGCGAATTCCCCAACGGCGCCCGCGTGCTGCGCGCCAAGATCGACATGGCGTCGGGCAACATGAACCTGCGCGATCCTGTGCTGTACCGCATCCTGCACGCGCATCACCCGCGCACCGGCGACGCCTGGTCGATCTATCCGACATACGATTTCGCCCACGGCCAGTCGGACGCCATCGAGCACATCACCCACAGTGTCTGCACGCTGGAGTTCGAGGATCACCGCCCACTGTACGACTGGCTGATCGAGCACCTGCCGGTGCCCTCGCGGCCCCACCAGTACGAATTCGCCCGCCTGAACGTCAGCTACACCGTGCTGTCCAAGCGTCATCTGACCCGGCTGGTCGCCGAAAAGCACGTGACCGGGTGGGATGACCCGCGCATGCCGACGATCGCCGGAATCAGGCGGCGCGGCGTTCCGGCAGCGGCGCTGCGGGAGTTCATCAGCCGCGTGGGGGTCGCGCGCGCTTACAGCACCGTGGATGTCGCCATGCTGGATTCGGCGATCCGCGACACGCTGAACCCGATCGCGCCACGCCGGATGGCCGTGTTGCGACCCTTGAAGCTGATCATCGAGAACTACCCGGAAGGCCAGACGGAAACGCTGGAAGCCCGCAACCATCCGGACAATCCCGACGCCGGCGTGCGCCCATTGACGTTCGGACGGGAACTGTATGTCGAGCAGGACGACTTCATGGAGACGCCCCCCAAGAAGTTCTACCGCCTGTCGCCGGGCAAGGAAGTCCGGCTGCGCTACGGCTACTTCGTGACCTGCCGGGAAGCGGTGAAGGATGCGGCCGGCACCGTCGTCGCCCTACGCTGCACCTACGATCCGGCATCGAAAGGCGGCGACTCGCCGGATGGCCGCAAAGTGCAGGCGACCCTGCACTGGGTGGCTGCCGCCGACGCGGTGCCGGCCGAGGTCCGGCTGTATTCCCATCTATTCAACCGCCCTGACCCCGGCGCCGATGGCGATGCGCTGGCCGACCTCAACCCCGAATCGCTGGACGTATTGAGCGGTTGCCTGGTGGAGCCGGCGTTGGCCTCGGCCGCGGTTGGCGAAGCGGTGCAGTTCGAGCGGACCGGATATTTCGCGCTCGATCCGGACTCACGGCCGGATCGGCTGGTCTTCAATCGCACGGTCGGGCTGCGCGATACCTGGGCGAAGATACAGGGGGCGAAAGTGCAGGCAAACACCAAGACGTAGGCCGCCGCGACCCTCGGGCATGACCCGAGAGTCGCTTCCGGCGGTCAGCTCAGCGCCACTTCGAAGCCCCGGATGGTCGCGGGACGGGCCATGATCGTCTCATACCAGCGCTTTACATTGGGGAATTGCGCCAGGTCGATCTTGTGGCGCTCATGCCGCCATGCCCACCCCAGGATGGCGAAATCGGCGATGGAGACCTCATCCGCCACGTATTCGTGCTGTGCCAGACGCCGGTCCAACACGCCGTACAACCGAGCGGTCTCCTTGGAATAGCGCTCCAGGCCGTAACGCTGGTCCTGGGGGTTTTCCACCTGGAGGAAATGATGCACCTGGCCAGGCATCGGACCGAATCCGCCCATCTGCCACATCAGCCACTCCAGCACCGGCACCTGCTTGCGCGGGTCCGCCGGGTAGAATTTTCCGGTTTTCTGGCCGAGGTAGATCAGGATCGCGCCCGACTCGAACACGCTGATGGGCGCGCCGCCCGGCCCATCCGGATCGATGATCGCGGGGATGCGGTTGTTCGGGCTGATCTTCAGGAAGTCCGGCGCGAACTGCTCGTTTTTGGAGATGTTGACCGGATGCACACTGTACGGCAGGCCCATCTCCTCCAGCGCGACGCTGATCTTGCGGCCATTGGGGGTGTTCCAGGTATAGAGTTCGATTGGCATATTCCGCCCTTGGTTGAGGTTTCGCCGCACAGTGACCACAAGCGCGATTTGGGGCAAGAGACACACGCCCGCCCAATGGAGTGAGACCACGTGAAGATCGCGACATGGAACGTCAACTCGATCCGCCAGCGGGAAAGCCACGTGCAACGCTGGCTGGAGAAGACCCGGCCGGATGTCCTGTTCCTGCAGGAGATCAAGTGCGAGACCACCGCCTTCCCGTCACTGCCGTTCCACGGTTTGGGCTACGCGGCCGAGGTGGTCGGACAAAAATCGTATAACGGTGTCGCCGTTCTAGCCCGGGTGCCCTTCACCGTGGTGCATCGGGCGTTGCCTGGCCTGCCGGAAGACGACGCGCAGGCGCGCTATATCGAGGTCGAGGTGGCCGGCATCACCCTGATCGGCATTTACCTGCCCAACGGCAACTCCCGCGGCGATGAGGGTTTTGCGTACAAGCTGGCCTGGATGGACCGGTTGGCCGAACGTGCCCAGACGCTGCTGGATGCCGACAAGCCGTTCGTCATCACCGGCGACTTCAACGTGTGCCCGACGGATGAGGACTACGCGCCCGGTGCCCTGTCGCCAACCGATGCCCTGGTCCGGCCGGAATCCCGATCCGCGTATCGCCGGATGATCTGGATGGGCCTGACCGACGCCGTTCGCGCGGTCCACCCGCATGGGCCGGTCTACACGTTCTGGGACTACCAGGGGGGCGCCTGGCAGCGCGACGTTGGCCTACGGATCGACCACGCCCTGCTATCGCCCGCCCTGGCGGAGCGGCTGGTTTCAGCCGACCCCGACAGGAATGAGCGCGATCAGACCCAACCGTCGGATCATGTTCCCGTGGTCACCACGCTGAATTGAGCGTCACTCCCAATGCGCCGGCACCCAGACGTAGTGGCCGACATCGGGACCCCACCGCCAATGGCCGTTGACGTAGTGGCCGTAGTGCGGCCGGCGCTCGACGTAATGGCCGGCTCTCCACACATAGGTGGCGCCGTCCCAGTGCCAGTGACCAGGCTCCCAGACCACGCGCGGACCGGGCGCGGGCGGCACGACTTCGACGCGTGGCGGCGGAATAGGCGCGTAATTTGGCGGCGGTGGTTGCGCGCTGGCACTTCCGATACCGATCAGAAAAACGGTTGCTCCAGCAACAAGCCACTTCATAGACACCTCCTCAAAGGCATGGGTATGACGCATTCTGGGGTATGCACCAGCGTCAGGCAACTCACATCAGGTCGTGTTGACGCCGTCTCCTACCTCATTGTCCACGGCGTCAGTCCGAGCCTTCCGATCCAGTCCCGCGCCTAAACCAGCCGCCCATCCCGCAACGTCACCGTCCGGTCCATCCGAGCCGCCAGCTCGGGGTTATGCGTCGCGACCAGCGCCGCCACCCCCTGATCCCGCACGATCGCCAGCAATTCGACAAACACCGCTTCGGCCGTCGCCACATCCAGGTTGCCCGTCGGCTCATCCGCCAGCAGCAATTTCGGCCCATTCGCCAAAGCTCGGGCGATGGCCACCCGCTGCTGCTCGCCGCCCGACAACTTACCCGGCAGGTGACCCAATCGCGCGGCCAGTCCGAACGTGGTCAGCAGCGCCTTGGCGCGCTCGGCGGCGGCCCGCCGAGACCGGCCGGCGATCATCTGCGGCAGCACGATGTTCTCCAGCGCGGAGAACTCCGGCAGCAGATGGTGGAACTGATACACGAAGCCGATCGTGTCGCGCCTGATCGCGGTGCGAGCGGCATCGGGCAGTCCGCCAACGTCGCGGCCCTCGATCAGCACCGATCCGCCATCGGGACGATCCAGCAGCCCGGCCACATGCAGCAGCGTTGACTTGCCGGCCCCCGAGGGCGCCACCAGCGCAACGATCTCACCGGCCCGCACCGTCAGGTCGGCGCCGCGCAGTACCGGCAATTCCCCCGCGTCGCCGCGATACGTGCGGGACACGGCGCGCAACACCAGCGGATCACTCATGGCGCAGCGCTTCCACCGGATCGGTCCTGGCCGCGCGCCAACTGGGATACAGCGTCGCCAGCAGAGACAAGATCAACCCCAACGCCACCACCCGGCCGACATCCGCCCAATCAATGGTGTTCGGCAACTCGGTCAACATGAACACCGAGGCATCGAACACCTGCCCGCCCGTCACATGCTCGATGAAATGCTGGATCGGGACGATGTAGTGGCAGAACACCACGCCGATGATCGTGCCGATGACGGTGCCCGCGACGCCGACGAACGCGCCGCACATCAGGAAGATGCGCAGCACGGCGAAACTGCCGGCGCCGATGGTGCGCAGCACGGCGATGTCGGCCCGCTTGTCCTTCACCAGCATGATCAGCGAGGACACCACGTTGAACGCGGCCACCAGCACGATCATGCCCAGCACGATGAACATCGTGTCCTTCTGCACCTGCAGCACGCCGATGATGGTGTCGTTGGCATGCCGCCAGTCGCGCGCGTACACCTGTCGTCCCTCCAGCAGCGGCGCCAGCGCTCGGCCCATCGTGTTGACCTGGTCGGGGTCGTGCAGCCTGATTTCCACGCCTGTGACGGCGTTGGGCTTCTGGAAGAATATCTGCGCCGCCGGCAGAGGCAGGAACACCACGCTGTTGTTGTAGTCGCTCAGTCCGGCGTCGAAGATCGCCACCACCTTGTAGGCGCGCACCCGCGGGATGGTGCCGAACGCGGTCGCCGCGCCCTCCGGCGAGATGATCGTCAGCGAGTCACCGATCCGCAACCGATAGGTGCTGGCCAGCCCGACACCGACGACCAGCGCGTCGTCGCCGGTGAAATCGGCCAGGCTGCCGGCGATGATATGGTCGCTGATCGGATGCAGCGCCTTCAGGTCGTCCAGGGTGATGCCGCGCACCAGCCCGCCTCGGGCGCCGCCGTTGTCGGTGCTGAGCAGCGCCTGCCCGTCCAGCACCGGCGTGGCGGAGGCAACGTCCTTCATCCCGCGGATCTGCGCCAGCAGAGGCTGGTAGTTGTCCAGCCGCTGCCCGGCATAGGCCTCGACGGTGATATGGCCGTTCACCCCCAGGATGCGTGAGACGAGTTCGACTTGGAAGCCGCTCATGACCGAGGTCACGACGATTAGCGTCGCCACTCCCAGCGCGATGCCGACCAGGGAGAAGGTGGCGATGATGGAAACGAACCGCTCGCCCTTGCGCGCGCGCAGATAGCGGCCGGCCACCATGCGTTCGAACGGACCGAACATTCAGGGGCGGTCCGTGGTAGTGGGCACGTCGCGATCGTCATGGCCGGGCATGTCCCGGCCATCTTCGCACCGGCCGATGAAGCGCGGATGGCCGGGACTCGCCCGGCCATGACGGACAGGGTGTGTCCGATCCCACCCGCGACGGTCGAAAATCATCCCCACCTAACCGATCCGGCTCAACGCTTCCTCCGGCGTAACCTCCACCCGTTCACCCGTCGCCCGGCGTTTCAGCTCCACCGTCCCCGCCGCGGCGCCACGGGGTCCGACGACGATCTGCCACGGATGCCCCATCAGGTCGGCATCGGCGAACTTCGCGCCCGCCCGGTCCGCGCGGTCATCGTAAAGCGCCGCATCCCCGAGCGCCGCATACAGCCGCTCGCACAGCGCGTCACACGCCGCGTCGCCGATTTTCAGGTTCAGGATCGCCGCCTTGAACGGTGCGACGGCGTCCGGCCAGATGATACCGGCGTCGTCATGGCTGGCCTCGATCACCGCGCCGACCAGGCGGGACACGCCGACGCCGTAGCTGCCCATCTCCGGATGCACCGGCTTGCCGTCCGGCCCGGCCACAACCGCGCCCATCGACTTCGTGTATTTGGTGCCGAAGTAGAAGATGTGGCCGACCTCGATGCCACGCCCCTCGCGCTTGCGCTCCGCCGACACACTGTCCCACCGAGCGGTGTCATGCTTTTCGTCCGTCGCGGCGTAATGCGTGGTCATTTCCGTGAAAAACCGAGCTAGGTCGTCCGGCTTCTCAGGGCTGAAACCGCTGGCATTGGACGACAGGTAGTCGATCTCCTCAAAAGCCGCGTCGTAGTAGACTTGGCTCTCCCCGGTGGGTGCCAGGATGATGAACTCGTGGCTCAGGTCGCCGCCGATCGGGCCGGTATCGGCCTCCATCGGGATCGCCTTCAGCCCGATGCGCTGGAATGTGCGCATATAGGCCAGCATCATCTTCCGGTAGCTGACCACCGCGCCGTCATGATCCAGGTCGAAGGAATAGGCGTCCTTCATCAGGAATTCGCGGCCGCGCATCACCCCGAACCGAGGCCGCACCTCGTCACGGAACTTCCACTGGATGTGGTAAAGGATCTGCGGCAGCTCCCGATAGCTGCGGACCGATTGGCGGAACAGGTCGGTGACCATCTCCTCATTAGTCGGGCCGTACAGCATCTCCCGGTCATGGCGATCGGTGATCCGCAGCATCTCCTTGCCGTAATCCTCATACCGCCCGCTTTCCCGCCACAGTTCGGCCGGCTGGACCGTCGGCATCAGGATTTCCTGCGCGCCCACGGCGTTCTGCTCTTCCCGCACGATCCGCTCGATATTGCGCAGCACGCGCAGGCCCAGCGGCAGCCAGGCGTAGATACCGGCCGATGTCTGCCGCACCAGCCCGGCCCGCAGCATCAGCCGGTGGGAGGCGATTTGTGCCTCACTGGGCGTTTCCTTCAGCGTGGGGATAAAGCCGCGGGACAGGCGCATCGGGATCGGGTTCCGTTCAAGGTTCAGCCAGCGGAGGGTCGTAACGCGTTTAGCGGAAACAGGCTACCGCGCTATGCGGGCATTATCTTCGGCGTCATGCGAAGCAGAGCAAGTAATTGGTGGTAAGACAAATGCTGCGACGCACAATGAAGTAAGTGAATCAGTAGGAATTGAAAGTTTGGTGCGCTGCACAATGGTTCTACGCAATAAACTTCGCGACAACCCTTGAAAACTTGACAATATCACGTGACAGCGCCTGTGACTTTGAGTAACTAGGCGGAGGCAGCATACCAGCGGGTAGGCAGGCCAGGTTTGGGGAGAAAACGCCATCTGCCCGGAAGGCCGAGGACACGTTCCTCCGCCTTCCGAGGCGGGGTAGGCGCCTAAAAAATCATAAAAATCAAAGTTGATCAGTCTTCCGGTTCGGCGAAATAGCCGTGCCGGAAACTGACGTAGTCACTGCGGATCAGCAAGTAACTGCCGGTCCACAATACACATGTAATGATCGTGGTAACGATAACTTTGCGCAGTAGTCCCGGCCGCTCCGGCGCGCCGCGCCAGCCGCTGACAGTGTCCGCCTTCACCACCGGCTTGGTGCCGAACGGCAGCACCGCGAACAGCGCTGTCCACCAGATCATGATGAACAAGACCATACCCGTGAACCAGTTCATCGATCCTAGACCCTGATCAGATGCACATCGACCATCGGCCGCTTGCCTAGTTTGCGGCCCAGGGTTCGCCGTAACGCCGACCTGGCCGCGTCCTGCAGCGCCGCATCGTCGCGCCGCAGGTTGGCGGGAAGATCAAGCAGCGAGTCGGCGAAATCGTCGGTCACCCGGTCAGTGTCGGGATCTTCCGGGTCCAGCAACCCGGGGGCACTGATCTTTGGTCGCCCACGCACGTTGCCGGACTGATCCACGGCCACGCTGGCGACGACGATGCCGTTGAACAACATGCGCCGCCTCGCCGCCATCACCTCACCCTTCAGCGGCACCAGCCGCGTGCCGTCCAGCACCAGCCGCCCGACCGGGGCACTGTCGGTGATGGCGGGCCGGCCGGGGTACAGCGTGATGATGTCGCCGTCTTCCATCATGAACGGTGTCGCACCGGCCTCCCGAGCCAGTTCGGCATGCGCGGACAGATGCCGCCACTCGCCGTGCACCGGGATGGAATAACGCGGCTTCACCAGCCGGTACATCCGCCGCAGCTCATCCCGAGCGGGGTGGCCGGAAACGTGGACCAGGTGGTCGTCGTCGGTCATCAGCCGGACGCCGCGGCGGACCAGGTTGTCCTGCACGGTGCCGATCGCGCGTTCGTTGCCGGGGATCATGCGGGAGGAATAAATGACGGTGTCGCCTTCCCCCAGCGAGACGCGCGGATGGTCGTCGCGGGCGATGCGGGACAGCGCGCTGCGTGCCTCACCCTGACTGCCGGTGATCAGCATCAGCAGGTTGTCGTCGGCGACGTCGTCGATGTCGTCCTCGGTCAGGAACGGCGACAGCGTCTTCAGGTAGCCGCACTCGCGGGCGGCGGCGTCGATGTTGCGCATCGATCGGCCGACGATGGCGACGCTGCGACCGGCGTCACGCGCGGCCAGGGCGATGGATTCCATACGCGCCACGTTGCTGGCGAAGCAGGTGACGGCGACCCGTCCGGTCAGGTCACGGATCAACGCCGACAGCGTGCGGCGGACGTCGAGTTCGCTGCCGGAGTGGCCCTCGACCATCGCGTTGGTGGAATCGCAGACGATCGCCAATACGCCCTTGTTGCCGATTTCGGTCAGCGCGGCCTCATCGGTCGGCGGCCCCAGCAGCGGATTGGCGTCCAGTTTCCAGTCGCCGGTGTGCAGTACCGTGCCGGCCGGCGTGTCGATCA
>NZ_LMUJ01000048.1:56088-64057 GCF_009765975.1 Acidisphaera sp. S103 | reverse complement strand
CCGCCAGTCGGGATGACATGCACCTTCACCTGGTTGTTCAGGCCGTTTTCACCCAGCTTGCGGCGCAGCACCGCGGCGGCGAACGGCGTGCAGTACACCGGGCATTTCAGCCGCGGCCACAGCCAAGCCACCGCGCCGATGTGATCTTCATGCGCATGGGTGATCACCAGACCCAGCAATTTGTCCTTGCGGTCGGCGATGAAGCCCGGATCGGCCATCATGACCTCGACTTCGGGCAGTTCGCTGCCGCCGAAGCCGATGCCGCAATCGATGGCCAACCATTTTTCGGTGCCCCCCTCCCGCCACCGGTACAGGTTGAGGTTCATGCCGATTTCGCCCGTCCCGCCCAGAGGCAGGAAGGCCAGTTCGCCTGTTTCAGAGTCCATACTTAAGGGTTCGTTCCGTTATTCAGTTTCAATCAATCGCGTTCTCTCCCGGGGTAATGTGGGCGCTGGGTTGCGCTCCGCCAACATCCGCAGGCCATCCAGGGTCAGATCGGGCGCCATGTGCTCGATCATCAGGGTTCCTTCGGCGAACAAGGGGGCCAGTCCGCCAGTGGCGACAACCTTCATCGGGCCGCCGAATTCAGTCTTGATCCGTGTCAGCAGGCCCTCGATCAGGCCGATATAGCCCCAGTACATGCCGGATTGCATGGCAGGGACGGTGGAACGGCCGATCACCGACTGCGGCCGGCCGATGCCGATGCGCGGCAAACGGGCAGCGGCCTGGTGAAGGGCCTCGAGGGAGAGGTTGATGCCCGGGCAGATGATGCCGCCGAGGTAGGCACCGGTATCATCTACCACGTCGAAGGTGGTCGCGGTACCGAAATCGACGACGATCAGCGGGCCGCCGAAATGCCGGTGGCCGGCGAGAGCGTTCAGCAACCGGTCGGCCCCGACCTCATTCGGTTGATCGATCTTGATCTCAAAGCCCCAGTCCAACGAGGCGCGTGCGACCAGCGGCTCGACGTTGAACCAATCGCGGCACAGCCGGCGCAGGTGATACAGCGCCGCGGGCACCACGGTGCCGATCACCGCCGCACTGATCTGGTCGCGCTTCAGATCGCACAGCGTCAGCAGGCTGTTCAGCCAGACGGCGTATTCGTCGGAGGTGCGCTGCGCATCGGTGCGGATGCGCCAGACGCCGCGCCAGCCGGACGGATCGTGCACCGCGAACACGATATTGGTGTTGCCGGCATCGATAACGAGCAGCATGGCTAAACGGCCGTTTCCGGGCCGGTCGATCGTGTGACGCGCATGAACCCTGCGAACAGGCTGTTTGTAAAAGCCCCGTCACATGATCGATTGGACCGCTTTATGTCAATCGCGGGTGCCATACTCCATGCGATACGCCTCCAGCAGCACTTCATCCAGGTTGCGCCCTTCGGTGTAGCCCCGCATCCCCGGCGGCACCTCCAGCCCCGGCAAGTGGCGCGGGCACAGCTCCGGCTCACCCAGCACCTGCCGCACCGGAATACGCGCCGTCCATACCGGCAGGGCGTAGTCTTCCTCCTCATCCGAGACATGGGTGGAGCGGATCTTGCCCGAGGCCTCATCGATCGGCATCACCACGAAGCTGGTCGCCTTGATTTCCTGCCCGTTCGGCGGCCGGATTTCCTTCGACCGTCCCGGGAAGAACCGGTCCACGAACCCGTCCATCGCCCGCGTCTTTTCCGCCGCATCGGTGACCAGCCTGGCGGTGCCGAACGCCATGACGGAGCGGTAGTTGACCGAGTGATGGAAGCCGCTGCGCGCCAGCACGATGGCATCGAGATGCGTGGCGGTGACGCAGACCGGCACGCCGTCGGACTGGTTGCGGATCATCCGGCTGGCCGAGGACCCGTGCCAGTACAGCACGTCATCTTCCCGCCAGAACCCTGTCGGCGTGCAGAACGGCTGGCCGTTGATGACATAGGCGATATGGGCGACCATCGCCGAGTCCAGGATGTCGTACACCGTCGCCTTGTCGAACCGGCCGCGTTCATGCCGCCGGCGGATCCGGTTCCGGTCGGTGATCGGGAAATTCGTATCGGCGGCGTCGTTCATCGGCAGCATCCTGGAAGAATTGATCCACCCTTATCGCTCGGATTCACCCAAATAGATCGGTCCAATCCATCCGGCCACCGCTGTTCCATTATGATGACGCTTTATGCTGCGCGGACAGCTCTGCATCCCGCTCTTTGACCCGCGCCACGGCCGGCCGGTTGGTCGTGCGCTCGATATACGCCTTGATCTCCGGTGTTTCCGGCACCAGGCCGAACCCGGTGGTCCACATCATGGCGGACCCCCACAGCACATCGGCGACCGAAAATTCATCGCCCAGCAGGAACGGCGCGGCACGAAGCTGGGCGTTGATCGTCGCCATGACAGTGTCGAAATCACCATACGGCGACATCGCCAGCGTCCCCGGTTCGCGCTTCATCGCTCGGTCCACCACCGCCGGCTCGAAACAACCGGCGTAGAACGCCATCCAGCGCAGATACGAACCGCGGCGCTTGTCACCGATCGCCGGCGTCAGCCCGGCCCCCGGAAACAGATCGCCCAGATACAGATAGATCGCCACCTGTTCGGTCACCAGCACGTCGCCATGCAGGATCGCCGGCACCTTGCCCATCGGGTTGATCGCCAGGTACGCCGGTTGCCGTTGCTCCCCCGCCTGCATGTTCAGCACCCGAAGCTCATACGGGGCACCCAGCTCCTCCAGCAGCGTCAGCGCCGCGCTGGACCGCGAGTTGGGTGAATGAAACAGAACGATCTTGTCCGCGTCGGTCATGCCGGCCTCCTGGTGCTTCCCTGTCGACGACGAGGATATGGCCAAAAGGCAGGCGGACTGGCGAGTGAATTCCGAGCGACGTTCAGGTTTCGCGGGGTGTGACCAGCAGCGTCAGCAGTTCGGTTCGGCGCAGAAACCGGATCGGCACCTCCACGCCCGCACGCTCCTGCGTCAGCGCCCGATGCAGATCGTCCACGCCAGTGACCGGGGTGCCATCGAAGGATACCAGCACGTCGCCCATTTGCAGGCCCGCCCGCTTGCCCGGATCGTCCGCCACCAGGTCGGAGACCATCACTCCGGTCGCCTGGTCCAGCCCATGGAACCGGCGGACCCGCGTGGTGATCGGCACGGTCTGCGCCGACAACCCAAGCCGAGACCGGTGGACTTGCCCGTCCCGCATCAACCGCGTTGCCACCCAGATCGCCGTGTCGATCCCAATGGCGAAGCAGATCCCCTGCGCCGGTCCGATCATCGCCGTGTTGATGCCCACGACCCGCCCGGCGCCGGACACCAGCGGTCCGCCGGAATTGCCCGGGTTTAGCGGCGCATCGGTCTGGATGACGCTGTCGAGCAGCCCTCCGGCGCGCGTCCGCAATGTCCGCCCCAGCGCGCTGACGATGCCTGCCGTCACTGTGCAGGTGAACCCCAGCGGATTGCCGATGGCGACCACCAGTTGTCCCACCCTCAGTGCCGCGGAAACCCCAAGTTCGGCGTGCGGCAACCCGGTCCCCGACAGCCGCAGCACAGCGATGTCGGTCGCCGGGTCGTCGCCGATCAGGGCAGCGTCAAAGCTCTGGCCGTCGGTCAGGCTGGCCTGCAGGCGCGTGGCGCCGGCGACGACATGGCTGTTGGTCAGCACGTAGCCGTCGGGGGTAAAGATCACGCCCGACCCCTGCCCGGCTGGCCTTCCGTCCTTGCCGAAGGCCATCACATGCACAACCGCCGGCCCGACACGGTCGAACGCCTGCATCACCTGTGCGGAATACGGATCGAGTTCGTCGCTGAGAGCATCGAGCGGCATGGAAGTCTTCCTTTCGGCACCCAAATGGGGATACCGCGGTCACGGCGGCACCCGGCCATCTGGCGGGGCGGCGTCCCGGTCATCCGCCCGATGCCGAACGGGGCGGAACCGGTGCAGGGTGGGACCATGCAAGGAGGGTATCGAGGCATGGACATGATCGAGCAGTTTTCCCAGGGTCTCGCCGACCGGATCGCCGCCGCCGCGCCTGTGGTCGTCAGCGTTCACACCGGCAAGCGGTCGACCAGTGGCATCCTGTGGCGCCCGGATGTGGTGGTGGCGTCGGAGCAGATGCTGCCTGAGGACGCCTCGGTGTTGCGAGTCACGCGCGGCGGCCAGACGGTCGCCGCAAAACTGGCCGGGCGCGATCCCGGGACCAACGTCGCGGTGCTGAAACTGGACACCGCGCTGGACGGGGCGCTGCCCGCGCCGGCAGGGGCGGTCCGCGTCGGTAATCTGGGGCTGCTGGTCGGTGCCGATGATACTGGCAATGCGACCGGGCGGCTGGCGATGGTGCATGCGCTGGGCGACGCCTGGCACAGCATGGCCGGCGGCCGCATCGATGCGCTGATCCGGCTGGACGTTCGGCTAGGCGTCGACGAAGGCGGCCCGGTCCTGTCGCTGGCAGGCGGTCTGATCGGCATGTCCACCTCCGGCCCCCGGCGCCGGACCATTGTCATCCCGACTGCAACCCTGGCCCGCGTCATCGACCCGCTGCTGACCGAGGGCCGCATCGCCCGAGCCTGGCTGGGCGTTGGTCTGCAACCGGTGCTGATTCCCGACAGTTTCCGCCAGTCCACCGGGCGCGAGAGCGGCCTGATGGTTGTGGGCCTGGCCTCCGGCGGTCCCGCCGAGACCGCCGGCATCCTGCCCGGGGATATCGTGCTGGATATCGACGGGACCGCCGTCAACCGGCCCCGCGCCTTGTCCATGCTGCTGGGCCCCGACCGGATCGGCCAGACCGCCACGGTGCGTGTCCTGCGCGCCGGCGCGGTGCAAGTGATCGGCGTGACCATCGCGGCTCGTCCCGCCGCATGAGCGGCGCCGGCGGCCTTCGCGTTCGAATCCACGCGACCGACGCGGTGCGCCGCCGCGGCCTGGCGTCCATGCTCGAGGCCGCCGGCCACAGCCTGACCGACGAAACGCCGGATGTGGAGCTGTGCGACATGGACCGGACCTCCACCCCCTTGCCGAAGGAGGCGGAGGCACCCGTCGTCGCCCTGACCACAGGCATCCCCACCGGCGCACCGGCCGGGGTGCTGTTACCCGACGCGACCGCCGAACAACTGGATGCCGCCCTGCGCGCGGTCTTCGCCGGCCTGCTGGTCCGGTCCACCGCCGCGCCCGAAGCCCGCGGCTTCGCCCCGGCGGACGACATGCCCCTGCTGACCCCGCGGGAACGCGAAATCCTGGGGCTGATCAGCGAGGGCCTCAGCAACAAAGCCATGGCCCGCCGCCTGGGAATCTCTGTCCACACCGTCAAATTTCACCTGGAAGCCCTGTTCAACAAACTGGACGCCACCAGTAGAGCCGAAGCCGTCACCAAGGGCCTGCGCGGGGGGGTGATCGAACTGTAGGAAGGCCTGGCTCTGCCCGGACCCGCAAAGGGCCGGCGGCCCTTTGATCCCGATTATTTTTGGGAAGGGGGTGGGAGGGGGCGACCGAGACGTTAGCAATGTCCGAGTGGCCCCCTCCCACCCCCTTCCCAAATGACCTGGTTCCAAGGGGCCTCGCCCCTTGGCGGGGTTCGGGGCAGCGCCCCGACCTTCCTACAGTTTGACAATCGCCTCCGGCGATGCGATCGGGATACTACACAGTAGCTTGGAGTTGGACGTGAACGATGCGCTGCCGCTGGGGGACTCGCCCCTGCGATCGATCGACGCTGTCGAATTGGGTCTCGGCCAGGCCGGGTATATCGCCAACCGCCAGATCTCCACAGCGATCTACATGGCGCATCATCTGCAGAAGCCCATCCTGGTGGAAGGGCCTGCCGGTGTCGGCAAGACGGAGCTGGCGAAGTCGGTCGCGTCCTGGCTGAAGCTGCCGCTGATCCGCATGCAGTGCTACGAGGGGCTGGACGAGTCCAAGGCACTGTATGAATGGAAGTATGGCAAGCAGTTGCTGTACACCCAAATCCTGAAGGACAAGATCAACTCGGTGATCGGCGAGTCCGACGACCTGACCACCGCGTTGAACAAGCTGCATTCGTTTGGTGACGTTTTTTTCTCGCATCAGTTCCTGGAGCCGCGGCCGTTGCTGCGATCGCTGCAAGAACCCGGCGGTTCGGTGCTGCTGATCGACGAAATCGACAAATCGGATCAGGAATTCGAGGCATTCCTGCTGGAGATTCTGTCCGACTACCAGGTGACGATTCCGGAGATCGGCACGGTAGGCGCCATCGTGCCGCCGATCGTTCTGCTGACGTCGAACAGCACGCGCGACCTGGGGGATGCGCTGAAACGCCGCTGCCTGCATCTGCATATCGGCTTCCCGGACGACAAGCTGGAGGCGAAGATCATCGCGTCTCGGGTGCCGGGGATCGATGGCCGGTTGCTGAAGCAGTTGGTCAGTTTCGTGCAGCAGTTGCGGGCGCTGGACCTGAAGAAAGTGCCATCGGTCAGCGAAACGATCGACTGGGCAAAGATCATGCTGCTGCTGCACACCTCGGTGCTGGAGGTCGATCTGGTGCGCGACACGCTGAACGTGCTGCTGAAGTTCGAGGCGGACATCGAAGCCGCCGGCAAGCAGATCGCCGGCCTGACGCACAAGGCGAGGCAGGACGCGGGGGTCGCCTAGTGGTAACGGCCGCGCCCGCCAGTGAACCGCTGCGGCGCTTCCTGCAGGTCGCGCGCGGCGCCGGGCTGAAAGTCTCGGCCGCCGAGGGGATCGATGCCGCTCGCACAGTCGATCTCGTCGGCTTCGAGGACCGAGACGTGCTGAAGGACTCTCTAGGCCTGGTGCTGGCCAAGACACCGGACGAAAAAGCCGCCTACGACGAAGTCTTCGACCTTTATTTCAAGCGTGACGAATTCGCCGGCGGCAGCGACGAAACCGATCCCGAAACATCCGACCAGGACCCATTCTCCAGCCCGTCCAACGGCGCCGGCGGCGACGGCATGGGCGGGCAGGGTGGCCAGTCGCTCGGATCGTTGCTGGCAGACGACGACCGTGCCACCCTGGCAACGGCAATGGAGCAGGCGGCGCGCGAGGCCGGCATCGAAAACATCCGGTTCTTCACACAGAAAAACCTGTACGCCCGCCGTATCCTCGACCGCATGGGCCTGCGCGCGCTGGAACGCGACATCGAGGCGATGCGACAGACCGGGACGCCGGAGGGACTGGGACGAGCACAATTCCTCGACGGCAAGGTGGAGATGCTGCGTGACTCCGTCCGCGACTTCGTGGAACGGAACCTGCTGCTGTTCGCCAAGGGCGACACCGAAAAGTTCCGAGAGGAACTGCTGAAATCCGCACGCCTGTCCAACCTGGAACGACGCGATCTCGACCGGATGCGCATCCTGGTGCGGCAGATGGCGAAAAAACTCGCCGCTCGGTATGCGAAGACCCGGCGGCGGCGTTTGCGCGGGCAGCTCGACACGCGGCGCACGCTGCGGCGGAACATGGGCTGGGGCGGCATCCCGTTCATCACGGTCTGGAAACAGAAACGCATCGAAAAGCCGCGGGTGATGGTGCTGTGCGACGTCTCCGGATCGGTCGCCGCGATGGCGCAATTCCTGCTGATGTTTATGTACGCGATCAATGAGGCGCTGTCCGACATCCGCTCCTTCGCCTTCGCCGGCTCCCTGATCGAAGTGTCGGAGATCCTGGAGAAGGAACCGGTCGAGGAAGCCATCACCAAAATCATGTCGCTGATCGGCTTCGGGTCCTCGAACTACGGCAATTCGTTTGCCGATTTCGAGGACGGCTGGATGAATCACGTGACCAACAAAACCACCGTGATCATCCTCGGCGACGCACGCGGCAACCGCACCGACCCGCGGACCGACATCATCGGACGCCTGTCGCAACGATCGAAACGGATCATCTGGCTGAACCCGGAATACCGGTCCGCCTGGGGCACCGGCGATTCCGACATGTATCGCTACGCCCCGTTCTGCAATCTGGTGACGGTCTGCAACACGCTGAGGCATTTGGAACGCGCGATCACGGATCTTCTTG
>NZ_LMUJ01000048.1:36677-55985 GCF_009765975.1 Acidisphaera sp. S103 | reverse complement strand
TCCCGTCGGTCGTGCTGCCCCGCCGGTACCGTTGCGCCCCCGTCATGGCGGGCGAAGGCCCGCCATCCACGCCTTCGTTTCGCGCCAGGAAAGGCGTGGATGCTGACCTTCGTCAGCATGACGGATGGACAGACAACGACCTCAAACAGACGGCTCCGACATCGTCACCCTGTGCTTCACGCTTGGCCGCTCCTGCATCCTCGCGTACCAAGCCAGAAGCGCCTCGCATTCGGCAGGCACCGGCACCTTCACCAGACCGGCAAAGATCAGCCCGCCGATGACCGTGATATCAGCCATCGAGAAAGTCTCACCGGCAACGAACGGCTGCCCCCTCAGAACCGAATCGAAGTAGCGCATACCGCGCACAGCTTTGTCGCGCTGACGCAGCCCCCATTCGGCGTTCTGGTAAATCTCGACATCCGGTCCGAGCCCCGGCGTGGCATGGTGGAAATAAACACTGATGGCGTCGAGCAACTCCAACTCGGCGCGCTTGCTCATCATGTGGATCAGACCCTTTTCGCGCGGTGTCCGACCGGTCAGCGTAGGCGTGCCATCAAGCGCGTCGAGATATTCGGTAATGGCAGTGCATTCGGCAATAAAGGTCCCATCGTCGAGTTCCAGCACCGGCAACGTGCCCGAGTAGTTCTTGGCCAGAAACGCCGGCGTCTTGTGCTCGCCTTTGTAGAGATTGACCGTCTCAAACCGAACCCGCGACGCCAGGTTCTTCTCCGCCAAAGCGATACGCACACGGGCCGGATAAGGCCCGGTGGACCAATCGTAAATCTTCATGTCACATTTCTACCTGCCAGTTGGTAGACAATCCATACGGCTTCCAATTGCCGCGGTCAACGTCTATCTACCACTTGATAGGCAATGGACATCAAAATGAGTTCCACCTCCAAGGAAGCCATCCTCGCGGCGGCTAAACGAACGGCACAGGCGCATGGCTACAACGGCTTGAACTTCCGCGATCTCGCGGACGAAGTCGGCATCAAGGCCGCCAGCATCTACTACCACTTCCCCAGCAAGGCCGATCTCGGCACAGCGGTGGCACGTCGCTATTGGGAGGACACGGCCGCAGCCCTCGAAGCCATGTCGGCCGAAACCCCCGACCCGATCCGTTGCCTGCGCCGATATCCCGACGTGTTCCGCAGAGCGCTCGAAAAAGACAACCGCATGTGCCTCTGCAGCATCATGGCCGCCGAATACGACGACCTGCCGGACCCGGTAAAGCGAGAGGTCCAGACCTTCGCGGACATCAACGTAGCGTGGCTGAGCAAGCTCCTATCCGCCGCCTCAGTGGTCGCCCCCGAAGACAGCGAACCCAGGGGGCGCGCCATCTTCGCCGCCATAGCCGGCGCGCAACTGATCGCGAGAAGCCGCTCCGACGTCTCGCTCTACGACGCCCTGATCGACAGCTATCGTACGGCGGGCCTGCTGCCCGCGTAAGCGCTACGCCTCCCGATACCCCAGCAACAGCAGGCCGCAGAACAGGATGCACATCGGCCAGACCCAACTGGCGATCTGCCACGCGACCGGATTGTCCCGCGGGTTCAGTCTAATCTCCAGCCACCGCGCCCATCCCGCGGCGATCCCGGCCAGCGCCAGCGGCGTATGGGTCAGCTCGATCAACAACTGATCTTTCACATTGGCGATCGCGTGGCTGTGGGTCAGCAACATCGTGCCGCCGGCCGCGCACAGCAGCGGAAACACCAGCACCGCATACCGGTTGACCCGAGCCGCCGTGCGAACCCGCCACTCGAAGAACGCGAACACGACGATCAGCAGCACGAAAAACCGATGCTGCACCACCTCCACATCGCGAAAACTGTCCAGGAAGCCGATATCGCCCATCGGCCACGTTTCCGGGTCGGAACGGAAGAACAGAAACACCGCCAGCCCCAGGAACGCCAACGGCCAATGCCGAGCCCAACGCACCCCCGCTCGGTTCAGCAGCGCCAGCAGCCCGACCAACCCGACGATCAGGCCCGCCCAGTGGTGGTTGTATTCCGACCACGCGATGTCGGCCGCATTGCGCGGCGGCAACTCGCCCGACCCCGGCACGAACGCCACCTGAGGCTTCGCCTTCGTCGCCACCGCCTCCTGATCCAACTTCTCCTGCAACGCCGGCAGCGCCAACGTGTCGTGGTCAGGGCTGCTCAGACGCGGCCATTCAGGGATGTTGCGCTCCACGATCTCGTGCCAACTCACACGGTCCTGCGTCAGGTCCACCGCGGGCGGAACCGAGGTCAGCGACGCGGCAGCAAAAAAGATCGCAATGCCGATGCCGAATTCGACTTCGGCGAATCGCCGCAAGCGGTTGATGGACGTCAGCGGGTTGGTCCGCAGCCGCTCCACCAGCAGGAAGTTCATGCCGCCCAGCCCCAGCAGCATCAGGAACATGGCGATCTTGGCCCCGACCATCACGCCGAAGGCGGTGCCATAGAAGCCCTGCCAACTACCGATATACAGCAGGCTCATGGTGATGCCGCTGACCAGGATGCAGGCGACGCCCGCCATCGACATGCGGGAAAACCGAGACCCAACCTCGCGGAACGTGATGCCGTCACGGACTCGCGCCAGGGTCAGCAGGAAGCACGGGATGCCGCCGATCCAGATCGCCGCCCCCAGTTGGTGCAGCCCTTCCACCGCCAGCAGCCAGCCCCGATTGTCCAACCGAGCGGCCGCATGCGTCGTCAGGGTCGCGGCCGCCAGTTCGATGGCCGTCAACGCCAGCAGCGGCAACGCGGGCACCTGCCCCTTCAGACGCAGCAGCAGGCCAGCCATCGTCACCGCGGCGGCGGTCTTCACGATGCCGGCCACGGCGAACTGCGCGTGCAGCACGTCCAGCACGGTCAGGTCGACCGTATCCACCAGCACGGCGGTCTGCAGCGCCACCGTCGCCGCCTCAGCCAGTAGCAAACCCAACGCGGCATAGCCGGCAATGCGAGCCGTGCCGTCGGCGATCCCCGTCCGCCCCAGCCGTGGGGCCAGTGGGCGGGCCAGCAGCACCAGGAACAGCACGCCGCCCAGCGCCATCGACTGCGACAAGATCGTCAGGCCGTGAACGACGATCGACAGGTAGCCGAACAGATCGACCAGCAGATCCATCGGTCAGGGCGCCGTCACGGTGATCGGCACATCGCCACGGGTGATATGGCCGTCTACCGCCAGCACCTGCCACCGGACGATATAGGCGCCGGGGGTCAGCGTCAGATGAGCGCTCAGGATGTCGGGCGGACCGTCGGCGTCGATCGGGATCGTGTCCTTGGCATGATCCGGCCGGATCAGCGTCAGCCTCGACCGTCCCTGGTCGATCCGGCTGTTGTAGCGCAGCCGCAGATCGAGCGGCCCCGCCTTCACCGAGGCCCCGGCCGGCGGCGTGCTTTCCTCCAGGATCGCGTGCGCTTGGGCGATCGCCGGCAGCAGCAGGGCGGCCAGCAGGGTCAGCGTCTTCAGGCGATACGGCACGGCCATCCCTTCAATCGGCAGGCGCGGCGTGTAGCGCCTGGCACGCAGCCTGTCCAATGAACCGACGGTCAGCTAAGGGAGACACCAGTTACTCCACGCAGGACGCACGACACGATGAGCCGCCAACCGCCCGGGAAACGCGCCGATTATCGCTGGTTCCATGCCATCACCACGCGGTGGATGGACAACGACGTGTTTCAGCACGTGAACAACGTCAACTACTTCTCCTATTTCGACACCGCCGTCACCTATTATGAAATGACGGAGAAGGTCGTCGGCCTGCTGGACGGCCCGGTGCATTGCGTGGTGGCCGAGGTGGCCTGCCGCTATCACGCCTCGCTGGCGTTTCCGGACCGGGTGAACGTCGGCATCCGGGTCGCCTCGATCGGCCGCAGTTCCGTCCGCTACGAAATCGGCATTTTTCGCAACGACGACGACACCGCCGCGGCCGAGGGCCATTTTGTCCACGTGTTCGTGGAACGCGGCGTGCAGAAACCGGTACCGATCCCGCCGGAGTCCCGCGCCAAGCTGACGCTGCTCACGATATCGGGTGGCGCGCCAGATGCGCCAGCATCAGCGCATTAACCTGATCCGGCACCTGGTCGGCGGCATAGTGGCCGACGCCCGATAACGCCGCGAACTGATAGGGCGCGGCGATGAATTCGGCGGTGCCCTCCGCCGCCGGGCGCCCCACTGTGTCGTCGGCGTCGCCCCAGATGAACAGCGTGGGCACTTTGGTCGGACCCACGGGTTCATGGCGCACACCCCGAGCCCGGTACCATGCCAGAGCCGCCTCCATCGCGGCGGGGTTGCCGATGACCGACAGATGCCGCTCGATCGCCTCCGGCGGAACCCCGTTGGCCTTCAGCCGCGTGCGCAGCCATTTGACGTCGTCGGCCAGGATGTCCGGCCCGGCCTGCGGTTCGAGAAAGCGGCTATGATGCCCCGACCGGCGCTTCTGCTCACCGTCCGGCATCGCCAGCGCCGCGAGGAACGCCCGCGGATGCGGCCGCGACAGCATCGTCAGCGAGGCCAGCCGTTCGGGAAAGCGATCCGCGACCTCCCACGACAAACTCCCGCCCCAATCGTGGCCGGCCAAATGGAAGCGATCGCGCCCAAACGCGCCCGCGATGGCCATGGCGTCGGCAATGAGAAGATCGATGTGATAACGCGGGAAATCCGCCGGGTCAGGCCGAGCGCCGGCGGCATAACCGCGCTGGTTGGGCGCGACGGTTCGGTAGCCGGCATCCGCCAGAGCCTCGACCTGCGCGTTCCAGTAAAACCGAGACACGCCGAAGCCGTGCAGCATCAACACCAGCGGCCCATCCACCGGCCCGGCAACCGAAACATCGAACACCAGCCCAGGCTCGGTTTGTATGTTTTGCGTATCGAACATCGGGACCCTCCGTGACCGGGCCCCGAACGGCCCATCTCATCCGCCCCGATCTTGCCAGCACGGCACGAACCGCGCCAGACCGGACGGCACCGAGGCGCCGTCCGGCCAGGCACTCTCCCCGTCATAGCCGGCACGGTGCCAGCCCTCGCCGCGGCAAGGCTGCGGATAACGGTCCTCAGCCCGTCACCACGGATCGCCGCCCGCCCGTTAAACGTTCGCGCCCTCAATCATGTCACCGAAGCGCACCCAGGTCTTGCCATCCCATTTCTGGAACTGCATCGCCTTGATCGGCCGATGGTCGGTCAGGCTGGTGCCGATCTTGATCCCCGGCAGCAGGATCGGGTTGGTGTTGTCACGCAGGTTCTGCGCCTCCTTCATCACGTTCGCCCGCGAGAAATCGCCTTTGCACTGCTTCAACACCTGCAGCATCGTCGTGCTGATCCCATACGCGAACACGGTGGACGCATCGGTCGTGTCGCCATCCGGCAAGTATTTGGCCATGAACGCCCGCCACGTCTTCATATCCGGGTCATTTGTCCAGGACGGATCGGTCGGGTCCTTCAGATATTGTGTGCTGAGCATGCCGACAGCCTTCTCCGGCCCGGCCGGCTGCATCACCGTGCCCACCGAGATCGACACGTTGGTCATGAAGAAAGTCGGCTTCCATTGCAGGTCGTAGACCTTGCGGATCGACTGCGCGGCGAACTTGGGAATTCCCGCGAACAGGAACACGTTGGCGCCGGACCCTTGCAGTTCGGCGATCTGCGAATCGATCTTCGTATCGGTTGTCTCGTAACTGACCGATTTCACCACGATCTTATCCCAGTCATCCCCCAGGATATCCCTCACCCCAGCCGGATAATCCTTACCGAAATCGTCATTCTGAAACAGAATACCCATCTTCGGGTTCTTGACGTTCGCCTGCATGTATTTGGCGTAGATCTGCGCCTCGGTCCGGTAGTTGGGCTGCCAGCCCATCGTCCACGGATATTTCTTGTAATCGCTCCACTTGCTGGCACCGGACCCCACGAACAACTGCGGAATCTTCTTGTGGTTCATGTATTCCGCGATCGCCGAGTTGCAGGGCGTGCCGAGGGTCTGGAAGGTAAAGGCGACCTCATCCTGCTCGACCAGGCGGCGGATCTGTTCCACCGTCTTCGGTGGACTGTAGCCGTCATCGAGTGAGATGAAGTCGATCTTGTGGCCGTCCACGCCACCCTGGTCGTTGATCATCTTGAAGAAGGCGCTCTCGGTCCGGCCGATCACGCTGTAGGAAGACGCCGGCCCGCTATACGGCATCGTGTTGCCGATCTTGAGCGACGTCGCGGTAACGCCCGGCATGTCAGCGGCGCGAGCGCCGGTGGTCAGCAGGGATCCCGCCGCGGCGGCGACCCCCGTGGTCAGGATAGTCCGTCGATTGATCACGATTTGTTCTCCCAGGGTGCTATTATAGCTTTTGTTTTGCGCCGACCCTGGGCCGTGGCCCGAAGACCAGCAGCGCCATGATGTAGCAAACAGCGTGCTCTCGCGCATTACGAATGCGTAAGAGCACGCCTGGGAGAACGGTTTTGTGTGCGACCGGCTACCGAGCTTCGCCGAAGAACCGCAGGAACCAGTCCAGCACCTGTTCGGGGGCTTCCTCGTTGACGTAGTGGCCGCTGGGCAGCGCCTCGCCACGCACGTCCTCCGCCCGCTGGCGCCACAGGCCCAGCGGATCGGCGAAGCGCTTGCCGACGCTGCTGGAGGCACCCCACAGCGCCAGGATGGGCATCGCCAGCTTGCGGTGCAGATCGGCCGTATCCAGCTCACAGTCGATCGTCGCCGCCGCCCGGTAGTCGCCGCAGGACCCGGCGATGGTCTTGGCATTGAAGCAACGGACGTATTCGGACCAGATCTCCGGCGGGATGTGGCTAAGGTCCTTGGTCAGCTTCAGCAGCTTCTTGCGCATGAACCAGTCGGGGTCCACGGCATTGAAGAACATCTCCGGGAAGCCCTGCGGCTGCGCCATGAACGGCCAGTGCCAGCCGCTGATCGCCGCGTCCTTGTCCATCGCCGCCCACATGTCGAGCGTGGGCACGATGTCGATGATCGCCGCCTTCAGCACCTTGTCGGGATGGTCGAGGCACATGCGATGCGTGGTGCGTCCACCCCGGTCGTGCCCCGCGACATAGAACTTGTCGTGCCCGAGCGCCTTCATCACCTCCACCTGGTCCTGCGCCATGGCTCGGAATGAGTAGTTGGACGAGTCGGGGAGTTCGGCTGGGGCGGAACTGTCGCCATAGCCGCGCAGGTCGGCGGCGACGACATGGAAATGTTCGGCCAGGCGCGGGGCGACCTTGTGCCAGGCGACATGGGTCAGCGGGTTGCCGTGCAGCAGCAGCAGGCCCGGGCCTTTGCCGCCATGGCGCAGGCGGATGGTGGCACCGGAGGTCTGAATGTCGGTCAGTGTGAAGCCGGGGAGGATGGTCATGGGGTGTCCTGGGCGGTTGGTGGTTGGGGACCAGCCTATGCCATTCGCCCTGGGTGCGCCAATCGAGGGGCGGCGTCCGAAGGAGAAAACGGCCTAATCAATCGTCAATTTCCCGATCATCACAACCCAAGCTGAACGCGGACGACACGAACTCGGGCCACCCGCAAACAGAGTGCATGAAAGCTGTACCCCGAAGCCCCGCATCAGACGGCCTGGAGTCCCGTCGCTCGCCCGAAGATCGCCTGCGCGATCAACCCCAAACGCGCGCACTCAGCCGTCGACCGGCGAAACCACAACCGGGTTCACAACCGTGTTGGACCCGCCTAGGTTCGCCGCCGTCACATCAAGGAGGAAATGATGCCAGGCATGATGGAAGGTAAAGTCGCGGTCGTGACCGGGGCGGGCGGCGGGATCGGGCGGGAAATCGCCCTGATGATGGCGGCCGCGGGCGCCAAGGTCATCGTCGCCGATATCGGCGCGTCGCTGACCGGTGAGGGCGGGTCCGCCAGCCCGGCGCAGCAAACCAAGCAGTTGATCGAGCAGAAAGGCGGCGTCGCCGAGATCTGCACGGAATCGGTCGCCGCCTGGGGTTCGGCGCAGAAGATTGTCCAGGCCGCGTTGGACCATTTCGGCCGGATCGACGCCGTGGTGAACAATGCGGGCATCCTGCGCGACGTGATCTTCCACAAGATGACCGAAGACGACTGGCTGTCCGTCATCGCCGTCCACCTGAACGGCAGCTTCTTCGTCTCCCGCGCCGCCGCCGAACACTACCGCAAGCAGGAAAGCGGCACGTTCGTGCATATGAGCAGCACGTCCGGTCTGATCGGCAATTTCGGCCAGGCAAACTACTCGGCTGCCAAGCTTGGCATGACCGCGTTGTCAAAATCGATCGCGCTGGACATGCAGCGCTACAACGTCCGCTCCAACTGCATCGCCCCGTTCGCCTGGAGCCGGATGACCAGCTCCATCCCCGCGACCACGCCGGAGCAACAGGCACGGGTGGCAAAAATCCAGCAGATGACACCGGACAAAAATGCACCGATGGCGGTTTTCCTCTCGTCGGATGCGGCGAAGCACGTGACCGGCCAGGTGTTCGGCTGCCGGATGAATGAGATGATCCTGTTCAGTTCGCCGCGCCCCATCCGCATCGTGCACAGCGCGGAAGGCTGGACCCCGGAGACGATCGCCGAACGCGCCATTCCGGCAATGAAAGCAGCATTCATGCCGCTGGACCGCTCGGGTGAGGTGTTTGGCTGGGATCCCGTCTGACATTTCCAGACGACGCGGTGTGATGTCGCCCCACGGTTTGTGGGGTGACATCAAATCCGCATCGCCGCGTAGCGACGTGAAACGATCCGTTTCCTCCGCACTCTACGACACCCGGGCAGCATGTGCCGCCTATACCTGACTCCGGGCAGTCGTTACAGCGGACTACTCATCCACAGTGTTTACACGACCCCATATTCTCCCAAGCCGTCATCAAACCCTCAGCACAAGCCCGACCTGTCCGATCCCTTCCAAACCCTAATCCTCCCGGGCGATCCGATCCCACAACCCGCGGATCATGTCTTTCATGACCAGCGCCTCATCCCACCGCTCCGTCAGTTCGTACCCGTCCGCGCCGGTGATCGCGTAGGTCGGAGGTCCGAGTTCGCACAGAAACGTCAGCACGGCGTCAGGCCCTGCCCGCTTTCGCCACGACCGGATGCCATATTCCCACCAGCCCATGAACAGCGACACCCAGCCCTGATGCTGCGGAAATCCGAGCTGCACCTGAACCTGCTCCCGGCTGGCGACCCGCCCGTGCAGCGCCCATGTATTATCCAGCAGCCGATGGATGTGTGCGTGGTTTACCTCATCCACCGGCCAGGCAAATTCCCGTCCAACCACGTAGTGCGACAAATCGGCGGTCAGGCGCAGGTCCGGAAAGCACGCCAGCAGCCGCAGGGTGAAATGCAGATCGGTGGTCATGCGGTCGCGATGGGTCTCGATGTTCACCGCCACGCCGGCCTCATCGGCCAGCCGCCGCCATCCCTCCAGCAGCGGCACGCAGTCGGAAATCCGCATCGGCCGCACGTCGGGTTGCAGGTTGACGTGATCCGCCCCCAGTTCCCGCACAAGGTCCAAGACCGGCCGCAGGTCGTCGACCGTCTTCGGGTAGCATTGGGCCTGCCAGATCATGCCGTGATCCCGCATGAACCGTGTGACCGTCCGGGCAAACGCCGGATCAACGAAACGGACGCCGACGCCGTCATAGCCGGCATCCCGGATCATCCGAAGCTGGGTATCCAGCAGCCACTCCGCCCCATCCGGCCGGCGCCGCTCCATTGCCCAAAGGGACTGCAGGATGCGGAGTTGCTGTGCCATCTAATGCCCTCACCGCTTCAGGGGTGAATCGCCCCCCAACGGGGGCAGACTGGCGTCATGAATCGCCGGTGGTCCAGGGCCGAGGCGCAACAGGTGCCACAATCTTCGGCAGTGTGCTTTTTTGGAAGCCATTCCGGCCATCCGGATTGCCCCTCCCGATCTCTGTGAATGTTGATTTCATTGCCTGAATGGCCGGTTTCGGCGGACTTTTATCGATACCGACCCGCACTGGCCCACCCCTTGCTTTATCTTCCAGTTTGATTGCTTGATTGCATGGGAGCCATGCAGAATAAGGAGGCTATCATGATCAATCGTCCAATAACCCGCCGGGCGGCCGTCGGGATCGCCGCCGGCGTGGCGGCCACCGCCGGATTGGGTATTCGTCCCCTTTGGGCCGAGGACAAATCCGTCACCGTAGGGCTGGATTTCTCACTGACCGGCGCCGACGCCGAATCCGCCAAGCGAATGGAAAACGGCGCGATCATGGCGTTCGACGAAGCCAATGCGAAGGGCGGCGTCAACGGTTACAAGGTCGTCGTCACACCGTATGACGACGGAACCGCGACCGCCGGGCAGTACGATCCGGCACAGGCGGCGACCAATGCGCGCAAGATGGTGTCCAACAAGGCAACGGTAGCGGCAATCGGCCCGCAAATGAGCGGGGCCGGCAAGGCCATGGCGCCGATCCTCAGCGAGGGCAACCTTGCCATCATCACACCAAGCTCGACGAACCCGGACATTACGAATCCGAAGTTCGCGGCACAGTACAAGCCGGAAGGCAAGGCGATCTATTTCCGCACCGTCGCCACCGACGCGTACCAGGGCCCGTACATGGCCAATTATTACGCCGACGTGCTGCACGTGAAGACCGTGTACCTTCTCGACGACAGCGGCGCCTATGGCGTCGGGCTGGCGGATGCGTTCCAGGGGCAGGCCGAGAAGAAAGGCATTAAGATTGTCGGCCGCGACCGGTTGGACCCGAAGGCCGCCGACTACACGACCGTGCTGACCAAGATCAAGTCGCTGAACCCGGACGCCATCTACTACGGTGGGGTGCTGCAAGCCGGGGTGAAGCTGGCCAAGCAGTCCTATGACATCGTGCCGAAGATGATCAAAGGCGGTGGCGACGGGGTGTATGGGCCGGAGATGCTGACCGGCGTGGCCTATCCCGCCAACCAAGGCTGGTACGCGACCGTTGCCTCTCCGCACGTCACCGAGGAGGCGAAAATGACGCAATGGGTGAAGGCGTACAAGGCAAAATTCAACGTCGATCCGGACGATTACGCGGTGACGGCGTTCGACGCGGCGACGGTCATTCTCGCCGCGATCAAGGCGACCAGCGAGGGCGGGAAGGAGCCGACGCGCGCTGCGGTCCGCGATGCGATCCAGGCGGTGAAAGTCAACACCTTGCAGGGTCCGGTTTCGTTCGACGCCAACGGCGACCTGCAGGACAAGACGATCAGCGTCTTCCAGATCAGGCAGGACAAGGACATCACGCCGGAGGATATGAGAAACTACCACTATATCGGCGCGGCGCCGTCGGCCTGACGCATGACGTTCAGCGATCTGCTGCTGCAGCAGACGATCAACGGACTGAGCCTGGGGGCGATGTATGCATTGCTCGCCCTCGGGTTCACCCTGGTCTATGGCATTTTGGAGTTGATAAACTTCGCCCACTTCAACGTCTTCATGGTCGGCAGCTTCATCGGCATGTGGACGTTGCAGCTTATGGGCATCAACGGTCAGGCGGTGGTCATGACCGGACTGCCGCTGATCGGCGTCATGCTGGTGGCGTTGTTCGTCACCATGCTGCTGTCCGGCGGTCTGGGCGTGGTGATCGAGCGGCTGTCTCTGCGGCCCCTGCGCAACGTCAAGGGGCCGGCGGCGATGATCACCACGATCGGTGTATCCTACATCCTGTTCAACATCATCCTACTGACGGTGGGGGCGGATTCGAAGAATTATCCGAATCCGCTGCCGCCAATCCAATGGGCATTGGGCGATGCCGTGCTGCGCCTGCGGGAAGTGCTGATCTGGGTCATTTCGGTGCTGCTGATGCTGGGGCTGCACGTGTTTGTCCAACGGTCCAAGATGGGCAAGGCGATGCGGGCCACCGCGCAGGACCCCGAGGCGGCGCGCATGATGGGCGTCGAGGTCGACCGGGTCATCATCATCGCCTTCTTCCTCGGATCGGCGCTAGCCGGAGCGGGCGGCCTGATCTTCGGCCTGTATTACAATTTCACCAGCTTCATCATCGGCTTCACCGCGGGTCTGCGGGCGTTCACAGCCGCCGTTCTCGGCGGGATCGGCAATGTTCCGGGTGCGATGCTCGGTGGAGTCATCATCGGATTGGTAGAATCCATGGGAGGCCAGTTCATTGCCACGGAGTGGACCGACGTGATCATTTTCTCGATCCTCGTGCTGGTGCTGGTGTTTCGTCCTTCCGGCCTGATGGGCCGGGTCGCACCGAATAAATCCTGATGGCGGCGATGACCGATCTGTTCACAAGGGTCCCGCTGGCACGCCGCCAGCAGATCCTGACATTACTGGTCGCGGTGGCGGCTATCGCGTTCCCGTTGATCCACGACAACGACGCCGACGTCGACTCCGCGGCCAACGCGGCGGCCTACGCAACCCTGGCGCTGGGGCTGAATATCGTCGTCGGGTTCGCCGGGCTGCTCGACCTCGGCTACGCCGCGTTCTTCGCCATCGGGGCTTACGCATACGGCATCCTGACCTCGTTCCAGGTGATGCCGCATTGGGGACCGTTCTGGCAGCCGTTCGCCTGGCTGGAACTGGTGCAGCGCGTGCCGAATCCAGGCGGCGACCTGGTACACTTCACCGTCTCGTTCTGGATCATGCTGCCGGTCTCGGCCCTGATCGCCGCAGGCTTCGGCGTACTGTTCGGCGCGCCGACATTGCGTCTGCGCGGCGATTATCTGGCCATCGTGACGCTTGGATTCGGTGAGATCGTGCCGATCGTGGTGCGCAACGTCGACTCGGTGACCAATGGGGCGGCAGGGCTGAACGGAGTCCAGGCCCCCCGGCTGCTGGGACACAGTTTCGGGATCGCGGCGTGGCCATATTACTACGTCGCCATCGCCTTGGTGGCGCTGTTGATGTTCGTCAGTGTCCGTCTGCGGGACAGCCGGATCGGACGAGCCTGGATGGCGATACGAGAAGATGAGACGGCGGCGGCGGCGATGGGGGTGGATCGCACGCGCACCAAGCTGCTGGCCTTCGCTATCGGCGCGGCGTTCGCCGGCGCGACCGGAACGTTCTACGTCGCCAAGCTGCAAACCGCGACGCCGGAGATGTTCGGCTTTCCTGTCTCGGTCATGATCCTGGTGATGGTGGTGTTTGGCGGCATGGGCAGCGTGTGGGGCGTGGTGCTGGGCGCCGTGTTCCTGCAACTGCTGCAATCGTGGTTCCTGGAGGACATTTCCGGCTGGATCCACGACCTGGGCAACTTGATCCATCAGCCGTGGATGTTGCGGATCGATCTGACCGAATCGATCGAGCTGATATTCGGGCTGATCCTGGTGTTCATGATGCTGTATCGCCGGGACGGGCTGATTCCCGCCACGCGCAAGCAGTCGGCGTTAAGCTTCGAGCAGCAGCATGCCGAGGTTCGCCGTGGCGGCTTCACCGCTTTGGCCGGCCTGGGCGAATTCGCCCGCGAAGGTCATACCGGGTTGGAGGTGAAGGGGGTCACCGTCCGGTACGGCGGGCTGGTGGCGCTGAACGCGGTTGACCTGACGGTACCGGCGGGCGGTGTGGTCGCGGTGATCGGACCGAACGGGTCGGGCAAATCGACGCTGTTCAATGTCATTACCGGATTGACGGAAAACGACGGCGGGGTGATCCGTTTCGACGGCAAGGATCTGCTGGGGCTGCCGCCACACCAGATCCTGCGCGAAGGCGTGGCGCGCACGTTCCAGAACATCCGACTGTTCACCAATCTTTCGGTCCTGGATAACGTGCTGATCGGTCAGCACGCTCGTTTAAAAACCGGTCCGATCGCGGCGGTGTTCCGGCCGCCCGGTACAAGGCGGGAGGAGGTGGCGGCACGCGTCTGGGCCACCGAAATCCTGGGGTTGTTCGGCAACCGGCTGCTGCCTCGGGCGACACAGACGGTTGGTCATCTGTCCTATGCCAACCGACGGCGGGTGGAGATCGCTCGCGCGCTGGCGTCCCGGCCAAAGATCCTGCTGCTGGATGAGCCGACGGCGGGCATGAACCCGGCGGAGACGATGGAGCTGGCCGAACAGATAAAAAGCCTCCACGCGCTGGGTCTGACCATCCTGCTGATCGAGCACAAGCTGGATGTCGTGACCCGGCTCGCGGACAAGGTCGTCGTGCTGGACCACGGCGAGAAAATCGCCGAAGGCACGCCCGACGAGGTCCGCAAGAACGAGGCGGTGCTGGAAGCCTATCTGGGCCGTGGCACCCTGGCGAAGGGTACGGTCGATGCCTGAGTTGCTGCGGTTTCAGGACGTGAATACCCACTATGGCGACCTGCACGTGCTGAAGGATGTCAACTACACGATCGGCCAGGGTGAGATCGTTTCACTGCTGGGTGGGAATGCCTGCGGCAAATCGACCACGATGAAGACCATCATGGGCGTGGTCCGGCCGACCACGGGATCGGTGATCTTCGACGGCGTGGCGATCGAGACCATGTCGACAGCAGAACGGGTGAAACGCGGCATCGCGCCGGTGCTGGAGGCCAGGCGGCTGTTTCCCCGCATGACCGTGTACGAAAACCTGGAGATGGGGGCTTACACACGCAAGCGCGGTCCTGACTTCAATCAGGACCTTGAGCGCGTCTATTCGTTGTTTCCCCGGGTAAAGGAACGTCTCAATCAGGTTTCGGGCACATTATCCGGCGGCGAGCAGCAAATGGTCGCCATCGGCCGAGCACTGATGGCTCGGCCACGACTGATCTGTATGGACGAACCGTCCATGGGTCTGTCACCACTTTTTGTGGAGCAGGTGTTCGAGATCATCCAGGAAATCAACCGGCAAGGCATGACGATCTTCATGGTCGAGCAGAACGCGAACATGGCGTTGTCGATCGCCCATCGGGCCTATGTGTTGCAGACCGGCAAGGTGGTGCTGTCCGGATCGGCCGCGGAGTTGCGGCGCGACCCGTCGATCCGCGAGGCATATCTAGGCGAATTGCAGGTCACCTGATCGATTGAGACTTACGCCCTCGCCGACAGGGTCGCCCCGGTATCCGGGGCAACCACCCCGATATCCACGGACGCGATGTCGTCTTTATAGGTCTCCGGTCCGCACCAGACCGCGAAAGCAGTGATGCCGGACAACACGACAATGTAGCAGGCCACCGGCCACCACGCCCCGCCGGCCCAGGCAACCAGCGCAGTCGCCAGGAACGGCGCCGGGCCACCTGCCAGCAACGATCCAAGTTCCCGCGCGAACGCGAACCCGGCGAAGCGTCGTTGCGGCGGAAACAACTCCGCAAAATACGCCGCCTGAGGCCCGAACATCCCCGCAACCACGACGGCCTGCGCCAGGATGAAGGCCAATGTGACGACGGCCCATTCGCGCGTGCCGACCATCCAGAAGAACGGAAAGGCCAGCACGACACCAGCCAAGGCACCGAACATGTAGACCGGCCGGCGCCCGACCCGGTCGGACACCGCAGCCCAACCGACGATCCCGACCAACTGCACCACAAATGAAACCATCAGGGCGCTCAAGGCCTCACTGCGTGGCATCCCCAGCATGGTCGTGACGTACGTCAGCCCGAACACCGGGAACAGATATCCAAGCCCATTCTCCGCCATCCTGGCACCCAGGACGACGAAGAAGCTGCGTGTGTTCAGGCGCAGCGCCGCCATGGCTGGATTGGCCTCTCGAAGCTGTCGCCGCTCCACCGCTTCCTTGAATACCGGGGTTTCCATCACCCGGAACCGGACATAGACACCAATGGCGATCAGGATCGCGCTGGCCAGGAACGGCAACCGCCAGCCCCAGGCCATGAACGCGTCATGCGGCAACATCGTCGCCAGTGCGAAGGCCGCCGCGGCAAGCAGGTTGCCCACCGAAACGCCCATCGGTGCGAAACTGCCCCAGAAGCCGCGCCGGCCAGGCGGTGCGTACTCCACCAGAAGGATGACCGCGCCGCCATACTCGGCCCCCGCGCCCAGGCCTTGCAGCGCGCGCAGCGCAACCAGCAGGATCGGCGCCCATGCACCCGCGACGGCATAGGTCGGCAGCACGCCGATGAGCGTGGTGCCCCCGCCAATCATCAGCAGGGTTATCACCAGCACCGGCTTGCGGCCGAACCGGTCGCCCATGATGCCGAAGAAGATGCCGCCCAGCGGCCGCAGGACGAACCCAACCCCAAACGTCAGGAATGACAGCAGAGTCCCGACCAGCGGATCGCTTTTCGGAAAGAACAGCGGCCCGAAGACCAGCGCAGCAGCCGTGCCGTACAGGAAGAAATCATACCATTCCAGCGCCGATCCGACGCAGGCAGCGAGAACCACCCGAGCGGGTACGCGTCCCGATGTCGTCATTGTCGTTTCCTTCCCCAGGCAGTCTCGCTGGGCAGGTTTTCCCGCCCGCTTAAGCAATCAACTCTCAGGCGGCTCGGCCGAAATACGACTTCGTTGCGCCAAGTTGCGTCTCGTAAATCGACCCCAGCCGCGATGCGGGTGGCAGTGGCATGCGCACGGGCACATCGGCCAGCCGAGGCGTCACCACCGGCGGTCCGGCCAGCAGCCGACTATTGAATTCGTCGAAATCCTTCACCCCCATCAGCGGCCATGCGTCGCTCGCCGCAACCTCGTACAGCAGCAGGTTGCGCGACCGGTTCGACGTGTTCAGCGCCGACCCATGCAGCGCGCGCACATGGTGGAACGACATGCTGCCGGCGGTACCCATGCACGGGATCGCCCGATCGATCTCCGAACGGATGATTTCGGGGTCGATCAGTCCGCAGAAACGGCCGTCCTCGCCGTGGTGGTTCCACACCGGGCCGGTGTGCGTCCCTGGAGTCACCAGCATCGGGCCATTGGACAAATCGGTGTCGTCCAGCAGCACGCCGATCGCCAGGATATCGTCGTTGGTATGTGGATAGAATGCCCAATCCTGATGCCATTCCACCGGCGATCCGTACTGCGCCGCCTTGATGTTCAGTTTCGAGCCATGCAGCCGCAGACCGGGACCAATCAGCTTTGTCAGGATGTCGATCACGGGCTGCCCGCGCACGATCTCATCGAACAATCCATGCACCTTGTGTGGCGCCTTGATCCGCCGCACCCGCGGCATCGCCTGCGTGTGGCTCGGTTCCAGATCATAGACATCGTTGTGTTCGGACACCTGCGCCGCCCCGGCCACGAGTTCCGCCACCACGCGACGCATTTCGCCAACCGTCGCGGCATCCAGCACATCCGGCACCACGATCACGCCATCCCGGCGATAGGTGGCGACATCTTGCTCCGACAGCATCCTGAATCGTCCTTCCGCGTTGTTGGTGCCAAATGATAGCGCTGTCATTCCTCCAAACGCAACCCCTTGCGTCGCGATGCGTGATAAGAAAGCGTCCGCATGGATGAATCGGCCCCGCCTTCGCCCGAGACCGACGAACCGCCCACCCTGGCGCAGGTGGCGGCGTACGCCGGCGTGTCCCCCATCACCGTCAGCCGCGTCGTCCGCCTGCCCGCCCTGGTCGCGGTGCCGACGCGGCAGCGTGTCGAGGCCGCGATGCTCGCCCTTGGCTACGTGCCAAACCTCGTGGCCGGATCGTTGGCCTCCGCGCGTACCCGTTCGGTGGGCGTGCTGGTCCCGACCGTGGCGAACGCGATCTTCGCCGATACCATCCAAGGCATCTCCGACGCGCTGGAGCCGCTGGGCTACGCGGTGTTCCTCGCGCAATCCCGCTACGACCCGGACCGCGAGGACAAGATGCTGGCCGCGCTGCTGGCAAGGCGGCCGGAGGCACTGATCATGGTCGGCTCACCCGCGACCGCCGCCGGCGCCCGGATGTTGCGGCGCGCTCGGATTCCGGTGGTGGAGACGTGGGACCTGCCCGACGATCCGATCGATGCCGTGGCCGGGTTCGACAATACGAAGGCCGGGGCTGTGGTCGCCCGGCATTTCGCCGCGTCCGGGCGGCGGCTTCTGGGATTTCTCGGTGGCGACGACCCACGGGCAACGCGGCGGTGGCTCGGCTTTCAGCGTGTCGCGCTGGAGGCCGGCCTGGATGCGCCGCTACGGGTGGTGCACGCGCGCAATGCCGGCGCGGGTGTGGCGGCCGCGGACGGAATGCGAGGCCTCGACGCGGTGTTCGTGGCCAACGATGCGCTGGCGATCGGTCTGCTGTCCGGGTTGCGCCACATGGGACGGCGCGTGCCGGACGACGTTGCCGTGATCGGCCTGGGCGACCTGGAAACCGGCCGCCTGATCAACCCGGCGCTCAGCACTGTCCGCATCGACGGGGAAACGATCGGACGAACCGCCGCCGGACTGACCATCTCGCGGGATGGACCCAGGCGGGTGGACCTGGGATTCGAATTGCTGACGCGGGAAACCGGATAAACCGGCCTGGGCCGCGTCCGGCACCGCCGTGCTGGCCTTGACCCCGGCTGGCGGCCCGCATATGGCTCCCCGCAACCGGATGAGGAAACGTCGATGCGGCATCTCTTGCGCTATGGAATCGGGGCACTTGCAGCCATGCTGGCGGTGACGGGTGCCCGAGCGGATACCATCCGTTTCGGTGCCATCCTGCCGCTGACCGGCCCCGGTGCGATGATCGGCACGGAGCAGATGCGCGGCATCCAGTTCGCGGTGGACAAGGCCAACGCCGCCGGCGGCGTGCACGGCAACAAGGTCGAGGTCCTGTTCGAGGACAACCAGGCGAAACCCGACCAGTCGATTCTAAGCTTCAACAAGCTGGCGGACTTGCAGCATGTGCCGATGATCTTCACCGCCTATTCCGGCCCGTCGCTGGCGATGGCACCGCTGGCAACGCGCAAGAAGATCCTTCTGGTCAATGCTGGCGCGCAGGCCGACAAGTTGGCGACCGCGTCGCCATACCTGGTCAATACGCTCCCGACGATCGGGGATGAGGTCAAGGTCATCTCCAAATACCTGATCAGCGAGGGCCAGAAGCAGGGCGCCATCCTGTTCGAGAACGACGCCGCCGGCATCGCCGGACGGGACGATTTCGTGAAATATTTCCCCGAGGCCGGCGGCACGATCCTGTCGCAGGAGCCGGCTCAGTTTGGGCAGACCGACTATCGGCCCTCCCTGCTGAAACTGGCCGCCGCCAAGCCCCAGGTGATGCTGGTTTCCATCACCGCCGGATTGCTGCAAATGGCGCAGCAATACAAGCAGCTTGGCCTGCACTTCACCGTCGCCGGAACGACGTTCTTCGCTGATCCGGCAACAATCGCCGATCCGTCGTCGGAGGGTTTTGTCCATACCCAGGTGCGGATCGACGCGCCGCCCGAGTTGGAGGCCGAGTTCAAGGCGAAGTATGGCGCGAACATGGAATTCTTCGTCCGGCAGTACTACAACGCGACCCAGATCGTGCTGACGGTTGCCGACAAGCTGCTGTCCGAGGGCA
>NZ_LMUJ01000048.1:0-36579 GCF_009765975.1 Acidisphaera sp. S103 | reverse complement strand
TGACGGGTGAAAACATGCACGACACGCTGTTCGCCATCGGCAAGTTCAACGGGCTGATCCCGCTGGAGTTCAAGAGCAACACCGCCACCGTGCCGCTGGATATCGACGTGATGAAAGGCGGCAAGGACGTCACCGTCAAGCAGATGACCGCCGACTAATCGGATCGATTCGATGCTCGCGCTGCAACTGCTGTGCAATGGGATCGTGACCGGCTGCGCGCTGGGCATCGTCGCCATCAGCTTCTCCTTCGTCTATTCGACGACGAAGATTTTCCACGTGGCCCACGCGGGCGTCTATACGATGGGTGGCTACATCGCCTGGTCGATGCTGGAACATGGATTTCCGGCCCCCGTCGCGTTCCTGGTGGCGGTGGCGGCCTGCACGGCGTTGGGCGCGCTGATCCAGACCGGTCTGTATGCCAGGCTGGAACAGCGGCGGGCGACGCATCTGGTGGTGCTGATCGCCTCGCTGGGTGCGTTGGCGGTCATCCAGAACATATTGGCGTCGGTCTATTCGGCCAACATCCTGCAGTTCAATCTGCCCTGGGGCTCGAAGGTGTTCACCGTGGTCGGCGATGTCCGGCTGACGGTGACGCAGCTTTTGACGGTGGTGTGCAGCCTCGCGGCTTATGGCGCGGTGATGTGGTTTTCCCACGGCACCATCCTGGGAAAGCAGATCCGCGCCGTGGCGTCCAATCCGTTCCTGGCGGAAATCACCCGTCTGCGGCCGCGCCGGGTGCATGTTTACGTCATGGCGATCGCCTCGGCCCTGGTCTGTGTGCCGGGCGTGCTGGTGCCGCTGGATTTCGGGCTGCAACCCTATAACGGCATCACGCCGCTGCTGACCGCGACCATCGCCATGATCGCCGGCGGAGTCGGAAGCATCACCGGTGCCTTCGTGCTGGCGATCGTCATCGCGGAGTTGCAGAACATGTCGTTGCTGTTCATTCCCGGCGAGTGGAGCATCGGCATCACGTTCTTCATCTTCGTCATCTTCATGCTGTTCCGGCCCACCGGGCTATTCGCGGCGGCTCGTTAGATCATGGATTTCTGGCTCAGCTATCTTACCCTGGCTTCGATCTATGTGCTGCTTGGCCTGTCCACCAATTTGCTGGTGGGCATCGCGGGAATTTTCTCGGTGTCCCAGGCTGCGGTGTTCGGGGTCGGCGCGTATATCGTTGCGTATTTCCTGATGAATGACGTGATGTCGTTCCTGCCCGCGCTGGCCATCGCCGCGGTCTGCTGCATCGCACTGAACATTCTGGTGACGCTGCCGGCACTGCGCGTGTCCGGAGACTATTTTGTCGTAACCTCATTCGGCATCCAGCTTCTGGCCACGGCGGTGTTCACCAACTGGACGGACGGCACCGGCGGCGCCAACGGCCTGCCCGGCATTCCGCCACCGGACCTGTTCGGCAAGGCGCTGGAGGACAGTTCCAGCGAGACGATGCTGTGCGTCGGCGGCATGGTGCTGGGCTGCCTGATATTCTGGCTGGTGATGCGTGCACCGTTCGGCCGCCTGCTGCGCGCGATCCGTGAGGACGAACTGGCCGTCGCCGCCGCCGGCAAAAGCGTGCTGCGCGCGAAAGTGTCCGCCGCCGCACTGGCCGGCGCCTTCGCCGGAACCGCCGGCGGTCTCTACGCAACGTTCCTGAGTTTCATCGATCCATCCTCCTTCGACCTGGACTCCTCCATCCTGCTGCTGACGATGGTCGTGGTCGGTGGAGCACGCACGCTGGCCGGCTCGATCATCGGACCGTTCCTGCTGCTGGCGCTGCCGCAGATCCTGACCCTGGTGGACATCCCCACCACCATCGCCGCCGCCGCCCGGCAGTTGATCTACGGCGTGCTGCTGATCGCATTCATGCTGTTCCGGCCACAAGGACTGGCGGGGGAAAAGCTATGACCCCGTATCTGCAAGCCACGGGTGTGGAGGTCAGCTTCGGCGGCCTGAAAGCACTGAACGATTGCAGCTTCACCATTCAGCAGGGCCGTATCACCTGTCTGGTGGGGCCCAATGGTGCGGGAAAAACGACGATCTTCAACGTCATTACCGGCTTTCTACGTCCAGGTACGGGCTCGGTCAGTTTCAAGGGACAAGCCCTGGACGGCTGGAAGCCACAGGCCATCGTCGCCGCCGGCATCGCCCGCACGTTCCAGAATCTGCGGCTGTTCATCGACCTGACGGCGGTGGACAACGTCCTCGCCAGCCTGCCCGGCCAGGTGGGTGAGGAACCGGTCGCCGCGATCTTCCGTCCCTTTCACGTCGGCTCCGCACAACGCCGCCGCCGGGAAGAAGCCCGCGCGATCCTGGATCGTGTCGGCCTGTCCGCGCGAGCAAATGATTTTGTCCGCAACCTTTCCTACGGCGAGCAGAAACTCCTGATAATCGCTCGGGTTTTGGCCACCGGTGCCGAACTTCTGCTCCTGGACGAACCCGCTTCAGGCCTGTCCGCCGGCGCGTTGGAGGGCGTGATGACCTTGCTGCGGCGCTTGCAGGATGACGGCAAGACGTTGCTGGTGGTGGAGCACAATACACGTGTGGTGCAGAAGATCGCCGATGACGTTTTGTTCCTGCATCAAGGTCACCTGATGGCGCAAGGCTCACCCGAAACGATCGTCAACGATCCCGCTCTGGCGGAAATCTATTTCGGCGGCGCACTCTGATGGTATTGCGCTTGAACGGACTGCAGGCGGGCTACGGGCCAAAGACAGTGATCTCCGACGTGTCGTTCGCGTTGGAGCCAGGGCAGATCCTGGCGTTCCTGGGTCATAACGGAGCCGGCAAGACCACGACGTTGAAGTCGATCATGGGTGTGCTGCGACCCAGCGCCGGGGAGGTGCTGTTCGACGGCAACCGGATCGATCGCCTGAATGTCGCCGAACGCGTCGCCCTGGGTCTGCGCCTGCTACCGGAAGGGCGCGGGATCTTCCCCGACCTGACCGTCGCCGAGAACATCGACGTCGTCGCCGCCCGCAATGTCTCCACCGGTGCCATGTTCGATGTCCCTGACGTGTACAAGCTGTTTCCGGTGCTGGAGGAACGCCGCACCACACGGGCCGGCAGCATGAGCGGCGGCCAGCAGCAGATGCTGGCACTGTCGCTGGCGATCCTGGGAACGCCGCGCTGCCTGATGCTGGATGAGCCCTCGATTGGCCTGGCGCCGAACTTGGTGGAGCGGATGTTCCAGCAGGTGCGCGACGTCTGCAAATCGCACGCGATGACGGCCGTGCTGGTGGAACAAAACGTCGCCGCAGCGATGAAGATCGCCGATCGGGTGATTATCATGAACAACGGCCAAATCGTGTTCGACGGCAACCCGGACGAGGCCCGGGCATCGAACTTCTGGCACTATTTCTGATCGGAGTGCGTGGGTTTAGATCCGCCGTACCGGGATCCACCAGGCGAACAGCATCCCCATCGTCGTGAAGCACCCGATGGTCAGGAACGCCGCACGAAACGCGTCGGCGATCTCCGCCCGCACCACCAGTTGCTGCGCCATCGGCAGCACCGCCAGCGCCTTGGGTCCCTCCTGCACCAGTCGGGCGAACATCGCCGCGGTCTGGGGGTCGCGCGCCGCCAGCACCGCGAACAGCACGGCGCCGACAAAGGCAGTGCCAAACGAGGCACCGACCGAACGGGAGAATTGCACCGAAGCCGCCGCCGACCCCAGGAACCTTGGTCCCGCCACCACCTGCACCGTCATCTGCACCACGGGCATCGCCGAGCCGGAGAAGAATGACCCGACCGCCAGCATGCCGATGATCGTGCCGTTCGACAGATGCGGTGCGAATGCCGCCAGCGACAGCAGCATAACAGCGCTGACCGTCAGCCCGACCGAAGGCAGGATCGCCGTGCGCCCCGTTGCCGCGATCAACCGCCCGCAGAAGAACGACCCGATCGCGACCCCCAGGGTCAGCGGCAGCAGCAGGACGCCGGAATGGCCAACGCTGGCGCCGCGCACCACCTGCAGATACATCGGCAAAAACGAGACCAGCGACACGGTCTGGCCAGCCACGCAGGCCGCCATCGTGTCGGTTCGCCAAATTCCCGCCTGTTTGAACAACTGGATCGGCAGCAGCGGTGCACTGGCCCGGCGTTCCTGACGCACCAGCAACACCGCCGAACCGGCCGCCAGCACCAGCAGACCCACCACCGCCGGCGCCGCGGCCAGGTCGATGTGCTGCGCCCGCTCCATCGCCAGCAGCACCGGCGTGATGAACCCGGCGAAGAACACCGTGCCCCAGACGTCGAATTGGACACGTCCACCCCGGCTGGCATGGGCCGGCAGGCGCATCACCAGAAGCGCGGCCAGCGCGCCCAACGGGACGTTGACCAGGAAGATGGCGTGCCAGCCGAAATGCTCCGTCAAATAGCCGCCGGCGACCGGGCCGAATGTGGCGGCCGAGGCATACATGCCCGACAGATAGCCCTGGTATTTGCCGCGTTCGCGGGGCGGCACGGACTCGGCGATCAGCGCTTGCGACAACGTCATCAGGCCGCCGCCGCCGGCGCCTTGCAGCAGCCGCGCGAAGACCAGCATCAGGATCGATCCGGACAGCGCGCACAGCAGGGAGGCACCGATGAACACGCCCAGCGCCACGAACATCATCTTCCGGCGGCCGAGTGCATCGCCCAGGCGGCCGTAGACCGGCGCGGCTATGGTGTTCGCGACCAGGTAGGCGACGACAACCCACGACACCCGCTCCACATCGCCCAACGACCCGGCGATGGCCGGCAACGCGGTGGCGACGATCGTCTGGTCCACCGCCGCCAGGAACATCGGCAGCATGATGGACGGAAACACGGTCAGGAACAGGTTCGGGGTCGTTCGGGGCGGCGGCGCGATTGTCTCGGAGGGCATGCGCGCAGACATAGAAGCATCCCGATCCGCTGCCCAGGCCGACCCGGTCCGGCGGGTCTTCAAATCCACCGCGCTTGCGTCCATGCTGCCGGAAACGTCCAGAAGGAGGTAAATCGATGCGCAGTGCCGTCATCGTTTCCACCGCTCGCACGCCGATCGGCCGGGCCTATCGCGGTGCGTTCAACGACACGCAGAGCCAGGCGCTCGGCGGCCATGCCATCGCCCAGGCGGTCAAGCGCGCCGGCGTCGACCCGGCGGAGGTCGAGGACGTCGTCATGGGCGCCGCGCTCCAACAGGGTGCGCAAGGGTTCAACATCGCGCGCCAGGCGGCGTTGCGCGCCGGATTGCCCGACAGCGTCGCGGGCATGTCGGTGGACCGGCAGTGCGCCTCGGGTCTGATGGCCATCTCGACAGCGGCCAAGCAGATCATCCAGGACGATATGCAGATCACCGTCGGCGGTGGCCTGGAATCGATCTCCCTGGTGCAGACCGACGCCGTCAACCGCAGCCGGGCGCAGGACCCGGCGTTGGTGGCGCAGGTGCCCGGGCTTTACATGATGATGATTGAGACGGCGGAACTGGTCGCCGATCGCTACAACGTGTCGCGGGAGGCGCAGGACGAATACGCGCTGCGGTCGCAGCAACGCACCGCCGCGGCCCAGCAGGCGGGTCGCTTCGACGATGAGATCGTCGCGCTGCCGACGCAGATGCTGGTCATCGACAAGGCCACCGGCGAAACCAGCCACAAGAACGTCGCCATCGGCAGGGATGAGGGCAATCGGCCGGAAACCTCGCTGGACGGGCTGTCCAGCCTGAAGCCGGTGTTCGCCAACGGGCAGGTGGTGAAGCAAGGGCGGTTCATCACGGCGGGCAACGCGTCGCAGTTATCCGATGGTGCCTCGGCCGCGGTGCTGATGGAGGAATCCGAGGCGTCCCGCCGCGGGCTGCAGCCGCTGGGAATCTATCGCGGGATGGCGGTCGCCGGATGCGCCCCGGATGAGATGGGCATCGGCCCGGTGTTTGCCGTGCCCAAGCTGCTGGCCAAGCACGGCCTGACGGTGGATGACATCGACTTGTGGGAACTGAACGAGGCATTCGCCTGTCAGGTGCTGTATTGCCGCGACCGGCTGGGCATCGATCCGGACAAGCTGAACGTCAATGGCGGGGCGATCTCGATCGGCCACCCCTACGGCATGTCTGGTGCGCGGATGGTCGGCCATGCGCTGATCGAGGGCCGCCGGCGCGATGCCCGGTTTGTCGTCGTGACGATGTGTGTTGGTGGCGGCATGGGTGCCGCCGGTTTGTTTGAGGTGGCTTGAGATGCCGGTCGATCCCCAAATCCAGATGCTGCTGAGTCTGCGCGCCGCATTGCCGGAACTGCATACGCTGTCGGTGGCGGATGCTCGGGCGCAGTTCGCGGCGCGCGACTTTCCAGGCCTGAGCAAGCCCGAGATCGCCGGGGTGGTGAACCGGGACATGCAGGGGCCGGACGGGTCGCTCGGGCTGCGTGTCTACACGCCTCTGGGCCAGGGACCGTTTCCGCTGATGGTGTTCTTTCACGGCAGCGGGTTCGTGGTGTGCAGCCTGGATACGCATGATGGGATGTGCCGGAACCTGTGCGCGGGGACGGGCTGCGTGGTGGTGTCGGTGGATTATCGCCTCGCGCCGGAGGCCAAGTTCCCGGCCGCGCCGGATGACTGCCTGGCGGCGACACGCTGGGCCGTGGCGAACGCCGCAGCACTAGGGGCCGATCCGGGGCGGGTGTTCGTCGCGGGGGACAGTGCCGGCGGCAATCTGGCGGCGGTGACGGCGTTGCGGATCCGGGATGAGGGCGGGCCGGCCCTGCTGGGGCAACTGCTGATCTATCCGGTGACCGACTATTACGACCCCGGCACGCCCTCGATGACCGAGAACGCCGAGGGCTACGGCCTCGGCCGTGCAGGCATGATCTGGTTCTGGAACCATTATCTGAAGACGCCGGCGGATGGCGCGCATCCGCACGCCAGTCCCCTGCGGGCGGCGCGTCTGGACGGCTTGCCGCCGGCCCTTGTGGTGACGGCCGAATACGATCCGCTGCGGGATGAGGGTGAGTATTACGCCGACCGGCTGCGGCAGGCGGGGATACCGACGGAGATGAAGCGCTGGGACGGAATGAACCACGGATTCTTCTTTTGGCCGGGTGTGGTGGACCGCGCGGGAGCAGCGATGGATGAGGCCTGCGCATGGGTGCGGGACGTGCTTAAACGCCCTGGTTGACGGAAACATGTCCTGGACGGGTTTGGTCGGGGCAAAAATGGACTTCCGCCAATTTTCTTGACCTGGAGACCGGCTTGCGGCCCTCTGGAGCAATGGACGTCCTCCTTCAGGTAGGTTGGTTCGGCGGCTGGGTGCTGGGCATCATCGGCTTCTTTCTGGCCCACTCGGCCTGGTCGGAGCTGCGGCACCTACGCGGCCAACTGATTCGACAAAACTTCAGCCAGCCGCAACCGGCCGCCGCCGAACTGGCCAGCTCGGAGCAGGCCATCGCCGTACCGGACAGCGTGCCGGTCGTTCAGGTCGAGCCGCCGCCCCTGCCCGCCCCCGAACCGGTTGCCGGGATTCCGGAGCCAGTGGTTGCCTCGGTCGCGTCGCCGCCCCCACCACCGCGCGACCTCGAAGCGCTGCTCACCACGCGGCTGGGCGTTTGGGTCGGATCGGCGGCGTTGCTGCTGGCGGGCGTCTTCCTGGTGCGGTACGCGGTCGAGCAGGCACTCCTCGGTCCAGCCGCACGCTGCGTCGCAGCGGCACTGCTCGGGCTGATCCTGCTGGCCGCGGCAGAATGGCTGCACCGCCACGAAGGCCCGCCTCTGGTGGGTCCGTTTCGCGTTGATCAGGCACCCAGTGCGTTGGCGGCGGGCGGCACGGCCTTCCTGTTCGGTGCGGCCTATGGCGCCGGGCCGCTTTACGGATTGCTGCCCCCGCTGATTGCATTCGGCGCGATGGCGGCGGCCTCACTGACAGCGTTGGCGGCGGCATTGCGCTATGGGCCGCTGACCGCCGCGACCGGCATCGCGGGGGCGTTCATAACCCCTGCCCTGGTCGCCTCTCAGGCACCGTCACTGCCGGGTCTGTTCGCGTATCTGTTCGTCGTCTCCGCCGCCGCGCTTCTCGTGGTCCGTCACACCGCATGGACCTGGCTCGGCTGGGCTACCACCGCCGCGGGCGCCATCTGGGTTTGCGTTGCCGCCATCCCGGACGCACCGGATCGCTGGGCGGCGGCCGCGTTCGTGGCCGCCGCGGCGGCGCTGAATTTGGCGCTGCTTCCAGCGGCGGCGCTGGATCATCCGGTCGGCCGCCGGCTGGCCTGGGTTCCATTCGCCGTCATGGGCGTCGCCGGCCTGGTGCTGGAGTCCTGGGCGCCCGGTATGGCACCCCGGCTGGCGCTATTCCTGCTATCCCCGATTGCGGTTTGGAAGGGTGTGATCGAACCCAGGCTGGACCGCCTGCCGTGGATCGCCGCGCTGTTCGGGTTGCTGACTCTGCTGTGCTGGGCGCTGCCCGCGTGGACGCCGACCGGGGAGATCATCACCGTTGAAGGCGTCGTCGAGGCGATTTTGCCGGGTGCGTGGGCGCCAGAGGTCATTCGCCCGTTGATCACGGCGGCGGCCTTGCTGGCGGCTTTCCATGCGGGCGCGGGACTCTGGCTAGAGCGGCGGGCGCCGGCACCGGTGCGTTGGGCGGCGCTGCCGGCGGCGGTTCCGGTGCTGACCCTGGCGGTTGCCTACGCCCAGATCGCCCGATTCCAGGGCGATCCGGCATGGGCCGCGATTGCCTTGACACTGACCGCCGGACTGACCGCCACCGCCGCGGCAGCAGTGCGCGATGACGATCGCCAGCGCGCGGGCGTTCATGCCGCCGGCGCGGTCGCCGCCCTGGCGCTGGGCTGCGCGATGCTGCTGCACGACTACTGGCTGACGCTCGCCGTCGCGTTGTTCCTGCCGGCCCTGGCCTGGATCGAAGCCCGGGCGGAATTGCCGGCATTACGCACCGTGGCGCTGGTGGTCGCCGGTCTGGTCATCGTCCGGCTGGTGCTGAATTGGTATGTGCTGGACTACGTGTTTGGAACGATGCCGCTGGCCAACGGATTGGTCGTGGCGTACGCAGCTCCGAGCGCGGCCTTTGCCCTGGCCTCGGTCCTGTTCCGCCGACGGGGGGACGATCTGCCGGTCGCGGTGCTGGAGGCAGGCGCGGTCATTTTCATGGCGTTGTTCGTCGCGCTGGAAATCCGTCACTACAGCGGTGACGGCCAGTTGGCGGACCCGTTCAGCTTCACCGAAGTGGCGCTTCATCTGCTGACGATCGCCATCCAGGCGACCGCATATCTCTACCTCGCCCAGCGCACCTCGCGTCCGGTCCTGTTCGCCGCCTGGCAAATCCTGGGCGGGATCGGTTTGATATATGCCGCCGTGCTTCTGGTCGCGAACCCGATGTTTACCGGGGCGGCGGCGGGCGTTTTCGCCCTGGTCGCCGCGTATCTCGCGCCGGCTTTGCTGGCCGTGCTGGCCTGCCGGCTGTTGCCGGACGGACAACCGCGGCGCGGCTTGGGGGCCTATGCGGTGGTCGCCGGATTTGCCTGGGTCACGCTGCAGATCCGGCAATGCTTCCATCCGGACGGGATGGAACTGCTGACTGTCCCTGTGGAGGACGCGGAACTATGGGCCTGGTCCGGTGGATGGCTGGCCTACGGCATCGGTCTGATGGTCATGGGCATTCGTTCCGGACAGCGGCTGTTGCGTCTGGCGGCGCTGGGCGTGATCGGGCTGGTGTGCGCCAAGGTATTCCTGGTGGACATGGGGGACCTCACCGGTTTGTGGCGGGTTCTGTCGTTCCTGGGCCTTGGACTGGCCTTGATCGGCCTGGGCGCGGCCTATCGCCGCTTCGTGCTGCCGGCGAAATCGGACGGGGTCGCATGATTCACCGTTCGTTAAGGTCTGCCTGCTAAAGCCCGGTGGCTGTCCATCGGCCCTCGGGCCAGTCACAGGAAAAGAACCATGTCGATCAGCGCGGTGAATGGCGTGTCGCCGGCTTCCCAGCAGCTTGGGTCGCAGGGGATCACATCGACACCTCCGGCGACCAGCTTCGGTCAGGAACTGGATGCCCAGACAGGGTCGGTGCATGACCATCACCATCACGGCGGCCCGTCTCAGTCGGTGACGTCGTCCTTGGCCAGTGTGGCATCGGCGGCCGGCGTCACATCCCCGGCAAAGATCGCGGCATCGCTGCAGCATCTGTTGACATGACCGGCACGATCGTGATCGAGGGTGCGATCGTCGTCGGCGATCTGCTGCGCCCGGATGGCAACGGCCGGCCGGGCGGGACCGATCGTCCCACCCTGTGGTTGTGGAATGCCATCAAGCGTCCGATCTATCTCGCATCGAGCCTGCCGTCGGAAGCGCTGACGGCCGCCCCGTTGACGGATTGGATCGAAGCCCTGCGCCCACGGACCGAGGCGGACGCGTACTGGGCCTGCATCCACGACCGGTTGCCCGACCCCGGCCCGATCCTCGAACGCCTGCGCCGGCGATTTTGCATCGGTTACGAGATGCCGCCCTGGCTGGTCCGCCTGCTGGACGACCAGGCGGTGCCGTATATCGACCTGCGACTGCATCCGGTGCGTTTCCTGGACGATCTGCTGTTCGCGGCGCGCGCCTCGGTCGCGGAAACCCAGGCGGCACTGCTGTCGATGGCGGTCCATGAAAGCGAGATATTCACCACCGCCGGCCTGCGGGAGGCGATGTGCCGCTTCATCTCCGAGGCTCGGGTTCCGGACAACACGCTGCTGGTCGCCGGCCAGCGGCGGTTCGATTCGACCCAGATCGTCGATGGCCGATTCTTCGATGCGATGCCAAGGACAGCGGAAATCCACGCAATCTGCGCCCGTTACCCGGCCGTGGTGCTGAAACCGCACCCGCTGGACCGGCATCATTCGCTGCTCGAAGTCGCCGCCGCGGCACCAACCCGCGTGATCGGCGTAATCGAGGACAATGTCTACCGGATGCTGTCGTTGCCGCAGATCAGCGCGGTGCTGACGGTGAACTCCGGACTGGCCCATGAGGCACCCTATTTCGGCAAGCACGTGCATGCACTGGCACCGCTGCCGATCCATCTGGGGTGGCGAGGGACGACGCCCGATGCCACGTCCCATGCCTCGATGGACGACACGGTGCTGACTCCGGATTTCTGGCGCGTGGTCCTGGCGCCGCACGCCCCGGTCAGCGCGGCGGACGGTATGCGGCTGCGGCCGAAGCCGAACCGGCTGCGCATCGCGCTGGACAGTTTCTGGAACTACCAGGAGATCGACACCGACCGGATACCCCGGCCGGCGCCAACCAGGGGTTGAACCCGGCTTACGTCGAGATTTGCTCCAGCACCGCTCGCGCCTGGCGAATGCCGCCAAAGCGGATCAGCACAGCCGGCAATAGGGCGCCGGGGATGATGATCCACAGGATCCAGCCCAGATGATCCGGTCCAAATGCGTAGAGCGGCCCCAGCAAGGTCACCCCCGCCCAGGCGCCGAGGTGACCCAGGCCGTCGGTCCACGCGAACGCTTTCGACCGGATGCGAGTCGGGTAGGCGACCGCCGTGTAGTTGTACAGATTGAACAGAAACAACCCGGTTCCGACCCGGCTGACGATGTAGCAGGCGGCGATGACCCACAAATTGGGCACCATCCACGCCACGGTCCAGGACGCCGCGAACAGCACGCCGGAGAAGAATATGACTTCGCGCCGCTCGACCCGCTCACCCAAGCGGGCGTTCACCAGGAAGCCGGCGAACAATGCGGCGTAGGCGATGGCGATCGTCAGGAAGACGAAATGCGCATTGCCGCCGTGATCGACCATGAACACCGCCGCGAACGCGCCCACGCCGTAGATCAGCCCGGCATAGGCCAGCAGCCAGACGACAATCAGCAGCCAGGTGCGGCTGCGATATTGCGGGTTGGTGAACAATTCGGTCCACGATCCGCCGGCGGCGCCGATCACCCGATCCAGCACCGGGTTGGGCGGCGGCAGCGGCGCGGCCGACGCCGCTTGGCAGCGCCGTTCGTAGAGCACCATCGCCTGTTCGGCTTCCTCGTGCCGGCCATGGGCCTCCAGCCAGCGGGGCGATTCGGGCAGTTTCCAGTAGAGCAGCGGCAGCAGGATCGCGATCTCGATCGCCGCGCTAACCCACAGGAAGAGCTGCCAGTTGCTGGGGATCCAGGCGAAGGCGAGCAGGTTGACGCCCACCGCGACCACGGCGGTCACAGCCTGGGAGGTCAACAGTACCCGGTTGCGGACGTCGGGTGAGGTCATCTCGGAGAGGTAGACCGAGTGGGTCGCGACGATCCCGCCGACGCCGAGGGTGCTGAGGACGGACAGCACCACCATCCAGCCGAAATTGGTGACGTAGGCGAAGGGCCAGATGCAAAGGCCGCCCAGCAGGGTCGCCAATAGGATCGCCGGGCGGCGGCCGTACCGGTCGGCCACGAAGCTCATGATGTAGACACCCAGCAGGATGCCCAACCCGACCTGAAGCGCCTGGATCACCGCGTATTGCACCACGTCGATGATGTGGTTGGGGCGCCAGACGAACGGATACAGCCTGGCGCCGATGCCGTCCGTATCGAAGATGATAAAGCCCCAGGTGACCTCCACCAGGATCGCGAGTTGCCACTGCACCCGCGTCAACGGCAGGCGGTCGATGCGGGCCGCCATGACCCCGTCGTAGGTTATACGCTCCGCCATCAGTTCCCTCCCCAGGGTCCTATGTCCGCGCCGGTTTGATTTTGATTGGGGGCGCTGGCGGGAAGCTTAGGATGGGTTTTGGCGGCGGGACAAACTTATTCGGTTCGCGCGGCCCCTTGGTTCGTCAAGGCCGAGCGTCTGTCCGGGCCATCTCACCCGTCGCATGGCCTCGTCATGACTCCGACTGAATGCGCCCGGCAATGATGCGGGTAGAGGTCAGTGCGTTTTGGTATTCGTCGCCGATAGATCAGCAGATGAGCCAATGAGCGGCTTCTCCATATACACCCGATCGAACCCCTTCTCCGTCCGGCGTTCTCGCTCGACATACCCCCGCGCCGCATAGATCGCGATATTCTCAACCATCAGCACATGCGTGTACAGCGTAATCGCCCCCCACCCGCACCGCACCGCTTCCGCCTCGGAGAAATCCAGCAGCAGCCGACCGAGCCCTCGCCCCTGCCGATCCGGCCGGATCGCGATATTGTCGAGCAAGAAACAATCGGGGCCGTTCTCCAGCACCAAGATACCGGCAATCGCGCCCGCGTCCTCCAGCACCCACACCTGACCCGCCGCGATCCGAACCGCGTAATCGTCCAGCATCGGCCCCGGTTCGGTTCCGATCACCGCCACATAGCGCTCGTAAGCCGACAGCACGACGCCGCGCACTGCGCCCGCCTCGCCGGGACGGGCGCACCGGATCATTCCGCGGCCGCCATCACGTCCCGTTCCGCCGCGGCTTGCAGCCCGACAGCCTGGGCCAGCCGTTCCAGCCGACGGATCACGCTTTCCCCGGCGAACACGCCGCTGTTCTCCCGCAGCAGCAACAGCAGCCTGGGCCCCTCGATCCGCAGCCGTGTCCCAGCCAGCAGATCCTTGGTGCCGGCCGACAGCGTATAGGCCAGCCGCAGCGCGATCCCCAGTATCTCCGCCCGGTTCGCCGTCTCGATATCCAGCAGCAGGCGAGACGGGCGCAGGAAGGCGGCATCCGATTCCGCCTCGTACCGCAGCGCGACAGCCAACGCCAGGAACGCCCGAGCATGGTGATCCAGCCCGACGCCGGGCTGGCGCAGGACCCGCAGGAACGCCTGTTCGGCGCGGAATTCCGGATGGTCGTGGCTGCCGATGTCGGACATCCAGCACATCGCCTCCCGCAGCCTCTCGGCCATCGCGGTCTCACGCGGGAACAGCGGCTGGGTCCACGCCATCAGCGCCGGCGGCAATGACGGATCGCGCCCATGCCGGGCGGCGAGTTCATAGGCCGCGCTGAGCAACGGATCCTGCTCCTGGATCTCCCGCGGCATCCGTCGCATGAACCAACCTTCGCGCAGGCCGCTGGCGCTGAAGATCACCCGACGGGCGGCGGTCACCCGCAGCAGCCGGCGCAGTGCCACGGCGGCGAACGGCAGGTCGTCGACGCGGCGGCGCGGCGCGCCGGGCAGTCGTTCCAGCACCTTGCGCGGCGCGGTGGAAATCAGCCCGGCCAGGTCGCGCGCTTCCTCCCGCCCGATCGTGTAGTGATGCACCATGTTCAGCGGATAGCTGGTCTGCGCCATGTGGATGCGGGCCAAAGCGCGCCAGGCGCCGCCGACCAGGTACAGGTCACTGCCGGCCGCCTGGCCAAGCCACGGCACGGTTTGCAGATCTTCCTCGGCGATCGCCCGAGCCCGCACCGGCTCGCCGCCCGACCGCTCCGCGAGCCGAATCACGCCCAGCCGCAACGTTTGCGACGGTCCGCGCGTACCGTCGACCAGCCGCACGACCTCCAGCGAGCCGCCGCCGATATCCGCGAGCACACCGTCCGCGGCGGGGATGCCGCACAGCATGCCGTCGGCGGAGTAAGCCGCTTCCTCGGCCCCGGACAGGATGTGGATCGGCACGTTCGGCAGCCGGTCGCGCAGGGATTCGACGAAGGCCGGCCCATTGTCGGCGTCGCGCACCGCCGCCGTCGCCAACACCTCGAACGGCTGGGCACCCATGGCGCGCGCCACGGCGTGATACCGATGCATGACCGTCAGCGCCTGCGCCATGCCTTCCTCGTTCAGCCGTCCGGTCGTCTGCAAACCTCGGCCCAGCCGCAGCACCGCCTTTTCGTTGAAGATCGGCATCGGATTGCGGGTGTGGCCTTCATACACCACAAGCCGGACAGAGTTGGACCCAAGATCGACGACACCGCAACGCGGTAATTTAGGAGGCATGGGAAAGGACATGCATCAATCCTGCGTCACCCGGTCCTGCCGCTTTGTCCCCATCAGCGGGGACGGTACGGCCACGGGCGGTCCATGCAGCGCCGATCCACGACCGGACAGGGACGGATTGGTCATGAAGTAGTCATGCACCGAAACCGCCTGGCGGCCGGGCTCGACACGCGTCCAGGCGCCATCGGCGTTGAGTTCCCATGATTGCAGCGAGTCTTTCAGATTGATCACCATGATCTGGTCCAGCACCTGGGCATGGACGGTGGGGTTATGGATGGGCACCAGGGTTTCGACGCGCCAGTCCATGTTACGCTCCATCCAGTCGGCGGAGCTGATAAAGACCCTGGCATGACGGCTGGGCAACGGGCGGCCGTTGCCGAAGGCGTAGACACGGCCGTGTTCCAGGAAGCGGCCGACGATCGATTTGATGCGGATATTGTCGGACAGGCCGGGCACGCCGGGGCGCAGGCAGCAGATACCGCGAATCACGCCCATGACCTTCACCCCCGCTTGGGATGCCTCATACAACGCATCGATCAATGCGACGTCGGTCAGGCTGTTCATCTTCAGCCAGATGGTCGCGGGCTTCCCGTCGCGCGCGAAAGCGATTTCCTTGTGTATCAGGGCCAGAAGTTTCGCCCGTGTCGTAAGCGGACTGAAACCCAGTTCCTCCATGATCTCCGGACGGGCATAGCCAGTCATGAAGTTGAACAGGCGGGCGGAATCGCGCGTCAGCGCCGGATCGGTGGTGAAGAAGCTCAGGTCGGTATAGATACGCGCCGTAATCGGATGGTAATTTCCGGTACCGAAATGGGCATACGACCGGATCGCACCCGCTTCCCGTCGCACCACCAGCGATAGTTTCGCATGAGTCTTCAATTCGGTGAACCCGTAGACCACCTGGACGCCCGCAGCTTCCATACGCCGGGCCAACCGGATATTCGCCTCTTCGTCGAAACGGGCACGCAGCTCCACCATAGCGGTGACCGACTTGCCGGCCTCCGATGCCTCGATCAGCGCGTTGACGATCGTGCTGTCGCGACTGGTACGGTACAGCGTCTGCTTGATGGCGATCACCGCCGGATCCTGGGCAGCCTGGCGCAGGAACTGCACCACCACGTCGAAGCTTTCATACGGATGATGGACGATGATGTCCTTCGCCCGGATCGCCGCGAAGCAATCGCCGCCGAAATCGCGGATGCGTTCGGGAAAGCGCGGCGTATATGGTGCGAACAGCAGGTCGTGCCGGTCGTCGACGATCATCTGCTTCGTGTCGGCCAGGCCCAGCAGACGCTGGTCGTCATGGATCTCATCCGGCGCAGCGTCGAGTTCGTCGATCACCAGGTCACGCAGTTCCTGCGGCATGCCGGCGGCGATCTCCAGGTGGATCGACACCCCGCGGCGACGGCGCTTCAGGGCGGTCTCGTAAGATCGCACCAGATCCTCGGCCTCTTCCTCGAATTCCACGTCGGTGTCGCGGATCACCCGAAACAGGCCATGGCCGGTCAGGCGGAAGCCGGGAAACAGCCGGTCGAGGAACAGCACGACCAGGTCGTCCAGCAGGATGAAGCGAATCGGGTCCCCGGGATTGCCGGCCGGCAGGCGCACGAAACGCTCGATCTGGCTGGGCAGCGGCAGCAGGCCGCGCATCGGCAACCCGTCGTCCTCCCGCACCAGATGCAGCGCCAGCACCAGCCCGAAATTGGAGATGAACGGGAACGGATGCGCCGGATCGACCGCCAGCGGAGTGACCACGGGGAAAACCCGCTCCATGAAGCAGGCATCCAGCCAGGATTTATCGTCGTCGGACAGCGTGTCGGTGTGGCACAACACGACCCCGGCCCCGCGCAGCAGGTCGAGCAATGTGCCAAGGACGCGCTGCTGGTCGGCCAGCAGCAGTTCGGCGCGCTGCTTGATGGCGGTCAACTGCTGCGCCGCCGTGCGGCCGTCAGCCGAGACCAGCGTCGCGCCAGCCTTCGCCTGCCCGATCAGCGCAGCGACGCGGACGGAATAGAACTCATCGAGGTTGGAGGCGCTGATCGACAGGAAGCGCAGCCGTTCCAACAACGGGTGGCGCGGATTCTCGGCTTCCTCAAGGACGCGATGGTTGAAATCGAGCCACGACAGCTCCCGGTTGATGAAGCGGTCCGGGCTGTCCAGGGCGACGGTGGGTTCGACCGCTGGGGATTCGGCCACCTGCGGTTCGGCGCGTTGCCGGTCTTTTGCCTTGGCCTGCCTGGATGGGGCGGGTTTTCCATCCGGCCGTGTCGCCCGTTCCATCAGCTCCGCGGTATCGGCCTTAAGCACCATGAGTCCGGTCCCTTCGTGTGACAAGGGCCACCTTACAGGAAGCCGGGCGGCTGGGAGGAGGGGTCAACCCCTGACATAGAAACTTCATCGCCATCCGCAATGGCGGATTCATCGCCCTCGGCGATCGCAAAACCGCCGTCCGCCAGGATACCGGCGGCCAGCGCGCGGGTGATCGGCTTGCCAACCACCAGGCTGGTGCGGTCCAGTTGCGCCACCACCTGTCGCAACACCGACGGTGATCGAGGCAGGCGGGTGAGCAGCCAGTCTTGCACCGGCTGTGCCACGTTCAATTGCCGGTCGGCCAACAGATGCACCAGCAAGGCGGCCAGCAGATCGTCACTCGGCGGCCGGATTTCCACCGCGGTGATGGCGCGCAACCGGCTGGACAGGTCGGCCAGGCGAACCGGCCAGCGCGACGGCGCCGCACGGCCCGCCAGCACGACGCGCAGGCCCCGGTCGCGCGCTGTGTTGAGCAGATGCAGCAAAACCGTATCCGGACGGGCGGTATCCGCGTCGTCCAGTGCCAGCGCGCCGTTCCCGGACATGTCGTCCAGCTCCGGCAGCGTCTGTTCGGTCAGCATCTGGCCGGTCAGAATCCGGGCACCGCTCCGCTCCGCCCAGATGTGCAGCAGGTGCGACTTGCCGCATCCGGCCGGCCCGAACAGCGCCAGCCGTCGATCCGGCCAGTCGGCATCCAGCCATGCCAGCGCCTCCCGGTTGGAAGCCGCCGGCAGGAAATCCCGAGCGTCATAGCCAGGCGCGTACGGAAACGGCAGCAGCAGTTGCAGGCGTTCGGACGGCATCAGACGGACGGCGGATCGAGGTACAGCGGACTCGCCAGATAACGGCGCAGCCAAAAGCGTGCGAGCACGCCGATCGTCGCCGCCACCGGCACCGCCATCATCACGCCCAGGAAGCCGAACGCCGCGCCACCGGCGAACAGGGCGAAGATGACCCACACCGCCGGCAATTCCACCCGATCCCCCAGGAAGCGCGGATAGATCACGTAACCTTCCAGGATTTGTCCGATGATCAACACGGCGCCGACCACCACGACTCCCCGCCAATGCGGGAATTGGGCCAGCGCCAGGCCGAGCGCGGTGACACCGCCGGCGATCGATCCGACATAGGGAATGAAGGACAGCAGTCCCGCCATCAGTCCGACGATCAGCCCCAGGTCCAGGCCCGCGACCGTCAGGCTGGCCGCATAGTACAGCGCGAGGAGCAGGCAGCACAGCGCCTGACCGCGCACCCAGGCGGACAGGATACGGTCGACTTCCCGCGCCTGCGCTCGGATCACGTCCCGGTAGCGGTACGGCAACCAGGAATCCACCATCCGCACCACTTTCGGCCAGTCCCGCAGCAGATAGAACCCGACCACCGGCGTGACCACGGCCAGCGACAGCAGGTTGAAGATGGCGAAACCGCTGCCCAGGACGCCGGTGACGGTGGAAAGCAGGATGCTGAGCATCGATCCGGCCTGGCCGCTGACCAGGTCGCGCAGTTTGTCGTTGACCACGTCGGGGCCGAAATTCTCTTGCAGATGGGTCAGCATCTCCCGCGCCCAGCCTTGCACCAGCGTGGCGTATTGCGGGATGCGGTTCACCAGCAGCCCGACCTGAACGATCACCAGCGGATACAGCAGCAGCGCGAACAGCAGCACCGCGGCGATCACCGCCAGGATCATCAGCAGCGCGGCGGCGCCCCGGGGCAGGCCCAGCCTGGTCAACCGCGTCGCCGCCGGATCGAGCGCATAGGCGATGACCGCCGCCGCGACGAACGGCGCGAGGACCGAGGCGAACAACTGCAACGCCAGCCAGAACACCACCAGCAGGCCGATGATCAGTGCGAAGCGTTGCGCCCGGGTAGCGTGAAACACCCGGGGCGGCGTGGACATCGAGTCGGTTGACGTCGCCCCGATAAGTTGGTCCTGCTCGGCTGGCGTCGCCTCGATAAGTTGATCCTTGTCGGCTACCGCCAATTCAGTCTCCCGCTATTGATGACCCCACGTTCATGTGCCACGCGCCGCCTTCCAGACGTAAGCCGCGCCCGAGGCCACTGTCGTCGCCACCACGCACCAGGTCAGCACGTCCGGCAAGCCAGGGATTCCCAGGCCGTAGCCGCCTTTCAGCAAACTGACCCCGATCAGCACGATCTGCATCACGGTGTTCAGCTTGGAGATAGACAGCGGCTTGATCGTCACCGCATGTCCTAGCACGGATAGCACGACAATGCCGCCCACGATCAGCAGGTCGCGGAAAACCACCAGGATCGCGATCCAGGCGGGCAGTTCGCCGATCGCCGCGAGGGTGATGTACATCGTCACCAGCAGCGACTTGTCCGCCACCGGGTCCATCAAGGCGCCGATCGCGTTGCCGCCGTAGCGCCTCGCCAGCCACCCGTCCAAGGCGTCGGACAGGCCGGCCGCGACGAACAGCAGGAAGGCACTGTCGATGCGGTGGACCAGCACCAGCCAGAACGCCAGCGGTACGGCGCACAGGCGGCCGAACGTGATGATGTTCGCCAGGTTGACCAGGGACCCGGTGGCGCTCCGTTCCGGCGGCGGCCCGTCAGGCATGATCCTCGGCCCCCATCCGGCGGCCTATTGAGTGGATTGCAATCGGTGGCCTGCCCATGGTTTCTGTCGTCCTTCATCCACCGAGCGGCTAGGGATATCGAGGTTTGCCATGACCAGTGCGGATCACCAAGGCGCGCATGCGGCGCCACAGTCCGGAAGCGGGCTGGATTACCGCGCCGCGGGCGTCGATATCGAGGCCGGCGACGCCCTGGTGGAGATGATCAAACCCCTGGCGAAGGCAACCCACCGGTCTGGCGTGATGGGCGGCCTGGGCGGCTTCGGCGCGTTATTTGACCTGAAAGCGGCGGGTTTCACCGACCCCGTGCTGGTGTCCACCACTGACGGCGTCGGCACCAAGCTGAAAATCGCCATCGAAACCGAACTGCACGACACCGTCGGCATCGACCTGGTGGCGATGTGCGTCAACGATCTTGTGGTACAGGGTGCGGAGCCGCTGTTCTTCCTGGATTATTTCGCCACCGGCCAATTGTCGGTGCAGCAAGCCAGTGCGGTCATCGCCGGCATCGCCGATGGGTGCCGGCAGGCCGGCTGTGCGCTGGTGGGCGGCGAAACCGCCGAGATGCCGGGGATGTATGCCAAGGGCGACTACGATCTGGCTGGATTCTCCGTCGGCGCGGCAGAGCGAGGCAACCTGTTGCCGCGTCCGATCGCGGCCGGCGACGCGATCCTCGGCCTGGCCAGCAGCGGCGTGCACTCCAACGGATTTTCCCTGGTGCGCCGGATCGTCGAGACCAGCGGCCTGCACTGGACCGATCCCGCGCCGTTCGCCCCGGAGCGGACGCTGGGCCAGGCACTGATGACGCCAACCCGGATCTATGTGCGCTCGATGCTGACATTGCATCGGGCAGGACTGCTGAAAGCCGCCGCACATATCACCGGCGGCGGCCTGCCGGGCAACCTTCCGCGCGTGCTGCCGGATGGGTTCGCCGCGTTGCTGAACACCAACTGGCCAGTCCCGCCAGTATTCAACTGGCTGGCTCGGACAGGTGGCGTCGCGGCGACGGAGATGCTGCGAGTATTCAACTGCGGCGTCGGAATGGCGCTGGTGGTGTCCGATGCCGATGCGGCGATCCGGGTGTTGGAAGCGGCGGGCGAAACCGTCAGCCGAATCGGGACGATTCAGGCGGCGGACGGGCCGGCCTCGGTACGAGTCGAGCCGCCGCCCGGTTGGCTGGCGTGAAACGCCGCGCCGCCATCCTGATCAGCGGCCGGGGTTCCAACATGGAGGCCCTGGTCGCCGCGGCAGCCGATCCGGCCTTCCCGGTGCGGATCGACCTTGTGTTGTCGAACCGGCCCGATGCCGCCGGGTTGGCCGCCGCCCGACAGGCCGGTATCCGAACCGAGGCTGTCGATCATCGTGCGTTCGGCGGCGACCGGGCGGCGCATGAGGCCGCGATCGATGCGATGCTGCGCGCGGCGGACATCGAAATCGTCTGCCTCGCCGGCTACATGCGGCTGCTGACCCCGCTCTTGGTCGACGCCTGGCAAGGCCGCATGCTGAATGTCCATCCCAGCCTGCTACCGTCTTTCCCCGGCCTGCATACACATGCTCGGGCGTTGAAAGCCGGGGTAAAACTGCACGGTTGCACCGTCCATCTGGTCACGCAGGAAATGGATGCGGGTCCGATCCTGGCCCAGGCAGCCGTGCCGGTGCTGCCCGGCGACACAGAAGACACACTGGCGGCTCGGGTGCTGCGGCAGGAACATGTGATCTACCCCACGGCACTGGCCGCTTTCGCCGATGATTTAGGAAAAAATCTGCCGGAACCAGGGTCGTACCTGGCGAATCCGCTGCCGTGGCAGGGACCAACCGTATAGTACCGACGGCCGCAAAGGTCATTCGATCCACCTCCTGCCCTCAACCGTTCCGTCGTTCGCCGCCGACTGATGTAGGACGGCGGGGACAACGCTGCGAGCCCCCCGGTATCCGGGTCGCGCCTGTCGGACGTCCGTGACGCGCTGGGGATGACATCATCACGATATCTGTCGGGTTTCGAGCATGAGGCTGGAGATTGGCCCGGGACCATACCGCACGGCGCCATCGAACCGCCGGCGTCGCCTCGGCGGATTCACATCTCGTTAACCATTCCCTGCCAGTCTCGCCCGCGAACGGTCTGCGGACCCCAGCGAGGCTCAAAATGAACCTGCCGATCCTGACCCCGCCCGATGCGGGCACCTTGCAGAACTTTTTCTTCCCGGTGTTCTGGGGGTCCACCGACCGGGACATGGTCACCAGCCTGGCCCGGGCCGTCACCGAACGCGTCCAGCCTGGCTTCCATTTCGCCGACAACTTCCTCACCTGGGGTCGCAACAACTCCATGTTCGAGGACGCACCGTTCGTCGCCGCCTGGCGAGGCAACATCGATTCCGACTCGGATTTCGCCATCGTGTGGCGACGCTATATCCTGGCCTGTGCCGCCTATCACGCGGTGCATCTGGACGGCGATTTCGTCGAGTGCGGCTGCTATCGGGGCGTCGGCATCAAGACCGTGGTCGATTACCTGGGCGGCCCCGTGTTTCCCCGCACCTTCTGGGGCTACGACCTGTTCGACCACACGCCGGACATGGAACACCACGCCATGGCCGACCATGGCCCCGGCCTGGCCGACGAAATCCGCGCGAAGTTCGCGGCCTATCCACAGGTGAATATCGTGCTGGGCGAGATTCCCGCGGTTTTCGCCGGCCAATCCCCCGAACGGATCAGCTATCTGCACATCGACCTCAATCAGGCGACAGCCGAGATCGCCGCGCTGGATGCCTTGTTCGATCGCGTCGTGCCGTCCGGGATCATCATCCTGGACGATTACGAATGGGCGGGGGTGTATCGCCGGCAGAAGCTCAGCGAGGACCCATGGTTCGGCCAGCGCGGCTATCGCGTCATGCCGCTGCCGACCGGACAGGGCCTTGTCATAAAGCGCTGAAACGCCCGCGCGCCATCGTTTCGAATCGAAGTTGTCAGGCCGTCGCCGCCGCGGGGTTCAACCAGCCACCGCCGTCAATGCGGCCCCAGCCCAGGCCGTCAGCGTCCACAGCCCCAGCAGCACCATCTGCGCCCGCGTCGTCAGCACCGGTGCCGGCGCATCCGCGCCGATCGCTCGGCCGCCGTTCAACGTCAGCGCCGTCACCGGCAGATAGACGACAAAACTCGCCAGCGTCGCCAGCAGCAACCCGGTCACGCAGGCCCGCGCGCCAAACACGAAATAGGTTGCCAAGGCCGCCGCCACATGGGGCAATCCGGGCAGCCAGGGCTGCTCCGTGGAGAAACCAAAACCACTCGTCAGGGCACGAACAGCGCGCATTGATCAGCTCCCCACGTCTGCGGACAGATTTTCATGGAAGTCCAGGCCATTCACGGTCGGCTTCACGACCCCGGCCCGAATGACGAAGTCGCCGAACCGCTCACCTTGCGTCCGCTCCTTCGCATAGGACTCGAACAGCGGTGACAGCGCGGCGACGATGCCGTCACCATCCAGGTCACGGCGGTGCAGCTTGTTCATCCGCACGCCTTCATGGGCGCCGCCGATGTAGAGGTTGTAGATGCCGGGGGTGCGGCCAACCAAACCGATTTCCGACACATACGGACGAGCACACCCGTTAGGGCAGCCGGTCATGCGGATGGTGATTTCGTCCTCGCGCAGGCCGAAACGGTCCAGTTCGTCGTCCAGGCGGTCGATCAGGTCGGGTAAATAACGTTCGCTCTCGGCCAGGGCCAGACCGCAGGTCGGCAGCGCGACGCAGGCCATCGAGCTGCGGCGCAGTCCGCTATGCGGCCGGTCCAGGGCGTGTTCAGCCAGCAACGCCTCGATTTGGGGACGGGATGCGGCGGGAATGTCGGCCAGGATCAGGTTCTGATTGGCCGTCATCATGAAGCGGCCGATGTCCAATGCGGCGATCGCGTGCAGGCCGGCCATCATCTGGCCGCGGACGCGGCCGTTTTCGATGAAGACCGTGAAATGCGACAGTCCGTCGTCACCATGGACCCAGCCGATCCGGTCGCCGGTGGAGGTGAAGCTGTAGTCCCTCGCCGGTTCCAGCTTGACGGTCAGGCGTTCGTTGATCAGGCCGGCGAAGCGGTCCAGGCCCATGTCGTCGATGGTGTATTTGACCCGAGCGTGCTTGCGGTTGGACCGGTCGCCATAGTCGCGCTGCACGGTGACGGCTTTCTCGGCGACATCGATCACGTCTTCCGGCTTGCAGAAGCCGATCACGTCGCCAATCCGCGGGTAGGTCTCCGGTTCGCCATGGGTCATGCCCATGCCGCCGCCGACCGATACATTGTAGCCGACGATTTTTCCCTCGTTGAGGATCGCAATGAAGCCCAGGTCGTGAGCGAACACGTCGATGTCGTTGTTCGGCGGCAGGGCGATGGCGATCTTGAACTTGCGCGGCAGATAGGTGCGGCCGAGAATCGGCTCGTCCTCCACCACGCCGCCGGCGAGTTTCTCGGCACCCAGCCAGATCTCGTGCCAGGCGCGGGTCTTCGGCAGCAGATGGGCCGACAGCCTGCGCGCCAAGCCGCTGATCTCCGCATGCAATACCGGCCGCCAGGGGTCGAGGGAGGCGATGACGTTGCGGTTGACGTCGCCGCAGGCGGCGATGGTGTCGAGGCTGACCGCGTTCAGGCCCTGCATCAACGGTTGCAGGTTGCTCTTCAGGATGCCGTGGAACTGCACGGTTTCGCGGGTCGTCAGGCGGATGGAACCGTTACCGCGTTCCCGCGCCATCTTCTCCAGTTGCAGCCACTGCGCGGGCTTCAGGATGCCGCCGGGGCAGCGCATCCGCACCATGTAGATGAACGCTTTTTCCATCCGCTGCTTGCCGCGTTCGGCGCGCAGGTCGCGGTCGTCCTGCATGTAGAAGCCGTGGAATTTCGTCAGTTGCGTGTCGTCGTCGGCGAGCGCGCCGGTTTCCACGCGAGTCAGGCCCTCGGCGATCGTGCCGCGCAGGAAATTGCTGCGTTCCTTAAGGCCTTCGTTGGCCGAGAGTGGCCGGTCGGCGTCCATCGTGATGATCCTCAGTACACGTCGCGCAGGTAGCGGCCGTCGCGGCGGATGGTGTCGAGTTCCGCCTTCGCCGCCGCATCATCCTGCTGGCCCTGGTCGGCCAGGATGCGCAGCAGGGTGGCATGCACGTCTTTCGCCATGGCGTTGGCGTCGCCGCAGACGTAGAGCGCGGCGCCGTCCTTCAGCCATGCGTAGAGATCGCCTCGGGCGTCCCACAGCGCGTCCTGGACGTACCGCTTTTCCGGCTGATCGCGGGAGAAGGCGACATCCATCCGAGTCAGCAGCTTGGATTTCAGCCAATCCTGCACTTCCAGCTGGTACAGGAAGTCGTGGGTGTAGTTGCGGTGCCCGAACACCAGCCAGTTGCGGCCGGTCGCACCGGTCGCCTCGCGTTCCTGCAGGAAGCCGCGGAACGGGGCCAGGCCGGTGCCGGGGCCGACCATGATGACCGGGCGATTGTTGTCTGCCGGCAGGCGGAAATGCTGGTTCGGGCGAAGGAAGACCTTCAGCTTGTCGCCCTCGCGGTGGCGGGCGGTGATGTCGATCGACGCGACGCCGGCGCGTTCGTGGCCATGCGATGTGTAGCGCAGGCCAGCGACCAGCAGATGGGCTTCCTCGCCCACCGCCTTGCGGCTGGAGGCGATCGAGTAATAACGCGGAGGCAGGGGGCGCAGCAGCGTCGTCAGTTGTTCCGCCGTCAACGCGCCGGGCGCGGTTTCCAGCAGATCGATGATCTGCCGGCCGGTGGCCCAGTCCGCCGGCAGCGGTGCCGTGCCGGTTTCGCGGGCGAAGTCTTCCATCTGCTTGACGGTCAGCGTCGTGATGTCGAGCCGGTCGATCAGCGCGTCTCGCAGCTTGGCGTCAGTGGTCAGCCCCGCTGCCTTCAGCACCGCATCGGCCAGGGACGGATCGTTGGACGGGACGACGCCCAGCGAGTCGCCGGGTTCGTACTGAATGGCGGAGCCCTCCAGCGACACGGCGACATGATGGGTGTCGGAGGTCGACCGGCTGCCTGTGAGGCGGATGGATTCGGTGATTTCCGCCTCGAACGGACGTGCGCGGGTCGGCGCGTCGGCACCGGGCCGAGCGAAATCGACGTGGATGACGGAGGCACCGACCTCCTTCACCCCGACCTCGGCGTTCAGCCGTTCCAGCGTGGAGTCGATCCAGCCGGTCGCGGGGGTTTCGTAGTCGAGGTCGCAGTCGATCCGGTCGGTGATGCGGGCGCCGCCGAGGGCTGCCAGCCGTTCGTCGATCTTGCGGCCGATCTCGCAGTACTGGGCGTAGGCTCGGTCGCCCAGCGCCAGGACGGCGAAGCGGGTTTTCTCAAAGCGCGGGGCATCGTCGGCCAGCAGGGCTTCGTAGAAGTCGACGGCGCGCTGCGGTGGGTCGCCCTCACCCCAGGTGGAAGCGATGACGACCAGGTTTTCCGTGGCGGCGGCCTGGGCCGGGGTGAAATCCGCCATATCAACGACTTTTGGGGCAAAACCGAGCTTGGTGGCGGCTTTGCGGACCTGGGCGGCGAGGGCTTCGGCGTTGCCGGATTCGGTGCCGAACAAGATGGTCAGCGGCGCCCGTTTGGCCGGCGGCGCCGCGGGGGATACCGCATGCGGATCGTTGGCGGCCTGCAAACCCGCCAGATAGCCCGACAGCCAGGCACGCTGTTCCGCCGTGGTCACCGAGATCACGCGGTTCAGCGCTGCGATCTGTTCCTCATGGAACGGGGCGGTGCTGGGCAGCAAGGGGGCGGTCTGCATAGCGATTCCTTCAGCCATTCACCCGGAGGCGCTGGTCGGTGCCTCCGGTCTGGACAGTCATGGGTTCGGTCTGTTGCCAGTCCGCCAGCAGCGGGCGCAGCGCGATGGTGGGGCCGACCAGGATCAGCGTCGCCGCCCCGGCCGGAATGCCGGCAACGTCCGTCCGGACACCGGCCAGCGTAGAAATCCGCACATCCTGATCAGGGCACGTCGCATTGCTGATCAGCGCAACCGGTTCATCGGCCGACCGGCCGGCCTCGATCAGCCGGTCGGCGATCTGGCCGATCCGCCGTTGCGCCATATAAAACACCAGCACTTCGGACCCGCGGGACAGCCCCGCCCAGTCCACGTCCGCCAGTTCGCCGCTGGAATCGTGCCCGGTGGCGAACGCCACGCTGCGAGCCAGCCGCCGGTGCGTCAGCGGGATGCTCGCCGCCGCCGTGCCGCCAATCCCGGCACTGATCCCGGGGACGATGCGGAACGCGATGCCGGCGGCGGCCAACGCCAGGGCCTCCTCGCCGCCACGGCCGAACACCAGCGGATCGCCGCCCTTCAGCCGGACCACCCGCAGCCCCTGACGGGCAAGCTGGATCAGCCGGTTGTTAATGCGCGGCTGCTGGGTGCGAACCCCGCCCGCACGCTTGCCGGCCATTTCGAGCCGGGCTTGCGGCGCCAGCGACAGGATGGCATCGGACACCAGCGCGTCATGCACAACCACATCCGCCCGCCCCAGCGCGTAAGCCGCGTGCAACGTCAGCAGCCCGGGGTCGCCAGGACCGGCGCCCACCAGCCACACGGAGCCTGGATCGAAACGAGGGCCAACGAGACCGGGAAAATCCATCGGAACGCAATGCCTTGGGACGCGCGAAAGGCGCAAACGAAGGGCATTAAGGAGGATATTTTTCCACAAACTACAAGGGGATCAGGCCAATTTAGATAATGTTTCCAAATCCATTGTTGGATGTGGGGTGACATTCTCCAGCCGGCCCCCGGAGGGAAAAATCCAACCTCATGTTGCCAGCGCCTCATCCGCCCACCATGGTGCGCCTCTTCAATCCGACGACCCCGAGGCAACGATGGACGACGATTTCCGCAAAGCCGCGCTCGACTACCACCGGCTTCCCCGGCCAGGGAAACTCGCCATCGAGCCGACCAAGCGCATGGCGACACAGCGCGACCTGGCCCTTGCCTACTCCCCCGGCGTCGCCGCCGCGTGTGAGGCGATCAAGGCCGAACCGAACGCGGCCTACGATTACACCGTGCGCGGCAACCTCGTGGCCGTGATCACCAACGGCACTGCCGTCCTTGGCCTGGGCAATATCGGCCCGCTCGCCAGCAAGCCGGTGATGGAAGGCAAAGCCGTCCTGTTCAAGAAATTCGCCGGTATAGACGTGTTCGACATCGAGGTCGATGCCGCCGATCCGGCCAAATTCTGCGACGTCGTGGCCGCCTTGGAACCCACCTTCGGCGCGATCAACCTGGAAGACATCAAGGCACCCGAATGCTTCGCGATCGAGGCTGAACTCCGCGCTCGCATGCGGATTCCGGTGTTCCACGACGACCAGCACGGCACCGCCATCACCGTCGCCGCCGCCGTCCGCAACGGCCTGCTGCTTCAGGGCAAGGATCTGCCGGACGTCAAGCTGGTCACCTCGGGTGCCGGCGCAGCGGCTTTGGCCTGCGTCGACCTGCTGGTGTCCATGGGGCTGCGACCGGAAAACGTCACGCTGACCGACATCAAGGGCGTCGTCACCCGGGACCGCCCCGGCATGCTGCCGAACATGGCCCGCTACGCCCGCGACACCAATGCCACCAGTTTGCAGGACGCCCTGCCCGGCTGCGACATCTTCATGGGCCTGTCCGCCCCGCGCGTGCTGAAACCCGAGTGGCTGCCGCTGCTGGCCGACAAACCGCTGATCCTGGCCTTGGCGAACCCCGACCCGGAAATCGATCCCGATCTGGTCACCGCCGCCCGCCCGGACGCGATCATCGCCACCGGCCGCAGCGACTATGCCAACCAGGTCAACAATGTCCTGTGCTTCCCGTTCATCTTCCGCGGAGCGCTCGACGTCTGGGCCACCACGATCAATGAGGCGATGAAGATCGCGGCCGTGGAAGCCATCGCCAAGCTCGCCCGGGTCGAGGCCAGTGAGGTCGTCGCCGCGGCCTACGGCGGCGCTGCCCCGGTATTCGGTCCCGACTACATCATCCCGAAACCCTTCGATCCCCGCCTGATCCTGGAGATCGCCCCTGCCGTGGCCCGCGCCGCCATCGAAAGCGGCGTCGCCCGGCGGCCGATCACCGACTTCGTCGCCTACCAGCGCGAACTCGAACGCTTCGTCTTCCGCTCCGGCTTCCTGATGCGCCCGGTGTTCGCGGCGGCGTCCCATGATCCCAAGCGCGTGGTGTTCGCGGAAGGTGAGGATGAACGCATCCTGCGTGCCGCACAGACCCTGGTCGACGACGGCATCGCCCTTCCCATTCTGCTCGGGCGCCGCGACGTGATCAGGGCCAAGGTCAAGGACATGGGCCTGCGGCTCAATCTTGGGCAAGCCGTCCAGATCCTCGATCCGTCCATCGACCACGACGTCTTCGAAAAGCTGATTCCCGAGTACCAGCGCCTGTCCGGCCGCCGCGGCACCCCGCCGGAGCCCGCCGCGCGGCGGATAACGACCCGGGCGTCGGTGGCGGCGGCGATGCTGCTGCACGATGGGCAGGCGGACGCGGCAATCTGTGGGGGCACCGGCGGCTGGTGGCGGCAGATCCAGTATATCCTGCCGATCATCCCGCGGCGCCCGGACGTCAACCGGGTCTATGCGCTGTCGTGCCTTATCATTCCCAGCGGCGTGCTGTTCATGTGCGACACCTACATGGTCACCGATCCGACAGCGGAGCAGATCACCGAGATGACCCTGCTGGCGGCGGAAGCGGTCCGAGGCTTCGGATTGCACCCCAAGGCGGCGCTGGTTTCGCACTCCAGCTTCGGCGCCAGCGACAGTGTCTCCGCGCGCAAGATGCGGCAGGCCCTGGTGATGATCCGCGCCCGCGCGCCCGGCCTGGAAATCGATGGTGAAATGCACGCCGACGCCGCACTGGTGCAGGCGATCCGCGACAAGGCGGTGCCCGACAGCCAACTGACCGGCAGCGCCAACCTGCTGATCATGCCGACCCTGGACGCCGCCAATATCTCTTTCAACGTCCTGAAAGCCGCCGCCGACGGGTTGCCGGTCGGGCCGATCCTGCTGGGCATGTCCAAGCCGATCCACGTCGTGGTGCCCAGCGTGACGGCGCGCGGCATCGTGAATCTCAGCGCCCTGGCGGTCGTGGAGGCGCAAGAGCAAGCCGACGCGCCGGCCTGATGATACTGTGGCTTCTCCTCGGCGGCGTCGTGCTGTTCGTGCTGCTGGGCGGCATGCGCGCGTTCGAGCGGGCGTCGGTCACCTCCATCAAGTCGCTGTTTGCCTGGATCGCGGCGTTGGGCGGGCTGAGTCTCGCGCTGATGCTGATCCTGACCGGACGCGGCGGCATAGCGTTGGGGGCGCTGACCCTGTTCGGCCCGCTGGTTTATCAGCGCTGGCAGGCCGCCCGGGGACGCCACATCGGCGGCGGGTTCGGCCCCGGCCCCCGTCCGGCCCCTCCTCCCCGCTCCGGCGCCATGTCGCGCGCCGAAGCCTTTGAGGTGCTCGGTTTGCCGCCAAATGCATCTCAGGCAGACATCAAAGAGGCACACCGGCGCCTGATGCGCGGCGCCCATCCTGATGCCGGCGGCTCCGACTGGCTCGCCGCACGAATCAATCAGGCGCGCGACATTCTGCTTGGGTAATGCGTTGCATGGACATATCTATCGCACGCCGGGCCATACGACCGGATCGAGGGAACCGTCGCCGCTTCGTGTTGCCGCTCGCGCCTGTGTGTGACGTCGGATTTGCCGCGATCCGCCATACTTCCGCCCACCCCGCGTGATGCGTTTGATACAGTCAAATCGGAGTCGATGCGTGATCAAAAAACTGCGCAAAGCCGTGCTTCCCGTCGCCGGCCTGGGCACCCGCTTCCTGCCCGCCACCAAGGCGACGGCCAAGGAGATGCTGCCCGTCGTCGACAAGCCGCTGATCCAATACGCGGTGGAGGAGGCCCGCGCCGCCGGAATCGAGCAGTTCTGCCTGGTCACCGGTCGCGGCAAAACCGCGCTGGTCGAGCATTTCGACGTCGCCTTCGAACTGGAAGCCACTCTGCGCGAGCGTGGCAAGGATGAAGCCCTGGCGTCGCTGGCGGGCGCGGTTACCGAACCCGGGTCGCTCATCACGGTCCGCCAGCAGGTGCCACATGGCCTCGGCCACGCCATCTGGTGCGCCCGAGCCTTCATCGGCGACGACCCGTTCGCCATCCTGTTGCCGGACGATCTGGTCCTCGCCGACAAACCCTGCCTGCAGCAACTCGCAGAGGCGTATTACCAGACCGGCGGCAACATCGTCGCGGTCACTGAGGTGCCCCCCGAACAGACCAACCGCTACGGCATCCTGAAAATCGGCCAGGACGACGGCAGCCTTGTCGAGGTGCTCGGTCTCGTGGAAAAGCCTGCCCCTAAGGACGCCCCATCCAACCTGTCGATCATTGGCCGCTATGTGCTGATGCCGGAGGTGATCAAATATCTCGCCCTGATGGAGCGCGGCGCCGGCAACGAGATACAGTTGACCGACGGCATGGCCCGGCTGATCGGCGAGCAGCCTTTTCACGGTCTGCGTTACGAAGGCCGTCGCTTTGACTGCGGCGACAAGATAGGATTTCTGGAAGCCCAGATCGCGTTCGCCCTGAAGCGGCCGGATATGGCCGAAGCGGTGCGAACCTTCCTGAAGAATTACGTCTGACCGAAGAGTGACCTGACCGATGGCGTTCTCCCACCATTTCGATCCGACCGTCCTGCGCGAATACGACATCCGCGGCATCGTCGGCCGTACGTTGCATCCCGCCGACGCCTTCGCCATCGGACGGGTCTTCGGCTCGATGATCGCCACAGGCGGTGGGACGCGGGTCGCGGTCGGCTATGATGGACGGCTGACCAGCCCCGAACTGGAGCAGGCGCTGGTCGATGGCCTGCGCGCCAGCGGCATGCAGGTGCTGCGCATCGGCCGTGGACCGACACCCATGCTGTACTACGCCGCGACCAAGCTGGAGACAGATGGCGCCATCATGGTCACCGGCTCCCACAATCCGCCCGATTACAACGGCTTCAAGATGATGTGGGGGCGGAAACCGTTCTTCGGCGAGCAGATTCTCCAGATCGGCAAGCTGGCTGAATCCGGCGGCGTCGTGCCCGAGGCCGCCGGCGGCGAACAGGCGGTGGCGATCGCCGACGACTACGTCGCCAGGCTGTTGGCCGATTGGGACGGCGGCGACCGCATGCTGAATGTGGTCTGGGACAACGGCAACGGCGCCGCGGGCGATGTGCTGGACAAGCTGGTCGCCTCGCTGCCGGGTGAACATCTGGTGTTGAACGGCCCCATCGACGGCCGCTTTCCGGCCCACCATCCCGACCCGACCGTTCCCGCCAACCTGGTGGAACTGATCGCCGAGGTGCGCGCCCGCAAGGCCGATATCGGCATCGCCTTCGATGGCGACGCCGATCGCATCGGCCTGGTGGACGACACCGGCGAAATCATGTTCGGCGACCAGTTGATGGTCCTGCTGTCCCGCGACGTTCTGAAAGAGCGCCCGGGTGCGACGATCATCGCCGACGTCAAAGCCAGCCAGGTGCTGTTCGATGAGATCGCCAAGGCCGGCGGCACCCCGCTGATGTGGAAGACCGGGCACTCGCTGATCAAGTCGAAGATGGCGGAAACCGGCAGCCCGCTCGCCGGTGAGATGTCCGGCCATATCTTCTTCGCAGACCGCTGGTACGGCTTCGACGATGCGCTGTATGCCGCCGTCCGCACCCTGGGCATCGTCGCCCGGATGAAGGGCAAATTATCGGATGTGCGCAAGGCATTGCCGCATGTGATCAACACCCCGGAAGTCCGCTTCGACTGCGACGACGCCCGGAAGTTCGTGGTGATCCAGGAGGTCATCGCAAGGCTGGAAGCCCAGGGCGCCAAGGTATCGCGGACCGATGGCGTCCGCGTTCAAACGCCGGACGGCTGGTGGCTGTTGCGCGCCTCCAACACCCAGGCCGTGCTGGTCGCCCGCTGCGAGGCCACCACCGATGCGGGACTGGATCGGCTGAAGGCCGCACTGGTGAAGCAGCTTTCGGCATCCGGACTGGCGGAGCCTGATTTTTCCGGCAGCCACGCGGGACATTGAAGCGTTTCGCGACAATCCGGTGGATGTCGGCAGCGCCGCTATCGCGATGTTCCCGGTTCCCCGGCCACAACGGACGTGATTGCTGCCACCGGTACCTCGCTGACACTGGGCCCAAAATGGCGATGGTCTTCCCATTTGGTGCATAAGTATATTGCTGCGGCACAGAATTATCTTTCCAGCCGAGCAGCTTATTTAGGCTTCATCGAAGCCGGACACCTCGCCCGACCAAAGATGGAGAATTCCGATGAAAAACCTGTTCCTCGCCGCCCTGGCCGCTCTGAGCCTCAGCGCCGCTGTTGCCCCGTTGGCCAGCGCCCAGTCTCTGGGCCGCAACTGGACGGTTCAGCATTCCGGCCCGTACGACAACACCGCCAACAGCCTGAACCGCAACGTCATCGGCGGCCAATAATCTCGTTGCCGAACGTTGATCGTAGGCAAGGGCCGGGGTCATTCCCGGCCTTTTTGCTGTCCCACGCGGCAAGCGGCGGCTCTGGTGATTGCCGCAGCCGGTTCCGCTAACCGACCACCGCCGTGCCGATCGCCTTCAAGGCGATTGTCCACCATTCCAATCACGGATCGCAGTGCTGCGTGAAATCTCACCCCGTTCGAGGCGGCCGGTTACCGGTGTTCATCTTCAAGAGCCAACTGGCGATCTCAGGGGTCACTAGGCCGATACGGTAGCTCCCCGGCCCCAAAACCGCCTCCATCAACTCTTCCTCGAAGTGCACGATAGGCGTCGGAACGGGGCGCGGCATGCGCTTCACCGCCTTGGGTTCGACGACGGCATTTCCCTGTATCTTAAATGGGGCAACCCGATCTGCGTCCGACGGTCGTTAATCCGATCCAGGGGATATCTGCCCCCCCTTTAGGCTGACCTTATTTTCCTGCGCCCATTCAAGGGCGCACTCCATGCTGATCGGCACATGGGAATCGCACGCTTTCTCGTCGGCGAGTCTGGCTCCAACGACACTGAAGGAGCCGTCTTTAGTCAGAAGATCTGCTGACATTATGGCCTCCTTTATGATGCGCCCACCACGGACGCCTGAGGAGGCTGGGGAACAAGTGACAGAGTCGCGGCATATCCTGGATTACGACCGCGCGCTCGACGCCAGATTTCCTGGGGATAAGTATTGGGATCGATATCGGTAGCGCGCGACTGTTTAGGTGCGGGCGCAATGTAGACAACCACGGCTTTCCCGAGACCGACCATGGAACACAAAGATTAAAATGTGCGACGCTCGCTCTGGTTCCCTGGACATCCCACTGCAAAATCCCTCCAGATGCCCGTAGGGTTAGCTTATTCGGCGTGGCTGACGTCGATCGTCTTTTGCGCCGCGCTCGCTCGTCGCTGCCGGTCGCGGCCGGTCGTGGCCGCGTCATTTTGACCGGTCGACATCGTACACGACGTGCGTATCTGATCCGGCGGCTGCTCTCGAGATTCGGGCCATGGAAGGGGAACGCCGGCAATTTCCATACGTGACACGCAACGGGTGGGATATGCCTCCAAATGGGGCCTAGGTTAGCTCCCGAACGTGCGGTCTCCACCTGGACGGGCGCGCCTGCGGTGGTCGTGGCGCGGCAGTTCGGGATATCCGGCTACCGTGCATTCATCTGTCCCGGTCTCAAGGCAGCCTAGACACAGAAACATTACTGGGTTACGTCCAGGAAGTAATACGTTGCGGGGGCAATCAAAAATTCTATGAAGAAGATAATGTTTCTCAGCATGTTGGCTGGACTCGGTGGATGTGCCGACGTGCCACAAATCACGGCGCCGGCCACTCCGGTTTTCTTTCAGCCCTTTTCCGCGGCGCTTGACGAACCAGCGCTGAGCACCATTGCCTCCGCTGCCAAGACCGCTGATGCTCAGCCAAACGCTTCGGTGATAGTGGTTGGAGCGGCCGACAGCGTGGGTAGCGAACTGGCAAACAAATATCTGTCTCAGACGCGTGCCCAGGTGGTGGCCGACCAACTGGTGGCCGACGGTGTGGCGGAGAGCCGCCTGCGCATCCATGGCCGGGGCATAATTCAGCCCACGGATGGGGCAACTGGCACGCCTGTTCAAGCGGCTCGCCGGGTGCTGATCGAGATCGGCGGGGAGTAACAGCCCTCACGGCATCCGGATAACCAATCGGGCAGGTAACGGCAAAAAAACGCCCCTTGCAGGGGGCGGGATCAGTTTTTGTTGGTGTTAAGCCACGGGATGCTGCGCGTCGGTTGGTTGCGGGTCTATTCATCAATCTGGCCAATCGTTTGGCCGCTCCGGCAAGCGGCGACCTTGGCGTGATGGCTGGTGACGTCAAAACGGCAGCAGGATTTGGTTGCGCAAGGGGACGGCGTCCGGATCAAAATCTGTCCGCGAGGACGTCAGCCCGCGGGATCGGCATCCGCGACGGTCAGACGATCAGGCGCACTGGAGGGCGACGAAGAGTCGTGCAAGCAGTCTGATGATTGGGCTAGGTCGTTAACATCCCTGATCAGCCAGTAGGAGCCGAGGACATGAGCGACAAGCTAACGGATGCGCCCCTCACGCACCCCGAGGAGATGAAAGGCACCGTCGAGTTTAAGCTGGGTAACCTCGCCGCCATAACCGCGACGGGACGGACGACACCGGCCGGGTTGATTGGTGCGGCTGTGTTGGTATCCGCTGTGCTGATCCCGCTCGCGATGATGATTCGACGCCGGCGCTGATGGACCTTCAATTCGTCTCAGCAGACGGGATACGGTTGCAAAGGCCTTAGCGGGTGAGTGTGTACAAACCCGGAGGGTGCCCAACCAGACAGAGGTGTAGACGCGCGTAGCCCGGCTCGGCGCCATGGACGTTCAGACCGCGGTGGCGTTCCTGCTGATCGCCGCAATCGGCTATTCCGCATGGCTCACATCGATCGTCTTTTGCGCTGCGAACGGGCGCTGGCCGCTCTTGGTCGCGGCCGCATCATTTTTCCCGGTCGGTATTGTCCGCGGTGTGGGTCTCTGGCTCGGCGGATGGTGACACCGAACGGCGGCGGAGTGGTCGCGGAAAAGATGGGAGCGGGTGCCTGTCCGCACCAAGGTGGATGCGTATGCGTCGCTGGCGTAGGCTTCACGCACCTCCGGTCATTACCTGTCCAGGAATGCCCGTTCAGAAGATGATTCGGTTATTGGCTGCTCTGCCTCCCGTCGAGCCATTGCATCCAGAATGACACCGACTTCCGCCACCTCGGGGGTCCGGTTGAATGTTTTCTTGAACCAGTTCGAGACGGCCTCCTCACCAATCGGATAGCTGAGCGGCAGCAGCTCGTTTACCTTGCGATGAGATGCATTCATTTCCGCGTGCTCGGACGTCGGCCGCCAAGTTGGGTGAGGATCGACCGCGGGCGTTTGCTCCCAGCCGTCAGCTTGGGTGGAACTCGTCTCTGCCATGGTGCGCTCCTTCCGTGTGCCTATGGAAAGAGCGCGGGAGAGGCTGCCAGGTTGCGGCATCCAGAGTCATTGATGCGCGAACCTCTACCGATCCGGCGGCTGGTGTTCCTTCCGGCCGACAGGCCTGATGATCGGGCGTTCGACGTTGGGCCGTTCCGGACAAAGCGCGCAGCCATGGAGGCCGCCGGCGCCGAGCGGAGCGGGGTTGCGCCATGCTGACAATCCACCGACTGGACACCAGCCAGAACAGGGCCCGGTTCTACACTGTCAGCCTGCAGGCCGACCTGCTGGACGGCTGGAGCGTGGTTCGGGAATGGGGACGGATCGGCCGGCCAGGCCGGTGTAGCGCGACAATCTGGGTGAGAAAATGCGTCAATCAGGATGAGAATTGA